>CAXXUO010000010.1:0-131154 GCA_963666485.2 Syntrophorhabdaceae bacterium | reverse complement strand
ATTCGATGGTGATAGGGGAACCCGAGATATTCGGGCAGGTCAAGGAAGCCTTTCGTATCGCGGCGTCTTCCCGTGCGACCGGGTTTTTCCTCAATAAGACCTTTCACAAGACATTCAACGTTGCCAAGCGGATACGGACAGAAACAAAATAGGGTACAACCCGCTCTCCATCAGCTCGATGGCGGTCGAGCTCGCCAAGCGGATCTTCGGCAACCTCGACGAGAAGAAGATACTCGTCGTCGGAGCAGGCGAGATGTGCGAGACCGCCCTCAAGTATTTTCAAAAGGGAGGGACTTTCGGATTATATTCGTCACGAACAGGACATACCAGAAGGCCCATAAGCTGGCGGACGAGATAATCGGCGAGGCGCGCCCTTTTGAGTCATTGTTCGAGCTCCTGACGGCGGTCGATGTCGTATTGACATCCACCGGGGTCCGATTCATCCCCTCGTCACGCTCGACATGGTCCACGCGGCCATGAAAAAACGCAAGAACAGGCCGATATTTTTCATCGACATAGCCGTTCCCCGGGATGTCGATCCGGCCGTCAACAACATGGACAATGTGTACCTCTACGATATAGACGATCTCAAGGAGCTCTCGCAGAAACACCTGTCAAACCGGGTCAAAGAATCTGAAAAGGCCCAGGTCATCATAGAGGACGAGGCGGCCAGATTCTCGGAGTGGCTCGAAAAGGTCGATGTAAACCCGCTTATCAGCCACATCATGGCGACCGCCGACATGATCAGGGCCCGCGAGATGAAACGGACAATGGGCGAAGTTGGCGGACAAGGACCCCGAGACCGCCGCTGCTATGGACGCAATGACGCGCTCGATCATGAATAAGCTCGTCCACCCGTACCTGGCACTTTTGAAAGATAACCAGGACCCCGGCCGTGCTCGACGCATTGAAGAAGCTCTTCCAATTCGAGGAGGATGATGAAAACGACATGGATAGTGGGGACACGGGGCTCTAAGCTAGCCCTCGCCCAGGCCCGCATTGTCATAGACGCATTGAAAGCCGCCCATCCGGGATATACCTTCGAGGGCGCAAGGTCATCAAGACGACCGGGGACACCGTGTGGGACAAACCGCTGGCCGTGATCGGCGGGAAAGGCGTGTTTGTCAAGGAGATCGAGGAAGAGCTCGCGCGAGGGTCGATCGATCTTGCAGTCCACAGCACGAAGGACATCCCGGCCGACCTCGCGCCCCGGCCTCGCGATAGGCGCTTACCTTACGCGCGAAGACCCGCGTGATGTCTTCATATCGACAACGCCGGAAGGATATCGGGGAGCTTGTTCCCGGCTGCAGGATAGGTACGGGAAGTCTCCGCCGGAAGGCGCAGATCCTGCGATACCGCCAGGGAATTACCGTCGTCCCCCCTAAGGGGCAATGTCGATACGCGGATCAGGAAGATCGACACGGAACATTTAGACGGTATCATCCTGGCCGCCGCGGGTGTCAGGCGCCTCGGGCTTCATGACGTGATCACCCAGGTCATCCCCGCCGATATCATGGTGCCCGTCGCCGGACAGGGGGCCATAGGCATAGAGATACGGCGCGACGACGATGCCGCCGCCCTCGTGCAGACCATAAACGACGAGAACACCTGGAACGAGGTCTCCCTCGAACGCACTATACAGGCCGGCTCTTGGCGGTGGATGCAACATACCGCTCGGCATCAACGCGCGCATCGAAGGAAATGACATAAACCTCAACCTTTCCCTCGGCGATGAGGAAGGTTCGATCCTCGTCCACGAATCCCTCACCGCCCCCATCGCCACCCGCGATACCCTGATTTCACGGGCGATCGACATACTCCTCAACCATAAATAGCCCAGAGGTATTCTGTATTCCGTATTCTGAATACAATGATTTCGGAAAGAAATTGTAGGTAAAAGGTCGAAATAGACCATTCACCGTCATTCCGGCTTGCCGGAATCCAGTGTCTTTGCCTTTTCTTTCTTCCATAATATCAACAAAAAAGGATCAATAAATTCTAGATCACAAACTTGCTAAGAGTCATAAAAACATTAAAGACGCTGGATTCCGCCGCAAAAGCCGGCGGAATGACGATGCGGGGAATCATGATATTGTCTTCTTTTGCCCGAATGACGGATTTTGGGAAATATAAAAGCGCCCCCAGGAGAGGGGGCGCTTTTATATCAAATTAACTCGAAATTTAGATCAGATGGCGTCCTTGAGTGCTTTTCCAGCGGTGAATTTCGGAACTTTCCGTGAAGGGATCTTGATCTCTTTGCCTGTCCTGGGGTTGCGTCCCTTGCGGGCTTTCCTCTTTGAGACTGAAAACGTGCCAAAGCCAACGAGTGTTACGCGCTCATCTTTCTTGAGGGCTGCCTTCACGCCATCAAGAAAAGCTTCCAAGGCCTTGCCTGCAGCGGCTTTGGATATCTTGGAGCCTGCTGCCATCTTGCTGATCAATTCCGCCTTAGTCATACATACCCCTCCTTTAGATTATTGTTTATCGCGGGTTTACAACCCGACCACCGTCTAAATAGTTTATACTCCCCTATCTACAAAATATGCAAGAAATTTTTTTTATTTTTGAAAAATATAAAAAAGGCGGGATTTATATGTGGTTTAGCTAATAAAAAGGCAGGCGATAGGCAATGGGCTATGGGCGATAGGGGAAGGTTAACAGCGGGTGGTGTCTGTCTTTCCCATCGCCTATCGCCTATTGCCTATCGCCTTTCTTCTGGCAACGATTTAGACACGATTATTTCGATCCTCCGGTTCCGTGAGCGGTTCTCGTGGTGTGTTGTTCTGTGCAACGGGATGATATTCCGCGTATCCGACAGCGGAGATCCTCTGCGGCGACAGGTCGTGTTTCTCTATAAGGTACCGTATCACCTCGGTCGCGCGCCTGACTGAGAGCTCCCAGTTTGAACGGAACTCGGTCGTGGCGATCGGGATATTGTCGGTATGGCCCTCCACCCGGACGGGATTACTGACCGTACTGATGACCGGCGCGATGTGATCGAGCGTCTTTTTTGCCACCCGGCTTGAGGTCCGCTTTGCCGGGATCGAAAAAGGCCTCGTCAAGTATCCGGATCACGATGCCGCGCTCGTCACTGATAACGGATATCTTCTTCTGGATCTGGTCCCCGTTCGTTTCAACCTTGTTGATCTCCTGCTCCAGCCTCTTCTTCACTTCCCCGGTCGAGCCGGGCGCCGCGAGGGAGACGTCGAAAGGGACAGACGCCGGTGTGCTCCCGTGCGAACCGACGGGTGACCCGCCGGTGAAGATCGTCTTGAGGTGGCCGGTCACCTCGCGGTATTTCTGGGTATCCTGCTTTGAAAACGTGTACATCATGATAAAGAAAGCGAGCAGCAGGGTAATAAGGTCGGCGTATGTAATGAGCCAGCGCTCGAGGTTGTCATGTTCCTCCGGTTTCCTTTTGCGCCTCATTTAGCCAACTCCGTCCGTTTGTCGGGCAGCAGGAATGAAACCAGTTTCGTGCGGATGACCCTCGGGTTATCGCCCATGGCAAGCGATATGGCGCCCTCGGTTATGATCTCGAGGTAAAGCGCCTCATCCTGGTGTTTCTGCTTGAGCTTGTCCGATATCGGAAGATAGATAAGGTTCGCCAGGGCAACGCCCCAGAGGGTGGCAATGAACGCGCTTGCGATTGCGGAGGCCATGTTCGAACTGCTCTCCATGTTTCCCAGCGCGTGGATAAGCCCGAGTACGGTGCCCATGATGCCGAGCGTCGGGGAGAACCCGCCGAGCTTCATGAAGAAATTCGCACCCGCCTTGTGGCGCTCTTCGATATAGGCCATTTCGATCTCGAGTATCTCCCGGATCTTGTTCGTCTCGAACCCGTCGATGGCAAGCTGGACGGCCTTGCGCAGGAAAGGTTCGTGGATGGATTCGAGGTCCTTTTCGAGGCTTAAAAGCCCGTTCTTGCGCGCCTTCTGCGACAGGTCGAACAGGAGGTCGATAAGGTGGGGCGAATCCATCTGCTTCTCGAAAAAAGCAACACGCACCAGGTTAGGAAGGTTGATGAGTTGTTTGATCGAAGTGGTTACGGTCGCTGCGCCGAATGTCCCGAAAATAACGAGTATCATCGCCGGCACCTGTATGAGCGCGGAGAGGTGCCCGCCTTCCATGAGGAACGAAAGAAGGACGGAACCGATTCCGATCACCAGGCCAAGTATTGTGGCAATATCCATAGCTCATCAACTCGCCGTTTCTTTTTTCTGACGCAGGTACTGCCGTTCTTTCAGAAAGATATAATTGATCAGGATGTCCTGGTCCTTTTCATTGATGACCATGAATTTGAACGCGGTCTTTTGCCCGGGCCCGCCGCTGCCTGCTTCTTTTTCAACATGTACGACCTGGCTCAAACATGTTATCTTGGGGTACGGAAATACCGGAACAATGATCTTGAGCTCGGCGAACTCGCCTTCGATAAGCGCCGCGGCGGTCGTGAACTGTATACCCGACCCGCTTATGATCACATCGGTCTGGACGCTGACGTAGTTTTCAGGGCCCTGGGATTTGCCGAGCAACTCGATGATCATGTCCAGCTTCCGGTTAATGAGCTGCATGTAGCTGAAAAGCTCGTCCTGCCCGTCGGGGGCCTCTCTCCGGGCATCCATAAAATACAACTCGTGCAGGCGGTCCACAACCTGCGTCGGATTATAACGGATGGCATCTTGAAGCTTTATGAACTCTTCGCGGCTGATGCTGCGGTATTCCACGGGGATCCGGTCGCGGATCCTGAAAAACTCACGTCTTTCATCGTCAGCACTCATATCCGTCCCGTATTATTTCGTCAAAGACCGGTATTATTGACGGATCGAACTGGCTGCCGGCACACCGGTTCATCTCCGTGAGGATCGCTCCCCCCGCCATCCCCTTGCGGTAAGGCCGGTCCGTTACCATGGCGTCGTACGCGTCGCAGACCGCGATTATGCGTGAGCACACGGGTATATCCTCGCCGGCCAGGCGGTCAGGGTAGCCGCGCCCGTCATACCGTTCGTGGTGGTGGCGTATGATCCTCGCCTCCTTGGCAAGTATCTCGAACCGGCTCATTATCTCTTCGCCATATTCCGAATGGCTTTTCATGACCACGTATTCATCGTCCGACAGTTTATCCGGCTTGAGCAGGATATTGTCCGGGATGCCTATCTTTCCCAGGTCATGGACAGGCCCCACGACGCGTATCACGTCCTTTTCATACTCACTTATCCTGAGCCGCTCCCCGAGCAGAAGGCTCAGGTTCGTCACCCTCTTGCAGTGCCCGTCTGTATAGAAATCACGCCTGTTGATGGCGATGATGAGTGAGCGCAGCGTATGCAGGATGCTCTCGAAAAGGCTCTCGTAGAGCATCCTGTTCTCGATCTGCGTTGATGCCTTCTCGGCGATCAGGCGGAGAACGAATATGTCATTTTCGAGTGTCTTCGGTGTGGCGCTCCCATTCAACTTCGATTCCGTCATAATGAACCCGATCGGTTCGCCCTGGATGACGAGGGGAAGGTATACCTTGTTGTCCCTGACGAGATGCTTCCGGGGCCCGTGATAGTCTTTTTTAAATTCCTCGGGAAGGGTTATCTTGTTCCAATCGGCGCCAGGCTCGCGCCCGTCCTTCGTATGCCCGGTATACAGGACAAGTTGGTCGGCCTCGGGGTCGGCGACGTAATATCCGCACGAACGGACATCGAGCGTTTCTCCCACGATCTGGATCATCTTTTCGTACACGTCTTCAAAGATATTTATCGAATTGAACTTGTTCGATATATGGTACATCGTTGTCAGTTCTTTGATCTTTTTCTGCAACGCCCTGTTGAGGTGCTCTATTTTCTTTTTGTCCTCGAGGTTCTGCATCATGCTTTCTTTTTCGATAAGCAGGTTTCTCTCACGGATGACGCGCATCATAACGAGAAGCAGTTTATCGAATTCGAATGGCTTGAGGAGAAAATCGGATGCACCTTTTTTCATTGCATCGATAACAAAGCTCGGGTCGTAATACCCGGTCGCCATGACGACGGCAGTGGTCGGTCTGTTTACCTTTATCGTGTCGATCAGTGTTATCCCGTTGATATCGGGAAGCTGTACATCGAGGATGATGACGTCGACATCCTTCTTGCCCAGGATGTCGAGGGCATCTTTGCCGCAGACGGCCTTATGGACCTCACAACCGTTGAATTCCAGGAAATCGGAAAGGATCGCTATGACGTCTGGATTATCGTCGACAACGAGTGTCTTCGTACCCGAGAGCATGGCTACACCACGGTCCCGGTCAATGCTGATGACATTCTGTCACTCAATGAGAAGCCTCCCCTTTCTCAGTTTTTCGAGATCTCTGATCTCTGACACGATCTTTTCAGTATCGCTGTCTTGCTGGACGTCGAATGCTGCGGTATCTTTCGGCTCTTTTTCGTCGGGCTTCTTCTTGCGGTACCGGTCCATCTCGTCATAAAAGCTCTGCAGGGTCTGGACGAGTTTGGCATTGAGCTTTTTCAGAGTGATCTTGTCGCGTGCATTCTTCACGACGACGTGGAGCTCTTCCATGCGGAACGGCTTGACAATGTAATCGAAAGCGCCGATCCTCACTGCCTCGACCGCGCTGTCCATCGAGGCATAACCGGTTATGATGACAAATTCCGTATCCTGGTTTTCTTTCCGGATGGTCTTGATCAATTCCATGCCCGATATTTCAGGCATGTTAAGGTCGGTGATGATCAGGTCGAAGGGAGATATCTGGTGCCGCTCGAGGGCGTCCCGGCCGTTCGGGGACCCTTCCACGTCATGACCGTCTGCCTTAAGGAACTCTTCTAGTATCTCTCTGAGTTCTTTATTGTCGTCAACAACGAGGATGCGGAAGGTTTCATCATTTGTCATCATGTCTCTTCAGTTTTTCTGTGACGTGTTCGCCGATACGGTCATACATCATTTTCTTCATGCCTTCCCTTGAGATGCTAACCTCGTCCTCGCGGTTCTCGACCTCCCGGTCATTACCAGGGTGGTTCATCCGGACTTTCATGTTCTTCATGTAGGTCCTGATCACTGAACTTATCTGGTAATCAGATATCGTCATGTTGCTCTCCCTGTATAGGTTATCGGATAAAGGAAAAGGTACTTAAGGCTTTTTATTATTTTTTCTGAGAAAACGGCGTGACCGGCGGGATGGGAAACGTGGACGCGTACGACCTGGCTACCCTTCTGCTCTTCACAAACACATCGATTTCCTTAAATAATTTAGACCTCTCCGCTTCGAGCCTCTCGATGATCAGCGTTTCGCTGCCATAGAGACGCTCCGCTATATTTTTTTCGAGGCTCGGGGAAAATTCGGTGATCTTCGCCGTCATCGCCTCCCTCTGCAGCAGGCACTCGATAAACCTGTCGCCATCAGCCTCGTCAAGGGCCGCCCGCGTCGACTCCTGAAACCTTTCTATGTCCCTTTCATTGATCCGTTTCATCAATGACCCCTGCCGTGTTCAAAGAGAGTGCCTGCGTAAGCTGGTCCTTCAATTCATAAGAACTTCTCAACAGCAACTGTACCTTGTTCAGCCTTTCTTCGAACCGGGCCTTTTGTTCATCACTATCATCACCGGCATTGCCCTTTTTGCCGGCCCCCGTAATGCTGGCAGTATCCCGGCCTCCTGCAAACGCACCCGCGAGAGGGTTAAAATCATATCTCAACCTGTCCTGCAACGAGGCCGCGAAATCCCGGATGAACGTTACGGTTTTTTCCTTTTTATCCCCCAGGGATTCAACAAGGGCGGCCAAATCGATACGAAGGCTGCCTTTCTCATCGATACCTATTCCAAAAATACCCTGATCGGCTGCATTGCCGCTTGCCTCATAATTCCGCGATGCAGCATGCAGTGCCTGACGCACCAAGGCCGGCATCTGCTCATGCACCGATCTTCTCGTCTCCCTGACCGCCGCAAGATCTTCTTCTGATGTCCCTTCCGGCAACAACGCGGGTTCGATTGCGATTTCGATCATTTCCTTGAAAGAGACAAGCTTATCTACGATAAGAGAACGAGAGTCCGTCCCGGCCGGGACATCCGGCGAAAGCGTCGATGCATCCACATACCGCACCGTGATACCGGGTAAGGCATCCCGTAATCCCCCGCCCGGCACAGCCGGTCCGCGGGTGACTCCGGTTCCCACCTCTCTCCCGTCTTCCGCATTCTTAAGGGTGGTCTTATCATCCGTGTGACCGGAAAAGGCCGAGGATAAGATCTCTTTGACAATCTTAACAGGGCCATGGACCGGAATAGTCTCCGTTTCTGCTGGTACCGGCGATTTATCCGTCCCGAGTTCTAAAGGATCATTGTTTGACAAAAGGGATTTTTCCGGCGGAGCATCAACCTTCTCAACGTTCGCCTGTTCATCGATGAATGCCTTTATTTTCGTTATAATATCCTGTATATCACCCGCCGGGACCTGAACCTTGCCTATCTGATCCGGCCCGCCCGGGACCTTCCTCAGGATAACCGGGATCACGGGTGTGGCATCCCCCGTTCCGGAAAGCAGTATAAACCTGTCCCGAACAGGTACCGTTTCGATATCTGCAACCTTCAGCCCTATACCCGAGGCTGCGGCTGACAACCGGCTCCCGACTTCCTTGACAAAGGGCTGCAAGGCCTCTTCATCCCCCGGCACCGGCGCACCATCGGAAAGGAACAGGTTATCGCGTATGACAATGACCTGACCGCGCCCTGTCTCTTTACCTCCGGGGCCCTCGGCGGGAAAATAGATATACTTGTTTTCACCGGCGACGGCCCGGAATTGAGGTAAGCCGTTGGGAAAAAAGGGTTCGTCAACCGGTGTTCCTGTCGCTGCATAGTCATCGAGAATACGCAGCAAGTCCGAAGCAATACTATCAACAGCTTCAAGGTACTTGACGAGCGCTTTATCGGGGACCCGGGAAAGTGCAATCGTGTCGGCTATCGCCGGTCCGGCGGCGGCCCGCACACCGGCCTTTTTCGGTATATTCGCCTGCGACAAGATAAGCAGGGGATTTCCTGCATAGATGATATTCATTCCGTGATCTCCCGGTATACCTGCCTTCCTTGTTATCGCACAAATAGACATGCGCTTAAGATTTTCACGCTCCAATCGTCAATTATCTGACATATTTTGAACGTCAGGCTCCCCGTATGCATCGTTTGTGATCGGATTACGCGATTTGGCATATAAATTCCGGGTTTGTACGGGTAAACATTGGTTCAGCAAGACTGGTATAGGGTATATACCGTATTATTGCAGCCAAGTCGGCATATATATTGCATACATCATATATTACCCATGTGTTTGGACCCGCGCATACGAAGGCCTGAAAATCGAAATTCCTCAAGTAACGCCTATTGCAGGAGGCAGTGGAATGACCCTTATAACAAACAGTGAATTAAAAATGTGGCACCGGATATTGCCGCTATGCAAGATCGTATTTGACGTGGGGGTCCGTAACGATACGAACATTATGGAATTATACCCTGATGTAACCTTCCATGTATTTGAACCAAATCCCGCTTCCTATAGAAGCCTCCTGACAAAAATAAGACATCTTCCAAATGTCATCGCCAACAATTTTGGTCTCGGCAATACCAACAGCAAGCTTCTGTATTATAGCGATACGGAATCCATCGTTTGCAGGACACATCACACCAAATCCACTGCTGTCCCGTACGAAATTGACATCGTCCGCCTTGACGATTACTGCACAGAAAATGGGGTAGAACATATTGATTTCCTAAAAATAGATGTCGAAGGGTTTGAATTGGAAGTAATGAAGGGCGCCGAAAACATGATTAGAAGATCATGTCCTTATATACAGTTTGAATACGGAGGAACATTCCTGGATGCGGACATAAGACTGGGCGACATATACTCTTTCTTGAATGGATGGAAATTTTACCGTATAACCGAAACAGGTGTGGAATACATGCCCCTCGTTCAAGAAGACTACGTATTTTGTAACTATATCGCAGTAAATGAAAAAGCAAAGAGCCACGATATCCCGATCGACAGTGAAATTGTCGGCAATGAGGGCACGGGGCAATATACGGACGACAATAGACTCGAATTTGAACATGTCAAATTGCCAACAGGGTCAATACAGCCTCATTTTCTCCAAAAAATATCACGGCTGTTTGGTCTCACCACATACATTGATACAGATGTATGCATCGATGATACATCGCCGGATGTATCCGATGCATTTGAGGTGACCTGGCTTATTCATCAAGGACCGGAGCTGCATAATGACTCCGAAAAGACTTTTTACGGGCTCAAAAGTAAAATCCTTTGTGGAAGTCCGGTATGCTGTTTTCCTGAAATATTTGCCAGATCGAACAAAAATATCCTGATCCGGCTCACATGTAACGAAGACTATGACCCTGGCACGCCAAGAAATACCCGCCTTATGGAAGAAGTCAAGGCGATCAGTGACGCAAAACCTGACAATTGCGTGATCCTGATCGATAATATCAGGTTCTTTGACAGGGCATGGAATCGGGACACTGATGCCGGACCGGATCAATCAGACATCACGACACTATGTACCGCACTAAGAGAAATCGATAATGCATTTTCATTCGCGCTCTGCGCCGATATTCTGATGGCTTTTCGCCATAGAGATACGATAACAATGTCTCCGACACTCATTGCCTGCACTGCGAGCCGACTATTCGAGGCAGATGGGGAAGCCGAAGAAATTATCAATTCCGAGCAGGCAATCACCAATGCCACAGATACGGAGATGACTCTTCTGTACGCTTTATGCACACAATACGCCGATTCCGAATATCACGGTTTTGGGCGGCACTACCGGCTTTGGTACGCACTCGCGCTTATGGGTCAGATAAAATATATGCAGGCTTGCAAGGAATTCCGAACCGCTATAATTCTCGGCATGGATCACTGGCGAGTCTATTGGTACCTCGCAAAAACAGCCTATGAGGCCGGATATTTTTCTTTGGCAAAGGAAGCTATAGGTACAGTCTGCAACGTAGTTCCCGAATTCGAAGACGGAAGGCGGCTTCATCAACTCCTGAAAGAAACAAAAAATGAAACCACAAAGGAGAAGGGATTCAGTTTGCAAGACCGCCTGGAACTGGCAATTCACCTGGTAAATTCAGGGAAAGAATACGAAGCGTTTTCCGGGTTGGAAAAGACTCCCATTCACTGTGAGAACCGGACTGAGATGTACCGCGAATATGCGGGGCTTCTTCTGAGACTCGGTAAGAATGACGCGGCGATCGAACTGTTATCCAGGGCAGCAAGAAATGACCCGGGCAATTCCAGTTTGGATAATGATATCGGGGTCGGATATTTTCAGAAAGGTGATTACGGTAAAGCGATGGAGCATTTCGCGCAGGCATTGTCCGATGACGACCGGAATTATCAGGTGCTGCAAAATATCGTATTCCTGTCATACAAACTCGGTACGATAACCGAGGTATCTGCCGTATTAGAGGGACTTCTCAAAAAGTATCCCGCAGATCAAGTTCTTTTCAATATCGCCCAGGAATTTGTAAATCTGGTAAACACCGGATCAATGCAGCGCAAATTTGAGGAGTTCGTAAATAACATCCATCCGTTAACCATTAAAAGACATGATGAGATCCTGAAATGGGCGGAGGATCGCGAAAAGAACGCCTTTCAATATGAAGACCGGCTGCGGTACGAAGAATCGGAAAATGAAATAGTTAGAAACGGTTATTCTTTATGCCAAGAAGTGAAATTAAACTACAAGAATAAATATACCTGTTTATCGGGTTTGCGAATCCTCATTCATATCCCGCCATTAAATGTTTCGCCCGGCGGATATTCTTTATTCACGAATATGTTTCAGGCCCTTTCCTACATAGGCATAAGCACCAGGGCCCTGGGATGGGATGAACCCGTGGAACATGCATTGAATGATTTCCGACCCAGCGTTTTGATGACGAGCGATCACACACTTTACCTTTCGCGTATCAATTGGGACAAAGTCAGGGAATATCAGAATGTTACCGGTCTTCGCATCGGGCTGACTGCGTCCCTGGAAGAATACGGGAATACGCCTTTAGCGGGAAGGCTTCATTGGGCAAAACAGCACAACGTCGATTTTTTTTATAGTTTCCGGTCGCCTGAATACCTGAACCGTAGACGTGAATATCTCCCGTTCTTTGATTCCGGTTATAAAATATTCAGCATAGAATTTGCCGCAAATCCCCTTATCCATTATCCTGTTCCCGATATCAAAACAGATCTCGATTATATTTTTCTTGGTTCGAGTAACGGAGATAAATGGTCAAGATATTTTGAATACCTGTCAGGAATAATCTCCCGGCATACCGGCTTTCTTGATGGTCCAGGATGGGGATTCCAAGTTCAAACATCAAATCTGAACAAGGACAGGTACCTTTATGCGAGATCTCGAATAGGACTTAACCTCCACCTGACCGAACAGATACAATGGCCTTGCGAGTTGAACGAACGCACCTATATACTGGCGGCATGCGGTGTACCTCAACTCATTGATGGCGCACAACTACTTCCCAGGCGATTCGATGAGAATGGATTTTTTGTGGCCGAGTCACCAGAACAATACAGCAAGAATTTCGATCTCATGCTGAAGGACCCCGACGAAGCCAACAGGCGCGCAATTATAGCCCAAAAGGAAGTCTTTTCTTTTCATACCTGGTTTCACCGGGCAGAACGGTTGTCTCTTGATCTGGCCCGTGAATTCTTTAGCGGAAATGAACACGGCCTCGTATACGGAACAAAATTATTTGATGAAGTTAACTCACAAATTTCGGGTAAAATAGCGCGCGTCGGCGGCGCTCTTCGACAACTGTTGACGTATGAAGGTTGCGATGTTGAGGATATCAATCTTCTTGACGGCGGTTTCGGGGCCGCTGATGAATCCTCGATGATTCTCGATATGCACGAAGCCTACAGGGATATACAACTCAGGGGCCGGTATGACTGCATTGTTTCCTCCAACGTGATCGAGCATTCTTTCAACCCGATCTTTTTATTGCTCAATTTTTACCTGGTCACCCGAAAAGGCGGATACCAGTTTCATGCAATACCGAACTACCGTTACACCTACGACGTCTATCGTAAACCAACGGCAATTGAGCATTTCCTCCGGGATTTCGAAGGAATGGCAGACAGGAACGATCCTTCCCATGTCGGGGACTATACTCAGTCCGCGGTCGAGAAACATGGCTGGCAGAGAGAGTTCCATAAGAAATACCCCATCGGGTATCCTTATATGCATTTTCATGTTTTTGACGAACACAACACGAGGGAATTACTGGAGTATATGTTCCAGGACGTTATGGTTGATCTGATCCGCACCAGGGATTTCAGCGATAATGTCGTGCTGTTCAGGAATGAACTTAATCCCGTGTTTGCGGCCAAATATGGTCACGTTATCGACAAATACTCGAAATTGTTCCTGCTTCATTCAGAGAGCGCCCGGCCAAGGCGCCGGGAAATAAAGACCGATGGCCCGGACGCGCCGGGCGGCACCGCGACGAATGGCAGCAGACCGGTCACCAAAGTAATTGCCATAGTTTTCAGTAAAGACCGTTCCATGCAGTTAGACTGCCTGTTGAGCACATTTTACAAACATTGCCGCGATGCGGACGATGTTTACGTAAATGTGCTCTACGCAGCCTCCTCCGATCGACACCAGGCGCGCTATGCCGTTTTGGCAGATCGTTTTTCTACGGTTAACTTCGTACCGGAGCACAATTTCAAGGACGACCTTATTGCATTGCTCCGGTCCTCCCAATACGTGCTGTTCGCTGTGGACGACAATATATTTGTCAATGATTTCTCTGTCCGGCATATCGTTGAATGCCTCGATCGTGATGATGGTGCCCTCGGGTTTTCACTCAGACTGGGGGTCAATACCACGTATTGTTATATGCTGAATCGATTTCAGGTATCCCCGAAATTCACAGCATCGGACACCGGGACCCTGGCATATGAATGGCCATCTGCGGAATGTGATTTCGGTTATCCCCTGGAACTCTCAAGTTCTGTTTACCGTATCAATGATGTGTTGCCTATCCTTGCGAGCGGAAATTTCTCGAATCCAAACACACTCGAGGCCTTCCTGGATGCCCGGAAGTCAGAATTTATAACGAGCAAGAAAACCCTGTTGTGTTTTCGGACAAGCGTTTCATTCTGCAGCCCCCTCAATATGGTTCAGGCCACCTATGCCAACAGGGCGGGCGGAAACCCTCTTTACAGTCCCGACAAGCTGGCCGAACTGTACACGGCGGGATACAGGATAGATATTGAACCATTTTCCGGCTTTGTATCGAATTCCTGCCACCAGGAGGTCGAACTTCAGTTTATCGATGGGTCGGGAAACAAAGCGGGAGCATCGACAGGTGCACCGACGGCATCAATAGTGGTCCTCAGTTTTAACGGAATTGATCATATCCGCGCCTGCATAGACTCTATACGACGCAATACCGTCGAAGAATACGAGATTATAGTCGTCGACAATGCGCGACAGGACGGGTCCCGTGAATACCTCAAATCATTGGATGATATCGTTCTTATCGAAAATGACGAGAACCGTGGGCCGGCGGTCGCGCGTGCGCAGGCAATGTCCGTGGCCCGTGGTGAATATATCGCGTTTCTTGACGATGACACGATCGTTTCACACGAATGGCTCACAAAGTTTATCGCTATCACCCGGGCCCGCCCCGACATCGGCATGATCGGGGCGGTTTCGAACTACGCATCAGGGCACCAGTTGGTGCCGGGCGCACGATATGACAATATCGATGAATTCGAGGAATTCGCCCGGAAACACTATGAGGACAACAAGGGACGATTGACCCTCACGCACCGGCTCATAAGTTTTTGCCTCTTTATCACACGGGCCGTAGCCAATAAAATAGGGACCTTTGACGGCCGGTTCGGGCTTTTCGGCTTCGAAGACGATGACTATTCCCTGCGGGCTTATATAGCGGGATTGAAACCGTGCGTCGCACACGAGATATTCATCCATCATACAGGAGGCCCCCAGGGACGCGGCAACGAAGCCTACAATGCCCGCCTGCAGGAGGCATGGAGGATTTTCAAGGACAAATGGGGCATTCCCAAGGATGTCCCGTACGGCGGTTCTTTCGATATAGAGACCATAAGCAATCAGCAGTTTGACGAGAACAGGCATTATGTCCCCATTCCGTCAAACGGTATCGAAGAAATCGAGATAAACATCGTTTTTGCCCGTGCCCGGGAATCGGCTGGCCGGGGGGATTTGGACAATGCAATCGCCATCTTCTGCGATCATCTCACCGGGCGGCCCGATTCAGGGATAGTCTATGCGGCGCTGGGAACCCTGTATCGCGGAAAAGGGGAATATGAGAAGGCAAGGGACGCCTTGAAAAGGGCCATCGAGCTGATGCCGTCCGAAGTGACCACGTATCTTCAACTGGCCGAGCTTCATAGCCTGATGAACGAAACTGACAAGGCCGTTGAGGTTTTCGAAACAGTCCTTACCCGTGAACCGTCTCATATCGAGGCAATGGCCGGTCTCGTCGATACCCTTGTAAATTCGGGAAGATTGGCCGAAGCCGTCGAAAAGGTCAAGAATGCCCTTCTTGAAGATCCCGGTAATCCAGACATGATAGCGATATTCGGGCATCTTGCCGCCGTCAGCCGGAATCCCGATGCCCTCGAAACATGTATTGGTAAATTGACAGATATCGATCCATCGCACTCCGCCGTACCGAAACTGCAGGCAATCCATGCCGAGATCAAGGGACGTCATGATAGCAGCCGTGATCCTGTCAGGGAACAATCTGAAAATTCCGTGCTGACCCTTACATTCATTAAAACTGCTGACTTTTCTTTGGATCCCGCATTTTTGACAATAATGAGGGACCTCTGTGACAGCCACGTTTTCGTAGAAACCGGTACATTTGCGGGAAGCACGGCGCTTGCCGCTTCACGGGTTTTCCGCGAAGTTCATACGGTTGAATTGGATGAAACGCTTTTTGACCGCGCCTGCGACCGTTTAAAAAACATATCCAACGTAAAGGTACACCGGGGTGATTCCGGGGAAGTGCTGCCCGGGATCCTCCAGAATATTACGGGCCCCATCCTCTTCTGGCTCGATGGCCATTACAGCGGCGACGAGACGGCGCGATCAGGAAAGGACACCCCGATACTGGAGGAGATCAGGGCCATAGCCCGGTCGGGCATAACCGATTCCACCATAATGATCGATGATATACGGCTATTCCCCACCGCAGGCGCGGACGGGGAAACCGACTACCCTTCCCTGACAGAAGTCTGTAATGAAATAAGTGCAATCGACGAGAATTACCGGTTCGTTGTGTATGGCGATATCCTGATAGCCTATCATGGTACGGACCAGGTGTTCTCCCCGGTCGTATCGGCATGTACCGCCACCAGGTTCTATGATGACGGGGTCCTGGATGAGCACACCGTCTTCAAGGCAGAAGACATCATCCGCCAGGCATGCGGTGATGAACTGCAAGCTATCAATACATATCATGCCGTGTTCCGATCCGGGGCGCCGGGTTGCGGCTATTTGAGGCTCTGGAAGGCACTTACCTGCATGGGCGACGGGAAATATTCAGAGACTATAGATGAAATAGAGGCTGCCATCGGGCAAGGCTTTTACCGCCCGCGGCTGAGCATCTACCTGGCAGAGGCCTATCTCCAGACAGGAAGGCCCGAAGCCGCTGCGCAGCATGTCGATAAAGCCTTGCACGAACAACCACACAGTATATATGCCCAGAAAATGCGGGAAATTATAAACGGATCCATCCCCGCCGCGCCGGAGGCAAGCCCGGCCACCCGGTTTCATGAGGATGCGGGCCAATACACCCATCTTCTCGAGAAAACGGAAAAGAGGTTCGTTATAAACCCGTCCGATATCATGTGCATCGACGAACGGACACCTTCTCTCGATTTCGACCCGCATTACATGCTCCATACGTCATGGGCCGCCCGCGTACTGGCTGAAACACGGCCGGTCAAGCATGTCGACATATCATCGAGCCTGTATTTCGCGACTATTGCTTCGGCCTTTGTCCCCATCGAATTTTATGATTACAGACCGGCCCCCATAAGTTTGTCGGGCCTCAACTCACAAGCGGCTGACGCAACGAAGCTTCCTTTTCCCGATAACAGCATCGATTCCCTCTCGTGCATGCATGTGGTTGAACATATTGGGCTCGGACGATACGGGGACCCGATAGACCCGGACGGTGACCTTAAGGCCATTAACGAGTTAAAAAGGGTCGTAACACCGGGGGGCCAACTTCTCTTCGTCGTTCCCATGGGAAGGCCGCGGCTTGTTTTCAATGCACACAGGATCTACTCATATGACCAGATCGCCGGATACTTTGACGGCTTCAGCATTGAGCAATTTCGGCTTATCCCCGACCAGGCTGAAGGCGGGAACTGGACACTTCTCGATGGCACGCGGGAACTGGCCGACCGGCAAACATACGGCTGCGGGTGCTTTGTGTTCAAAAAGCGAAAGATCGACCGGGAGAGTGCCGTCCAGGGAACCAAAACAAGCCAGTCAGATCCGTACGTTAAGAAACGGTCATTGTCGGTAATAATTCCGGCACCCCACCTTAACCAAAGTTTGGTCCAGTGCCTTAAATTCCTGACGATCAATACCGAACAGATCTGTGAAACGATCATAGTCACAAAAAAGCCGTCCAAGATTCCCGCCTGGTTGAAAAAAGCTGCCAAAGATAAGACCAGGATTATATCGATGCATAAACAAGCAAATTTTTCACATATGTGCAACGAAGCTCTAAAAAATACGACCGGTGAATACGTTCTTATTTTGGATCAAGGTACGGTGATCCAGGACGGAACCATCAGAAAAATGATGCATTACCTCACGACAAACGATCATCTCGCTATGGTCGTACCTATGGCCAATCATGCAGCCGGCATTCAGGAGATCCCCGGCACACGGGATATGTCCCTCGCTGAATTTGAAGATTTTACGGGGCCTTTCGGTGAACGGAACGCGTATCGTTTCGTGGAGGCGTTTGAGATCGACACTTTTTGCATCCTCATGAAGAAACAGGCGGTTGCCAATATCGGGCCGTTCGATGAGAACATTTCAAACAGGTTTTTCACATTGAATGATTACAGGATACGAGGCCTGCTCCATGAATACAGTGCCGGCGTTGCAACGGACGCGGCCGTTTACAGGATCGACCCGGACGATGCACAGAAGTCCCGCGATGAAGTGTTCCAGTCAAAATGGGCAAATCCGGACCCTGGTACACCATCCGGCAAGACATTGTTGGTCTCCGGTACCTTAAAGAACGCCATGGACCTTTACGGCAAAGGGCTGCTGCAGGAATCGATATCCGCCATAATGGACGGAATACGGTATGCTCCCGAGAACAGCAGCCTGTATTACTGCCTGTCCCGGATACTGCTGAGCGCAAAAATGTTCGATCAAGCGAGGGAAGCATTGGATTCGTTATCCGATCATGAGCGAAATACGGCCCACGCCCGGGACATTCTGGCATATTGCAATTTTTATCTCGATAACCTGGAAGCGGCCAGGGAATACAATGATAGCGTACTTGCGCTTAGCCCCGACTCCGCATCCGCTTTGACCTTAAAAGGATTGCTGATAGGCAGGCTCGGCGACCGCCATGGCGCCGGGACATTATTTCGCCAGGCGATCTTAGCTAACCCCGGCCTGGCTGAACCCTACATGCATATAGGAGTCATGAAATGGCAGGATGAAGACGCCAGGCATGAGGCGCTTGAATATATCGAACGGGCTTTTATTCTGTCTCCGGATAATGAAGATTTTTCAACGACGTATCATACAGCCATACGATCAGCGGGGAACCTTGAAAGGGGAGAAACCGTCGTTAGAGAGGCTCTCCGGCTTTATCCAAAAAACAAGAAACTGGTCTTTCTTCACACGGCCCTGCTTCTCGAACAGGATAAATATGATGACGCAATGAAGCACATAGAAAAAACAATACTTGATTTCGGCATCGATGACGAACTGCTTCAAGCCGCTCTCTCCGTAAGGGATCGTATTGGCGCGCGCATAATCGATGACCGGGCAGGCACGGCCGGAACACTGTCGATCTGTATGATAGTCAAGAATGAAGAAAAATTTATACTGAAATGCCTGGAAAGCATCAAGCCCGTCGCAGACGAGATTATTGTTGTCGATACAGGCTCAACCGACAGGACAAGGGATATTTGCCGTATTTTTGGTGCCCGGGTTTACGACTATCCGTGGACAGAGAACTTTTCGGAGGCCAGGAATGTCTCGCTCGAAAAAGCACAGGGAGAATGGGTCCTTGTTCACGATGCCGACGAGGTCCTGTCGCCGCGTGATCACGACAGCCTGAAACAACTCATACGGAAAAACAGTTCGCAGCCTGTCGCCTATGACATTATTACGCGAAATTACATTATAGAACCCGCGACTGACGGCTGGGTCCCCAATACCGTGCGTGAATACGCAGAGGAAGAACAAGGGACCGGCTGGTTCCCCAGCAATAAAGTGAGACTATTTACCCGTGATCCAAGGATCTGTTTTTCTAATCCCGTTCACGAGATCCTGGAACCCTCGATCATGCAGGCAGGGATAGAAATCAAAAAATGCACTATACCCATTCATCATTATGGAAAGCTCCCGTCTGAAAAAGGTAAGGCAAAGGGAAACAGTTATTATGAATTGGGGAAAAAGAAATTGGAGCTGGCAGGAAACACACCGATGGCCCTCCGGGAATTGGCAGTACAGGCCGAAGAATTGGGAAGGCATGATGAGGCGATAGACCATTGGTGCGCCTATTCAAGAATTAAACCGGACCTTGCCCTTCCTCATTTTAACATGGCCAGCATTTACCTTGAGATGGGACAATTTGAAAATGCGTTCAGCGCTGCGAAAAAAGCATACGAGATCGACCCGGTATCGAAAGAAACAGTATTAACATATGCGGCCGCTTCGTTGTGTGCCGGTGACGAATACGAGGCGGTGGACCGTCTCAAGAATTTACTTGCAAAGGTCGATAACTATCCACCGGCCCAGGCCGCACTTATAGCCGCGTATTGCATCACCGGACAGGCACAGGATGGGATCTCCCTCATGAAGTCGATGAAAGAAAAAGGCTATAATTACGATCCTGCCTTTCATTCCCTGGCAAAAAAATTAAAACTTGCCGGGAAAACGGAACAATCGATAGCTCTTTTGGAAAGCGTGATCACCTGGAATAACAGGGACCCCGATACGGTAAGCTTATTGAATGAGTGCAGGGAAGGCCAGGCTGTATGATGGGGAAATCAGGGTGGCGAGCCGCGCAGGCCCGAAGCTATGTTCTGATTTATATTTATTATTATGTCAAGTTTATCAGGCGAAGGATCCCTCATTATCTCAACGATCCGCTTATCGATAAAGACACTCAGGCTCAGGATATTGCCCCGTAACTGTTCCGGAAGGGGATTGTCCTGCCTTATCAGTTCATCCTGAAAAATTGTCCAGATCCTCTGGTTAAATACGAGAGCTTCATCGAGCCGGGTAAAATGGCCTTCTTCGTCCCATTTATCCTGGCACTCTTTGAGAAGACGGGCGGCCTTAGAAAGAATCGATGCCTCAAGGTCCCTTCCCGACAGGGTAGATTTCATGGTCTCATTGTAGGCATTAATCCCTGCGCGCATTACGTATAGCCTCCCCTTCAAAATCTATAAGTTTTTTTGCCAGCTTAAGGGCCGTATAATGCTTTCCCTCGATAATAAGGCTGCTGATCTCTGACAATAATCCTGCGGTACTTGGGGCAGCTTCAACCAAGTCTTTTACAAGGGCCCAGTATATATTGTGTTTCTCCACAATGTCCTTGTCATCGATATACATAAGCTGAATAACAAAATAGACTCTCTTGGCCGGGCTATCCGCATCTTTTTCCCGGAGTATATCCTTGTCACGTAAAACGGGGACTTCGTTCTCGATAATGAGATCGCATTTTGCATCCCCGTTCGTTACAACTGCACCGCCAATTATCAACCTTTCGTGAGGTTTCAGTTTTATTTTCAGGGCCATAGTTCCCTCATTTCCTGTAAATGCCTTGCGTGTCGCCAACCGGAAGGAACGGGGGGTAGCTTATTTTCGTCGGGTCATTTTTATGCGATGACATTTCGCCTATGTCTACGCTGTCCTCTATGGCCTTATTTTGCACTTTGTGCTGCGCCTGGCCGTGGTTTGCATTTAACACGGCATCCATACTGTTTATTTTGTCGATGGGCATGACATCACCCCCTTATAGGGTGGGGGAGGGATGTATCCCTCCCCCGGTTTGTTTTCGATCCGTTACTACTGGAACAGCCTCAGGACCGACTGTGCTGCCTGTGCTGACAGGCTCAATGCCGAGGTGCTCAAGGACTGGCGCGTTTGGAGCATCAGCATGTTCGCACCCTCCTCGTTGGTATCGGCAAGCGTCAGGTTATCGGCGCCTGTCTGCAGGACAGATGCGATCCCGGAGATCCACTCATCCCTGGCATTAATAATGCTCAGGTTGCTGGAAAGGTTTGAAGACTGCGTCTGCAGTGTCGATATGGCTGTATCCAATGAATCTATGACCGTCTGCAGGGTCGCCTCGCTCGTCGTCGTCAGCGTTGCCGAAATGGCGAGCCCGGACCTGGACCCATCAAAACTGGCCACCGTAAGGCTATGGCTATTGCCGAAGCGGACCGCCATATCGTTCGTTCCGCCCGCAGCTCCTCCGAGGAGGTTTTTACCCTTATAGAACGCATCCGTCTTCAGGTTGTCGAGCTGTGTCATGAGGTTGCTGTACTGGGTAACCTTGGAACTCAGATCGGTGGATGCCGATATCGCGGATTCGGAGTAGGCAAGACTCATCGCGGGGGCGAACTCGATATCGGCGGCGATCATCGTATTGGCGGCTGCTGTTACCGTGATCTGGCTGCCGCTCACTGCGGCTGTCATGCTCCTGGTTTCCGTTGTGGCATTGATCGCGGATGCGAGAGCTACAGCGATACCCGACGTGGTAGCTGAGTCGATCGAGAAGTTGGTAGCCGCTGTCGCAGTGCCCGCCATCGCGGTGAATGTCGTCCCGCCGATGTTGATGGTGGTACCAGCGGTTATACCGGTGATGGTATTAATTGTGAGGGTCTGGCTCGTGGACCCGGTTCCCGAGGTCAGTGCGCCTTTGGCCGCCTCGGCAACAGCTTTCGCGGAATTGATAAGAGTTGTGATCCCTGTAATTGCATTGTCGGCAGCTTTGATTGTCTGGATAGCTTCCGAGATCCCGTCCTTGAAGCCCAGAAGGTCGTTTGCACGCGACGTATGGTTGAGGGCCGTAAAATAGTTTGTCGGATTGTCGAGAGCTGAATTGACTTTCTTGCCTGTCGCCAACCTTCCCTGTGTTCTGTCCATCAAGTTCACTGTGCTCTGGAGGGCCAGAAGGTTTGACCGCATACCTTTGGTTAATGAAATGTCTGACATGGTTGATCTCCTTTTCTAGGATTTTTTCTCCCGGCGATCTCGCCGGGGTGCTGCGAATGGTGTGCCCATTCCCGAAATTGTTTTCACCTCCCTGGTGAGCACGGTCTCTATGTTCATGAAATAGTTATCGACGATTGTGAAAGGAACTTAAGGGGAAGGTAAAGAACGGCGGACGGCGGACGGCGGACGGCAAGCGGAAATGCCTGCCCTAGAATTTGTTTCGAAAAATGGCTGTGATAAAGAATTTTTTACAAAGAAAGAAAAACAAAGGCATGGATCCCGGTGTCAAGCACCGGGATGACGGAGGGGGTGAGAGTGCGCCGTTCGCCGTACGCCGTACGCCGTTACCCTATCCTTTCCGCATGCGTAAACACGTTCCCCCGCGGTTCACGCAGGGAGCCGATGAGGGTTATGCCGAGGGCGTCAGCGACCTGGATGGCAAGCGATGTCGCAGCTGACACGCCGGTGAGTATCTCGGCGCGCATGCGGGCGGCCTTCATGACCATTTCGTAACTCAGCCGGGAGCTCAGGTGCACGATCTTCGCCTGGCGAAGCCTGCCGTCGAAAAGGAGTTTCCCGATGGCCTTGTCGAGGCCGTTATGCCTGCCGACGTCTTCGGAAAAGGACAGGAAATTGCCCTGCCCGTCAAATATCGACGCAGCGTGCGTGGCGCCGGTGGACCGGCGGGCTGCCTGGTTCTCGACCATGACATCCTGCATCGGGAACAGGTCGGCGAACGGTACCGTTATTGTCTTCTCTATCTTTTCTATGGAGGCGGTAAGATCGCGTATCATGTCCGAGCCGCACAGGCCGCAGCTCGAATAGCTGGTGAACTGCCTGTCCTTCACCGGGATCGGCCTTTTCTTGCGCGCCTCACTCAGGTAGACATTTATTTTGTTCGTTGAAATGTCGCTGCAGTAATTGGCTCCCGAGACATCGTCCATCGATGCGATAAGGCCGTCCGTAAAACACAACCCCAGCGCCAGCGAAACCTCTTCCCCCGGCAGGCGCATGGTCATGTAGAAAGGCATGTTGTCGACGTATATCTCCAGGGGCTCTTCCACCGCCACCTGTTCAACAACTGAATGGGGACCTATGTCGGAATATTTGACCACCGGCACATCAAGCACATTCATCACGGCACTCCTGTTTGGAATAGTGTGTATATCATAATCCAATTTATACCTTTAATAAAGACCGTAAAGACCATGCCGCCCCTCGTCATCCCGGTGCTTGACACCGGTATCCAGCGTCTTCAGTCTTTGCTTTGTTATTTCGGACCACTATGACAAAGTCTTTTGCAACAGGCAAAGTGGATGGCAGAATGGAGCGGCAAAACCTTGGATCCCGGTGTCAAGCACCGGGATGACGATATTCTGGTAGTATTTCAAAGGGTTCGTTCGAACGACAGATTCCGCGTCACTCGCTCCTCACTCCTTGTTCCTGCTGTTTATTGTTTTAGTTGAGATAGTTCAGTATGCTTATCGACCGCATCTTGGCAAATGCGGAAAGCAATGTCTGGTACGTATTGAGGAGAACGTTGAACTCGGTCCCGAGTGTTGCGGTGTCGGCGTTGAGCAGGTTCGTTTTTTCGTCTTCGATCTGGTTTGCCCGGGCCTTGTTGTTATCGATGAGTTTCTCGGCCTGCGCACCTTCAAAAGCGACCACGGAATTATTCTTTGAGTTCAGGCTGCGGGCGCAATCGATATGTGTGATGTTTTTTGAGACCCATGTCGTGTTCCCGCTGTCGAAAGCGTCCTTGAAATTCTTGAGCAGTTCGAAAACGCTGAGGTCTTTTACCTGGAATGCATCGTTTGCGACAAGCGGGGTGTTCGTCGTTCCAAATGCCAGCTTTATGCGGTTATTCACAGTATTCGCGATCCCCGCGCCATCGATGAACATGCCGGCGTCATAATCGCTCACGTCGGAATTCCCGCTGCTGACGACAGAGTCGACATTATCGAAACCGAGAACGCCTGCCGCGGTGGCACCGGCGTTGGACCAGTTGAATATTGCGACACTCCCGCTGCTGTTGGTAATGGAAAACTTTCTCGTTTCAGGATTATAGGTTGCGGAATACCCTGCCCCCAGCCGGGTCTCAATTTCCGTCGCCAGGTCATCACCCGTATAGGTCCCATTCGTGAGTGTGACTGCCGCCCCGTTGCGGAAAAGCGTGTTGTTCGTACCATCTATTGTTATGTCCGCCGTTGCATCTGCCCCGCCGGTGCTGACCGCCATTGCCGCCGACCACGTCAGGCCGCCATCTATCGAGTAGGAGTACGTCGCGCGGTTCGCAATGATGCCCGTCGCCGAACCTCCGGTCACGATCTTGACAGAAATAGACTTCCTCCCGGAGTCGATGTCGCTCATTTCGGTCTCGCCGGCCCCGATAACGGAGTTGACGGCATCGAAACCGAGTGTTGCAGCGGCGGTGGCGCCCGCGTTTGACCAGTTGAACGTTACGGGTGTTGTACCGTTGTTCGTAATGACGAACTTCCGGGTCGTGGGATCAAAAGCTACCGAATAATCGGCCCCCAGCCGTGTCCCGATCTCTTTCGCGAGACTTGCGCCGGTATAAACACCTGTTGTAAGGTTCACCGCCGCGCCGTTCACCATGATCGCGCGATTGGCCGCGCCGATGACGTATGCGAAACTTTCCGTGTTCGAATAGATGTCTCCCTGGTATATGTTAGAAACATCTCCGAAGGCGATCTTCGATGTGCTGTAAAGGGCTTCTCTGCCCGACAGGCCAAACTTGCCGAGCTGGCCCGAATCAATGAATATTTTGGTTGCATCCTCGGCATCCGCGGAAACGGTGTAACTGACCGAGTAGTCATTGTTCAACTGAAAGGGTGCCGTGTCGGCCTGCTCGCCCCCGAAAACGTATGCCTCGCCCAATCGGGTGTTGGCTACCGTGACAAGCTGCTCGATGATATTCTCCAGCCCGTCGGCATACGACTGACGAAGGGCGGTATTGGCGGTGCCGTAGCTATTTGCCATTTCGTACAATTGCTTGAGATTGTCCTCGATGTTCGTCAGCGAAGAATCGTATATACCCACAAGGGTGTTCAAGCGCTGCAGGTTGTCGTTGAACTGCGTCCCGAGGCTCAGCCGGGAATCATATTCGATCGCCCGTGCGTAGATTATGGGATCGTCCGACGGGGCATTGATGTTCTTTCCCGTCGATAACTTCTTTTGCAGGTCGGTCAATTGCTGGTTGACGTTATTGATGCACGACTGGAAAAGCCTGTACCGCATCGCTTCGGATATTCTCATCGGGCCAGCTCCGTCAGTGCCTGCATCAGGGTGTCCGCCGTGTTGATGAGGCGCGCGGCCGCCTGATATGCATACTGATATTTAATAAGGTTCGACATTTCCTCGTCGAGCGACACGCCGGACACGCTTTCCCTCTGGTTCTTGACTATCTCCATGAGGTTCTGATGGTATTCGGAAAGGGTTTGAGCGTTCTGGGACAGGTTGCCTATCGTGCTTGCAATAGAGGCGGAATAGGAGACATACGTGGTCGTCCTGCCGCCGATCGTCACATCGGTGGTGCCAAGACCGGCAAGTGCCAGCGCCACATCGTTGTTGGACCTCATTGACGCCGAGGACGATGCCGCAATGTAGCCGATATCGACGTTTATCTCATCACTCAAGGCGAGGTTCGCCGCATAGTCCCCGGTCATGTCCTTGAAGAAATCAACTCCCGTGGTCCCTGCCGCATTGTAACCGGCGCTGTGGATCGCGTTGACCTCCGTCATGAGGGACTCCGCAAGGTCATTGATATCATCGATGAAACCGCCTATCTGGTTGTCCCTGAGGTCGATCAAACTTTTCAGGCTGCCGCCCGTGATCGAACCGCTGATGTCCACGGAATTGACCGAATTGCCCTGCCAGTAGACATGATAGAAATTATCTGTGGGATCTTTCTGCGCGGAAAGTTCGTACACAATGCCTTTCTCGACCAGGAGCTTTCCGTCCCCGCTCATTACGGTGAACCCGCCGTTCACATCTTCAAAATACTGTATATTCATCTTGCCCGACAGTTCCTGGAGTGCGGCGAGGCTCTGGGTCTTGAAGCTCGACCCCTCCGCTCCGTTGACGGCCGACGCGTAGGTCTTCTTATTGAATTCGGCGATCGAGGCGAGAATATTGTTTATCTCCCTGACCTCGCTCACCACATTGTTGTCGGCCTCCGCCTCGAGGCCCTTCAGTTGCGTATAGATGTTCCGGATCCCCCTGCGCCACGTTCGTCCCGTTCATTGCCACATCCGCCCGGGCAACGGAACTCAAGGGGTCCGCCGAAAGGGTCTGCCATGAATTGAAAAAAGCGGTAATATTCGATGTAAGCTGTGAATTGCTCTCGTCGAGAACGCTCTCGATCCTCGTGAAGAACTTTTCGTAGGTCATCTGTTCTTCCATGGACGTGTACTCTCTCGCCATGGAAAATTCGAGATACTTGTCATAATTGCTGATGATCTGTTCGACCCTTACGCCACTTCCCAAAAGCCCCCCGTCCGTCATGACGGAGTCGGCTTCATTGAGGACCGCATCCTGCCGGGCGTATCCCGGCGTGTTGACATTGGCGATATTGTTCGACAATACCTGGAGGGCTGACTGCTGCGCAAAGAGGGCGTTTCTAGCGATATTGAGGATAGACGTGATACCCATAGGTTACCTTCTTAAGACATCATACAACCTTCGAGAGGAGCAGGGAGGAGAGGTCCTCTCTCTTTTTCCCGTAACCCACTGTTGTGCCGATATTCCCGATAATGTTCTCTATCGAGGACCTGACATGATCGATGGAAAAGGACAGGAGCTTCATGTTCTTGTTCATGGCCGTCTTGATCTCGCCTATGGTGACGGCCACTTCCCTGTTGAGCGACTGCATCGTCGTATCTGCGGCAAGGGCGTCCTTGTCCGGGGCGTCGCCGATGAGCTTTTCCTTTTCGGCCTTGAGATAATCAAGCTTTCTCAAGATCTCTTCCTTCCTGTTGTTTCCCGCGATGATACCGTCAAGGGAAAAGGATATGATGGCGTCCCGCTCCATGCGGAGGGCCGAAAGGAACTCTTTCAGGGTTTTTTCCTCTTTCTTCGTCATCTCGATTATAATGTCGGTCGTCATCATCACAGTATCTCGTCAAGGATCGTGTTTTTGAGTATGCTGGCTGCCACTATCTCGCCCTTCGCATTGTAGGTCCCCTGCTCGATGGCCTGCTTCAGGGTCTCGACCTTTTCTTCACGGACGGACGGCTGGGCCTTCGCCTGTGCAGCCAGGTTTTCGATCTCCTGGCTCCTTGAAGAGATCTCCACCTTGTCAGCGTATCCTATGACCTGGCCCTTGTTCGGGTCCGCCGCAGGATCTTTCTGTGCCTTGGCCTGCTGGGTCTTTAAAAGACTGTCAAGCAGATCGGTTTTGTTGCCATTCTGGATCTTCATAGTCCACCTCCTCTATCGCTTACCTGTGTTATCGGCGATAGAAGGATTAACTTTAATATTTTCTTTATCGGTATATTTCATAAGTATCTCTTTGATCCCTATGCCTTTTTCAGCAAGGAAATCGGCTACTTTCTGATATACCATCGCCATGTACGTTTCTTCCTCGTATCCTTTTTTCGACATTTTCGTCGTTTTTTCCATGTATTTGAGCATGCTGTACAGCATGAAGCTCTCGAAATCCTGGCAGACCTTTTCCCTGTCACCCCCCTGCGATGCCGACGCGGCGTTTTCGTACTGCGCGCCGCCTACTGCCGCCGAGGGGCTAAAGCCGGCCATGACAGACCTTACACCAATGCTTTCGGACATTTTCTTAACCCTCCTATATCACTTCGAGTTCCGCATGAAGCGCGCCGGATGCCTTTATCGTCTGCAGTATGATTATGACGTCCCGGGGCGATATCCCTGTTGCATTGAGCGCATTGAGGAGGTCGCGTATCGTGACCCCCGCCTCCAGGAGGTAATATTTCCCCTTGTCTTCCCGCACCTTGATCTGCGTGTCCGGGGTGACGACGGTCTCTCCCCGCGCAAAAGGCATCGGCTGGCTTACCCGCGCATCTTCCTTGATCTGGACGCTCAGGTTGCCGTGCGATATCAAAACGGTGGAGACCCGGACATTCTCGCCGATGATGACCGTACCGGTCTTTTCGTCAACAACGATCTTGGCCAGCATATCGGTCTTCACATCGAGGTTCTCCACCATCGATACGAACCGGACAGGGTTCGTCCTCATGTCGGCCGGGATCTTGACGGTTATTGTTCCGGCGTCCCTCGCGTGCGCGCCGTTGCCGAACGTTTCATTGATGCGTTCCGCCACGCGCCTGGCGTTCGTAAAATCCGGCATTTTCAGGGCGATCGTTATATCGGTGCCGAGATAGTCCTCGGAGAGCACCTCGCGCTCTATCGTTGCCCCGTTGGCGATCCTTCCCACGGTCGGGTGGTTCTTCTGTATGGTGGCCCCCTGCCCGCTGGCGAGGAAACCCCCGACAACCATCGGGCCCTGTGCCATGGCGTAAACGTTCCCGTCTGCCCCTTTCAGCGGGGTTGAAACCAGAACGCCGCCTTCTATGCTTTTCGCGTCGCCAATGGAAGAAACGGTGACATCGACCCTGCTACCGACACGCGCAAAGGGCGGAAGGTTGCAGGTCACGATGACCGCGGCGACATTGTTGACCTTCGTCGATTTGGGGTCGACCCGTATCCCCATTGTTTCAAGCATGTTCGACAGGGACTGGTTCGTGAATATCGTCGTCGATTTGTCTCCCGTTCCGGAAAGGCCGGTGACAATGCCGTACCCGATCAGCTGGTTGGAGCGGGCCCCGTTGATATAGCCCATTTCCTTGATGCGGACCGCGTCCGCCATGCCAACGATGAGAAGAAGGAACGCTGCGACGAGAAATCCCATGCAGACGGCCATTTTCGTCAGATGTATGCGTTTTCTATAGCTCATACCCTTCCTCCGTCAGAACGGCCATATCGCGTCGACCATCCGCGCCATCCATCCCGGCTTTGTCTTTTCACTGACCATGCCGACACCCGTATAAATGATCTTGGCATCAGCTATCATGCTGGACGGGACCGAGTTATTGTAATCGAGGTCCCTCGGCCTCACGATGCCCTGGACCAGGATCTCCCTTTTTTCGTCGTTGATCACGACCTCTCTTTTGCCCTCGATGGCCAGGTTCCCGTTCGGCAGCACGTCGACGACGCGCGCCGTTATCGTTGCCGTCAGAATGCTCGTGCGAGTCGTCTCCCCTGAACCTTCAAAATTATTGTCCGTGCCGGCGTTTATAAACTTGTCAGGGTTTATGCTCGCCGGGTAAAAATTGTTTTCAAGCCCGAAAAAGTTCGGGATGCCCGCAAGCGTGTTGGACTTCCGTTTATTCGTTAAGCCTGCCTTTTCACTTGCGTCCCCTTTCTCATTGATGACAATGGTGATGATATCGCCGATGGCCCTGGCCCTGTGGTCGCTCAAGACGCTGCTCGACGAATTGACACCCCGGTATATCGTCCCCTTCGAGGGCTCCGGTGCGGCCTTTATGCCCTTATACGTATTGTCGAGGACAAAAGGCTCATCCTTGATCTTCGACTGGTGGACATTCTGGCACCCGGTGAAAAAAACCACCGCAAAGATCAGGATAATAACAAGGCCGGCAATCTTTCTCATGACCTTACGCTCCTAGAAATCGACTCTGACAACATCGCTGCTGACAACTTTCGCTATCACTTCTTTGCCTGATGCGATATTCTTCACACGTATCTTGTCGCCCATCCTTCCCTGATCGACAGTCCTGCCTTTTGCGCGGACGATGAGGGCGTTCGATTCGGCGATGATCGTGACAATGTCGCCTCGTTTCATGACGACCTGGTTCTCGAGGACCTGGTCGGTAATGACCGTGTTCGCCGGCACGTCGCGCTTGAGCGCCTTGCCGACGACATCGTCAGCACTGGCCGGGTATCCGGCCATCCTGCCGTTCATAAATGTCTCACGGATGATGATATCCCTTTCCCTTATCAGGTCGCCCTTCTGCCCTGCCTGTTTCAGAACGAACAGTTCCCGCTTCGAATAGACCTTGAACGGTACGTGGGCGGTCAGTGTCCGACCGCCCGGGTTCCTTGCATCGACGGAACATATGCCGTCCCCGTTGGCGTCCGGCACCTTCAGGAAGCTCACGTTCACGATCTTCGCACTCTCCTTGAACTCAGCGGGTACCGCATTGATCTTGACCCGGATGGAATTGCCGTCAGGGTACAGCTCTTTTATGAATTTGATTATCCGTGACTCTAAACCGGATTCCGTTACAACGGGTGCCGCGTCGACGGCCCCCGGGTATCCCGCGAAAAGCATGATCACGGTTACCGCCAGAAGAACGATGGAATGTTTCCGGGCAGCCATGGTTATCTCCTCAGGTTATTGGTCAGCTGAAGCATCTCGTCGGCAGCCTGCACCGCCTTCGTGTTGACCTCGTAAGCGCGCTGCCCGATGATCATGTTGATCATTTCCTGCATGACGTTCACGTTGGACATTTCGAGGAATCCCTGGATGACCGTGCCCATACCGTTCTGGCCCGGCTTTCCCGTCGTCGGGGCGCCGCTGGCATCCGTTTCCTGGAACAGGTTCTTCCCGATGGCCCGAAGACCGGTGGGATTGATAAAGTTGGCGAGCTCGATAGTGCCCACCTGCTGCGGGGCCGTCTGCCCCTGTATCTGCACGGTGAGCGTCCCGTCGTGCTCGATCGATATGCTCGTTGTCTTGGCCGGTATGATAAGGTTGGGCTCGAGGGGGTAGCCGTCAGGAGTCACGAGTTTGCCCGTAGCGTCCGTCTTCAGCGCACCCGCCCGGGTATATGCCTTTTCCCCGGAAGCCAGGGTGACCTGGAAAAAGCCGTTCCCTTCGATGGCGACATCCAGCTCGTTGTCCGTGCGCTGGTAATCGCCCTGCTGAAAGACCTTCTGCACCGAAGACAGCATCGCGCCGAGGCCGATCTGGATGCCGGTCGGGACCATCCCGCCGCCCTCATTCCGTGCGCCCTGGAGCCTCAACGTCTGGTACATGAGGTCCTGGAAGTCCGCCCGGCTTTTCTTGAAACCGTTCGTATTCACGTTGGCTATGTTGTTGGCGATGACGTCCAGGTTCGTCTGCTGAACGTTCATTCCGGTCCCTGCTGTCCAAAGCGCCCTTATCATGGCTTTCCTCCTAGAATTTCGCGAGGCCCGTCAGCTTGTCGTTTATGTCGGCAAACATCTGGTCGATCTTCGTGTAGCACTCAAATGCCCTCATTGTATGAATGAGCTCCACCATCTCCAGAACGACATTGACGTTCGACGCCTCGTATGAACCCTGCCGCACCGAAAACACCTTGGGCTCCAGCCCGGGGTCATTGCCCATGTTCACAAAATTGCTCTTGCTCACAGGCTTTAAGTCTTTCATATTCTTGAATTCCGTTACCTTGATGACATCGACAAGCATTTTGCCGACGTAGACCGATCCATCGCTCTCGATGCTGATCGCCTCTCCCCGTGTCACATTGACGGTCATCTCTCCGCCCTTTCCCAGAACAGGGTCACCGTTCATCGTGACAATGCGCCCGTTCTTATCGAGCCGGAACTGCCCGTTGCGGGTGTATTGGACGCCATCCGGGGTCATAATATTGAAGAACCCGTTCCCCTGTATGGAGACGTCGAGGGGGGCCCCGCTCTCTATCATGGGAGCGTCAGAAAAATCGATATAGCTGTCAGAAAGACTGACATATGAATTCTTCAAGATCGTCTGGCTGCCTGAGTCGGTGCCTGCCGTCGAGACCATGCCGAACACGGGCCGTGCCGTCTTAAAGCCCGCCGTTAGCGAATTCGCCAGGTTGTTGGCGATCATGTCCAGCCTTTTTTCATTCACATATTTTCCGGCGACTGTAACGTAGTAGCTCATGCGGCACAATTGTGCAAAGCCCGTGCCAATCGCACGGGCTTTGCACAATTCCACGTTCCACGTTCCACGTTCCACGCTAAAAGATGGCGCATAACTAATGGGAACTATAGAGCTTGTAGAAAAATGGGGTCGAGTAAATTGAAGTTCGGTGAATTCTGATGAGGAATGGATACCGGGATGCTGTCTTTTGCGTGGAACCTGGAACTTGGAACTTGGAACGGAATTTTTTTCCTCCCGGGAGGAAAAAAATTCAGGTTTTTTGGATCGCGTGGTCGGTCATGAACTGCGCCATGGCCTTAACAGCTTCCTTGAAGGGGTGGGTGTGGAAACCTGGCTGCCATTCATCGGCGTTCATGAGGTCGGATACGATGAGGAAGGCAGCGGCCGTGAGGCCCTTTGTGCGGCACACGGCGTAGAGTGATGCGACTTCCATCTCAACGGCGGCTATGCCGCGACCGGAGTAATAGGCGATCTTCCGGCCGGTCTCTCTGTAAATTGCGTCCGTGCTCCAGACATCGACACATTGAAAACCGGCCGCCTGAGCGATATCGGCCCACCCGTTCGCCCATTCGGATGACACGAACTCATCGTCGTCCCCAAGGTAATGATACGATATGCCGTCCTCCCTCAACGCCCTGCGGGCAAGGTACAGATCTCCTATTCGACACGGCCCGGATATCCCCCCGCAGTATCCCCAGAGAATAAATTCCCTCGCCCCGAAAGACGAGAGCTCTTCGACGAGCGCAGCGATATTGGGGCCGCCGTAAAAGGAGTTCACGGCCGCGGTGGACGGTGAGAGGTGATATATCGTGCGGAACGGCTGCCATGCCGTGATGACCGATGCTGCGCCTGACCCTTCGATGAGCCGCTTGAGATCGCCGCCGCTGAACGTGACTATCACCCGTTCGGGCAGGGAAAGGTCGGTGTCCTGTTTGCGGGTGAATGTTCTGACAAGGGACCGGGGTTCGAGAATTGCCCGTGAAGGGTCAAAGAACCTTTTCACGCAATTTTCTCTTCAGTCTCTCGTACGACGTCATGAGGTGTTCGGAAATCACCCGGGTCTCGCCTGTTACGGCCATAAAGTTGGTGTCCCCGAACCAGCGCGGCACCATGTGGATGTGCAGGTGCTCCTCGAGGCCCGCCCCGGCCGCACGCCCGAGGTTTATCCCGACATTGACGCCCTCGACGCTGAACTCTTCCTTGTAGACGGCCACCATGATCTTCACGAGGCGCATCATGTCGAGCAATTCATCCTCGGTCAGGTCTTCCATGAGGCCTGTATGCCGGACGGGCACGACCATGATGTGGCCGTTCGTGTACGGAAACCGGTTCATTATGACAAAGGCCTTGCCGTGTCTTCCCAGGACGAGCGATTCATCGTCGGTGCTGCCGTCCAAACAGAGAAAACATTTATTGTCACCCGGTTTCTTGGTCGAGGTGATGTACTCCATTCTCCAGGGTGCCCAGACTCTATCCATATCAATTCCTCATGAACATGTAGTCCCGCCAGTTCTCGGGCGGCGCTTTTACACCGACATTGAGCATAAAAAGATAAAACCCGTTGGGGCGGGATGGCCGTTTTCTCGGATGCATCTTCACCTCGTCGGGAAGCTTGTCGCCTTTCTTCAGGTTGCAGGTAATGCAGGACGTCACGATATTGGTCCATTCGGTCACTCCCCCGCGGGAGCGCGGGATGAGGTGATCGCACGTCAGGAATTTGGCCTCTAATTTTTCACCGCAATACTGGCAGGTGTGGTCGTCGCGGAGAAATACATTGCGGCGGGAGAACTTGACTTTCGCGTGATTGCTTCTGACGAGGTTGAGCAGTCGTATGACCGCGGGCAGACGTATCGAGATCGACACCCCCCGGATCTCACGGTCGTACTCTTTAAGCACTTCAACCTTCCCGAGATAAATCAGTGTAATTGCTTTCTTCCACGATAGAACGCTGATCGGTTCGAAGGTCGTGTTAAGCAGGAGGGTCCGGTCCATTTAGTCATTTTGAAAATAACGTTTTTCGGCCGCGATTGTCAAGAAATGAAAGGTGACAGGTGATGGGTGGTCGGGTCAAAGGCCGGATGGGGTCATTGCATGATCGGGTACTTGATTCACGACATCCCGTTACCGGGTGCGGGCGTCCATGACATTGAGGACATGGAGGACCAGGTTATATCGTTCCCGGATGCTGAGATCGAAATAGAACTGGCTGCTCATGAGTGCCCTGACTACCTCTTTAAGTCTTTCAACTTTCATAATGTCTCCTGACATCTATTGTCGGCAAAAAAGGAAAAAAGATAAAAGAAGGGGTAAGGGGGAAAGAAGGAGCGGTTACAAACCTGTTTTCCGTATTTCCCATTGCCCCTTACCTATTATCCATTACCTATTTTTTCTGGTTTTTCATGACCTTCTATGGTAAGGTTCAAGAAACTCATCAAGCTGGGAGGACCTTGAAATGCCCGTCTTTGACGAAAATGGAAAACAGATAACAAACGACGAAGAATTTCCCAAAATGAAGGACCCGGAAGAGGCGGAATCGGACCTTAACAAGCCCGCCAAAAAAAGTTTTCCCATACTCCCCGCGGCGCTGGGCCTGATAGCGCTCATCTTTGCGGTTGCAGCCGGAATGTTCATGTTCAAAGCGAATGGTCTTGAACAGGAAGTGGAGATCTTGAAAAAGACAAAGACACAACTGGTATCTGCGGAGGCCAAGATCACGGAGATGACAAAAGAAAACGGGAAGATCAAGGCCGAAGTAAGCCACTTGAAGACCGAGTTGGATTCGCTCAAGGCGAAGAACCAGGCGCTCGAGGAGCAGGTTGCCAAGGCGAAGACCGCGGCAGCAAAGAAGGATGCTAAAGCGGCACCCAAGAAAACCCCGCCGAAAAAACCTTGATCTTGCACAGTACCTGAAAATGCCCGGCAGGCCGCATCGGCCTGCCGGTTTTATTTTCCTCCCTTTTCCTTCCCGTGTTTTTAGGTATATGCAATCACGGCAAAATCCGTTATAATGTCACTCAAAAAAAGTGAAGGCCATGAAAAGGAAAGCATTCTTCATCATACTGACGGTCTTTTTTCTGGCCGGATACAGCCTCGGTATTAATGCAAAAGAAGGGAGCGAAGAAAAGAAAATGAGTTCAACTTATCCGGAATTAACTGCCACCATACACACCAGCAAAGGCGATATCAACCTGCGCCTCTTCCCCGATCAGACGCCCCTGACCGTGCTCAGCTTTGTTAACCTCTCAAAGAGGGGATTCTATGATAATCTCACCTTCCACAGGGTCATCCCGCAATTCATGATACAGGGCGGCTGTCCGCTCGGCACCGGTACCGGCGGTCCCGGTTACAGGTTCAAGGATGAGTTTTCCCCGGACCTCAGGCACGATAAACCGGGCAAACTTTCTATGGCGAACGCCGGGCCGGGGACAAACGGCAGCCAGTTCTTTATAACGCACGTTCCGACGCCGCATCTCGATAACCGGCATACCGTTTTCGGTGAAGTGATCGGCCCTGAAGACCAGAAGGTGGTCGACAGCATCGTCAGGGGCGACACGATCAAGACTATCGAGATCAAGGGTGATTACACGAAGCTTGCGGCAGATCACAAGAGCGAGCTCGATGCGTGGAACAAGGCGCTCGACAAGAAATAAAGAGTGAGCAACGGCGGTCTTCACCAATTGAACGCACCGCCTTGTACCGGCACCAATATCGTGGTATGCTTGCCTGTTGCCGGAGATGAATAAGATACGGAAAGGAGTAGAGGATATGTCTGTTGCCACCAAGCTTGTCCTTACAAAAGGGGTCGGACAGAACAAGGAAAAGCTCGTCAGCTTCGAGCTCGCATTGCGTAACGCAAAGATAGCTCCTTTTAATATAGTCAAGGTATCCTCCATTTTCCCCCCGCGATGCGAGATAGTGTCGGTGAAACAGGGGTTGAAGAACCTCATCCCCGGCCAGATCGTGCACGCAGTCCTCGCTGAGGCGTCAACCAATGAACATCACAGGCTCGTCGCAGCTTCGGTCGGTGTCGCAATACCGAAGGACCGTGATCGCTTCGGCTATCTGTCGGAATATCACAGCCACGGCGAAGACGATAAGACCGCCGGCGATTATGCCGAAGACATTGCGGCCCAGATGCTGGCGACGATCCTCGGGCTGGAATTTGACGTGAACGAAAGCTACAATAAGCGGCTCGACCTGTGGAAGCTGAGCGACGAGATCGTTCACACGCGGAATATTACGCAAACGGCCATTGGGAAGAAGAATGTATGGACAACGGTCGTAGCCGCGGCGATCCTGGTCCCGTAATAATTCCGCAGCCGCTCAAGCGCGGGAGATAACCTCTTTTAATCCTTCAATCACTATTTCGGCGATCACTTTGTGGCCGGCTTCGTTCGGATATCGTGCGTCCGGCTGCACGAAGTCCTTCATTTCCCGGTCATTGTCTTCAAGGTAGGAAGCAAAATGGTAGTGAACAGGGATGAACAGGCAACCGAGGTCCCTCGATACGATCCTTAAAGACCTGTAAAAGATCCCGGCGGCGCTCATATCGTACGGGTCTTCGAAACATTGCGACGTCGCGAGAACGATGACCGGGTTGAAACGCGAGCGCGCAAGCCTGATCATCTGCACCATGTTTTCCTGGAATTCTGAACGGTATATGCCCTGGAACGCGTCGTCGACCCCGAAATTGAACAGCAGGAGATCAGGACGGAAAGCCTCGATGTCCCGGAAAAAAGTGGCTACCCCGTCGAATGTCGTCTCCCTGTAGCGCGACCGGTTGATGACCTCGACACCGGCAAAATGGTCCCTGATACTGTCTACGTAGCCGTGTTCAACGCCGTAACCAGCCGCTACACTGCCGCCCCGGATCACTATCTTCATGTGGTATCCCCGCACTTTTTAGCACGTTTCATGTCACGCCGCAATTCGTTTCAAGAAACGAGTTGACGCAAATCCCCAAAATATCATTTATTCCGGCTACATAAAGTGACCACCCGGGACGGGCAAGGTGCGGGCGTCTTATATTCCTCATGATGAGACCCAGTATATTCCGGAGCTTACCATGAAAAAATATGCGATCTTTTTCTTTGTCTTCGTTTTTTTGGCATCTGTATCCTGCGACCGTCTATTCCCGACAAAGATCGGGGATATCCGGGGTGATCCGAGAAGATATGCCGGAAAAGAGGTGACGGTATCCGGCGAGGTCACCGAGGTGTTTTCTCTCATCGCCTTCAGGTATTTTGTGTTGAAGGACAAAACGGGCGAGATAACGATCATCACATCAAAGACATTGCCGGCAACGGGCCAGAAACTCACGGTCCGCGGGATGGTCAAGGAGGCATTCTCCCTGGGCAGCCAGACTGCCCTCGTCATCATGGAAGACCGGGAATGATCCTTGACAAAAACCCCAATATCTTTCAAAGAATATAACCGAAGAGGGAGATTCGGTATACTGTATATTTGACTTTGTCTTACACATGCAGTATTTTTGAGAAGATCATTGAACGGGACAAAAATGTATCATCGATCGATATTCCTGATCATTGTCATTTCCTTTCTTACCCTCCTGTCCGTCGGGGCGGCCTCGGCCGACCCTGAAAAACCGGCCTCCCTCACTTTTGCCTATGAGGACACGAATTCCTTCCCCTGGGTCTTTGACGACGCCGGCAAGGCGGAAGGCCTCGATATAGTGCTTATCCGGCTTCTTGAAAGAAAAATGAACATCAAGATAACTCTCGTGGCGTACCCCTGGAATCGCTGTCTTGCCATGATGCGCTCAGGAAGCATCGACGGCGTTATCGGGTCCAGCTTCAAGCCGGACCGCCTCACGATGGGTGCATATCCGACAAAAACGGGGATCTCAAGTGAATCTACACGGGATACGGACATCGATATTACGAAGAGGATCCATAACTCCGGGTATTCCCTCTATCGATTGATAGGAACAGGTATCCGCTGGGACGGGGCGGAAATGGTCAACCTTGGTGATCGGTCCGTGGCGGCGCAGGCCGGATTCACGATAACGCAGGACCTCAAAAAGATAGGGGTGGCCGTGAACGAGGTCCCCGATGACCCCAGCCTGATCTTCCGCGGCCTTATCAAGAAATATTTTGCCGCCGCCGCCATCCAGACAACCACTGCCGATTATATTTTCAAAAAGAACAGGGAATTCAGGAACCGGATCGAAAAATGCAGCGTGAACAGCAAGCCCTTCCATCAGAAACCCTACTACCTTATGCTGTCATTCCAGTTCACCGGGAAGTACCCGTCGCTGGCGCGCCAGATCTGGAACAACATTGAACATATAAGGCAATCGGAAGCCTACAGGAAGCAGGAAAAAGAAATAATTGCCCGATTCACAAAAAACCTGCAATAACCCCCACCTTGTCAATGCAGCGCCACAAAATACTTCAGGGATCTCGTTTCCGGACGATTATATAATCATGCGCAGAAACTCGTATAACTTTATAGTGAAGGAGATACCCGATGAAAAAAAGAGCAGCCGTATTTTCGATCATTTTTCTTCTCATTGCAGCAATCTCTTGTGCCGCTGACTACAAGAAAGACATCGTGGGCACATGGACGTATGATTTCGGCGGCATCGCTTCAACCATCGAGCACAAAGCCGACGGCACGTTTGTCCTCGTCATGAAGGACATAACGGTAAAAGGCACCTACACGGTGGATGGCAAAAAACTGGTCCTTATAACCTCGGATGGAAAAAAGACCCCGTATACGATCGAATCCTTCGAAGGGAAAAAAATGACGATAAAACGCGATAAGGACGGCCGCGTCATCGTCTACAACAAAAAATAACGTTCCTCAGTACCGGTCAAACCACCAGATAATATCAAAGGCCTCATTCCGGACCCTGTCCAGGATATGGGGCTTCTTTTCCCTCATGTACTGCCGCGCCTGCTCTGCAAGTGAGGCCGGGTGGCGGCTGAGCAGGTAACGCTCATGCACAAGGCTGCTGTCCGCCTCATCGGCGGCGGCCCCTGCTGCCCGTGAATGCATGAAGACAAAATCCTCATAGTGATGGCGGGGAATGTACGGGAAAAACTTCTCTCTCAGGTTCCCGCGCGTGTGATATGCAATATCCAGTTCTTCAACGTATCCCTGTTTTTGTTCGGCGGCAAGCACGTTCTCAAGCATCTCCCGCCCGACATTTTCCCCGGTGAGCAGGGATATCAAAGTTTGCCTGTGCACGAGACATTCGAAATATTCGGTGGCCCCGAGGACGCCGCGGACCATGAATGATATTTCCGCGAAGGACCTGAGCTCCTCAAAAACAGCGAGCACCTTGAGCGCTTTGTCCAGTGCGTCGCCGCCGGGGGGCAGGAAGACCCGCCCCGAATGGCGGGTGACAAAACCATGCCGGGCCAATGCGGCGAGCGCATTTTCGAGATTTTCAGGCCCTCCCCCGGTAACGATCGAGGCCTCTTCCACGCCGGACGGGGACGCGACAAGGGCGGTCATGATCGCGGGGACTGCCGGCATGGCGAGAAGTTCCGCAACTGTGCTCACCGATTGATTACCTGTCTTTCTTCCGTTATTATATACGAGTACTTTACGATATGGCCCTCACATACCCCGATACCGTTGCCGGCGAACTCATGGAAAGGCACCGTTCCTTCTCCGTATTCCAGCAATTAAGATACGCCATTCTTGCGCGAATGAAAAGGGGAGAGGACGTCATCCCTCTCATTCAGGGACGCAAGGAAGCCAAAGATGATGTTATCCGCGCCCTTCTTTCCGGGTCCCATCCCTACCTCGTGTCGGAAGAAGGCACCGGGAAGACACGGCTCGTGAGGTCCATCATCAGCCTCCTCCCGCCCGTCCCGCGTATAGCGGGATGCCCGTACAATGACGACCCCCTGTGGCACAAGGAAAGGTTGTGTCCGCGATGTTCTTCGGTCGACGACCCGGTGAAAGAGTTCGGTATCGAGTGGATATCGGGCTCCGAACGTTTCTCGCGAATACAGGGGAACGAGTATACGAACGAAGCGAAGCTTCTGGGCCTCAAGGACATAGGGGCTATCGCGTCGGGGATGAGCCCCGGTGACCCGCGGACATTTACCGGAACGGGCGTTTTCCGCGCAAACAGGGGCCTACTTTTCATCGATGAACTGCCCGCCATCCGGACAAAGGTACAGGTCCTGCTTCATCCTGTCCTCGAAGAAGGCAAAACGGTCCTCGAAGAGTACGGCTGGGAGTATCCCCTCGACCTGTGCGTCGTTGCCACGGGGAACCCCGAGGGCTTTTCGCACGTGAACGAGGTCCCGAGGCCGCTCGTCGACAGGCTGGAAACCATCTACCTCGATCTGCCCGATGAAGGCGTCGAACTCGGCATCATGATGAGTGGGCGCGACCGGCCGGGACATGATCCCTCCCGTATATCCGCACCGTCCGTCGAGATCCCCCGGGAAGACCCGGTCGATGACACGCTGCCGCTCGCCCCCTGGTGGCTTCTCACGATGATCAATCGCGCGGTCCGGCAAAGCCGGGCCTGCCGTTGGCTTGAACGGGCCTCCAGCATACGCGGCACCATGCGGGCCCTTGACCACACGCTTTCAACGGCATGCATGCGCAGCGCCCGGATAGCCAATATAGAGGATGCCGCGCACGGCGTGAGGCTGGCCCTGCGCGGGAGGGTCCATCTCAGGGACGACCTCGTCGAGATCGACGACCCGGCAGGAACGTATCGTCGGGTGGATGAGATCTCCGGCGATCTTTTGCGCACCGCGCTCATCTCGATGGCGCAGGAGTTGGCGCCATCATGGGACGGCGCCCGCACAGCCCCGGAGCTTGCGGGCATCCTGCGCCTGCCCCGCGACGCCCGGCCGGACGCCATCATGCAGAACGCCCCGGTGACCCGGGACATTATCGCAGGCTTAAGCCGGTCCCCGGCCGACCCGGGCAGATTCCTGCATGATACGCGAATCGAAGAACTCGCGGGACGTGACAGCGATATCCGCGGCCAGTACGTGAATACCTGCGCGGAATTCATCGCGAATATCCTCATCGTGTCCGGTACGCTTGAAGCCGGGGATACAAACATGTACATACCGCGGGAAATATCCTGGACACAGGGCCTTCCATGAACCTGCCCGGCCGCTGCAGCCTGTGCACCCGTCCTGACGATCACCTTAACCGCGCACTCTACGACATGGCCCACATGCCGGCACGTGACGCACGAACCCTTGCCGGGCTTGCAGGACACCAGGCCGATGGTTTTTTCGAACAGGTCCGGGACATTGCGCGCCGCCGCAGGCAGGAAAGCGCGCGCATATCGGGAGGCGGCCGCGCGAGTCTTTCCCGGATGCGGGACGACCTCTTCGACAATATTCTCGACGTGCTGGCGCATGGCGGCGACACCAGGGCGCTCGTCGACGGTTATCTCGGCAGCGATTCCCGCTATTCCCTTGAAGAGCGTGTTGCCGATGGGGATATGTCCCGCAGCGTGGTCGAGGAAAGAGATGTTATCGATGCCCTGAAGGCGTTCGCGGATGCCGGGCTTATCGATGTGCTCGAAGGCACATACCGCTTCACGCCGCGGGGTTCGAAGCGCCTCGCCGGCTACATTCTCAAGACAATACTTCGCACTATCAGCCCCGGCATGCCGGGCATGAACCCCACGGGCGAAGAGGGGTTCGGGACGAGTGAAGGGTTCACGTCGCGAAGGTATGAATTCGGGGATGACCTCTCACGCATCGATGCCGAGGCGACGCTCCTCGCCGCGCTCGAGAGAGAACGGGCTTTTCCCGTCAGGTTCGCCGGGAAGGATGTCCGCATCCGGGAGAACATTGTCAGCTCCCGTATAGCGAACGGGCTCATGATCGATGCGAGCGGCAGCATGAAGGGGGACAAGCTCAGGGCCGCCCGGGACGTCTGCCTCGCCCTGGCGGAGGTGATCCGCAAAACGGGGAGCGATATCCTCAAGATATACGTCTTTTCGCAAACAGTCCGGGAGATCCCGTACTGGCAGGTGCATGATCACGAATTCTCCGGCACGGTAACGGACATAGCTGCCGCCCTGAAAAAGTTCAGGAACGATACACGGTCATTCACCGGGGAAAAACAGGTTTACGTGATAACCGATATGGCCCCGAACACCGAGAACGGCAATTACGTGGGGTATGAACGCGCCGCCCCCGGGGTCATCGCAGAGGCCCGCCGATGCGGCATGAACGGCATTACTGTCAACATCATTATGCTGGACGAGACAAGGAACACGGCCGATCTTGCCTCAAGGCTTGCCAGGCGCAGCTCCGGGAGGGCCTTTTTTACCTCTCCCGGCGACCTGGGCAGGGTCGTGGTCGAAGATTACCTGAAGAGAACGAGGAAACGGGGTGGTGGTTGACGATCGCCCTGCGGGAACCGTATCCGTCAGGGCTGCATGCCTGCTGCTGCCCTGCGGGCCTGCCGGTCGTAATAGTACCTGTATGCACACTCGGGGATGTACTCTTTGTGGATAACACCATCGATAAGGAAACACGCGATGTAATTCTGACCATACACCACCCCGTCCTCCACATGAATAGAGATGGGGTCAGGATGGTGCGCAACATCGAAGGCGCAATTATACGATGCACAGGCACTGGCGGCAAGAAGAACCACGGTCGCGATCACCAGCCGTATTTTTAATGCGTTTCTCGATACAAGGCCCCTTGCTGTCATAACACAATTCTAATCATCTCTGCGGGCCTTTCAACGCATACCTGCTTCAACCCTTTGAAACTACAACATTTTATAGATACTTATCCCGGGGACGCGAAGGTGATCCTGATTTGTGTACCGTTGCCCCGCTCAAGCTCTAAATCTCCGTCAAGCTGTTCCGTAAGTGTATTGACCAGTTCCAACCCGAGGGAATCGGTCCTGCGAAAGTCAAGCTCCTCAGGAAAGCCGGCACCGTCGTCCTTGACGGTAAGGCATAGCCTGTCGCCGTCCCTGCGAAGGCTGATGCTGAGAGTCCCCTGCGTTCTTCCACGGAAGGCGTGCTTCATGGCGTTCGAGAAAAGTTCATTCAGTATGAGGCCGAGAGGTATCGTCGTGTCGATGTCGAACGAGATATCCTCTATGTCCTTCGTTATCACAATGCCTGACTCGTGCCTTTCATGCGTGACAAAAAGGTCGGCAAGGAGGTCGTCCGCGTATTCTTTGAAGCTTATGTGCGCGAGGTCGGTCGAGCGATAGAGTTTGTTGTGGATGAGGGACATGACCTGTATCCTCTTGCGGCAGACCTCGAGCGCATCGCGCGCCTTCGGGTCCTCGATCATACCTGACTGGAGGCTCAAAATGCTCGATATCGTCATGAGGTTGTTCTTCACCCGGTGATGGATCTCCTTGAGCAGCAACTCCTTGTCCTTAAGGGAAGTTCTCAGGGCGTCTTCGGTGGCCTTGCGCGCCGTTATGTCGCGTGCGACCGCATAGATCATCGATCCTTCGGGTTTTGACCGCCACTCTATCCAACGGTAGGAGCCGTCCTTGCAGCGATAGCGGTTCACAAAATTTTCTACCGGCTTCTGGGCATTCAACTGTGATACCGCGGCGATAGTCTGATCGACATCTTCCGGATGCACGAGGTCCAGAAAAGGCCTCCCTTCCAGGTCGGCTATGGAATGGCCGAGCACCTTTTCCCACTCCGGGTTGAGGCGGACAAAATGCCCGCTCGTATTTGCAATGCACAGGAGATCGAGGCTCGACGTAAAATAGCTGTCGAGTTCCTCTTTTTTTCTTCGAAGCTCCTCTTCCGCTTTCTTTCGCGAAGTTATATCTTCCGCGGTCCCCTCGAGAAAAAGTATCGTGCCGTCGTCTCCCTTGACGGCACGCGAATTCAATGACACCCACACCGGGGTGCCGTCCCTTTTGACAAGCTCCGCCTCGAACCCCATTATGACGCCATCGCGTTCCAGGGTGTCCCTGTATATTCTTCGCTGCTCGGGGTCCACGTAATGCTGGGCCGCAATATCCGATATCGACCGTATTAAATCCTGCGGCGAGTCATACCCGAAGAGCCGTGCCTGCGCCGGGTTCGCCGAGATGAACCTCCCCTGCGGTGTTGTCTGGTAAAAACCCTCAACCGCATTTTCGAAAATATTCCTGTATTTCTCTTCGCTCTCCTTGAGCTTTTCATCGAATTCATGTTTTGCCTTGAGCTGCAGGAGCAGGAACGCGATGAGAAAGGTTCCCACAGGGTAGATGGTCATGACCGGCACCGCGATCTTCCCGATAACGTGGATAGACGTCGGGTAAGGGAGTGTCAGCATGAGAAGGACCATTACGGCGTGGACCACGATACCGAACCCGTAAAGCACGAGGGGATGAGAGGCGGCGGGCCTCAGCCGGAGCACGTAATGATATGCGACCCCTATCAAGGCGGACGCGAGGATAACAAGGGTCCCTGTGATCGCCCCCGTGCTTCCCATCAACAACCGGCAAACGCTTGCGATCAGGGACGCGATGATTGCCGGGATGAAACCCCCTGTCATGCCGGCCAGGGCAACTATGATGGAACGCCCGTCGAAAACCACGCCCGGCACCAGGCGCAGGGGGATCATCATACCGGCAACGGCGACACACCCGAAAACTATCCCCGAGATAACCTTGTTCATCGTTCCGAACGGCCATCTCCAGAACACTATCCCGTACAGAACGGTCATAACGAAGAGAAGTGAGATATTGTTTATGAGAGAAATAAAAATGGGGTCTATATTCAAAAATAGTCCTCGCCTGCAGGGAACAACTCATCCGACCGGGCGTTTTTCGCTCTGTTCTCTAAAGTTTTGGAGCAAAACGCGTGCCGTGGAACGATAACAGGAATATAGTGAATTTATTGGGAAAAAGGAAGGGAACAGATGATCGTGTCTCACATTTGAAACAAATGCGTATCATCGGTGCGACAGACAACATCAGAACGTACGGCGGCACGTATTCCAGGGTTTCGAGAAGATCATACTTTGAACTCGAGGACAAACCGTGTCCCGTTGCCGCGCTCGAACCTGAGCGATCCATCGAGTTGTTCGGTGAGGATCGTGACGAGGCGCATGCCAAACCCCTTGGGATCGTCCATCTCGAAAGCCTCCGGGAGGCCCGTCCCGTTGTCCTCGACGGTGAGCAGCACGTCGCTGTCACGGGTTGAAAAAGAGACCGTTATCTTTCCTTTCTGCCCGTCCGTGAATGCATATTTCATGGCATTCGTGATGAGTTCGTTGATGATTATGCCGACCGGGGAAAGGATTTTGCTGTCAAACGCCCTGTCTTCTATTCGGGCCTCGATGGTCACGTCCCTGCGGTTGGGAAAGTTGTCCGCGATGGCACTGATAAGGGCGGGGAGATAGGTCCTCGCCGATACGTTCCTGAAGTCGCTGGACCGGTAGAGTTTCTCATACAGGATCGCCATGCTCCGGATGCGGTCCCTCGTATTTTCGAAGGCCGATACTGCGAGAGGGTCCTTTACCGTCTCGGATTGGAGAGAAAGCAGCCCCATGACCGTGACCATATTGTTCTTAACCCTGTGATGAACTTCCTGGAGCAAAAGCTCTTTCTCGGAAAGAAGGGCCCTGACCTGGTCCTCGGCCCGCCTGTGTTCAGTAATGTCGGTCGCAACTGTCACAAAATGGCCTTTTTTCGGGCATGACACAGAAATGCTGAAATGTTTATCCATCGGTGCGAAATATTCATCCAACCGGGCAGGCTCCCCCGTCGATGCCACCCGTGAATATATGTCGAGATAAGGTGCTTCCTTCGTTCCGTAGACGTCCGTCGCGAGCTTTCCCAGGACCTCTTCGCGCGGTATGCCCGTGATATCGGTGAAAGCCCGGTTGCAGTCGAGAATCCGGTAATTTGCCGCGTTGCCCGTTTCGTCGCGGACAACCTCATGAAGCACGGCGAGTTCGTTCATGGATTCGTAAAATGTTCTGCTCGCCTGTAACGCCTCCTCGATCTTCTTGCGTTCCGTAATGTCGCGGACGATCGCTATGACCTCTTGAACACCGCTCGGGGCCATCCGCGCCTCGTAATCCCGCACACCGCTGTCCGGGATGGAAAGCTGGTATTCAAAGGTCCTGGGTGATCCTGAACCCAACACGAGCCCGATCTCACGTTCGATCAGATCGGCAAATTCAGAAGGCGTGATGTCGCGGATGCGCCTGCCGGTTATGGGTGTGCTCCCGGTGTGAAGATCTTTTTCCTCGGCCTTGTAATCAAGGACAACTCCCCTGCTGTCCATGCGGAACATTATGTCGGGAATGGCGTCGAGCATGGCTTTCGCCCGGGATTCGCTTTCTCTGAGGGCCGCCTCCCTCTTCTTGTCTTCGGTAATGTCCCTCCATATACAATAGTACAAGGGTTGACTCCCCGCATTTACGGTCCGGGCGGTCACATGGATGTTCCGAAGCTCCCCGGACTTTGTGCGCTGGACGGTCTCGAAATCACCTTGCCCGGTCGCCATGACTCCCGCGATGCGCTGCCTCGTCACTTCCGGGCTTTCCACGGCATCAATATCAAATATCCTCATGCGGGCAAATTCTTCCCGGGTATAACCCAGCTGCGCATGGACCATTGTATTGAATTCCGGAAAGGCGGCCGTCTCCGGGTCGATGATCACTACGCCATAAGGCGCCTGTTCGAAGATAACGCGCCTTCGCGTCAATTCTTCCTCCAACTGTATTTTTGTGTTTTTGAGCTCGGTAATGTCATAAAAGATCGCGACTAACGTTTCGGGCATTGCCGTAAGAGATGCGGCTTCGACAACTACCGTACGCCCGGTCCCGTCCTTGCACCGGATGTTCACCTCCATGGGTTTGAACAGGGCGTTGCCGGTTTTCATTATACTCAAATTTTCCCGCCACCCGGCAATGACGGCTTCACGATAATCAGGGTCCGGGTATGCCAGGGGCCACCATTCATCAACGGTTGGAAGATCGTCCCGTGTATACCCAAAAACCCTGACAAAGGCCGGATTAAGGTAGCTCACAAGATTATTTTCATCAAACAGGGCCAGGGGCACAGGGGAGACATTCAGGATATTGAAATATTCGTCCTGCCCCCTTTTCAGGACCTCTTTCTGCTCCTGGAGGTCCCTGCGCGCTTCGTATAGCTTAAAGGCCATCTTGATCGAGGCGTTAAGGACGGTCTCACCGGAATCTTTAACGACGTAACCGTACGAGGTTATCTTTTCGGTTTTTTCAACAATGTCCTGCTGGGTATAGCTGGAAAGAAAAATAACGGGTACGTCCTTTTCCTTCAGGATGATCTCCGCCGTTTCCGTGCCGTCCATTTTCCCTTTACCGAGATTGATATCCATGAGTATGAGGTCAATCCCCGGACCGGTACGCATCTTTTCAATCGCTTTCTGTCCGGACGTGGCGGTGACAACCCTGTATCCGTACTTCTCCAGCGTTTTCTTTTGTGCTATCGCTATAAGTGCTTCGTCTTCGACGAGTAGGAGCGTCTTGCCTTCCATCACATGCCCTTTTTATGTTATCGCCGTGAAATGAAATTTTTTAACGCATATTTCACTGACAATCAAGCACAGAAATAATCCTCAATTGTAGTGTTTTTTACTACATTTTACCCCCAATAATCTGGCAATACTTTTTTATTGAAATTTGATATCATCAACTAAATACACTGCATCAAATAAAAAGGGCGGGGTTGTCCAATCCCGATCGCATAAATTGTACAACAGAAAAAGCATCAGCGGGTTCGCGCGGGCCTCACACCTCAGCGCGTCCATCAACGCCGGACATGGAGGGTAAACCATGAGAATAGGCGAGGTCCTTCTTAAGCAGGGCTACGTGAACGAGGAGGCGATCGACCGGGCGCTCGAGCGGCAGGCCGAATCGCACCAGGCCATCGGTGAGATCCTCATCGATATCGGGGCGGTCGATGAAACGAATGTTCATGACGCCCTTATCCTCCAGGTCAATTTAAGGACGGAGCGTCTTGAAGACATCGTCGCGTTCCTGAAGGACACAATGCCGTTCAACACGCTTTCCGTCGAAGAGCTCGGGGAGATCGCGTCCACCATGGACTGGGAGCACTTCTCTCCCGGCAACACGATCATCGAGCAGGGCGAGGGGGGACTCAAGTTTTACCTTATAAAGAGCGGCCTGGTAAAGGTCCATCTCGACCAGGAGGGCAGGGAGACGGTCCTTGGTTTCCTGGGCGAAGGAGACTGCTTCGGCGAAATGTCGCTGCTGACGGATGTGCCGACCACCTCGAATGTCGATGCCGTCGAATTCACCCTCTGCCTTGTCCAGGCGAGGAGCCTGTTCCTTGACATGATGAAAAAATATCCCCTGTTCTACAGCTTCTTCAGCCAGTTGCTGACGCGCAGGATGAAAACGGTGTACAAGGAACTTCTCACGAAGACCCCCGGGATAGCCCAGGTGGAGCCCTTTCTGTACCGCAAGCAGGTAAAGGACTTCATAGCCGTGCCCCGCCAGGTCTTTTGCAAAGAGCAAACAACGATACGGGAGGCAGCCGGGGAACTCCTGAAACAGAAAGCATACGCGGTTCTCGTCGTGGACGAAAACTTTGCGACACAGGGCCTCGTCGGTACGCGTGAGATTGTCCGGGCACTTTTGGAAAACGAAAAGGACCCTTCGGACCCGGTCGGGTCCATCATGCAAAAGGATTTTTTCAGCGTCGGTGCAGACGGTTACTTTTTCGATGCGCTGCACGCAATGGTGAAGCACAGGACCGGCAGACTCGTGGTGACGGACAAAGGCAGGACGAAGGGGCTTATAACAGGCTTCGACCTCCTGAGGTTCAGGGGCCGGGAGGTCCTCGCCCTCATCCGGAACATCGAGGAGGCCCCTGACCTTGCCACCCTCGACAAAGCGAGGCGCGAGGTTGAAAAAGTGCTCAGAGCGCTCATGGACGACGGCGCGCTGGCGTCGAACGCCTGCAAAATCGTGAGCGAGCTGAACGACAGGATAAGCTGCAGGGCGATAACGCTCGTCGAGAAAAAACTCGGGAAACCGCCTGCTCCCTACGCGTGGCTCGGCCTTGGCAGTGAAGGCAGAAAGGAACAGACCCTGCTCACCGACCAGGACAACGGGATAATATTTTCAGGTAACGGGGGGCCAAAGGAAGAGGATTATTTCAGGCGTTTTGCGGAAGAGGTCGTCAACGGCCTCAACCAGTGCGGGTTTCCCCTGTGCAAGGGCAACATCATGGCGACGAACAAAAAATATTTCGGGAGCCTCCAGGATTGGCGAAAAAGGGTCGAGGCGTGGGTAGCCTCGAAAGACCCCTCCGGCAGCGACCTTGTCGATATATACGTCTTTCTCGATTTCAGGACCGTTTATGGAAATGAATCGCTGGAGAAGGAACTGAGGTCCCATGTCCTGAAATGCATCACGAAAAACCGCAACTTTCTGAGAAACCTTGCAGAGACGATCATTTCTGTACCGATTCCGCTCGGTTTTTTCAAGAATTTCATCGTCGAGAAGAACGGGAAATATAAGAACACGGTCAACCTGAAGAATTACGGCCTTCTCCCTCTGACTACGTGTCTGAAGATCCTCGCTTTCCACCACCGTGCGGAAGAGACAAACACGCTGGAGCGCTTGAAAGCTTTGCAGCGGAGCGGGGCGTTCACTCAGGAGCAGGCGGAAAGCTTTGAACAGGCGTTCGAGACCTTGCTGACATTGAAGATAAAGAACAACCTGAGCGATATTGACGAAGGAAAAGATTTTGGCAATCATCTCAACCCGGCCGTGCTGACCAACAAGCAGAAGCAGTTGCTCAAAGAAGCCTTCTGGGCAACATCGCAGGTGCAGAAGGTAACGAGAAATGTCCTGAACATCGAGGACGACTATTTCGGCACGGCCCAATAAGAGCGGCAGGTTTTTATTGCCATAGCCGCCCGCACATGTAAATATAGTTTCTTACGGGACATTCATAATATCCCGGATCTTCTTCTGCATGAATTTTATGAAAAAGGGAGACCTGATTTATGAAACGCATTGTATGGACAATCCTTACCATAGCGATCGTTTGCGCCATCGCCTGCCTTACCCACGCCGGCCCGGCCGATAACGCCGGCCCTTCTTTCGGCAAATGGACATTCACCGGCAAAGACAACAAGGGGGTCGCATGGACAGGCACCCTTGTTATCGATAAGCTGGACACGAACCATTTCGACGCAGCCAGGTTCTACGCGATGTGCAACCTTGAAATGCAGTCCGCAAATGCAGGGAAAGGTATAGAGACACCGTGTACATGGAATCCCAAGACACGGGAGGTCTCTTTTAGCACGACGGACACGGCATCGTACACCGCCATCCTTTCGCTTGACGGCAAAAGCCTGACGCGCGGTACATGGACCGATTCGGAAAAGGATTTTCGGACCAAAAAGGTCACGGTCATAAGGACCGGGACCTGGTCGGCAACGTTTGCAGGCCGGTGAAGTGATTTAAGGTTCTGACCCCAGCGCTTCCAATGCCTTTGCCACGGTATCGTCCGGGCTCACCTTGTACCAGGCCGCTATAACCCGGCCGTCTTCCCCTATCAGGAAAGAAGAACGTTTGATGCCCATGTATTTTTTACCGTAGAGGGTCTTTTCGCCCCACACCCCGTACGCCTCCGCCGCCGAATGATCGGCATCGGAGAGCAGCGGGAAATTAACGTTGACCTTATCGCTGAACTTCTTTTGCGCGGCCACGGGGTCGGGGCTTATCCCCAACGCCTGTGTCCCGAGAGAGTTGAGCCTTGCCAGTGCGTCCCGCACGGCCTCGGTCTGCTTCGTTCACCCTGAGGTCCCCGCCTTGGGGAAGAAATAGATCAGGACCTTTTTGCCCCTGAAGTCTTTCAATTGTACGGTGTTCCCGAACTGGTCCGCCAGCGCGAACCCGGGGGTCAGATCACCCTTTTTTAAAAATGTCATAGTTATTTCTCCCCGTCATTTCTCAAACAGGTTCACCTTATTGGCCATATACAATGTGCCGTCGCGCATGGTCCAGATGAAGCTTCACCAACCGTGGAAATTAATCCTGTCCTGTAATTATCGCCGATTTAAGACCAAAGTCCAATTGAATAGTAATTTCTGTGTCATCATCTCCCAGCACCCGGGCGCCAACGTACAAAACCCGGACCCCATATTAACCCTTTGCATGTAAGCAGCGAGTGTGTCACCATCTATGGTGAGGCTAAGGCCCCTTTACATCAACGGCAAAGTATAGTATCAATGAAAAGTTTTCTTGAGGAACACTTAAAAAAGACTCTTCTCAGTTCGGGGAAGCGTAATCGGTGTCCTCTGGCTGTTGCGCCGGGTTAATAACAAACGTGCACAGGGCTAACAATCGTAAAATTATCACCGAACAAGAGGTGGATTATGGCAGAGTCAGAGCGAATTATTTCAGGAGAAGATGCCAACAGGAAAAAAGTAACGGATTTTATTAATATCGTAAAAGCGTTAAGGGTCCTGGTGCCTAGAGAAGAATTCCCTTATGACAGGATCAACAAGTTGTTCGGGATGGCCCAAAGACACGGTGATTGTTTTTGTGACATCTGCCAGGAACAAAGAAGAAAAGAAGGTCAAAGATTTAGCCGGTCTTTATCAAAAATAGTAGAGTTTAAGCGTGAGTATTATGAGGCCGGACGCGATGGCGAGTTTCAGCAAATTGTTAAGCTTGCCAAAAAAGGGGTGGAACTTCTCTTTTCTCTTCAGAAAGCAGGCCTGGACGATACCGAACTGATCAGGGCAATAATAAAGATTTATCGAAAGAAGGTAATATTTATTTGAGGACCACGGGCAATTTGGCATTTAAAATTCATGTCCACAGAGGAGCATGAAAGGAAGCAAGCGAGGGTTAGGAAAACATACCGGGCAGGTACGGACACATCAAAAAACAGGCCATCAAGCAGATGGCCTAATTTATTGTTATGTTTGGTGGGCCGTCAAGGATTCGAACCTTGGACCAATTGATTAAGAGTCAACTGCTCTACCGGACTGAGCTAACGGCCCACGGGATTTTTATATAACACAGACAACGGGTTATGGCAACACCAATTTTATGCGATGTGCCGGTATGAGCCTGAGGAGAAATGTTTGGAGTATGGAGAAAGAGAGAAAATGACCGGCCCGGGGAAAGGACTTATTTGATAGACGGCATTCCCGAAATGATATATAAAATTTTCATCACATTTTATACTCACGGGGGTTGCAATGTTCAACGCATATCGAGGTCGCGTAAAAGGCCGGAACGTTATATGCCTATTGTCCCTGCTCTTTTTTGTTTTGCCTATCCTCCCATGGTCTTCCGGGCTTTATGGGGCCGAACCGATCACGGCAGCCGCGATTTACGCGCCAACCCCGGCCTTGCTCGACGAGGTACGGACGAAATGCGGCAGTGGCCCTGATCCGTTCGATGCCTGTTTTCTCAAGATGCTCGGGAAGGCGGGTGCGCCGGCTGCTGCGGTTGATTTTGCCAGGCTCATTGACGAGCCCGGTTTCATGACGAAATTCAAGAAGGTAGGCCCGGTCGATATCGCTTTTGCCGATCTCCCCTTCAGGGCGAACGAAAATAGCGGCGTCTATCTCGTCAATGGAAAGCCGGCCCTTATCAATATCGACGACCTGTCTCCGATAACGGGCGCGATGCTCGAAAAAGATCCCGGATATATGGCTCTGAAAAAGAAATACCCGGACATCGGGCTTTTTATCGGGGACCGCAGGCCCGGTTCGATCCGGGCACTGCGCATCAAAGGAGGGAAGCTTCAGTTCACTGCCTTATACCGGCTGACGACCGGGTGCCGCGCCTGCGAAGATATCGGAGAGGCCCGCGTAGGGTTCTTCTTTGACAGCAAAGGTTCGTTCGAGGGCAGAAAGCTTATCGGGGTACGCCCCTTAAAATAGCGTCTATGATCGGGCTATTGTTCGACCATCTCCACCCTGCGGTTCTTGGCCCGGCCGGCTTCGGAGCCATTCGAGGCAACCGGCGCCAGGGACGCCACACCCTTTGCGACGAGCCTTGATTGGGCCACACTATATTTTGTCGTCAGCTCCTTGACCACCGCCTCGGCGCGCTTCTGGGACAGTGTCTGGTTGTGGGCAAAAGTTCCGGCATTATCGGTGTGCCCGACGATAAAGACCTTCAGTTTGGGCTTCTGGCCGAGGAGCTTTGCCATCTCTTTCAACGTCGGCTCGGAGGCAGGCTTTATGTCAGCCTTGTCGGTGTCAAAGTAAATGCCGTAGATGGCGACATGCCCTGTCTTCTCTATGTCGCCCCCCATCGCCGCCGCGTCGACCGTTACCATTGCCTTGTCCATTCCCTTTGTTTCCACGATCTGAAGCAGAACGAGCGGCCGGTTGGCGGTTTCCTTGAAATGATCGAACGTTTCGATCGCCGTGTAGAGGGAAACATAGACGTCGCCCTCAGGCCGTGCCAGTTTGGCTGACAGATATCGCTGGTCCTTCGGCTGGGAAAAGGCATATTCCCCCATCTGGCCCCGGTTCGCCATCTTCTTGCCCATAGGGTACAGGACCTGGTGATAGTTTAGGCCGCATTCCTGCAGGCTGCAGTTGAACAGGGTCTGGAAGCCGGCCCCCGCGAGGGCTGTTTCATAATTACGGAAGACCTCGAGAGAGGAACGTTGTTCGGGCACGACGTAAAGGATGCGCGTGAATTTACCTTCCACCCGCTGGGTTTTTGCCAGCGGTTCGGCTTCCATATGCGATTTTACCTGTTTTCCGAGGGGAAGCTTGAACTCGTCAAATGACCTTTGCTCATATCCGATTATGTACGACCCCTTGTAGCGGGAAATGAGAGGGTTGTCCTTCGACCCGGCCACGTCCTTTCCCTGGCCGTACGCGGTGAGGCCATAGACGATGGCGATAGAAAAGACGAGAAAGGTCCTCAGCGCGGTTTTCATGCAAGCCTCCTTCTTGATCGTGATGCTGACATCATACAATTATGTCTTTGACAATTACAACCGGTAAAATATTCATCGGAAATCACATAAAAAAGCGGGCCTTCCGGGATATCCCGTCCGGCCCGCCAGGCGATTTCAATAAAGGTCCCTAATTACTTGTCACCCTTTTTCGGTTCTTCCTTTTTCTCTACTTTCTTGCCCTTGTTTGCATCTTTCGGATCCTTCTTTTCCTCTGATTTCTGCTCGGTCGTTTTTGTCTTGTCGACTTTTCCCTTCGGTGTTGCCTTTACCTTGCCCTTGTCATCCTTTTTGACCGGGGCAGCGGGAGTATCAACTTTGACCCTGGCCCCGTCCTCGGCAGCAAATGACACGCATGCAAAGGCGATCACGGCAAACAACACAACCATAACGGTGAAAACTTTCTTCATACTGTCTCCTCCTGGAATCTTGGGTATTTAATTGTTGGAACGTGTGGTAATCACATACCACATGCTTGACGAAGATTCAAACAGAAAAGGGGCCCCGCAAAGGGCCCCTTTTTATCTTCGGATTGACGGGTGTTAGAGTATATCCCAGCCTTCGACCGCGAAAGGATTCCCGGCGGCCGGTGCGGGTACAGCCTGCGGTGCCCGGTACCTGGTCCAGAGTTTGGCTGCTCCGACAACCGCCACTGCCAGGGCCGCCTGGACAGCGTATGCCACCATGTGGCCCGGATTATGAAATATCCTGGTCATATAAGGATCGCTGATGATCATCTCGCCGGCCACCCTGCCCAGTATCATCGCGCCGATCACAACGATTATCGGGAACCTGTCCATGAGCTTCGTTATCAGCTTGCTGGCGAACACGACGATCGGTATGCTTGTCGCAAGCCCGATGAGAAGCAGGAGCATATTGCCGTTCGATGCGCCCGCCACGCCGAGGACGTTGTCGAGGCTCATAACCAGGTCCGCCATCAGGATCGTCCCGATCGCCTGCATAAGCCCGTTGACCTGTTTTTCGTGCCCTTCGTCATTGTCACCCAGGAGAAGCTTTATTGCGATCCAGAGGATGAGGACACCGCCGGCAAGCTTTACAAAAGGGACTTCCAGGAGCTTGGCTGCCACGAATGTGAGGCCGATCCTCAATATCACGGCTCCCGCGGTCCCCCAGATGATCCCCTGCTGCCTCTGCTTATCCGGAAGCGACCGGACGGCCATCGCGATAACCACCGCGTTGTCGCCGGAAAGAATGATATTGATAAAAATAATGTTGAGCAAAGCAAACAAAAATGAAACACTCATCATATTCGAAAAAATATGTCCTAGATCCATGGTGTCCTCCTCGGTTCCTGTCCTATCATGTTCTAAGTTTAGAACTGCAAGAGGTTTCTAACAATCGGGACATACCTGAATTGGATTTCTGATTTTCCTGAAACGGGGGTGGGGAAATTGGGTGCGGCCCGAGAGAAACCCCCTATTCGTCCCGGTATCTACCTGCCCTGGTACAGATCGTTCCCGGGGCTGCGGAATTTCGAAGCCGCCCTTTGAAACACGGCCCTGAGGTCCGCGAGACCGGCTTTGAGCTCCTGCCACGCCTCTGACGATGCCCTTCCAATCCGGCGCATTTTTCTCCGAAGGTCCTCGTTTCCTCCTTCGAGTTCCGCAAACCGGCGGCTGAGCAGCGTGTCGAGGTACCTCTTTCGGTCTTCAATGCTCTTTTCCACGGCATCAAGCCTTTCCGTCAGATGCTCCAGATGGTCTTCGAAAACCCCGCTCACGTCAGCCGACAGGGACAAAAAAAGCGGTGGTGCATCCATGATTGCACCGGCATACGCGGGAACGATGAGCACCGGGCACGGGGCAAGCTGCAAGGCCCGTTCAGTCACCGACCCGAAGATGGTGCCGTCCCTTCCACCCCGGCCATGGCTCGATATAACAATGAGGTCAACATCCAGCCTGCGTGCTTCCCGGGTTATACGCTCCGGCGGGTTGCCCTGAAGGGCTACCGACCGGACCTTTATGTCGTTGTTATCATCTATCCGGCGCACTATTTTTCTTAAGGAATTCTGCGACGACGAGACAAGGGCCTTCTTGTAACCGTTTATATCGAACCTCTTCGACAGGACTTCGTGCGGCGCGGGGACATCGGCGATGACATTGAGCAGGATGAGTTCCGCCTCAAAACAGGATGCCAGTTCCCTGGCCACATCAATGGCACGCCGGGAGAATTCACTGAAATCCACCGGGCAGAGGATCTTCTGTATCGGCAGCATTCCCGGCACGCCAGGCGGGTACGTCGTTTTGTTGTTCATTGTGGGTTGCTCCAGGATGCTTCAGATCGAAAATTCCCTTAAAGGCGAATTCATTCTCTATGCTGATCACGAAATTCCGAGCGCATCCGCTGACCTGCGCAAGATCTCGGCGCTTTTCTTGAGTTCTGACCTTTCGCCGGCATCGAGGGAAAGCGGCAGACTGGCTATGGCGCCCCGCCCGCCGAGGATATGGGGAAGAGACAGTGTGACATCACGAACACCCTCACAGTCATGGACAAACGTGCTTACCGTAAGAATTGCCCTGTGGTCATGAGCGACGACGTCGACAATGTGGGCAAGGATGCTCCCGATACCGTAATAGGTCGCCCCTTTCCCCAGTATTATGTCACGGCCGGCGTGGCGGACGTCGTCGTTTATCCTCTGTTTTACGCCTGCGTTGAATTCCTTTCCAAGGTACGAGCACATCTCATCGATGGTCAGTCCACCAACGCGTGCAAGGGACCAGGCCATGACCTCGGAGTCCCCGTGCTCGCCGAGGACATAGGCGTGCACGTGACTGCTTTCGATATCGAGGAACTCACCGAGCAAAGTCCTGAAGCGCGCGGTGTCAAGCACAGTTCCCGTGCCGATAACGAGCCCGGGCGGCACATCGAGGTTGACCGCGATCCTGGTCGCCACGTGGGTCATGATATCGACCGGATTTGTGGTAATGATAAGAACAGAGCAGGGAGAATGTTCAAATATCGCCGGGATCACCTCGCGGAAGATAGCGGCATTTTCAAACGCAAGGTCAAGGCGCGTCTGACCGGCAACCCTGCCCTTGCCGAGAGCGACGATCACCGCGGAACACCCGGCAAGGTCGGGATAATCCCCCTGGTGTACGTTGACCGAGTGTGCGAAGGGAATGGCGTGGCGGATGTCCGCCGCTTCGGCCGACGCCCGGGCCATATTCTTGTCGATAAGGACGAGTTCGGTTCCGAGGCCCCTCGTGACAAGCGTATATGCCGCTGTTGAACCCACAAAACCCGTCCCGACAATTCCTATTTTCATGTCATCCCTGTAGCCGACCGCCGTTTTACCTGCATTGCGCATTGGGACTGCAAGGCAAGTGCCAGCGAATTAAAAGTCTTTTAAACCGGACAGTTCCCGATATAAAAAGACAGGTAGTACAGGGGGTTATGTGAAAACGGGGAATTATGCCACAGGGATCTGTTTTCGTCATTCCTCCGGCTTTCGCCGGAATGACGGATGGAAGGAGGAAGCCGGGTCACGCCCGGGGCACGAGAGGATTAATGATTGAAATTACAGTAAATCAGATGGGTAAAATTATTTTGCAGGGTCAATGAGTTGAGCCTCTACAAGCAGCGGGAGATGGTCGGAGGCCATTTTGGCATCCAGGGAACGGGGGACCCTGCAGGCCCTTATCCCGATCCCTTTGGAGACGAAGACGTGATCGAGACGCAAAAATGGGCTTATGCTGGGCCAGGTGCGCCGCGGCCGGCTCTTTCCGGGGAGAAGAAGTTGGGCGTCGGTTAATTTTTGAGAAAAATTATAGTGGACATACGATCCCGGGGTGGCATTCATATCCCCGCACAGGATGGCGGGCGGGACGCATTTTTCGTTGCCGAGCCACTCCGGGCCGATCAGGGTGTGCGATTGCGTCCGGCGCCTCACGGGCGTGAGCCCGAGGTGGGTATTTATCACCTGCACGTTATGGTCTTTCAGGTCTATCTCGACCCAGAGCGCACCCCGGCGCGGCTCTTTCCTGCGGGACGGGAGAGCACCGGTTTTTACCGGCCTTATGGGGTACCGGCTCAATATCGCATTCCCGTAGCGCCCGTCCTCGATGACCAGGCTGGGATGGAAATGGTAGTTCATATGAAGCTCGCGGGCGATAAGCTCTGCCTGGTCGACCCACCCCGTCCTCGCGAGCCCCACATCGAGTTCCTGCAAGGCCACGATATCGGGATGCATCCCCGCTATTATCTTCGCAATTCTCATCGGAAGGTTCTTCCCGTCGTTCCCGATGCAGCTGTGGACATTGTACGTCATGATCGAAAATCGGACGGGGTCGGGCATAACCTTAAAATATGATTAAACGGGGAGAATGTAAAGAACCGTTCCACGTTCCACGTTCCACGTTCCACGCAAAAAAACGAAGAAATTTACTATTTATTGTTCAAGCCGTAAGGTTTTTGCCTTTAACGTGGAACGTGGAACCTGGAACGTGGAACCATATTTTTTGGATATTACTATTGTTGTTCAAGCCGTAAGGTTTTTGCCTTTAACGTGGAACGTGGAACCTGGAACGTGGAACCATATTTTTTGGATATTACTATTTGTTCTTCAAGCCGTAAGGTTTTTGCCTTTAACGTGGAACGTGGAACCTGGGACGTGGAACCATCTTCTATTCTTTCTTTTCTTTCAGGACAACAAAAAACGTCGAGCCTGTCCGGTCGACCATCAGCAAGGCCCCTTTTTCCGGGTTCGATCTTTTTACGGCTGAGCGATATTCTTCCTCACCGCGTATCTTGCGGTCATCAATACGTATGATGACATCGTCGATCATGAGGGCCGCCGTCTGCGCGGGAGACCCGGTTTCAACGGCCGTGATAATGACCCCTTCCATGTCCGGCTGGTCCAGCTTCCGGGCAATACCCGGGGTAATGGTTTTCACGATAAGCCCGAAAGGGGCGCCGGCATTGGCGGTGGCGACACGCGTGCGGCCCGGCTGTTTTCCTTCGTCGGCCGTGGTTATCCTCGCTGTAAAGCGTTTTCCGCCCCGGATCGCCTCCATCGTAACAACCTGTCCTATTCTCTTGTCCATGACCAGGTTGAGGACGGACTGGGGACTTGACGCCTCTTTCCCTTCCACCGACACGATAATGTCGCCCGGCTTGAGGCCCGCATTGTCGCACGGTCCACTTTCGATGACCTGCCGCACCATCGTCCCGGGAAGGTGAATGTCAAAATATCTCTTCAATTCCGGGGTCATCTCCTGGAGGCCTATACCGAGCCACGGGCGCAGGACACGTCCCGCGTCGATCAGGTCGTCCATCACCCTTTTCACCATGTTGATGGGGATCGCAAACCCGATCCCCTGCCCGGGCCTGATGACGATGGAATTTATCCCTATTATCTCACCGCTTATGTTTACCAGGGGACCTCCGCTGTTGCCGGGGTTGATGGATGCGTCCGTCTGGATCAGTTCGCCGGCGGGGGTCACGGCGTTGAGGCCCGGCCTCGCCCGGGCGCTTATCACGCCGAGGGTCACACTTTTATCGAAACCGTAGGGGGAGCCTATCGCTATCGCCCATTCCCCCGGCTCGACCCGGTCGGAATCCCCGAATTTTGGAACCTTGAGGTGCGTGGCCGGAATACGGATCACTGCCAGGTCGGTCTTGCTGTCCGAACCCACCAACTGCGCCTCGAAACTCGTGCCGTCATAGAGGTTGACCGTGATCTTCGTGGCATCCGCGACGACATGGTGGTTCGTCAGGATATACCCGTTGTGACGGACCACAATGCCTGACGCCTCCCGTACGCCGACCCTTTTCTTGCGCTTGAAGAGGTCTTCGAGAAACTGGCGCAGCGCCTTCTCGTCCGGCCCGTCGTCACGGGTCAGCACCTGCAGTCCGTCCATCAGGGCCTCGGCCCGGATAGACACGACAGACGGCCCGACATCGCGTACCACGGCGACGAAATCATTATTGAGATTCGTGACGCCCGCCTGTGCGGCAGCCGCTGCATCGCCGCATAAGAAGGCCGCGCCGGTCACGGCCTGGGCCCCGAAAAAAACCAACAAGAGTACAGCGCGAAATAGATGCGTCACATTAATTCCTCAGAGGAAGATAACCTTCCCGTCCGACGACCGGGCCTTTCCCTTACCCAGGCCTTTATCCAGGAAACCGAGCCCCTCGAGCCCCTTGAGAACACGGCACGCCCCGCTGGAAACGGTCGTGTGTGCAGTTTCGACGCGAATTTCAGGCAACGATGGTTTCTCGTACGGAACGCCCGAACCGGGAAGCGCCTTAATCTCGCCGGTGTCGGCCCGTTTCCACAGGCCTTTCGGGTCGCGGGCCCTGCAAAGCGCTTCCGGGCAATCGATGTAGACCTCGGCGAATTTCTCTATGTGCAGGCGTGCCGTAGCGCGGTAATACCGCCGGGGAGCAGTCGCCGAGATCGCCACGTTGACGCCGCTCTCTGTCAGGTGCTCCGCCAGGTATATCAATACGCTGTAAAACCAATCCCGTTCTTCATCCGTATAGCGGGGATTCGGAGTGAGCACCTTGCGAAGCTCATCGGAATCAAAATGCACGATGGTTATCCCCTGCTCCACCAGGATCTGGCACATTTTTTGTGCTATTGAGGTTTTCCCCGAAGCAGGCAACCCCGTAAACCATACTGCAAAACCTGATCTTGCCGCCGGACTTGCTACCATCCCCCCTCCTATGCAATGTACTCGTTCACTTTGCGATAGTCGAAGCGTTTTAACTTCAGCACCTTGCGAATGAACCGAAAAAGCGTGTCTCTGACATCGTCCGGAATATCCGGGTACCACACGGGGCTCGCCAGTACGAGGCAGCGCCAGGCGAACCATGGCTGCACGACATACGGAAGTCCGTCATCCGGCCTCAGCATGAAGTACTTTCTCCAGAAGAGATCGTGCATTTCCTTGAACGGCCCGTCGAGCCGCCCGTAACGCTGCAACGAGAAAAAAAGGAAATTGACAGCCATGCAGCTGACATCGTCCGCCGCTTCGCCCCAGGGACCCCTGCTGCGGTCCAACACCCAGAACATGTCCTCTTTTTCGAAAACGATATTGAACGGATGAAAATCCCCGTGGACCTGGCAGAGCCTGCCCGGTACATCCTTGAGCCGCCAACGCCAGGCATTTACCGCTTCTTCTATCGAGCGGAGATCCCTGCCGCCCGGACCTGTACCGTCGTTCCCATAGCTGTCGGTGAGCCCCATGACCCCTTCGCCATGGCCTATGAGGTCCCTCAAGCGGCGTACCCACAACATCGGCTCGTCGAGCCGCAGCTGGTGTATCTGCGAAAGATACGAAGCCAGCTTTTCGACCCGCCTGCGGTCAAGGGGGCTTAAGTCCCCTTCATCGCGAATCCTCGCGAGATCGTGGGCATAGGGTATTCCGTGTTTGAATGCGGTCACGAGGACAAGCTCGCGGACATCCTTAAGAGAGCTCAACTCACCGCCGTTGCGGAATGCGACCATGTCGACGGCCGGAACGTGCCCGGGCAGGTTATTGAATGATTGATAATCAAGCCAGACGGCGGCGGCCCTGTCATCTTCGCGTTCCCGCCCGAATGCATTCGGGCGGATCCTGTGAAAAACAAATTTTTCCCTTTTGTCCCCGACATCGCAAAGAACGAGGAACGGCCGGCCATAACCGAACTTTTTCATGTCCGTGCCAGGCCCGGCCTTTGCCGACAGATCGGCCATCTTGACAACCCTGACCTCCTGCGAAAAGCGCCCGGACAGGTACCGGCTGACCTCGTTTTCGGTGATCTCCATCGCTTTAAGGAGCAAAGCAACAATGATGCCACCTCGCGTGCTGATATGATTGCATTTTCATTACGCGGCCTTAGATAACTCTTTCCGGGGAGTGTGCAGTCCGCCATGGGGCAATGTGCCCCGGGTGTAGCCCTTTTCGTCCCAGATCGGCCGTGAATGGACCGGCCAGACTCGTACACGTGTCCGCTGAAATCCGATTTTGACGTAAATACAGGGAAAAATCTTTATGGCATATTTCTTGATAATGTCTTTGGCGCAGCACGACACGATATAACAACCAGGAGGAGATCCATTATGATGTCATTGATTCCCGCCACTATCGAAAAACTCGAAAGCAACGAACTGGACAGGGAGATCCTTCGCGCCGCCATTATCGCCGAATACGACGCGATCAACCTCTATAACCAGATGGCCGCGCTGACGACAAACGAGAACCTCAGGAAGGTGCTTCTCGACATCGCGAAAGAGGAAAAGACCCATGTAGGGGAATTTCAGGCGCTTCTCCTCGGTGCCGACACCGAGCACGCAAGAGAGCTCGAGCACGGAGAGGAAGAGGTGATGGAGTTGATAGGGGAGAAATAACGGGCGATGGGCAGTGGGCTATAGGCGATGGGCCCATAATTTTAGTTAACGTGGGACGGTGGAACGGTGGGACCTTCCCCACCTATCCCCCATTGCCCATCGCCTATAGCGTGTTTTTATTTTATCAACGTCAGTACGTCGACTTTGACCCGCGCGGCCTTTCTCAGCATCCGGCGGTTATAGAGTACGACATCGTCTACGATCTCGCCGCATTTAATACATCGCCAGACCCATATATGTGCGCACATGCCGTAAAATCTTTCGTGGACGAGCGCGGCGCTGCACCGGGGACAGTCGTGCGTTTCCTGGGCGTCGAATTTGCTCTTGGGTGGTTTTCTGCGCGTCAACGTGATTTTTCTTGCCATATTTCCTCCTTATTCTCCGTTCGTCTGGCATGTTTCACGCGGTCACCCCGCGAGAAGCACATGATCTTTTTGAAGCAGTGCGCACCCAAATTGCAAATAATACGCCACAAACGGCGAACAGGTGAATGATGCAGGGAGGACAAGGAATTGACGCAGGGAGGGCCGGATCAGATCTTTTCAAGCCCGGGGTATAGCAGGGGCAAAAATCCCCAATATCGTGGCATTTTGCCCCATTTTTTCTATTGAATTATTCGTTCTTCAGTTTGCGATAGAGCGTTTTCCGGTCGATACCCAGGATCTCGGCTGCACGGGACCGGTTGCCCCTGACCTCGGCGAGCACGTGCCGGACATATTCCCTTTCGAGATCTTCGAGGGTAAGACCCCTGCCCGGTAACCGGTCAATATAGGATTCATCGCCGGTCCGGGTCATAACGGCGGGAAGGTCATCGGGAACTACCGTTTCGCTCCGGCACAGGGTGACCGCACGCTGGACGACATTTTCGAGTTCCCTTACATTGCCGGGCCAGGAATAGTCCATAAATATCTTCATCGCTTCGTTAGAGACCTGCGCTACTTTTTTCTTGAGGTCTTTGTTGAACCTGGCAAGAAAATGTCTCACGAGCAGCGGAATATCCTCCCGCCTCTCTCTTAAAGTCGGCAGGTCGATATCTATGACCCTCAGCCGGTAATAGAGGTCGCTTCGGAAAAGGCCTTCGTCGATCCGGGACTGGATGTCCCTGTTCGACGTGGAAATGATGCGGATGTCCGTTGGATACGTCGTCGTCCCTCCCAGGGGGCGGACCTCCCTTGCCTCGATCACCCGCAGGATCTTGGCTTGAAGGGAAGGCGGCATTTCTGTTACCTCATCGAGGAACAACGTTCCTCCCGAGGCCCCGACGACAAGGCCTTCCTTGTCGGTCTTGGCATCTGTGAACGCCCCTTTCCGGTAGCCGAACAATTCGCTTTCGAGCAGATTTTCCGGTATCGCCGCGCAATTGACCGCGATAAAGGGACCATTCTTTCTCACACCGTTATAATGGATCGCCTTCGCCACGAGCTCTTTTCCGGTCCCGCTCTCTCCCGTTATGAGGACATTCGACGACGTGTCGCACACCATTTCGATGAGCTGATAGATCCGCTGCATGAGGGGGCTCTTCCCGATCATCTTGTGAAAACTGTACCGGGATTCGAGTTTTCTCCTGAGGCCCAGGACCTCCTTCCTCAGGGACTTCGTTTCCAGCGCCTTTTCGACGGCCAGAATGAGTTCGCTCATATCACCGCTCTTGGCTATGAAGTCGTATGCGCCGAGCTTCATGGCCTGAACGGCGGAATCGATGGACCCGAAAGCTGTGATCAGGATGACGGGTGTTGTCGGCGTGACCTTCTTCGTCTCCTCGAGAAGTTCGAGACCATCTTTCCCCGCCATTCTGAGGTCGGTCAGGATCACGTCGAAATCGACCTGTTTGATAAGCTGGGAAGCAAGGGTACTGTCGCTGGCAACGGTCACGTCAAACCCCTCGCCGGCAAGGGTATCCTTCAATAGTTCGCACCAGCGAACCTCATCGTCTATTACAAGGATTTTTCGTGACCGGTCCTTCATACACCATCCAATCTATTAATAGGAATATATTGCGAATTTGTAAATAGCTACCCCACTTGTATTGTACAGGATAAAGATTTTGCCGTAAAGGAATCCGGTGGGGCAAAAAGACATCGCCAGGGGCAAAAAGTCCCATTTTTCGCGGGTCTGCGAAGATCGAAAAATATACATTTCTTTCTTTTCATTCTGAAAATCATTCTGGTACATATTTTGCTTTCTTGTCCGGATCGACGATCAAGAGAGCGACGGAGGAGTCGTGGTGATCTATTCACCAAAAAGCGGGGAGAAGATACGGAGCAAGTTTAACGGAAGAGAATTCGTTATCGAACTTGTCGGGGAGAGGATGGTGGTTCTGGAAGAGAAGGACCTGGCAATACGCTTCGTCACGACAATTGACCGTCTGAGGTCATTTTACGAATATGCCGGGATTGAGAAAGAAGTCCCGGTAACCGAAAAAGGAGGGTCGTTATGAAAAAAACCTTATGGAGCGCGGCGCTTGCCATGATGCTGCTGCTTGTATTCGTTGCCGCCGGGCTCTCGATCGAAAGCGGAGCAAAACGAACGGTGACGGGTAATGTGATCGGTGTGGACGATTCAGGGAAAGGCATCGCCGTTGTCTCCGGGACAGGCCCGCAGGCGATGGTGGCAGGGGCAATAGTCAATGATTCTACCGATATCAGGATCAAGGGTACAAAAGGTGATCTGACACAGATTAAACCCGGCGACAAGGTCACCATGACGTATGAATATGAGAATAACGACCTTTACGCGAAGAAGATCATGAAGAAGTAGGGATCAATCCGGCAATGTAAAATAGAAGGTTGCCCCCATCCCGGGCTGGCTCTCCCCCCAGATGCGCCCCCCGTGGCGATGGACGATCCTCTTTACCGTGGCAAGACCGATACCGGTCCCTTTATACTCATCTTCCTCGTGGAAACGGGCGAAAGGCTGAAAAAGCCGCCCGGCCCTTCTCATATCAAAACCGCACCCGTTGTCCCGGACGTAGACTATCAGGCTGTCATCCTCCTTTTGTGAACCGACCTCAATGACGGCCTCACCCTCATTTTTCGCGGTAAATTTGTACGAGTTCCCGATAAGGTTCTCCATTACTATCTTGAGGAGGCTGTAATCGCCCGGCACCAGCACATTATCCTCCGCCACCATCCGCACGGTCCGTCCCGGGTAAAGGCCGCGAAAATACTGCTGCAGCGAAAATGCCATCTGCCCGATGTCCACCGTCGTCTTGTTTATCTCTCCCCGGGCTATCTTGAAAAGCCTCAGGAGGTCCCGGACGAGGAACAGGGCATTCTGGCTCGTCTCGTGTATATACTCTATGTAGTCGTGGCTTTTTTCCGCAAACCCGTCATCGGGGAGCTCGAGGAGCCTGCGGCTGAACCCGTTGATAACCACGAGGGGAGACCTGATATCATGCGTGACCGAATGCACGAACGCCTCGAGTTCTTTGTTGGTATCTTCGACCAGCAAGAGATTTTTCGCCAATTCGGCGTTCAAGGTCCGTATCGACTCTTCGGACCTTTTGATCTTGGTAATATCGACAAAGCTCCCCACAGCACCCACGATCTCCCCGCCGATGATAAAAGGGGTCGTGTTTGCGACGACCGGCACGGTCTGACCGTCGGGCCTCACGATCGCTATCTCTTCACCGCGCACGGTCTCGCCGTTCAAGAGCGAACGGTTGAGCGGCAGTTCCTCGGCCGGGTACGGCAACCCATCCGGCTTGAGCACCTCCACGTTCGTGAGATCGTCGATCACGTTGAGGCCCGAAGGGTCCTTGAAACCAAAAAGGTCCTGTGCAAGCCGGTTGATAAATGCGACCTGCCCTTCCCTGCCCTCAATAACGATCACCCCGGCGGGCACGACATTCAGTATGGCCTCCAGCCGCTGCTTTTCCAGGAGCACCCTCGTTTCCGACACCCGGAGCTCTTCCTGGGCCTTATTCAAGCCCATCAGAATGTCCTTCAGGTTCTGGTTTTGCATCCGCAAGCTTTCGGTGCGCTTGCGCACCATCGTGTCAAGGTCCCTGTTCAACCTCTGGAGCTCGGCTTCTTTCCGTTTCAGGCCGGATATATCACCCACCGACCCTATCCAGCCGATGCGGCGGCCTGAGTCATCGTAGAAGGCCGAGTACATTATCAGCGCGTCGAAGCGTGTTCCATCCCGCCGTCTGAGATTCAACTCAAACGATCCCGATGTTTTCTCGTTCCTGCGGATCCTGACGAATAACCGGGCAGCCTTGCGTACCTCATCCTCCGGCCAGTAAACATAGGGGAACTGTTTTCCCAGCAATTCCTCGCTGCTCCACCCGACGATCCTGCAAAAAGCCGGGTTCACATAGATCTGCCTCCCCTGGTCGTCAATGGCCCCTATGCCGATGCTGAGAGAGCGGCCGATCGCATCCCGGAAAGAATGCTCTTCATGTATGATCTGTTCTCCGCGTTTCTGCGCGGGCACGTCCGCGGGCGCCTTCTTTGCCGCCGGACGGCCGGTCAGGAGCCTGCCCGGGGTGCTTTTCGCTGTAGAGAGATCTTTTTTCCGTTTTGTCATCAGGAATAAATTATAGCACAATAACCAGCCCGGGCGTGCGCAACCGGCTCGATTCCGGGGCTAAATGCTACACGGAAGGGGCAATTAATCCCATTTTACCCTTCTGGAAAAAGAATAATTTTTTCCGCGAAAAAAAGACATCCGGTTAAATATTGCCGGGATTGGCCGGGCCGCACCGGTGAGGCACAAATCTTGCTTTTCACTGTGGCGGGCCGCTACCGAAGGATGGATGGGGCCGGGGGGTAATTATATATGGACCATGATAAGAAGATAATTCTCATTATCGATGATGATGAATTTTTTGTAAAACTCATGTCGGAGGAACTCGGCGACGAGGGATACGAGGTCAGGCATGCCGGCAATGGCGCCGAGGCCATACTGATGCTGCGGCACGTAAAACCGAACCTGATCATCCTCGACATTGTCATGCCCGTTATGGATGGGATGGAAGTCCTCGGGCCCATCGTGCGAAGTTATGAGGACATACCGGTCATCCTGCATTCTTCGTATGAAGATTTCCGCAAGGACTTCAAAAGCTGGGCCGCCGACGCCTATCTCGTCAAATCGGGTGATTTCACGGAGCTGAAATCGGTTGTCCGCCGTCTCCTGCGGCCGCACCACAGGAAAAAAACCGCCCGCGCGATCTATTCCGAGACATGAGCGTGATAGCGGCACAGTATCCGGTCATCCGGGGGCTTTCGAATGACCGGCCGCGCACCCGGTCAGCAACCCCGATATTTAATCAATTTTTCAATATAATCAGCTTCTTCCTGCCACGACATTCCGTCTATAAAATGTAAAAATAACGTTGACTATCATGCATCCCCTGTGATAGAAGAAAAGAGCCGTAAACGGGACGGTAATGACCCCCCAGGACAGTAAAAAAGACATTTACAAGGCATTGCTCAATTACAGCGCCTTGGGTCTCGAGATGGGTTTCTCGGTTATTATCGGCCTCGCGGCGGGGTTTTATGCCGACAAGTGGTTGGGCACATTTCCCTATCTAACGTTAGTTTTTATGATGTTCGGTATGGCCGCGGCTTTCAAGGCGGTATACCGGGCATATACAAGGCTCAAGAAGGAAGATGATGAGGGAGATAACCGTAACCCAGGTTGAACGCTGCAACCTGGTGCTTTTCATACTCGGTTCCATCGCAGTCGCCGTCGTTGTCCGCGACATCATGGCCTTTTTCAGTTTTGCCGTTGCCAGCGCCATCGTTATCTTTAATTTCCGGCTTCTGAAAAACATAATAGCGAAGCTTGTCCTCAAACAGGAGATAGGCAAGAAGGACCTTCTTATCAGCCTTCCGGCAAAGTTCCTCCTCCTGCTCGGGGTACTCACCGTGATCGTGGTCTATGGGAATATCAAACCGGTTTACTTTCTCATGGGCCTCTCAACCGTCTTTGTATCCATCCTGGTAAGCCAGTTATTACCGGGTTTCAGTTCCAGTTCACCAAAGGAGACACGATAATGGGGCATGAAGCATTCACCTGGGCGTCATACATTCCTTTCCTCAAGACCCTTCCACCGCATGTATCCAATGCTATCATCGTATCGATCGTACTTTTGATCCTGGTATTGCTTGGCTACAAGCAGGTAAAAAAGATGGAAGACAATATCATTCCCGACGAGAAATTCACGTTGAGGAATTTCGTCGAACTCCTGGTCGAAGGCATCAGCGGCTTCGTCAAGGAAAATATGGGCGAGAACGGGCCGAAGTTCATGCTCCTCATCGGGACGCTGGCCATCTTCATCCTGTTCAACAACCTCTCAGGGTTGATCCCGGGCTTCCTCCCGGCAACGGACAACGTCAACACGACGTTCGCCTGTTCCCTGACAGTCTTTGTCCTCACACATTATTACGGATTGAGGGAACACGGCGTCAAGTACCTCAGGCAGTTCGTTTTCATCAGCGACATGATGCCCTGGTATGCGAACGTGATCCTCAGCATACTGATGTGCCCGATCGAACTCATCAGCCATATAGCACGGCCGATGTCGCTCGGTATTCGTCTTTTCGGAAACATAACGGGTGACCACCTCGTCACCGCGATCTTCTTCGCGCTGGTGCCGCTGCTCGTGCCGGTCATCTTTATGTTCCTTGGATTGTTTGTCGCCTTCGTGCAGACTTTTGTCTTTACCCTGCTCTCCATGGTCTACTTTGCGGGCGCGGTATCACACGAAGGGCATTAATAAACGCTTCAAAAAACTTAAACTAAAGGAGTATCTGTGATGAAAAAGGTAGTCTCCATTTTAATGCTCAGCGGTCTGATCCTTGTTTTATCCTGCGGCTTCGTGCTGGCAGCTGAAGAAGCTGCGAAAGCCCCGTTAGCCGACAACGTAAAGGCCATGTTGGCCATCGGTGCCGGTGCTGCCATCGGTATCGCCGCTCTCGGCGGAGCACTCGGCCAGGGCAAAGCTGCAGCAGCAGCGCTTGAAGGCATCGCCAGGAACCCCGGCGCTTCCGGAAAGATCTTTGCCCCGATGATCATCGGCCTCGCACTTATCGAGTCACTGGTCATCTACGCTCTCGTTATCGCATTTATCTTTGTTGGTAAACTGTAACAACTGAGAAGACAAAAAAAGGGATGGTCGAACGACCATCCCTTTTTTTTGATTCAAGGCTAAAGGTTCAAAAACCCCGTTCAACTGTTCAACCGTTAAAAAATCGCTCCAAATTCCAAGTTCCCCGATTAAAAAAACCCTTTAACAATACAATCTCTTCCTACATTTCCACAGAGCGGGAATCTTCCCCAGCGTCATCCCGGCGCAGGCCGGGATCCAGTCTTAATTAAGGTTGTAGTATGGAAGCGATTATATAAAACAACAGCAAGCGTATGGGAAAGAGCAAAAACCTCTGGATCCCGGCCTTCGCCGGGATGACGAGTGGGCGGAAAACGCCTTACGCCTCACGTCGTTTACATTTCCCTTTTCCGTGAGTCGTTTGCCTTTTGCCTTTTGCCTTTTGCCTTTAGCCTTTTGCCTTTAGCCTTTTGCCTTTTGCCTTTAGCCTTTTGCCTTTTGCCTTTAGCCTTTTGCCTTTAGCCTTTTGCCTTTAGCCTTTAGCCTTTAGCCGCCCGCAGGGCAATAAAAAACCCCGCTCCCTTCCGGAAGCGGGGTTCGCTATGTCGTAAGAGGTTATTTTGCTTCTTCTTTCTTTTCCTCTTTCTTCGGTGCATCTTTCTTCGGTGCTTTCTTTGCGGGCTTCTTCTCGGCAGGTTTCTGCTCATCCGCCGGTGCGGCCTCTTTCTTCTCTTTCTTCGGTTTTGCTACTTTCTCTTTTTTAGCCGCTTTTTCTTTCTTGGCGCCGGCGATCTTCGTGACCGTCAGTTTGCCTTTCTTGTCATACTTCATGGCTATCTTGTCGCCAACGGTGATGTCATCGGCTGACTTGTAACCTTTGAATTTCGCGTCGCTTACGTCGAATGTTACGACGTCTTTGGCGCGCTGTACGCTGACACTCTTAAATACGGAGTCGGTCACCGTTACTTTGCCGACAAAACCGGCCACTGGTTTTGGTTTCGGTTTTTCTGCGGCGGGTTTTGCTGCATCTGCTGCCGGTTTTTCTTCCTTCGCCGGCTCTGCTTTTTCGGCGGGTTTTGCTTTCTCGGGAGCTTTCTTCTCAGGTGCAGGCGCGGGAGCTTTCTTCTCAGGTGCCGGAGCCGGTTTCTTCTCCTCGGCGGTGAAACCGGTGCTGACAAAAGCTATGCCGATCAGCAAGACAAGTGCAAACAATAAAACCTTTTTCATAACCCCTTCCTCCTATGTAGATTTTATGAATATTAATGCTTAAATCTTTAAACGTTTGATGCCATCATGTCAAGAGCTTTTGTTTCATGGAAGCGCTTCCAGTAAACTTTTTTGACATTTGGGGCATTATTTCGCGCATGCTGTTGTACCTACTTTATCGCTCTTTCTTTCCGAACCTTTAGGCCTCCGGCTTATTTTTTCATATCTTTGACACAGATTGAAAAGGTCATTAAACTATTACACCATGAACCGGTTCAAACTTGAAAGCGACTATGAGGCCAAAGGTGACCAGCCCGAGGCCATAGACAAGATATCAGCCAATATTATCAAAGGTATACCGCACCAGGTCCTCCTCGGCGTGACCGGGTCAGGCAAGACGTTCACTATGGCCAACGTGGTCGAGCGGGTGAACCGGCCCACGCTGGTCATTTCCCATAACAAGACCCTCGCGGCCCAGCTCTATTCCGAGTTCAAGATGCTCTTTCCCGGCAACGAGGTCCATTTCTTCGTGAGCTACTACGATTATTATCAGCCCGAGGCCTATATCCCCTCCACGGACACCTTCATCGAGAAAGACTCGTCGATCAATGAAGAGATCGACCGGCTGCGGCTTCTCGCGACCAATGCCCTTTTCGAGCGGGACGACATCATTATCGTCGCAAGCGTTTCCTGCATTTACGGTCTCGGTTCGCCGGAGGCGTATTACGGCATGCTGCTTAATATCGAGGACGGGCAATCCATTGACCGGCACGCTATATTGAATAAGCTTGTCCAGTGCCAGTATGAACGCAATGATATTGATTTCTACCGGGGCAAGTTCCGCGTCCGCGGGGGGACCATCGATGTCTATCCCCCGTACGAAGAGGAAAGGGCCTTCAGGATCGTCCACGAGGATGACCGCATCGCATCGATCTCGAGCTTCGATCCCCTGACGGGGAAACCCCTCGAAAGGTTCCGCAGGCTGACAATATTTCCGACAAGCCATTATGTCATGCCGCAGCAAACAATAGACCGCGCCATCGTGTCCATCGCTGAAGAACTTGAGCAGCACCTCACACTCTTGAGGTCGCAGAACAAGCTTCTCGAGGCCCAGCGGCTGGAGATGCGGACCAGGTACGACCTCGAAATGCTTGCAGAGCTCGGGTACTGTTCCGGGATAGAGAATTATTCCCGCCATTTTACCGGGAGGTCCCCCGGCGAGCCGCCGCCCACCCTGATGGATTATCTTCCGGGCAACGCCCTGATAATGATCGATGAAAGCCACGTTTCCATGCCCCAGCTGGCAGCTATGTACCGGGGTGACAGGTCACGCAAGACGACGCTCGTCGAGCACGGCTTCAGGCTCCCCTCGGCGCTCGATAACCGGCCCCTGACATTCGAGGAATTCGAGGCGCGGGAGAAACAGGTCCTTTACATCTCGGCAACCCCCGCCCGGTATGAACTGACAAAATCCCATGGATATGTGGCCGAACAGATAATACGGCCTACCGGCCTTATGGACCCCGAGATCATCCTCAAGCCTGCAGCCAACCAGGTTGAGTCCCTGGTCACCGAGGTTCGGCAGACGGTTGAAAAAAAGGAACGTGTCCTCGTGACCACGCTGACCAAGCGTTTCGCCGAGGACCTCACCGACTTCCTTCTCGATCGGGGCATCAGGGCCAAGTATCTCCATTCAGACATCGATACGCTCGAGCGGGTCGCTATCGTCAGGGACCTCAGAATGGGAAAATTCGACGTCCTCGTGGGGGTAAACCTCCTGCGCGAGGGCCTCGACCTGCCGGAGGTTTCCCTCGTCGCTATCCTCGATGCCGATAAAGAAGGCTTTCTGCGGTCGCAAACGTCTCTTATCCAGACATGCGGCCGTGCCGCACGCAACCTGAACGGGCGGGTGATCATGTTTGCCGACACGGTGACGGATTCCATGCGCCGCGCGATAGACGAAACCGAACGCAGGCGGGCCGTCCAGAAGGAATACAACGAAAAGAACGGCATCACGCCCGAAGGGATCAGGAAATCGATCGTCGACGTCCTGTCGTCCATATATGAAAAGGACTACTACGAGGCCCCTGTCGATCAGCTCGACATGAAGGCGCTCAAGCCAAAACAGCTTTCCAGGATGGTCAGGAAACTGAAAAAAGAGATCGCCGAGGCAGCGAAAAAATGGGACTTCGAAAAGGCGGCCCAACTCAGGGACAGGCTCCTTACCCTTGAAAAGGCGGAGCTTACGCTGTGATCGGGGAATTCGTTCTTGACGGCCTGCCGGATTCGCCGGGCGTATACCTGTTCAAGGACGGTGCAGATGACATAATCTATGTCGGCAAAGCAAAGAGCATCCGCGATCGTGTCAGGAGCTATTTCCGCAGCGATGTGAAGGACGCCAAGACCAGATTGCTCGTTGACAGCATCGACACCATAGATTTTATCCTGACCGCAAATGAAACCGAGGCATTTCTTCTCGAAAACAACCTGATCAAGCAGTATTCGCCGAAATACAATATCGTTTTGAAGGACGACAAATCCTACCTTTCGCTCAAGCTGACCATAAAGGATGACTATCCCGGCCTTTTCGCTACACGCAAGATAGTGGACGACGGGTCGGTATATTTCGGCCCCTACCCCCACGGCCGGGAGGTACGGGACATTTTGAAACTAATGCAGCAGCTTTACCCGCTCAGGAAATGCAAGGAATCCGTATTCCGGAACAGGAAAAGGACATGCATCCTGTTCGAGATCGGGAAATGCCCCGGCCCGTGCGTTATGCCCGTCGATAAAGCCGAATATGACAGGACCATCGAACAGGTAAGGGATTTTCTATCGGGCAGGGACGAGAAGGTCCTGAAGACCATCGAATCGGATATCTCAGGCAGGATAGCTTCCTGGGATTTCGAGGCGGCACAGGTCCTCAAGGAACGCTACCTGGCCATCAAGACGATGATGGAAAAACAGCACGTCCACGAGCATTTCGGCAAGAACCGCGACGTCTGGGCCTTTTCGGAGAGGGCGAAGGTCATCTCCATCGTTGTGCTCACGGTGCGCGGGGGGGTGCTCCTCTCGAGGCGGCTGTACAAAGAAAATTTTTATGCCGAGGACGCCCGCGAGACCCTGATGACATTCCTGTTCCAGTATTATTCGGCGCGCCCGATCCCTGATGAGATCATCATATCTGAGGAACCGGAAGACCGGGAGATCCTCGAAAAATATCTGATGGAAAAGAAGAAGGGGCCGGTACGGATCCTCGGGCCCGGCCACAGGGTAGCCCGGGACATGGTCCGCCTCGCCATCGAAAACCTTCATGAAACTGAGACGACGCCGCTCGACCAGGCGTTCAGGGATGCGCTTCGGCTCAAGAATGCCCCGCAGCGCATCGAGATCTACGATATCTCGCACATAAGCGGAAAAAACCCGACCGGCGCCATGACCGTCTTTAAAGATTTCAAACCCGCAAAGGACCAGTACCGCGTATTCCACATCCGCGGGGACGACACCCTCGACGACATCGCAATGATAACCGAGGTCCTGACGCGCAGGGTGAACAACACGGAACTCGGCCCCCTGCCCGACCTCTACATAATAGACGGCGGTAAAGGACAGCTCGCGGCAGCGCACAAGGTACTAAAGTCCCGCGATATCGAGACCGACATCATATCCATCGCCAAGGGAGAAGGCCGCAAACGGATGGAAGATGTCATTTACATCCCCTCCCGCAAGAATCACCTGGCCCTTCCCCGCGCCTCTGCCGTGTACAAAGAGATCGTCAGGATGCGCGATGAAGCCCACCGCTTCGCCGTATCCTCGCATAGAAGGTGGAGAAAAAAAGAGAACCTCAAATAAAAAAAGGTTCCACGTTCCACCGTTCCACGTTCCACGAAAAAGGAATTACAAAAAGCAGATATTTTAGGTTTGGCGTTTTGTTTTTAGCGTGGAACGGTGGAACGTGGAACGGTTATTTAGCGAGCACTTCCCCTATTATCGACAGCGCACCGTCATCCTTGAACGGCTTGTCCAGGAAACCGTCGACGTTGAGTTCCTTGAGCTTCTTCCTCTGCTCTTCGCTCATGAAACCGCTTGATATGATGACCTTGGTTTTGGCGGGGTCTTTCCTGATCCTGCGGAGAACTTCGTCTCCTTTCATCCCGGGCATTATCACATCGAGAACGATCAGGTTGATCGAGTCTTTGTGCTGCCGGTATATGCGCAGCGCATCCTCGCCATTCTCGGCCTCAAGAAGGTGCGCCCCCTGGGACACAAGATAGTTTTTCAGAAGCTCCCGTATGAGGGGCTCATCGTCGACGACGAGAATCGTCTTCTTTTCTATGGACTTTTCGGCTAATTTAAGCTGCGGCTTCGATACGGTAGCAGGCTGCCGGGAAGGAACAGGCAGGTAAAGTTCAAAACAGGCCCCCTTGCCCGGGTCGCTCTTTATTTCGATGAAACCTCCATGCCCTCTCATGACCTTGTCGACGAGATACAGGCCCATGCCAAGATTGGCGGTATCTCCCTTCGTGGAAAAATACGGTTCGAATATCTTGTGACGGAGCGTGTCATCGATGCCCTTCCCCGTATCCTCTATCTGGATACAGATATGCCCTCTGTCGTAGCGTGACGTTGTCACCCGAAGGGTGCCCTTGCCATCCATTGCATCCCGCGCATTGATAAAAAGGTTGAGGAAGACGTTTTGAAGCTCGGCCTCATCACCCTGGACTGCGGGCAGCACATCTTCAAAATTCCGTATCACCTCGATACTGTGGAAGCTTTTATTCACGAGGAAAAGGACGTCGTCGAGAAGCAAGTTGATATCCATGAGCCCGGCCGATCTTTTCTGGCGGCGGGAAAAGTTCAGCAAATGCCTGGTCAACCCCGAGGCGCGCTGGGCGGAGTGTTCTATCGCTTCCGCGTAACGGCCGAGCTGCGCATCGCTGATCATTTTTTTCATCAGGGCCGCATAGCCCAGGATGCCCGTGAGCATGTTGTTGAAATCGTGGGCGATGCCGCCCGCAAGCATGCCGACGCTTTCATTCCTTTTCCTTAAGAATTTTTCCTCCTCGTCCGCTTTTATCTCAACTATGTCCTTGAAAACTATAGCGAGCCACCCGGGCCCATTCACCTCGGGAACAGTAAAGCTTTCAACCCGGTACACCCTGTAATTGTTATCCGATCTGTAGTTTATTTCCCCGCTGAACGGCGTGCGGTCCCTGACGAGGGCCTCGGGAAGCCCCGGTATAGCCTTGTCTGCACGCTCATTGAGAAAAAAACCCTTGCTCGTCTCAAAATGTGTTTTTGCTTTTGTATTCGCGTAACCGATGTACCCGTTCGCATCCACGAGTATGAGAGGGTCAGGGAAGGACTCGAGAACGGTCTCGTGCACCGTATCATCAGATCTGCGGGTAACAGCTGATCCGCGCATCAATGCCATGCCGTAGAATTCCCCGATCACCTCGAGTTCACGTATCTGCGAAGGTGTCAGGTCGATACGGCAGCGCTTCCCGAGGACGATATGCCCAATCGTCGCGAGGCTGCGTTGTATTGTGTAAATGTAGATCGTGCCGTAATTGAGATAGTCCTCTATAACATTGGACCTGCCGTTCCATGTCTTGAGGTTCGCTATATCACCGGCGCTGATCGGGCCGAACGTATCATCGAGGGCATAGAAAGCCTGCCTGACAGCACCGTCATCGTTGACGATGACCGTACACATGTCGAAGAACGATTCTTCAACGAAGATCCGCGGCGCTTCACCGATAAGGAGATCTTTTTCCTCATGCTCCATGATGCGCATTATAATGGAATAATTGTCGACCGCTCTCAGATAGAAGTTCCATCCGGCCTTCATCGATTCGCTGCGGGCGCTATTCCAGCTCATGGTATATCCAGTTGCATGAACTTCGATATCTTTTGCACCTCGAACATGATGGCGTCATGTTCCCTGTCCAGGACCAGGCCTTCCGTGGAACTGCCTCTGTGTGCCCCGGTAAAGAAACGGTCCGATGCGGTGATCAGCCTGAGAAGCCCGTCAACGCTATCGGGGGATTCCTTGTGGTGATTGCCGACCACCCTCGTAAAATCCGCCGGGAACTTCCATTTCACGGCGATGATGTGGCCCGTTTCCTGGTGGTCTATCCCGAAACGCTCCCTTTCGAGCGCGGCAAGGTCCGTACCCCGGCCTGCCTCGTTCTCTATTTCCTTGTATTCAGGGGAGAACGCATAGAATATTATCCTACCGATATCATGCAGCAGTGACGCGGTGAAAACCTTCTGCGGGTCTTCGACCATGAGGCGTTCCGATAATATGCGGGCCGCGCACCCAACCTCGATCGAGTGCTTCCAGAGGCTGAAAAGGTCTTCCTCCTTCAGCTTGAGCAATTTCCTGATGCCTTCCATGAGCAGGATGCAGGTAACTATGCCCCTGACCTCTTCGAACCCGATCGTGAGCATGGCCCTTTGCAAGTTGAAGATCTCAACGCCCCGGCTGTAATATGCGGAATTGGCGATGCTGATTATTTTCGATGTGATGGCCTGGTCATACCTGACAACGTCCGAGAGATCATTGAAAGATGAATTGCTGTTGTCGAGAACACCGAACACCTTGTCCGCAACTGTGTGCAGCGTCGGTATCATCTTGATCTCGCTTGCCCGACTTATTAAATGCTCCCGTGGTATAGTGCTTGCGCTGGGCATATATAGTAGTGTTCGGACATAAGGATATTCCATTAAGTTTTTTCTTTTCTCACTCACGGGGAAGTATCCTGCCCGGAGGCGGGCGGGCAGCCGATTTCATGTTGACTTTCGGGGAGTTTTCGACTATTATGTTACAATTTTTCGGAGGTGTCTATCATGGCGTTAGGTCTCATTGGCAAGAAACTCGGTATGTCACAGATATTTGACGAACACGGGAATGTCATTCCTGTTACGGTCATAAAGGCTGGTCCCTGCTATGTTGTCCAGAAGAAAAGTGCTGAAAAAGAAGGCTATAATGCCGTACAGATCGGTTTCGACGAGGTCATCAAGGTCCAGCGGGTAAACAAACCTGAGACCGGGCATTTCAAAAAAGCAGACCTCACCCCTACCAAGATCTTGAAAGAATTTAAGGTTGAGCCTGAAGACCTCGAGACAAATGAGGTCGGTTCGGTATTTTCGGTCGACATCTTCGAACCGGGCGATTTTGTGGACATCACGGGAACCTCAAAAGGCAAGGGTTTTGCCGGCGTTATGAAACGTCACGGATTTGGTGGCGCTCCTGCCACGCATGGTTCCCACGAAGCTTTCAGACATGGCGGCTCAATAGGGCAGAACATGACTCCCGGCCGCACCATGCGGGGAAAGAAGATGCCCGGCCATATGGGCGCCAAGAAAGTGACCGTCCAGAACCTCAAGATCGTGGACGTTCGCGGCGACGTCAACCTCCTCCTCATCGAGGGAGCGATCCCCGGTCCCACAACGGGATACGTGGTCATCAGGCGCGCGATCAAGAAATCGGCGAAATAAAGAACTTTGTACAATTACAGGCCCCGCTTAAGCGGGGCTTTTTTATTGGAACAGGCAGTGGGCTATGGGCGATAGGCGATAGAAAGATGTTGCTTCAATATGAGGTAGCAGGCACGATTTTCCTATTGCCTATTGCCTATCGCCTATCGCCTGTTCCCGTACCCATCTTCTTGACTTTATCCCCTCCCAAACGATACAGTATGGCATGTTCACATTGTGTGTTAAGGACTCATTTGCCGCGGCGCACCGGCTCGTCGGCTACAAGGGAAAGTGCGAGGAATTGCACGGGCATAATTTTACCGTCGAGGTCTGCGTTGCAGGGGATGAGCTCCAGGATGACGGGATGCTGATAGATTTTACCGTTCTCAAAAGCCACCTGCATGAGGTCCTCGATGTTCTCGATCATAAATACATCAACGACATACCCTTTTTTTCGGAACACGCAAGCTCCGCCGAGTATATCGCAATGTACGTTTTTTCGGAATTGGAAAAGCGTACAGGCGGCGGCCGGGTGTCCGTGAAAAAGGTCACGGTATGGGAATCAGACAGGGCCTCAGCATCGTATGAAAGATAAAACCGAAATGGCGGACGTCCAGAGCATGTACGACGGCCGCGAGATAGAGATCGACAAGGTAGGCGTGAAGAATGTCAAGTACCCGATCGTGGTCCTCGACAGGGCGAACGGCCACCAGAACACTATTGCAACGATCGACATGTACGTCAACCTGCCGCATCACTACAAGGGCACGCACATGAGCCGCTTCGTGGAGATCCTGCATGAATACAAGGACATGATCAACATGAAAAATTTCCCTGACATCCTGAGGGAAATGAAGGTGCGGCTCGATGCCGAAGCGGCGCATATGTCGGTCAGTTTTCCTTACTTCATCAAAAAAGAAGCGCCGGTCTCAAAAACACCGAGCTACATGGAATACCAATGCGGTTTTCGGGGTTCACTGGACGCGGACGACACAATGACGGAGTTTATCGTCTTTGTGTCGGTTCCCATAAATACACTCTGTCCCTGTTCGAAGGAGATCAGCGAGCACGGCGCCCACAATCAGCGGGGGATCACCCGGGTCGAGGTCAACACGAAGAGGTTCTTCTGGATAGAAGACCTCATCTCGATAATCGAAGGGAGCGCCAGCAGCGACATATATTCGATCCTGAAAAGGGAGGACGAAAAATACATAACCGAGCATGCATTCGACAACCCCAAGTTTGTCGAAGATGTCGTACGGGACATTGCGGAGAAGTTATCTCTGGATAATAATGTCCGCTGGTTTTCGATCGAGGCGGAAAATTTTGAGAGCATACACAATCACAGTGCGTATGCATACCTTGAAAGAGATAAAAAGGGAGGGAACACATGAAGAAACTGATAGTGATCTGCTTTGCATTGTCTTTGATATGCGTCGGGTGTGCGGCTTTTCAGAAACAGGGAACCTCCGACACCCAGGCGCCGTCAAAGGCGCAGGGGTTCAATCAGCAGTTTTATGGCTTCCCTGATGTCCCGGTCCCGAAAGAAGTTGAGATAGTCAACGAGCGCAGCTTCGTGTACGAAACCCCCAGTTTTAAAGCCGGCGTCGTCGTCTTCAGCGGGAACGTTGACCCTGCGTCGCTCGAGAATTACTTTAAAATAAACATGTCGAAGAACGGCTGGAGATATATAAACAGCTTCAGGTACAAAGATATCGTGCTCAATTATATGAAGGACGACAAGACATGCAATATCAAGATCTCCCGCGGGGCATTCCAGACCGAGCTTGAAATCTGGGTCGGGCCCGCGGACAAGGGGTCTATGCCAAAACCAGGCCCCACGGATGGAACGAAATAGACAGCTCAATGTGCACACCATAGAGAGCATCTTTGAGATGGACATGATCAAGGATGCTCTCGATACCGAGGGAATACCATACACAATCAAGGAACATCGCGATACGGCTTACGACGGCCTGTTCATTCTGCAAAAAGGGTACGCGTCCCTTTTTGTACAGGAAAATGACAAAGACCGCGTCCTGGATATAATAAAACGGATCAGAAGCCTTCCTTATGTTGTATATTCAAAGGACGAATGACCCCTATCACCTGATCGAGGGTGTTAAATTTGCTGCCTTCACCGGCGGCGGCGGAAAGACGACCCTCACGGAGCGCCTGGCACAATCCTGTCTCGCGCGCATGAAAACAGTCGCAATCGCGACAACGGCCAAGATCGTCGCAGTTGAACCATTTATCACATTTGCCGACTGGAAAAAGAAAGGGCCGGATGCATCCTTCGCCCGTATAGGAAAGACGGTTGAGGACGGTAAGCTCACCGGCCTCACCCCCGACGAGGTACGATCGCTCGGCGCCGTCTACGACGTCGTGCTCGTCGAGGCGGATGGCGCGAAAGGATGCCCCCTAAAGTTCCCGGCGACCCACGAGCCCGTTATTATGCCTTACACTGACAGGGTGTTTATTGTCGCTGGCATGGATGCCCTCTTCAAACCTTTCGATGATGCCGTCTTTCGCAGCCACCTTTTTCGCGAGCAGACAGGCCTCGATCCCCGCCTGGTATACCCCGATATATTTCTCCGCATGTTCTCCGGTGACGCCCTGCTCAAAGGGACCGAAGGAATGACCAGGACCATCGTCCTCAACAAATACGACGCATACCCCCACCGCCACATGGCCGCCGTTCTCATGAAACAAATAATGGAGCAGACGGGGATAACGGACGGGGTGATCGCGGCGGCGGAGAAGGGAATATGGTATCGGCTGACGGCGTACGGCTGACGGCGTACGGAAAAAAGCATAAAAAGACGCCGAGTGAATTTTTTTCTTTTTACCGTTAGCCGTACGCCGTACGCCGTACGCCGTCAGCCGTACGCCGTTCTTTTCCCTTGCTTTTTTTCCAATATAATCATATATTTATGCCTTATGGAAACCCCGGTGATAGCGTCCGTCACGCTGGCTGAGATATATCTCGAACAGGGGTACATCGAGATGTCGATCCAGATCTATGCCGAGCTTGTGCGTCGCGAGCCCGGTAATAAAACGTATGCCGGCCGCCTTTCCCAGCTGAAAAAACAATTCAAGGCAAGCCGGAAGAAAGGCGTTCTGAACACTTTCAAGAAATTATGGAAATGACAAGAGACGGATCACGCATAGAACGGCTGCAGGAGCTGCTTAAGGAGACGGGCCTCGACGGCTGCGTTCTCAAGGGGATGGACAACATCTTCTACCTCACGGGCTTCAGGGGCTCGGAGGGCATGCTTTTCGTCACGCGGGGCGATGTGGTGCTCATCGTTGATTTCCGCTATATAACGCATGCACGCGAGGTAGCCGGCGGCATTCATATCGAGGAGATGCGGCCGGGGTATGACGTACTCAATGACCTGTGCACAAAATACAAGGTCTCCAAACTCGGGTTCGACGGGACACATGTTTTCTACAATACGTACAGCACGTGGACGGAGACCCTCACGGGCATCAGTGTCGTGCCGATGAATTCGTCCATTGAGGAGATCCGCAAGAATAAGGACGCCGGGGAAGTCGCGGCGATCATGGATGCCATAACCATTGCTACCGGGGCTTTTAACGATATTATGGGAATGTTGAAGCCCGGTGCGGTCGAAAGTGATATAGCCGGCGAACTCGATCATATCATGCGCAGGCGCGGCGCCCGGGGGCCGTCATTTGATACCATCGTCGCGTCAGGCCCGCGCGCCGCCCTTCCCCATGCGGAGCCCGGCAGCAGGAAACTTCAGGCGGGCGAGACGGTGATCATCGATTTCGGGGCAAACGTATCGGGCTATTGCAGTGATGAGACGGTGACCATCTGTATCGGGGACATCCCCGACGAGCTGGCCAAAATATATACGGTCGTCGATGACGCGCGGAAACTCGGCATCGAAAAAGCGACAGCAGGGACCTCGACAAGGCAGCTCGATGCCATTGTCAGGGGATACATCGAGGAAAAAGGATACGGAGATTATTTCCGCCACGGCGTCGGCCACGGCGTCGGGATAGCCGTACACGAAGCGCCGGCGGTAAACACCCAGGCGAAAGGGATCCTCGAAGAGAACATGGTGATAACGATCGAGCCCGGCATATACCTGCCGAATATCGGTGGCGTACGGCTGGAAGATATGATACTAATAACGGAAGGCGCACCGCAGATCTTAACTCGCATTAGAAAAGATATGATGAAGATTTGAAATAGTGAGGAGTAAGGAGTAAGGAGTTAAAGAAAAAACAGAAGAGTAGAATAGGAGACATTTTTAGATTTATTTTTTTACTCCTTACTCCTCACTCCTTACTCCTTACTGATCAGTTTTATTTAGGAGGAAAATTATGATCGTCGATACAACGGAATTCAGGAAAGGCTTGAGGATCATCCAGGATGGCGAGCCTTTTACGATCGTGGAATTTCAGCATGTGAAACCGGGCAAAGGCGGCGCGTTTGTCAGGACCCGCCTGAAAAGCCTCATCACGGGGAACGTCCTCGACAAGACGTTCAGGTCCGGTGACAAGGCGGAGGTCCCCGATGTCGAAGAGAAACAGATGCAGTTCCTGTATAAGGAAGGAACGCAGTACCACTTCATGGATGAGGCCACATACGACCAGATCTTCATAGACGAAGTGAGTCTCGGGGATGCAAAGAATTACCTCAAGGAAAGCATGGTCATAACAGTTCTTTTTTTCAAAGGGAAAACGATCGGCGTCGACATCCAGAATTTCGTCAGCCTCAAGATCACCCAGGCGGAACCGGGGATCAAGGGAGATACTGCCCAGAACGCAACGAAACCTGCCGTCCTCGAAACGGGATACACGGTTCAGGTCCCTCTTTTTGTCGAAGAAGGCGATACGATCAAGGTGGACACGAGGACCGGCCAATACATCGAGCGCGTGAAATAAAAACCCCATGCTGATCACGTTCGAAGGCATCGAGGGGTGCGGCAAGACAACCCAGATCGAACTCCTGGCGGATTATCTGACCCGGCAGGGTTATTCTGTTGTCAGGACGCGCGAGCCCGGAGGCACACCGTTCGGTGAAGCCCTGCGGGAACTTCTCCTGAAAAAAGGTATGCACGTCGATCCCCTGTGCGAGCTCATGATATTCATGGCAATGCGGGCCCAGCACGTGGACGAGGTCATCCTGCCGGCGCTGAAAGATGGGCGCATCGTCCTGTGCGACCGGTTTACCGATGCGACGTACGCCTACCAGGGATCAGGAAGAAAGATCGATACAGGCGTTATCGATACGCTCAATACCATGGTCACCCGGGGTGTCCGGCCCAACCTCACGGTCCTTTTCGACATCGCGGTAGAAAAAGGCCTGAAACGAAGGGCCGCCTCTTCGGACATGGACCGGATAGAAGCAGAGGACATATCATTTCATCAAAGGGTCAGGAGTGAATATGAAAAGCGGGCGAAGGCCGACCCCAAAAGGTTCTTCGTCGTCGATGCGAGCCTGAAGGTCGAAGCGATACACGACCTCATCAGAGCAAAAGTGAACAATACGCTGAAAAGTTATGGCATTTGAAGATATCATCGGACATGACAGGCAAAAGCGTTTTCTGAAGTTTTTCCTGGAAAACAAGAACATTCCCCACGCTTTCTTATTCTGCGGGCAGGAAGGTATCGGCAAGAAGAGAATGGCCCGCGAGTTCGTGCGGCATCTTTTCTGCGAGACCCGCGACGCGTGCGGCACCTGCCGGCCGTGTATCAAGCTCGACAGAGGGAGCCACCCCGACCTTGTCGTCATCGAGAACGAAGGATCGATCGGTATAGACGATTCGCGCCTTATATCAAAAGAGATATCCGAACATCCCTTTGAGGCGGAAAAAAGGGTCATCATAATCGACAACGCGGAGACGATGACCACGGAAGCGGCGAACGCCCTTCTGAAAACGGTCGAAGAACCTCCACCCTACAATCATTTCTTTATCATAACATCATCCGAGCGGGACATACCCATGACCATACGGTCACGGTGCTCCCGCGTGCCGTTCTCGCTTCTGTCGCCGGCCCAGCTTGAAGAATACTTTAGCGGCAGGAAAAGCATCGACGGGCAGAAGGCGTCGCTTTTGTCCGCAATATCTTTCGGGAGCATCGGCAGCGGGCTTTTCTGGCTCGATGATGACAATTTCTCGTTGAGGCTCAAACTCGCCGGGATCCTGTCGGGACAGGTAAAAGGGTTCGTCGCGTCTTCCTGGGTTGCCGAAATGGCGTCACGGACCGACAGGACTGCGGCGATGTACCTCGCTTTCCTCCTCTCTTTTTTCCGGGACCTTTTTGTGAGGCACGAAACGGGCGAGGAGTCGCGTATAGTCAACACCGATCTCATCGACGAGCTCGATGCAACACGATACGATCCGGACTGGGTGGAACGCTCCATAAAAAGAATACAGGAAAGCGTTCGTATAATGAGGTATAATGTAAACCGTTGGCTCGTTTTTGAGAACCTTCTGATACAGATTACGGGGAACAGGCAATGAAAAGTTGTTACGTCAATATCGACAGGCTGACCGGGGTTGTCGAGCTGGAGGCCATCGATGATATAAAGGCCGGGGACGTCATTATCAGCGACCTCGACAAGGGGACATGCCTCGGCACCGTTGTTACGGACCCGGCGGAAACAGAACGTGAGGGCCTTGCGAAGATATCGCGAAAGGCCACGGACCAGGAGATACGCGATCACCAGGGATTGAAGGAGAAAGAGAAGTACGCCTTCGATTTTTGCAAGAAAAAGATCCTGGAGATGGCGCTGCCCATGAAGCTTTTGTCAACCGAATACCTCTTCGGCGGCACCAAGCTTCTTTTCTATTTCATTTCAGAGAACCGGGTCGATTTTCGCGAACTGGTCAAGGAACTCGCCAAGGAATTCAAGATCAGGATCGAGCTTCGGCAGGTCGGTGTCCGCGATGAGGCGAAGATCGTGGGAGGCCTCGGCAATTGCGGGAATGCCGTCTGCTGCAGGAGGTTCCTCAATAATTTTTCGATCGTTTCCATCAAGATGGTCAAGGAACAGGGGCTCGCACTGAACCCTGCCAAGATATCCGGTATCTGCGGGCGGCTCATGTGCTGCCTCGCGTATGAATACGAGACATACCTCGCCCTGAAGAAGAACTTCCCCCGCGTCGGTAAAAGGGTGAAGACACCGCAGGGCGAAGGGAAGGTGGTAAAGCACAACGCCCTGACCGGGACCGTTTCCGTTCAGCTCGATGAAGGAAAGGAGATAACCCTCGCCTTCAACGAGGTCTCCCTGGTTGACCCGTCAAAGAATCCCCCGCAGCAAAGCCAGGTTGATAAAACAAAAAAGGCTGACGGCGAAAAACCCCAGGGAAGGGAAAGGCACCAGGGGGACAGGCCAAGGCAGGGCAATGAAAACCACCGGCCGCCCCAACGCCAGGAAAAACAGTCAGCCGACCGGGGCGAAAGCGATAGATCGAAAAACAATAACAGTACCGGCAATAAAGGAAATAACAGGTAATACGAAAGGTGCGCGGATCTCATGGATAAAAAATACTACATCACTACGCCGATCTATTATATCAACGACGTTCCTCACATAGGCCACGCTTACACGACAATTGCCGGCGATATCATGGCCCGTTATAAAAGGCTTATGGGTTATCGCGTCTTCTTTCTGACCGGCACGGACGAACACGGGCAAAAAGTGGAAAAAGCGGCGGCGGCGGCCGGCATACACCCGAAAGAACACGCCGACCTCATGGTGAACCGGTTCATCGAGCTCTGGCAAAAACTTGATATTACACACACGGGATTCATACGGACAACCGAGGAGCGCCACAGGAAAGTCGTCCAGCACATATTCCAGAAGGTGCGCGAGAAGGGCGATATTTATCTCGGTGAATACGAGGATTGGTACTGTGTCCCGTGCGAAGGATATTATACCGAGCTTCAGCTCAAGGATGGCCTGTGTCCCGACTGCGGCAGAAAACCCGAAAAGCTCAAAGAAGAAAGCTATTTTTTCCGTATGTCAAAATACACGCAGCCCCTGCTTGACCTCCTTGAGCAGCACCGCGATTTTGTCATGCCCGAGATCCGCTACAACGAGGTCGCGAGCTTCGTCAAAGGCGGGCTGCGCGACCTTTCCGTCAGCCGGACCAGTTTCAACTGGGGAATCAAGGTGCCGTCCGACGAGAGGCATGTCGTCTATGTCTGGTTCGACGCCCTGACGAATTATCTCACGGGCATAGGTTTTCTCGAGAATGATGAGGAATTCAACACCTTCTGGCCATGTGATGTGCACCTCATCGGAAAGGACATCCTGCGGTTCCATGCCGTCTATTGGCCAAGCTTTCTCATGTCATACGGCCTTGAGCCGCCAAAACACGTGTTCGCACACGGATGGTGGACGCGCGAAGGGCAGAAGATGTCAAAAAGCATGGGCAATGTCATCAATCCCCACGAAGTGGTCGACACGTACGGTGTCGACGAGTTCCGGTTCTTCCTTTTCCGGGAGGTCCCCTTCGGCCTTGACGGCGACTTTTCAAAACAGGCTATTGTCCACCGTATAAACGGTGACCTGGCGAACGATTTTGGCAACCTGACGAGCCGGACCGTAACGATGATCGGCAAGTTCCTTAAAGGGAAGATCACAGAGCCCGAAAAGTCGGGCGGCATGGACGATACCGTCAAAGAGACGACGATGCGGCTCATCGAAGAATATCAAAAAGAGATGGACGTCCTCGCATTCCACAAGGCGCTCAATAACGTCTTCGAGATAATGGCCATCCTGAATAAATACATCGATACCGAGGCCCCGTGGAAGCTCGCCAAGGAGAATGACGTACGCGTCAAGACGGTGATGTACAATCTCTGGAACGGCATCCGCATCGCGGCGATGCTCCTCAATCCCTTCATGCCCACGAAGTCGCAGGCCATCTGGAAGGCCCTCGGCATCGGCACGTCGATCGAGGCATCGGCCTGGGACGAGGAAATGAGGTTCTATACCCCGTCGGATACAGCCGACATCGATAAAATACCGCCGGTATTCCCCCGCATTGAAGAAACCGCGTAGACAAAGAGGGTTCACCCCGATCCAGCAGACCCTCGAAAAGGTCCTCAGGGGATTTAATATCAAGGACCTCGAGTCGGTAAAGATCTTTGCGCTCTGGGACCGGATAGCAGGGGAAAAGCTCGCCTCCCACTGCCAGCCCGTCCGTGTGGACCGTGGAATACTCTACGTTGAGGTGGATGACCCCATCTGGCTCGCGCAGGTACGGTACATGAAGGCCGACATGCAGGCCAAGATCACCGAGGTGCTGGAGAAGGAAGCGGTTAAGGATGTACGGTTCTTTTTAAAACCGTAAAACGCAAGACGTCCCATAAAGCGTCGTCATCGCGACATCTACCTCGCCGTCATCCCGACATCTACCTCGCCGTCATCCCGGCCTCCGAGCCGGGACCCAAGGTTTGGTTTTTATTATTATTTTTGGTGTCAAAGTTTTGAAATGGGTTCAAGAAGAAAAACCTTGGGTCCCGGGTCAAGCCCGGGATGACGGCGAGTGCGAAGGGATGACGGCGAGTGCGAAGGGATGACGGCGAGTGCGAAGGGATGACGGACTTGGATGATTGCGACACGGTCTCTTCGCGGGAATGACGACAGGGTGGGTGATCGCCTTACGCTATTTCTTTCTTTATTTTTTCCAATGTTTCCCGGTAAGGAATATTCCTTTCGTCCGCAATTGCCTTCACATCATCAAATTCGATATGCGTCTTGATAACTTTATTGGACCGGTCAAACCCCTTCTTTACGCGGACGGGGCCGAGTGAAGTGTTTATCGTTATCTCTTCGCGGCGTAAAACGCGCCGTGCGCTTTTGTGCCAGCGCAGACCGAATGTTGTCGTTTCAGAAAATATCGTTTCAACGATGTCATCGAACCGCGCGGCATCGGCGGTCACGCTGATCCGTATGCCTGTCCTGCCTTTTTTCATCGACACGGGAAAATGAATGACATCGATGGCTCCTGCTTTTCTTATACGGTCCACCACTGCGCCGAGGTATTCCATTTCCATGTCGTCGATATCGGCCTCGATCACGAAAACCTCTTCATCATGATCCGGGCCTGAAGACTCGCCGACGAATATCCTCAGGACATCGGGGCGGGACGACTGATATGTGCCGATGCCGTACCCCATGGCCAGCTCCCTGAAGGGCGGAACGGCACTCTGCTTGCGGGCGTAGTACGCGACGATTGCCGCGCCCGTGGGCGTCGTCAATTCGAGGTTTTCGGGATAGAAGATGAGCTCATGGCCCTTTAAGATCTCGAGCGTGACGGGAGGCGGGTTCGGGAGAACGCCGTGCGACGTGTTGATGGTACCACTCCCGCAGGGGACGGGGCCGCAATAAACAGCATCCGCGCCGATGGAACGCATCCCGTACGCAACAGATACAAGGTCAATTATCGTATCGATATGGGAGAGCTCGTGGAAATGCACCTCATCGCGCGATACCCCGTGGACCTTTGCCTCGGCGCTCACTATGATGGCGAGCATCCCGAGCGCGTCCTTCTTCACGCCCTCTTCGACATCGAGGGCGCCGATGATCCCTTCCATTTCCGCCACGGAGAAATGGCGCGCCGACCGTCCGATCTCGAGATGGATTCCCCTCAAGATGCCCTGTGTCATGGGGACCGGTTTCGTGGGAGGGATATCGGGGACCTTGCTCAGGATCTTCTGAAGGTCGTCGAACCGGACACCGGCATCGATAAGCGCACTGACCGTCATGTCGCCGCTTATTCCAAAAATGGGGTCCAGGAAGATTATCTTCATAACCGGTTTATCAATGTCGCGTAATAGGCGGCGCCAAACCCGTTGTCAATATTGAAGACCGCGACCGTGGAGCACGAGTTCAGCATTGCGAGAAGGGCGGTGAGGCCCGAGAAGCTCGCGCCGTACCCGACGCTCGTCGGAACGGCGATCACGGGTACCCCGACGATGCCTGCAATGATGGACGGCAGCGCCCCTTCCATGCCGGCCGCCACGATGATAACGCGCGCGCGCCTTAATTTTTCCATGTTGTGAAAAAGGCGGTGGATCCCCGCCACGCCGACGTCGTAGAGTTTTTCCGTCTCATTGCCGAAGAAGAGCGATGTCTCATAGGCCTCCTCGGCGATCTTTGCATCACTTGTCCCGGCGGAGACAACAAGGACTACGCCCTTTCCTTCAGAAGCACGATCTTTCCGTATGATGAAACAACGCGCATCAGCGTGGTATTTTCCTTCGGGGTATACACGGACGAGTTCAGCTCCGTGATCGGCGTCGATCCGGGTAACAAGGACATCGAGGTCTTTCTGCCGGAACGAACCGACAATATCGAGGAGTTGCGGTAGGGTCTTACCCTGCCCGAAAACGACCTCCTGCACCCCTTTGCGCAGGAGCCGGTGATGGTCGATCTTCGAGTGCCCGATGTCGTCGTACGGAACGTGCCGCAGACCCTCATACGCATCCGCGACGGAGAGCTTCCCCTCGGCAACGGCGCTCAAAAGCTCGATCACCTTTTCATCGATCATCTGTCATCCCCGAATGCATGCTTTATCACCTTTACATTATCGCCGTCTATCCCGACAACGTCAAATCTTATCCTCCGGCCGAGGCAATGGTTCGCTTTGAGATAGGTCTCGGCCGAGCGAATTATATGGAGCTTTTTCCGGGGGTTGATCGCCTCGAGGGACGTCCCGAAACTCTGTCCGGACCTCCTCTTCACTTCAACGAAGACCAGGAAATCGTCGTCCTCTGCAATAATATCGATCTCACCGAACCGGCTCTTGAAGTTCCTCTGGAGAATTTTATATCCCTGTTTTTTAAGGACGGCCGCCGCCCTGTCCTCGCCTTCCCTTCCCGTCAGTTTTCTGTTATCCACAGTATTCCCTGACACCCTTGAAGGTCCTGCGATGGATGGGCGTTACCCCGTACTCCTTTATGGCAGCGCGGTGTTCAGCGGTCGGGTACCCTTTATTGGTCTTGAAATTGTACGGAGGATAAACCCTGTCGTATTCATCCATGGCCCGGTCACGAGTGACCTTGGCCACGATGGACGCGCTTGCCATGAAGAAGCATTTCCGGTCACCGCGTACGATCGGCCGGGCTTTCGGGTAGTTGGTCAATCCCCGGTTGCCGTCGACAAGCAGGATGTCCGGCTCAACACCAGCGGCACGGAAGGCGCGTTCCATGGAAAGGATGGTGGCATTGAGGATGTTGAGGCTGTCTATCTCCTCGTGGGTTGCCATGCCGATCCCGATACTCAGCGCATTGTCCATGATCCACGAAAAAAGACCGACTCGCTCCTTTTCTGTCAGGAGCTTCGAGTCGGTCACACCATTTTTCGTTTCCGGCACTTTTTCCCAGATAACACAGGACGAAACAACCGGGCCTGCGAGCGGGCCCCGCCCGGCCTCGTCTATCCCTCCCACAAGGCCTGTCAGCCGGCAGATCATATATGTTTCTAATCCCTTTTTTCTTTCAGCTTTGCCGCTTTTCCCCTGAGTTCTCTCAGGAAGTAGAGTTTTGAACGCCTGATCTTGCTCTTCGAGACCCTCTCGATCCGGTCGATGAGCGGTGAATGAATGGGAAAGGTCTTTTCTACGCCTACGCCGTACGATACCTTGCGAACGGTGAACGTCGCCCGGGTGTTGCCGCCTCTTTTGCGTATCACGACACCTTCAAACACCTGGATCCTTTCCTTGTCCCCTTCAAAGATCCGTGTATAGACTTTAACATTATCGCCTATGCCGACCTCGGGGAGGTCGAGCCTCATATGTTCTTTCTCAAGCATGTCAACCATCTCGTTCATGGTTCCCTCCTCTTAAACTAAAGATCCTGTCCAGTATAATACCCAGTGCGACGCGCAGGGAAAGGTGATTGTAATCACCGGCGCCGCTGATGGGTTCCAGCATTCTGTCGCATCTTTCCACGACCTCTTCGGCCAGGCCCCAACCGGTCCCAAAGAGTACAAGAGCCGGCCTGAGCCCCTCTTGGATGATGTCGTAGAAATCACCGCAGGACATCATTTTCCCTTCCCGCACCCGGGAAGACGTACCGACGATGAAAGGCCTCGGGCCGTCGCCATAATCGGCGATCATCGCATCGATATCCTGTCTGATCCTCACCTTCCTGAGCGCCTGTCCCCTTTTCGGGTTGTATGTCGCCCCGTATCCTGAAACCCAGTGATGGATCAGTTTTTCCGCAATCTCGCGCTGTTTCGCGAGAGGTGACACAATATAGCACAGGTCTATACCAAAAGTCATGCATGTTCTTGCCATATCGTGTATTTCCAGGTTCGTCAGGCTCGTCGCCACGATATCGCCGCGCTTGTCGTAAACGGGATAATGGACAACCCCGATGCTCACGTTATTCAGGGATCTCCTCCATTACCTCGCGCATGAACCGCCTGTCTTCGTCAGTGGCCTGAAATCCCTCGAGAAGGTCCGGCCGCCTCAGGAACGTCTTGCGGATCGCCTCTTTGCGCCGCCACTTGCGTATCTCCTCGTGGTTCCCCGAAAGCAGGACCGGCGGGACCGCAAGGTCCATAAATGTTTCCGGCCGCGTATACTGGGGATATTCCAGGAGTGGTTCCTTGAAGCTCTCGGAATGCATCGAGGCATCGTTCCCGAGAACGCCCGGAATGAAGCGGGCAACGGCGTCGATGAGAACAAGCGCCGGGAATTCACCCCCGGACGTAACGTAATCACCGATCGAGATCTCTTCGTCTATATACTCGAGGACCCGTTCGTCGACACCTTCGTACCGTCCGCACACGACGCATATGTGCGGTGACCGGGCAAAACGCTCTGCAGTGAAATGGTCGAACCGGCGCCCCTGCGGCGTCATGAGAACGACCTTCGCCCTGCCGCTTGTTGCCTTCACGTGCTCTATGGCCCGGTAGATAGGCTCGACCTTCATGACCATCCCCGGGCCCCCGCCGTAGGGCGTGTCGTCGCACGACCGGTGGGGCTCGTCCGCAAAATCACGGATATTGACAATGTCGAAATTGACAAGCCCTTTGTCAGCTGCCTTTCCCAGGATGCTCTCCTTGAGCGGCTGTTCGAACATGCCGGGGAAAAGCGTCAGTATCGAAAATTTCATTCGGCCAATCCTTGTATGTCCACTTCTACCATGCCTTTTTCTCTGCTTACGGCAGTGATGAACCCTTCCACCATCGGGATAAGGTACTCACGGTCTCCCGCCACGTCGAGGATATCGCTCGCGCCGGTATGCATGATCGAACGGACGGTACCGAGCCGCCTGCCGTCGACGTTTATCACGTCGAGCCCTATAAGCTGGTACTCGTAATACTCGCCGTCATCTAACGGCCGGAGGTCTTCCTCCCGGACGAACAGTTCTTTCGTCACCAGGAAAGAGACCTCCTCAATTGTTGAAAGCCCACGAAATGAGAGATAAAAAAAATGCTTCCGGTACTTTGCCTCTTGAGGCTTCAGTTCTAAATAGTCATCACCTTTAAGGGCAAACAACGAGGTGTAGTCGAAAAATTCTTCCTTCACCTCGTTGTAGTAGTAAAACTTTACTTCACCCTTAAGGCCGCTTGTCGACACGACGCGGCCGACAGGGACCCATTTCATTATTCGATGATCTCGAGGACCGCTCTCTTCTTGACCTTCGTCGAGGCCGCGCTCAATATCGTCCTCATGGCCCGGGCGGTTCTGCCCTGCTTCCCGATGACTTTCCCAAGGTCATCTTTGGCAACATTGAGCTCGATTACCGATGTTTTTTCCCCCTCGATCTCGGAGACCCGCACAGAATCAGGATTGTCAACTAATGCCTTCGCAATGTACTCGATCAACTCTTTCAACACGATCCACCTCCGTAGGATTTAAGAAAGCTCCTTCAGAACCCCCTCTCTCTTGAACAGACTCTCAACGGTCCTCGTGGGCCTTACCCCTTTTTCATACCACGTTTTGATCTTTTCTTTGTCGAGGCTTATCTGCGCCGGGTTCTTGAGTGGATCATAAAACCCGACCTTATCGATGAACCTCCCGTCCCTCGGGGAGCGTTCGTCCGCCACGACAATACGGTAAAATGGTTTCTTCTTTGCTCCAAACCTCGACAATCTAAATTTTACAGCCAAAATCCCACCTCCTTATTTCATGAAAAGCTGTCTCTGGAGGCCCTTGGCGCCTCCCTTGGTAAATTTCTTCAGCAGTTTTTTTGTTTCCATGTATTTCTTGAGGAGATCATTGACATCCTGCACCTGCGTGCCGCTTCCCTTCGATATGCGCAGCCGCCGGCTCCCGTCGATGATGTTGGGCTTCGCCCGTTCCTTCGTGGTCATGGAATTGATGATCGCCTCTGTCTTTTTTATATCCTTTTCCGCTTCCGCGAAATTTATTGCACCCTTTAATTTGCCCATTCCCGGGATCATGCCGATGATCGATTCCAGCGACCCCATTTTCTTCATCTGGCGTATCTGGTCACGGAAATCCTCGAGGGTGAACTCGTCCTTGCGGAACTTCCGCTCGAGCTCCCGGGCCTGTTTTTCGTCATAGATGTCCTGCGCCTTTTCGACGAGGGAAACGACGTCTCCCATGCCGAGGATGCGCGATGCCATCCGGTCGGGAAAGAACGGCTCGAGTGCATCGAGCTTCTCGCCGACACCGATGAACTTGATCGGCTTGCCGGTCACGGCCTTTATCGATATGGCCGCACCACCGCGGGTATCGCCGTCGAGCTTCGTCAGGATGATGCCGTCTATGCCAAGCTTCTCGTTAAAAACGGTGGCAATGCTCACGGCATCCTGGCCGGTCATTGCGTCGAGAACGAGAAGGGTTTCCTTCGGGTTGAGCGCTTTTTTCTGCTCGACGAGCTCGCCCACCATGTTGTCGTCGATATGCAGCCGGCCCGCCGTGTCGATGATCAGGGTATCGTAGCCGTTGCGCATGGCGTAGATCTTCGCTTCTTTACAGATCGTGACGGGGTCTTTCACGACATCCATCGTGAACGCCTCGACGTTGATCTGCTTTCCGAGCTTGACAAGCTGGTCTATCGCTGCCGGCCGGTATATGTCGGAAGGTACGAGCAGCGGCTTGCGCCCCATCTTCCTGATCAGGATCGCGAGCTTTGCCGAGGTCGTCGTCTTGCCGGAACCCTGCAGGCCGATAAGCATAACCGGAACGGGCGGAGTGGCGGCGACGTCGAGCGGCTTGTTTGCGCTGCCGAGGACGTCACACAGCTCATCGTAGACGATCTTCACGAACTGCTGCCCGGGCGTGATGCTCGAAAGCACGTCCTCGCCCATTGCCTTTTCCTTCACTTTTTCGAGGAAATCCTTCGCTACCTTAAAATTGACATCAGCTTCCAGAAGCGCTACTCTCACCTCGCGCAGCGTGTCCTTGATGTTGGTTTCGGTAAGCTTCCCGTATCCCCGAACCTTCTTGAAGGTCGATTCAAATCTTTCCTGTAACTTTTCGAACATAGCTTATAGGGGTATATTCTAATGGAATTCACCCGGATAGTCAATGTTAATTAAGGGGTTACCCACCACTCATTACAATGTAATACAAACTATCCGTCCATGGTCCGGCAAAATATGGCTCATTTTGCACAAAAGAACATAACGTCTTTTGGCCGCGGCGGGGCGAACGTGCACGCGTCTAGTCATTGTCGAGGCCCAGGTACAGTGCCGGATTTTCACGGATGGCCCGGTCGGTCAGGCTGCGGTCGATCCCCAGGGCATTAAGACGCGCCGCCGCCTCCGTGATTACCAGGGAACCGCCGGCAAGTCTTCCCGTTGCGTCCCGCGCGGCCCCGTCCCCGGGGATTACCGGTCCCGATCGCACCATGTCGGAGACAAGCATGATCCGTTCAGGATTCTTTACCCGGAATATAAAATCGATGAGCCGGTCGGACAGGTGATAGGGATCGGCGATAACTTCGACATACACGTCCGGGGACATCAGGGCAAAGCCGGCAATCCCCGGTTCCCGGTGGTGCATCGGGCGCATCGCGTTGAAGATATGCGTGACGCCCCGCGCACCGGCCCTGTGTCCTTCTTCAGCCTCGGCAAAAGTAGCGTCGGAATGGCCCATGCTGACGGTTATACCGTTGGCCGCCAGGAACCTCATCAATTCGAGCGAACCGTCGAGTTCCGGCGCGATCGTAACGATCCTGACCGCATCACCGACACCGTCGACGAGGCGAAGATAGTTGTCGACCGTCGGCTGACGGAAAGAGCCTTTGTCGAGTGCGCCGGCCATGGCCGGGTTGAGAAAAGGGCCCTCGAGATGGATGCCGAGGATAGCGGCCGCATCACCTTGCCCGTCCTTTCGCTGACATTCCATCGCCGCCTTCACGGCTGCCATGCTGCGTCTCATCGCATCAGCAGATGACGGGTAAACCGTCGGGACTATGGCGTCAACACCGGACGCATGATGAAGCCGGGCCATCGCGAGGATGTCGTCCGCGTCGTCCGTTAGCGTGTCGTAAGTCCCGAAACCGTGAACATGAATGTCTGTTACGCGCATTGCGAACACTATCCCTGAATATCAAAGTTCATAGGATTAGCTTGCAATACTAAATTCGTCATTCCGGCTTGCCGGAATCCAGTGTCTTTTCTTTTCATGATTGAGTGAAAGGGCATGGACCGATTATAGCAGGTTTGTCGCAAGAATGGTGAAGGTATTCCGTAAACATTAACCCTTCCCGTCCGTCATTCCGGGCAGAGATGCCATGTTGCAATTCGCCCAGGTCCGTCATCCCGGCGAAGGCCGGGATCCAGTATCTTTTGCCTTTCCTGGCACGTTAATATAGCGTGCAATTTTCGATATTAACTATTGCATATCGGTAAGATTATAGAAGATATATAACATCAAAGACTCTGGATTCCGGCCTTCGCCGGAATGACGGCGGAGAGTTTCGTCCGGTTTGCCGTGGACTGACGGCAGAGGTCTTATCCTCGCTTTTTGGGTGTTCAGGCAGAAGTTAATGGTGACACGACCCGTTTTGGCCATGTGGCATACAGGGGACATCGCGTTCGTTTTTGTGCTAGAATAACAAACCATGTGTGCAAAAATATCACTCGGAAACTGGACGGAATCGGACATCGACCTGATGCTTTCCAGCGCACAATGCCTTCACGATGTCGATGAGCGCATCCAGTATCTGTCGGGGAAATTTCTGGAGGTCCCGTACAGGGAATCAACACTCATCGGCAGTGCAGCCACAGATGAAGAATTCGTTGTGGACCTTTCCGGGATAGACTGCTTCACATTCCTCGATTACGTGGAGTCGCTGCGCCGCTCTACTTCATTCACCGATTTTCTCGGGAAACTCAAAAAAGTGCGGTATAGATCGGGTATCGTTTCCTTTCAAATGCGCAACCATTTCTTCACTGACTGGCGGGAATACAGCGGCGGGTCCATAGTGGACATCACCCGCGAGATTGGCGGAGACAGGACCCGGGCAACTTTGAAATCGCTCAATCTCACGTCTGGCGGATCGCTGTTTCTCGACGGGCTCCCCGTTGTAGAACGCATGATAGACTATATCCCTTCGTCCTCGATCGATGAGGAGATCTTGCAGGCCCTCGATACGGGCGATTATATCGGGATGTACACGGAGACGGACGGCCTCGATGTCTCCCATGTCGGCATCGCCATCAAGCACGATGGCGGCACGTACCTGCGCCACGCCTCATCCGCCGAAGCATACCGTAAAGTCACTGACCAGTTGTTGGTGAATTATATAAAAGAAAAACCCGGCGTCGTGGTGTTAAGACCCCAAACGTTCCAGTTCGAGATCTTCCACGGCTAAACCTGAGATAAAATGTATTGAAGGACCCGGCACGGACCGGGCCCCTTTATTTTAAGTTTTAGAGTTTTGTTACGTTCGCCGCCTGAAGCCCCTTGGGACCTTTCACGACGTCAAAATTCACTTCCTGGCCTTCCGCAAGGGTTTTGAAACCGGAGTCCTGGATCGCTGAGTAGTGAACGAAAACATCCACACCGTCATCCTGCGTTATAAAACCAAAACCTTTGGACTCATTAAACCACTTCACAGTTCCTTTTGCCATCTTACTAAAACCCTCCTTAAAATATTTTTGAAGATTACGGAACTGCGTCGTGGATGTTGATGTACTTAAAGGCACTTCAGCACTACTGACAGCGACTTCCGAAACTTCGTTTGTCAGTATCCCATAGTATCAAAAACCTGTCAATGAAATTTATGAAAAAACTTTAATAAAACTTTTGATAAAAATGAAGTGCATGAAAAATAAGGCAAAAACGGGTTACGACGCACTCTTGTCGAGCAAAATTATCTCCTTTTTCAGGTACAAAAGGAGGGCCAAACCGGGCAGAGCCGCAATGACCGTGAACAGGAAGAATATCGCCCATCCGACATAGGTCACGATATATCCCGATGTCGGGGATATCACGACGCGCCCCAGGACGGCAAGAGACGACAAAAGGGCGAACTGGGTCGCTGTGAAACGCTTGTTGCACAGGGCCATGACAAAGGCCACGAACGCTGTCGAGCCCATACCCCCGGTGATATTTTCAAACGCGACCGCAACGATGGCCGCGGTATAACTCTTTCCGATAACGGCCAGTACCATAAAGGAAAAATTCGATACTGTCTGCAGGATGCCAAACCACCAGAGGGAGCGGAAAAGGCCCATCTTCACCATCAGGGTCCCGCCAAAGAGGGCCCCGACTATCGTCGCGACGATCCCTATCAATTTATTGATGATCGCCAGTTCACTTAAAGAAAAATGCACACCGCGGATGAGGAATGCCGTTGTCAGCGCCCCGGCGTACGCGTCGCCGAGTTTGTAGAGGATGATGAAAAGCAATATGACGATGGCCGATCTCCGCGAAAAGAAATCCTTCAAGGGGCCCCAGACGGCTTCGCCCATGCTTCGCGGCGGAACTATCTTCCCATCCGGTTCGCGCCCGGCGAAGGAGCCCAGCATACCGAGGATCATGAGCGATGCCATGAAGATGTATGTTTTCTGCCATCCCACCCTGTCGGCCATCATGAGGGCCAGGGCGCCTGCAACGAGAAACGCTATCCTGTAGCCAAATATAAAAACTGCGACCCCGGTGCCCCTCTCCTGTGTCGGCAGGACGTCCGTCCGGTACGCATCGACGACGATATCCTGCGAAGCGGAAAAAAATGCGACGCACAGGGCGATGATGCCGAGCGCGAGGGGCATGCTCTGAGGCGACATAAAGGCCATAACCGCAATACCGGCAAGGAGGGCGACCTGCGTCAAGACGATCCACCCCCTGCGCCTGCCGAGAAACGGCGGCACAAACCTGTCCATGAAAGGCGACCAGAGAAATTTTAACGTGTAAGGAAGACCGACGATGGAAAAGATGCCGATCATCTTTATGTCGACGCCCGCCGTGGTCAGCCACGCCTGGAGCGTGCCTGACGTGAGCGGCAGCGGCAGGCCGGAAGCGAAACCGAGAATGACCATGACGATCATGCGGTAGCTTGCAAAGGCCTGCACGTAAGGTGAATTCTTTATTTTCGCCAGCACTGTGCCGTTCGTCGATACGCCATTCATCCGGTTCTATCTCGTTGGTGAATATTTATTTCGGGCAGGATTTCCGGGAAGGGTCCCCGTTGCACCGTTCAAAGCCCTAATGTATCGCTTATCTCGAGCATCGCAGCGATGGACAGCTCGGCGAACTCGTTGAGGGGAATGCCGATCATCTCGCATTCCATGATTATGTCCCGGTTCACCGAGGCAGCGAATGCCTTTTCCTTCATGCGCTTGACAACGGACTTTGTCTTCACGCTGGCAAGCCTTTTGTCCGGGTACACGAGGGTCGTCGCGATGATGAGGCCCGTTATTGTCTCGCCGGCTGCTAGCGCATGCTGGAAGCGGGTCTCCCTTTGTCTGCCGCCGGCTGCACGTTCGTTGTGCATGAGCACTGCATCGACGATCTCGGGATCGACCCCGTTCTGCGCCAGTATCTTCTGCGCCTCGAGCCCGTGGCGGCTCAGGTCCGCATCTGTCACCTCGATGTCGATATCATGGAGAAGCCCTGCCAGGGCCCATTTTTCTTCATCTTCTCCAAGCCTTCGCGCAAGCGACCGCATGACCGCCTCGGAGGCATAGCAATGATTGAGCATCCTGTCGTTCTTGACATACTGTTTCAGTAATCTTTCGGCATCGTCCCGTGTCACGGGCAGCTTCCTCCTACCGTCCTTTTTCCAATAGCTCGATGAGCAGCCGGTTCGGCAAAAGGAAGAAGGATATCTTTGTGACGCCTTCGCATGTACGTCCCAGATTTTCGTCGTACGCCGGGCACAGGGCCGGGCCGGACACCATTTTAAAGCCGAGCCCTGCGAGTTCCTTTGAGGCTTTTTCTATATCGTCCACTTCAAAGCATAAATGATGGAGGCCGCCGCCTGTCCTTTTCAGGAAGCCCGAGACGACCGACGTGTCGTCGACCGGCTCCAAGACCTCGAGATACACATCGTCATTGCCGCCGACAGGCACGAACGACGCGTAGACGTTGTTGTTATGATCCGCCACCGGGCGGGTCATTGCACCGAACCCTATCGCCTTCAGCACCCGTGCAAACTCCTCGATCTTCTCAACGACAAAACCTATGTGCTCGAGTTTCACCTGTACGTCCCTTTTAACGTTAATATTACCCGACACGGGGTATGATTACCACAGGAAAAATGAAGCCGGCGAGGAGGTTTGGGGCGGCCGTTCGTGACAGGCCGCCCGACAGCCTCCCCCCCATGCTCCTTCTAGAAGATCACCCGGCTTGTCCTTACCGCCCGGCCCTCTTCATCGATCGCTTCCATTTTAAGCATGCGGAACTTGGTAACATTGAAATCGTGGGCTGCACAAATGGGAAGGTTATTAGAGTTAAGGAACCAGTCGCCTGTTTTTGGTTTCTTCACTTCACCGGTCACAATAAACCTTATTTCCCGTATCATTGTATTTGCCTCCTTTTTTGTGCGCCGGCCGCCCCAATTCCCGAAGTGCCGCGCATCCGGATAATTCAGAAGCAAATCCTTTGCTTCGATGAAATAAAATTTACTTTTGATCACCACTCGTCCCATACTGTCGAAAGTATACCGGCAAACGCAGCGGCCCGAAATGACTCGAGTCACAGATAAAGAAAAAAAATTGGGAGTTAAATCACAATCTGGCCTTACAGCATTGTGACCTGGATTACGAACGCGTACGTCCTTTATTATCAATGCAATATGGCATATTGACAATTCCCGTCCTTTTTACTATTCTTGTTCCAAGGCATGGTTTTACAGGCAGCAGAACGGGGGTAGTAATGAAACTGGTCGTAAAGATCATCGTTTCGGCGATTGTCATGCTTTCCGTGACTGGCATGTGTTTCGCCGATCCTCCGGATCCAAAACCGCCGGAAGCGGTCGGGACAACGATCACCGCGCCCTATTAAAGGGACGGAAGGCAGTGCGGGCATAGCATATTGTGAAACGGTTTTTTCTTATCCTGCTTCTCGTGTTATCACTGGCAGTATCCGTTGGCGTTTGTCTCGCGAACGAGGACACCGGACGTCCTCCGCCTCGTGACCCTCCCGATCCACCCGCCGTGCCGACGTTCATAGACGGGAACCTTTCGAGGGCACTTCCTGAAACCGTGTTCTTGTGCCGCCCGGCTACAGGCCGGAGAAATGCAGCGTACGGCAATAGCGGGTGAATACGCGCCGCCGGCAACGGTTTAAGGCAGCGCTGTACCGAATACATCATAAAAAGAAGGTCCCGGGCCCTATGACCACATTCAGACGTGTATCTCTCATTCTCATTTCCGTACTGTCATGTTTTCTCATCATCAGCGGCTATGCCCGTTCAGGCGACACGTTCTCCGACGGGGATGAGGAGGCGCGCATCGCGAATTCGCTTGTCAGCGCGCATAAAGAAGGGGGCCGCTTCTGGACCGTCTTCGCGGAAAATGAGGAAAAGATCAATGCGCCCATTCTGGAGAAGGTACTGGAAGACGCAATACGGGGGCGCGATGACGTGCTGGTTAACATGGTCCTCGAAGGTGCACGCAAAAGAAAGGATGACAAGGCATTAACCCGGATGATGCTCCGCGCCGGCGCCTATTTCCTCTTTACGTCCCGGCCGGGTGAGGCGCTCAAGCTCTACGAAGCCACCATGCCTCTCGCCCGCGAGTCTGAGGACGATGTTCTCATAGCCGGCTCGTATGAAGGAAACGGCGACACGGCGTTCTACCAGGGCAGCCCGACGAACGCCCTGCTCATGTACAACCGGGCGGCCGAGATATATTCGCGGACAAAGCCGGGCATACACCGGGGCATCATCGAACGAAAGATCGCCGATGTCCACAGCCAGATCGGTGACGGGGCGACGGCGCAAAAGCTTATCGATTCGTCCCTCAAGATAATATCACGGGAAAAATCGCCCCGGGAAGAAGGGCATGTCTACCGCAGCATGGCATATGCAGCCATGCGCCTGCGCGACAACAAGACGGCGCGCGGCGCCCTGGAGCTGGCTCTCGCCCGGTACAAAACCGCGTCATATGAGGCCGGCGAGGCGGATGTATACCGCGCTTCCGGGGATATCGACCTCAAGACGGGGGAGGTCGAAGATGCCCGGGAACATTACAAGAACGCCCTGGCGCTCTACAAAAAGACCGGCTTTATCGTCGGGGAGGCCTATACCCTGAAAGGGCTCGCGGACATTGCCTATTTTTCCGGCAACAACGATGAAGCGCTGGAAACATACAAGAAGGCGCTCGAGATGTTCAGGTCGGCCGGGTATCCGCTCGGACAGGCGGACACGCTGCGGCGCATGGGCCAGCTCAGCCTGAGAAGAGGCAATGTGGCCGCCGTGTCGGAGGCATACGAGACCGCCCTTCCCATCTATCGCCAGTCGAGAGAGCCCGTGGGCCAGGCGGATATCTACAAGGGGTTAGGAGACATCGGCTATTACAACCGCAATTTTTCGCGGGCCCTGGAGATGTACGACAGGGCCCTGCCGCTCTATGTGAGCGCGAACGAGCCTTTAGGCCAGGGCAATGTCCAGCGCTCCCTCGGTGATATCTATTTTTACGCGGGGGACTACCCGCGGGCCTTGCAGTACTATGAGAATGCACTGAGGTTATATACAAGAGCAAATTCCCCGCTGGGACAGGCGAATACCTACCGGACGATGGGTGAGGCATATCTCAGGCTCAAAAAGATCGATCACTCCCTCGCAATGTTCAATTCTGCAATGGCCATATACAAGAAGATACGTGAACCCATCGGACAGGGCGACATCTACAAGACGCTCGGCGAGATCTACCTGGAGAGGGGAAATAGAATGGGCGCGCTCGACATGTTCCGGGAGGCGCTTCGCCTTGTCACTGCCGCGAACTCGCTCGTTGACCAGGGACATGCATACCAGGGTATAGGCGATGTCTTCCTGTCGGCGGGTGACTTCGAACAGGCTGACCAGAATTACAACCTGGCCCTCGGTCTCTACGGACAGATGCAGGACATGGAGTCACAAGGCGTCGTCCTTCTGAAAAAAGCCTCCGTTGCCGCCCGGAAAGATGATGTCGAGGAGGCGATACGCCTTTATGATGCCGGGCTTGCAAAATTTGAACAGGTCCGGTCACAGGCCGCTTTTTCAGAGCTGAAAAGAAGCTACATGGAAAAAATATATGATCATTACGAAGGTGCAGCCCTCTATGTGATCGAAAAGGACCGGGCCGAAAAGGCCCTCCAGTATATTGAAGCGATGAAGGCCAGGATGTTCCTCGACCAGCTTGCCGAGGCGCGCGTTGACCTCGAAAAAGGCGTCGATGCTGACGTAAAAAAAGAGCGTGACCTGCTCGAGAACCAGATCGTCATGCTGACCAGGCGCCTCGCCGAAGAGAACCAGGCAAAGATTCCCGATAAAAAAGTGATCGAACAACTCAGGAGCGATGCAAACGCGGCGCAGGAAAAGCTCGACGCCCTCAGGCGCGACATCCGCTACAAGAACCCGCTTTATGCCTCTGTCGAGTACCCTCAGCCGATCTTAGCGAAAAAGCTGCAGGACACTGTCCTTAAGGAAAATGAGGTCCTGCTCGAGTATTTCATGGCAAAAAAAGGCGTCTGGTGTCTTGTCATCGGGAAAAACGGGCTCAACATCGTCAAACTTCCGGCGCAGTACGGGGAGCTTACCAGCCGCGTGCAGAAAATGCTCGGCAATATGAGGGGTATCCAGCGGGGAGAGCGCCTCCGCAATGATCTGTCAGCCGAACTCTACGACATGCTTGTAAAGCCGGTCGAGGAATACATTGACGGAAAGACTTTGATAATAGTGCCGCAGGGAATCCTCGCATATCTCCCGTTCGAGGCCCTCATGACCACGGGGAAGGACGGCGGGAAGATATTCATGATCGAGAAATATCCCCTGGCATATATTCAATCGGGCACCGTCCTCGGCGTGCTGCGGAGCCAGCACAGCACGGAAAACACGCGGGGCGGCTTCGTCGGTTTCGGAGACCCCGTATATGACTTCAAGGAATATATCGCCGAGACCGGCGTGGACAAAAAAGATGCGGCTGCTAAGGAAAATACCGAAGAAGGCCGGCCGGCGGAAGAGAAGATGGCAGCGCCCCGAGACCCGTCGCCGGGTACCGTGTTCATGAAGACGGAATACCTCAGGTCGGGCGGAACACTGACGCGCCTCAAGGGCACGGCCGAGGAGATCGAAGCGATCCACTCCATATACGAAAAGACCGGCGCGAAGCACCAGGTATACCTGAGGATCGATGCCCGCGAGGAAAAAGCGAAATCCCCGGACATGGCCCAGTATTCCTATATACATTTTTCGACGCACGGGATCCTGCAGCCGGGGTTTCAGGCCATTGCCTTAAGCCAGATACCGTCCGACAAAGAAGACGGCTTCCTGACCTTAGGTGAAATAATGAATACCCGTTTCAACGCGCGCCTTGTGGTCCTTTCCGCATGCGAGACAGGCCTCGGGGAGTTGAGCAATGCGGAGGGCGTCACCGGCCTGACGCGCGCCGTCATGTACGCCGGGAGCCCGGCAGCATTGGTAAGTCTCTGGTCTGTTGCCGACGAGCCAACCCGCGACCTCATGACCGCCTTTTATGACGGACTGATACACAAAGAAAAAACAAAGCTCGAAGCCCTGCGCGCCGCCAAGCTGTCCCTTCTTAAAGATACAAAGCCCGGCGCATACAACCACCCGTTCTTCTGGTCGGCGTTCGTCATGTATGGGGAATAGGGACGGCAACAGCGAAAATCCAAAGAAACAAAAGAGCAAGCTGAAATGCTTGCTCTTTTGTTTTTTCATTCAGGATGCCGCTTCGCTTTTCCGTACGCCGTTAGCCGTACGCCGTTAGCCGTTACTTATATATCCCGCACCCAATATAAACATCTCCCACCCGTTTACAGTACGTCATCTTCACCATGATCCGGCTGGTGACGGGGTCCATCCACTTGTATTCGACCCAACCGCTTCCCTTTGCCTTCGCTATATCCGTTATTTCCCGCATGAAGAGCTTGCCGTCGGCATCTTTGAGGTCAAGCATGAACTTTCCGACAAGTTTCGGGTTTTGCCCGTGGGCGACCGTGTACCCTTCAATGGTGTTGATGAAAACATACAGCTCACCCTTCACGAAACGGCCGTGCGGATCGGACATTTCATTATAGGCCTTTTGCTTGTCGCGAGAGTTTTTCAGATAGTCCGCAGCTTTTTCAACGAAGGTGACAACGTCTTCCTTTGTGGACGAAGCCCGGTCCGACGACCTGGTGTCCTGTATCTTGAATTCGTTCGCCAGCTTCGTGAGCTGGACCGAGAGGCTCGATAGATTCGATGACGCTTCCGCGTTTTCGGCGATGCTCTTCGCCGCGTTCTCGACTATCTTCGATATTTTCTGGATGTTGTTGTTGATCTCGCTCGTGGTAGCGCTCTGCTCTTCCGACGCGACGGCGATCTGGTTGATCTGCGATCCCAGGGTGTTGATCTGGTGCAGGATCTCCTTCAGGGCATCCCCCGACTTCGCCGTTTCGTTATTTCCTACCTCCACCTCTTTGACGCCGCCTTCCATCGAAACGACGGCATTCTTCATCTCGCTCTGCATCGTCTGTATCGTTTCACCGATCTGTTTTGTCGCCCCGGTGGTCCTTTCCGCCAGCTTGCGGACCTCGTCCGCTACGACGGCAAACCCGCGTCCGTGCTCTCCGGCGCGGGCGGCCTCGATCGCGGCGTTCAATGCAAGGAGGTTCGTCTGCTCGGCAATGTCGTTGATGATGCCCGCGATCTCGCCGATCTGGTCGGAGCGCTCGCCGAGCTTTTGGATCATGAGCGCCGACTCTTTGACGCTTTCATCTATGCGTCCCATGCTGCGGATGATCTCCTGGATGATGTTTTCACCGGTCATCGCGGAGTTGTTGGCAATTTCCGAACTCCTCGCCGCGGCGATGCAGTTGTTCGTTATCTCGTTGGCCGTCGCCGACATCTCCTCGCTCGCCGTCGCCACCGACGTGATCTCGGTCACGATGATATCGGTCCCTTTTGCCATCTGGGTCGCGGTGGCATCGAGGGTGTTGACCGCGAAAGATATCTGGCTGCTCGAATCGGCCACCCCTGACAGGGCTGTGCTGACTCGGTCCACGAAGGTGTTGAAGTTCTTGCCCATCACCCCGAACTCCCCCGCGGACGCCTCGTCCATGCGCTTTGTCAGGTCGCCCTGTGAAAGGCCCTCGAACGATTTTTCGAGCTGTTTCAACGGGGCCCGCATGGCGCTCGCGGTAAGATAACCCGTGGCCAGCGTCACAACGATCCCTGCTCCGAGAAGGACGAAGAAGGCCGTACCCGGTCCGGAGCCCATGGATACAATGCCGGCAGCTACAAAGAACGCCGCCGCCGCAATGGGAGCAAAAAACGCCTTTTGACCGATTGAAAATTTGTCCATGAATGTTTTCACCTTAACCCCTCCACAGTGGAATGCTCTGTTAAAGGTGTTATCGTATCTAGAGGCGCAAAATTAAGGGGAAAGTTGAAACTTACTGTTTTTTCACGGAGAATACGACGCTGTCCTTGCGCGCCCGCGACAGGCGGGACGCTTCTTCCCTGTCGGTCACGCTCAGGGCCACCCGGTCGAACGGCCTGATATGGGCAAGCCTGTCGAGATCGACGTCAATTACGGTGCCGAGCCGCGCATAGCCTCCTATCGTTCTCTCGACGCAGTTTATGATCGGCAGCCCGTCTGCCGGCACCTGGACAGTCCCCGGAAGGATCCCTTCCGATATGATGCTCTGTTCTGCCCTGTCCCGGAACTGAAGGGCGGGCCCTTCGAGCCGTATACCGGTCCTGTTCAGGCGCGCCGATGCCCGGAAGACAAGCGCCTCATCCCTGCCGGACAGGAACTTCACCGAGTCGGGTTCGAAACGGTCGGCCTCCGGTCCGGGAAGCATCCTGAGGACATGGGGTTCCTTCATGGAGGGGATCACTTCACCGGGGATGGCAGAAAGCCCCCCGGGTTCACACATATCGCGCAACGTGAGCACGTCCCCCTTCATGAGGGGCCTGCCGTGAAACCCCCCGAAACCGCATTCCAGGTTTGTCGTGCAGCTGCCCATAACCGGGTCGACTGCAATGGTCCCTGAAAACCCGACATAGTAACGAAAACCTTCCAGGACCTCCAGCACCTTGAGGACGCTGCCCTTCGGCGCCCGGACCGCCGACCACGCATTAACAGCCTCGCCGTCGAGCGTTGCCTTAACCCGCGCCCCGGTCAGGGCGAACGTCATTGTCTCAGAGAACGACAGGGAAAGGTCATTGCCCATGACCTCGAGGACCGGGGCATCGTCGGGGTTCCCGAGGATGGTGCGGACCATGTTCACGGCAAAGCGGTCGAGCCCCGAAGATGGCGGGACGCCGATGTGACCGTGGCCGAACCTGCCATTGTCAACGATCAGTGAGAGAAAGGCGGGATTGATGACGGTTATCATATCCTGACGAACCTCACCGTATCCCCGAAATTGAGGGTGCTGTACGGGGGCGTCGCCGGATCGAAGAGCCGGACCATTGCCCTGCCTATAATGCGCCAGCCGGCAGGCGAGTCGAAAGGATAGATCCCCGTCTGAAGCTGTGCGATACCGACCGACCCTCTCGGCACTTTCAGGACCGGGGTAGCCTGCCTCGGCACGTAAAGCCGCTTGTCGACAGGGCCGAGGTACGGGAAACCCGGCATGAAACCTACCGCAAAGACGCGGTACAGGGGCGCCGAGTGGATCTCGATGACCTCCTCCGGGGAAAGTCCTGAATAGGAGCAGACAAAATCCATGTCCGGACCGTAGTCACCGCCATAATGTACGGGGATCTCTATCCGCGCGGCATCGGGCAACGCCATGTCCTGCCAGGCGGCCCCGGCGTAATCTATATATTCGCAGACATCATCGTACCGCACCCGTTCGTTGTCGAAGTGAATAAGGCATGTCCGGAAGGACGGGATGATATCGATCACGCCGGGTATGCCGGCTGACCGAAAATGAAGGAAGAACCTCCGGACCATCTCGTGGGCTGCCTCGTCGATGCCCTCCCCGAAGACGATCCTGATACCCGACTCTCCATACCGTTCCCTGGTCATATATCTATTCAGGCACCGAAGGCCTTTATCGTTATCCCGCCGCTCAGGGCATATTCCCGGATAAGCGGGGCGGCCCTCACGCTTGCGTCATTATCCCCATGGGTACACAGTGTATCTATTTCGAGCCCGATGAGGCGGCCATTCGGGTCCGTGACCCCCCGGTCAATGACCATTTTCACCGCGCGGCGTGCTATCGTTTCCGCATCGCCGATCACGGCCCCGGGGTTGTTCCTTGGCATGAGCATCCCCTCATCCGTATATGCCCGGTCGGGAAAAGCCTCGAGCGCAAGCCGGATACCCTGTGAAGCGCACGACTCTTTCAAAGTGGCGGACCCCGGTGTTGCGAGCGTGAAGAAGGTGATCTCACCGAATGCCTTGCATATTGCCTGTGCAATAGCCACGAAAAGGTCTTCCCTTTCGAGGGTATGATGATACAGGGCGCCATGCAGCTTGACGTGCTGGAGGCGCATCCCGAAATGGTCAGTGAATGCTTTCAGTGCCCCCGTCTGGTACAGAACGCTGTCGATGATCTCATCGTTCGCCATAGCGACCTGGCGCCGGCCGAACCCTGCGAGGTCCGGATAGCCGGGGTGGGCGCCCACCATCACACCATGCTCCCTGCACAGGCGCACCGTCTTTTTCATTACCGACGGGTCGGACGCATGCATCCCGCAGGCAATGTTCGCCGATGTGATATACTTTACAGCCTCGGCGTCACTGCCGATCGTATACGCACCGAACGATTCTCCCATATCGCAGTTGAGATCGATTGTCAGCATGGCGACATTCTAGCATCTTTTCCCGGTCCCGTCATCCCCGGGGACATCACTTTACATCCGACCGGCGTTTTGCTATCTTTTGATACCATGGGATCGAAGAAGGCCAGGCAGCCTGCCAGAAAGACGGACGCGGAGAGATCGCGCACGAAGCGGTTCCTCTACCTGTGGATACCGCTTATCTGTCTTGTCATCATTGGCGTGTATGCTTCCGCCCTTGATTCCCCGAAACCGACGGGCAAAGTGATGAGGGGCAGCGTCCTCGAGATCAAGAGATCGAGCCAGCAGCCGGGGTCTATGCTCTATAAAATAAGGCTCGAGGGCGGCGAGGAGATCGAGATCGCCGTGCCGGAAAAGGAAAAACCGTCCGGAAGCGAGGTCGTGATCGAGGAATATTCGACCAGGCTTTTCAAAAAGAAGTCGTATGAGATCCGGAAAAGCAGTGGCTGATTTAAGTCTAAAGTAAAAAACAAAAACAAAGACACTGGACCCCGGCCTGCGCCGGGGTGACGGGGATTGTGACGCAATCTCTGCCCAGGGGTGACGGCGACAGTGACACGTCCATTACGTCCCGGTTCTTATCTACACTTTACAGAGACAACAATGCCCGCGTGATCCCTTCGGGTTCGCGTTTCGTTGTAAAACCCAGGCCCCGGCACATGGCCAGCATTTTTTTATTGTCGCTGAGAACGATCCCGAATATTTCCTTGAATCCCTTTTCACGGGCAACATCTATCATGACAAGCATCAAGCGCCTTCCGATCCCCATTTTCTGGTAGTCATCGCGCACGAGTATGGCAAATTGGGCGGTCTCGGGGTCTGCTTCCGCCACCAGCCTGAAACCGCCGATGATCATACCCTTCCCGTCCCGCTCGACCTGGGCCTGGATCGCTATCTCGCGGTCATAGTCGACATTGCAGAAACGCACGAGAAGATCATGGTCGATCCGCGGCACGCCGAAGAACCGGGTCCTGAGCGTCTCTTCCGATAGCGCTGTCAGCATTTCACGGCCCATGGACTCGTCCTCCGGCCGCATCGGCCTCAAAAGGACCTCCGTCCCGTCCGGCAGCTGCATTGTCCGTACGAGGTGAGAGGGATAAGGGGAAATGACGAGATGGTCGTATGACCCCGCCTGTCGAAAACCCTGCGAGAGCCGCGCTGTTGCGCCGGATGCATGGATATCCGGCGCGTCGAGGTTAAGGCCGATATCCATGGCCTCTATCTCCGGGTAATCGACTATTATATTTGAAAAATTGACAAGGATATCTTCAAGGTTCTGCAGGGTATCCGGATTGCCATAGAGAGCATCCCTGACATGTGTTGTCATCGGCATATCGTCTATAACGCGCCGGGCAAGGGTGCGGTTGAGCGGCGGCAGACCGATCGACGGCCCTTCGGGCCCGTTGGCGCCTTCCCCGAGGACAAGCACCGAGCGGAATTCCGGGTCCCGGTACGATCCGAGCTTCAACGTAAGGCCTTTAGCGTGGCCCTCGATGATCGGGACCCCGTAATGCTTGAGCAGCACAAGGACATACTTGCCTTCAAGCTGCAGCTCACCGACATCGGTGCATTCCTGGATCGCAGACTTGATGACTTCCCTGAAGGGAGAGTCGGTCTCGACCACTTCGGAAGGGGTCTCGTACAGGAGTTCGATGTTGCGCCGGTAACCGTACATGTACAGATACGTCTTTACGGCCTCTTCCGGCGTGGCATAGGCCGGTACATTATTGGCAAGCAGCCTGCGCCTTCCCCGTGCCGCGCGTTTTCCGCCCATGCAGACGGCTATGACCGGTTTCTGCGTGCTGCGGTACAGGCTGATAACGGCATTCGCGACATCGACCGCATCGGACGCCGAGCGGGGGGTATATATCACGAGCACCCCGTCGATCTCACCTTCAGCAAGGCATGCCCGAAGCACGTCCTTGTACCGGCGGGTGTCCGCGTCCGCCATGATGTCTACCGGGTTGTCCGCCAGCCAGTGCCGCGGCAGCATCTCTTTCAGCTTTTCCTTGAGGCCTGCCGGAAGGTCCGCCAATTCCCCGCCGCGTTCCTCGAGTGCATCTGCCGCTATAATGCCGACCCCGCCGTCGTTCGTGATCACCGCGAGCCGGGGACTTCGGGGTAGATGGTACGAATCAAGGACCTCGGCGAGGTTATAGAGGTCCCTGACCTCCGTTACCCTCATCATGCCGATCCTCCTGAACACGGCATCATACACCCGGTCGTCCCCCATGGGCCTTCCCGTCCGCTCGGCGAGCATCCGGGAGCCTTTTTCCGACCTGCCCGGTTTGAGCACAATGATGGGCTTCGTGAGCGCAAATCCCCTGCCCGCGCTTATGAAGCGCCGCGGGTCCTTTATATGCTCCATGTATATCATGATGCTGCGCGTGTTGAAGTCATCATCGAGAACATCTATGAGGTCGCCGAACTCGACATCGATCATGGACCCGAGGGATGCGAACATGCTGAAGCCGATACCGACCGTCCCCCCCACTTCCAGTATCTCCTCTCCGAGCGCATGGGATATGAGGGCGATCTTGCCCGGTTTGACATCTACGGAGAGAAACGTTGCGTTGAGCTTGAGGCGCGGGACGATGACGCCGAGGCAATTGGGGCCTATGACCCTGAGCCCGTGCCGTTTCCTGATCCTGTCGATCTCGTCTTCGAGCGCCCTTCCGTCGGGTCCCGATTCCGAGAACCCCGCCGACAGGATGATGACGCCGCTCACCCCCGCCCGTCCGCAATCCTCGACCACGCGGGGAACACCGGGGGCCGGGATGACGATGACCGCAAGGTCGACCGGCGCGGGCACATCCCGTACCGACGGGAAGCATTTCATTCCCATGACCTCGGGCTTCGCGGGATTGACGAGGTAAAGCGTCCGCTGAGGGGCCTTCAGGAGGTTCTTAAGGACGGCGTAACCATGTGAATCTTCCCGGTCTGTGGCGCCGATGAGCGCGACTGCCCCGGGGTTCAACATTTTCCTGAGTTTGATCATGAGTGAGCAACCGGCTTTTGCATACCTGATTATAGTGGTATTGGCCGCCGCAAGGCAAATGTTTCATACGAATATCTCGAGCACCCCTATGCCGATGAGGAGCAGGCCCGAAACTGTGCTGCTGTATCTCCCTATCCAGCGGAAAGCGCGCGAATTCCCGGCGCCCCTCCCCAACCATATGGCAAGGACGCTGAAAAGCATCGTAACAAGCGTGAGCAGGACGATGTTGAGCCCCATCATGCCCGCCGCAAAACCGGTGACAACGTTCGTCATCGTGAGCCCGACACCCACGACGAATGCCTCTGCCGGGCCCATCGCATCCCTGCAGTCGGGGTGCGTCACGAAGGGATTGCTGATCATTTGCCAGATCCTCATCGGCGCGGACATCCCCGACAAACGATCGAGCCTCTCACGCAATTCGTCCTCTATCGGCATGCTCCGGTTGAGGTGCCGCATGCCCTGAACGATGACCCATACCCCGATCGATACCAGGATCGCCCCGCCCAGTGTCCCGGCGATGTGCGGCGCCAGGACCCGGGCGACAGTCGTCCCGACGATCATCGAGACGACCGTCCCGGAACTGTTGATCAAAGCGATGATGAAATTGGCAAGGAACGGGATGCACGCTCCCCTGATCCCGTACGCAACACCGACCCCGACATTGTCAAAATTGCTGGAGACGGCAAAGGATAATATTGCTATGAGATGGATCGGCGGCATACGTCACACGTACATGCTTAACTCTCTTCATCATGGCCTGCGGCGCGTTCGCCGTCTTTGACAACCGGCCTCTCACGGACCACCTCGCGCGGGGATTTGTCTTCCCTGAGCCCCACAAAGGTGGGCTGGCGCATGAGGCCGTCGGGCGTCCAACCGTGGAAAAATACCTCGCACACAAGCCCGGGCTCGACCCATGTGACAGGACTGTTCGTCTTAGGTTTTGTTGCAAAAGGCGAGGTTGCGCGGACAAGCGGTTTCAGTTTGGCCCCGATCTCCGCGAGCGTCTTCTCGCTGAATCCCCCGCCCGCATGGCCGATATACACGAGATGCCCGTTCTCATAAACGCCCAGGACGAGCGCGCCGAAATGCCTGCGCGCGCCTCCCGGTTCGGTAAACCCCCCGATGACAGCCTCCTGGGTCATTCGTGCCTTCACCTTGAGCCATTCAAGGCTCCTTTTGCCCATCCGGTACACGCTGTGCGAATCCTTGGCGACGATCCCCTCGAGGCCTTTTTCCTTCACGACATCGAAGAACACCACGCCGTCCCGCACGACATGGTCCGTGTACCGTATCGCGGGAAGGGACGGGAGGACCTGCTTCAGTATCTCTTTTCTCCTGATGAGCGGCAGCCGGGTCAGGTCGTGCCCGTCAAAATAGATGAGGTCGAAAACGTAGTAAAAAAGATGCCCTTTTTTTGACCGCCGGTAGTCCTGCAGCATATGAAAATCGGGATAACCTGCATCGTCGACAACGACGATCTCTCCGTCGAGCAAGGCCTCGAGGCGCATTTTCTTGAGCGATTCATAGACGGGGACGAACCTGTCGCTCAAGGACAGGAGGTTGCGGGAATAGAGGGACACGTCTGCGCCCTTCACCTCGGCGATCGCACGGTAGCCGTCCCACTTGACCTCGAAGATCCAGTTGTCGTCATTGAAAGGTTCCTTGACGAGCGTGGCCAGCATGGGTTTTACGTGGTGCGGCATATCCGCGGCGGGCGCGTCGGAGAGGTCGACCTTTTCCGAGGCCTCAGCCTTGCGGATGCGTTCCACCTTTTTACGCTTGGAGGCTGTTTCGGGGTCGTCGCGCGACACGTCTTCGAGCGACCTCGCCGAGACAACGGAACGGCTGTCCTCCGCGATGTTTCCGCCGACCGCCCCGGCGTCCTTTTTCTTTATGAGGAGCCATGACCGGGGGTCTCTGCTCGTCCTCACCAGGGCAAAGCTCCCATGCAGCTTTTCACCTTCGAGGACGAATTTCAGGTTGCCTTTGTCCAATCCTTCTTCGAGAAGCGCCTCGCTCGCTGTCCCTGCCTCGTCGTCCGGGTGACGCCAGTATCCCTTATCCCAGATAATCACATTTCCCGCTCCGTAATTGCCTTCCGGTATGACGCCCTCGAAATCCTTATATTCGTAGGGATGGTCTTCGACCATCATTGCGAGCCTTTTCACCGTCGGGTCGAGCGAGGGTCCTTTGGGGATCGCCCAGCTTTTGAGGACACCGTTAAGTTCGAGCCTGAGATCATAGTGCAAAGCGCGCGCGGCATGTTTATGAACAACGAAGATCAGCCTTGGGTGTTTGCGCGGGAGCCCGGGCGGGGGCTCGGGTGTCTGACCGAATTTTCGCTTCTCTGTGTAATCTTTAAGACCCATATCAGAGATAGGGAAGTTTCTGCTTGAGTTTCAGGACATCGGCAAACAGGTCGCCGTGTTTTTCGGCCCGGTCTATTACCTGTGAAAAGAGGAACAGGAATCCATCGGGGTTTCCCTGCATTGCGAGGCTGTCAACCTCATCCCACGAAAGCGGCGACGACACGGTCGGCTTCGGGGCAGCGCGAAGAGAATACACGCATACGGTCGTGTTTGAGGTGCCGTTCTGCGCCCAGTTGATAAATACCTTCTTTTTTCTCATGCCCTTCGCCACGACAGCGGTCACGCTGTCAGGATAATTGCGCTGCATGACCTCCGCTACCGTGCGCGAAAATCTCTTCGTATCGTCGAACGTCACCTTCTTGTTGTTCAGGGGCACATAAACGTGGAGGCCCTTTTTCCCGGACGTCTTCGGGTAAGACGTAAGTTTGAGGTCGGCAAGCACGTTGCGCAATATGAACGAGACATGGGCGCAATCGAGGATGTTCGCCCCTTCGCCGGGATCGAGGTCGAAGACCATGAAATCCGGTATACCCGGGCTCGAGGCGCGTGCCATGGGGACATGCAGTTCGAGCGATGCCAGGTTCCCGACCCACATCAGGGTGTCGAGATCGTTAACAAGGCATACCGTCATGCGCTCTCCGCCCGTCCGGGATATGTCCGCCGTTTTTATCCACGGGGGACGATAGCGGGGGCACCGCTTTTCAAAGAAGAAATCCCCGTCCGCACCGTTGGGGTACCGCTTGAGCGTCAACGCACGGTCCTTGAGGTGGGGAAGGATGTACGGCGATATCCTTCGATAGTATTCCAGGACCTGCGCCTTTGTAAAGCCGAATGAAGGATAGAGGTCCTTGTCCAGGTTTGACAGCGACAGGTTCCTCTCGCCGATCCGGGCAGTCGACTTCTTCATCGGGCCGCCTTCGCCTTGCGCACGCTTTCCTGGAGCACGGAAACGAGGTCTTCGGGCCCTTCAGGCGCCTCTTCACCGGTTACGGGGGATTGAACCGTATGTTCCTTTGCCTTCTCTTTAAGGAGGGCGGTTATTTTTTTCCTGCGCTCATTCGTATATTTCCCGGGATTGAAAGAGGACGTCATACTCTTTATCACGTCCATCATTCCCTTTGCATCCCGGGAGGACGTCCCGGCATCCCCGGGCACGATGCCTTCTTCCGGGAAGATCTCGTCATGATAGTGGAGCGTGATGAGAGAAAGGGCCTTCCCTGTCGAGCGCACAATGACCGGGTATTCCCTCTCCCCGAGGACAAATTTCGCTATTCCTGCCCGGCCGGTCTGACGCATGACCTCGACGAGAAGGCAGTAGGCCTTTTCGCCCCCCTTTGCCGGGACAAGATAATAGGGATGGTCATAGTAGACCGGATCGATGTCGTTGACGTCGATGAAATCGGTTATCTCGATCGCCCGCGAACGCCCGGGTGACACCGATTCGAGCTCTTCGCCGGTCATGACGATATACGTGTCGGGGCCGATCTCGAAACCGCGTACGATCTCATCCGGCGGTACGATCTTTTCTTCGCCCGGACAGAACATCGCCCGGGAAAGGGGTGAGTTGTCCTTCGCGTGGAGCATCCGGAACGGTACCCGGCCTGCCGTAACAGCCGTCACGAGTTGTACGGGAATGGCGACGAGGCTGAAGCTGACAGTCCCCGTCCAGATCGCATGTGCCCCGGCCATAGGCGCCTCCCTCAGCCGACCTTTTTCAGGCTTGCCTCGAGCATCTCGAGGAGCCGGTCGGGCGCAGTTGCCTTCTTCTTCTTCGGGCGCAGGATCGAGATCTTTTCGCCGGCCGCCTTCCTGTCGATCATCTCCTGCAGCTTCTTCTGGTGCTCATTCTCGAACCTGTCGGGCTCAAAGGGGCCGGTCAGGGCCCGAACGAGGTCCGCCCCCACTTTCAGCTCCCTTTCGGACAGTGCGACCCGGGGAAGATCGAGCGATCCCACGGCGATGACCTCTTCGGCATGGCGCAGCGTCGTAAGCCGTATCATTCCTTTCAACGACCATACAGAGCCGAAATATGATCTCCTCCTCATGGTGAAGGTGCATATACCCTCCACGCCCGTGTCCGACAGTGCCCGGGCGAGGGCGGCGTATTCCTTCTGCGAGGCATCGGGCCCGAGATAGTACGCCCTTTCCCGGTACAGGGGATGGATCTCGCCGGCCGGGACAAATTCATGGACCTCGATCGTCCGGCTTTCTTCCGGTTCGATCCTTTCCAGTTCCTGATCCTCGACAATAACGAATTTGCCCTCTTCGATCTCGAAACCCCGGACCTGTTCCTCCCGGGGGACGGGAATGTGTTCATACGCGCATACCATCTGCTGCCTGAGCCGCACGTGGTCATTGCCGTGCAAAAGATGGAACTGTATCCGCTGCTCCCTGACGGCGGTGTGAAGCTTGACGGGTATCGTGTACGGCCCGAATTGAAGCCGGCCTTTCCATATCGCGCGCGGCGGCATAAAGACTCCTTATTACCGTTACATATGCATGAAACCGCTGATTGTCAAACCCCTTTCTATTTCTCTTTCCGGCGTTTATAATAGTCAGTCAGGTCATTGAACGTGAAGCGAATGGTGTGTGGCAGATGCAATGTTGCGTTCCCGTATTCGGAACCGGGGGACCAGCCTGCCTACTGTCCCCGGTGCGGTTCACCGCTCGCCCTCGTGTCGGACGAGGCCCTCGCCTCACCGAAAAGGTACGGCTTCGAGTTTACGGCGTCGGCCGGCGAATATTTCAGGATCTGGATCGTCAATCTCTTTCTCACGATAATCACCTTCGGCGTCTATGCGGCCTGGGCAAAGGTGCGGACCCGGCGCTATATCTGGGCGAATACGAGCCTGGCCGGCCATCCTTTTTCTTTTCACGGGAAGCCCTCAGCCATACTGAAAGGGAACCTGATCATTGCGGCAATATTCATCTTCTACATTGCGCTGAAAAAATTCGAGCCTGTCATTGCGGGGGGCCTGTTCCTTGTCTTCGGTTTCGTGTTCCCCTTCCTCGTGTACAAATCACTGAGGTTCAACGCGCACAACACGTCTTACAGGAACATCCGCTTCCGGTTCCTGGGCCGGCTGAAAGACAGCTATGAAACGTACCTCCTCTTTGCGGGGATCCTTCCGTGCACATTTTTCATCTTCTTTCCCGCGTGGCAATTCTACAAGAAGAAATATTTTTTCAACAACCTGGCTTACGGCACGACGCGGAGTGCTTTTTCCGGGCGGAAAGGGCCTTTCTACAAGGCTTATTTTTTCGCTTCCCTGCTGGGTGTTGCCACATTTCTCTTTTTCACCTGGGTCTCGTCATACTGGTTCAACCGGATATCGATCGTTTCGGGGACGCCGTCCGGTATGCTCAGCATGCTCTATACGGTCTTCTTCAGTTCCTTCCTGGCGGCAGCCATCCTTTACACGCTGCAGGCGGCCATATATTCGATGACAATGAACCATTGCTGGTCCGAGACCCGCTTCGGGAGCCTGCAATTCAAGAGCACGTTCACGACACGCCGGCTGGTCTGGATCAGGATATCGAACATCCTTGCGGTCATCTTTTCCCTGGGGCTTCTCGTTCCCTGGGCGAAGATACGGCGCCTTAAGTATATTATGGACAATCTGAGCATCGTTTCGACGCAGGACCTCAACACGTTTCACGGAGCGCCGGAAGCTGACCTGAGCGCTCTCGGCGACGCAGCGACCGATTTTATCGGGATAGAGATCGGGCTATGACATATTTCACCGCCGACTATTTTGATGGCAGAACATCACGGGCGTACCCTGTCAGGGTGACGTTTGACGGGACGTCGCTCGTCCTGTCCGACGACATGCAGGAGAATTTCTACAGTGCGCGGCCGGGCGCGCTCGAGATCGACCCCGCTCTCGGCCGGACAAAACGGTCGATCCGGCTTCCCAACGGATCGCTCCTGCAGACAGATGATCGCGCGGCGGTCGACGCTATCGAGGCAGCGACGGGAATAAACCGGTCATGGAACTGGGTGCATTATCTCGAGACGCGCTGGAAGGCGGTCATGGCCTGCGTCATCATGGTCGTTGCGGCACTGTTCGGGATCGTTTATTACGCGATCCCCTATGCGGCAAGCTACACCGCCCGGAACGTCCCCCTGCATGTGACGAGTTCGGCGAGCAAGCAGACGCTCCAGATGTTCGACCAGCGTTTTTTCAGGCCGAGCGGCCTGGATCTCGCGCGCAAGCAGGAAATAATGAATGTCTTCGTCCAGACGGTATCCAGGATAGACCCGGCGCACGCCGCGAGTTATACCATCGTGTTCCGGAAAGGCATGAAGATCGGTGCGAACGCCTTCGCACTCCCGTCGGGCATCGTGGTCATCACCGATGAGCTCGTGGCGCTTTCCGACAATGATGACGAGCTCATGGCGATCTTCGCCCACGAGATAAGCCACGTCAAGAAACGGCACGCATTAAGAAGCATCCTCCAGAGCACCGGCGTGTTCTTCCTCGTGACGCTGCTCACCGGCGATATCACATCCATCGCCAATTTCGCCTCATTTCTCCCCGCCTTGCTCATCGAGAACGGATATTCACGTGATTTCGAGCGTGAGGCCGATCGCGAGGCGGGGTCACTCTTGATAAGCCTGGGAAAGGGGACGGGGCCTTTTCAGAATGTCCTGCGCAAAATGGATGCGAAACATCCGCAAAACTTGAAGCTCGGGGTGTTTTCGACACATCCCGAGACGGTAAAGCGTATCGAAGAGCTGAAAAAACTCGACCAGGCGTCACAAAAACCGGGCCGGTCGTAGAGCGGATCTCTTCCCCGGCAAGGCATCATCTGCTATAATGGGTGAACATCCGCTCCGGAGAGGTCATGAGAATAAGCCGTTATCGATCATTCATCATTATATTCGTCTTCCTTGCATGCCTTGTCGCGCCCGGGGCGGGACATACCGCGGACAAACATTTTCTCTGGCGTGCGACGACGAATTCGGCGACCGTGTACATACTCGGCTCCGTGCATTTCATGAAAAAAGATGCATATCCGCTGGCCGGGGTTATCGAGGATGCCTTCGAAACGTGCGAAACCCTTGCGGTCGAGGCGGATATTACCAACGTCGCGCCCGGGACGCTTCAGGCGCTGCGCCAGGCTGCCTTCTACGCGCCCGGCGACTCGCTCGTCAGCCACATTTCGGCGCAAACCTACTCGTATGTCATCGAACAGGCGGCAACCCTCGGTTTGCCGGCAGGTGCGGTCAATCGTCAGAGGCCATGGTTTCTCGGGATAACGGTATCGTCCCTCGAACTCATGCGGCTGGGTTACGACCCCAATTACGGTATCGACAAATATTTCCTGACCAGGGCGTCGGGGAAGAAAAAGATAGTCGAACTCGAAAGCCTGCAGTACCAGATCAACCTGCTTTCCGGTCTGCCTGACGGGGAACAGGAATCGTTCCTCCTGTACACGGTGAAGGACCTGAAGTCAACGGGTGAACAGGTTGACGCCCTGATGGCGGCCTGGGGAAGAGGTGATGGCGGCACCATCGCGTCTATTCTTACAAAGTCTCTCGAGAATGATGACAGGCTCAAGGCTGTCTACAAAAAGATAATGACCGACAGGAACCGGAACATGACACGAAAGATCGCCGTACACCTTAGGTCCGGCGGGCGGGTATTTGTCGTCGTCGGCGCCGGTCACCTCGTCGGGGATGAAGGTATCGTCGAGCTTCTCAAAAAGGAAGGCTTCAGGGTCGACCAACTGTAGATAAGGAGAACTTCTTATGATACGCATGGTATTGCTGCGACACGGCGAGAGTCAATGGAACCTCGAGAACAGGTTCACGGGTTGGACCGATATAGACCTGTCGGAAAAAGGTGTCGAGGAGGCACGGTCCGCCGGCAGGGCGCTCAAAGAGGCCGGCTTTGTATTCGATGTGGCGTTCACCTCCGTCCTGAAACGGGCGATAAGGACCCTGTGGATCGTCCTCGAAGAGACGGACCGGATGTGGATCCCGCAGCGGAAAAGCTGGCGGCTCAATGAAAGGCATTACGGCGCACTGCAGGGCTTAAACAAGGCGGAGACAGCCGAGCAATACGGGCAGGAGCAGGTCCGGCTCTGGCGCAGGAGCTACGACGTCCCGCCCCCGCCCCTTGAACGCACCGACGAAAGGTTCTCGGGAAACGACCCCCGGTACGATGCCCTGGCGCCGGAAGAAGTTCCCCTTGCAGAAAGTCTGAAGGACACCGGCATCCGTGTATTGCCCTACTGGGAGAGCACGATCGTCCCGATACTCGCCCGCGGGGCGAAGGTCGTCATTGCGGCGCACGGCAACAGCCTGCGCTCACTGGTCAAGCACCTCGACAACATATCGGATGAAGAGATACCGACACTCGAGATACCGACCGGGAAGCCGCTCGTTTACGAGTTCACGAATGATCTGGCGCCGGTGAAACATTACTACCTGTAAAAAAAGGTTCCACGTTCCACCGTTCCACGTTCCACGCTAAAGACAGAACAAAATGCCGGAATGGTCATTTTTTGAGCGGGGGTTTTTTCGTGGAACGTGGAACGGTGGAACGTGGAACCGTGTCAGATTTCGATTATTAATCCGTCGTACGCCAGATCAATTTTCATTGTGCTGTCGGGTTCGGTGAGTTGCAGGTACCGGCGGGTCTTCGCGAGAAAGTTGTCAAGGCCGGTGTCATCGATTGTCGGTTCATTGTGAAACATGCACAAGCGTTTAACCCCGGCCTGCGCGCCGAGTTCGGCAACGACGGTGTTGCTGGAATGTCCCCAATTTTCTTTAGCCCCAAATGCGTCTTTGGCATCGTACTGGGCATCGATGATCAAGAGGTCCGCACTTCTGAAAAAATCGATAAACGGATAGTCGTCAAAAATTGGCGGAAGGTGCTCGCAATCACTGGAATAGACTATGCTCTTGCCTTCTCTTTCAAAACGGTAACCGAATGAATGGCCGGGATGGTTCTGCGGCATCATACTTACGGAAAAACCGGCGATATCGTAGGCCCGGCCGGGCTCGAGTGTTTCGAATGTAATGTCGGCCCTGTCCGGCAGTGATATGTTGGACCATTCCTGCTGGTAGGCAAAACGTGCCTCGATATCGGGATGGCCGCCGTAGATCTTTATCTTATTCCCGGCTATGTAGCGCGGGATGAAGAACGGGAAACCCTGTATATGGTCCCAGTGAAGATGTGACAGGAAAATGCTGAATGTCAGGCCCTGCCCGCCGGCGGCCATGACCTTGCGGGAAAGGTCCTGGATCCCCGAGCCGGCGTCACAGATCACGTACTCGCTTCCCCCGGCGATCTCGACACACGAGGTGTTCGTCCCGTAATAACCCCATCGGGCTACCTCATGCCCGTCTCCTGAGATGACGCCTTCAAGGCCCTGTCCATCCCGCAACGCCGCAATACGGTCTATTATCTTTTGCCGAAGGTTCAAAGTGTCGGCCGCTGCCGGCAGTGAACCCCGTGTGCCCCAGAAGAGAGCCTTCATGCAAGCCTCCATTCTAATAATTGCAGATGCGGGATATAAGCTATTTAGTAACAAATGGCACGGGGAATTGCTACCAAAATCTGCAGTACGTCTGCGCTCGGTTTCATGCACGACTGTTCCGCTACCCGTCATCCCCCCTCCCGCTTCCGTCATTCCCGCGAAGCGGGAATCCAGTGTCTTTGCTTGACCTTTCTTCAATATTATTCACAAGGTGTGACATGCCTATTTTGAATTGCTCCTATTGTCAACTGGTAATAATTATGATTAAAGACGCTGGATTCCGCCGCAAAAGCCGGCGGAATGACGGGGTTGGGGAATTGCGACACAACTTCCCGGGTGCCGGGCGGCAATGGGGCTCATGTTGCGCCTTGGAGAACAGGGTAGCAACAATCCTCTGCTTGGCATCTCGTGGTCGTTCATCTATAATGTTTCAAAAAAGAGGAGTCATACACATGAACATAGAAAGATATGGCAGCGGCATACCCCTGGTCTTTATCCACGGCGCCGGGGGCTCGACATTGTCATGGGCTTTCCAAAGACCGCACTTCGAAGGGTCTTACCAGGTTATCCTCGCCGACCTGCCGGGCCACGGAAATTCGGAAGGCCCCTCTTGTGATTCAGTAGGGGGCTACGCCGACGCCCTGAAGGATGCACTCACGTTCAACAAAGTGCCGGCGGCTTTTATCGTGGGGCACTCGATGGGAGGGGCGGTCGCCATCGACCTCGCCATGCGGTATCTTGCCCTCGTAAGGGGCATTGTCCTTATCGGGACCGGCGCCCGCCTGAAGGTATATCCCGAGATCCTGGAAGGCATTGTCAAAGATAAGGAAAAAACGGCGCGCATGATAATCGACACCGCCTTTTCTCCTGCTTTTCCCGAAAAATTGAAGGAAAAGGTGTTCACCGAATACATGAAGAATGACGCGAAGACCGTCTTCAACGATTTTACGGCCTGCGACGGTTTTAACGTCATGGGACAGCTCGGCTCCCTGTCCGTGCCGGCACTCGTCATATGCGGCAAAGAAGACCGCTTCACACCGGTAAAATATTCCCACTACCTGACGGACACGATACCGGGGGCGGGGCTCGTGCTTATCGAAGGCGCCGGGCACATGGTCATGATCGAAAGGCCGGCCGAGGTCAACAGGTCCATCGAAGAGTTCATATCGCGGTCCTGAAAGTCCCATTTTTTCGGAAAAGTCTTATTTTTTGAGACAGGCCTCAAGCGGCAGTCGATCGCCTCAGGGGCACACAGGCCTGTTTTTCGAAGGGTGGGATCTGTTTACGACATGAACCGCATCAGGTGCCTGACCATGTCCAGTCGCTCGCGGACCGACAGGCTCAGGTAAAAGACGCTGCCCATCAATATCCCTATTATCTCTTTCAAGATCGTTCTGTCGAGCACTGCCCGTTCCTCCATCAGAAGATAGAGCAATACTCGTGCCATTGACAGGCATACCCTTTTGCGACTGCCGGGGGGGGTTATGCTTCTTCCTTGATGCGCTCCATCATATCCTTGAAATACAGCTTCTTTTTCTTGAGAAGCTTCACCTCAAGCTCTTCATCCTCGGAAAGCCAGGGTTTAGCCTGCAGCATCTGGAGCTTTTCGTCGAGCGATTTATGGAGGATACGCGCCTCATTATATCTTTCTTCCTTGCTTTTCTTTTCGTCCATGACCCTATTGTACGGGTAAAACGGTGAACAGTAAACAGTAAAAACAGAGAAAAAGGGCCGCCCTTCCCGTTTATTCCGTCCCAAACTCCAAACCGGCAAAGAGCGCGTTCGACGAGCTTTCGATCGCCCGCTTCATATCCATGACATACCCCGGGCGAATACCATCGCGCCAGCGGGGATACCCCCCGGCCCAGACGTACAGGATAAGGCGCTGGAATTCACCCCGTTCAAATACATAGCCGCCGATATCCACGAAACCATCGGCGGGATCGAATGTTATACCGATCGGTTCCTTCTTCGCATATTTCACGATGATTCTCTCGATCACCTCCCGGTTGCCGAAGCCTTCCGGCTGCTGACGAAACTTCTCTTCTTCGGCGGGAAAGGGATAAAGCCTGTACACCTCTCCGATGAAACCCCTAAAGTCTATCCCGTGAATCGAACCCATAAGATTGCCGATCCGGGACGGCTCGAGCGTATAGGCATCCAGCCGGACCGTAAGGGGTATATCTCCCTGGCCCTGTGCACGGCGGCTCATGGGCCGGACCGTCGGGGGCATAACATCGGGGCCCTGTGCCAGCTCACTCACAGCCCGGCAAAAACTGTCGGCAAAAAAGAAATGAATGTCGAGAAGCAGCATGTCCGTTTCGATGTTGAAGAAACCGAATGCGATCTGTCCATGGCTCAGAGAGTTAAAAGCGAGAGGCATGTTTCCTCCGGAAACGTTCAAGGTTCAAAGTTCAAAGTTCAACGCTACAAGAAATACACGTTAAATATATCACATTCGATATAGCTGCTTTGAAGAAAAGCGTTTCTGGTTCCACGTTCCACGCAAAGGATTGCAACAATACATCCGGTTTCCAGTCAAGGTCCTATTTGGAATTTTATCTTTTATTTTTTAGCGTGGAACGTGGAACGTGGAACCTGGAATGCGGAACGCCGTTAGACGTTCCGCAGCTTTTCTTCAAACTCCCGTGCCAGCGCGTCGTGCTCGACGGTGATGACTTCCAGTTCGTCAAAAAGGTCGTCTATTTGTTTCTTTGCGTCGTGGATGGCGACCGAGAAACTCATGATGGCCTTTCCGTCCCCCTGGCGCGACGCGGCGACGAGCGATTCATTGTCCCGGGCGAGCTGCCTTTCCGCCGAGGTGATGGCTGATTCTATCTCGTTTATCCTGTTCTTGAGCGGCGACATGGCCCGGGAACGTTCATTGATGATATCGGCCCGGATCCTCTTTGACTCTTTTTTCAGGGCGCTTTTGGCCGGCGTCTCTTCCCTGTCGGCATCGGCGGCTTCCCGTTCGGCTTCGTCCTCCCAGCCGACCCGGGAGAGGAAATCTTCGTAATTGCCGTCGAAGACGCCCGCCCTGTGGCCGTCGAACACGATAAGCCGCTCGGCCACCGCATCGAGTATCATCTCGCTGTGCGTCACGATTATGACCGCCCCTGCATAATCGTCTATCGCTTCGATGAGCGAATCGATCGATTCCATGTCGAGATGGTTGGTCGGTTCGTCGAGAAGCAGGAGGTTCGCCGGTTCGGCGATGATCTTGCCGAGCAGCACCCGGCTTCTTTCACCCCCTGACAGGACACCTATCTTTTTCAGGGCCCTGTCGCCGTCGAACATCATCGCCCCGCAGATGTTCCTGACGGCGGTTTTGCTGCGGGAAGGCTCGACACTCCAGATCTCGTCCTCTATTGTTATGTTCGGGTCGAGCCGGTCGACGTTCATCTGCCCGAAATATCCCAATTTGAGGTTCTGGCTGTACGTGATGGTGCCGTCGACGGGTTTCAGCGCACCGGCCAGGATGTTGAGCAGCGTCGTCTTGCCTTTGCCGTTCTTCCCGATGACGCCTATCCGGTCGCGTTTCTTTATGGCTACAGTCAGGCCCCGGATAAGGTCGGGCCCCCCGGGGTAGGAAAAGTTCACCCCGTCCGTCTCGAGGAGCCACCGGCCGGGAAAAGGCGCCGCATTGAAGGAAAATTCGAGGTTCTCGAGCGTCGAAAGCTTCTCCATCTTCTCTTTTTTCTGGAGCTGGCGTATGCGCGACTGGACGGAACGGGCCCGTGTCGCCTGCGCCCGGAACTTGTTGATGAAGAGTTCTACCTCCTTCCGCTTCTTTTCCTCGTTGATGCGGGTCTGCTCGTAGATCTCCTCTTCCTCGATGATCTGTTCGTATAATTTGTGGGTCGATCCCGGTATCTTGCGCATCCGCATGCGGTGGATGGCCATCGTGTGGGTCGTCACGGAGTCCATGAAATCACGGTCGTGCGTGATCAGGACCATCTCCCCTTTCCACCCTTTAAGGAAATGGACGAGCCACCGGATGGAAACGATATCCAGGTAGTTCGTCGGCTCATCGAGAAGGAGCATCCTGGGTTCCGCGATGAGGATCCTGGCGAGGTTGAGCCGCACCTGGAAACCGCCGCTCAATTTTCGCGGGTCGCTGTCAAGGTCTGCTTCAGTGAAACCAAGGCCTGCGAGAACAGTCTTTGCTTTATACGACTCGTCCCGGCCGTCATCGCGGACCGGCAGGCCGGCAGACGCCTCCGCAAGCACCGACGCCTTGCTGAACGAGATATGCTGGGAGAGATGGCGGATCGAATAACCCCGGGGGATTATTATCTCCCCTGCATCCGGTTCCTCTTCGCCCAGTATCATCCGGAAAAGCGTCGTCTTGCCCGTACCGTTGCGCCCGACAAGGCCGAGCCTCTCACCCGTACCGACGGTAAAGCTCGCCTCCCGGAAAAGGGTCTGGGTGCCGTACGATTTTGAAAGGTTATTGACGATTAGCATGATCCGCGCCGAAACATTCTTAAAGGCGCATAATCATATCCCAACACGGGAAAAAGAGCAAATCCGGGGGCCTTAATGCCGCGCAGGGCCGGCAAACCCGTCATGGAAACTGCTTAATGGAGGTGTACAAAACGCCGCAATAAACCATCACGTCGTCATCCCGGCTTGCCGGGATCCAGCGCCTTTAATTCTCTTTTCTTCGATAATATTAGCTCGATATGACGAGTGCACTTTAACCGAACTATCGTCAGTCGCCTGCAAAAAAGACCAAAGACACTGGATTCCGCCGCAAAAGCCGGCGGAATGACGGAGTTCCGGATTGCGCTGCAGCCTCATAAACAATGGATGCAGGCTTATAAGGCCGGGAGGCGTGGAAAAAACAGGTTGGGAATGATCGACACGAGAGGGACAACGATAAAACCCGTTACCATTATGACGATAAAATACATCAGGACCTGGTTGCGGGGGGTTTCCATCAACACGGGAAGTCCAAGATACAAAAGGACGATCCCGTAGAGCGCCGCAAACAGGAACATGAACTCGACATACGGCACCAGTATCAGGACCTCGCCCACCCATACGGGCATCACGGAGAACAGGGCCAAATTCGCAGCAAGATCAAAATCCTTTCGCGAACCGAAGGAAGGGGCCAAGAAGTAGATCAGGCCGGCGACCACAAAAACCCCGACAATACAGAGAACATAGTAGAAACAAGCATGGATCAGTCCCGACACGATCGGGAACCGAAAATGAAACCCTAACAAAGCCGTGCCTATAACGGACATTTTCAGGAACTGGACTGCGGCCGGTATTATGGCTACTGTCAGGGCATAGGTTGAAAACAATTCTTTTGCGGGCATCTTCTCATTTCTTATTTCCAGCCATGTTTTGCCTGGTTTGAAAATGATGTTGACAATACGATGCCAGAAAAGATTCATGACCTGTCCTTGAGGAGCTTAAGATATGGGTAAGAAAGAAGGCTCCCTGTGGTCCGGGAGCCTTTTCATATTCATGTCTTCAGTTCTGGATCTGTTTTTCCGCTATATCACCGATCACAGGGAGCTTGAACAATTCGCCCTGGTACGCTTTGAGCATGCAGATTATCCAGAGAATCAGTCCGAGGAGGCTCACCAGTATGCTTATGATCCACCCGACATACGGGACAAACCCAAGAATGATCTGTATAACGAACAGGGCGCCCGACACAAAGATCGATTGCATGGCATGAAACCGCACAAACTTACTCTCTTTTTCGATGATCATGAATACGATCCCGGTAACAAAACCGACGAGGTAACACAAAAGCCCTTCTACATTCGCCTGCATCCCGGTTGATGTTTTTTCGGTGATGTTTGGACTCATACCACCCTCCCTGATTTTTTTGGATTATGTATGGGATTGTAATCGTTATACAGAAGAATGACAAGAAGAAAATAACTCTTCGGGATACCCTTTTTATTCTTGTATCAGGCAGTCCTGATCATTTCTTGCGTGTGAAAAAGCCGGCGGCCATGACGAGGATTATATAAGCGGTGACAGGCCACAACGGATGAACGATCTTATGGAGACCAAAGATGAATGAAACCCCGATGATAATGACCGTTCCCAAAAGCGCCGCGAACGCGAAGGCGCTCTTCATGCCCCTAATGAACCACCCCGCAAAGACTATGTAGACTATTGAGCTCAAGAACACGGCAAGCCATGTCACCTCGCGCAGGATCTCCCGCACGAAGAACCCGAGGACGAGCGACAAACCGCCTATCACGAGCGTCGTAATGCGCGACAGGAGAAGGACCCGCCGGTCGTTCTCGACCTTGAGCAGGGGCGCCAGGTATCCCTTGACTGCGAGGGTCGTCGCCCCCATGAGGAACGGGGAGCCGGAGCTCATGAGAGGTGCCCACATGGCGATAAGAAAGAACACCGCGACGAAGGGGGGCACGATCGCAAGGAGCGACGGCAGGGCGGCGATCGATTTGATCCCGGGAAAGAGATATTTCGCTATTATCCCGCACAGCGCCGCCATGATGACCACGGGGATCGCGATGAGGTTCCCTATTATGATCCCCTTCTTTCCCTCGGCCAATGTCTTCGCGGACGATGCCGTGTTGATGACAGGCTGCGCGAGGACGCCGAGTGTGAAGTTGATGAAGCACCAGCTCAAGGCCTGGGATGCGCCGAGATCACCGAAGACCGTGTAGTAATGGCCCGTCTGCGCCATCGCCTGCAAACCCCCGCTCGAACAAATGACATATATGCCCCCGAGAAAGATCCCGAAGACGATCGCGCAGATATGGATCAGGTTCGTATAGGCTGTCGCGACGAAGCCGCCCATGACATTGTAGAGGGTGAACACGACTGCTGTAAGCGCCATGCCCTGGTTGTACGATATCGCGCCCTTCGTCAGCACGGAAAGGATCGCGCCGCCTCCCACGATCTGCATGGTGACGATCCAGATCGAGAATACGAGCTGGAGGAGGCCGGCAAGCCTCGTGGTTTTCCGGTCATACAGGCCGCCCACGACATCGAGGATGGAATATGTCTTTTTCCCGCCGAGCACGCGGGTAAGCAGCGCGGCCGTCACGAACATGGCGATCCAGATCCCTGCCTGGAACCACAGGGCCGACAGGCCGTGGATGAAAGACCCCTGTGCCATGCCTACTATGGACACCCCGCCTATCCACGTGCCGGCTATCAGGACCGCGATAAACGGGACGGAAAGGCCGCGCGAGGCGACGAGGTACGCATCGGATGACCGCGACCTGCGCGTCACGAGGATCCCCGTCATCCAGAGGATGGCGATGTATGCCGCTATAGCTGCGAGATAAAGGCCGTTCATGGTTGAGGGCGATCCCTGTGCTTATTTTTTGCTGAAAAATTCGTCCAGTCTCTGTTTAAAAAGCGGCTTCGAGGCAAATTCGGCAACATACCGGCGCTCCCGGTCGAGATGTGTCTCGAGGCCGAAGAAAAGGCAACGGTTGGTAAGGTCCTTGTAATTCGCGATAGTTTCCATCGGCAGGGCCCTGAGAGACCCGATAAGCTGATCGAGTTTGCCGTCAATCTCCGAATCCTCGCACACGATGTTCACGAGCCCTAAGGATTTGGCCTCATCCATGGTGATGTTCCGGGACAGGAGGTACATCTCGCCGAAGAGTTTCGCGCCGACGAGCCTCGGGAGGAAGATGCTTCCGCCGCCGTCGGGTGTGAGCCCTATCCGCCGATAACCCATGTTCATAATGGTCTTTTTTGTCGCGATCGAGAGGTCGCAGGCAAGCGCGAGCCCTACCCCCGCACCGACGGCAACCCCCTCCATGACCGCAATGACAACGGCCGGGATGTTGCGTATGAGCTTGATGCTCTCATTGAGGACCCCCGCTTCCGCGTCGATCAGCGCCTCTGCGTCCTCGGAGTCCCGAAACGCCATAATATCCCCGCCGGAGCAGAACGCCCCGCCGGAGCCCCGTATCACGACAAAGGGCGATTTTTCGCGGGCCGCACTCTTCATTGACTCATAAAGGCCGGCCAGAAGATCATAGTCCATCGCATTTTTCTTGTCCGGCCTGTTCAGCGTTATCGTGAAGACGTCATCTTTTACGGATTCCAGCACAACTGACATAAAAACCTCCTGAAGAAACTGGGCGATGGGCTATAGGCGACAGGCGACAGGTAAAAAACCAAAAGATCCGGTTTCCTATTGCCCATCGCCTATTGCCCATCGCCTGTATCTTTAGTCTTTCCCATTCAGCCCCATTTTTCAAGCCTAAATCATCTCCGGTATATCTTCTTCGTGGAAACAATTCACCTTTTTCATACGGCGGTTAACGGTGTTCTGCGGGCCGCTCGCTAAAGCGGCGCCAATGTAAGCGAACTTCCTTAATATTAAGACTTTTATCTTGACATGGATACTGTCTCAAAGATAATATTAGGTTTATAAAAATTTTCACAATTGAAGTTCTTTGAAGTCTTTGGTTTTAAAAATGACGAAAAGGAGAGGCCGTTATGAAGTTAGAGGGCAAGAACGCAATTGTAACGGGCGGTGGAAGAGGCGTAGGCCGGGCGATCAGTGTCGCATTCGCACAGGAGGGAGCGAATGTGGTCATCAATTATGCCGGCAACCAGAAAGCCGCGGATGAGGTAGTCGAGATCATCAAGGGGATGGGAAGAAAGGCAGTCGCGGTGAAAGGCGATGTCGGAACAGAGGCGGACGCGCAGAAGATCGTCGAGACCTGCGCCGAGGCATTCGGCTCCGTCCATATCGTCATCAACAACGCCGGTATTTCCAAACCGTCGATGATGCACAAGATGAGCGTCGAGACCTGGGACGAGGTCGTCAACGTTCAGATGAGGGGCCCGTGGCTCATGGCCAAGGCCGCATCGAAGTATTTCATGCAGCAGAACTACGGACGGATCGTGAACGTCACATCGGTTGCCGGTGTCGTCGGTACGATCGGCCAGATCAACTATAGCGCCGCAAAAGGCGGGGTTATATCCATGACCAAATCAATGGCCAGGGAGCTTGCGAAATTCAATGTCACAGCCAACGTCATATCACTCGGTATCGTTACGACAGAAATGACCCACACGATATCGACCGATGAAAAACTGAAAGAGATCTATACGAAGCGTATCCTTCTCGGAAGATATGCGGACCCGGAAGACGTTGCACCGGCGTTCATATTCTTCGCTTCCGATGACGCCCGCTATATTACGGGCCAGCTTCTGTGCGTCGACGGCGGTTACGGAATGACGTAAGAATCAAGGAGGTGACGTAGCGTTTCACTCAATTATATAAGGAGGTATTGTAATGGGAGAAGTGCCGAAAACAATAAAGCAGTGGCAGATGGTTCAACCGACTGTATTTAACAGAGAGACCAAGGAAACCACACCTGGTAAGCTCGAGATCGCAGAAGTCCCGGTTCCGGAACTGAAAGCCGGTGAAGTTCTCGTCGAGATCGCCGGTTGCGGCGTATGCCACACCGACCTTGGCTATTTCTATGATGGCGTACCGACCGTCAGCAAACCCCCGC
>CAXXUO010000009.1:0-497516 GCA_963666485.2 Syntrophorhabdaceae bacterium | reverse complement strand
TAAGGATGAGCGCGTGGAATCGGCGCTCGCGACAATGATGGAGAGCGTAACGTGGTAAAAGGCCTTGACCGCTTCAGGGATCACTTCAATGTCTATAACGACCGGTACGTGCTTATCGGAGGGGCCGCATGTTCTTTGGCCATGGATAATGCGGGCCTTGTATTTCGCGCAACCAGGGATCTGGACATAGTGTTATGTGTCGAGGCGCTTGATGACTCTTTTGTAAAAGCGTTTTGGGATTTCATCAAGATCGGCAGATATCAGAATAAACAACAAAGTACCGGAAGAAGGCTTTTCTACCGTTTTTATTCGCCCGAAGATGACACCTATCCGGCTATGCTGGAACTCTTTTCCCGCACTCCGGATAGTCTGGACGTGGGTAAAAATAGCCATCTGACCCCAATTCCCGTAGACGAAGAACTGTCGAGCCTGTCAGCCATACTGCTGGATGAGATCTATTACGGATTTATTCATTCCGGAAAGCGTGAAATCGAGGGATTGTCGATGATTGGAGCCGAACACCTTGTACCACTGAAGGCCCGCGCGTGGCTGGATATGCTGGAACGAGCCGCAAGAGGTGAGACAATTGACAGCAAGGATATTCGCAAACATAAGAACGATATATTTCGACTGTATCAATTGTTATCAGTTAAGACTCTTCCGGGCATTCCAGACAAGATAAAGGCTGACATGAATTGTTTTATCGAGAGAATCGCGAATGATGGCCCCGTAGACCTGAAAGGTCTTGGTCTAAAAGGTGCACCTCTAAATGGGGTGCTGGAGAACTTGCGAATGATATACGGATTATAAAGTTCATCCGGGAACAGTGGGCACGCCGCACGCACATTACATAACGATATACCCCCCCACTCGGCTTATCGAAGAATTGGAACGAGTTGTTGCTGTGATGTTCATCCGTATTGTTCCACCTTTAGGTATATACAGGGTATATAGTGTCGCTGTCGCCCCGACTGTCGCTCCTTATTAAACTTCCCTGCATACGTTGCTCCCTTATCAAACGTAACACAAGAAAGGTTTAATAAACTTCCGTTTGGGACTTTTCTTACAAACGAAAAGTAATACCAGATAAAAAGGAGGCGATATGGAGCTTTGTTTTCCAAAGAGATGCTTCATCATCATAATGGTGTTTTCTCTGCTGCTCATTTCATGCGCACCGGCTTTTGCCGTTCAGACGGAATGCGTTGTTCGGAGTGACACAGAGTACCCCGCGACTCCGGAGGAGGTCGTCGAGGAATATGTCCGGAAGGACGCCGAGGGGGCACGGGCTTTTGGCAAAAGGTTCGACGAAATCAGGGACCTTTTCATGTGGGAGGAAGCGGGATCTGACGGTTTCACTATAATTGCCGGATATGACATTGAGACAATGAGCGTGGAATCCGAAAAAGCTTGTATAGAGGTTACCTACCGGGAACTTGGCGATACAAATCTGTTTGAGTGGATTCCTAATAACAGAAAAACGGTGATCACTTTTATTCTCAAGAAAGATGGAAAAAGATGGCGCATATCGGGGCCGCAAACAACGCCACATGTTTTGCTCGATATCGCGATTGATCACCTGAAACGATTTATCGACCTGGAGCATAACGAATACGCAATCGAAACCTTAAAGCAATTGAATGAGATAGAAGAAACGGAGGAATAAAATGTCCGGTAACCTATTGGAAAGAGCGATGAAAACCTATAAGCCGGAAGACTATGGCTACTCGGCCGGAGGAGACGGCACAACCGATATCACCGGGGATAAGGTCAAGGACATTGACTGTTCCGGGCTGGTTTCTTCCGTGCTTCGGGCAGAGGGTTACGGAATGCCATTCCCATTCAAGAACAGGTTCGATACCAACTGGCTGCGTTCGAAGGCCGCCGAGAAATACTTCGATGTAATTGACAGGAAGGAGGTCCAACCGGGAGATATTGTCGTCTGGGCGCCGCCCCCGGGACACGTATACGGTCACACCGGTTTTGTCGTCGACTACGATCCCGAAAAGAACAAAGGGACACTTTACGGTTCAAACAACAGCACCAACGGCCCCGGGGTCATCAATATTCCCAGGGACAGGCTGAAGCTTGACTCGGAGAAAGGCGGAGCAAAATTCCTCCGGCCAAAGAGCGAATATCTGCCAAACTACGTCCCCGGTCCATTCAGCGAGTCGGATAAGGAACCGCTACACGTTGCCGGCGCATCTCCCGACACGCTCCAATCCGACAACAGCGACGACTACTATTTTTCCCCGGGAATGGGAATGTAGAAACTCTCGGGCCTCGTATGCTGAAAGTGCCTGCTACGGTAAGCGACTCATTCAAACTTGACGTAATACCATATTTGGGCTACAATGTAGCTCAGGAGGAAATGATATCATGGCTTCCAAACCTGTTGTCCGGGCGCGTATTGATAAGGATTTGAGGGATGAAGCCCAAAGCGTGCTGGATTCCATCGGACTGACCATCTCTGATGCCTTCCGCATGATGATCGTTCGGATAGCGCGGGAAAAGGCCCTGCCGTTTGAGCCCCTGGTCCCCAACGATGAAACCATTGAAGCAATGAAAGCCGCGCGGCGCGGCGACCTCAAGAAAGCGGGTACTCCTGATCAGCTCCTTGAGAAACTCAATGCGAGAGATTAGGTATACGAACCGGTTTTAGACGCCCCGACTCGATCTGGCTGTGGGTAATAACGAAAAAGAATTCTCTCGCCCGCTTCGCTAGAGACCGCGGAGAACACAGAGAACTGCGGAGAAAAGATTTGCGGCCGGATCGCGGAGCCGACCACGATCCGGCCGCACTTCCGTCGCCTTCGGCGAAGGAAACGAACCAATAATAATCCCTCAACGCATCCTGCCAGAGCCCCCATTCCCTGGTCAAACCGGATTCTTCTCCTCGGCGAAGCCGACGAAGTTGCCGGCTGATCGTGGTCGGCTCCGCGATCAGCCGGCCCTCCGCAGTTCTCTGTGTTCTCCGCGGTCTCTAGCGAAGCGGGCGAGAGGCAAGTCTTTCGCTGTTTTTATCCCTCCGCTGAGACCTGACACTATTTTCTCCGCCATGTTTAGTATCTTTGCGGACATCACAGGAGGGCCTCCAGGTACGGACGAATGATCCTGGTTACCCTGCAGATGTCAGCGTAACGCATAAGGTCATCTACCCTGATATTCCCGCGTTTATGATAGAAACGGATTGCTTCCAGCACCACATCCATTCCGATCTTGTTGCGATACTTGAAGCAATCAGCCAGGGTTTTCTCAGGACTGTAGACCTTGACCGTCACATTGTCGATACGGTGTTCCTCGATGCCGGCTCCGTATGCTTCATGTGAAAATCTATAGGCATGTACGGGTGGATAGTCGAGGGACGGCATCCGTGAATCTCTCGGGACAGCCACTGAGACAGCATGCGAGATCTGGGTTGTGATCTCGTGGTAGGCAAGAGCAGAAATGAGACAAATGACAGCGTTCGGAAAACGGAGGCTGACCGTAACCAGGTCGGGATTGCTGATCGGGGGCATATCGACAAGCCGATAAATCCCCCTGCTAACCTGCTCGATGACGCCCCTGTCCCTGAGGGAGTATAGCATATAGCGGGAGATACCCTGATTTATAGCTTCCTTCATGCGAAGCTGACCGCCATACTTTCTGAATGTGTTTTCCGCACCCATGGTTATTTCCCCCAAGAAATCCTGTCCGATATTGTGATTCGCGCACCAGAGATCGCGTTCTTCTGCCAGACAAATAGTACTCATTTGTTCATATATGGTAACATTATGTCTTATTTGTTTCAGACATTTAAGAGAAAAACGGATATCAAAGAACACCCCCATTTCGCATCTCCATGGTCTCCTATTACTTTTCCAGAGCCGATGCGGTCCCGGGCAACGGCAAGAAAGGACATCCTCTCGCCCGCTTCGCTAGAGACCGCGGAGAACACAGAGAACTGCGAAGAAAAGATTTGCGGCCGGATCGCGGAGCCGACCATTGCCACCCGCCATTAGCAAGCTCGGAGGCGGGTACCCGGCTGTTAGGGGCACTTCCGTCGCCTTCGGCGAAGGAAAAGAGCCGGTTTTCTACCGTGCTTCGTTAAATTTGTAGGGGACTATGGGGATTTTAATCCCTCAAAGCGTCGCGCCAGAGCTACCATTCCCGGGTCCAATCTCACTCTTCTCCTCGGCGAAGCCGACGAAGTTGCCGGCTGATCGTGGTCGGCTCCGCGATCAGCCGGCCCTCCGCCTTTCTCCGCGTTCTCTGCGCCCTCTAGCGAAGCGAGCGAGAGAGGAAGTCTTTTTCATCTATGATTGACGAACCAGGAAGAGTACTCAGCAAGGAGCCCGCAATTTCTGGATGACTCATCCACTGCTTTCAGAGACGCAAGGTCAAGTATGAAACGGCGGTTGTCTCTCACCCGTTTCACCTTGACCAGTATTCCGCCATGCTCGTCTATCAGCTCCTCAAAACGCTTCAATTCGTAAATATCAGTGGGAGAAGGCTGGTCATTCTTCAAGGCCTCATATTCAGCCTTATCGTTGCAGCCGGAGACATAGTTGCCGTCCCAGGGATAATTTTCGATCCCGGTCATGACGCAGGGCATTTCGAGGTGCTTACTGAGATAATCCCGGTAGAGCGTCAGCGATTTCAAGGAAACGGTCAGGCTATCGGGGCCCAATATTTCTTCAGCGCTTTGTCTTTCTTCTTTAAGTTTCTCCACATCGCCCCCTGAAACGTTAGGTATCATCCAATCAGATGATTGTAACAGATATCCATAAACGGTGACGACTATTATTTACCGCCAGCCACCTGACGGCGAAGCCGTTGAGAAACCAGGAGCCAAGCTATTTTGCGGTGGCCTTTTCTCGCTTCCCCGTTTACTGCCGAATCGTAGGACATTAAACAGGCATTTCAGGAATTGATAGCTAGTTATTTCCTGGAGGAACGTTCCCGTCTTCTCTCGGCAAAAAGCACATTTTTGTATGATTATGTAATGATTTTTTCATATATATTTTGTAAGATATTAATACAGTTCAGTTAATAAATAATTTTTTCATATAAGATGAAACTAAATCTTAACATAAATGATTTAGTGAGGCATCCGGAAGCCCTCGAATGGGGTGTGGGGAGAATTCTTCATGTCGCGGAAGATGGGCATGTAGACATAGTATTTTCGAAACATAGCAAAACAACCCTTAATTTAACGGATGCCTCGTGGCAACTTATCAAACTGGACCGTGGTCCAGAATCATTGATCCAATATCACAAAGAATTTCTCGAAGAACGTAATATACCCTATTGTGGTGTGCGAATGCGGGACCCGAATAAGGGGAGGCGGGAAGTGCACTGCTATAACTGTGGGTTAGACCTTGATTCAAACATTGATGCGGAATGTAATATATGTGGATGGATTCTTTATCATTGCGGTGCTTGCGGATGTGGACACCCACTATACGGGCCAAAATATACTAGTAAAATCGTTCTTGCGGACAAGGCGCACATTTTAGTATCGCCGGACGCAAGGATGACCACAAGACCAACTGTCGTATATTTTAGTGTATTCGAAGACGCGATGACATTTGCCAAGACCAATCCTGGGTCAGATTTAACGAGAAACGGTAGCGGTTGGTCAGTACAGGTTGATTGAAAGGAAATGATATAGAAGAATGTTAAGGCCTTTGGACGACATTCAGGATGACCTGACGTTCGTTTATGCCCATAGCGGCGCTAAGGATAAAGACGACAATGATAATCGCATATATCAAATAGCGGCTATCATTATAGGGGAAAACGCTCGGCAAAATTCCTATAGTTCTCTGGTACGTTATACAAAGACAACAGCAAAAGAATATCATTATTCGAACGTTTCTAAGGACAAATTAGTCAAAGCTCCTCCGAAGGAACAGGTGGCCGAGGAAGTCACTTTCTTTTTGCGAAATCAGAAATATATCTTCATGTTTGACAATAATGATATCTCCAAAGATTTACAATTTTATACCGGTGCAAAACGTATTGTTGATCTTCATTTTGCTGCCGAGTATTTTTTACCATTTCTGGAGTCCCATTCTTTCAAGAATCTATGGGAATTCTTCAATGGTAAGCCACGCAACAAAATTTCTTTTGATGCGGGCGAAGTGGTCAATATTTGTTTAGATCTGATAAGGTACATTTGCGGGAAAATACTAAATGATACAGAAAACCCGAATGCCACCGTGATAAGATACTGCCTACTAAAAAGCAATTCGCTTTTTGGGCAAATTTTCGCTCATATAACAAAAAACTATCAATCCTATTTTGGTCACATTGAGGGTGGTTTACTGAATCCATATACCAAAGATGACACAAATGATTGGAGGCAATTTCTTCCAAAATCTCAGGACTTGCACGTCAAAAAGAAAGAAAAAGTTCCATATAAAAAAATAATACCCGCCAGTATTGACCAAGCTTATGCAGAATTTAGAGCAAATGATCGCAATTTCAATGATCGACCTACGCAAATAGAATATTCAAGAGAAATAGCTCATGCACTAAATGAAGGTCAAATTCTGATTATTGAGGCTGGGACAGGAACAGGAAAAACTCAAGGATATTTAATTCCCGTCATGGAACATTTATATTTAAATCCTGATTCTAGAGTAGCCATTTCTACGTATACCAAGAATCTACAGAATCAAATTTATAACAGAGAAATAAAACATCTGACAGACACTCATAAAAAGTTCCAAGATATCTCATACGCGCTTTTAAAGGGAAAGAGTAATTATATATGTGTCGAAAAGCTTGATGATCTTTATGACGAAGAAAAAGGTCCAAATTACATTCTGGCGTGGCTGTATTTGCTGAATCTTGTTTTTCATTTTCGGGATGCAGAAGGGGACGTTGTAGGTAGCAAGGTAAAAAAGGTATTAGAAAAAAACCTCGATTTTGGACAGTTCCTTAACGAAATATCAGCAAAGAACGGTTGCTCCGTGAGCCACAAAACATGCCCGGCCCAGGTAGTAATGGGTGAAGCGCTTGCTTCTCGCTTGATTGTCACAAATCATAGCAAACTGGCTTTACTGCAGGCTGAGGCGTTACTATCAGGATTGTTTAGTAATTATATAATTGATGAAGCGAGCCATTTCGAACATGCTGTTAGAGATGCTTTTGGTATTGATCTTGTTTCCAAAGATCTTTTTGAGATTGTTAATTACATCAAGAACGTAGCAAATTCTATCAATGCAAAAGGGTCTGCTAGCTTTCAACCTGCGATGAAACAAGTACTGGCATTTATCGATGCTTTAAAGAATGAAGTTAATACGATTTCTTTGATTTTAAAAAGCATGAACAATCATACAAATTCAAATGTGACTGAAATGCATCATTTAAGACCCAATGACCACAAATTTAAAAACGGACACTTAGAAAATCATTTGAACCCAATTAAAGAGAATATTACTGACATTGTAAAGCAGTTTGATGTGCTGGACAACTTGGACAATCCCAAAGAGGCTGGTCTCTCGCGAAGAAAAGTCAACCGACTTGGAACGTATTTAGATCAACTTAAGGAATGTCTTGAAAATGTAAAAGAGATTATTGAAAAAATAATCGATGATAATAATGTTCTGTCTTATCGGATTTTTGAAAAAAACTGGATCTTGAGTTTGCAACCAGTCGATGTTTCAGAGATCATAAATAATAAGATCCATAAAGAAAAAGATAGCATTGTTTATACATCTGCAACATTGAGCCAAAAGGAATCGTTTGATATATTTGGGGGTATCATCGGTGTGATGAAACCTGGCGCAAGCATAAAAGTGGTAAAATCTTGTTGCATCCCTTCGCCATTTGCGCCGGGTGCCATGGAAATCATTTGTCATAAAGATGCGGTAAGCGGTGAATATAATAATAAGGAAGTCTGGTGCAAGAAGGTCATTGATATTCTTCCGGATTTAATCACAAAGAACAATGGAAGCACGTTGGTTTTGTTTTCCAGTTACGAGGACTTGAAAAAGGTGGCGAAAGAGGTATCAGAACAAATAATCGAAGCCGGCTTTCCTCTCTTCATACAAGAGCCGGGCATTTCGACAATTGGAATTTCAGAAGAGTTTCGGACTATAAAGGAAAGCGTACTCTTTGGCGTAGATACATTTTGGTATGGTGTAGATTTTAAGGGCGATACTCTTACGCAGCTAATTATAACGCGTTTGCCGTTTCCCAATCCCAATGATCCTATCCAATTGTCGAGAAAGAGAACGATGAACCGGGATATATATTGGCAGAGATATTCATATGAAAAAGATATTAAGCTACGACAAGGGATTGGTCGGTTGATACGATCAGAGACAGATTGGGGCAAAGTTTATATTTTAGATAGTCGATATATCAAGCCGTAATTCATATTTCGGTATAGTGACGTGATGTTGTCAATATAGCTGTGGTATTATTGATTGGGGTGTTATCCGTTGAGTAAAATGTAGATTTATTTTGGGGGGGGCTGGCATTGCTTGATTTAGAGGAAATTAATTTTGACGATTTCGTAAATTGGGTATCGGAAAACCTTATCGAACCCAAAACGTTTGGTACATTGGCTCAAAAAATACCTTTTAGGGCCCTCTATAATAAGAGAGAGAAATCGATTACTATCGTCAACAGTAAAGAAAAATCCTACACTTTAAAATACATTGATATCAGGATCATTTTTGAAAGGTGGAAAACCCTGCCGCAATCGGCGCGATACTTGACGAAGTCCTATGGGTTGAGTCACTGGGGGGCATGTCCTCACCGGGATGCACCAGCTATAGCGGCAATAATTCGATATTGGGATGAAAGGCGTCTCTAAAATCGGAAACACAAAGGATATTGTTAATGAATACGGATGCTAACATAAGAGAACAGGTTGATATTGGCAGGGTCGGGGGACATGAGACATTTACCCCAAGGTATGGCTGGCTTAAAAAGGGCTATGATGAGGCCAAGAAAGACCCTTTTGTTTTCAATGCACCCGATGCAATTGAACGGCTTGGGGTTGGTAAGAATATGGTCCGTTCTATCCGCTTTTGGTGCCTTGCTTTTCATTTACTCGAATACTTAAGCGGGCAAGAGCAAAAGGGGCAACAGGGAGGTTTGCGGCCTACCCGATTGGGAGATAAGCTTCTGGATGACGATGGTTGGGATCCGTTCCTTGAGGACGTCGCGAGCCTCTGGCTGCTTCATTGGCAGCTTTTCATTCCTCCTTTTCATGCGGCGTCATGGCCGGTGTGTTTTAACCATGTGCTTCTTCCGTATTTTGAGCCGAAGCACTTGAGTAACGCCCTGATTGCTGCCACGCAGAACTATGAGAAACTCCGTAAACTGTCTCAGAGCTCTTTTGAAAAAGATGGCTCGTGTATAATCAGGATGTATGTTCCTGCATCAGATAATACTGCTTTCGGGATCGAGAGCCCGTTTAGCATGTTGGGAATTATGAGAAAAGCGGAAGAAGCTAATAGTTTTCGATTCGAGATCGGGGAAAAGCAGACTCTTCCCGAAGATATTTTTGCAGCGGCCTGCTTGTCTTATGCGCAGAATGCGCAAGCGGAGACTCAGAGGACCTTATCCCTTCACCGCATCTGTTTTGATTATAATTCGCCGGGTGTCGCATTTAAGGTCTCCGAAACGGAGGCTGGAAGGTATCTCGATCAGGCAGCTCGATCACATGAAGATATAGATTTCGTGGAATCTATGGGTTACCAACAACTTCAGTTTACACGAGACGCGCGAGAATTATACTGGCAGTTACTTGAAGTTCATTATGGCTCTTCATCGAGGTGAGGCAATCATGTTGCTTTCAGACTTTGTTTTCCCAAACGTAAATCTTGCCCGATCGGTTAATTTAGAAAGGGATCAAAATCATATTTCCAGTTTAGAGCAGTATCGGTTGACTACAAAGGCTACAGAAACTATAGCTCGCTTTGTGTCTGCCCTCGGGGGCCGCAGGATTTCGTCTTGGTCTCTCACCGGCCCTTATGGGATGGGTAAATCGTCTTTTGCTAATTTCCTTCTGGCATTGTGCGGCAATGAAAAGGAACCTGCTACAGCATTGGCACGGAAGAAACTTGCCCAGAAAGACCCTGCTTTAAGCGCTTCTTTTTTGGAAGGAATTGGGTCGTTAAAAAATGGAAACGGATTTTTCCGTGTTCCAGTGACAGCTTCATACGAACCCTTGAACCGTTCCTTGGTCCGGGGTTTACATCGAGCTGTGATCAGCCGAGTGGTGGACGAGGACAATTCCAAGCTTTTGTCACAGATCATAAAAGAAGTAAAATTACTTGAAAAAAAGGCGGTCCCAGAGACAACTGCCGTAGCCAGGTTGTTCGCTTCGGTTCGCGATCGGCTCCAATTGCCGCTTTTGGTTGTGTTGGACGAATTTGGTAAAAACCTGGAATATCTAGCACAGTATCCCGACCAAGGCGACATATATATGTTGCAGGTCCTCTCAGAGATGAAGGGGACTTACCTTTGCGTCTGCCTTCACCAGGCTTTTCAGGAATACGCTTCAGGGCTTACCACTCAGCAGCGCCTCGAATGGAGCAAGATACAAGGTCGTTTCGAGGATGTTCTATTTCTCGAATCCGCACCTGAGATGATATCTCTACTGAGATCTTGTCTTTCGCAGAAGACTAACCCCGCGCTGAGCAATGCTATAAAGTCCTGGGCGAGACGTTACCATGTGGCCCTTAGCAAGCTTCAGCTTCCGGCGGGTCAAGCAATTAACGAAGAAATTATAGCTGATCTTTATCCCCTCCACCCTTTCGTTGTTATTGCTTTGCCTGAATTGTGCCGAAAATTTGCCCAAAATGACAGGACGCTTTTTTCGTTCATATATGGAAAGGATCCGTATTCTCTATCATCTTTTCTTGAGACCAATTGGGTGAGCAACTCTCAACGCCTCCCAGAGCTAGGACTTGACTTTCTGTACCATTACTTTTTTTCAGCCGTTACTACATCCTTTATCGAAAGGGCGGAATCTCAAAGATGGATAGAGATTCACGAAATCATCGAAGGTTCTAACCTCGATTCCCCGTTAAGCCAAAAGATCTTAAAAACGGTAGGCATCCTTAACCTTATTGGTCAACCTTTAGGGTTGGCCGCTAGAAAGCAGGTACTCAGTATAGCGTTAGGCGAGACCCGCGGGCGACACGGTGAATTTGAGGCTGAATTGAATCACCTGGCTGACAGGGGGAAATTACTTTATCGGGAATATGCGAAGGAATATAGGCTTTGGGAAGGATCGGATTTTGATATTCTCGGAGCCGTTCGGGAAAAGAAAGCTGCTCTGGCTGCAAGACCGCTTGAAGACATATTGCAGTGGATAGCTCCCCTTGACCCCGTAATAGCTTCCCGTCATTCCTATGTGACGGGAACGGTGCGAAAATTCGAAGCTCGATGGACGGCGCTCCCGGACATCCATAAACAACAACTTAGTGCCAAAGAAGGATATGATGGGCTCTTGATCTATAGCTATGGTCATGATAAGGGGAGATTGGAGATCCCACCTTCTTGTTCCGATAATAGACCCTTGATCGTTGCTTATGTACCCTACGAAAACCAGATCAAAGAGCTGGCCATTGAGCACGCTGCCGCTCTAGCCGTCCTGAACGAAGCAGCAGAGCTTCAACGGGACGGTGTTGCGAGAAAAGAAGCCCGCTATAGAGTACACGCTTCGGAAACGCAGCTCAGGCTTTTTGTAAGTCGCTTATTTCATCCGGGTTCTACCAAAATTCAATGGTTCGTTAATGGAGCAAAAAGATCTCTAGGATCTTACCGGGAGCTCTCGGGTATTATGTCGGACCTGTGCGATATTTGGTATTCGCAATGTCCAAATATTAAAATGGAGATGATTAACCAGGACCGGCTTTCCGGGTCTGCCGCAATGGCGCGAAGAGAACTTGCAGAAGCGATGCTGGCGGGCCAACAAAAGCCAGCCCTTGCAATGGAGGGTTTTGGACCGGAAGTGGCCATATATAGGTCGCTGTTCTTAGCTAATGGATTTCATAAAGAAGTTAAACGCGGAGTATGGCAGTTCAGAGCACCTGATAAGACCTCCGATCTTTTCCCCCTCTGGGAAAAGATCTCGTCTATGATAACAGCTGATAGCCTTGATGGCATTAAAATCGAAGAGATACTTGCGGTATTGAAAGGTCCTCCGTTTGGATTACGCGAGGGCCCGGTCCCGCTCTACATTGTTTTTTTTCTATTAGTAAATGCGGATGAAATAGCACTTTTCCGTGACGGAACCTATATCCCTTTTATCGACGAAACAGAAATAGCCCTGCTGCTTAAAAGGCCCGATATTTTCACGGTCAAACGATTTAAGAATCAAGGCATACATCGAGAGCTTTTCGACGCATATAATGCCGTCTTGAAAACGGAGAATGACGATACGGCAAATGACGCGAGGAACGCTACATTACTGAGCATTGTTACGCCATTGGTAAGATTCATTGATGGTTTGCCGAAATATTCTCTTTTTACGCGCACTGTATCCAAGGAAGCTCAATTAGTCCGGACTGCCATTGCAAATGCTACGGATCCCTTGCAGCTGCTTTTTGCCGATATACCGCGCGCGATCGGTATTGACAACGATGAACCACACGCTGAACATGTTCCCGTGAACTGGAAATCCGATCTTCAAAAAAAATTGGGAAATTCTCTTCTCGAACTCAATGAAGCTTACCAGAAATTATCCGATAATGTCGAACAGATAGTCAAGAAAGCGTTCTCTTTCGATGGAGACATCGAAGGCCTGCGGCATGCCCTGCGGAAGCGCGCGAAGCCTTTACTTTCTGCCTGCCGAGACGTGGACCTCAAACAAGTTTTGTCGGCAATGCTTAGAGAATACAAAAAGGCAGATCAATGGCTTGAGGGTATCGCCGGGATCGTAATGAAGAATCCTCTGGATAGCTGGGGGGACAATGATATCGGTTATTTTGAAGTAGCCATGCACGATTATGCGGACAAGATACATTACCTGGAAGGAATGATTTCACGCGGCATTGTAGCTGACCCCGGCTCAAAGGTGGTAGGTGTCATGGCACCTGACGGTCACATACTTAAAATCGTTATGAAGCCTGCGGACCAGGGGACTGCAACGAAAACAGCCCATCGATTGAACGATCTATCGAAACGGGAATTGGAGGCGTTATTTGTGGTTCTTGCAGAGAGGATAGTGAGGGGTCGGGATGAACATAAATAACTGTTCCAACCAACACGAGCATCATATTCTAGCGCTTTCAGGGGGCAAAGATAGCGCTGCTCTTGCAATTTATATGAAGGAAAAATATCCGAAACTACAAATGGAATATGTATTCACGGATAGTGGTTGTGAGCTTCCTGAGACCTATAAGTATTTAAATAGGATTCGAGCGGTTCTAAATGTAGATATCAATGTACTAAAGCCGCGTAGAAACTTCGATTACTGGCTTAAATATTTTAAAGGCGTACTTCCTTCACCACAAAATAGATGGTGCACTAGATTATTGAAATTAGAGCCCTTCGAAGCCTATGTTGGCGACAAAAAAGTCTACAGTTATGTAGCATTGCGTGCAGACGAAAAACGTGAAGGTTATAAACCGACCATTCCCAATATTATCCCGCGCCATCCGTTTGTTGATGACGGGATAATTCTCTCCGACGTCGAAAATATTTTACGAACAGCAGGATTGGGAATGCCCGGGTATTATTCGTGGAGAAAAAGATCCGGCTGTTTTTTTTGCTTTTATCAAAGCGAAAAGGATTGGATTGGGCTTCGAAGACATCATCCTGATTTGTTTGAAAAGGCTTGCCAGTATGAGGAAAAACATTCAGATTGTCGAGTATATACATGGAGGACGGGAGAGAAAGGTAAGCCCAAATTTTTAAGAGACTTAAAGGACACGGATAAGTCTCAAGATGATATGCCCCGCGATTTCCACGAAAAAAAGAAGTTGATTGATATTTTGTGTTCTAACAATTTACATGGCACATATCAATGTAGAACCAAGAGTAAAGAGGCCAAAGCAAATGAATGATCAGCAGAAAATTGTCGCGCAGAAATACTTAGAAAAACTTCATTCTTTGAGAACCTGGAAAAAAGGAGACGTCGCTAGACCACATAAGTTAGTTTTAATTTTATCCATAATTGAGCTCTTGGAAAAAGACGTCGATCATAAGAATAACTTTTCATTTGTAGAAATTGAGCCATTATTCGATTTTACTTGGAATAAGTACAAAGACATCATTGATAGCGATCTAGGTCTGCTGGAATATCCCTATTATCATCTCACCTCTGATGGTTTTTGGCATCATAAAGTTAAGAGTGAAGCGGAGACGCTTTATCAAAAATATCGAGATTCGAAGGTTGTTCATTATCGGTTTACTAAAAACAGAATACTCGAAACAATTGAATACGCGTACCTAGACGACGAGTTGTATGAATTGCTGAGAAATGCTGAAATTAGAACACTCTTCGCAACACAGATACAGATACAGCTTAAATCCTTAGAAAAAGCAGAGAAAGACACTGAAAGCAAAAGCATATTCTGGCATGAAAATATCGCTCTCGAAGCAATTGGGTCTGAGGTAAAACGTTATGCTCTTGGTCATATTATTTCAAACCTTCTGATTTACGATAACCAAACGAACGATTATTACGAATGTGATCTCATAATAATTTCCCCGCAGGGTATTTATCTTGTTGAGCTAAAGCATTGGTCAGGGAAAATTCGGATTGCCCCTTACAACTGGATTAAAGATGATGTTGTCTATCGACAGGATCCCCATCGCGCAAATCTCTTTAAGGCAAAAATCCTCAAGGGAATTTACCAGCATCAGTTCCGAACTTTCCCTGATATATGGGTTGAATCGGTTGTTGTCTTAACCAATCCTGAAGCAGAAGTTGAAGGTGCTTCGCCTTCGAAAACGGAAAAGCATTGCCCTTCGTTCGGTTCGATTGATACTTTTATCGATTTTTTAAAGCACCAACGAAGGGCAAAAGAAGAAAAGTTAGATCATCTAAAAATAGAGCGGGTCGGCCATTACCTTGAGTCCCTGCAGCACAGTAAAAGAGAAAAAGGGCATGTATTCCCAGGATTTGAAATAATCGAGCGGCTGACTGAACGCCCGGATCTCGTCGAGTATGTGGTACGACCCAAGGAAGGCAAGATTCGCAGGTCGCAAAGATTTCGGGTCTTTCTTCCTCCTCAAGGAAGCAATGTCCATGAGAAAGAACGCTTTTTAAGCACGCGCCAGAAATACCTTGGACGCAATTGCCAAGATTGGTGATTACCCCAATATACTCAAGGTCTGGCCCGTACCGGACGAGACCGGTCTTATCATAGAAGGCTCCGATTGGTCGGAGCAGGGAACGTTAAGGGACCTGCTCAATGACCTTGAGGGCCCTCTTCCCATTGAAGATGCCCTCGGAATTTGCCAGGAATTACTTGATGCCTTAACAGTTGTCCACAAGGCGGACATTATTCACAGGGCGATCAAGCCAGAAAATATACTCATGGCCAACGGAAGGCCAAAACTCATGAATTTCGACCTAGCCTATCAATTAGAAATTGGCGAACATGTAACCGTTATACCGGATCTAATGAAACTTAAACGGGATGCTTATACTGCGCCCGAGGTATACCACGGCAGCGATATAGACGAACGTACCGACCTGTTCAGCGTAGGAGTAGTCCTTTTTGAACTACTTACCCATAGCTTGCCATTCAAGATTTCGACGGAGCTTGAAATAACAAACGGCCGAATGACGGAAGCCGCCCTGCAAAAGCTTAAGGAAAGGGATATTTCAACAGAGATTCTTGAAGTCTTAGAAAGCCTAGTCATCCTTGATCGAAACGAGCGGATCCAAAATGCCGAAAAGACACGAGAAGCGCTTGGTTTGAAGCCGAAAAATCAGGTTGGGCTTGAAGAAAGAGATCCAAACCGGAAGTTTGACCTGGGAGAGGAATACGATGTTTTTACCATCGAGCGGGCTGCTTGCAGAGGGGCCCGTATCTCAGGTGTATTTGGCAAGGACCGTTGGTAATGATCCTTGTTGCCCTAAAAGTTTTTAACAATGATATTCCCCTCGTGAGAATCCAAAATGAAGAAACTGTCACTAGCGCAGTCTATTCGCCCTACCTTGTCCATGCAAAAAGAATAGGTCATTGGAAGAAAGAACGTTTTTTTCTCGAACTCAATTACATAGACGGGCGGGTCATGAGAGACTTTATCAAATGTCAGGAAAGACCTGACATTAATGAATTCAAACAGGTAGCTTCATCATTGCTGCAGGGCCTATATGCCCTCCACGAACGAAAGATCGACGGCAAAGCAAGCCCGCTCCTTCATTGTGACATCAAACCGGACAATATTATCGTTACACAAGACGGGAGTGCCGTGCTCATCGATTTTGGAATAGCCGGACCGCCTCGTATTGACCAGTTTCAGGGAACTGCACAATATATTGCTCCCGATCTGTTACGGGGTGGAGATATCAAGTTTTCGGAAAATGGCGACCTATATGCCTTAGGAGTGACTCTTTTTGAATGGCTCTATGGTATCCATCCCTCCGAAATACTAACCGAGGGTTTTCAAAATATTGAGGATATCCGCGATGATGTTCCGGATGCCTTAAGGAGTTGGATGCTTAAGGCGATATCGACGACTGCGGAAGAACGCTTTCAAAATGTCGAGTGGATGCAGAGAGAGCTCATGGAAGCGGTCCAGGAATCATCGGCGACGGACGAGCAGGAAGCTTCTACTGACCTTAACCTGGTGTTTATTGAGCCCGAAAAAGTTCCACCGCCGGAGCCTGTAGTATCGCTACCTCGGCCTGACGAACTTGGCAATCCATTCGTGGCGTATCTCAATTCGCTTCATAATGCTTCAGGAGCCAATGAAAATGCCCTCGCTGAATCTCAAGCCAGAAATCCAAACTTCTGTCATATCCATGTCCCCTTGCCAGTTACCGATTACATATTTGATCGCCTTACCGATCAGAATGGTTCTCACGTGATCCTTACAGGAAACGCGGGTGATGGAAAATCGACTATCTGCCTTGAGATCTTTAAACGATTCAACGGAATACCCTTTGATCAACCACTTGCTTCTGACATGAAGGCTAAGGAGATGGTTCGATACAAAGGCGTTAGCGTCACCCTGATTAAGGATATGAGCGAACTCACCGAACAAGACCGCCACGATCTCCTTGAAAAAGCCTGTTCAGACGATCAACGCTATTTAATAGTTTCCAATACGGGTAGTCTGCTCAATGCATTCGAAGGTCTTGCCAGAGACAGGACTGAGTGGTTTACGCTACAGAGCGATCTACTCGGCGCCCTCGACAGCGTGGAGCCGAAAGACATAACATGCCGCGAAAAAAGTTTTCACATAATCAATATTGGCCGGGTTGACAGTATTGATACGACGATCAAGGTGTTCGAAAAGATGCTCGCCGAAGAACGCTGGCAGAAGTGCGATAACCTGGAATGCAGGGATAAATGCCCTATTTATGCGAACGTAAGAATGTTGTGCGCAAGCAAATCAGCCGCGCTCAAGGGAATTGAGTTATTTTACCGAAGGCTCTATGAATACGGTTATCGTTTAACGATCCGACAGATGACGGAACACCTGGCGTATGCGATCACGGCCGGCCTGGATTATTATTCCATACAAGAGATATCTTCCCTTGCGCTACGGCCCCCGTTGCGGCATTACCTCTTCTTTAACAGGTTTTTTGGAGACTCCGGCGATGAAGAGGATATCACCTCGAACCAAATAAATGCCGTAAGGTTTGCGCGTACGTTGGAATCGGGATCGAGGCCCAATCCAGGTTTAGATCGAATGCTCTGGATCGAAGAATCTTCCCAACCGGTATCCTTTGCCAATACGACATTGGAGGAGATCTATCTGTACCTCCGGAATGCGGGCAGGGGGACGAAGAATGATAAATTGCAGCCATCCTTGGCACGGTTGCAGGTCCGGCGCTTGATTTACTTTCATGGGGCCTTTCAAGACGCTGAGTTGGGAAAGCATTTCTTATCAACATTTCTCGATTCGCCCTTACTGGAAACATATGTGGAATGGCAGAAAACCGGTAAAATACGATCGCAATTAGAACTGCGGCGATTACGAAGGGGCATAATCCATATCCTTCAAGAGCATTTTACCGGTTTGCGGCTCCCGGAAACAGCGGGAGACCAGGAAACGCTGTTTATTACACTGAATCGTAGGAATTACGATATCAGACAGACTGCCCAGATCGTGCTCACCAAAATTTCCGCTGATGAATTTCAACTATACTTAGAACCGGTCGATTTGCGGATCGGAATAATACAATATCGACCCCTTTTCTCCAGAAAGGACTGCAGTATTGATCTCGATCTACCGTTTCTCGACTACGTTCATAGCAGGCATCAGGGAGAAATAGCCCAACAATTAAAAACGTTCTATATTGATCGATTGGAAAAGTTCAAATTAGCGCTCTTGGAGAGTACGACGGATAAAAACAGGGGCGACATGATGCTCGTTCGGTTGCAATTAAACCATCAGTTCAAGAGCCAGAGTTTCAATATAAATGAAGGCATTTTGGAGGTAACCAACTAATGCCATTACCGGAAGCTTTTCCCAAAGTAAAGCTTGATTATGAAGTAAAAGGAAGTGATGCAAATCCAGGGATTCAACTTTTCGGAAAACGTTTTTTTACAGATCAGACTATATTGGAGCATCTTGCAGAATTGCTTCTCATATTTAATTCTCCTAAAAGGCTTGATAACATTTCAATCTTTGATAATTCGTTACCTTCTTGGGAGCAAATTCAGGGTTGGCCCATTGGGAAAAGCTTGGAGTATAGAGTGCCAATACGTCTCAACCTAAAACTGTTTGCATTCTTAGGAGCTTCGAGGATTGACAGTAGGCATGAAAGTCATAAACAACACTACAAGGATCTCCTTCGTAAGCTAGAAAATGTGATTAGGACAGAAGGGGTTGACAAAAGAGATGTCCTAAAGAGTCTCGAGAATTTATATCTAGGTTTCCAGGGTGTTGGCGTTGACCGTACTTGGTGTGCGCAGACTCTTTATCCTTTAAGTAAGTCTTTCCTATGCTCTGAAGCTATATGGGAGCAAACGGTAGCGACGCGGGATGGTGTTAAATCATGGGATCAAGCCATTCAATATTTTGCATATGATAAACGAATTTTTATGGCACGCGGTGGCGAGCTGCTATATTTACAACTCTGTAATGCATTTCGTAAACGGGATCCTCAATTAGATAATTTCGTGACTTCTTATGATCTTACAGAAGATGAAAAAAACCCGCAAAAACTTTTGGCATCTTTAAATGGGGAGTTACGCGCTATTACCGCTAAGGTTCCAGACGTATTGGACGCCATTGTTGATTTGATTGACACAATTGATGGTAGCACTTGGGGTGTCACAAATCGAAGCGAACGTTTTGTCGAGTGCGGTTGGTGTCCGGAAGAGAGTTGGCGGGAGGGATATCTTTTTGCCGTAGAGCTTAATAGATTATGCAGTGCCATTATTGACCCGATTGAACGCATTGAGCTGCTTATGGTGGGTTGCGGGCTTCAAATATTGAGAAGCCTCTGCGCACAGTCAATGAGGCATTGCAGTCCAAATATCCAGAAGAACGAGAATGTTGTACCACTCAATTTTGCCTGGATAATTTCCGATCCGGAGGGAACGGAGCGTGCCATTAAGCAACTCTCCCAGCGGAATATGAACATACTGTTGACATTTATTCAGCAGGCCCTGCGGACAAAAGAAATTTATGAAAATGCCCAAAAAAGCCGGAAGACCAAATTAGATAAACTTTATGATGAAGCGGACACTAGCTACGGCCATAAACTCTTCCTCTCCATCGGAAAAAGATTGGGGTTTATAGTGCCAAAGAGAGGGCCGGGAGCGCGTTTTGTCTTCAACGAAAGGATCCTTCGATACCTTGTCCTGACAATGATACCTCCCGGCTCGCGCAGGACGTATGAGGACTTCAAGAGGAGCCTCTATACCCATTATGGAATTGCCATAGAAGGGGAGCAGTTGGCCAATGCCTTGTCATGGTGCGATTTTCCACGGATCGATACCGGTGGGACGATGGGGAGCAGCTGGCTTATGGCCATGCTGCAGGCTTCCGGTTTCTTAGTCCATCTTTCCGATGCATGTTCGCTTGTTCAAAATCCGTTCTCGTTGGACCAAAGCTTGAGCGGCCGGAAGGGAGGTTGATATGATCTTCTACTCCTCTTCGGTAATAGATGCAATCCTAGAACAAATCAAGAATATGTTGAAGACCCCGTCAACTGACGCAAGGGAGCTCAGAGTCGTATTGCCTTCTGCCCCAGCAAGGATCGTCCTCGCAATTGGTGAGGCATTGGAGGAATACCGCGATACCAAAAAGCCGGATTGTCGGATCAAGTTAATCATAAAAACGGCATACAGGTTGGGCCAACTATGGAGAGCAAGCAACGATCCGGAAGAGTCGGCCCTGTTCAAGGAGATTGAGCAGCGCGGGTGGTATGATGCAGAAAATCATCTTACAGCTTCGAGAAACGAAAAAAGAAATCCCCAAACGGAAGATGTCCTGGTTACCGTATTGATCGGATCCGATCAGGTACCCGACCAAGCAAGTCTCTATGACTTCTATCGGCTTGATTACCAAACATTATGGGAGCAGTGGCTTCAAGGCACGTTCTCACCCTGGATAAGACGAAGGCTCAAGGAGGCTTCTGTCGAAGCGGAAAGTGATCACATTGCTTTTATAGACGAGATACTCAAGTCACTCGTCGACACGAGTCTTGCCGATATTATCCGGATAAGCATTTTTTTGGAAAGCATCGACCTTTCGCATGCCCAGGATGGCAGGGATGCCATGAGGGTTATCGTAGAAAGTTTGGGGTACTTTAGACTTCCCTCTATGAAGGGATTGATGTCGGCTAAAAGAAAAGTTCGAATTCGCCACTATATTAAGTCCGCCGTGGAATTTTTTAACTATGGAAGTTTTCTTGATAAACAAGGCCGAAAGAAAGCGATTCAAAAAATTGATCAATATTTGCAGCACTTAATAGAGACCGGGAAGGCGGAAGAGGTAGATCTCGATGATTTAGGTGGTCACTATAAGACGATTCAAGAATTGATTGAAGATCTGAAGCGTTACATCGAGAAAAAGGATTCGAATGCACAAGCAAATTTGATGTATTCAGATTTTCCCTACATTTTGGACGAGATTCTTGGGTTTAGGAAAAGAAAGGAAAAAAGCAGGGAAATAAAGACAAGAAAGTTAACAGGGATGCCCCTTGAAGTTGTTCTGCGATCGGTCTGGATAACTTTGGCTGAATATAAAAGGTGGACGCAAGAACAGGGGATAATTGCAGGCGAAGCAATCAAAGAGATCAGGATCCAAGGGAACTTGTTTCGGCATGACTGCGAAGAAAATGACCCGGATATCGCACACCAACTTTTAAGACAGCTGATCGGAGGTCTCGATAATTATATTGAAGAACACCTTGCGTTCGCACCTAATCCCAGAGAAACACCTGAGGATACCATAGGAATCAGTTGCTCCCTGTGCCCTTCTATGGAGGATGGTGATCTGGCTTATAATCGGTCTATTAGAGCCGAACCCCTTTTGGAATTTACGGTGTCTATTTTAGGACCCAACAAGGGCGTCACAAGAAAATTCGTTTGGCCTATTCCCAAGAACCATCCATACCGTAATATGGCTTCCATGTTTTCTTGGGCATATGAACATGCGCTTTCAAAGCGCATTAATGCCTTGCCCGTCTTCTGCATTCCTTACAGCGAAGAGCTCTCATTGGCAAAAGATGATGATGAAGTAAATCGAATATTGGTGCAGGCTTTGGAGAGCGAATCGAAAAATATCGTGCATCTTCTTGGCGCCGACGGCATAGACACGCACGACAAGACATACTCTCATTTGATGGAACTTGCTTATGCCTACGGACACTTCATTAAGGAAGCCCATGAAGAAGGCCTCTTTTCGGCGCTAAATAATAAGTTCGGTCCACTGGATGCAGCCTATCGGAAGACGTACAAAGCATTTCTGGTGGATCCCGAGTGTAAAACGAGCCGATTGGGCGCCCTGCTGTTCAAGGCATTTTTTATGGTGGGTGAACGTGAGGATCACCCGACAAGCCTGTGGATATGGAAGGGCTTCGAGCCTTCAGCAATTATCACTCCTTTGCACCCGGCACTCCTTGAGATGATCGTACACCAACATTCCTTTCTTTCTGAAAGTTTCGAAACTGCGGCACGACAAGCGCTATGGGTATCTAGCCAAAAAGGATTTAATGAGAGGCGGTGGACGGATGTCATGGACCTCGCCAAAATACAATGGCCAATATACGGTACGCTCCGCAACGAAGACCAGATCTTGGACACAAACGTAAAGAGTTTCGGAATTTTCCATATAGTCGGTGAAGATAGCTCCGGTGATACCAGCCTGTCGACGAAACTTCTTCTTCGTTATGATACGGGCGACGAGGATGATATATCGGATGAGGACTTGTTCGAAGAAACCCGAGAGTCTCGACTTATTCAAAGGGTATTGGAAGACTATCGGTCACTGTATGCCCACGCTGACGATGGCCTATCCATAAGTGCCTACTGCGGGGGGCCTGTCCAACCTGTTATAGCAGGTATAGATGCCTATTTGCGCGAACTGGCAAAAATTAGGAGCGGCGATAGACCTTACACTCTTTCGCTCATCCTCTTTGCCGAAACTCAGGATGACACCGCAATGACAAAATGGGTTAGTGCTTGGCGTGAAAGGTGGATTGGTGCAGAGTATTCGGCAAAGTATGACTACTACAGTTGGTGTAAGATCTCAGTTGCTCACCGCCTCATTACCCAGCAGAAAGACCATACATTGTTCGAAAACCTGATCTCCCAAATTAATGTTGATCTATCCTTCTTGGTCCATTTTGTCCGTGCAGGGGCGGGGGGAAATAAGTTTGAAGAGATTGAGCCGTATGACGCAAGCGGAAAATTCCGAATGTTCCCCGTCTTAGAAAAAGCCTGTTGCTCAGTGGTAGGCGGCGGTATGGATTGGGTACGCGAAAGGATTATCAGCAATCGCCAATTTGTCTTAGGCACCCTGCATTCTCAAGTAATGGCACGCTTGAAGCTGCCGACGCATGTTGCAGAGAAGGATTACATAGTAATGGGAAAAGGCGATTTTGCACCTTGGAAAAGACTGGTCGACAAACTGCACGAAAGAAGCACCTGGGTAGTGTGTATCGACCCATCCGTAGATGAAAGGCTAATAGGAAAAGAAGATCATAATGGTATCCGGCAAAGAGAAATTATCGGATTTGGGTCTGGCGTCGGTAGCCATGGCGAGCATAACTATACCATATCGACGGATTTCTTCAGGATCGCACAAGTCCGGTCTAAGATTGCGTCGCACATAGCGTCGAAACTGGGGCCTTTGGATCACGAGGCAAGCAACAATATGGCATCAAGCATCATCAGCGAATCTCTGCATATGGCGGGTTTGTCCCTCGTTAAGGCCACGGGGCCGTCGCAATACGTCAGAGATTATATCTCGTACGCTTTGTTGCGAAAATTGCTTCCAAGGGATGCCGATGCTTTCTGTGACGAGATTGTCTCTCTCGATGCCTTTCGGCATTGGTTTGATTCGTCACCAAATAATAACAGACCAGATCTATTGCGTTTGAAGGCCACAATAATAGATGGGCAGTTCCGGATCGAATCGCAACTGTTCGAGTGCAAACTCGCCCAGGAATCTGAGACGCATCTTGAAAAGGCCCGAGAACAGCTTCAGAGTGGTCTGAGCCATTTGGTAGATTGCTTCAAACCTCGTCAAGGTAAGAATGAGGGAATTGATGACAGGCCCGATCAGCGATATTGGTGGCTGCAGCTCCAACGCCTGATAGCGAGCAAGGGACGAGTGAAGTATCCGCAGTTTAAAGATGCTATTAATGCCCTTGAGAGGCTGAGCGATGGTTTTTTTACGATTCAATGGAAGGCGGCGGCGGTTACCTTTTGGACTGACTCCGATCAATCGAACATAGCCAGGGTCGCCGATTGGGAGTTTCAAGTAGGCGAAAACACTCTGATGGCAGGGGTGATATCCGCCGGCCGTCAATTCGTAAAATCTCTATGCCTGAACAACCTTGATACCTATTTGCCTTTGGGTGAACAAAGCCTTGATTATTCAAGTATTACGCTAGAAAAAGAAATAAAACCTTCGATAGAAATCAACGAAGAGAAACAACAAGCACCGGGAGGTGAGACGGGCAGTGCTTCGGACAACGATTCACAGACATCAATCTCAGACAAGAAACCGGACGTTAGCGAACCCGAGTATCGCGGCACAATTGAGCCGAAATTGCCCCAGAGGATCTTTCTGGGCCAAGGCGCTCAAGGCAATAGACAAGTGTTCTGGGAATTCGGTCACCAGGACTTAGCGAACAGGCATATACTCATATTTGGCACGTCCGGGATGGGAAAGACGTATGCGATCCAAGCCTTATTATGTGAACTCGGTCGGGCCGGCCAAAATTCTTTAATAGTGGACTATACCAACGGATTTTATGACAATCAGCTGGAAACTGAGACAAGAAAGATGTTGAAACCTGTTCAACATATTGTACGAAAGGATCCATTACCCATAAATCCTTTCAGGCGGCAGGAAGACATGATCGGCGAAATGCTTCTTCCGGAAGACCCGTCTAATACGGCACAGAGGGTTAGCGGGGTTTTTTCCGAAGTTTACGAATTTGGCGACCAGCAAAAATCGGCCCTCTACACGGCCATAAAGAGAGGAATAGAAACGCACGGAAATGAAATGACCTTGCCTTTATTGATCGAAGAACTCAAAGAAATGGTTGACGAAAATCCATCTTCTTTGACGGTCGTAAGCAAGATCCAGCCTTTTGTCGATATGAATCCGTTTGGCGCTGAGGAAGGCGATAATTGGGAGACCTTGTTTATGGATCAAAATTCCCGCTGTCATATCCTTCAACTGGCAGGTTTTCTAAAGGATGCATCGAAGTTGATCACGGAATTCACCCTTATCGATCTATACTGGTATTATCGTGGTAAGGGCAATAAAGACAGACCCAGGATCATAATACTCGATGAAATTCAAAACCTGGATCATGACCTTGAAAGTCCTCTCGGTAAATTTCTAACGGAGGGAAGAAAATTCGGGATCTCCCTCATTGTGGCAACGCAGACTCTAAGCAATCTTAAAAAAGATGAACAAGACAGATTATTTCAAGCGAGTCATAAATTATTCTTTAAGCCCGCGGATACCGAATTGCGAAGTTATGCCCAAATATTGGAAAACACCACGAATGAAAAAGCTGAAATATGGATACAACGTCTTTCCAGGCTTAAAAAAGGAGAATGTTATTCCCTAGGACCTTCGCTGAACACTCAGCAGGGGCTCGAGACGAAAGCATTTCACATCAAGATCGAATCTTTAAGATCACGTTTCAAAGATATTGGTAAGGAGAGTGCGACCTAAATGTCATTGCCAATTAACTTTCATAGAACTTTTATTCCGGAAAGACGACTGCTTAATAGCTTGCTTCAGTATGCGGGAAACGGTTTGTCAGGAAGCTACCATGACATAGCCGGTGCCACCGGGATCCCGATGGGAAAATCAAATGGCAAGGTGCCGGCAATCATAGATTATGCTAGGGGAATGGGCTTAATCCAGTATGATTTGAAATCCAAGAACGGTATCAGACATCCTGTTCTAACGAATTTTGGTCGAATTGTGTTGCTTGAAGATGCTTTGCTGAGTCAACCGGTAACCCAGTGGATCGCGCACCTCAGTTTATGTCATCCTTCGCATGGTGCAGCGGCATGGTATGAGACATTTGTCAGGGGCAGAGATATATTGGGTGCTTCCTTCACGGTGACCAAGCTTGAGGACTATCTCAAGAACATTTTTGGACCCGGTAGGAATCGGATTGGTCCTTTAATAAGAACTTATCATGACGATGTTGCATTAGGCAAAATAGATCCTTTGAAAAAACTGGAAAAGCAGGTTGTTAGCGGTAAGGCGCCAATTGCCAGGAATTACGCAAGAGTTTACGCAGCTTATATTTTACAGATCATCGAAGATGAATTTCCCGGTCAAATACAGGTTACTGCATACGACCTTAATTCAGTTAGCGGAATGTTCGACGCCGCTTCCTGGGTTCAATCGGATACAGACGCCATTCTCAATCTCATTGAAGAGACCAACTCGGTCAGGATAGACAGGCAGATGCGTCCATGGATCATTCACAAATTACAACCATCTTCAGAAGTTTGGTCTCAAATTTACAAATAGGTATTAATAAGAGGATTCAATGAAACTTGCCGATTTAATTACTTTCCGTAAAGACCGTCTTTTTCAAGGAGCGGTCCAGATAAGTTGGTTTGAAACTGATCCTTCCCAAAGCAAAAAGGCAGCCGAACATTTTGTTTTCCACGGGCCTGACTATCATGGTGCAGGCGAATCCGACATAGATACAGCTACTTTTGTCAGAGACATCCTCACAAGAATAACGGGAGAGGATAATTCGTCCGACCCCTTTACGCTCGCGATCTCGGGTTGGGGCACGGGCAAGTCTCATTTAGGGGTAACAATTGCTGAACTTTTGAGCGAACCCGACGGAGATACGGCTAAGTGTATTATCGATAATATTAAACAAGCCGATGGTTCAATCGGATCTCTTGTCTCCCATATACTGACGAATCTCGAACAACCTTATCTGGTTCTCGCCATTAACGGAATGCAGGATTTTAACTTGTCACGGGAAATAATTCGGCAGGTTTTCTTACGCCTGAAATTGCATAACCTCGACGTCAAACCCTTGGAAGATCTTCGGCCGCGGTTTAAGTCGGCTAAGAGCTTCGTTGAATCATTTTATGAATCGTTAGAAAAAGAATTTTCCGAAATCTTTGGTCGGGATGTTAACAAAGAAGCTTTGCTTCAACGGCTTTTAGATCAAGACGAAGAAGTATTTGAGAAAATAAGTCGTATTTTTGAAGACAAAATGGGAACACCAATCATATCGGTCGGGCAGGAATCATTGCAAGAATTCATGTCGGTTTTACGTAAGACCTACTGCGGCCCCGATAAGGCATTTAAAGGGATCTTCATCATATTCGACGAATTTGGGCGCTACTTGGAGTTTGCGGTCCAGAAACCTTATGTAGCGGGCAGTGGAGTATTGCAGCAACTTTTCGAGGCCGTACAAGCCGAAAGCGATGTAGTCTCACTATTATGTTTCATCCAGTATGAATTGAAAGCATATATGTCGAGGGTAGCGCCGGAGTTCCGTGACGGTCTCAATAGATACGTCACACGCTATGATTCAGCAACAAGAGTTCATCTTTCAACAAATCTTGAAACCCTTATTGCAAGCTTAATACAGAAGAAAGATGAAAAGTTATTGAAAACATATATAGAGAAAAACGTGAGCGAATCCGAGAAGTATCAAACTATGCATAATTTAAAGCAATGGTTCCCGGATTCATCAAAATATCCTCTCTGGATAGAACCAGCGCATTTTTCCAAAATAATAGTGGAAGGATGTTGGCCTCTGCATCCTATGGCAACCTGGTTTCTCTATAAGTTGTCCGCTGCAGGTAAATCTCTTCAAAACCGTTCAGCGCTGTACTTATTGGCATTAGCGATAGATCAATATCGCGCCAAGGAAGTTGCGAATGGATATTGGACACTTCCTGCGACTGCGTTATGCACCGATGATATGATAAATGAATTCATAGCTTCAGAAAGATTCGGGCAGCAGGGCGCGATGGCCCATGCTTACGGCACCGTCATAAATAAATATTCTCATGAATTCAAAAGCAAGGATGTTGATGTTCTTAAAGCAATATTGCTCGCGTCCAAAGTAAGTTGCCGTGGCGAAACACAACAGGAATGGGAAACAATCCTAGGCTCGCTCAGTGCAAGACAAACAAAAGAAATAAAAGAAACGATAAAAAGACTTACATCTGAACATAATGTGATCGAATGGAATGATTCCATTCATCAGTTCGAGATCATCGGCGATGCTCTTCCTAGGCGTGCTTTCCTGGATGTCCTCGAAGCCAAGATCAGTGAAATATCACTTGATAAGCGAGGAGAACTTTTCGCAACTCACATTAAGGATTGGCTGTCCATTGATCACGTAGAAACAGATTTCGGGATGAAGAATCAGATTACAACACCCGAATGGAAATATACAGTTACAATCTCGACAATACAAATGCTTGGTGGCCATATTGCATATGCTATCCGTAATTGGAGAGAGGCGGTCACACCGGATGATCCCCGAGGACAACTCATCTATTGTTATGTTGGACCTGATAGCGATTATGCTCGGGTTGTCGAAAACAGCACTCTGTTATGGAACTCAACCCTCGAAAAGCTTGGCGTCAATGAAGATACTAAAATCCCTTTGCTAGTGGCATTTCTTCACGATAAAGATGGCAATCTCGGTAAATTAATCGCAGAACATTGGATTCTTGCCAATAAAGGCAATGATGAAGATATGAAACGATTTACAAATTTCATCATGGATAGGCAACCTAATGCATTAGAAGAATTGCAGGGAACTTTTAGGAAACAGGAGAATGAAGGCTTATTTTTCGCCGGCAATAAGCAACTGAAGCGCGGAATCAAAATCAGAGACGCTCTATACGATCTTTTTAATGGAATATATACTTCCTGCATCCCTTTCCCGTTTGATGGCTTTCATAAAACCAAAGGAGGCGCAGCGAAGGATTGTCAAGTATTCACAACGGAACTTTTTAGGGGTAGCCTCACTCAAAGTTACATCGCAACACGCAATGCCCAGCAGAGGAATCGCCTTGTTTCTGTTCTAAATAATAGTTGGAAAGCATTGGGTTCCGATGGCTTGATAACAACGAAGCCTCGCAACAGTTCGGTAGCTAAGATATGCGCCACGCTTGATTCTCAGTTGAAGGCGGGAATATCGGTAAATCTGGGTTCTTTTGCACGTGAGCTTTGCCTACCCCCGTATGGCTGTAACATAGCTTCAGCCGGTATGCTCATTGGTCTATTCATTTGTCCTCGCCATGATAAATTATGGTTTTTGATCGGTAGTGAAATCATACCTATCGATAAGTGGTTGAGTGGAGCTTTTACCGGCAACTATCTTTCACTGAATTACTTGGAGTCAACCGCCATAAAGGCCGTAGACACTGGGGCTACGGATGAATGGAATGATCTCCTCAGTTCGTGGGATTCTGAAAAAAAATATCGCGCACAACTTGATTGGATTTTTAAGGCCTATGAGCTTAAAAAACGAATACCTCTCCCTCCCGATAGATTGCATCACTACGAGTTGCTTGCGAATCGCTCCAAAGACGCACAAGATGAGCTCGAACGTTGGGATAACGAAATTGAAAAACAGGATGAGTTTCTGGAAAGAGCCTATCAAAAACAAAACGCTGGCAATATATCGAGATGCGGGGCAGAGTTGGCCAGGATTTTGGACCGAATGAATAACAAAGAGGATGCTTGGCTGGACGAAGATTTCTCTCGAGTTGAGAACCTTCTTCAAAAAGCAAAAAATGCAACCAAGCAATTTTTTCCGAGTTGGGTCAAGGGTGAAGTTATTATAGATCTCAAAGCTTGGGGTGATTTTGAACAGAAAATGCGACGCATTCAGCAGAATTTAACGACCCTTGGATTGCCGGAAGAACGAAAAAAATTAGAAGATCATGTTGATCGAATAAGGTCCGATATTGATGAAAATCAGCGAATAAAATACGTTGTTGATGAAGCCAATGCCTTTGTCAATTCGCAAATAATATCTGAATTTACTAAAGTGAAAGATCTTCATAATATTATGAGTACCGCAAAACGTATATCGGATACTATTCTATCGGCAAGATCAAATAAATCATCTAGCGCGATACCACAATTGGATTCCGCTGCAGGAAAAATTCGCGATTTGAGAGATAAATGCCAAAAACAATTAGATGCAGACAAAGAACGCGGAGAACAATTATGGAATAGCGATATTTCGAAAATTGATGATATAAGTGATATTTTGCGAGAGGTTGGAATATTACGAGATCTTTATGAGGGTCAAGACAAAGATCTTGAGGACTTTAAGACCATTGATAGCTATTTGCGAATGATGATAGATCATTTCCATGAATTCGGTTCTCTCCAAATTACCGACGAACAACAGCTAGATATATTCACGAATTGTTTATCCAAAGCCAAGGATGCTTTCGATGAAGAAGAACCACCGTGGGATATAGAAGAGACTTATGAAAAACTTTTAGATTCGTGCAAAATACAGCGGAAAGAACAATCTATCAGGTGGATTGACACTTCAGTGCCGGGAGCCTCGGCCATTTCCACTCTTGACGCGGTAAGCGTGAACCAAATCCGTGTAAAATTGCAAAACCCCCCTGCTTTCCTCAGCGAAGAAGATCTCAAGAAAGTGCATGCGGCTGCAGCTTCGTGTGATAAACGACTTGACGAGCTTGAAGTGGACGGTCTCGTAGCCAAATTTCAGGGATTATCCGATACAGCTAAAACAATTTTCCTGGAAAGAATAAAGAAAATGCTATAAACAACGCGTTGCACTTCTAGGAGGGGGCCAATGGAAAAAAGCATAGAGACAGAAGAAGACCTGAAACAACTCATCGGACAGTATGAGTCCATACGATTGGATTTCAAGGCGTCTGCCCTTCTCGACCAACCCAAAGAGCGAATAGAAAAACAGCTTACCGAGGATGTTTCTGCATTTGCGAACACGGAGGGAGGAGTTATTGTTATAGGTCTACGTGAGGGTAGGCACGGGAGGAAAAGCGTTGCAAAAGAGATTGATGAAGGCTGTGATCCCTTAGTAATGCCGCCAGAAACACTTGAACAAATCATCACATCTAACATCAGCCCCCCTATTCCCGGTCTGAGAGTCCGACCCATCCTTCTGTCCGGCGATAAGGAGGGACGAGTTGCATATATCGTGACAGTCCCTAAGGGCAGTACTGCCTATCAGGCAAGGCACTCATATCGATACTACGGACGATCGGAGTTTGAGTCAAAGCCCCTGCCCGACAATGTCATTCGCCTCCTTATGTCTCGTGGTCGCGTTCCGCAGATCCGTGTCGAGATTTCCAATTGCCGTATCCTGACTGCCGAGCAGGAATGGGCAACCCGACAAGCCAAACTGGCGGAAATTGAACGTCGCAGGAAGGAAGGAGAAGTTGTTTTATACGGTCGTGGAGTACCAGAGCATAAAGATCTTGTGGCCCCAAAGCGAGACTATGATCAATTTTCTTTTCAACTTTCTCTTGTCAATACCGGTGAAGTGACAATTCGTGACTTGGTACTGTGCCTGGCTTTTTCGATGAGCTCGGAACTCTTTAAGGTAAAATTACGCGGCACCACTTTCCTTTCGGAAGTACCGTCCGATACAAAATTCGGATTTCGATTTGCTACTGGTTCACAAAGTACTACACTACCCATGAATGAATATCGTTCGGCCGAAATAAAAATCTTTCCTGAAGATCGGGTTATTTTCCCGGATGAAAGCTTGATCATTCATGTTCCCGCAGGAACACCCCTAGAGAAACAGGGAGTGATTCTGAGTTGGACCGTCTATCTTGATGATGCTCCACCAAGCACGGGCGTAATTGACGTGACCGAGTCTTTTCAAAAAAACTAAACGAGATGAAAAGCGCAGCACATGAGGGAAAAGGGTGCTTATTTCGAATTGGTGTTCAAGAAAGATGACCCGACGTGGCACCCGATGAGGGGAAATGTCAAGCGGAATCAGGGAGGGTTTCTCCGGATTTCACTCTCTGTGCGCCGCGCGCGCGATTATGAGGTTGGGCATAGAATAAGATGAAATTGGCACACTTGCGAACGGCATGCTATTTATATAATCAGTTTTCTGATTATGATGCGACGTATCTGTCCTTATCGACAAAATATCCAAATCTCCAATTGGAGAGCAAGGATCAAGTCATTGCACTAATTGAATGGCTTCGTTCCTGGGGTTGCCGTCAGTTTAAGAAGACTGATGAGCAAATATCGATCAACGGCTTCATGACGTGGTACGAAATTCATCAATCGCAACTCCCACTCCCAGACGACTGCTTGATAGACTATGATTTGTCGACAAACAAAAGAACAATTGTTAGCCTTTTTGATGTTCTATCGCGTCAACGAGCGGCAAAAAAAGAACGTGATGGTCAGGGCATCAACGTCCGCATTGGTCCAGTGGGAACTGCGAAAACGCTATTTGCTCTTCGGCCAAATATCTTTTCTCCTTGGGATACCCCTATTTACAAGACGCTAGGTCTGGAAGGCAATGGCTCTGGCTATGTAGACTATCTCTTAAGAATTCAGGAAGAATTGAAAGAAGTCAGAGCTGAATTGCTAAATTCTGGGACAGAGTGGGACGACTTGCCTAGGATTCTGCAGAAGAAGCATAAAGCCTATCCCAAAGTGATAGACGAGTATTTCTGGATTACCATAACGCAGGGCTGTGATCCGGCGGTGATTGAAAGATTCTTTAAGAAATAGACCAACGAGGAGCTCTACCGGATTGCCGATAGATCCGGCTTCGCAGTGACCTCGACGTTATTGTACGACATGTGAAGCGATAGGAACAAGAAGCAGGAGGGACAGATGCAGGCAGCCATTGACAAAACAAACATCGTTGTCGTCGATGGGGACATTACAACCCAGAAAGTAGATGTAATGGTAAACTCCGCAAACACTTGGATGTCGCTCGGTGGGCGAAGATCTGTTGCCGGTACAATCTTAATCAAAACACATGGAAAAATACAAGATGAACTCAACGGTAGCAAAGTACCTGTTGATATAGGTGGCATTGCTATAACCAAAGGGTATGGCCTTCCCTGCAAATATATTTTTCATCTTGCTACGCACGGAACGCAAGAAGAGGAGAGGGCCATTTCTCAGGATGATATGGTGGTTCGGCTTTATGTCATAGCTAAGGGGATTGAGAAAATAATCAAAAAGGCTAATGAACTCGGAGTCGAGTCCCTAGCTATGCCAATTTTTGCTACTGGCTCACTGGGTTACCCCAAGATGATTATCGCCGAAGCCATCCTGAACAGCCTGGAAAATAATCTGGATAAGAATTCAACTCTCAGAGAGGTTCGGATAGTCGTCCATAAAGATAAAGACACCTTCGACCGTCTTGCTAATGCGGTGCGGTATAAATTAATTGAGCCTGCGAAGAACGCGCTGCCTTCGAGTGATATCACCACAGCAGAAGCATGGTCTTCGACTCTTGGTCGTAGCCTTCATAAACAATCTGACAGTAAATACAATTTCTTCTTTGTGAGACCGAGTCTTGTACGAAAACATAGCTACGCGACAGATGAAGGGTCTCCAGGAGATTACGTTACAATTCCTGCGATCACCCTGAAAACTCTTGAAGAAGACATTTTCAATTTACGAGAGCAGGTAAGAATACTTAGAGAAGAGAGAAGTCGAGTGCATTCAAGCGAATCAGCTACAGTTCATCTACCATTGCCAATAGCATTTGCTGTAAGTATGGCCGAAGCAGAGCATGGACGAGCACTTAGAGCGGAAAACATGAGGAAAGCATTTTCCATCTTTTTGCGTTATTTGGCCATCCTCGGTATCGCCGAATATTATGCAGCCGGAGCTTTTTCAAAAGAACTTAATGCGAAAATAATAGATATTTTCAAGAAACCACTAACTGATGGTGCATGGCTCAAAATAATTGAGGAAATCTCCCAAGCTTTTTCCAATGGTCCAGAGGCAACCGTGATAAAAGAATATCCTGGCTTGTTTATCAAGAATAACAACAAGTCGCATCTCGGTGGACTTTTGAGAGGTCTTCTTGAGATGCGTAATAAGATACATGATTCCTTTATTGTCGACGAGACCACCTGTAAAAAGTGGCTTGAAAAAGTTGAACCAATGTGGAAAAGTGCTATCAGTGACGCGAAGCCTCTCTTCGATTATGAGCTTTTTTTCTTAGAAGATCTGATCGATTTCAGCGAAAAGGATTTATCTACTAACATATACCAAGTTCGCTGGCTAATGGGAGAATTTTTTGTACCACGGGGGGAAATTGTTGAATGGCGTTCTCGTTTAAGAAAAGGACGACTATATCTCAAAGCTCCGGGAAGCGAATTATTTTTACAACTCGATCCTTTCATGATTTATGAGCATTGCAAGATAACCAACGCACGCGAAACATCATGTATTGAGAAGATTATGGAGGAATCAGTATCATTCGCAACTTTCAGATTCCCTTATCAATGGCAGGTAAGTAGTTGTCCGACAGAAATAAAAAAGTTTTTTGAGGTTAACAATTTCAAAGACAATGCAAGCGATAATTAGTAGATGTGAATGGACGAGATAGCAAACACAAATATAACAGGCAGAGATGTCGTGCTGCCTAACGTTGAATGCTGGGGCGTCATTGCCCGCTTCAGCCGTTCTTTTGATTGGATACAGCTATTGAAGATCCTTTGTTAATTGCACTGAGATTAGCAATGATGGTAGCAAAACTTAACGAGAAAAAGAGGTCCTGCCAGACTCTAACTCCTTTACGGACTTGATTATTTTTTGAGCAAGGGGGGATGCAACCGTGCATCACGGATTGACGACACAATTTGAAAATCAAGGGGGAAGATATGTCCAATGTTATATCACTTAGCGATGTTTACGATCACTTGGAAAGGAAGACTCAGGCAATCAATGCGCAGTCCCGCGATAACGTACTGAAGCTTATAGATTGGGTCGGAAAAAACAATGAAAAACAAGGTGATTTCTTAATAACGTATTTACGGGAAGAGGAAAACGTCGCGTTCACCACTGACTCCTATCGCCACGCGACAAGAAAGCCATTCATCTTGATCTCTACCTGGACGCAAATGATATTCCCACAAACATTCGCGGCCTGCTGATAAAACATCCGGATCAAAAAAACAGATGGCTGCTTTCCGGAGACAAGTTGGCCAGAGCCAGTTTTTCAGAAATGCAGAATGTGTTTAGGTTGGCTCTCCGAAGCCGATTTGGGAAGACTTTTGATTGACAGGCAAATCGTTATTCGCTAGTTCTCCAGTCGCATAAAGATATCTGGCAAAAAAATGAGGAAACTAGAGGGACGACCGTAAATAACTAAAGAACTCAGAAGACATAACCTTTTTCCAACGGCAATCCTCTCTCTCCGTACGACAACTGGTTGCGATAACCTAACAACTTAGTCATCTAAAGGGCAAGTAATCACCGAAAAATGACCCACCGAGGCGATTTTAAAGATGAAGTAATTCTTATGTAGTATTCATCAACGTCCCCTTGGCCCCTTGACTAGCTAGGAAAAACTTACTTAACCGTAACATAGGCGGTAATCAAATCGGCCAATAAGACAGTAAGCGCATGCCTTGGAGTATCCTTTTCTATTATGCTATTGCGTCCCAGAAAAACGAGTTGACCGTTGCTATATGCAACTCCTCTCAAAGTTATGGGTTCTGATGTTAGTCTATCGTAGGTTGCACCATTGAAACGAACCAATGTCAACATCACCTTGTTTATCTCGGGCATATCCCCAAAGTGTACGGGGAGGTGTTCGAAAAAGAATAACGCCTTGACATAGGATGAAGGACCAAGAACTGCTAAACCAAAAAACCAAGTTCTTGATACTTTTTTGTTGGCTAAAATATCCAAATACTTGTCCGAAGAGAGCATATCATATTCCATAAGATCAATGCGGAATCCTTCATTTCTAAACTTCGAATTACAGTTAAACCCCTCACATATGGATCTCATTTCCGATAGCAAGGTTGAAAATGCCTGTTTCCAGGAACCATATTGAGCCTCTTTCATTTCAGCTAATTCCTTAAGCCTCTGATTCATTATTAGTTGAAGTGGGTCATCTACAAATTCCACCCCTATCTCTTTGAGTGCCTCTGCAATGGGATCAGCACCTTCCGGCAAAGTCGTTGTCGGGATTATTTCTTCAGTCATCACTGGCTGTGTTCTAAGCTCATCCAGTTGGGCACGAAAGCATTCCGACACAAAGACTACTAATGCTGAAATATCGCCATGGTTAGATTCGGACAGGGCGTCTAAGTATCTCTGTTTGTCGTCAAAATTTATTATGACGACAGGAAGCCCGCCAGCCAATAGGATAGCGTTCATCAACAGCCGCGCCGTTCGGCCGTTTGCGTCAATAAAGGGATGTATTGCAACAAGTTTTGTATGCATTGTGATGGCGAACTCCAACAAAGAACGTCCCGTTGGTCCGGTGACCAGGTCCTCCCTTAGTCTCTCCATATAGGAAGGAATCGATATACTCGGAGGTGGCGTGTAATCCATTCCAGCCAAACTCACACTTTTCTTTCGGTATGCACCTCCCCCATGAATGATACCATCGAGAATCATGCTATTGACCTGTCTGATAAATCCTTCTGGGTCGGTGTAAACATAATCAGCATTATCAATCATCCAACCATACGCATTTCGGAGATTTCTTGCTTCAAGCTCTTGTTTCGTAATCTCAACAGACTCCTGTTTTCCAAATGCCGTTTCGGTTTCCCCTTTGGTCAAGGGACTACCCTCGATCTTATTTGAATGAAAGACTAACAGCAGTATTTGGTCCTTTGCGTACTCCATCATGGCTTGCTTGCTAAGGGCCTTTCCTGTGCGCAGTTCATCAATTTCTCCTTCAAGTTTCCTGAGCAGGTCCATCACTTCGGATTTTATTTTATAATCCGGGAATTCAAATGATTGAACCTTCTCTTCAGCCCTAAGTAATTTAGCCAAATATGAATTTGAAGATCCGAAATCGATTCCAAGGAAACTCTCACCTTCCTGTATGCGAAGATTTTCCATATAGAACTCGCCACATGGTACTATTTCCTCTCCCGCATCTTTACCTTCCCTTGTAAAATAAAAAATGGGTTTAATTGTGCCATTCGTTTTAAAATCAATTTGAAGCTCGCATTTTCTTCGGTATTTGCTCCCTCTATTTGTCACCGACAAAACGTCCTGGTTGAGATTCAGATACGTTCTATCAGGCCCGTCTTCGAAGGGTACGTCGCTAAAACAATAGAAGAGCCGTCCTTCACAGTCAAACGGCAAATCAACTTTGTATCTAAGAGATAGTTCCTCAGTCTCAAAGGGAGCCGAAAGAAGTTGACCTTCCTTAGAGATCGATCCATCTGGTCCATGAATCTTCTTGGGAATTATCACCGGATCTCTCCTTGTCTTTCGAAATCCTAGATATAGGTCGTTGAGAATGCATGGAGCTATTTTTCCGACTGAGAGCTGAGGGTTCCTTTTGATCTGTTCCATACACTCACATGCTATTCCAAATGCGACCGCTTTTCCTGTATCGGAACTAAAGTGTATGTCCTGGAAATCGACAAGAGATCTCATAACAAGGTGTATTTCTTCTTTCGAGAATGGCAGCCTAGATGAACCGCCAGCAACAAGAATTTTATCAAGATTATCAAATTGTATTTTTTTCTTAGCCTCTGTGACGGTTTTCGTAATAATGTTAGCCCAGTGATGGCGCCACATATATCTTATGACTAGCTTCAGATCCTCTCCACTGATTTCCACTCGGATATCTGAATCGGGATGCAAAGTACCCTGCTCTAAACAGACAACTTCCTTTATGTTAGAAAAATCGTCTGAGAGCTTTCCTGACGGGCCAATTCTATCTGACAGTTTTATTTTGACATCCTCTATGGTCAATAACACTGGGATCTGCGATTTTTCGGCTCGAGCAATTGGATCGTCCTTCCATTTTATGCCCTGTCGTTTTGCTTTTGCTATTACTGTCTCGAGCAATTTCTTGTCTATTTGGGTACCGCCGCAGAATTCCGCCTGAAATCCTTGAGGCACTGATTTGGCCCCGCCCCTTGACAGATAACCTTCTTCTGTAGTGCTAATAATGCAACTGTTAAACGTACCTCCTCCGACGTCAATTATTAGGACAGTCTCAGACACACTCTCGGTTCTGAACGTGCTTTCGTAATGTCTATAATACTGAAACACCGCAAAAGGTTCAGGAAAAAACTGGGGGGTTATGTGATAGAGCTCCTCGAAAACATCTCGCATATGTCGTCTGAAGTTTTCTCGCCACACGGTATCTCTTTCAGCCGGTTCACCAATTATGATCTCCTTGGGCATTTGTAGATCTTTGAGAAATTCTTTCAGAAAGAATACGGTTACCTCCTTTGCTGTAAGGCTTCGTGCATCTATTGTAACGGACGTCTTTTTTGACTCAAGGTATCCATGCTTAGGAACGATCCAGTACTTCTTGTCTAGAGAAAACGTCTTATCATTAGCACCGAGATCAACCTTGAAATTGAATGCATTAGTCTTGCCCTGCAGTCCAAATTGGCGTGCTTCCTGCCCGATTATGTAATGTTGTTGCTCCGAATCATAAAACAAAATAGTTGGAACATGATTATCTTTTAAAGCTACTATTTCTTCAATCATAACTCCCCCATGTATTCAATACGAGCTTGTCCGCATTGCCGAATCCTATCTTTCGACTTCGCCTATCATGAAGATATCGTATAAATCTTGTTTTATACTAGTGCTCTATCTGACGCACAAAGACAGCCAAGACACAGTATTGGGGAAAACAGAGGTGCCACCTGTCGAACTAGTCAATGCCCGGCCTTCCCATTGTGCCTGCGTAGTGCAATCCAGACCGTTACCAATATGATGATGGCGGCCAACGATATCGTAGAATGTTCTCCGCACGATGAAGAAAATGTGATCGATCTTGCAGTAAGTCTTTTAAGAAGCAAAGTGCCATAACGCTGTCGCCGTTATGTGGTATAAGAAAGTATCAAAAGTGTGAAGGAGGAGTTGGTGAGCCACGACAAATTTGCGTTTGGGCCAGCGTGTTCGGAAGAGAGGTTTGTATTCGGATCTCAAAGACCGGGTTATGGACCCGGAAAAGTGTCCTTATCAGCGGTACACGTTTGGTTGTCTTTTATAAAAGAAAAGGGGATAAGGCGTATTTGCTGTCTTTTGCAGGAGCGGGAATTGCAAACCTACTATGAAAATAATCTTGTCGAAACGTATTCGAAGGAATTCGGTGATTTGAACGTTCTAGCTGTTCCGGTTAAAGATTTCCATCTTGCAGAGATTTCTGCGCTGAGAGATGAAATCCTTCCGTTTCTTGCAGAGTCTGAAGAGAAGGAATTGCCGGTCCTTGTCCACTGCTCGGGCGGGTTGGGAAGGACAGGGCATGTCCTGGCGGCGTGGGTCGTATATCGGTATGGCCTGCCCGTAGAAGAGGCGCTCGATGCAGTCAACAGAAATCCCAGGGAAGCCGTCCAATGGGGAAACGCGACCGAGGAGGAACTGTTCAGCCTTCTCAGGGCTTGCGGACAAGGATAGATTAAGTAATTGCTACTAAGCGTTGTTACTAATCCGCGGAACCGCGAGACATAACTAATCATCGGCTGGCCTCTTAGGTTTTTAAATAGATTCTGATAGCATTCCTTTTTCCTTGAAATTTGATCACCCAGGGGATAAAAGCTGGGCTAAGGATCTATTACCGAAGCAACAGGCGGAGGAGCCTTATGGGTGTCCAACCTACCTCACCGCCACGCGAAAGGCACAAAACTCGACCAACTAACCCGCGAATACAACACCGAGGTAGGCAAGCTGGAGGACGATCTCAAATTCACCTGCGTCTGGGCCTTGAACGTCATCTCACAGATCTGCGATTCCCGCAAATGCTACAAAACTCGATTCCCTTAAAATGAAAACACTCGAGTTAATCAACAACATTAGCCTCGGCGCCACGCTCGGAAAGCTTCTGGCTATAGATAGAATCGGCAAAGTGACCGTAATGAAATTAGTAGACAACGGAATAAAAAGCATCGAACACTTGGCAAACATACATCCAGATGACCTATATCGCCTTGGCCTTGACCACAAAAAAGCCCGAGGGATTCATAAATTCGTACAACGATCATCCAGATAAATACCACATTCCTCACCCTTTCTCGATCCATTGGCCTTGAAATACTTTTATTTAAAGGGTAAAAGGTTAGAATAATAGGCGTTATTCAAACTATTTCAGAGAGCATTTCATCAACAGAGAGGAGAGGAAGATGAATCTTGAATACATAAAACCAGATATAATTAGCCTGAAGAAACATCCTGACCTTAATGAAAAATGGCTGCAAGATAGAATTGCAGAAGATCCATCAATCTTAGGATTAGGCGATTTAACATTATATCAGAAGGAAAAAAAACAATCTTCTGGAGGCAAAATTGATCTTTTGTTGGTAGATCCCGATGCTCAGACCATGTATGAAACCGAGATTATGCTCGGCACACTCGATGAGAGTCATATTATACGAACAATAGAATATTGGGACATCGAAAGACGTCGTTTCTTGTCAAAGGACCATGTCGCTGTCATTGTAGCGGAAGACATTACCAATCGTTTTTTCAACGTGATTTCGTTGCTAAATAGATCAATTCCAATAATAGCCATTCAACTCGCTGCAATCAAATATGAAGATAAGATTATCCTCAATTTTACAAAAGTCCTCGATGTATACGAAGAGCCCGAGGAAGAAGATACGGAAGCTGCCGAAAAAGCCGACCGGTCTTACTGGGTGAAACGAGCCAATAACAAATCGATATCCATTTTTGACCAGGCCGTAAAGAACATCGAAGGGCTTGGATATAACCCGAAAATCACATACAATAAGGGCCATATAGCGGTCGGAACACCAAGAAAGAATTTCGCATGGTTTCATCCCAAGAAGAAGGAAACGTACTGTCACTTCGAAATTCGCGTTGGGGATGAAAACGTTGAAAAGATAAAAGAACTTTTGGACAATGCCGAAATCGCATTTAACAAGAAAAAACGCGCCGATTCCTTTGCGATTCAGCTTAGATTAGATAATCCGAAGACATCAGATGGTCTAAAAGAATTATTTAAAACAGCGTGGGAGTACCACGAATAATAGTGGGAACTTAACTGTAACCAAATAGGCAACCATCGGGATATGATTTCAAGAGGTACAATTGGAGGGTTCAGGGACGCCCCTGAATTCGTGAATGTCTTTTCTGATAGGCGACCGATTGGTTTATGATAAGCTAAGCATGATCCACTAAAAGGCAGAAATATAAGAGACATTCCGGATTCATCGCTAACATGGAGTGCAGCAAAAACGAAACCCGTCGAAAGGCGATATACCCGGGTCGGGGAACCGTCCAAACTGGGATATTGGTTATCGTGCTAAACATCAAATTTACAAAATAAATACGATACATTGGGGATCGCACTATGATAACGCTGCGCTATACAGTGACACGCGGGGAAAGCCGTGGGGCAGTACTATATCCTCATCAACATAGCGACGGGAAATATGTTGCAAGCATGACCCGCTTTGAAAGAGACTATATATGGGTTAATACCATTGAGGAACTCTTACCGTATCTTAAAAAGGGCTATAGCATACGCATGAGCAACCAACGAAGCCACCGAACGCCAAGCCTGATCAGCCCGCAATCAATAGAAATAATAGAGGTATAGACCGGAAACATAGAAGGGATAAGTTACAATAGCCTGTGGATATTTTAAGTCTCGTAGAAAAAGAATTCAGGCTGGGTTCTGATTCTATTCATGGAAAAAGGCATTGGGACCATGTCTGGGAATTTGGACAAGCCATCGGGAAAAATAACGGGGCCGACCTGACAGTGGTGTATTTGTTTTCCTATCTGCACGACTCAAAAAGGGTTGACGAGTCCGACGATGATGGCCACGGCGAAAGGGCGGCAGTATTCGTGCAGGAACTATTCGCTAAACGGATGCTGGACGTTTCCGGGAAACAATTGGGCCAATTGATCTTCGCCTGTCGTTTCCATGACAAACCATGTTCGAGAAGCGATGACGTTTCAATTCAGACATGTTGGGATGCGGACAGGTTAGACCTTCCGAGGGTCGGGATTAAAGTTGACCCGACCAGGTTGAGTACGAAAGAAGCGGTTCAGCTCTTTAGGTTGCGAGAGGGATAATTCGCACCAACCGGGAAGGAAGCGTAATTGGGCAAGCTCGGATGGGGCTTAAAAAGGTGAACCTGATATGAACGATGGGCCGAAGCAGACGGTGACCGAACCTCTATGACGACATACAGCGACCCGTTCTTTATAGACCGCTTCATGGACGCCCAGGCCGGTAATTACAACAGAATCCTCGCAGAACTGAAAGGCGGCAGAAAGAGGACCCACTGGATGTGGTTTATCTTCCCCCAGATCGACGGGTTAGGGTATACGCGGACGAGCGAGTTTTACGCCATTAAGAGCATCGTGGAAGCGAAACGCTACCTCGACCACCCCATCCTCGAAACGAGGCTCACGGAGTGCACGGAAGCGGTCCTGGCCATCGAAGGACGCGGAATATCCGAGATCTTCGACTATCCTGACGATTTGAAATTCAGGTCCTGCATGACGCTGTTTGCGAGCGTGACCGGTCCGGAATCCGTTTTCGCCGGGGCCCTCGCTAAGTACTTCGACGGGGAGCCGGACCATAGGACGCTCGAGTGGTTGAGTAATTTAAAGGGAGAACAAGCGACATGACCCTCTATTTTGCGTATGGTTCAAACATGTGCCGGCGGCAAATGGACAGGAGGTGCCCTGACCACCGTGTGATCGGCAAGGGGACCCTGTCGGGATATCGGTGGATCATCTCCGCCCGGGGGTACGCCAATATAATTAAGTCACCGTTAGATGCCGTGTATGGTCTCGTTTATGAAATATCGGATTCGGATGAGAGATTCTTGGACCGTTACGAAGGGGTGAAGGGCGGCGCGTACGTGAAGGAATACCCGGATGTGGAGATTCATGGTTCCCCCGTGAGATGTCTCGTCTATGTGGATCCGGTCGAGGGCGAAGGTGTGCCCCGCAAGGGCTATGCGGAAGAGATCAACAGGGGGATCGAAGACGCGCAGCTGCCGACGGAGTATATAGAAAAGACCATTCGGAGATTCATAACCGGGCATTGATATATGACAGCAGGAGATTGACACAAAGGGACCTGGTTGCCTTCGTGGATACTCTGGAGTTGTTTTTTTGTCTGAGAGGGTCCTACCTATGAAGTATGTTCAAAAACACATCCGGGGTGAGGATCGGGATGCCCTGAAAAGATCCCAGGTCGGTAAGATGATGATCGCCGGAGATGATGTAATCCGCCCGGCCTTCGAGGGCACAAGCCAGAATGTCGTTGTCCGAGGGGTCTGACTCGATGTGGTGCACGGTAAGATCACCGGGCACCATGATGGCGGTCTTGATGACCTTTTGCAGTTTTTCTGCAATATAGATCCGGGTAATGCCCTGTTTCTTCAGGAGCCTCAGGATCTTCGCATAGCCCAGAACAAGTGTGATCTCTTTCAAGATGGCGGGGGAGATCAGCAGGTCCATTTCTCCGCTGACGCACATTGCAAGGATGCTCGCCGGTTTGCCCCGGGGTGAAAGAAAGGCGCTTATAAACAGGTTTGTATCGAGGACAATCCTTGTCATGCGCGGTGTTTACTTCTTACCGCCCGGACCGCCTTTGTGATGGCGTCTTCGATCACGTCCGGATCTACTTCCGCCATTTTTCCCCAGACATCGGTGAGCGCTTCCAGCGCCTCTTTTCTATCCTGTTGTATCGTTTGATACTTGTCGATAGAGATGATGGCAACCAGTGGTTTGCCCGCCCTCTCGATGATGTAATCATCACCTTTTATGGATACCTCGTTCATAATCTGGCCGAGATTCTGTCTGGCCTTTAAGGCGGGGAGTTTCTTGATCATCTGACTCACCTCATATAGTTGACACAATTACATCGATTAGTATAACTGATATAACATGAATGTCAAGATGCAGCACCCGAAGGCCAGGTTTGTCACCGGGCCTCGGGCCTTGATGGTGCAGCTCTTAAATGACGGCAAAAGATCTTTTTTATGCAGAACAGTATTTTCTGGTGAAGGTGTCCACGATACTCCCTAACGTATCGTCAAGTTCCTCAAGCGCCGGATACGAATGTGGTCGGGAATCGAATTCCATAAATATCAGGAGATCTTTTCTACGATTAGCGATTAGTTTATGATAACCTGAGAATGATCCCATAAAGGCGGAAGTATAGGAGAAATGGAAGCAGCGGGGAAAGGAAGGGCACGTTATGGGTGAGCACAGGGGTGGAAGCAGATTTGGGAAAATTCAGAATTCGTGGCCGTTCGTGAAATTGACGATAAGCGATGACAGGGTCGCGATGAGAACAATGCTGCAGGATGTTGAGATAAAGCGTCCATACATCGAAGCGATCATTATCCGCAGATCGTTTCTCAATCATCGTTTCATTTTTATCCATAATGACCCTGCCATAAAAAAAGAGATAGAATTCTGGTCATTCTCCCCTCAACCGGTTGCAGACGATCTCAGGTCACACGGTTACCCTGTTTCAGAAGAAAGCCGATAACGCGTGTGACAGGTTCAGGGCTTTCCCCCGCTCTTTCAGGCCAAACTTGACATATAGCTTGACGAACGATAACCTAGCCATAGGTATCTGACCATCCTAAGGAAGTGTCGTGTCATTACTAAAACCCTACGATTGCGCCATGCCGTGCCAACCCCTTATTGAAGCAGCCATTCTCCACCACGTGATCCTCGGAATACGGAAACGGGGTCGATTCAGGGCCGTCGGGAACAGGAAGGAACCGAGGGCCGGAGCATCGAGGCGTTGCGGCTAATGGTCGAAGGGGCTGCGGCGGCGGAACGTTTTCAGTATAAATGGAAGGCGCTTATCACGGTGGCGCTCGGGACGATGTTGGCCACCCTCGATGCGAGCATTATTAATATTGCGTATCCCCATTTGACCCGGGTGTTCGGGGTTGATCTCACAACTGTCATCTGGGTGACCCTCGTGTACATCATCGTGAGCAGCGGGTCCATGCTTGCCTTCGGGAAGCTGAGCGACACCATCGGCAGGAAGAAGATCTATGCCACGGGACTTGTGATATTCACCGTCGGGATGGCGCTATGCAGTGTGGCGCGGGATGTGCCGGAGATCGTTATTTTCAGGATCATCCAGGCGGTCGGGGCGGCAATGTCTATCGGGTGCAGCACGGCGATAGTAACGGAGGCTTTTCCTCCCGGGGAAATGGGGAGGGGCCTTGGGATGCTCGGCATAGCCGTCTCGCTGGGATTTATTGTCGGACCGGTCGCGGGAGGATTTCTCCTTGATTGGCTGGGGTGGCGAGCCATCTTCTACACGCGGATACCGTTCGGCGTCCTCGCCGTCGCGCTGGCCTTCCTGCTTCTCAAAAAGGACGAGGTGCGGCAGAAAAAGATCACGCTTGACATACCGGGCACCGTCCTGAGTTTTGCCAGCGTTTTATGTCTCCTTCTCGGGATGGGACAGGTCAAGACGTACGGTTTGGCATCCGGCATGAACATTGTCCTCATTTGCGCTGCAGTAATTTTCTTCATTTTTTTCCTGGTATGGGAGGGCCGCGCCGAGGAGCCGATCGTTGATCTCGGGCTCTTCAGGGAACGGGCCTTTTCCTGCGCGATGTCGGCGTTTTTTGCTTTTTTTCTCACCGTGCCGCTCTATGCCGTCATCATGCCGTTCTTTCTCATGGACGCGGTCGGGCTTAGCGCATCGAGGGCTGGCCTTGTTCTTGCCGCGATTCCGGTCGCTACTTTAATAGCAAGCCCGCTGAGCGGTTTCGTTTCTGACCGGCTGGGCCCGAGATGGCCATCCGTGGTTGGAGCAGGCATGATCACGGCAAGCTTTCTTTTGATGTTGCGGTTCGGCCTCTTTACGGGCCTGTCCGAGATCGTCGCCGTCCTTGCACTTCTCGGGTTCGGCGTCGGCGTATTCCAGCCGCCCAACAATAGCGCCGTCATGGGCGCCGTCGAACCTTCCCGCCTCGGGTCTGTCTCGGCGCTGATGGGCACCACGCGCCAGGTCTCCATATCGATCGGCATGGCCATGACCGGGTCGGTCTTTTCTATCAGGCAGGGGATCTATAGCGATATCCTGCATTCAAAAGAACCTGATGCGGTTGAACTGCTCAGGCATTCGACTATACCGGCGCTTCATGACGTGGTCCTCATCGTGTCCTGTCTCAGCGCGGCCGTCATAATCCTCTCGATGGCGACAAAAAAGAAGCAGGGCGGATATAATTAAAATATGTCAATTGCGGGTGTCCGGGAAAAATAATGTCGGATAAAGCGCGAAATAAACCCCGGGCGAAAATTCGTCTGGAAAGGGAGATCAGGACTATCCGGGCCATGATCACAATTTACTGCAGGGACCGCCATGCAGCCTCTGAACTCTGCCCCGATTGCCGGGAACTGCTTGACTATGCCGCGGAGCGCATCCATAAGTGTGCCGTCCGTCCACGGAAACCGGTATGTTCCCTATGTTCCATACACTGCTACAAACCTGCCATGCGGGAAAAGGTGCGTGACGTCATGCGATACGCCGGACCGCGCATGCTGACGCGCCACCCCATCCTTGCCCTTCGGCACTGGGCTCACAAGATCCTCGTTGGTCGAAAATAACGGTCACTTCCTGTCGGGTTTTTATCGACGTATTATACTATAGTTTGGACGTAATCAATCTATAAGGAGGGATTCGGTTATGTTTGTCGCTATTATTAATTTTCCACCGATCAAGGAAGGAAAGGATGATGAATTCCGAAAATGGTTCTCCTGGTCCAACGAGGAGTTCTCAAGAATGCCGGGCTTTATCAGCCGCAAGCTTCTCAAGCCGGTGCAGGGCGGTAATTATGCGGCCGTCGTCGAACATGAGAGCCGGGATACCTTCATGAATATGCACAATAGTCCAGCCCACGATGAAGCCGGAAAACGTGTGCAGCCCTTATTCGAAGGTAATCCAACCCCGGCGTTTTATGAAGTGATTATTGGGTCTTAATTAAATCGGCCCATACCGGGCAAAAGCTCGCAGAAAAACCAGCAATATAATTTTATTTTTTTGGTTCACCCTCTCCTTCAGGTTTTTTAGGGGGCTGGGGCGGTTGGGGCTTTGCCGGAGGCTGGACCTGCGGCGGATGAGGAGGTTGAGCAGGTGGTGGTGGAGTAGGGGGCTTTGCCGGCGGCTGTACCTGAGGGGGCGGTGGAGCAGGTTTTGGCGGCGCCGCGTGTGGAGGCGGTTGCGGAGCCGGGGGCTGCTGCGCCTGCGGCGGACGCGGAGGTTGAGCGGGCGGCGGCGGTGAAGAAGGCTTCACCGGTGCCACGTGTTGAGGGACAACGACCTTTTGTGCTTGGGCCGGACTTGCCGGTGCCGTGTGCTGAGGGACAACGACCTGACCCGGGCGCTCCTTCTGAGGCGGTTTTGCCGGCGTCGCGTGCTCGGGTACGACCACCTGGCCTGATTGACCTCGCCCTGCGGGTGCTACGTGCTCGGGTACCACCGCATGGCTCGGATGTTCAGGCTGTGCCGGTGCCACGTGCTGAGGGACCACGACCTTTTTTGACTGATCCGGCCTTGCCGGCGCCACGTGCTGAGGGACAACGACTTGACCGGGAGGCGCAGGCTGCGTCGGCCGTGCAGGCAATACATGCTCGGGTACGACCACCTGGCCGGGTTGACCCGGCTTTGCCGGTGCCGTATGCTGCGGCACAACGACCTGGCCGGGGCGCTCCTTCTGGCCCGGTTTCACCGGCGTTGCATGTTCGGGTACGACCACCTGGCTTTTCTGGCCCGGTTTCGCCGGTATTGCATGTTCAGGTACAACGGCCTGGCCCGGATGTTCAGGCTGTGCCGGCGCCACGTGTTCAGGTACCACCACCTGTTTTTTTCCGCCCGGTTTTGCCGGTGCAACATATCGGGGCACGACAACCTGAGCTGGCTGGGCCGGCCGGACGGTGCCTCCGGCGCGCTTGAGATCCTTCTGCTGCAGTTTCACTTCCGATTTCGGCCGGTTAACCTCATTAACAGGAACAAGATAATCTGTGGTCTTCGGTGGCCCTATCTTGGCCTCACGATTGATCTTTCCCTGTTTGACCGACTTTACCTGCCGCTCCACCACGGCGGCATTCGCTTTCCTGGCACCACGAATGGTCGTTTCGTTGTGCTGGATCCGTTTGATAACAGTGCTGTGCGGCTTCTCCTTCACGGGCACGTTGGCGTACTGGTACCGTTGCCGGTTTGTGGTGTAGTTGGGGACCACCGTGTTATCGACAACCGGGGCTGCACGGTAGGTATTGATGGTCGCCCTGTTTACGTTGGCCACGCGCACGTTCCTGTAGTCCTTCACATTATAGAAGTCGCCCTGGGGGACCACGACGGCATGGTCCGCATAGGCGTAATTGCGTACATTGATGGTAATCCGGGTGATGTTTACGTTGTTCACGACCACTTCGTGAGGGTCTCCCCAGTTGCGCCTGGAATAGTACCGCTCATCTGGCGCCAGGGGCACCCAGCCTACATATCTTTCGCTATGAATCCATGAAACTCTTCCGGGACTGAAGAAGAAAGCTATGTTGAGAAAGGAAAGGCCGACCCTGAAACCGGCTACCGGCGGGGCCCAATACCATCTGTCCCTGGCATAGACCCAGTTGCCGTAATGGTGGGTCACATATCCGAAAGGTTCGTCCGGTATCCATGTCTGGTCTCCGTACCAATCCGTCCAACGGCCCCTGGTAAAGGGTGACCACCCTGAAGGCACGTCAGTAGGCCGCCAGAACCAGCATTGCCTCCCCTGGTACGGGACCATTTCCCACGTCCCATTCTCGTCGAGGGCATACGCCTCCGGCTCAAGATTGGGAGGAAGATATCCCGCAGACCGGCCTCTTGCCTTCAACCTCGCCGCCCAGAAACTATCCCGGGCAGCATTCCACTTGTCCCAATCAGCATCGACTGTTCCTTCACCCGACGAGACCTGATTTGCGTCCGCAAGGATCGATGGGGACCCGGCCACCACATCGTACCGCGCATTTGTCGCCAGGTGGATGAAACTGACCGTTCCCTTTATGGCGACCACTTCGACAGAATTTTCGCCGACGTAAAAGTCAAAGACCGTGCCGGGATTCGCCAGGACATATCCGAAAGGACTTGTCGCCTTAATAACCGTACGGGCGCCTCTACTGTAGAACCGTGCCACGCCGGAGGCGATGTCCGCTTCGGACAGGTCTGCACTGAGACCTGTGAACTGCAATTGAGTGATATTCCCGATCCTGATCAGGCTTCCGTTGGGGATGATGATTTCCGCCCTTCCGGTGTCTGCTGAATAAAGCGCGTCTTCGGTGGTAACGGGCGCGTCCCTGACCACCGCGACCCAGTCCTGTTCCTGGGGAACATAGCGGAGGACTTCTCCATCCAAATAATACACATGGCCTACCTCGATGGCCGGTGCATTCGCGGCGGATGAGTAGGTGGCGATCATGATTGATGCGAGAAACAAACAGATGAGAAACCTTACCCGTATTGCGTTCATTTTCCACCTTCCTTGAAGTTAAGCCTGTGGTTGTTGATGGTCCGCTAAGCCATATCGGGCATTCAATGCAAACCTATGACACCTATAGAGTTTTGTAAACGGCCCAGGCGGATGGCCCGGCTCAAGACCACGTTTCTGTCCTGATTCGCCGGTGCCGGAAGCAAGGGAGTGCCATGATGATGTCACCTTAGTGCGATATAATTTTTCGTTATTGCGGGGTTCCTCCGGCGATTACGCTTCATCACCGCCGCCAATCTCTATTCGTCAGTGCACTGGGTGTATATAAAAGCAAAGGAGACACCGATATGAGTCGCTTCAATCCAGGAATTGCGATCATTGTGGGAACTATTGTGCTGTGCATATGTGTGGCTGTATTCGGTTTCTGCCGGGAAGCTCCGAACCCGGAATGGGTCGAGGTGGGAGAAAATAGGACCGGAACGCTGGTATATGACAGGCTTTCCGTCGTGCACGAAGGGAAGGGAATAATTTCGGTTAAAACCCGCCATATTTTGTCCACGGAAATGATGGTAGTTATGGCCGAAAGCCTTCCCGGATCACCGCGGGCCACGCATTATCAATCCCGTGAGAAAATCGACTGCAGGAAATGGGAATACAACCAGGTCGAAATTGTTTTCCGGGATGCCAATTTTAATGATGTTAGTACCGGGGATAAAAACAAAAAACGCGGTGGATTTGGATTCAGGCCGATTCCTCCGAACACATTTATTGAACGGCTGGCAAGCGAGGTATGTTTACCTGCAGACCTGGAAATTCCCAAGGGAACGTCATCCGATGGCGGGAAGCGGGCCGTGGAGAAAGGACAACAGGGTGGTTCCTTCATTTCAGAAGATCGGCGGGCAGAATTGGCTAATCTCGAAGCGCAGAATGATATCCAGGGAATAATAGCGTATTGCCAGGTTTGGACGATGGTGGAACCGAAAAATGCCGCTGCCTGGCATTCCCTGGGAACGATATATGCAATTGCGGGCGAAACGGGCAAAGGCATCGTGTATTTGAGGAAATCATTGGACCTTTACCCGGGTGATAAAAAGGCCTGGTTTAACCTGGGGTTTGCGTATATGACCTTGCAGGAAACGAATAAAGCCGCCGCAAGCTACGAAAAATGTGTCGAACTCGATCCGGATTATGCGGATGCCTGGTTCGACCTGGGAGTTGTATATAAAATAGCCGGCCGGGAAGAAAAAGTCATGAATGCCTATCATGAATTAAAACGAATAAACCCGGCAAAGGCGGAAAGATTTTATAAGAAGGTTGTCGCCAGCCATAAAACTGGTGAATGATCCCTCGGGAACCAGTCGTTCTTCCAATCGAATTTGGCCCGGATGTGTCCCGTTTTTTTTCGGGAGAAGCCAGTCTATCTCATGACATAATCCCTGATTGCTATGCCTACTTCCTGAGTGGATGCGCTTCCGTTAAGATCGGGTGTCCGGGTCTTCTCTTCCAACAGTGCTCTTTCTATGGCTTCTTCTATTGCCTGAGCGGCATCGCTATGACCGAGATGGTCGAGCATCATTGCACCGGACCATATCTGCCCAATGGGATTCGCAGTGCCTTTTCCGGCGATATCAGGTGCGGAGCCATGAACGGGCTCAAACATGGAGGGAAATTCATGCTCGGGATTGAGATTCGCCGACGGGGCGATACCGAGGCCCCCTGCAAGGGCCGGAGCAAGGTCTGAGAGGATATCTCCGAAAAGGTTGCTTCCCACGAGGACGTCGAAATTCTCAGGGCGGAGGACGAGGGCGGCGGCCAGCGCATCTATGTGGAACTGGTCAGCTCTTACTTCCGGGTAATCCTGTGAAATTTCCCGGAATATCTCGTCCCAGAAAGGCATGGTGTGAATGAGCCCGTTTGATTTCGTGGCAGATGTGAGATGTTTTTTTGGTCTTCTCTTCGCGAGTTCAAAAGCGAACCGTATCACCCTTTCAACACCTTCCCTCGTGAAGATCGAAATTTGTATAGCCATTTCCCGGTCGGCCCCTTCATACATCCTCCCGCCGACCCGGGAATATTCGCCCTCATTATTTTCACGCACGATGCACAGATCGATATCACCAGGCCTCTTGTTTTTGAGAGGACTTTGCAGACCCTCAAGCAGCCTCACCGGCCTTAAATTGACGTACTGCCGGAAGTTTGTGCGTATGGGGATCAGTAAACCCCACAGCGAGATATGGTCCGGCACCCCGGGTGCACCGACGGCGCCAAGATAGATCGCCTCGAATTTTTTCAGTGTGGCCAGCCCGTCGGACGGCATCATATTCCCGTGTAATGAATAATATTCGCATCCCCAGGGAAAGAATTCCCATTGAAACCTTATATTAAATCGTTCTCCCGCGGCGTCGAGAACCCGAATTCCCTCGGGAACAACTTCCTTTCCAATACCATCGCCGGGAATGACCGCAATCCTGTGCACCATAACTTCTTCTCCTTGCCTGTACTGTCCTTCTTGTAAAACGAATGTATCACCAGTAAGAAAGAAAATAAAGAATGATTCTTCAGCATCAGACCATCGATTCACCCGCCGAAATCTCGTCCAAAAAATATCAGGTGATCCTCCTGACGGCTGAAGTGGTATAATTCTGTCATAGATGATGACAATCCAATTCTCAGGAGGCAGTGTTATGAAGAAAGCTAAACACCTAATTCTCGGTGAAGGCCGGTGCCTACGATAGGAAACACTTGGATGTGGAGGTGAACGGCTCTCTTGCGAGATGTCTCTTGTATGTGGACCCGGTCGAGGGTGAGGGTGTGCCCCGCACGGGCTATGCGGAGGAGATCAACAGGGGGATCGAAGACGCGCAGCTGCCGACGGAGTATATAGAAAAGACCATTCGGAGATTCATAGCAAAATGCTGATCTATACGATCCAGGAGAAGTCGACAGCGATCCGCATGGTGCATTCCGGGGATAGAGGGTCAGCCGAAATTAACAACGATCGTTCAACAGATTTCGTAATTTCACATTGAGCCACGCGTTGACGCTGAGGCCTGCTTTTTTGGCTGATGCATGTATTTTCCGGTGGATCTCGGGGGAGAGTCTCACAACGAATTTACCGGAAAAGGGCTTGTCCGGGGCCTCGTTCCTTTCTTTGCACATGTTCAGGTAGTCGTCGACGGAGTCGCGGAAAGCTTTTTCGATCTCCTTCACGCTGTCGCCTTCAAATGTGACAACATCCCGGATCCCGATCACCTCGCCGTGAAATATCATGTCCTCGTCGTCAAATTCGACTTTTGCGGTATATCCTTTATATGTCATCATAATGGGAACATGGTATCACCAAATGATATCATTATCAAAGAGTTCTTTGGAGGCAGGGTTTGCCACCGGACCCATGATGACACGTTTTCATCACCGCAAAAGATTTTTTTTATGCAGAACAGTATTCTTTGGTGAAGGAGTCCACGGTACTCAGCAACGTATCGTCAAGTTCCTCCAGCGTCCGGATACGAATGTAGTCGGGAATGCCGTAAAACGCCTCGGCGATGCCGCCGGCAATGCATGCGATCGTGTCGGAATCGCCGCCGAGGGAGATCGCTTTGCGAATAGCGTCTTCGAAATCGTTTGATTCGAGGAATGCGGTTATTGCCTCGGGGACGGAACCGGGGCAGGTGGCGTCGAAGCGGTAGCGGGGGCGGATGTCTTCGAGGGTACGGTTAAGGTTGTAGCCGAATGTCTCCTGAATGTATTTCTTGATATCTTCCTTGCCGGTTCCCGTGCGGGCGAGGAAGATGGCGGAGGCGACGGATTGCGCGCCCTTGATGCCCTCGGGGTGGTTGTGGCTCGGGAGGGCGCTTTTTCGAGCTTCTTCCAGCACGTCTTCCAGCGTGTTGAAGGCGAAGCCGACGGGGCTCACGCGCATGGCAGAGCCGTTGCCCATGCTGTCGCCCTGACGACTGTGACTTCTGGCCCAGCGGCGAAAGCCGGAACCGTAACCCCGGTCCGGGTACAGACGATACCATTCCTTGAGCCTGGGGCCGTAATCAGTGCCGGACAGGATCGCGTCGGCGATGGCAATGGTGAGGACGGTGTCGTCGGTGAAAGTGCAGAGTGGATCAAAGAGAGGGAAATCGATCGTTTTGAGGTTATGCCACTCGTACACCGAGCCGATGATATCACCTGCAATTGCACCGATCATACACAATTCTCCCAGTTTATTTTATTATTCTGCACCGTAAATTGTACCGTTATATAATTTTAGCAGTGCGAGGTGACATATGCTTGTCATCTTGGCGCGGGATAGTTTGACGCAAATTTCAACAAGACGTTTCCGGGAACGGGAAGATGCATCTCATATTCAAAGATAAGAACATGAGCCCAAAATGTCATATTCCGGAATGATGAGGGGACTAACCATTCAGTTTTTTACGTATCTTTTTTGCTTTTTCCGGCATTGCCTTGTGGAAGAATTCCATTTGTGCTTCAAGCCAACAGAGTTTTGCCTTGACCGGTTTTTTCCGGTAGGAATTGATATCCTCCCGTGTTTTGTAATAAAGAAGCGGACTATTTTTCATCCTTCCACTCTCCGGCTATCTTACTGAGGTAAAAATACCAGGTTCCCTTTTGTATCGACATAAGCATATGCAGTGCAACAAAAGACCGGCCCAAGTTCGCTCATCTTTTCTCGGCGAAGCCGACGGAAGTGTCGACTGATCGTGGTCGGCTCCGCGATCAGTCGACAAGTCTTTTCTTCTCCGCTGTTCCCCGCGTTCTCTGTGTCCTCAAGCGAAGCGGGCGAGAGAAGTCTTTTTCTTTCACTATCTTACTCTCTCCGTGCAGCCTGGATTGACATTGACCTGTATTTGGACTATAATCGGTCATATTCGTGCATCGAGGTGATTATGAAATTGTCCAGCCGCATAAAACCCATCAGTTATTTAAAGGCCCATGCATCCGAGATAGTCAGGGATATAGGGGGACAAAAGGAACCGCTTATCATCACTCAAAATGGGACAGCGAAGGCTATTATACAAGATATAGAGAGCTATGAGCAGACAATGGAGACAATGGCCCTTTTGAAGATACTGGCGCTCGGCAATAAACAGGCTGACGACGGGAAGATCGAGGCCGCCGATGACGTTATCAGGCGCCTGCGCGGCAAACAAAAGAATACATGAGATCATTTGAGGTGTTCCTGACCAATTCCGCGGTCTCCGATCTCGAAGAGCTCATCGGCTTTATAAGCGAGCATGATTCCCCGGAAAAAGCGGCATATGTGCTGAGTAAGATCGAAAAGGCGCTGGGCAGCCTGTCGACTGCCCCCGAACGTGGTTCTTATCCGAACGAGTTGCGGAATTTAGGCATTCGCGACTACAGGGAAATATTTTTTAAACCATATCGCATGATCTATCGCATTGCGGGAAAGAGAGTGTATGTTCTCTTGGTAATTGACGGCAGACGTGATATGCAGACTTTGCTTCAAAGAAGGCTGTTGGAAGCTTAGTATGAAACCTCGCACCTGTCATCGACGCCGTGCGAATGTAAAAGGGGAATGGGAAACTTGTTTATGTTCTGTCGAGCACTTCGCGGACCTTCCGGAGAAAAACATCCAGCAACAGCGGTTTAGCAATAAAGTCTAATTCTTTTTCTTCGATCCCCTTGTCGAGGATTATATCCGCTTGTAAAAAGCACTTTAATCTGAGGGTTTGTGCCGCATATCGTCTCGTAAACCTCGCGCCCGTTCTTTTTGGGCATCACCGAGTCAATGATTATAAGGTCCACATCCCGGTGCTGCCGGAATGTCTCTATGGCAGTTTCACCGTCCGCCGCTTCAAGGGTTTCGTAACCGTATTGTTGAAGCACATCCCGCATTAAGCTCCGTACATCTTCATTGTCTTCAGCGATAAGGATCGTCTCTTTTCCTCTCTGGAGGGGAGGTCCCATATCCTGCGTGTCATCGACAGCCATCTGTACCACGGGGAGATAGACGTTAAAAGTGGCGCCTCGACCCGGCGCGCTGTCCACCGTGATAAACCCGTTATGCTGCTTGACGATGCCATAGACCGTCGCGAGGCCGAGCCCGGTGCCTTTCCCGACTTCTTTCGTGGTAAAGAAGGGGTCGAAGATATTTTCCCGTGTTGTCGCATCCATACCCGTTCCCGTATCGGAGACGCTTATCTCTATGTACCTTCCCCGTTCTCCCAATCCGTGCGTTGCTATGAATCTGTCATCTATAACGGCGAGAGAGGTTTTTATGGAGAGCGTTCCGCCTTTTGGCATGGCATCCCGTGCATTAGTGGCAAGATTAAAAAGGATCTGGTCGATCTGGGATTTGTCGGCCATGACAAAGGTATCGTCCTGCGTAAAGGATGTATGCAGTTCGATGTCATCGGTAAGAAGCCGTCTCAAGAGCTTCTCCGTTTCCTTGATCGTGCGGTTAAGGTTAAGGGGGGCGAGGGTTATAGGCTGCTTCCTGCTGAACGCCAGGAGGCTCCCGGTCAGATCGGCTGCCTTCTTGCAAGCAGAGATTACATGGTCCACATATGGCCGCAAGGGGTGTGAGGGGTCCAGTTCCTTTTGTATAAGCGAGGTGTATCCTGTCATTATGGTGAGAATGTTGTTGAAGTCATGGGCAATACCGCCGGCGAGGGTGCCGATAGCTTCTATCTTCTGTGCCTGTCTGAGCTGATTCTCGAGATGTTTTAGTTCGGTAATATCTTCGCAGGTTATGAGATAATCGCCGGAAACAAGGGTGGACGGGATGAAATTGATGATTTTCTGCGCGCCATCCTTACAGGTGACGGTAAAGATCCTCGGTTTCTGCTGGCCCGGATTCGCGTCTCCCGTATCCTCCAGCCAGGTGGCGATCGCAGCATGCCGGTACGCGGTATCCGGATACGCTTTTCTGAACCACGCCCTGCCGTCCGGGGTATCGGATATCGTGTAGCCGAAAAGAGTGGTAAATTTTTCGTTCATGTAGGTGAAGCGGCCCTCTTTGTCGACAAGGATCATTCCAAACGGCGCGTTATTGGAGAGCGTCTTCAGTTTTTCCCGTTCTGCAAATATTTCCTCACCGGAACGCTTGCGTTCGATGAGCCGCCACATTCCTTCCATCAATAATGTCAACTGCTGCACGTCAGCCGTGTTGTACTCGTCTTCCTTGTTGCCCACCCCTGCAACCAGTACGATCCTTGATTCCATGAATATGGGAACGTTCATGTGACGGGTAACCCGAACGTGGCCGTCAGGATACCCCTTTTTCCATGGGCCGGGGGCATTATAATCATTCGTAATGACCGGCTTACGCTGACGCACCGCCTCTCCCCATAAGCCTGTTTTTGCGACAGGGTAATGGATCGGTTTCTCTTCCATTGCGCAATCACTCATGGCGGTTTTGGACCACGAATGCATTGTCAGAATGCTTTCATCCTCATTGAGAAAGGCGAGGTACCCGATGCTGCTCCTCGTGAGCCGAACAGCTTCTTCGAGCGCGAAAGAGGTAATTTCGGCAAGAGTTGCTTCTGCCATCTGGTTCAGGTTGAGCAGGGCCTCCAGGCGGGATTCGTTCAGCCGTACGGTTTTTTCGGCAAGTTTCTGGCTGGTGATATCAAGAAAAGCGCCGACAATTCCTGCTGCCTGTCCGGCTTCGTTGAGAAAAACATCCTTCGCAAAAACGACCATACGTTCCTTGCCGTCTTTATCGTGCACCTTGAACTCATAGACCTGGCGCGTGGGTTTCTCCATCAATTCCAGGTCCTTATTGTGGTACATCTCCGCATGCTCACTCGGCCAGAGCTCCATGACCGTCTTTCCCGCTATTTGCTCTGACGTGACCCCCATTATCTCTGTAAATGCCCTGTTGCAGCCGAGGTATTTCCCCTCCTTGTCTTTGTAGAATACCGGGGTGGGGATTGCCGAAAGAAGGGCCTCGTTGAATTTAAGGATACGGCCGAGATGTGCGTGGGCGCTTTTCAGCTCCCTGTCTGCTTTAGCGCGATCCGTGATATCTATAAAGCATTCAAGAAGTTTTTCCTGCCCCTTTATGATAATCCGTTTAACAGATTTCAGGACCGGGCGCCTGTCACCATTGGTGCAGATCATCTGTCGTTCCGAATGGTCCACTTCCTGTCCGAGATCACAGACCGGGCAAGCGCCCTCGCTTGCCGGGCAAAGGAATGCGTGGCAGCGATGCCCAATGATAAACCCGGCTTCAGCTCCAAACATCTCAGCCCCGGCGTTGTTCACTTCCTCGATCGTTCTGGTAAGGGGATCGATAATTACAACACCGGCGGGAAGATTGGCCAATAAAGTTCGCTGCGCATCCTCGCTTTCCCGCAACGCCTCTTCGGCGCGCATGCGCTCATTGATCGGCATCATGAAATTAAGCGTCGCCGGCTTGCCTTCCCAGTCGATAACTATGCCGGTTAATTCTCCCCACACGATCTGACCGTCTTTATGAACCACCCGAAAAGTGTACGTCGCGGGAACTTCTTCACCTTTTTGCCTGCGAATGTAACGTTCCATGACCATATTGCGGTCATCATGGTGGATAAATTCAATGAAAGGCCGCGACATAAGTTCGGGCGCCGCGTATCCCGTGAATTGTGTTGTGGCCTTGTTCGCAAAAACCAGTCTGTCCCCCTGGGCGACGAAAATGGCTTCGGAGGCGTTTTCAACGAGGCGGCGGTATTTTTCCTCGCTTTCCCGCAATGCTGTTTCTGCGGCCCTGAGCCCCGATCCTGCCTGCTCGAGCTCGTCAATCCTCCGCTCCAATGCGAGGACTTCTTCGATCAGTTCCTGGTGTGATCTGTTGGATGGATCTTTCATCTCTCCCCCAAAGGCGCCATTCAGCCAGAGATATATAAGATCATTATCAATGTTATATTAGATACATAAACCTGTCAAATGAAGTATTATGGGAACGATAGCATTGTGTTCGGGCCCGCGGGATGGGTCTGCTAGCGAGTGAAAAGCGTAGATGGGCCCTCATGTGATGTGAGGGCCCGTTTTATCTATACGTTCGGGTGATCAGGGGATAAGAGGCACTGCTCCGGCCAGTTCATAATTGCTGATCGCGCGGATCTTGTTCTCGATCTGCAGGTAGCGGGCAACCTTCAGGGCCGGCAATACCTTGCTGAGTTTCGGCACGTAGGATTTCATCAGCTTCACGTCGTCTGCCTTGATGGCCAGCATCTCATCAATCATCTTTTTTGCCTTTACGTTGTCCATGGTCTTCGCGTTCCAGGCGTCGGCATAGGATTTGATCATGGCCCCGACCCTCTTATCAAGGGCGTCCAGGTCTTTCTGGTATGCTTCGTAAACCGGCCAGAAATTCTTCGCCTCGGCCTCGGTGAGCTCCATGTTCTGACCTACGATAAATTTTTTGTCTGCTTTGATCTTGGCCTTGAGAAGCTCCATATTGTCCGCCGGTTTGTCCGCGGCGGGGGCATTCTGTGCGAAGGCCGGTGTGACGAGGAACACGGCGATGAGTAAAACAAGGATCGTGACGAGTTTCATAGCGCATCTCCTTTTCTGTTGGATAGTGTAGTGATGTGCATCCTGTTCGTATGTACTAACACTTTTTGCGGTAATCCGCCACAGGAAAGATGGGGAACAGCGGACGGCTTGCAGGAGGTAGGCCGGCGTGCCTGTGACAGGCTATGATCTCAGGAGTACGGGTTCGCGTCACTTCCTCAGGGCCGGGAATATTCGCCGATCAGGGAAACCACCCGGCAGATGCGCAGGCAGCTGGACGGGTTCCTTTTCGGCCTCACGGAAAACATGCTCAGAAGTTTGTCCCTGCAGCCCTGTTCGCGGTGGCGATGGACCTGTGGGCGAGATCGATTGCCTGGCCTAACGTATTCTCGCACTGGGACGAATTGTGAAAGCCGACCCCGTTTTCCGCTGCTACAAGGTCCCAGAAGATCTGGGCCTTCCGGAGCATTTCCCTCGACTGGTCGAGTTGCGCCGGATCCACATTTTTGACCTGGGAGACCTTTCCTATAACGTCATGCGCCCTCGCGATGGTCTGCCCTGCGATCCGCTGAAGCTGGAAAGTATTTCCCTGGATCGTTTTGACCCGGGTGAGGAGCCACTTGCTGCTCTGATTGTGGCAGGGGCCGCACGAATCCTCGATCCTTTTCATGGGGCTCGTCACCCAGTGGGACGTGTATGTCTTATCCCCTTCCTTCATACGGGGCATGTGGCAATCGACGCAGGTGACCCCGGAAAGCCCGTGGGTCCCCGGTGCTCCATGTCTCGTAATCGGGGTGCCGCGCCTTGAGTGCCTTGACCTTGGAAACCGGGTGCACCCAATCCTGCTCGAACCCGAAGGGCTTTGTCTGGTAAAAGGAATACATCTCCTCGGGCGATAACCCTTTGTCCCACGGGAATACCACCCGTTTTCCCTGGGGCTCGATAAAGTATGTTGAATGGCACTGGCCGCAGACATAAGCCCGCATGTCCTGGCGGGAGGCCTTCTTGATGTCTATCTTTCTCCTTTCCAACGCCTGCAGGAACGCGGGAACGACCACGCGCAGCTTCATGGTCTTCTCCTCATGGCAGTTGGCGCACGTGATGGAATGGCTCATCCTCGGCATAAGCTCGGTGAGCGGCGTCTTTGCGTAACCGTCCCCCATGTCCTTGTAGATATCGATAAGGTCTGCCGATTTGCAGGTCATGCAGCCGCCGAGCGTCTGTTTATTGACCCGTTTCGATTCCTTGAGGTCCGTAAGGGCATACGGGTGCCCGCGGCGGTAAGCATAGTCAATGCTGAACGGCATCCCCTTGAAGTTGGCGAGCAGCTCCGGTTCCTTGACGGATTTCTGGATTTGCTCATTGCCCCCAAAGCCTGTGGGCGAGGGTGCCATTTCAAAATTCTTGAGGTAGCTCTTGTACTCGAGGGGGAATTCCTTTCCCCATACGGCAGGGTCATAATTGCCGCCCTGGGCGGCAGGCGCCGCGAGCGGAAGGACCTTGAGCAGTACAACCGTCAGGACGACAAGGAATACGACTAAAAGCACACTAACGATTCTTCTCCTCATTGTTCATCCTCCCCCTTTTTTAAACAAGCTACTCTAAAAAGAATACCACATTCCCGGTTTTTTGCTTCCGCTAATCTCTACCCGGCTTTCGGGGTTGGCTACTGTACGGCGGTGACGCGTTTTTATCTTCGCGGAATTGAAGGTCCGGCGCCGGGACAACGATGGGGAAAGGCCGGCTTCCGCGCCTGAAAATACAGGGGTTTGCGGGGTGACATGGTGTTGTCATCGGCCGGTGATAGTATATTGGTATCTCAGAAAAAAGGGGGGGGAAGATGGCGAAAAAGGACGAGAAGGGGAACGAATTTCAGTATTTTTTGGCGCACCTCGAATACCTGGGCTATGAGGTCAGGTATACGGGCAGTGAGGATGACGAACATGGCCTCTATGCAACTCACCACCACAGGCCGTCACTCTGGGTCTTCAAAAGGTTCGTCGGGGTCGGCGTTTCGATCGCATATTGCATGGGGCAAAATGCTGTGAACTATGCTTCTGATTATCTGAAAATAATCAACGATTTCAGCAGAAGGTCCCTTGTCAGCGCCTTCTACACGAATGTCGACGGGGAAAGGCCGAACCTGAACATGTGCGCGGTATTTGCGGCCTCCTACGAAAAAAGGGCCTTCGGTATCTTCATGGACGACATACACAGAGACCATGACGAAATGAGGAAGTCTTCCGAGTTCGATTTTTACGCGGAAGACGGCATTGTCGAGGTGATGCCGACGGCGCAGGTGTCGTAAAAGAACGTTCCACGTTCCACGTGAAAAGCAGGTTCGCATGGGTTGGATTGGGGATGATGCTTGGGGAGGGAGTCCGCGTACAGTCTTTTTGCTTGCGCTTTCGGTGTCAACGGGATACAAAATGTATTGTCAGTATTTGTTTTACTTATTGCTATTATTGGCCTTAGAGCGGGACCCGGGGGAGGTCCTGATGGCAATACTTCATTACTTAAATGAGTGAAACAGGGTCATCGTGATGCGGGGAGATAACGGGGGTTTCAGCATATTCGAGTCCGATCCGCGCCTGACGGCGGGGAATCTTCAGATCATTGCCTGCGCGGGATCGGGAAAGACCGAGTTTGTTTCTGCGCGCATCGCCTACATGGTATCGCATGGCATTGCGAGGCCCGGGAACATCGTTGCGTTCACGTTCACCGAGAAAGCCGCCAAAGAATTGAAATTCCGCATCCGGAGCAAGATCCGCTCACGTATGGGCCACCAGGCGGATATCGGCGACCTCTATGTCGGGACCATCCACAGTTTCTGCTTCGAACTGCTCAAGGAGTTCGTTCCCGGGTATCGCGGTTTCGATGTCCTGGACGAAGGGAAGAGATACGCGTTTATCAGCTCGATCGGCCGGGAGCTCGACCTGGATGGGCTCCGGGCATGGCTTGAAACTAAAGAAAAACAGCCGTACGGGTCGACGAAGGAAAGTTGGGCCATCGGTACCTTTATCAGGAATGTCGACATGGTGCGCGAGGAGATGAAAAGACCCGAGGATGTCGCAAGGTATCCCGGTTTTGTAGAGGCTTACAATACCTACGAGAAGATCCTTCACGAAAAGCGGTTCCTCGATTTCAGCGCCATGATGTCACGGAGTGTAGAGCATCTGGCCAGGGACAAAAAGGTGCTCAAGGATGTGCGGGGGAGGTTCACCCATATCACGGTGGATGAATACCAGGATGTCAACCCGATCCAGGAGAGGCTCGTCAACCTCCTCACCGGCACGAACGGGAACCTCTGCGTGGTCGGCGACGACGACCAGTCGATCTACCAGTGGCGCGGCGCTACGGTCAACAATATACTCACGTTCCGGGAGCGCTACGACAATGTCTCTGTCTACCGCCTGCCCGTCAATTACCGGTCGACGGACGGCATCATAGGCCTTGGCAACGACCTGATATCACGCAACAGCAAGCGGCTCGATAAATCAATGAAGTCTTCCGGCAAAGCGGCGGAAAAGGGCGACATTTACAAGATCGCTTTTTACGACCAGCACGATGAGGTCAGATTTATAGTCAAACGGATAAAGCACCTGGTCGGGACCCGTTGGGTGGACAAGAGCGGTTCGGAAAGAGGGCTTGCATATTCGGACATTGCGGTATTTTTCCGGTCGGTGCGTTTTGACAGTAAACCCTACCTTGAAGCCTTCACGGAGGCGGGCATCCCCTATGCCGTTTCCGGGGTGGGAGGCTTGTTCGATACACCGGAGATCAGGACCGTCTTCAGCATCTTCTCTTTTCTCGCGGACGCCGACAATAAAGGGGAATGGACCCCCGAGGCCATCTGCGGGGATGCGTCCTGTCATTTCTCGATACCTCGCAAGGCCGCATTCGTCCGTGGCCTCAACGAGCTCAAGGAGCGTCTTCGCGGTGCAAAGCGTATCTCATTCCAGGAGGTCTATGCCGACATCCTGATCCTTCTCGGCATAAACGAAGAGGCGAGGCACGGGCCCATCCACGAGGTCGAGATGTACAATCTCGGGCGCTTCAGCCGGGTGCTTGCGGATTACGAGGGGACACGGTCATACTGTACGTACAACGATATCAGCAGGTTCTGCTGGTTCATCAGGCATTTTGCGGAGGGGTCGTACGATGCGGGCACGGGCGAGGACCCGACCCTTCTCATAGACGCCGTGCGGGTGATGACCCTCCACGGGACCAAGGGATTGGGTTTCCCTGTCGTCTTCATGCCGTATTCGATAAAGAGGCCGGAGCACGGCCTGGCATCCGGTTTTCTCGACCCGGACACATTTGACCTTTCCCGGTACAAAGGGGGCAAAGAGGACGAACGCAGGCTCTTCTACGTGGGCCTCACGCGGTCGAAGAAATTCCTCTGCATCACGACCCCGACGAAGGTCATCGGCAAGAAGCTCCCCAAGGACCCTTCCCCGTTTTTTACCGAACTGGAGGACCGTTATTGCATGACCGGGGCGTACGATGACCCGACAAAGCGGAAGAAGTTACCGTCCAACCCGGCCGCCGATGACTACCAGTTCCCCACGAGCTATTCCCAGTTGAGCGACTATATCCGCTGCGCATACGACTACAAGATGCGTTATATCTACAATTTCAACCCGGTCCTCGTGCAGGCGATCGGCTACGGCAGGCAGGTCCACAACGTTCTCAACATGCTTCACAAGCAGGCGCAGGACGAGGGGAGAGTGCCGGCCGAGGGCGACGCCGCAAGGCTGGTCGACGAGCATTTCTTCCTGCGCTATGCTGCCGACCGCCAGCAGGAGATATTGAAAAAAGCCGCCCTGAGAAGCGTCCTGCGCTACCTGGAGCTCTGGAAGGACGACTTCTCCCTTTCATTGAAGACAGAGCACGCTTTTGAGATGGACGTGGAGAATGCACTCATTGCGGGCTCCATCGACCTGCTCAAGAGAAAGGACGGGACCGCGAACACCCTCGAGATAATCGATTTCAAGACAGGGAACGAGCGAAGGCTCGAAGAGGAGCTCATGCTCCAGGTCCGCCTCTACACCGTCGCGGCTCGGGAAGCCCTCAGCCTCGACGTCGACAGGGCGTACGTGCATTTCCTGGATGAAAAGAAGAATGATCGGGTCGAGATAGGTACCGGTCAGGCTGAACTCGACAATGCAATGCAAACGATACGCACGGCGGTAACGGGAGTGACCAAAAGGCATTTTACCCGCCGGACGAAAGATAAAAGAATATGTGGAGACTGCGATTGGAGAAGACTATGCCCCGGTTCTACGTAAGCCCGTCGAGAATAGCCCGGTATTTTTACCACGAATGCGAAAGGTACTTGCGGTATCACGCCACCCCGAAGGACCGCAGGAAAGCGGACGGGGTGCCCGACATCCCGTGGGATACGAGCCCGGTCAGGGCCGCGATACTTGAGGGCGGGTTCACCTGGGAAAGGGAGATAATCGAGAAAAGGCTGAAGGACCGGGTAAGGGTCGCGAGGGGAAAAGGGAAGGTCCATGAGAGGGCTCACGATGTCGGCGAGACTCTCGCCATCCTGCCCGCATTGAGGCCGGGGGAGGCAATTTACCAGCCGACCCTCCAGATCCCGGACATCTTTCTGAAACGCTACGGCATTGCGTCCGATCTCTGCGAGTTCCCGCCCTGCCGGCCGGACCTGGTCCAGATGCATGGGGACAACGGGGATGCACGTCTGAAGGTCATCGATATCAAGGCGAGCACCGAGCTCAAGGTATCCCACCGGATCCAGGTCGCCACCTACACGCTCATACTGCGGGATGTTGCCCGGGCAAACGGGCTCGATCTGCCCCTCGATCTCGGGACCGGCGGGGTCTGGCTTTATGGTGACCCGGAACCGGAATGGTTTGACCTCAGGTTCAGTCTTCTCACCATCGAGGATTTCCTCCGGGAAAAGCTCGGAAAGGTCCTGACGGCGCCGATCGATGAGCTGTCCTGGCACCTCTTCTTCCGGTGTGAGTGGTGTGAGTTTTATGAGCATTGCAGAAAAGAGGCGGACGAGAAGGGGTCGATCTCGCTCATCCCGTACCTGTCGATCGGGGGCAGGACATACCTCCGGGAGGTGCCCTGGGGCGGGACGGAGCCGATAAACACGCTCGACGATCTCGAGGATTTCCTCAAAGAGGATGCGTCCGATGCGTGCCTCGATGCCTGCGGCTCGTTGAGGTCGAAAGGGGACCGCTTGCGGAACGCCGTTTCCGCTCTGAAGAACGGGGAGGTGTTGTGTCACGGCGGTTTTACCGTGTCATTGCCCGTCATGGAAAATGTGGCGATCTTTATGACCATCCAGGAAGACCCGGTCACCGGAAGGGTCTATGCGGCGGCATTCAGGAGGCTGAAGGGCAAGGACATCTTTGGTGACGGGATGCATGAGGAGATATTCCTGGCGAAAAGACCGGACGATTGCGATTCCGTCCGTAAAGATTTCCTCAAGGCGCTTTTCCGCGAGCTTTCCGTGCTCCACGCATACAATGAGGGCAAAGACGATTGGGCCGGGCAGAAGTCGATGCAGAGCTATGTCTTTGACACCTATGAACTGAGCCTGTTCAACCGGCTGCTGAAGGAATCGTTAACCGATCCGGAGCTGTCCGAGATAGCTGTCCAGCTCCTGTTCCATTTTCAGGACACCACACTTGCGGAGGCCGACGAGCATCCGAGGGATGATGTCCCTTTCCCCGTTATCGTGATGACAAGCGTCATCCGCCAGCTTCTGGCGCTTCCCGTGCCTCTGTCACTTCGCCTGCCCGACGTCCTCAAGGTCCTCCCGCCTTCGGCGTCCGATTACACGCTGGAGCCGAACAAGATGTTCTGGTTCGAGCTCAGCAACGTCCTCAAGAGCGACCCGATATTCCTCGCATGGACGAAGAACAGGCTGGAGGCCCTCGACTGGATACGGAGCGAGATCTCGCGTCGCCTGTACGCAACGGGGCTCGTCCTTGACGGTTTGAGGGAAAAGGTGCAGGATTGCCTGCTGGCGTGGCCGACGAAGTTCAAATTCCCCGACCCGCTTGATTTCGTGAACCCGGAGTTGTCCCGCCTCGCGTTCATAGCGCGGTATGAATCACTCCTTGGCGCCCTCGATGTCCGTGAGCAGCGCGGGCTGCCATGGCCGGAAAGGGTCAGGGAAGGGACAAGCATACCGCTCAAGAAACAGGGTTTTGACAGCTGGCAGGTGGAGTCGGACCTCGATGCCAGCGTTATCGAGGAGGCCGGTGACTTCTTCTCGTTCATTCTCGTCCCCGCGGGACGAAATGGGGAACGCTCCCAGATGGGATACGACGATTACAGGCACAGAAAGGCTTTTTGGTCGCCCGCCGACGACAATGTCCGGCTCGCCCGGATAACAGGGCGTCAGATCGATCCGCAGACGGGCAAGGTCACCCATCTTTCCCTCGATCTCAAAGAGTCCAAAAGGCATTCCCGGCTTGAGCGCGGCCACGAGGCCGTTCTGCATCCGCGGTTCACGGATGCCAATGTCGACAGGATAATCGGCAACCTCGGCGAATTGGACCGCTCGGGTGACAGGGATTTCCTTTCGCTCATCAGGACGCCGCACCAATTTGCGCATGAAACATCCCTTCTCAGCGACAATGCCGTACGCTCGCTGAGGGTTGCCGGGTCCGCCGCCGGCTTCACCCGGAGCCAGGAATCGGCGTTCAACCATGTGCTGAAGAACAGGCTTACACTTATCTGGGGCCCTCCCGGCACGGGCAAGACGCATTTTCTCGCCAAGGCGGTCCTCAGCATGGCAAAGGCTGCGCAAGACAGCGGGAAGCCCTTTCGGGCAGCGGTGACCGCGTTCACGCACGCGGCGGTCGAGAACCTGCTTGTCGAGATCCGCGACCACGCGGCCCTCTTCGGTATCGAAGGCGGCCCGGATATCTTCAAGCTGAAACACATCGCGACCTCACGGGCTGAAGATATCGACTCCATTCCCGAGGTCCAGGCGGCAGACATTTCAAGCGATGTGTGCGTCATCGGCGGGACCGTATACAGCCTGTTCAAGACGAAGATCACGGGGGATTTCCCTCTGCTCGTCGTCGACGAGGCATCACAGATGAAGTTCGGCGAGCTGGCTATGGCACTGAAGGTCCTTGCCCCGCGAGGAAAGCTGGTCCTTGCCGGCGACGACCTCCAGCTGCCGCCCATCATGAAAGGCGTCTACCCCGAACCGGAAGACGGGCTGCCGGGCCTTGACAGCTCGATCTTCGCCTATCTTCGCGCGCGCGACGACGGGGAGAAGCCGTATACGCAGCAATTGACCGATAACTGGCGCATGAACCAGACGCTCTCGGATTTCCCGGCCGAAACACTGTACGGCCCGGAGTATCAGCCTGCCACCGGGTCCATAAAAGTGCAGCGCGCGGCGTTGCGTGATAAACCCGTACGAGGTTTAACTCCCGACGAGAAAAAACTCTGCGAATGGATCACTGCCCCCGAATACCCCATGACACTGTGCATCCTCGAGGGTATCCGGGCGACGGTCGAGAACCAGGCGGAGGCCGAGCTCGTCGCCAAAATAACTCAATACCTTCGCGAGCGTCTCATAAATCCCGATACGGGCACTGCCTATGCTGATACCCGGGACGGCGACACCGAATTCTGGCGCAGGGGGCTCTTCATCGTCAGTCCCCACCACGCGCAGATCCGCGCTATCCGGCATGAACTCTCCCTGGCCCGGCGATGGGAAAGCCCGTCCTTCGTCGATACCGTGGATAAGATGCAGGGACAGCAAAGCTACTGCGTCATTGTCAGCTACGGGGTGAGCGATGTCGAGACGGCGCTGGGCGAGGCGGAGTTCATTTACAGCCTCAACCGCATCAACGTGTCCGTGAGCCGCGCCCGGTCAAAATGCATCGTCTTCCTCCCCCGCCCCCTTCTCGAACCTTCATTCGACGTCCTCCAGAACCCGGAGGCGGTGAAAGGCCTGGAACACATGCACGCGCTCCTCGATTTCTGCACCCGCCGCGGAGAAAAGACCGAAATTACTTTGAATTTCCTGCGTGGCGGAAACAGTTGTGATTTGACGATATACAGGGCACAATAAAAATAGCGAGGCTATTTCATGGCGCTTATGATCCCCTCCGATATTGAGCAGTTCAACACGCCGGGCGAAGAGACTTTCTATAATTTTCTTCGATTATATGCCAAGCCCGACAGTCGCTACATTGTTTGGTATACTCCCGAGATAAATGACAACGAGCCGGATTTCATCCTTTTTTCCCCGGATGTAGGTCTGATAATTTTCGAAGTGAAAGACTGGGTTATAGACCAGATCGAAGGGGCGGATTCGGAACATTTCAGCATCGTCAATGGCAACCACGTTGAAAAAAGGACCAATCCCTACAAACAGGCAAAACGGTACATCAATAGCTTGATGGATAAGATCAAAGGTGACAGGAGGCTTGTATCGGCCGATCCGGAATATTCCGGAAAGCCAAAAATCCCTTTGGACCGCGGGGTCGTCTTTCCGAATATTTTCAGAGATGATTTTGAAGAAAAGCTTCGCGGGGTAATATCGTCAAACAAGATATTTTTCGAAGGCGACCTGAGCACATATTCCCCGATATGCGAGGACACATCGGGCACTGAATTTACCAGCGCCATCGCCCGGATGTTCACCCCGATATTTCACGTGTCCCTGACCGCGGCCGATATCGAACATCTCAAATACCTTATTTTCCCATCGGTAAAGATCGTTCTGCCGTTCCGGGGGCCTTCGGAGAAATATCAGAAACATGTCGAATACGTTGCCATGCTGGACCACCGTCAGGAGACGCTTGCCCGCCAGTTTGACCCGGGACACCGCATCATATCCGGCCCGTCCGGCAGCGGCAAGACGCTCGTCCTGATCCATAAGGCGGTCTTCCTGAAGAAGTATAACCCGGCCATAAAGTCGATCCTTTTTGTTTGCTTCAACATCACGCTGGCACATTACATAAAAAGGCTTCTCGCAGAGAAACATGTCTCCATGGGCCCTCAGGGCGTAGAGGTGTACCACTTCTTTGAATTGTGCGCCAGGATAACCGGAGAAACGGTCCATTATGAAAAAGAGGAGTCGGATTATTACGATACGGTCGTTCAGTTGACGCTTGACAAGATACCGGAAACGAGCCTGAAATACGATGCGATCCTGGTAGACGAAGGTCAGGATTTCAACGAAGACATGTACAGGGTCCTTCTGGGCCTTCTCAACCCGGCTACCGACAGCCTGACGATCGCAATAGACCCGTCACAGATCATCTACCGGAACAAGGGCGCCGGCATTCTCAAGCTGGGCAAAGTCAGGAATCTGACCGCGGTATATCGCAACACGAAGGAGATCACCGAATTTGTCAGGTCGTTCATGATGGATTGCGCAGAACCGGTGATTTGTGAAAATACCCCGGAAATGCTTTTCGCGCCTGATCTGCTTGAATCCCATGGGCCAAAACCCGTTATAAAAAAGCTCAAAGGCCCTTCCGATTTAATAACCTACATCGCCAATAAAATTGAATCGCTTACGATGAAGGAGGGCTTTTCATTTTCCGAGATCGCCATTCTCTATGTTTCCAAAAATGTAACATTGGACGGCCGGGACACGAACCTGGTACACGAATTGACCGGCGCGCTCGATATGCGGGGAATAATGTCTGAGTGGGCCTCTGAAGATTACAGGTCAAAGAGATCGTATGACATCACCACCAACAGTGTGACCATATCGACGATCTACAGCGCGAAAGGCCTCGACTATGCCTGTGTATTTCTCGTCGGGCTCGATCAATTAACCGAACAAAAAATGGCGGCTGAACATATCAGGAACCTGACATATGTCGGCCTCACCCGGGCGCGGTACAACCTGTTTATTCCCTACATGAAAGAGACGCCGCTGATCCGCAGCCTGTCAAAAGCCTTGCAGTCATCAAAGACGTAACGGGGAAACCACGCCGCCTGCTTGGGTGGCCGAAATTAATTCATTGCGAACGAACAAAATTCATATTCAGTTTTCTTGCGAAAGTTCCGTCGTTATGCGTAGATTAGGAAAAGTAAATCCATCTTTCTTACAAATTACCGTACATGACGGGAAAGGACGGCCGGTTCCGGATCTTTATGGATATGCAAAGCGATAATCTTCTGCCCCTCACTATTTTGAGAAAATACTTCGGGTACGATGCTTTTCGGTCGTACCAGGAAGACATAATCCAATCCCTGATGTCCGGCCGGGACGTTTTTGCGCTGATGCCCACGGGAAGCGGCAAATCGATCTGCTACCAGGTCCCGGCCTTGATGTCCCCGGGGACATGCATCGTGATCTCGCCGTTGATCGCCCTCATGCAGGACCAGGTCGACGCGGTCACGCAGCTGGGGATACGGGCGGGTTTCCTGAATTCAATGCTGGCCGGCAACGAAGCGTATGCTATTCAACGGGCAGCGATCAACGGGGACCTTGACCTTCTCTATGTTGCCCCGGAAAGGCTCATGACCGGGCCGTTCCTGAATTTACTGAAAAATATGAAGATATCTCTCTTCGCCATAGACGAGGTCCACTGCGTGTCGCAATGGGGCCACGACTTCAGGCCGGAATATCTCCGGCTCGGTGAACTGTACGAACTTTTTCCGGACATCCCCCGCATTGCCCTGACGGCAACGGCGGATGAATTCACCCGCCGGGACATCATTGAAAAACTCCATTTTCAAGATGCCAAACATTTCATTTCAGGGCTGGACCGCCCGAACATTACGTACAGGGTGGAGGTGAAGAACAAGGAAAAGGTCCAGTTGTTGAATTTCCTGAAGAATGAACATCCCGGGCAGTCCGGCATCGTGTACTGCATGACGCGTAAGAAGACGGAGGAGATCGCTGAATTCCTGAGAGACAACGATATAACCGCCTTCCCGTACCATGCCGGTTTGACGCGGGATGCCCGTGTGCAGAACCAGGAGCGTTTCCTGCGGAACGACGGGATCGTCATGGTCGCGACAATAGCCTTCGGCATGGGGATCAACAAGCCGGACATACGGTTCGTGGCGCACCTGAACCTTCCAAAAACGCTCGAGAATTATTACCAGGAGACGGGCCGGGCCGGGCGCGACGGTGAGCCTGCCGACGCGTGGATGGTATACGACATGGCGGATATCGTCATGCTCCAGCAAATGATAGATGACTCCCAGGGAAGCGAGGAGTTTAAACGGATCCAATACAGAAAAATGGAAGCCATGCTCGGTTATTGCGAAAGCGGCCATTGCAGGAGGGAGGTGCTCCTGGCATATTTCGGTGAAACGCTGCATGAGCCGTGCGGCAATTGCGATATATGCATGAACGGCACGGAAACCGTCGACGGGACGGCCATCGCGAGGAAAGCGCTGACATGCGCGTACAGGACGGGCCAGATGTTCGGCACCAACTACCTTATCGACGTGCTTCTCGGGAAAGACACGGAGCGGATCAGGAACTTCAGGCACAATACGCTAACAGTCTACGGCACCGGAAAAGAATTGTCGGCATTCGAGTGGAAGTCGGTATTCAGGCAGCTGGTTGCCAACAGGTTTCTCAGGGTAGATATGGCCAACCATGGCGGCTTGAAACTGACAGGGAAATGTAAACCGATCCTGTCGGGGGATGAACAATTCCTGCTGCGCAAGGACCCCCTTATCCCGGTGAAGCAGAATATGGCAAAATCAAAACCTCCCGATCGTGATGCGGGCGCCAGGCTTGTACAGGGAGAGTGCCACGCGGAACTCCTCGAGCAGTTGAAATCATTCAGGCTGGAATTGGCCCAAAAGAACTCTCTCCCGGCTTATGTCATTTTTCATAACCGCACCCTGGAAGAATTGGCGACCGTGCTGCCCGACTCGATCGATGAGATGCAAGGCATTTATGGTGTGGGGGCCAAAAGACTGGAGCAGTACGGGGAGATGTTCCTTGAGATCGTAAGAGAGTACAAGAAAACGCACAATATCGAAAAGAAAGAGAATGTGCCAGGCGGGCAAGCCGGGTTAATCATAGGCAAAGCGGTACTTGCTTCACGAACTGATTTGGATTGCAATTCAAAAGAGGATAAGAAGTCCGAGATATTGCGACTGCTGGCAGAAGGTAGATTAAATTCCAGCCAGATCGCTGAAACAGTCGGGGTATCTCCGCCTACCGTCTGGGCTTACAAGGCCCACGTCACCATGAAAACATACGAACATGGTCAGGGATCTGAGGTTAGTAGCGACAGTTCCGGAGTAATGGTGAATAGCGAGACGGAGTCCGATACGCCGGTGATAGACAGGGTCCTGTCTCCTGAAACAACGCGGGATGCCATAGATGAGATAAGCAGCCTTCCGATGGTAATACTGAATGATGACACGCTTGACCCGGAGATTCAGAAGATCAGGTTGACATATAAAAGGGCATTTGAGCCATGGAGCAGGGAAGAAGACGACCTGCTTTTCAGGCTCCATAAAGAGACCGGCGATATCAAAACATTATCCGTCATCTTTCAGCGCCAGCCGTCAGCAATTGAAGGACGGATCGCGAAAATGAAAGATGTCCCCGGATGAGAATTAGAGTAATAATCTCCTTGTCTTATTAAATTGTGGGGCGGATACGGGAGCAACCGTCCATGTTGCCCCGTATCCGCCCCACTATGTGTTATAAGGCCCTCGACCTGTTGGCCCGCCTCTGCGCCGGTCCCGACATATTTCCCGTCCTGTCCGACTGGGTGGACCTGAAGACTGCCATGTGTATCACTTTTTCGGAACTGACAAGGGCCGAGCCTACCGCGATTCCATTCTCGAAACGGTAATCGATGCCGTACCCTATCGATTTATATTTTTCTTCCCGTGACGAAAGGAGCATCTCGAAGAATTCCCTGGCTTTTTTCCGGGCGTCTTCCCCATTGTTCCCTTTCCCGCCGGACGCCAGTTCGTCCATGGCGTAGCTTTTGATAAGTTTGCCATGCAGATCGGCATATCCGGCGGCGGACGCGATGATGTCGAACCCGACGATCTTGCCGTCGATTAAGGTAAAAAGCCCCTTCTGCCCGTCCTGCACAGGGAATGCCTCGATGTATTCATCGAGGGAGACCTTCCGGGATTCGTAGACATCCCGCATGGCCCCCGTTTCCGAACGAATGCCGTGCTTGACCGACAATGCGGCTATGTCTTCCCAGACCTTCCCCTGGTCTGACCGGTACGACTTCTGGTCCCGAAGAGAATACGACACGGTCCTCGCCTTGTTCTCTCGCGCCTTCTTGGCCATTATCACGTCAGAATCATCGAAGTGGGCGCCCCTGTACGACCACCGCCCATGCTCCGTGCAGCTGACGGGGATGACCGTTTCCGACTTCTCCTGAAGCAATATCGTCGTGTTGAGGACCCTGTTCTGCTTTGCGCCGGCAAGCTCTTCCCCGTCAAGAAGCAGGATGGGCAGATCGCCCGTATTTTTCGCCAGGAGCTCCGGCACCGACCCGCTTGCACTGATCTCCGTGATCACGAGGTGGCCCGCTTCCAACGCCCTGCGGAGTGTCAGGAAAGCCGGCACGTGATTGGAATCCGTGAAGAGAGGGATCACGGTCATGTTCCGATGCGTTTTTGCTTCTCCGAAATTGATCGTACCGATAAAGTCAGCTATCACCTTTTCCATTATTCCTCCTTACATCTCATCTATGAGGACCGCCATGAGCAGCAATCTGCAGCGCCCGCAGAGGTTGAGGATACCCTTCCCGGGGACGAAAAATGTCCCCAGCGCTTCAGCGATTTTGCACCAATCACAGCAAATCCCGTCCCCGGGATCTTTTCCCGTCCTGTTCCCCATGGAAAGCCCCCTTTTTGAAAATAGTATAAACCCGGGTTGTGACAGCACTATGGCAGTGCTATAAACGTAATTATTTGGTATGGTTATTATTATTTCCCCGGTCGGGTTTCATGTGAAAAAGATGATGCGGGTCGAGCTAAATCTACTCTTTCTTGGAAGTTGGCCTCAATAGCGGTCCGTGGTTCTGTTCTTGTATCTCAACTGTTCTGTTTCAACGCGGCGCCCAGGTCATTGCGGAACATATCGCGCAGTTCCTGCGGGGCGATGACCTCCACGTGAGGTATCCACTGATGTACCCAGTTTCGTATACCGTGTATACCCTTCACTGTGAATGTGACCTCGATCCCCCCGTCAGTCAGGTCCTCTACCTTTTGGCTCGCATGCCAGGTTTTCCGCGTGATCAGGGGCGTATACGTTTTATCAAATCTCAAGACCACGTCAACCGGGGCACCATCGACAAACGGCCCGAAGGCTCCGGACAATTCCTTTTCGGGCGCAAGAGTGGTGGGCAGGAAATGTTTATCGAGCACAGAAATTGATTCTATCCGATCGAGAGCAAAGGTACGGACCGCCTTGTTCGCATGCTGTAAACCCCTGAAATACCACAGGCCATTCGAGAAGAACAGGTAGTAAGGGTCAACCGTGCCTGTCGTAGCCTTTTGGGCGGCAAAGGCTTTATAGGTTATCCTGATCTTCCGGTAATCAACGATGGCGCCGTGAATGGTCCTGAAATATTCCACGACATGCTCCGGTACCTTTTCGCCGGAAAAAATTATGTGCCTGAGATCGGTTTTCTTTCCCATGGCCAGCCTTTCTTCGATACAACACAGGCCTTTTTCAAGGCCGGGACCGAGATTGGAAAGCGATTTCTTCGCAAGCTGGAACGCCAGTGCCTCTTCCACCGACAGATGCGGTTTTTTCAACGTATAATTGTCGGTAAACACGTAGGTCTTATTGGTCTTATCAAAGTCAATGGGAAACCCGGCGGTCGTCAAGGTAGTAATATACCTGTAGACCGTTCTCTTGCTTATCTCCAGCTCATCGGCAAGGGAGTCAGCCGTCACTCTTTCTTTGCTGTCTATCTTATTCAGGATGGTGATCAGTGAATCGAACTTGTACGACATAAGGCCCCCCCTTTTTTTTGCGAGTGATTAGAATAAATCATGGCATAATGACAGGAATATGTCATTTGAATTATCGGGCCTCGATGACCTTTTACTATCCCGTTATTTTCCCAGTCTCGGCTATTGTCTTCAGGCGTTCCAGAATCCTGACCATGCCCAGGGTATCGAGAGCGCAGTATTCAAGGAGATTTGCCCGGATCAGCTCGATCTCATGAGGGTCCTTGGCGGCGCACATCGAGAAATAGGCGTCCATGGCCATTGATCCGTCGGCAACAGCCATACCCTTATAGCTGAGCCCGGGTACCAGGATCGGCAGAACGACTTTCTGAGAATATGAACCGTTCATCTTCCAGTGGCATACATGCCTCGACCTGAACGGGGCAGCGAGGTCGATGGTGCCGCCTATGATTCGCTCCAACTTCTGTTTATAGCGGGGGAAGTCGTTTCCGAGCCGGTGTAATATGCCAATTTCGAAAGGCGAATTATAGGCCAGCACACACGAATTGTCCGGGATTTGTCTGCACAGGTTCGCCGCAACCTCTTCGCGGGGATCGACGTTCGGTTCGGCGAGGAATTCATAATGGCCTAGGTCTCCCCCTTCACGCTCCAGGTAGTGCATCGAGTACTGGTAGGGGATCTGCTGAAACGGGGACGTGCCGTCATACAGCGGAATGGCGGCCATGACCGTTTCAAAATCCAGGAAATGGATAGGGTACCGGATCGTCTCCAGGAAACCGTTGAGGGCCCCTTTATCCAAGAATCCTTTCTTGCTGAGAAACAGCTCTGCCTGCTGCCGCTGTCGGGCATTGAGCAGATCGAGAGGTACATCCTGCAGCCGGAGGATCCCGTTCCGGTACAGGGAGAACTTGTCGATACCCCGGTCCCGCAGGGTGAAAACGGAGTCTTCCGGAATGTGCTGCCAGCAATAGCCGTAAAAACTGCAGTCAAAGGGACTTGTGCAATATGTCCCGATATCCATGACGGGCATATCGCCTTTCAGCATTGTTTTCATTTTCCCGATCTCGTCCCTGACGAAAGCCTCCATGTCCTGCACCTTGCCGGTCATATCCTCAAGGGTGAAGAACTTCTCCGGTTCGATCGCGCCGTTCCGTACATACCCGGTATTGATGTGGACGAGGTGTGCAGACGACACATTTACCCCCGCACCGGTGAGGACGTAATACTGCACGGCGATGTCCGGGACATGATAGGGCTGCACGGACGCCGAACTCTTGACCTCGTACAATTCCCAACCGACCCGGCCGAGACGAAGGATGTCCACCTTGACAAACACCCCGTCATAACTGAATGCTGCTTCATACAGGACCTCGGTTCCTTTATCCATCTCCGCTTTTGTCCGGACAATCTGGCCCTCGTAATCATTCGCATCATACGGTATGATGACGCCGCCCGGAAAGAGCCCTTGCGACAGCGCGCCAACCTCGTTTCCGGTCTGAAAAAGCGACTCCCGGGAAGCCGGCACCGGGTCGGCAAGTTCGGGGCTATGCATCTGCAAATAGAGCGCTTTGTGGCACTGCAGCCCCTGAACGAATTTCGACTTGCTCAACATTGGATCATTGTTTGTCTGGCTCATAGTCTCCTCTTTACCCGTCGGCTTGCCGGTTCACTATTAATTACGACGCTTCCATGACAGGGTTATGGCAGTCTGGATTTTAAATCTTGCATTACCCTCATTTGTTTTCTATTTTACCGCCTGTCCCGCTGGCCCGTTCTCCGAGGTATTTTTCGCAATAACCCGCGCGGCGTCCTCTTTCAGCATGACCCTCAGTTCCTCCGGGGGGATAACTTCAACATAGGGAATCCACTGGTACATCCAGTGCCTGAGGCCTTGAAAACCGTTTACGGTGAACGACACTTCGATTCTGCCGTCGGGGAGTGTTTTGTGTTTCTGGCTGGGGTGCCATTTTTTCCTGCCGATCTGGGCGCGGATCTCTTCGTCAAAAACGAGTGTGACATCCGTAGGTTCCCCATCAATGTACGCGCCAAAAGCGCCTGCCATGTCCTCATCGGCCGATACGGGATGGGCATAAAAAAGTCGTCGAGGGGTTTGAGAAGGGCTATCCGGTCAATAGCGAAGGTCCGGTATTCCTTCCTCAGCCGGCAATATGCCCTCACGTAATTGCGACAAAATTGTTGTGAACGAAGAATGGGTAGATACCTTATAAAGGAATAAACCAGCCGTTATAATCGGAAGCCAGTTTGCCGGTTGAGAACATTCTGGAATACGGGTTTTTAATTGAGCATGCCGCACTGTTGTCAATAATTGGTGATATCATAGATGAAAGTCGGTTTTAAATTGATAAACGTCAAGGAGATAGTTTATGAACCATTACTGGGTAGAAGAGAATAAATTACTCGCCGGGGAATATCCGAGAAATGCTGATGACGCGTCTTCCCAGGACAAGATAGATGCATTGATCGCGCTGGGGGTTACCGCATTTATAGATCTCACGCACGATGACGACGGAATGGCACCGTACGCACAGCTCTTACCTGGTCAGGGGATCATATATCATCGGTTTCCCATAAGAGACCTGTCGGTCCCCGGTTCCACGACCTTAACCCGGAAGGTCCTCGATACAATAGATGTTCATATCAAGGATGGTCGGATCGTGTATGTCCATTGCTGGGGCGGAGTGGGCAGAACCGGCACCATTGTGGGGTGCTGGCTTTCGCGCCACGGATATCCTGGACGATTGGCCCTTGACCGCCTGCAGGAATTATGGCGCAGAAACCCGAAGGCAATCTCCCGCAGTTCTCCCGAAACTCCCGAACAAGTACAATACATTATCGATTGGAACGAAAAAGGAGAGCTCTGATCGGGTTACCAGAGGTTCGCGGCAGCCGGTGTAGTGTCGCGTTCTTTGAGTGTTATTGCCTGCGAGCTGCACACAGAACGGCAGACCCCGCAGCCGTAACATGACCTCTGGTCGATGACTGCATATCCCGCGTTCGCGTTGAAGCTTATTGCCCCGAATTGACAGACGGACAGGCATGCGCGGCAACCTATGCAGGTGTCGGAATATATCTCGGCGACGTATTCGGCACGGAACATGAGGGGGATGCCGTGCGCCACCGTGTGCATTGCGAGACATTCGGTGCGGCCGCAATTGCAGATGGCGGCGATAAATGGGGTTTTGAATGTCCAAACGGAATGGCAGAGGCCTTCCTGCTCGTGTTCGCGCAGGGCTGCGATGGCATCATCTTTTTTGAGCACTTCATTATCGGCGCAATCCGGGCCGCTCAGATAACTGTCGTCGATGCCGCGCATGATCTCGGCGAGCCTTCCGCCGCCGGGGCCGAGGCTGACGGCGTAGCAGTAGCGCTGGTCTTTCCCTGATGTGACATGTCGGCAGACGCACGAGACCCGCACTATAGAATTGACAAGGCCGAAGATCTTCTCGATATCTTCGATCGGGACTACCTGACCGAAATGATTCTTCTTCATCTTGCGCGTGACAATGCGGCCCACCATGTCCTTCACCGGCCGCGGCATCTTTCCGAGAAATTCGAGGTATTTACTTGCGCGCGCGAGCCCGTCGGTGTCCGACAGAAATTCTTCGATAAGCCTGCGGCGGCGGAGGTCGCTTAACAGGTCTTCCGAGTAATTCGATGCGTTGAGATACCACTTCTCGCCTTCACCGTGTTTTACGCAGAATTCACACACTATCTCACCATAATAATTGCATGAGTCAATTTAGTTCCGTCTCAGACCTTAGATAGAATACCATGATAGGCCGGAAAAAGGAGACTGATAAAAATCATTCGTCCTATTATACCAATACTTAATTGATATTGCCCGGTGATGGCCCGGTTGGTAATCTTCCTTGAAGTAATGATCTGTAATGAATACCTGTAACCGGGGAAATGCAGTCACCGACGGGCAATAAAAGGGCATAACAAAACTGGTCGTCGTACCACAGGGTCCCAAGTTTAAACAGGAGCGAACTGATGAAGTTTTGCAATAGAGATCACCGCGGTTTCACCCTGATTGAACTGCTGGTGGTGATGGTCATCGTCGGCCTTCTTGCGGCTCTTGTCGGTCCTAGGTTGTTTCCTAAACTGGGGAAAGGGAGGCAGTCGGCCGCTAAGGCGCAGATAGCGCTGCTCGGGCAGGCGCTCGATCAGATGAGGCTTGATTCCGGAAGGTACCCTACAACGCAGGAGGGGTTGAGTGCGCTGACTGCGAAACCTTCAGGCGGGGAGAACTGGGACGGGCCTTACCTTACAAAAGGTCTTCCCAACGACCCGTGGGGCAAGCCATATGCCTATCAATGTCCCGGTACGCACGGAGAGTATGATCTGTATTCATATGGAAGGGATGGTATGCAGGGAGGAGAAGGAGAGGACAAAGACGTGACAAATTGGGAATAAAGCCGGTATGGCCGATCGGTGCCCGCATTGAGTAAAATTTCTCCTTTTAAAATTCAAAATGAGTCTCTTGATAAAGCTGCACGTCCTTGTCATCGTAGGCTTTGTCCTCGTTGGAGGAATTGTTGCGGGACAGGTGTTGTCCGATGAACAGATAACTGCCGATCAGGGTACTGTCAAAGTCAGGCCCCTGGTTCCTACAGAGATGGGAGCCTCCGGTTCTTCTGCAAAAATTCCGGCACCCGCCGCGGCACCTCCTGAAACGGCACCACCGCACTTACCCGGTGCAGGAATGCAGCCTTCGGCCCAGGACAAGCCGAGACCGGCCTTACCCCCGGAACCACCCGATATCGCCTCTTCGCCACCGCCTCAGCCACAGGCAACCGCGATATCCTCTCCTCAAAAGCCGCCTGCCACCCCTGTCGATCCGCTGCCGCCCGCCCCACCGCGCCCGGCACGACCCTCCGCCCCCGCTTCGAACCGTTCCCCTGGTGGACGTCCCATCAGTCTCAATTTTGACGATGCAGATGTGTACCAGGTTATCCAGACGATCTTCGGCGACGTGTTGCGGACGAATTACATCGTGGATGCGCGGGTGAAAGGGCGCGTGACCTTCCGGTCTATTGCGCCGGTCCCGTCGGACAAGGTACTTGCGGTCATGGAGGTGATATTGAGATTGAACGGCATCGGGGTGGTCGAGGACGCGGGCCTCTACAGGATCGTCCCCATCAGCGAGGTCGCCCGTGAACCGACGCAGATTGGGTTCGGGCGAGACATTGACAAGATACCGTCGGGAGGGAGATCGCTCGTCCAGGTGATACCGATTCTGTATCTTCAATCTTCGGAGGTGATCAAGCTCATTACACCTTTTTTGTCGGCAAATGCACTTGTCGTCGACATACCGAAGACGAACCAGGTCATCGTGGTCGATACCGATGCGAGTGTGAAAAGGATGGTGCAGCTTGTCAATGCCCTCGATAACGAGCAGCAGAAAAGGAAGCAGGCCCGGGTCTTCGTCTATCACGTGCAGAACGGAAAGGCGAGGAATGTGGCGGCGCTGCTCCAGCAGATCTTCCTTGGAGTGCAGCCGGGGCAAACGGCAATGTCCCAGGCCGGGAGACCGGGTGCCGGTGGGACCGCTTCAGCGCAGCCCGCATCCATAGCCGCTCACAGTGACCAGTCCGTCCCGGCCCGGGGCAAGGACGCTATTGTGTCGGACATCACCAAAATATTTCACGACGAGATCATGAATGCGGTCATCGTTCTCGCGACGCCGGAAGATTATGCTCTCATCAAGGAGACCATCGGGCAGATCGATATAGTGCCGCGGCAGGTTGTTATCGAGGGGATCATTGCGGAAGTGATGCTTACGGACAACCTGAGCATCGGCCTGTCTGCGTCCGTTAAAACGACTTTCACTTTCTCGGGCAGCAAAGTTAACGGGACTCTCTCTTTGAACCCTTCGGGCCTCGATCCCAACAGCCTGCCCGGGTCGGGTTTTACCTTTGTCGGTAAGGTGGGCGACGATATAAGGGCGGTGATTTCGGCGCTGGCGACGAAGTCCCGGGCAAAAGTACTTGCGGCCCCCCATATTCTCGTAGCCGATAACCGCGAGGCGCGGATACAGGTCGGTCAGCAGGTGCCCGTCGCCACCTCAGAAACGTTCGGATCGACGACCGTGGCACCGCAGAGGACCATCCAGTACAAGGATATAGGTGTGATACTCAAGGTGACACCGCAGGTGAACGAAAGCGGCCTCGTGTCTCTTGCCCTGGCACAGGAGGTATCCACCTTCAGCACCATTGAGCTTTTTTCAAATGAGAAGAACATCATCATCAATAAAACTGAGGCGTCCACGAACCTGATCGTTCAGGACGGGGAGACCATAGTGATCGGGGGCCTGATCAGGGAGGATACGACAAAAGCGATCACAGGCATTCCGTGGCTTAGCAAGATACCGCTCCTGGGCCATCTCTTCGGCAACACGACTGATGACTGTTCCCGCACGGAGATCATCATCCTCCTGACTCCCCATGTCATGAAGAACCAGCAGGATGCGAAAAAGTTGACGGGCGATTACGTGGACAAGTTCACGACCACGGGAAAGCACGGCATCAAAAAAGACGACGTAAACAGCATGGGTACAAAGCGGAAGAACGGAATGCCCGAGACCGAATCAAAGGAGATCGAGCAGTAAATCAAATAGCAATTATGAAATATCGAAAAAGAGAAAAAATTATTAATTCGTCGGGAAATGTTTTCGTCGACCTCGGATATTCTCCGGACGAGGCCCTTATTCTTGAAATGCGTGCCGATCTTGTGTCTGTCTTGAGGAAATTCATTGAAAATAAAAAGCTTACGCAAGCGAATGCCGCCCAAATACTGGGAGTCACTCAGTCAAGAGTATCCGATCTCATCGAGGGGAAATGGGAAAGATTCAGTCTCGAAATGTTGATAATCCTGGCAACGAGGGTGGGTGTACGCATTAGTCTGAAAACTGCCGTCCGACATTAGCCATTACGGTGCCGGCGGCAGTGGCTTAGGCCTTGCTCGTGTGGCGGGCCGCGGTGAAGAAGGGTTCGAACTACCAATGGGTGGACGGCCCGACGTGTAACTCCCTGAACCGGTCGCACCTTCTGCCTTTCTTTTTTCCGCATCCATCAGATGAAACTCAAGCATTTCTTCTCCCCGTACCAGCCTGATCCTGTCGGTCTCGATGGAGACGACAACGAAGCCGCCCACAGTATCACCTTTCTTGATCGTCACCTGCCGTTTGCCCCTGCCCGGCGACGTCTTCGGCAATCTCTTGTCTTCGATAAAAGCCAGGCTGTCCTTCCCGTCTATAAGCGTGCCGAATAAGATAAGTTCTGGTTTTGGCTCAGCGGTTTCCTTCTTTTCGGGAGGAACACGCCTATCCGGATGAAAGAGATTATTTTCTGCTACCGCCATGAAATCAACCGGGGAAGGTGACCGGGTTGTTAAAGTCCCTGCTGTATCCGCTGAGGCTGATTCTTCGTGTGCGGCGGTTGGCTGCGGTGCGGTGATAGCCGGTATCGTGACCTTGTAGGAACTCATGCCGACAAGGGTGATGGTAAGGGCTAGGGCACCTGACAGGAGCATGATGTTGAGCAGCGTGATGTTCTTGAGGAGGTAATTCACGGCTTTCATGCTACTTGCCCGCCATTAAAGCTGACACCGTTAATTTAACCATAAGCTCCCTGGGGTCCCTGAAATCCCGTATCCTCGTGTCGACTTCCCGGACGGCCAGGTACGGCGTCCTGGTCTCGATCGAGAAGAGAATATCATTGAGGCTTCTGATATCGGGAAGCAGGCAATCGAAGCTCGTCGTGATGATCTTGAAATTGCCCGCATCCTCCGGCTTCTCGACCCTTTCGCTTGATATGGCGCCTCCCCGTCCCGTAATTATTGACTTCACGGTTTCCTGCAAAGCGGCACCGGCGAGGGCAGGGTTGTTGCCCGTAAGGATCTTCGAGTCGGCCGCCTTGCGCCGGTCGCCAAGCCGCACGAGTTTTTTTTCAAGCTCGGGCCGCAGGGCTATGAGAGCTGCATGTTTTTTGAGTGTTTTCATTCTCAATGCGCTTTCTTCCTTCACAATTTTCACATCCGACTGGACCCTCACATAGACGTTCTGGTACAGTATGAGCCCAACCAGGATCGCCGCCAGAGATATCATGATCCTGATAAAATTACTTCTTCTTTTCATCATTCTTTGGCCTCGGCACGTCGAAACCTTCCAGTTCCATCTTCAATACGAACCTGTCGGCTTTTTGCCTCTGGTCGCGCGTGGTGGGCATAGCGAACTCAACCTTTCTGAGGTGCTTCGACTGTTCCAGTATAGACAGCAGCGGGGAAGCAGAAGCAGCGTATCCTTCCAGTTCGACACCGGTATCGGTGATGCGCGCCCGGGTCAGCCAGGCATTTTTCGGCAGCATGGCAGTGATCTCCTTCAGGACGGCGAGCAGCATGGGGCGCTTTTCCTTGAAGTTTTCGATTACTAAAACGTCTTTTGTGATGCCGTCTATCTCTTTTTTAAGCTCCTCCACCTTGCGGACACTTTCCTTTCTCATGGCGATCTGCCGCCTGATCTCCTCGACCTGTTTCTTTTCATGAAGAAGGGGGGCAATGATGCAGGGGATGAGGAGGCTTAAAGATACGGCGGCGAGGATAAAAGTCACGGCAACCGGCGTTCTGTGCGCCGGCCGCACGCCTTTTGTGAGCAGATCGGCCCTGTTGACTTTCGGCAATATCGATTCCATGGCGCCCCCGATCGCTTTGCGCGCTGCGAGCGGCATATCGTGAACAATGCGGCACTTACGTCTGACGTGCTCTGCATCGAGCAGTTCAAGGCACGAAAACTCGGTTGTCACCCTCTCGACAGTGATGTGATGTGTTTTGAGCGCTGCAAGATATGAACCCAGGCGCTCGGCAGGACAGGCCAGGACGCAAAGCTGCACGTTCCGGTCGTCTTCGCGGACTATGCGGAAGTCGTAATATGCTTCATCGGCCGCAAGAGGTGTGATCCGGTCCAGTTCATACGCCACCACATTCGTCAGGTTCTCCTTAACCGCAAGGGGCATTTCCGCGGTCCTCACAATGACCCGATCCTTTGGCATGACCAGGGTGACCTTCGATCTTATCCGGGGTTTCGACGCACCCAGTGCCAGCGAGAGCATGGAGGCAAAGGCATCTGCGGCAAGCAGTCCGTCATTCTCCGTCGTGTACTCGTGGAGTACCTTGACCCGTATTCTTGCAAGAAACCGTGAAGTGCGGACAACGCAGAAGCCGTTTTTTTCTACGGAAACGCACGTGCATCGTTTCGGGTACAGTAAACCTTCAAGATAGTTGCCGGTGAGAGCGCTGCCGAGGAGCACTCCGAAACGCGTGCACGTAGTGAATGAGGCCAAAAGAGCCCGCCGCACGCTTGCCATGTCGACGGTCAATTTCACTGCAGGCTGCCTGTGCCCGGGCACTTGTAGTACAGGTACCTGAAACCGCCGCTTGTATCTAGTGTGATGACCGCTTTTATCCCGAAGCCTGTTTTTTTACCCGCCGTGTGCCCCACCGATTCGATGGTAAAAGTATTGGTGCCGCCCCCAAAGCTCGCATAATTCAGCATCTCGCCGTAACGCAAGCCGATCAGGCCTGCCATGTCCTGCCGGCTTATCGGCGCATTGGTCTCGTGCAGTGCAAGGATTCTTTCCGCCAATCCTTCAGTCATGTGGGGGATCGCCATGAGTACATCTTTGGGCGCAGCGTTCATATTGATGGTGGCCGCACCCGAATGGGCCGTAACGAAATGAATGATGCCCTTGCGCTTTTCGTTACCGTACAGAACGTCCCGGGTCATTCCCTTTACCAGGATGAGTTCCTCCAGTGTATCGAAGTCGGCGTTCTTTGCCCTGTAAGGAATGGGAAGGGACATATAGTAGCTGTTTTCGGCACCGTACAGCCTGTGGGCGTCGTCCGTATCTTTCCAGTCAAGGATCGAATCGACGATCGTATTTGCTTCTTCCTCGCTGCTGCCGAAATTGAGCAGAAGGTTGTTGAGCACAATGCCGGTTTTGTCCGTGAGCGCATTGATATCGATCTTTCCCGATTCGTCGGTGACCCGGAACGTGTAGCTTCCCGGTCCCAGATTGCCGGTGTAGGCGGTCCGGTCCGTCCTTATCGTCGCCGCGGTGTCGGCCGGGTTTTGCGTCTTGAATATCCTTGCGTGCATGAGCTCGACAATGGCCTTCTGCATGCCTGCCTCGGCAAGGTATCTCTCCTCCATCGACTCCTTGAAGCCCATTGTCGCATACGTGTCTATTTTTGCCATGGCGGCAAAGGAAAGCACAACGACAGAAAGCAGGGTAATGATCCAAACAACGGCCATGAGGGCAAAACCGTGTTCTTGCTCAAGCACGTCTCGTCGGTTCGTCATGCGGGCCCCTGCATGAAGTTGTGCGGTATCTGCGTCGTTCGACCGCTCCCGCCCGTTCTCATCGGTATGATGAGCGAATGTTTCGTACCGCCCCTCGAGAGATTCACGGCTATCCGCTGCGGCAGGGCTTTATCATCCGTCCACAGGTCCGTCCACGTCGCCTCCCGGGTCACCGGGTCCCGCAAGAAGTATCCGAAAGAGATCTCGTCGAAGCCCTCGAGGAGCTTTGTCTCTCTTTCTTTTTCCATGCCGATCGTATTTTCGCTCGCATAGAGGACCTGTTTGCCCTTTTCATTCTGCACAGCCCTGTACGTTACCTGCACAAATCCTTTTTCCCCGTCCCATATCGAATAGGTGCTCGCGAACGTGAGCGTGTCACGCTCTCCCTCGAAATAAAGGACCTTCTCCCCCTGGTCCTCGTGTGTGAGGGGAAATCCCGACTGGATCTGCGAGTCGATAATGGCGAGGGACATTCTGAGCCTCTCGAGGCCCTCTATCTTGGTTGCGCCGGAGTCGGCGGAACGATGGGCAAGCCGTAGAGCTCCCGATATAACGGTAACGATCACCGCAAGCAGTACCACGGAAACCATGAGCTCGAGAAGCGTGAACCCCCTGTCACCTGTCGTCTGTATCGCCAATAGCGCCTCCCTGAGGGAGTTTATCGATGAGCTTTACCGTCCTGAGGTGCGTCACTTTTTCTTTTGTCCCTTTGCTCCACTTCACCGCAAGGTCTATCTCCATGACCCTGCAGGGAAGACTATCGGTCTTTTCCTTGAGCGCTTCCGAGATCGTTGCCTCTATCCTGTAACCGTTCGCCGTCACTTCTGTGAATGTGCCGGTCTGCAGGTTGTCGTCATTGAGTACCCGTCTCAAACTGACCTCGCCTTCCCATGCCGCCTTCAGGTAGTCCTCGGATGTACGGATGGTATTCAGGCTGCCGGAGAAAAGCTGAAAGATCAGTGTAAGGGCAATGGCGAGGAGCGCAATGGCAACGAGAATCTCCAGAAGTGTGAAACCCCCCGTGCCCGATATTGCTGCCGTTCGTCTTTTCATTGCACTACCGCCTTTGCCGTTACCGATCCTGCAACCGGGTCGGTGTCGATCCGCAGGGCCTTGTCTTTGTTCCTCACGATCACACTGCCGGCCTCATGGCCTCCTGACGCAGAGAAATGGAACGTGCGTGCGTCTTTGGAGACCTCCCCGGTTTGCGGGTCTATGGTCCCGATAATGATGCCTTCGCATACCGGCTTCAACCGGTGCCCTTTTATACCGTACAGCCTGTTTTCCCCGTCGATGATCACCGTCTGGTTTTCACGCTGAAGTAAGGTCAGTGCCCGTGCGTGCCTTATCACCGAGGAGACGTCCCGGGCCGTGGCATCGAGCCGCGCGGACGGGAGTCCGCGCGCGAAGAAAAGCGTCGAAAAACCGCAGATGATCCCTATCAGGGTAAGGACGATGATAAGTTCGAGCAATGTGAATGCCGCCTCCCTTTGTTTCAAAACGGCAGGTCCATTGTGCTGAATATGGCGAGGAGCATGGAGATGATGATGAAGCCGATCACGAGTCCCATGCCGAGGATCATGGCGGGCTCGATGAGCCCCATGAACCTTTTGACGGACTCTTTCAGACCTTTTTCGTACGTGCCCGCCACCTTGAGCAGCATGCTGTCGAGCCGCCCCGTCTCTTCCCCGACCTTGATCATGGAGAGCGCGAGCGCCGGGAAGACATGTGCTTCGGCCAGAGGTATCGCTATGCCGCGCCCTTCTCTTGCTCCCTGTGCCACCGATTCTATCCCCGCTGCGATGATCCTGTTCCCGATTATCCCGCGGGCGTTGTTCAGGGCCTGCAGCACGGAGATGCCGCTTTGCAGCAGTGTCCCGAAGATCCTGCAGAACCGGGCCGTTTCGAGCTTGCGTACCACGTCCTCCATTATTTTCAGTGTGAGGAGGTCCCAGTGCGTCTTTCCCGTTTCCGTTCTTATCCACGACGCGCACAGAACGATCGCCCCGGCTGTGAGCGCCGCCCCCACCCACCACCATGAGCGAAGGCCGTTGCTGAGAACAAGGAGCATCCGGGTCGTGAAGGGGAGTGAACCACCGAACTCGGAAAAGATAACCGAGAAACGAGGAAGCACAAAAGTGAGGAGCACGATGATCGAAACGCCGCCGGTCACGCCGAGGATCGTCGGATAGATCATTGCCGACACCACGTGGTTTTTGAGTTCGTTCGTGGTTTCGAGGAACTCGTTCAGTTTTTCGAGCACCGCGCCGAGGACGCCTCCCGTTTCGCCCGCCCTCACCATGTTCACGTACAGCACGGGGAATATCTGCGGGTGTTTCTTCAGTGCGTCGGAGAAAGAGCTGCCCTCACGGACGGACGTGAGAATGGCGTGTATCAGGCGTTTGATCTCTGTGCCCCCCGATATTTCACCGAGGATAGTGAGGCTTTTGTCGAGGGGCAACCCGGCATTGACCAGCTCCGAGAGCTCCGCGGTAAAGTTTAGGAGGTCCCGGTTCCGCGACCTGGGGCTTAATTTTTTGATAACGGATTGCCGCGGCGCAGCGAGGCGCAGGGGGATAACGCCGGCATTTCTCAGCCGGTCTATGGCAATCTCTTCGGCCGGCGCTTCGATCACCCCTTCTACCACCTGACCTTCCCTTGTTGTTGCCCTGTATGAGAAAACCGTCACACCCCGCCGCCTTTTAAATCACCCGAAGTACTTCGGCAAGGGTGGTGACGCCTGCACCCGCCTTTCGTGTGCCGTCGTCGAGCAATGTGGCCATCCCGCCCGCCCGCGCCGCATCCCGTATCTGCGCCGCATCGGCCCTCGCGAGTATCAGTTTGCGTATAGCATCATCGATGACGAGGAGCTCGAATATACCCAGGCGGCCGTGATATCCCGTGTAGGCGCACATGCCGCACCCTGTCCCCCGCACGCTCCCGTCCGGCCCGGGCTGCCTGCACCCGGTGCATACGACGCGCACGAGCCGCTGTGCGAGAATGCCGCGGATGGTCGATGCAAGGAGGAAGGCTTCCACGCCCATGTCGAGGAGCCTCGCGATCGCGCTTGCCGCGTCGTTCGTGTGAAGGGTGGAGAAGACGAGATGTCCCGTCAGCGAAGACCGGATGGCTATCCCGGCGGTTTCGAGGTCGCGGATCTCGCCGACCATGATCACATCGGGGTCCTGCCGTACGATATGACGCAGCGTGCCGGCGAAGTCCAACCCGATCTGCGGCTTTACCTGTATCTGGTTGACCCCCTTGATCTGGTATTCTATGGGGTCCTCTACGGTGATGATCTTCTTGTCGGGCGCATTGATCCTGTCGAGGGCCCCATAGAGCGTGGTCGTTTTGCCGCTGCCGGTGGGCCCCGTAACGAGGAGGATGCCGTTGGGCTTCTTTATGATCTCGTTGAAAGAATGCAGGGTTTCGGGAAAGAACCCGAGCGAGGGCAGGTCGATCACGGCCGTCCCCGTGTCGAGGATCCGCATGACGACGCTTTCCCCGTGGAGGATCGGGATGGTGGAGACGCGCAGGTCTATTTCCCGGCCGGTAGCCTTGAGCCGGATGCGCCCGTCCTGCGGCAGGCGCCGCTCGGCAATATTGAGCTTCGCCATGATCTTGAGCCGGGATATCATGGCCTTCTCGAGCCGCTTCGGCGCCGACTCCACATCGTGGAGCACGCCGTCGATCCTGTACCTCACCTTCACTTCGTCCTCGAACGGCTCGATATGGATGTCGCTGGCCCTCGCCTCGACCGCCCTTGTAATAAGAAGATTGACGAGCTTGATAATGGGAGCCTCAGATGCCAGGTCCTTGAGGTGCCCGGCGTCTTCGTCGTCCTCGTCGCGAATGGCCTCGAGGCCGCTGCCGTTCATGTCCTCCATGATGCGGTTGATATTCTGTGCGTCCTGGCCGTAGAATTTCGCGATGTACTCGTCGATAGCGCGGCCCTCGCCTAAGTACACCACGACGTCCCCTCCCGAGACCACACGCAGGGCATCTATGACCTGCGTGTCTTCAGGGTTGGCCATGGCCACCCATAGCTTGTTTTCCCTCACATCGAGGGGAATCACTCTATTTTCCTTTATGAAACGGCTGGATATCCCGTCGAACACGAAAGGGACCCGGGGAAACTCTTCAGGCTGAAGTAACGGGAAATTAGGTGGCTCCATGCGTCCTCATATTATCGAAGTGCCTTACTTTACCGCATTGAACGCCTCTGCAATATATTAGAAAATTACTAATGTAATACATTAATAAAATAGATACTAAAAATACCGGTCAGGTGTGATAGATACGTCATATCTTGCAGCCCTGATTATGCGTTCAGCATCTTGCTCTCCACGATTGCCTGACATTGGTGACGATGAAGGTTCATTAAAGGAGCTTATCCATGAGTACCGCAGCAGACCGGCGCTTCCCGTTCCTCTCTCCAATTATGCTTTGGTCGATGTGCGTCCTTTTGCAGGCCGCCCTCACGTTGTTGGCGCTGGCGCCTGACATTGAGGCTGCCAACATCTGCCCTGTCGCAAAGATAACAGGCCCTGTGACGGGCGGTACCGCGAACGCGACGATCCCCATAGAGGTCCCGCAGTTCCGCAAGGGCCTGACGCCTTCTCTCGACCTGACCTATTCGAGTGCCGGGGCCGCCGGCTGGCTGGGCAGGGGGTGGGACCTGGAACTCGGCTCCATCCAGAAGAGGGGTAAACCCGGATACGAGAGGTATTATTACGTGGCGGGCGATAACATCCAGGAACTGGTCAGGGTCAGTACCGAATACGGCCGCAGCGGGCAGTGGAAGTACGAGTATTATGTACTCAGGCACAACCGCCCCGCAGGGAAGTTCTGCCGGGAAGGGGATGCCGGGGAGAAGCTTTACAGCACCTGGTACGGGACGCTGAACGGCCTCAAGCACACCTTCGGGCAATGGGTGAGCGACACAAGCGACAGCAGCCAGAAGACCAACGCCTACCACAAGGGCGGCGATGACGATGCGTTCACGGAAAAGTGGGGCCTTCTCTCAACGAGGGACCGCAGCGACAATTACCTTTCGATTACGTATAACAAGTACTACGACTGGAATGGGTACGTGTACTATCCGGAAAAAGCTGCCTACGGGACGAAGGACAGCACCGTGTACTCGGTAAACTTCAACCTCGGCAGCGCGACGAAGAACCTGGAATCCATCCAGACAAATCACCTCGATAAAGAGATCGCCCGATACGATCTCGTCTATGAGTGCAGCGCCGACACCCGATACAACCGCCTGAGAACGGTTACCCGTTCCTCGTTTGGCAGATCCCGTCCGGCCATCGAGATCGACTGGACCTACTCCGGTGAAATTTCACCGTACTGCGACTACGTGCACACCATCGACAACGGCGAGGGAGGCCTGACCACTTACGACTACAACTCCTACACATACGCCACAGGAAAGAAAGTCGCCGTGCTGTCGAAGGTGACGGCCGACAACGGACAGGGCAGCGCAATGCGGACAGGCTACGCGTACACGGGAGGCACCCTGAACAGCTACGGCAGCCTGATCTTCAAACAGGTCACCGTCACACGCCCCGACCTGACAACGGTGACGACGCAATTCACGACGGGCGACGGTGCCGGGGCAGGACTCCCGGAATGGTACGAGCAGAGCGGCCCCATCCGCCAGAAGGTCACGTACTCCTGGGGTGAGGCCGACGGCACTGTGCGCCTCGACAAAAAGACAACGCAGTATTACAGCCCGGTTAGCGGGGTTATATCGGGGGGCGCAAGTGTGACGGAGTTCCATCATAACGATACGTACCAGTACCTGAAGCAGGTCCTCATGAGCGGCCCGGGGCGCAACAGGATCATTCTGGACTACACGTGGGAAGACCGCCTCGGCATTATCGAGAAAAACCCGAAATTCTACTGGCTCCAGCCGACGAGCTTTTCCGTCTCCGAAATGGTAGGGAACGCAAAGAAGCTGCAGCGAAAGAGCGAGTTCCAGTATAACGACAAAGGCAGGGTAAGCAAGGTCCTGATCTCTGTCACCGGGACTACGAAAGCCGCGATCGAGGCTACCCAATTCGATGTCTACGGGAACCCTCTGCAGGTGAAGGACCCCAACGGGAACATAACGAAATATGAGTACGATGATTCCCTGCGGCTTTACCCGAAAAAGATCACGACGCCCAATGGACTCACCGCTGCACGGGCATATGATTACGACAGGTTCGGCCGGATAAAGACGAGAAGGGACGTGAACGGGAATGAGACCTTTTACACGTATGACGAATTTGGCCGGTTGAGCTATACGGATTATCCTGACGGGGGCGCGGACCATTTTGTGTATACCGATTACACCGGGGCCGCGACCCCCCGGTCCGTGCTCAAGGAGATCAAGGCGGGCGGGATATGGGAGTTTGTCTCCAAAGATTATTTTGATGGCTTCGGTAAGGTGGTCGGATCCGCGAGGCCCATCGGGACCGGTTCCTTCTCGATAACGAACATGCATTACGATTATGCAGGACGCTTAAATTACTCGATCGGGCCCTACCCGGCAAACACCCCTGCTTTCATCGCAAACCCGTACCTGTCCGGTTACTGCGATCTCGGCATCAAGGGCTGCCTTCGCCAATGGACCACGTATGATGACAAGGGCAGGCTGGCGGCGACCAGGAAAAGCATCAACCAGAAATACCCCTGGCTCATCGAGACTGCCGATACCAAATACGAATACCCCGACCTGCGCACGGTGAAGATTACCGACCCGGATGGTAATGTGACCCATGAATTTCTGGATGATATCGGCAGGATCATCAAGAAAACCGACGGCAACGGCTCGCCCACGTATTATACCTACAATGCTGCTGGCGATCCGACAAGCATCACCGGCCCCCCGGGAGAGAAATCGAAAGCCACGTTCACCTATGACTTAAGGGGCATGAGGACATCCATGAAAGGGCCGGCCGGCGACAACTGGACATACCCGCTCTATGACAACAACGGCAACCTCATACAGGAGACCGGCCCGTCCGGCGAGACCGTGAACTACGCCTACGATGCCATGAACCGTATAACAAGGATCGAGTACGTGAAGGCGGGCGGGCAGACGAGGACGATCGATCACACCTGGGACAACCCCAACGTGGCGAACGGGAAGGGGCGCGTCTACACGTCCTGGCACAGCGACGGCATCGGGTATACCTGCAATTACGACGCGATGGGAAGGGTAACGCGGGAAGACAAGACAATGTCGCTCTCCCCCTTCAGTTTCCCGATGAACTACTCTACATCCTATGCGTATGACACGGCGGGCCGGCTCGATTCGACAACCCACCCGGACGGCGCCGTCGTCTATTACGACTATGTCCCGGGAACGCAGCTCATCAGCGCCGTAACTCTACCGCGCGGCCAGACGGCCGGGTTTACCTATACAGCCGGGAAACGGATGGAGTCCATCACCTATGCGAACAGCACGAGGACCGACTATTCCTATTACCCGGAAAGCTCACGGCTCAAGTCCATGTCGACGACCACCTCCGGCGGCACCCCGCTGCAGGGCTGGGATTACACCTATTACAACTCGGGGGACGTAAAGACGAAGAAAGACCTGGTCAACGGCAAGACGCTTACCTACTCCTACGACAGCGTGCACCGCCTCCTCAACGAATCGAGCAGCGCAGACAATGACAGCTATACTTACACATACGACATCGGCGGGAACATAACCGGACGGGAGGAGAAATATCAAAGTTACAGTTACAGGTACAGCGCCGAGCGTCCCTACCTGCTCACGAATGTTTCATCGGGGACCAACAGCTATGCCGTCACAAGCGACACGTCGGGGAACATTACCGGGCAACCGTGGTTCAACCTCTCGCCCCGGCGGCTCGCCTCGTACACGGGAGGCGGAATGATCGACAAGATCGATTACGCCGGCATCGAGGCGGCCACCGTGAAGTTCGCCTACGAGCCGGGCAGCGACCGGGGGGCCAGGTTCAAGTACAATTTTAAATCGGCGGCCCTCAAAGGTTGGAACCATTATGTTTCCCCGGACTACATGGTGGATCAGTTCTCGAAGGTGACGTACTTCTCCGCCGGCGACCGCAAGTTCGCCAGGACGGATAAAAACGGGAATGTCGCGTGGTTTCATCACGACCACCTCGGGAGCACCACGCTCGTGACCGACAGTGCCGGGGCTAAACTCGAGAGCACCGAGTATGCTCCGTTCGGTGCCTTCCGCCGCGGGAAGTCCGCCCTGACCGCTACCGATTACATGTATACGGGACAGGAATACGACCGGGAGGAGCTGCTTTATAATTACAGGTCCCGCCTTTTCGACCCGGAGATCGGACGGTTCCTGACGCCCGACGCCGTCATCCCGGGACTCCATAACCCGCAGGCCTTGAACCCCTACAGCTACGTGGGGAACAACCCGATACGGTACACCGACCCGACAGGCCATGTCTGGGAACACGAGATCGACGAAGCGCAATTGCACCTGAGGCACATATTTACCCTGTTTACGGGCGGTCATGTCGAACCGGGCAGTCAATACGAGGGGAATCTTCGTCTCATCTGGGCCCAGGCGTACCAAAATTTATTTGTACTCCGTATGGGGCGATGGGCGGCAAGGCTTGCAGGGGGGTATAATCTTCAGGCTTTTGTACACCTGGTCAACGGCAATTTTTTACAGTATTTGTTGTGGGATTTCCAGGCGACGCTCGTTACCCTCCAGTTCAACGCTATGGGCCTGCCTGCGTACGTGCCTTTGAACATGGTCGTAAACAACCTGGAGACTGCCCAACAGATTGCGGAAAGGATCGATCACGCTGAAGCCCTTTTCCTTCATAATACGATTAATACCACCGGAGCGGCCAATCTTGGAACGTTTATGGGTCTCATCTTTGCCAACCCGGTCGGGGCCGATGGTCAAACGCTCCGGAACAGGCTCAGGTTCACCATGCCCGAACGTCTGCTGGCCCCCATCGTTAACCATGGCGGCAATGGGAACTTTGGGTCAGACAACTTCCATCCCCCGGATCTGTGACCGAACCGCGGCATGAAAACCTGCGGCGTGTCGGACCCCATGCTCGCGTCTGCGTTCGCACTATCTCGATCCCGGGGGAGCTGATTTTGCGTTCGCCCATTTGGTAATGTGATAGTATTGTTACATGCAGGCACAGCAGACGTACTAAAGGAGCGGCTATGGGAATCAGCGAGAGTCTCAATACGGTTGAAAATATCATCAAAACAGGTGTGGACGAAAAAGGAACTGCAGAGATCCTGATGATCATGGGTGTACGCAATTTTCCCCTGGAAACCCTGGGCGAGCTGAGACTTTACAGCGAGGTTCTACCGAAAGTCACTGAGTACGGATTTACCCATAGTCAGCGTTATCTTCATTTCCTGTGGGATGCCCTTGATAAAAGCCCGATCTGCCTCAATGTAGATTTTGCCATACCATTCCGGCGGGTGATCGCCGGGGCTCTTTTCAAGAAATGCGGAAAAAATTTTATTGCAGAGGAAAACTGTCGCTTCAATTTCGGACAGGGCATCGAACTTGGTAACGACGTTTTTTTCAACCGTGGAGTGTATATTGATTCAAAGGGGGGCGTTGAAATGGGGGACGGTGTGGGGTTGGCTGAAAATGTTCAGATATTCACCCATTCTCATTCCGAATCTAACCATGAGGCCCGCTCATATGCGAAAGTGACCATAGGCAATTACGCCCTGATCTACTCCGACTCAACCATCCTTGCGGGCGTCACTGTTGGCGATGGGGCGATCGTTTCCGCTAAATCCATCGTGGCCCGCGACGTTGAGACGGGAATGGTCGTAAGCGGTTCGCCGGCGCAGCCTGTACGGAAAAGGCGCACAAATGACAGACGATATGCTGAACTGAACCATGTGTGGTTGGCAAATGCGGCCTTTCAGGATAAGTGATGCATGAACGTCAGAAGGTCCCCAGTTTCGGCTTCCGTTATGAAAGTTTCTTGCGCGCCAGCGCATTCCTTATTTTCTTGAACGCTGTATCGAGGTGAAAAACCTGATGAAGTAAAACAGCGAGGATCGTTGTGGTCGGCAGCGGATCGGTGAAGAACGTTTGTATGATCTGTGGTGCCCGGGCGTAAAGAGAAGGGAGAAATGCGGTGCTCAGGCCAAAAAATAATGCGATGCCAACCACGAAGGTTTTATGTGGATCCCAATTCTCGCCGAGCATCTGCTGCAGCCCCGCGCAGATCATGAAACAACCGCTGAAAATGAGCGCGGCGCCAAGAACGGGTTTTGGCATAAGTGCAAGGGCGTTTGTCAACATCGGAAAAAATGCAAGCACGATAAAAATGATACCTGCTACGATGCCGATCGACCTGCTCAGAACCCGGGTGGCTCCCGCCAGTCCGATGTTGCTGGACGATGTGTCGACTGCCATGGCCCCGAGCAATCCTGACAGGGCGGTCGCCAGTCCATCCGCCACAATACCGTTACGAATCGGAACATAGTTGACGCTGTCGAGTTCCGGCTCCGAGAACTTCTGCGCAGCCAGGAGATTGCCGAAGGTTTTCAGGGTGCTGCCTATCGCGATAACGATCAGAGGGATCATGAGGTCAAGGCGCAGCGTGATCGGATGGAAGAGCGCACTGAATTGGGGCAGGGCGAAAAGCGGGCTGTTTTTGAGCAACTGAAGGTTGTGCCAGTACTCGGGAACTACTATCAGGGCCAGGATCCACCCCGAGAACATGCCGATAATGAGGCAATAGATCCTGATAAAACCCTTCCCCCATAGATTGCAGAAGATCATTATCAATAATGAAACGGTGCCGATTATGATGTCCGCATTGTTTATCGCGTCCCTTTGAAGGCTCAGGCCAAAGAAGGATGTTATCGAGATCGAAATGATGCTGATCCCGACCAGTGCGACAACAAGCCCGACAATATAGATTGGGAATACGCTTTTCAGCTTTTGGATGACCGGGGCAAGCAGCACCTCGACCAGGCCGGCCACCACGGTAATGCCGCGCATCAGGGGCAGGCCGCCGACCCACGCGGCGGAAAGGGAAAGGCTCAGAAAAGAAGGGCCACAGAGATTGGGGCATAGATAGCCGGAACCCAGAAAAGGCAGCCGCAAGGCCTGCAAGATCGAGCCGATACCCGAGGCAAGCATCGAAAAAGTCACGAGCGTAGCGGTAAATTCCGGCGTTTCGTTGATCTGACCGGCAAAGATCACCGGTATGCCGATAGCAACGATCATGATAAGGACATGCTGGAATGCCGACAGCAATAGATGCCCCAGCGGAGGGACTTCGTTTACCGAATATTCGTAATGTTTATGGCCTGTCATTCTCCGTCTCAGTTATCCCGGTGGCTGGGGAAGGTCGGTTATCGCTCCCACGTAGATCTCTTCACCGGCAATATGTGTTTTGCGCAGGTACAGGGCCTTCTTGATAAGTATTCGCTCGTACCGGTTCTTCGCCAGAAAGACCTCCCAGACAGCATCTTTACCCTTTTGCAATCTACCGAGCGCTTTCTCGAACGGTTTATGGCCCATCTCATCCACGCAGTCGAGCAGCTTCAGGTCCGCCAGGCTATCACCCATCACGGGGGATATCAGCAATTTTCCCGTTCGGGTAAAAACAAACACTTTCACGTCGCGAAAACTGTATTGCGAGGCCGGCTCTTCTATCCGGGGAAGTGCGGCCCTGCCCTTTTCTTCAATTAACCGGACCGCGCCATCAACGATGATCCTGATAAATTCTTTTTCTTCATGGGGATAATCCAGGCCACCGCCAACGAACAACACCACTCCTTCGGGTGTTACAACTTTAAAATGGCAGGATGATTTGGGGATCGGATAGAATTTACCGGGTTCCCACCAGGAATAATGGACCCAGGCGTGCGGATTGACGGGGTCATCCAGTGCGGCAATCACCATTCGCAGCGGTTTTTTGCCATTTTTGTCAGTGAGGTCCAGAAGGTTTTTACCTTCGAGGTGCGGCATCCCCGCATGGAAAATATTGGTCCCATTTGTATTGTAGATGTAAAGGTAGCGCTCCGGCGTAAGATAGAGCCTGCGGTTTTCCTGGAAATGCTTCAGGCTTTTCAGACCGCCTTTTTTCAGAATGAGCGAGGCATCATACACGAACTTAACGAGGTCTTTTGTGTCGCGGTATTGATAGGCGCCCAGATCCAAATGCTCATATTTGCTTTCACAGCCTGAAACAACGAGCGAAAGAAGCGCAAATAGCGCTGAAATAGCAATGACTTTATACGGTCGAACTAACATATTCATTTGGGTTCACGAAATAAGACGCCTGAAACACGGTCAGTATATCATGGTCGTCAGAAACTTCCTACAATCAATATGAGGGATGCGGGAAATAAGAAAAACAAACAGGGCCTTGCATTTCGATCATTCGGGATCAATGACCGAACACAAGGCCCGTCCATGATATCATCCTGTCTTGTTTAACGCTTGTCTATCTCTCTTGCAACGCCCTGGTAGCCCGTTATTTTACCGTCCGGGGCGCGCAGGGGCGTGCCGTTGAGCAGGCACGTCATGATGGACCCGTTCTTCTTTTTCAGCTTTACTGTAAATTTGTCGACAAATCCCTTCTCGTTGATCGCCTTAACATACTGCTTGCACTCATCACGATTGACGTATGTGTCGATCGCGCGCATTTTCTGCGCCTCTTCCTTGGTGTACCCGAAAAGCTTGAGAAAAGACGGGTTGACGTCGGTCAGCCGTCCCTTTTCGTCCGTTATAAAAATGGCGTCCAGCGAATCCTCGAAAAGGTTCCGGTACTTCTTTTCGCTGATCGCAAGGGCATGATCGGATTGTACGCGTTTCGTGATGTCGAGAACGACCCCCAGGACCCCGACTATTTTACCACCATCGCGAATGGCGGTGGTGCTGATATGGGCCCACGCGATGTCATCGGCAGCTTTTTTGAAGCCAAATTCGTACGGCTCCACCTGCTCACCGCGGACAGTGGCCTGGAAATGTTCTCTAACACTCTCCTTTTCCTCCGGACGGACAACATCGAAAAGGCTTTTCCCGATGTACCACTCCCGGGGATACCCGGACCTCTTTACAAGAATGTCGTTGATAAAAGTGAATTTGCCTTCGGTATCGAAAGTAAAAAGCCCATAATGCATATTTTGAAGGATATTTTTAAATGCGGCGTGACTCTTTTCGAGTGATTCTTCTTCCCGTTTGCTGCTGGTGATATCTACCGAAGATACGACCGCGTGTGTGATCTTTCCCTGGGCATCGAAATACGGCGAATAGCTGACGCGGTAGAACCGGGGCTCCTCTCCCGGGATGTCCAGCCAGTTTTCGTACCTGACGACATGGCCGGCGAAACACTGGTCCAGGTGCTTCTTGATAAATTTGTTGAAATTTGCTTCACCGAACACGTGCCCGACGGAATACCCGACGACATCCTTCCTTTTTCTCCCATGGTCCCGGCAATATGCATCGCTGGCGAATTCATACACATACGACTTATTGACGAGGGTCATGGTGTCGATAAACTGGTTTGCCGCGGTCGTCCCCTGCTTCCCTTTTTTCACATTCTCCATATACGTACTCCCCCTTTTTATTAATATAGCAGCGAATTTTAAGACAAATGTGGCGAAACCCCGATCGAGCACGTGAAAGAGAAAGAAACACGGAAAAGGAGCGTGAACGTGTACGGATTCATTCTAGCAAAGTTAGTTGAATATTACTATACCCCTTTTTATTCTTTATCCGATGCCGGGAAAAACACGGGGACGCTGAAAAAGATCCGGATATTCCCGGTATTTTGATCAAATAACCGGCATCATGTGTGTATGCTTCGTGGTAATATTTCAAAGGTCACGAGGATGTTTTGGGAATTCACGCTCAGGCGGGAAAAGATGCCATGGCCGGGGAACAAAAACCGTTTAAAATATGTCAAAAGAAAAGAGAAGAGGTTGTTGATTTCAGCTTGAGAGGCCGTGAAAATGTTCGGGTATAAGGTCCGGAGCCTTATAAAGACACTTACGCAATCTGCCGTTATTCTGGTTGTCCTCATCCTTATGAATATCCCTGTTGCGTGGTCAGGGCCCGCACCGGGTTCAAAACTGACATTTGACGAGTTCAAAGACCAGGTCACCCGGGCATATCAGGCCGGGGACGTCAGGAGAATGAGGCAATTGTCTGCATCGCACATCGATCTTTTGTGCCCGCTGGCCGATGAACTGGTCCGTAACTATTTTAGAGATCTAAAGCCGGAAGCCGCCAAAAAAGAAGGATCACTGTCTTTTGCCCTGACCATTGCAAAACTCAATCAGGAGCTTTCGAAGGACGATCTTCTCATCCGCAGGGTAAAACTGTATCAATCGTGGTCCCCGCCTCAACGCGCGGCGAAGGCGGAAGCAGACCGTCTTTCATCTGTTGCCGCGGCTGCGTTTAACGAGGGCCTTTATGGGGGTGTCCCGGCTCCCGCGAAAAAAGCCATTGGCCTTTATCGCCAGTTGTCCGATACCGCAGGGGAAGCGGAAACCCTGCACTATCTTGGCCAGGCGGAAAGAAAAATGGCCAACTACGATGAGGCCATAAGGACCCATAATAAGGCGCTGCTTCTTTCAAGGGATGCGGGTGACAGGGCAGGGCAGGGCCAGGCGCTTATCGACCTGGGTGATGCTTACGAACGGAGAAAGGACTACTCGAAGGCAATAGAGTTCTACAAGAAGTCGCTGGCGATCTTCAGGCCCGAGGAGGACTGGCGTGAAATGGGAAGGGCGCTTTGCCAGCTGGGGGACATTTATGTGGCTTCCGCAGATTTCGGAGGTGCCCATGAATCTTATACGCGGGCCGTTCATCTTGCGGAAAAAGGCCGGGACCCGGTCTATATAGCCAGGTTCAATGATTACCTGGGGTTCTTCTACAGGCAGCTGGGTGATTACGACAAGGCGATCGAATATCACAAGAAAGCGCTGGAGACCGCCGGCCTTATTGCCGATGCCGGCATGAGGGCGCAAGCCAGGGCCAGGGCGCTTAACCACCTCGGTCTATGCACGGAAAAACTGGCCGACTGGTCATCAACGGGTAACGGCAGCGCATCGAAGGCAAAGTTGTACAGGGAAGCGATCGAATACGAGCGCCAGGCCCTTGAATGCGCCATACAGGTCAATGACCGATGGCGGCAGGGATACATCATGAGGGCGCTCAGTCAGCTTAACCAGGAACTCGGGGCGGTCATCCCGGCCGAAGAGAGGCTGCCTCATTATCAGCTGTCCTTGCAGTGGGCAGACAGGGCGCTTGAACTGGCCTCTTCATCCATGGGAGAGAAAGAGTGGACAGGTCTGGCGCTGCACCATAAGTTTCGTGCGCAGGCAGCCCTTGGCCAGGATAAGGAATGTCTGCAGACATTCCAGGAAACGGTGAAGGTATGGGAATCCATCGGCGACCTTATGTCCCTCGGAAGGACATACCAATATATGGCGCTGTCTTTCTACGAGCCGCGCAATGACTACGAGGGCGCCCTGGCCTCCTATGATCAGGCTATCAGGGTGTACGCTCGGATCCATGCGCTCGAGTATATTGCCGCGATCCATTTGAATAAAGGGACCATTTATGAACGGCAGGGTGAGATTGAAAAGGCCAAGAAAGCTTACATGGCCTCTATCGACGCCATGGAATCCATGCGAAGCAAACTCACCTCGGAAGAGCATAAACTGACGTTTTTCGCACGGCGGTCAAAACCCTATGAAGCACTAATATCTCTTTTGATCAGGAGTTACAGAAAAGGGTCGCACCTTGAGGACGGCATCCAGGCGTTTTATGTCTCCGAACAGGCGAAGGCACGAACATTCCAGGAGATGCTGGCAAAGGCGAGTGCGCGGCGCGTGATCGGAAGAAGCAATCCACGGATCGGGCAATACGTCAACAGGGAACGGGACCTGGTGGACAATCTAACGCAATACAGGAACCATCTTACAGAGGCATTCAATAAGCCGGAGGCCAGGCGGGACCAGAACCTGATCAAGACCTTCGAAAAGGACTTGATCGCCACGGAAACCCGGCTCGCGGTCCTCGAACGCGAGATTGAATCAAATTTCCCTGAATATGCCGATCTTAAAAAACCAAGGCCGAAGACAATAAAGGAGCTGCAGGAGAATGTCCTGAAACCGGGTGAAATTATCATCTCCTACTTCATTACCGAGGAAAATCTTATAGCCTGGGTTATTACGGCCGGGGATGTCCATATTGCGGTTACCGATATAAAGAGCAATGAGCTGCGAAGCAAGATACGGTCCTACAAATATTCACTGGAAAAAGTGGGGAGAACGGGGAATCCCGACGACCTTGCAGCTTATAACGTGAAAGCGGCCAACGAACTATACGGTGTTCTCGTCAGATCCGTTGAAAAACATATACAGGGTGCGCAGATCATCTACATTTCAGCGCACGATGTCCTCTATACACTTCCCTTCGAAACGCTCGTCAAGGACGGCCCGGAGACAGAGGAACTTATCAGGAAATATGAAGGTTTCACCCTGAGTAAAGCCATACGTTCCTCAGACTACGGCCGCATCCCCTTCCTGTTGAAAAGTTATTCAGTATCCTACCTTCCTTCCGTGTCCGTGCTTTCTTCCGTCCGGATGTTCTTGAAGGATGGTTACGGTAAATGGTCGGAGCCTCTCGTCGCCTTTGCAGACCCCGTTTTCTGCCCCCGGGAATTGAAGAAGGGAGGAAAAGATGTCTTTCTCAACAGGGGGACGGACCTGGCGCTGATGGCCTTGAGGGGGTCCGGCTCACTGACCGATGCCGATCCTTGCAAGGTATTGCCCCGCCTGTCGGCGACCGCGGATGAGGTCAAGGCGATAGCGATGACCCTGAAAGCAAAGAAGAAACCCTTCCTGAGGGAGGATGCCCGGGAGACGGTACTGAAGACGATAGACCTCAAGCCGTATCGGTACGTGACGATTGCGACACATGGACTGCTTGCCGGTGAATTCAAGGTGAACCAGCCATCCCTCGTCTTAAGCCTTGTCGGGGATGGAAAGAATGATGGACTGCTCGAAATGGACGAGGTCCTGGGTCTCGATATTCACGCCGAACTTGTCACGCTTTCAGCGTGCAACACATCTGCGGCGGAGGGGGGAACAGATAAAGGCGAGGGTTTTGTGGGCCTGACGAGATCTTTTATGTTTGCAGGCACGCCGTCTGTTCTGGTAACCCACTGGAGTGTTGAAAGCGAGACGACGCGGGACCTCATGATCAAAGCTCACCAGATGATCTCGTCGAAGGGCAGGGCTCAAGCATTACGGGATGCAAAACTCGATATGATAGGGAGATCTATCGACATAGGAGGGCTGAAAATATCCACAGCCCACCCTTTTTTTCTGGGGCGGTTTCGTCCTGGTTGGAGACGGGAGATGAGGGTCATTCAGCGATTGGCTCCCGTGTTCGTTACTTATTGATGCGCGTGATCTTGGTTCCCTGCAGCCCAAGGCCCGCCATGAGGCCCTTCTGGTCGAAGAAGAACGCGTACATGTCCGACTGGGCGGTGGTTGTCGATATCCCTGATGCCGCCCCCTTATCCAGGATAACGATGTTTGGCGCCGTACCGAGTTCCCAGCCCTCGCTCTTATCGAGGTAGCCCACAGCGGCGTCGGTCATGAAAAAGAGTGCATAGCCGAATTTCTGCGCACCGGCCTGCAGGCCGTAGGAAGCCCCGGATGTGTTATAAAAGCCGGCGCGTTTCCCTTTTTTGAAAAGTACCCCCCTCCCCATACTGCCCGCCGACAATAAGACCGGCTTTTTTTATGGAAGGGAACACCAATACGGCTTTCGCTTTTTCGCCGAGCGCTTTCGCGGCAGGTACTTTTGAATACAGGCGGGTCAACACTCTTTGGGCATCACGCTCGATCTCCTCGCCGGTTGCCGCAAGCGCCCCATCCAGCCCGGTAAGAAACAGGGCGGTTATTGCCATTATTGCCGTACATAAAATTCTTGTCTTGATAGATTTCATGTTATACACCTCTCTATTTTTTATACATTGTTGGCCATTGATGCAACCTGATTGTTTTATTTTTTAAGGGGAGCATGATGTGGATGAGTGAGGTTGGCTCAAAAAGTGTCTAAAGAAACAAAACGTTGAACGGCGTCAAGCGCCGGGATGACATGTCCGGCAACGGTAACGCAAATGAAATATAAACGACGCGGCAGTTGTTTATTTTTTTGTGATCCCTATTTCATAAACAACTGCAGAGCATTTGTGTCTCTATTTGACTCAGGACCCTGTTTTTTTCCAGGAAGGCCTTGTCTCCCCCGTAGCCAAAAGTGATGGCGATCTCGCTGTTTCTGACCCAGATCCATGCGCCTTCCTTTCCGAGAGAGATAAGCTCATCAATCGCCGCTTTCATTATCTTTTCCGCCTGTTCCCGGGTGAAAACGTAGTCGCATTCGATCCCGCTAACCAGGTCCCGCGTCTTGATCAATATGTTATCACGCGTCATTTTTTCTTCCCCCCTTGTGGTTTGCGTCGTTCTAAGAACGCCGACCTTTCTTACCGATAAGATTTTGCTAAAATGATTGTGAAAAGCCAATATTACAAAACCACAACCAAAATAAGACCTAATTTCCTGAATAAGATCTGCGTCGAAAAACGCATATCTCAATATCTCTGTTACAAAGCAATTTGCATACCGTTTGCCCGAGTATAAAGAACTCTTTGGAATTCAAGGGAAATCCTGTCGAGCATCCTTGCGGGTAGCGGACCGGTATGTATAGTTTTCAGTACACGAATGCAGGATTTTTTAGACGATGTTTAGAAAAGTTTGAGGATGGCGCTTATGCCGTTCAGATCCTTCAGGTGCATGAGGCGTGGTCATACGACGACACCGGGGATAGTATTCCTTGACACAAGGGCCCCGTTCCGCGAAGATTGAAATATACAAGGGAGGCAAATATGACCCGGTCCATAGGAGTTATTTTATGTGCGGTAACCGCATGGTGCCTGTTATACTTCCCTGTATTTGCCGCGGTCTCGGACACGTTCCGATGCCCCAACGGAACTATTGTAGCGGTCCACGACAGGCTTTCCATCGTCGCGGCTAAGTGCGACACCCCTACGTATATTTCCCGCAGGACGGTCACCCGGGGACTTCCCCCCGGGTATTTCGAGATGGTGGAGATCGAGGAATGGACGTATAACCTCGGCCCTTCCCGATTTATTTATTACCTTACGTTTGAGAACGGATTTCTTCAGAGGATAGAAAGCGGGGCGTACGGAGATTAACGTGTCAACTGGTGTATCTTTTCGCGGCTGCCCACCCTGCCGGCAACGATCCGGGCGACCTTGTGGCACTCGTTGATGTGGTGCCGGATGATGAGCATCATCCCGCCGTAGCTCATCCCGGCGGAAATGACCTGCCCGATGAGCGGCAAATACCTGGCCACCTGCTTCGTGGTCAGTTTCTTTACGCCCATCTTTTTCAAGAGGCTGAAGACGAGGTCCTTCGTCAGGCACCTGCCGATGATCTTTGACCCCATTTCCCTGGCCGTTTCGTAGATAATGATGGACAGCTGCGGATCGTACCCGCTTATCTGTTCTTTCGCGAGGCCAAATTTTTGCGTTATTTTCGGGATAATGTCCTTCAGGACCATGATATCCGTTGCAATGTCGGTGAACGGGACCGGCACTATCGATGCGGCTGCCGAGATCAGGGCGCGCCTGTTGGACATTTTCATGCATTCCTGCCGTATCCGGTCCAGTTCCTCCTCTGTGTATGCCAGCATATTACTCATTTATAGTATTTCGGGGCGGATAAAGGCAAGAATAATCCTATGATCGGTCCTATGTAATTCTTCGCAATTCTTTGTTGCAAAATGGAACGCATTGCAGGAAAATCTTTTAAAAGGGCTGATCCTCTTCGGACCGTGCTGTATTTTGCCCAGCGAAACACGAAGGAGGGCGCGATGATATCCTATCTTCGCAGGGGAAAACCCGGGTGGCTATTTGCGGGGCTATGCCTGGCGCTTCCTCTCGTCCTCTCCGGCTGCGTCGTCAATTATTCGCAGCGCGGCAAGACCCAGGCTGATTTCGACCGGGACAAAGCGGCGTGCACCAAAATAGCGGAACAGACCTATTCGCAGAAGGGTACACGGGTCTGCGACGAGGTCGATGCGTGCCTGAAGGCCCGTGGATGGGCCGCCAGTTCGCCTACGCTCTGGTAATCACCCCGGCATATTATTATGGAAATAACGGATAAAGATCTCAGGAAAGTTCTGTCTCAACATCTGATGTGGCTTAGCAACCGGGGCGGTGCGTGTGCGAACCTTTCAAGGCTCGATCTATCCGGGGCACAGATGGCCGGTGCTAATTTGTCGCAGGCCATTTTGTCCGGTGCCGATCTCTCCGGCGCGAGCCTTGTAAGGGCCAATCTTTCCGCGACGGACATGTCCGGCTGCATCCTCGTCGACGCCGACCTTTCCCGCGCCAACTTCTACCGGGCGACCCTGTGTGAAGCGGACCTTTCGGAGGCCCGGCTCATCCGGGCAAACCTGTCGGGTGTGGACCTTTCCCGCGCAAATTGTTCGAACGCGATCCTGACCGGTGCGAATTTGAGCCGGGCCAACCTGGCAGGGGCGGACCTCAACGGGGCCGATCTCGCGGGGTGCGACCTCGAACGCGCGGACCTTGCCCTCGCCGGGCTCATCGGGTCTGACCTCACCGGGGCAAACCTGTCGTATGCGGACCTTTCCTATGCCAACCTTTCCCGAGCCAATCTGGCCCGGGTGAATCTCGCGGGGGTTGATATCTCGCGCGCCAGGCTTGCCTACGCTAATCTCGCCGGGGCAAACCTCACGCGCGCAGACATGACACTTACCGACCTCGAAGAAGCAGACCTTACGGATGCCACCTGGCCGGACGGAACGAAAAAATAGGTGACGTTTCTCCGGATCTGCTTTACGTTATTATGCAAAAATACGCTGCCGGAGGATTGATGCGCTACAAGGGTGTCATTTTCGATCTTGACGGGACGCTTGTTAATTCCCTTGACGATATAGCGGATTCCATGAACAAAGTCCTGGCGACCTACGGTTTTCCCACGCATAGCACCGACACGTACAAGGCGTTTGTCGGGCGCGGGATGACGAACCTCGTTATCAGGGCTTTGCCGGAGGATGCCCGGGATGCCGCGCAGATCGGGCTTTGCCGCGATGCGCTGCTCGCGGAATACGGGGCAAATTACCTCAACATGACCCGACCGTACGCCGGCATCATTGACCTGCTTACGGAGCTCATGCGGCTTAAGATTGCCAGGGCCGTTTTTTCAAACAAGGTCGATGACCTTACAAAGAAGATCATGGCGGAGCTTTTTTCCGGTTGCGATTTTGCCGTTGTTCTCGGGTCCGGCCCTGAACTGCCCGAAAAACCGGACCCGAAAGGGGTCCTTGCAATAAGCGCGCGCCTCGGGATCGAACCCGGGGACCTGATATACGTCGGGGATTCCGACGTAGATATGCAAACCGCCCGCAATGCGGGGATGCACCCCGCCGGCGCCCTGTGGGGTTTCAGGACGAAAGAGGAACTCGTCTCCAATGGAGCCGAATTCCTGCTCGAACACCCGATGGATCTTGTTCCGATAGTACAATAAAATGTTTACCGGGGACGCTATTGCGTACCCGGCATATCCTTTATGGGCTGCAACAGGACGCTCTTCTTGAAAGATAGCGCGCTTGCGATCACCTTGTTCGCGTATCCGTCGTCCTTTGCGCCCAGGTATTTGTGCAAGGCGGCGCGGAGGTCGTTCCGCGATGCGGCCATGTACCCTGTAAGAATTGCCGTGCCCACCGAAAGATTCCTGTGAATATCGTGGATATCTTCCTGTGACGAAAAATATCTCTTCCATGTCGGCCAGTGGACCTGCATCAGGCCGCGGGCGTCCTTGCCGCTGACGGCATCCGGGTTAAAGCCGCTTTCGACCCGAATGATACCCATAATGACAGAAAAGAAATTGAGCCTGTGTTCCTCGGATGTATACCGGAACCTCTTTTCATGCACATGGTCCGCTATCGCTTTTGCCACAAGGAGAGATGTAATGTTTGACTGCTTCCTGTTGACGCTGCGTATATGCCGCAGGGCATAGCGGAAATCCCTGTACTTTTCGGGTTCCTCTTTCTTCATCACATTAAGTTCATTACAGACCTTTGAAAGATCGGCTTCAACGGCTCCGCTCGCAGGAATATAACAGGCCGTCAGAAAGCAGGCGAGGCCCGCAACTATAAGGACCCGCATATTTTCTCCTCCGGGTAAAACTGGCAGGGACACTTTAAAAGATCGGTCCCTTATAAGGAGATATAGCCCCCGGTCGCATCAAAACGGCAGTTCCCCGCAATTATTAATTTTTGATTGTGCCGTACGCTATATTTATCTTGACAGTATTTCTCGAAATATATTTTTATAGACATCGCCAGTTGTTTCCCGCAGTAAATTCCAAAGCAGTAACTTATTATTTGAAATCCAGATAAATACCAGCATCGTTCAATACGTCGGGGGGATTGTATTGGAGAGGATCGAGAAGAAAAGCTCGGATGATGTTGCTTACGTCGTTGCGGGCCTGGCCATACTGGCACTGCTGACTTTCTTTGCATTGCGAAGCACGATCGTCCTGCACAGGATCACGCTGCCGTCGCTCCATTTTCAAGCAAGCCTTTACGCCCGCTTATTTTCCTGTCCTGATTACGAGATCGAGTTGTACAGGATCCGGAGTGTCAGGGATACGCTCGACGCCGAACTCGCACGGAAGGGCAGTTATGCCGGCATCAGGAAAGATGTGCTTGAGAAGGCGGTCGAATCTTCTTCGGGGCATACCACGGCGTGCACGCGGTTCATCGCAGCGGTCTTTCTCGGGTCCGGTGGGCTTCTTATAACAGTCAATGTCATGAGAGCACGGCGACGGCTTTACGGAACACGCAAGGACACGCGTCTTCCGGGGAAAAAGGGGATCGAAGGATTTATCGGTGTTGTCGGCGCCCACCTTGATCCCGGCATGATAACACTTATAGAAAAATACCCCACCGCTGATAATCTCGGGCACGCATTCAGGATGGCTCGGGAAGAGGTGAACATACCCTGCTCCATTGCCGCGAGAATGTTTCCCGAAGGATCCGGGGAGCGCCTGGCGATACTGGAATATGGCAAGGCAAAGGTCCGGTTCGCCCGCCGGGAAGATGCCGGGGAAGCCCCCGGAAGAGGAAAAACGATATGACACAAGGCATGGAAGCGACAGCGTGGATGAATACAGGCAGCGAACGCGCACAGGCCATGACCGCGTATGTACGGGCCTTCTTCCGGTCCATGAATACCGGGGACTTTACATGCCTGATCGCGGATGCCCGGGTGAACGGCCAGCAGAAGATGGTCGAGGAATTATACTCGGCCGGGGTGGTCAGCAGTATTGTCAGGGCTGTCCTGGGAAGGATCGATAAGGGAAGAACAATTGACGATCAGATCAATGATTATGTCCAGGACGCGACCGTTGTTCTTATACAGATCGCGAGGCAGGGCAGGCTCGACCTCACGAAATCGGCGGGTGAGATCGCTTCTTATATTTGCCTCTGGATAGAACAGAGGGTGAAGCGGGTTGCCCGAAAAGATCAGCGCTGGCGATTCTCGCTGGCGGACATGTCGGGCGGTCTCGAGAATGTGGCCGAGATAGATGAAGTCCCGGAGGTTCACATCGATCACCTGGAACCTGAAGGATCGGGGGTCCATGAAGAATGTTTAGATTCCGGGCCGTCGGAATCGGTAACAGGGCCCTGGTTCGACGGGGCAGGGCACAATCATCTTTTCGGGCTCGCCCTGAGGAGAAGCGAGCGTAATATACTGTCAATTTTCGGGTCGTCGTGAGAGAGGAAGGCCCCTGTACAAATTGTACAGCACTGCGGACCTTGAGAGATTAAAGGAGGCATATGGAAATAAAAGATATCATCATCGGGAAGAGGCATAGAACGGTCGTGGGGGATATTGGGTCTCTGAAAAGATCGATATCGGATGTCGGGCTTCTTCAACCGATCGTCATCAAAAAAGGGACGAACGAACTTGTCGCGGGGTTTCGCCGGCTGAAAGCGCTCGAAGAGCTGGGCATTACGGAACTGACCGAGGGGGTTCATGTAAACCTTATTGATATTGACAGCATCATCCGCGGCGAGCACGATGAGAACACATGCAGGCTGGATTTCACGATATCGGAGAAGGTAGCCATTTTCGAGGCGCTCAAGGAAGAACGTAAGCGGATGGGCATTGCAGGCCAGATAGCACCGGAAAAGGTATCCTCGCTATCAAACCCCGTCGGCACGGTACCGGGCGGCCCGGAAAAGGACCGCTGTCACAGGTCCGCCAGGTCTCATGCGGCCGAGGCCGTTGGCCTGCACTACAATACCTTGAGAAAGGCGTCGGAGATCGTCTCGGCCGCCAGGCAAGACCCGGTACGATATGATCCCCTGGTCAAGGAGATGGACCGGTCGGGCAAGATCGAGCCGATCTTTCAAAAATTTATGCGGGAAAGGTCCCGGTCTGCCAATGTGCCCGGGGAGTCAGCGACCGGGCCATCGGAGCAGATTCACCTTCTGGACGAAATTTTTCCGGATTTCATTATCGATGCACTGTCCAGGATACCGCCTTCCCTGAGGGAAGATCTTCTGGAGGGCCACAAGGATATCCTGGATACTCTGAAACGAAGCGACATTGAACGGTCGGTGAAGATGTTTTCGAAGCAATGCGATATCGGAACATTATCGGAGAGTAATATCGTTCATCTTGTCGGGCACATCCTGCAGCATGCCGCCGCGTGCGCCCGGGAATGGATCTTTCTGTCCCGGGTCCGGCAGGTTGCAGCCGTTATGATGAGCGTTGCGAAGGCGAAAGAACCGGCATCCGCCCTCGATAAACTCGATTTCTTCATGATCGGTCTCGCGGGGTTTGTCGATATGGCCTGCAGCTATCTCCAGCTGGCAAATAAGGAAGGTATCCTGAAGGATATTCCTCCCGATGCCGTCGATAAATACCTCGCGGCAATAGATGCCTTCCAGATGTTATACGAAAGTAAACTGCCCCGGGAGGTAGGTGCATTAAGGGCGAGAGAAGCCGGACCGATGTCCGGCAATGGCGTGCCTACCATCCGTGACCATGTGAATGCGATGAAGGCGAACGAGATGATAACCAATGCCGCGGAAGGGTCCATTCCCTATTATCGGAACCTCCTTGCGGGGCTTGTGCAAAACTTCCGCACGGGGGCGCAAAACCTGAAAGAAGGCCGCTGCCCCTGATTCAATTGCTTTGACAAGTCCGCGATAGCTATGGTAAATATTACGGTCAACGCTATGGCCCTGAAGGTTTACAATACAATATCCGGAAAAAAAGAAGATTTTACCCCCATAACCGAGGGCGCGGTAAAACTCTACGTCTGTGGTGTGACCGTGTATGACCACTGCCACATAGGCCATGCCCGGAGTGCCATAGTTTTCGATACCATGTACCGGTATTTGCGGTCGAAGGGCTATGACGTGACCTATGTCAGGAATTTCACAGATATCGATGACAAGATCATCCGCAGGTCCCACGAGGAAAACATACCCTGGCAGGAAGTCGGCCAGAAATATATCGCTTCATTTTACGAGGACATGGACGCCTTGGGCATTATGCGGCCTACCCATGAACCCCGCGCGACCGATCATATCGGCGATATGATAACCCTGGTCGATTCGCTGATAAAAAAGGGCCATGCCTACAATATCGACGGTGATGTCTATTTTTCCGTGGACAGTTTCAGGAACTATGGCCAACTCTCGAAACGGCCGCTAGACGAAATGATGTCCGGCGCCCGGGTCGACGTCGACGAAAAGAAGAGGAACCCACTCGATTTCGCCCTCTGGAAGGCATCGAAAGAAGGTGAGCCGTCATGGGATGCCCCGTTCGGGAAGGGGCGGCCGGGATGGCATATCGAATGTTCCGCCATGAGCACGTTGTTCCTCGGCAATCCTTTCGATATCCACGGCGGTGGAAAAGACCTTGTATTCCCGCACCATGAGAATGAAAAGGCGCAGACCGAAGCAGCAACCGGTCAGAAATTTGTGAATTACTGGGTGCATAACGGTTTTGTCAACATTGACCGGGAAAAGATGTCGAAGTCGATAGGCAACACGCTGTCGATCAAGGAATTCCTGAAAGACTATCATCCCGAGGCGCTTCGGCTCTTCTATCTCTCGAACCACTATCGCAGCCCCGTCGATTATAACGGCCAATCGATCGATGACGTGAATACTGCGCTCCAGCGGCTTTATTACACCCGGCACAGGGCGCTCGAGGCCCAGAAGGGAAAAAGCTTCGAGGCCCGCAGTTTCGAACAGGCAGAAGAGATAAACAAGAAATTCATTGAGGCCATGGATGACGATTTCAATACGGCCCTGGCACTCTCCCATATATTCGAGCTTTCAAAAGAGATAAACCGGATGCTCGATGATAAGGATGCGGGCGCGCTGCCGCTCATAGCATCCGCAAACCAGATGTTCGAGTCCCTCGCCGGGACTTTGGGACTCCTGGAAGACAGTTTCGAATCTTTTGAAAATCAGGCAAAGATGCGTCATCTTGCACGCATGGGCCTCGACGCCTCGTTCGTCGAGAATGCCATTCGTGACCGGATCGAGGCGCGCAAAGCCAAGAATTTCCAGAAAGCGGACGAGATAAGAAATATGCTGGCCGAAAAAGGGATCATGCTTCTTGACACTCCTCAAGGCACACAGTGGCGTATAAAAACTTCAGTTTCTTAAAAGGAGAAGAGATATGCTAGAAGTCAGATTTCATGGAAGGGGCGGACAGGGGGCCGTAACATCTGCGGAGATCATCGCCCAGGCAGCGATCAAGCAGGGCATGACAGCGCAGGCTTTCCCGAGCTTCGGGCCGGAGCGCCGCGGCGCACCGGTACAGGCTTTTTTACGCGTGTCGGACAAACCGATCCGCTTAAGGTCTAAAGTGTACAAACCCGACAGCGTCCTGATACTCGACCCGACGCTGATAGAATCCGCGAACCCGACCGCAGGACTGAAGAAGGGTGGTTATATCATCATCAATAGCAATAAATCGGTAGAGGAACTGAAAAAGGCATTTCCCGGCCACAATATCGTGGCGGTGGACGCGTCGAAGATAGCCAAGGAAGAGCTTGGCGTTCCTATCACGAACACGACGATGCTCGGGGCCCTGGTCCTGGCGACGAAAGTGGTCGACCTCAGCGCCCTCGAAGAGCCTGTCCGCAGCCGTTTCGGCGTCAACGGGCAGAAGAATATCAATGCGTATACCCGGGCGTATAACGAGGCAGTGACAATCACCGCGGAGTAGCGGACGTAACGCGAGGCATTGCGAGATAACCGCCAGCCGCCAAACGATCGATATATGTTGATCCCTTGGGCGGCTGCCGGTTATTTTTTTATCGAAACGCGGCCCCGGAAGGGGGCGGCACCAGGGAAGGAATGAATGACCAGCGTATCCGGTAATATCGTCGATATCCACAACGAGACCATCTTTCCCGGTACTGTCCGGATGGAGGGCGGCATCATCACGGGGATCGAGCGGGAAAGGTACTGGTCCGACAGGTATATCCTGCCCGGATTTGTTGATTCACACATTCACATCGAGAGTTCCATGCTGACCCCGGCCGGTTTTGCCCGGATCGCCGTCGTCCACGGAACTGTCGCCAGCGTATCCGACCCGCACGAGATCGCGAATGTCATGGGATTGCCGGGGATCGATTATATGATAGAGAGCGGGTCGGGACTGCCCTTTATTTTTTCGTTCGGCGCCCCGTCATGTGTACCGGCGAGCCCCTTCGAGACATCCGGTTCCCATATTGGGGCCGCCGAAATAGAACGCCTCCTGCTAAGGGATGACATCGGGTACCTGGGTGAGATGATGAATTACCCCGGGGTTATCAATGGCGACCCGGAGGTGATCGCGAAGCTGGAAGCCGCACGGGCAGCGGGTAAACCTGTCGATGGCCACGCACCGGGACTTCGCGGCGAAGCTCTCCGGGCTTATGTAGAGGCCGGCATATCGACCGACCACGAGTCGTTCGAGATCGAAGAGGCCCGGGAAAAGTTGTCTCTCGGCATGAAAATACTTATCCGGGAAGGCTCGGCAGTCAGGAATTTCGATACGCTCTGTACTCTGATCACGGACCATCCCGGGCAATGCATGCTGTGTACCGACGATACGCATCCCGACATGCTTGTGCGCGGACATATCAACCTGCTCGTTGAGCGCGCGGTGCGCAGGGGGATTGACCTTATGAAAGTACTGCGATGCGCATGCGTCAATCCCGTCGGGCATTACGGGCTCAATGTCGGCCTGCTGCGCGTATCGGACCCGGCGGACATGATCGTCGTCGATAACCTTGAGTCGTTTAACGTCTTGAAGACGATAGTGCGGGGACAGATTGTTGCCGAGGACGGCATGAGCAGGATCGCGCATACGGCACCGAAGCCCATCAACGTTTTCAACGCATCGGTAAAACAACCGGATGACTTCGCCGTCCGAGGGACATCGGGGTCGGTTCGCGTCATCGAGGCCATCGACGGGCAGCTGATCACCGGTTCATCGACCGCTGATGTCCCTGTGAAGGACGGCAAGCTGATGTGCGATACCAGCAACGATCTTCTCAAGATATCCGTCGTCAACCGTTATTCCGACGGGCCGCCCGCCGTTGCATTCATACGGGGATTCAACCTCAAGAAAGGCGCTATGGCCTCGTCGATAGCCCACGATTCGCATAACATTATTGTCGTGGGCACGTCCGATGACATGCTCTGTCAGGCGGTCAATTGCGTTATCGAAAAAAGAGGGGGGATCTCACTTGTTTCTGACGATATGAAGATGGTGCTGCCCCTGCAGGTAGCCGGGATAATGTCCGATGATGACGGCTACAGCGTCGCGCAGAAATACAGCCGCATGAATATGCTCGCCCACGAACTGGGATGTTCCCTCAGTGCACCCTTCATGACGCTCTCTTTCATGGCGCTCGTTGTCATACCGAAGCTCAAACTAAGCGACAGGGGTCTTTTTGACGGCGAACGCTTCGCATTCACAGATCTTTTTCTTTAAATAATATTCTAGGATATGGCCTGGACGAATGCCGTGACCAGTTCAGGATCGAACTGTTTGCCCGCGCAATCTTTCAATTCCTGGAGGGCCTTCTTCCTGGAGATCGCTTTACGGTGCGGCCGCCCGCCGGTCATCGCTTCGTACGCATCGGCGATGGCTATGATGCGGCTTTCGAGGGGGATGTCATCGCCCGAAATACCTAACGGGTATCCGCCCCCGTTCCACCATTCATGATGTTTGAGGATATGTTCCGCGATATGGGTCAGACTGGCTGACGACTGGGCGATACGATGGCCAATGTCGCAATGCTTGCGAATTTCAACGAGCTCGTCCGGGGTCAGGACCCCCTCCTTGAGAAGCGTCCGGTGGTGAACTCCGATATTTCCAATATCGTGAAACTGGGCAAGGAGGACCAGGTCCTTCATCCTTTTTTCGGGAAGTCCGACCGCTTCTCCCAGGGCTGTGACCAGTTTTTTCAACCTGCGCGCCGAGTGTCGGGTTGTGATGCCGATGTCCTCGATCGTGCTGAGGAGGTTGGTCACTATCACACCCCGGAACTGCTGGCTTCCGAACAGCTTTTCCTTGTACATGCCGTTGTCGGCTTCCCGGTATAATTCGGCCATGCTCTGACCGGGCCCGCTGCGGATGGAAAAGCCGATGGAGATGCCGAGCGGCAGGCTGCGGTTCTTCTTGTTATAATCCGCAATGCTGCTTTTTATCCTGGCGCATATCTCTTCAACCTTGGAACGGGGGGTGTTGGGAAGGAGGACTGCGAATTCATCGCCCCCGACGCGCGCAACGACGTCGTTTTCCCGGAAAGACTTCCTGATGATATGGGAGGCCCTCATGAGAAGTTCGTCACCTTTCTCGTGCCCCAGCGTATCGTTGATAAGCTTCAACCCGTCTATGTCGCACATGATCAGGCCGACCAATTCAAAGCGGCTATTGTCGAGCCGGTGCATTTCCTCTTCGAAGTACGCACGGTTGTAAAGATTGGTCAGGGGATCGTGCAGACTGAGATATTTTAGTTTCTCCTCCGTCTTCTTAAGCTCGGTGATATCTTTCGATATGACGGCAACGCATTTTATCTCACCGGTCTTTGGGTCCAGTATTGGGCTCAGCGTCCTCAACGTACATCGTTTCCCGTTGTCGCTCTTATGTTCGTAACTCAGCGACGTGTTCCATTCAAAAACCTTTTCCACGTACCCGGTAAAATCAAAGCTGTCATCGGCATTGTGAAAGTCGGCGTATCGCCTGCCTATCATATCGGCTTCATCGATGCCGAGACGGCCGAGTACCTGCCTGTTGACAAAAAGATACCTGCATTCCCGGTCGACCATATAGACGGAATCATCGGTAGATTCGATAAGCGACCGGTATTTTTCCTCACTGATGCTTATCCGTTTTCCGGCTTTGACGTACTCGGTAATATCGATAAATGATACCGCCAGATACCCTTTGTCCTTCAGCCGATTGCGGATTATCAGCACATCCCGGACGGAACCGTCCCTCAAGGCGAGCTTGAAATTCGTGCTTTGCGCCGTGTCGGGGCCGTTGTTGTCGATAAATTCGCGGTGCTCCTTCGTTTTGGTCAGGTCGGCGCTGACGATCAGTTCCGGCCATGCCTTCTTATGTATCTCTGTTTTTCTGTATTTAGAAAGCTTGAGGAATTGCCGGTTTGCGTGTAGTATCGCCCCGTCGGAGTCGGCGATTATCGCGGCTATCTCTGACGATTGAAAAAAAGCCTGATATATGTCGTTCTTGTCCGGGTTCTTTTGGACCATGCCTTAAAGACTCTACCGATTATATCATGTGATTACAAGTATTTCTACGGTATACCCGCATATTTATTTTTGGGCGTCCGGTTCTTTGAATATCTTGCCCGGATTCAAAAGGCCCTTCGGATCGAAGGCGTCCTTGATCCTCTTCATGAGAAGCAATGCATCGCCGCCGAGCTGCAGGGGAAGATAATCCATGACCGTAAGGCCCACCCCGTGCTCGCCGGTGAGAGTTCCTCCCATGTCTATCGTTTCGCGATAGATCTCTTCAAGCAGCCGGTATGCCTCGTCAAGCTCGGCGAAATTCCGGCGCCGGTAGAGTATCGTGACATGGAGGTTGCCGTCTCCCGCGTGGCCGTAGGTCGCTATGCGCAGGGCATCGCTGTGTCCGAGCGACCGTATGAACCGGACAAGGTAAGGAAGCTGGTAACGGGGGACCGCAACATCCGCCTCGAGGTGGTCCTTCCCCAGCGCCTTGAGCGATGGCAGCACCTCCCGGCGCGCCAGCCAGAACTTGTCTGCCGCGGCGTCATCCGGCGCGAAGTGCACATCGAAAGTACCGGGAGAGTTCGCGCACAGGGTGTGCATTTCCCGGGCCTCGTTATTGACAGCACTTTCGTCATGTCCGTCCATTTCAATAAGCACCATGGCCGCGGCCGTCCGGTTAAGAGGGACGCCGAGGTAATCGGCGACATTGTTTATAGCGATCGTGTCCATGAGTTCTACCGCACAGGGCATCATACCGGACCTGAAGATGGCGACGATGAGGTCGGCAGCCGAGACCAGGTCATCGAGATACGCGACAACCGTCCGGCGAACGCGCGGCCGCGTCAGGATGCGCAGGGTGATCTTCGTTATCACCGCCAGCGTACCCTCCGAACCGGTGATCAGTGAGATGAGGTCGTATCCTGCCACATTCTTGAGGGTTTTCCCGCCGAGAGTGATAACATCGCCGGATGGGAGCACGGCTTCGATCCCGCGGACATAATCCCGGGTAACGCCGTATTTGACAGCCCGCGTATATCCGGCATTTTCCGCGACATTACCTCCGAGCGTGCTGTCGACAGTGCTCGACGGGTCCGGCGGGAAGAAAAGCCCCCGCTCGTTGAGGGCCTTTTGAAGATTGTTTGATATGACCCCCGGCTCAACAACGGCAAACATGTTTGCCTCGTCGATCTCGAGGATCCTGTTCATCCGCGGGAAGGCGAGGACAATGCCGCCGGTTACCGGTACCGCGCCTCCGGACAGGCCCGTTCTCCCGCCCTGGGGAGTGACCGCGACGTTGTGCCGGTAACAGCATCGCAGAACGTGCGAAACCTGTTCCGTGTTCTCGGGGAGGACGGCGGCCTCGGGCAGGGAATGCCTCTCCGTCGCGTCATAGGAAAAATGTGACAGGTTATCGTGATCGATAATGATCTGGTCAGTGTTGAGCAGTTCCCTGATATCGCGCAAGAAATCTTCGAACGCCATGCTGCGACAATTATATCCGCACCGTAGCAAAGGAGCAACTTATTTAGTTCGGTAGGGGCTTTTAAGGCATAAGCCGGGAACGGATGAGGCGGATGGCGCTCACAACCTCATCGTCCGGCGCGCGGCCGAGGTTTATGCTGTTGCCATCGATAAAGGGCATGATCGCCCGCATGATCTCCTGCGTTACCCCGCCGTACTGGCCGACAAATGATTGCAGGCGTGATGCCAGGCTGAATTCCAGCTTTTCCCGGGGAGACAAGTTGAGGTATTCGTCGATAACGGCAAGCATTCCGGGACGGTCGCCCGGCAGGCGCCCTGATACGTCGAGCAGATTCGACGCACTGTCGCTGACGATCTGCGTGTCCGTGTCAATGCTATCGACGAGCGTTCGTATCTCGCGCACGACCTGTTCCTCGGTCGCCTCGATGAACGTCCCGTCGAGAGCGGCATCCGCGAGGCGCGTACCGGGAAATATCTCAAGGGTCCTTAAGCGCACGTAATCGGGCGAACTTGCACTGATGACACGTGCGGTATCGTGCGCATGTTTCTCTGACCATTTCGCTCCGCCGAGCCCGGGCATGACATAGACGCCGCAGGATATGCCCGCTTCAATGGTCTTTCGGCACCCCGATATATGTTCTTCCCCGGTCACCCCCTTTTTCATGAAAGCCAGCACCTCATCGCACCCGCTTTCCATGCCGAAATGGATGCGGTCAAGGCCGGCATCCCTGAAGATGCGGAGATCTTCGAGGGTCATTTCAGACGCTGACTTTGTCCTGCCGTAGATGGTGAAGCGTTTGAGCTCGGGGAAAACAGATCTTATATAGGAAACTGCTTCATGAAAAAATTCCGGTTTGAGCACAAGGGAATTCGAGTCGCCGAGAAAACACGTGTTCCCGGCACCATACCGCCAGGATGCGACGTGCTGGACACTGTCCTCGATCGTGGGCTTATCCTTGAACCACGATGCGAACCAGTTGTCGGATCCGCCGCTGTCTTCTTCTCCTTCACCCGCCGCTGACGCCCGCCCGGCGGTAGCTTCATCCCTCCGTATCTGCCGAATGAGATCGCCGGCGACCTGAAAAATATCCTGTCCCGGTGAATGTGCCAGGACCTGCATCAGGACATCGTCGATTGCCTTCGCCCTATCGACGTCCTCCTTTATTTCATCGAGGCTGCGCCGTGAAAACTTAACCCCCTGCTTGTAAACGGGACAAAAAAGGCACCGGTTCCACCCGCAATTCCGCGTAAGCCTGAACGTCAGGCTGAAATTTTCCGTCGGGGGTCTGATGGAGCAGATTTCGAAGGGTTTAAGCATATAAATAACGGCGTACGGCTAACGGCTAACGGCTAACGGCTAACGGCAAAAGATAAAAGGCTAAAGAGTTCTGGATGATCGAGACCTTTACAGATGAAAGGTTTTCTTTTTCCGTTAGCCGTTAGCCGTTAGCCGTTAGCCGCTTTTACACATATACAACATCCATCGGTGTTTTCGTCAATCGTTCAAGTCCGTCTTTACGCACAACAAAATCAACTTCGATCCCTATCGCCCCTTCACCGGGAAATACGAACTTTGGCTCGAAAGCGAATACCATACCTTCTTTCAGAATGATCTTATGACGCGGCGTTATGACCGGCAGTTCGTTTATCTCGAGCCCGAGCCCGTGGCCGATGAACCCGACCTGGCCCTCGCCGTGCCCCATGAAATGGGCTTCGAGGCCTGCCGCCTTGACGCGCTCAAGCGCCCTGTTGAAAATTTCAGTTCCGTCGATGCCTTCCTTTGCGAAGCCCATCGTCTCTTCAATGATCTCCCGGGATACCTCGAACGGCTTATGGAATATTTCCTTCAGCGGCGCCGTTGCGTAGGCGCGCGTCTCGTCCGTGATGTAGCCGTTGTACCCTCCGCCGTAGTCGACGATCAGGGGGATGCCATGCCTGACGACGTTGATCGACGCACCCTGCCCGATGGCGTGGGTGAGGCCGATGCCGGATATCGGGACGTCCGCACCCGAGGTTACCGTTGTCGTATACCCGTGGGTGACGTAGCAGCTCATCATTTCCTGGTTGAGGCCGCGCATCCTCAGGAACCCCTGGTGCCCCCATTTCCTGCCTTCCGCGAGGAGTTCGGCGTCGATATCGACCTCACGGACCCCTTCCTTTACAATGGTTTTCGCCTTTTCGAATACCCGCTCGCAAATGGCGGCCGACTTTCTGAGCTGTTCGATCTCGAACGCGCTCTTGGTGATCTTGCAGTCGCGGATGATCGCGGAGAGGTCGCCAACGTCGGCAAGCCCCAGGAGCGATTTCCACCGTTCACATATCGCGACGGGTACAACGTCGAGCTCCATCGCGCACCGCGCAGGATACATCTTCTTCTCGACGAGGATGTCTTTTACTTCCTTGTCCCGCTTGACGGGTATGATCTCGAGGGGCGTCTCGATCTGCGCACGGTAGAGGCTTTTCTCGACAAAGAACGCCGGGCCGTGCTCCGCGGACACCGCCAGGGTCCCCCGCTGGAGCGTCCCCGTAAAATACAGGATGTCGACATTCTGGAGAATGATCGCAAGCTCGATGCCCTGCTTCACCATTCCCGCGCGAAGCTTGTCGATGCGTGCGTCTACCTCGTATCTCGGTGTGAGATCACCGGTGTTTAGCGTCTTCAACATAGCGTATGATCCTCCCGGCCGCTTCTGCAACAGGCACTTTTTCGAATTCTTTGCTTTCCCGCCTTTTTATCTCGACGATGCCGTCCTTCAGACCGCGCTCGCCGATGGTGACCCTGAGCGGTATCCCGATCAGGTCGCAATCCTTGAACTTGACCCCTGGACGTTCGTCGCGGTCATCCATGACAACGTCGATGCCTTTGCCCAGGAGCTCGTCGTATATGGCCCGGGCGACATCCATGCTCTCGGCATGGGTCGTATTCACGGGAAGGACATTGACCTCGAACGGGGCGATCGGGATGGGCAATATCATGCCGTTCTCGTCATTCCCCTGTTCGATGGCGGCCGCAACGGTCCTGCCGACGCCGATACCGTAACACCCCATGATCATGAACTGTTCCTTGCCGTCGCTGTCAAGAAAGGTCGCGTTCATCGCTTTAGAGTATTTCAAGCCCAGCTTGAAGATATGCCCGACCTCGATGCCGCGTGTGGCGACGAGCTTGCCCGCATCGCACCGGGGGCATTTGTCCCCGGCTACCGCGACCTTTATATCGTAGAAACCTTTCACGGCGAAATCGCCCAGGTTGGCGTCCACGACGTGGACATCGCGTTCGTTTCCCCCGATGACGAAATTTTCCATGAACTTGAGGTCCATGTCCGCATAAACAGGTATTTTAAGGCCTATCGGTCCGGAGAACCCGAGCGGTCCTCCCGTGACCTCTTCGATCGTCCGCTCATCCGCGAGCTCGAGTTCGTCGAGTTTCAAGAGGTTCTTCAGCTTGGTGTCGTTTATCTCGCGGTCGCCGCGAACGAGGACGCCGATCACGCCCTGGTCCGTCTTATAGATGATCGTCTTCAAGAGCTTGTCCGGGGTTATGCCGAGAAATTTGGAGACCTCGTCTATCTTGCGCTGCTCCGGTGTGGGCACGCGTTTATGGAGGCCGATCTTCGGGCCTGACGGTGCTTCTCCCTCAATGCCGACCTCGGCTCGTTCGAGGTTTGCCGCGTACCCGCACGCATCGCAGGATATAATAACATCTTCACCGGTATCGGCGAGCACCATGAACTCGTGCGAGAAGCTCCCGCCGATCTGGCCGGTATCTGCCTCGACGACCCGGAACTTGAACCCGCACCGCTCGAAGATACTGACATACGCCTCGTACATGTCCTTGTAGCTCTTTTCGGCTGACGGCTCGTCCGCGTCGAAGCTGTATGCGTCCTTCATCGAAAATTCCCGGGAACGCATGATGCCGAAGCGGGGCCGTATCTCGTCACGGAACTTGTTCTGGATCTGATACAGGTTCACGGGAAGGTCCTTGTATGATTTCACCTCGCGCCGGACGAGGTCCGTGACGACCTCTTCGTGCGTGGGGCCAAGGCACAGTTCCCGGTTGTTCCGGTCGACAAAGCGAAGAAGCTCCTTGCCGTATTTTTCCCATCGCGTGCTCTCGACCCACAACTCCTTCGGCTGCACGGCCGGCATCAGTATCTCCTGGGCACCTTTCCTGTTCATCTCTTCACGGATGATCTGCTCGACCTTCCTTAAGGATTTAAGTCCCAACGGAAGCCACGTGTACACGCCCGAAGCGAGACGGCGGATGAAACCCGCCCGGAGCATAAGCCGGTGGCTTGCGACCTCGGCCTCTTTCGGGTCTTCCTTGACAGTCGGAATGAACATTTTGGAAAACAGCATGATTGCTCCTTACGATGATGTGAACGATGCCTGCTTCATCAGGGATTCCACGGTCGATGTGCAGATCTCGAAAAGCTGTGAAAATCTACCATGATTTGAGGCGCCGGGCAAGACAGGAAAAAGGGTGAGGCGAAAGGCGAAAGGCGAAAGGCTAAAGGCGACAGCCCCCCGCCGTCATTCCGCCGAAACCGGAATCCAGCGTCGACAGCCCCCCGCCGTCATTCCGCCGAAACCGGAATCCAGCGTCGACAGCCCCCCGCCGTCATTCCGCCGAAACCGGAATCCAGCGTCGACAGCCCCCCGCCGTCATTCCGCCGAAACCGGAATCCAGCGTCGACATCCCCCCACCGTCATTCCGCCGAAACCAGGAATCCAGCGTCGACAGCCCCCCGCCGTCATTCCGGCGAAAGCCGGAATCCAGTGTCTTTGCCTTTGTTTCTGGATTGGGGGAGGCAATAAAGCCTTGGTGTTAGCGTTTGAGGACGTGGACGGCGGTTGCTTTGAAGGAGGAGTATACTTTTTTGCCTCGTTCCAGGCCGAGCTTTTTGATGGAACCGGGGGTGATGTATGCGTTGAGGATGAATCCGCAGTCAACCGATACGCGGTAAAAGAGGCCGAGCGACGTTACGTCTATGACGGTTCCGGCGAGGACGTTGCGCTCGCTCGTCGCATCAAGTCTCGATTCCGTGGATAGTGCGATACGTTCGGGGCGTATGCACAGGACGACATTCTGCCCCGCCGTTGCCTCGCCCACGGCCATGACCTTGCGACCGTTCACGTTAACCGAGATCGTGCCCGCGTTCCCATCCGTGACAACGCCGGGAAGTATCGTTTCCGCTCCCACGAAAGATGCGATGAACTCATCCGCGGGATGGTTCATTATCTCGTCGGGGCTGCCGATCTGCAATATTTTGCCCTTGTTCATGACGCAGATCCTGTCGGAAAGCCGAAGCGCTTCCGAACGGTCGTGTGTCGCGAATACCGTCGTCATGCCGGGCCGCCGGAGAATATGGCTCAGGTCGGCCACGATCGCTTCGTGCGTCGGCGGGTCGAGCGCCGAGAACGGTTCGTCGAGGAAGATGATGTCGGGCTTGACCGTGAAGGAACGCGCAAGGCTTACGCGGCGAGCTTCCCCGCCCGACAGCGTGCGGACCGAACGCTCCTTCAGGTGGGCGACGCCGAAGAGGTCCAGGTTTTCAAGGACCCCCTTTTCTATCTCGCTCTTTCCGGCGTGCCTGAACTTGAGCCCCGCCGCGACATTTTCAAAGACGGTCGTGTCGAAAAGGAGGGTCTCCTGGAAGACCATCGTCACGTGCCTGCGATATTCGGTGACCGAAAGGTCGCCGCCGACCTTCTGTCCGCGAAAGAACAATTCCCCGCGCGGTTTCTTCTGGAGCATGGCAAGCCTCTGGAGCAGGGTGGTCTTGCCGGCGCCGTTCGGGCCGATGATGGAGATGACCTCATCCTCGCAGACGGCCAGGTTTTCGACATCGAGCGTCGCAACCCCGCGGTTCTCCATGCGGACATGACGCGCTTCAAGGATCGTCTTTTTCTGATCGGCCATTGTGGTTAAAAGTGTCTTTCCTTTTGCTGGATGTACGTAAGAATATAATTGATGCAGTATGCGAGGGCAAGAAGAATGATGCTGAGCGCTATCGCGATCTCGAAGTTGCCTTTCCCGGCCTCCATGACCGTCGCCGTCGTGAGAACGCGCGTGTATCCCTTGATATTGCCGCCGACCATGATCGACGCCCCGATCTCCGAGATGACGCCGCCGAACCCGGCCATAACGGCGGCAAGGAGTGGAAGCCGCGCCTCGCGGATAAGGACCCAGACCGTCTGCAGGGGCGTTGCCCCGAGGGCCAGGACCTGCAGGCGCATTTTCTTCGGGAGCTGCTGCATTGCCGCCAGGGTAATGCCCATAACGATCGGCGTTGCGATGACCGACTGTGCCACGATAATGGCAGTGGGCGTATAAAGTAAACCAAGGAACCCGAGCGGTCCGCTCCTCCAGAGAAAGATGGTGACAAAAAGGCCTACGACAACGGGAGGCAGCCCCATCCCGGTATTGATGAGGCTGACGACGAATTTTTTTCCGGGAAACTGGGTGAGTGCGACAAGCGTCCCGATGGAGATGCCGAACAAAAGGCTGATCAGGGTGGCTGAACCGGACACTTTGAGGGAAAGCAGGGTTATCCTCATCACCTCGGGATCGAGGGTGATGAGGAGTATTATGGCCTGCTTTATCCCTTCATAAATGAGGTCCATCTATTTTCCCAGGTCCTCCACTTTCTTGCCTGCATCGGGGAAGAAGAGAGGCGAGCCGTACTTGTCGACGCCGAATGTCTTGATGATGTTCTGTGTCTCCGGGGCGACCATGAAATCGGCGAATGCCTTTGCACCCTTCGCGTTCACCTTCGGGAATTTCGCGGGGTTGACTTCGATCACGTGATAGATGTTGAGCAGGATAGCGTCGCCTTCGGCGAGTATCGGGAGATCGACCCTCTTCTTGAGCGCCAGGTACGTCCCGCGGTCTGCAAGCGTGTATGCCCGTTTTTCGCTGGCGACGTTCAGGGTCTGCCCCATGCCGAGCCCTGTCTGCTGGTACCATTTCTGGCCATCATACGGGACGCCGGCCGCCTTCCAGATGTCTTTCTCCTTCGAATGTGTCCCGGAGTTGTCCCCGCGGGAAATGAACATCGACTGCGTAGCCGCGATCTTCTTGAAAGCCTCGACCGTCGTTTTCGAACCCTTCACCTTTGCCGGGTCGTTTGCCGGGCCGACAATGATGAAATCGTTGTGCATCACGAGCCTTCTGTGTACCCCGTACCCCCCTTCCATGAACTTCTTCTCGGCGGCAGGCGAATGGACGAGCAGAACATCCGCCTCGCCCTTCTGGCCCATGGCCATCGCCTGTCCCGACCCAACCGCGATCGTCTTCACAAAATATCCCGTCCTGTTCTCAAAGATGGGGATAAGCTTGTCGAGCAGGCCCGAATCCTGGGTGCTCGTCGTTGTCGCAAGAATGATGTTCTTTTCCGCGGATGCGGCCATACCGGCAGGAGCCGTGAACAGCATCAGGCCCAAAAGCAGGATGGTGAATAGTATGCCGGATCGTTTCATAAATGCCTCCTCTTTATCATGCTACATTTCCCTTATTTTTGTACAGCGTAGCGGGCGCGCCATTCCTTCGAATTGGGGAAGAAAAGCGGGCTTCCGAACCTGTCCTTGCCGAAATCACGGATGATGAGCTGTCCCTTATCGGGGTCCGTAAGCCATTTCACGAATGTCATCGCGGCCTGTGCGTTGACCCGCGGAAACTTTTTCGGGTTGACGGGGATGAGGGTGATGTAATTCAGAAGCGCCTCGTCCTTTTCGACAAGTATCACAAGTTTGATCTCTTTCTGCAGGCTCAAATATGTTGCCCGGTCCATAAGTGTGTAAATGCCGCGTTTGTCCGCTTCGCGCAGCGTCGGCATGTTCCCTTCCGTCCCTTTGTCATACACGATGTACCAGTCGCCGGCAGGCTTGATCCCCGCTTTTTCCCAGATGATGAGCTCCGCAACGTGGGTGCCCGATTTATCGCCGCGCGTGAGGAACGGCGCCTTCTTATCTGCGATCTTCTTCAGTGCCTCCCCGGCATTTTTCATACCCTTGATCCCGGCCGGGTCTGACTGGGGACCGACAATGACAAAGTCATTATACATAAGGTCGATCCGCTCCGTTCCATATCCTTCCTTGACGAACTTCTCTTCGAGGGATTTCGCGTGGACGAGGACAAGGTCGATATTGCCCTTCTTCGCTATGTCCAGCGTCGCCCCGGTGCCAGCCCCGACATGCCGGACCCTGATCCCCGTATCTTTCTCGAACCGGTCTTCGAGCACCCCGATGATGCCGGAGTCGATGGGGCCTATCGTACTCGCCATGAAGACGAAGTCATCCGCGGCCCCGCAGATGCACGCCGGGATCGCAAAAAATGCGACGAAAAGAAAAAGAAGCCTGGCCCTGGTATTTTTCACGGTACCCTCCTTACGTTGGACGCGACTAAATATGGCGTAATATACCATATTTGATACCTTTTAACCACAAACAAGAGTAAAAAGCCACAATATGCCATTCTCATATTTTGCCTCAAAGCCATACCGGGCGCTATTCTTCTCTTACAATGTCACGATCCATCAACGACAGGGCCGAACGCGCACGGATCACACCCGCCTCAAAGCTGCGCCCCCGCACCTGGCTCATGATCCGCTGGGTCAACCCGTTCGTTATGACGGTGTTCACCGTGGCAGCAGCTTATTTCAGTTGCTTTTTCGCCCTGTGCGTATTTTTAGCGGGTGCGATCATTCAGCTCATGGCCTCGGACAATTCTCCCGGACCGGTTTTTATGCGCATACGCGAAGATCCCGCAATTTCTCTTGGAGATGACGAGTGCGGAATACCCGTCTTACTGCCGGTTTCCGAGATAACCCGCCACGGAATGCTCATAGGTACGACCGGATCGGGCAAAACGACGGCAATTCGAAGCGTGGCGGAGTCCATCATGATGCTGGGAGGGGGATTTTGTTTCATCGATGGAAAATCAGATGTGACCGATACGTATGCAGTACTGTACGAAATAGTGGAAGACTGCGACCGGCTTGAGGATCTGCTCGTCCTCAATTTCCTCAATCCGACACAGTCACATACATTCAACTTCATGACCCATGGCGATGCTGATTTTCTCGCTGAGATCATGGCGGGATTTTTGAAACAGGCTCAAGGTGACCAGATCTACTGGCAGGAACGCGGAAAGATACTCATGAAGGCGGTGCTTGCTCAGTTGGTATACAGGCGGGACAATCCGGACGTGTTCGGCGATTACGTACTTACTCCGTCAGAAGTCCGCCGTTCCCTTTCGTTCGACTCCGTGATCGCCCTGGAAGCCGACGACAGGTATCCATTATACGATAACGGGACCCCGGTGAAAGCCCGGCTCAGGGCATTGCTCGGCGAACTTCCGGGTTGGCAAGAGTACCGCAACGCGGCTGGAGGGGGGAGAATATCACCGGCTGCGGCCGAAGCGTTGCGTCAGTACGGGTTTTTCGTGCAGCAATGGGGAGCGCCCCTTGACCTTCTTGCCGGTACATTCAATCGGATATTCGATACCGATGCTCCCGAGATAGACATGGTCGACGCGGTCTCGAACAGCCGGATACTCATTGTCCTGCTGCCGTCATTGTCATATTCACTGTCAACCCTTCAGGCGTTGGGGAGGCTCACCCTCAATGCTTTTAAGATCGCCCTCACAACCGCGCTGGGGACAGAAGTGGAAGGCGATTATGAAAGGATCCGCCGTGACGTGAAAAGGCGCCGGCCGGACGTCCCTTTCACGCTCATCGCCGATGAATATGGGTCGTATGCGGTTGAAGGTTTTGACACGGTTCTTGCGCAGGGAAGGTCTCTTGGTTTCGGGGTCATCATCTCGGTCCAGGAACTGGCGTCCCTGTTCAAAGCTTCTGAAACGGATGCGAAGCGATTGATAGGCAATACGAACTATAAGATTGTCATGAAGATTGAAGATACGGATACAGCCAGGTTCCTGGGGGAAAGGGCGGGCGAATCCTTCTTTATGATGCCGAACATCCGCAGCGATGGCAGGTTAACGGAAAATCTCGGCAACTGGGACGGGACATATGCCTTTCAGAAGGGCAGCCGGATCGAAATGCGAGACCTGGCAGAACTTGCAACAGGCGAAGGTTATATATTCGCCGGGGACGTTATAAGGCGCTTCAAGACCAGGTTTGTCCAACCAAAAGGGAACGTCAGCGAAATGAGGCTTATCAAATATGTCAAAAGGTAAGGCCGGCCGTCTCATGATTGACAGGGCCGTCATCCAAAACCGCGGGTGAAGCTTACATTACCAGCTGACCCTGATCACATTGCCTACATCAAGGCCGCAGCTCTGCAGGGTACTGATAACGACCGATGAGATCGTTTCATAACACGTCAGGCAGGACCCGATGATAATGAGCTTGCCGCCCCCGCTGCCGCCCTTTGCCGCCTCGTTGCCATGCGCCAGCCGGATGAGACCCCGTATTATGAGAAAGACTCCTATTACGGGTATAACGGGTGAAACGGTCGATTGGGCGTTATTCAAGAATTTTAAGATCGTTTCGGTCATGTGGAACCCCTTTCTTTTGAACGCTGCTATTTAACATATAGCGAAAAAGGTGACCATGTGGTGAAAGAAGAAAAAAGCGTCACACAAGCCAAAAGCAACAGCGAAGCGCTCGCCATTGAAATAGGGATCTTCAAAGGTCTCAAATTTTCGTCGACCGCCCTGATCATACTGCCTTGCGCGATGCTGGCATTATCCATGATGATCGTGGCTGCATCGATCGTGATCGTTGCGGTGGGCAAGGGGAAGGATAAGATCGTATTCATGGATGCAACGGGCCGCCCGTCGCTGATCCGTGTTGACGACCCGGACAAAATATACTGGCCGGAGCTTGAGATCTTCTGCAAAGATGCTATCAAAGATATTCTCGCATGGACCTATGTTGAAGTGAAATCGAAAGATGATCTTGCCGGCAGGATGACCCGTATGTCGCGCCATTTCGATCCGGCATCTTTCAAGGCATTTTATGAACCTTACCGTGACAATTACCTCAAGTCACTGGCAGACCAGAAACTGGTCGTGACAGCCGAATGGCACAATCTTAAGGATGCCAAGATGAACGGCAAACAGGCCGTCATTCTCGTAGCGGTACGGTTAAACGCGGTACGTGTCGTTGGCGAGGAAGCGGCCAACGCCGATATCAAGACCAAGATGTATGAAATAAAGCTGTATAAAGGAGTGCGCAGTGTGGAAAACCCTTTTGGCCTTTACATTGTCCGTTTTTCTGAGCCAGCTGCCGGCTGATGCCGCGCCGGATAAGCCACCCGAGCCGGAGAAACAGCAGCAGCAACGACACCTTCCGGAAGACCCTATTATCGTCCCGCCGTTCGATCTGTCGGAAAAGGACGTAATGGAAATGAAGGATAAGGTGAGACGCCTGAAACCGATCATGGAAAAAGACAGGGAATTAGCGCGGACGAAAATAATTGACGTGCAAGAGGTCGCTGGACTGGTACCAAGATTGCGTCTTGCATACGGGTACGGAACCGTTTTAAACCTGCCTTTCCCCTTTTCCGGCGATGATGTCGCAATCGGGGCCCGGGAAAAATTCAGTATCGATATAAAAGATAACTCCCTTGTCATTTTTCCCATAAAGGAGTTCAAAACAACAAATCTGATCGTGTTTGAAAAGAAAGACGGCGGTTCCCTTCCGCATCATTATCTCCTGGTAGAAGACGCAGCGTCGGGGGAAGCCGACCTTACCGTCAATGTAAAACGGCATGGCGCTGATGATCTTGCGTCAGCGACGGACGCAATGGTCCGCGTGATCACCACCGGGCGTCTACCCGAAAAGGGCTCGGCGGAAGATATTCTTCTCGAAGGCCGGTCACCTTCGCTGATCACGCTTGATTCACGCCCGTTCCTGCGCATGATGAAGCTGACGAAGCCCGATATGTACGTCTTTATGATCGCCGGCAAGGTAAGTCCTGTCGGCAATGCCGAGTTCTGGATAGATCTGGGGAGCGGGACAAGCGTGATCGGCTCACGCCGGCATGAAATTACGGTACGGAGGATAGCGGATGGGAAAATTTTTTCATACAAATAGAGTTTGTTTCGCTCATGTTTTTCTGACCGCATTGATCCTGGTCACCCCGGATGCTTTGTGGGCCGGGCAAAAAGAAGGGCAGGTTGTACCGCCTCTTTCGGTATCATCGTCGGAAGTCATAAATGTTCTGGCGCGGCAGATCGCCTTCGTAAAAACGTTTTCCTCCGATTTTTCATATCAGTATGAGCAGAGATCGGGCAGAAATGAAAGCAGGCACGCGAGAGACAATGTGACCAAATGAGGTATTCATGAAAAATATCGGTCATCTTCTAGCCACAGTTATCTTAGTGATCGTGATCCTTATGACATCGTGGGGATGTTCTCCTGCGATCCGCCAGATATCGTCGGACGCCATCGAAAAGGAATCGGTCCTTGCGGCCCGCGACGAGGGCAGGCAGGAGGGCAGGCGGGAGGGCATGGCCCTGTGCAGGGCGGAAATGGATGAGATGCTGCGGGATTTTGTCCGAAAATACCGCGATCAGCTTCTGTATCTTGAATTGATAAAAGGCGGTGCGATCATGCCCGCCCAGGTTCGACTTGTATACAATCCCGCAAAGATAAGCGGTGACGGAAGCATGTATTCGGCCCCGGGGCTTACCTGGAAGATCGTGGCCCCTCCGCAGTTTGTCAGCGACGACGCCGGGGGCGACTGGCTGAAGAAAGACAGGGCAAACTTCTGTTACTTTCTGATCGAGTCCTTTTTTACGGAGAGCGAGGCCTTTCTCTTTCTCAGCAATACAAAAAAACCGGACGATGTATTTCTCACGATCGCGCCCTACGGTGAAGGCGGGAGATGGGCCGTTATTGGCAAAGCGTTCAAGGGAACATGCGACGACGCCCTGTCATTTTACAAGAAGTTTGGACGGCAGCCGATCCGGATAGACTAAGAGATGTTGATCAGATATTCGCCGGGCAAATATGACGATAAAATACCTTTCCCCGTACAAAAGAAAGTCATTGCCTGCGCGCGTACAGGTGAACACGCTGAAATGCTCATCCTCGAAATTGCGGGCGGCAGGGCGCATGAGTTTAGTATCGATGAATGCGCAGGATTGATGTCCCGTCAGAACAAGGTAAAGTCGTGGCTGAAACTGGCAGGCCTGTTCGGGCTTCTCATAGCTTTTGGTGCCGGAACCAACAACATAATATCGCGGGTCTGCTCAGGGGGCCACGGTGTGGGAATTCTTATTATTATTCAACTTGTTATGAGCCTCACACTTGTGGGCTATCTCATATCGTATCTCAAGATAAGTGTTGAACGATACATATACGGCGGCCTGAAACTTAAGATCGGGGAGATCTATTTTCAATCGGAAAAGGAAAGAGCATTGTTTGAAGATATCACACAATATGAAAGGAGAAACACGGATGATTGAGAAGTTCGGCATGGTTAAGAAAGTGATGCGGGCATGTCCCCTGTTCAGCCGTATTTTGCCCGTATCGCTGCTGTTTTTCTGTCTGACCTCACGGACAGGAGGAGCTGATTCGTTCAGCGTCACATGGGGTGAAGGATCGAATACCGCCGAGTCATTTCTGACAAGCTTGTCCACAATGCTGATGAACGGACTGCTGGCAATATCTTTTTGCGCTGGTACAGGCCTTATTGTCTGGGGTTTCATTTCCATGGCAAACAGGGACAACAACCCGCAGGGCGCCCAGGGCGCCTGGAAGAAAGTGGCATTCGGGGGATGCCTCGTGTCTCTTTCCTTTATTCTGGGGATTGTCAAGGCAACGATGAAGAGTGCGGCAGGATGATAGGTTCCGGGAAGAGGCATAACTACCAGGGTATCAACGGTTCCATCCTGGTCCCGAGGCTGAACTTGACCATGGAGGACCTCATCATCTCGATCTGCCCGGCAATGCTCGGGAATGGCCTTTCAGGGCTTTGTTCCTATATATCGCACATGTTGGGAATCTTTGTCGGCATTTCCGGTGTGTCAATCTCGGTCGTCCTCGTTATTTTTGCGCAGGTAAAAAGAAAGGAGGAGATAAAACAGCGAGGCTATTGCCGTGCAAGTATTTTGAGAAGATACCTGACATATCTTGTCGGTACGGATTCGCTGCGCTGCAGGTAGGTAAAGCGCACTGTAATTATGGAAAATTTCTTCGATGAGATAATTGACGAGGCCATCAGGGAAAACGCTTCCGACATATATATACAGTCCGAAAGCCCCGCTTTCCTGAGAATACACGGGCGGATGACCAAGGCCTGTATGCGGCCTCCTGAGGGCTATGAACTGGACAACGCGATAGAACGTATATTGAAGATCCCGGGTGCCCGGTCGCAGCTGTATGACAGGGAAGAAAAAGATCTCTCGTATACAAAGCATACAGGGAGCGCACGAGAAAAGAGAGCGTTCCGTTTTCGCGTGAACATTTGCCTGTCAAAGAAAGGGGTCGCGATCGTTATGCGGCGCCTGAGGTCCGTAGAACCGGAACCCGCGAAACTTGGCATCCCGGACAAGCTTGTGAAGCTCATCCTCGATAGTTCGGCAGGAGGCATCATATTCATAGCCGGGCCGACCGGGAGCGGAAAATCAACAACCCTTGCGTCGATAATTGCATTTCTTCTTCGATCAAGGGCCCTCAATTGCGTCACGATCGAGGATCCGATCGAGTATGATATACCGGACGGGTTGGGCAACATAATAGAGCGCGAGGTCGGTACGACGACGTTGTCCTTCGAAAAGGCGCTTCGGGCCGCGATGCGCCAGCGGCCGGACCTTATCCTTGTGGGAGAGGTAAGGGACCCCGAGACGTCCCTCGCCGCAATCCAGGCCGCCAAGACAGGTCATATTGTATTCACGACCATCCACACGCTGATGGCCACCCAGGTGCCTTCGCGCATAGCATCCATGTTCCCCATCGAAAAACAGTCATGGGTCATCCAGGAACTCACTGACGTGCTCCTCGCCATCATGGTGCAGGTTCTCGTACCCGCCGCAAGATCGAGCTCAAAACCCGGTGAACTGCTCCTCGCGACGGAATACCTGGACGTACAGCAATTAAATACACGCGAGCTTATTCTTGCAGGCCAATATGATCGGCTCCGCGACGAACAGAGAAGTAGAGCGGTGGGATGGACGCTTAACCAGAGCCTGAAGAGTCTCGTTATTTCGGGAGCCGTGGACGAACTGGATGCGCGAAGGGTTTCGAACGATCTTACCCGTTTCATGAATGAATAAGGCTGATGCTATTTATTTAGTGCGGAGGGGAAAATCATGAGGAGAACAATGCTCAGATGTATTTCGACCAGGACTGGTAAAATTCTGTGCGCAATTTTATTTCTCTGTATTCTCGCTACAAGTGCTTACGGGACTGCCGTCACAGTGACAAATTACCAGACGTTAATGCCTCTGATCCAGACAATGGTTACCCAGGTTATTACCGAAAAGATACAGTCAGTCTGGAATGAAGAAGTCAAAATGAAGCTGGAGGCCGGAAAACTCAATACAAAGGGCATCACATTCACGAACTATGACATGACATCATCCATAAAGAGCATGATCTCGGACTACATGGTAAACAGCACCGGGGCTTTTTCAACGGCCAGCGGCAAGTATTATAACGAGCTGGCACGATCAAAGGCGCCGCTCGGCTTACCGCTTACGGGCTCTGATTTTTCCCAGTTCCAGAAAAAAACCCGTGAAGTTTCCATCCTTATCGCAGGGGCGCCGGGCGGCGGAACCGCGAAAATGAAGCATTTTTCGACGGCGGATTTCGCCGCACTCAAGCTTCGGGACATATTCAGCCAGGCATCTGTTGCGACCTACGAGCGCGCCGCCCAGGGCATATATGTCGCCGAGAGGTTTCGCGGTGAATTATCCGGATTCAGTCCTTCGGCGTTCGATTCCGGGAAATCCGACCAGGCCGTAAAAGACCTAGCAAAGCTGACATATTACAATACCATGCTTCAGGCGGAAATACTCGCGGTGATGTCGCAGGGGGAAATGCGCCATGCCCTGGAAGGAAGATGACCATGCGTCCCGGAATCTTTGTTTTGTGTACATCAATGGTTGTATTGTGCGGCTTTGCGCCGGATCTATCAGGGATAGACCTACCCTGTCCCGTCGTTTCTGAGGCGACGCTCGCCCAGAAGGCAGCCCGGTGGGTGACAGCATTTCAGCAGCCATACTGCGATTTTCTCCAGGATTACAGCGCATTGATAATCCGGCAAAGATCGGCGGCCAGCATCTTGCAAGCCCCGGGTACTGCCGACCCATTCAAGGGGCCGGGTTCCACCGGCGAATCCGAAGGAGCCAATGCCCTCACGGGAATATCGCTCCGCATAAAGCCCAAAGACCCAACAGTGGCGGAAATGGTTTTGGCGAAGCGGCGCGCATTCCGGGCGGGAAGCGCCATAACATTATATACCGCCGGCAAAAAAACATTTGTCATGGCAAGCAGAGTAAGTTTGGCCCTTTCCTCTTTTGCTCCGACCTCCTTTGATTTTGCATCGCGGGAGCAAAACCAGAAAGACGCGACCAAAATTGCCCATCTAAGAGGATTGGTTGAGTCCCAGGAACTCAGGATCCTGTCGCTGGCTAAGATGTTGGACGCCCTTGGAAAAGACAGGTAAACGATGAACAGGCTCCGGGTAAAAAAATCTCTGGTAATCGGCATTCTGACATTCTTCGGCCTGGTGATTTTTTTTATTTCCTACGGGTTGTTCAGCCGCCGGGCGGAATGTGCAATTAAATGCTCACCTATCATTATGGTGACGAACTATGCACAGTTTTCGGCTCTCCTCAATAATCTTGTAAAAAACTTTATGTCAGGCGAGTTAAAAGCCAACCTGTCACAAAAGCTGAGCATCTCGTATAAGCCCGGCAATTTTGCCGGTACCGGCGATCTTTCGGGCATAAATGATTTTTCATCCATGATTGGCGGTGCTGTTAACGAAGGACTAAAGTCCCAGACCGGCATCGTAAACGGCGATATGAGCCTTGCCAGTTTTACAGGCAGCCTCAACAATTCGGTTATGACTACCCTCCAGAACGAATTAAGGCGGAAAGGATTCGACAGGAATGATACGTCCACGGTCCTCAAAAATTACCAGGTTTTCCTCAAGTCCCCGGGCCTTGTTGGCACCTATTCCGGCCAGGTGAATGAATATCGGTCAATGGTGTCCGGTTTCCTGCCGGTCGCATCGAACCTGGTGATGCACATGGCCGGGCTATCCGGCAGGATCGATGTGGCGTCCTCGCTTACGGCAAGGCAGAAGGATGTTACCGGCAATACCCGGGCAGCACTTAGCGCGTGTACAGTGCATGCCCGCGACGGATTCGGCATACTGGGAACCATCGGAAACATGTCTGTTGGAGATGCGATAGGAAATCAGTTCACAGCATCAAATAGTGAATACCTCAAGGCAGTGCTCGGCAAGACCGTGTCGGGCAATACGAAAGTGGTTTTGACAGATAAAGATATAGAATTGATCATATCGACGGTAAATGGCGTGGCCGGGCAAAGTGTCCCGCAATACATATCAAGATCGACCGACTCCCTTCAAAAGATCTCCCTGGCGACAGCAGCATCTGTCGATAGGATCATAGGGTCGAAGGTGCAATCCGCGCTCGATGCCGTCAACAGGCTGGTGATCGCAGAAAAGCAGAAAGAGATCGCCATTACGACTATGTATTCCTCGATAGAAAACGAAGTTCAGAGATTGCTCCGCGATTATCGCAATTACGAGACTTTCGCCCGGGCAAAGGCTCCGGTGTCCCTCTTCGATGACGGCAGCATGAAAAGGGCCATGGTTCTGCTCGCATCGAGACAATCATCAGCGGTGAGAAAGAAATTGGCAATCAAGCATTACGTCCTTGCCCGGACATCACTGGAGGTGGCATCCGGCATCAGGACCCGGCTGAAAAATCTTGCCCCGGCAGCTATTGATAGCGGTTACGAGGACCAGGCATGGAAAGATCTTTCACGATTGCATTACTACCTTCTTTATCTGGAAAATCAAAAACTGAAACTAATTGCATTACGGGCGATGGCGCAGGCTGCCGATACGGATGACCCTGATGTCCTGAGATTCATCGAGGACAGCGGAATGCCTGCCGATTAGACCGAAAAACGGGATTATAATGCAGAGATCATCTCCTTTTTACCGGCGCATACCGATCACGATGGTCGGAGATAATTACCTGATCCTGGAACGCTTTGAAAAGGCGTATGGCTTCGAAATAATGCAGGCCGGGGCTGATGGGATAGACAGGTCGGTCATGGATATCGAGGTCAATAAATGCTCTGAAATGCTTAAGAATATTACAGCGCAGAACGTTTTCGTCCAGTTCACAACGTATGTGAATCAGGACACGGGCCGTTTGCTTGACGAATACACGAGATTAAACGTGGATCCCCTGTCCCGTTCGATGGCGAAAGAGAATGTAGCCGAACTGCAATCCCGGGGAGGGATCATCGATACATCGCTCTATTGCACTGTCATTGTGCCGCTCAGCGCCGAGGCCTCCATCGAGGGTAAAAAGAAAAGGTGTCTGGGTTCGGGTGATTTCCTGGAGCGCAACCGAAAACTGGACGAGGCGGCTTCGATGTTTAAGAACACCCTGATACCTCTCGGCTACGATATTCGGGGCTTAAGCGGGCCCGAGATGATGCAGAACCTGGCGAGAATAATTAATCCCGGTGATCCTGCGCCTTCTATGACGCTTTCAGAGTGTGGCGGCCTGTTACCTTTGAGAAAAAGAATATTTAACACGGATTTCTACGCGAAAGACTATTATCTGACGAACGGTCGGCACTTTTTCGCCACGCTGGTGATGGATTCCCTTCCCAATACGATCCCGGCAGGATGTGGGTCGAGGATGCTTCAGAACATCAATTTCCCCCTCGTGCTGAACACGATAATACTATGTGAAGATGCCGCGTCGATAGCGAAGGACCTGTCCAGGATGCGTGTGATGGCAAATATCTTCAGCGGGAAAAAAACATCAGCCGCAATCGATAATAAGGAGAGGATCGTTTCGATAGACGATCTCCTTGAGGACCGGGCCCGGGAAGGATGGAAGATCGTAAAATGTTTCGTGAGCTGCCTCATTTGGGACACGAGCATTCAGTCCCTGCAGGAAAAGATACAGGCTTTCCGCCTGGCCGTATCCATGTCCGTGGACGGGGCGGGAATATTTGCGGAGTGGATGCGGAAAGAGAACGCGTTTGTGGCATCATTGCCCGGATGTGCCACGAGGAATTATGACCCGCATATTATTTTCGGCCATGACATTATGAAATTTGTACCGCTTCGCGGCATGTACCGGGGTGACCGGTCCCGGCCTGCCATGCTGCTCAGGAATCGTCATGGCGGAGTAACCGCGCTGCATCCATTCAGTGTCCGGCAGAACAGGTGGGCAGGATTGGTGATCGGGCCGACAGGAAGCGGCAAATCTGTTTTGATGAACGGCATCATTACGGGTGCCATGGCCGACGATCCAGTCATTGTTATTGTCGATATGGCAAAAGCGTCCTCGTATGAACCTGTCGTTTCGAATTTTGGGGGCAGTTTCATACAGGTCAAATTCGGCGACAGTGACAAACGGGTGAATATGTTTGATCTGCGGGTCGGGTTCGAACAACCGACCGGTTCCAAAATACTATCTTTAAACGCGGTGTTCACGGCTATGCTGAGCGAGGACGGCAGGGTCCCCAAAGAGACACTCTCCATTTTGGGACGTACTCTCAAGAGAGCCTATGACATGCTATTCAAGGAAGAACCACGCCATGTGCGCACGATCAAAATGTCGAATGAGGCCCAGGAAAAGGTCTTTGCGGGCGCCCCCTCATTCGATACCTACCTGGAATACCGGGACTACTATATAAAGAAATTCCTTTCAACGCTGGACAGAAAAGATTTTCAGCTCGCTGAAACGGCGCAATGCCTTGCCACTCCGACGCTCAATGACTTTATACGGGTGCTTTCGTCGGACCCTGCCATTAACACAAATTCAAGGGACCGGCAGATAGCTGAAGACATGAGGAGGGTCCTTAACCTGTATGCGCAGGGCGAACAGGCCTCGTTGCTAAACGGGGTGACCAATTTCTCGGTGGACAGAGACATTTTTTGCATTCACATGGGCCTTGTCAGTGAAAGAAGGGAAATACTGGCGTTATTGCTGCTCCTCTATCGTGATTTTGCCTATCGCAAGGCAATCTATTTGCCGGGTGAAATGCCCCCCTTTCTTGGCGCCGCATCTGTCGACTGGATGCTCGCAGTGCAAAACAGGCCAAAATTGTTCGTTTATGATGAGTTCCATAATCTGAAAAATAACGAAACCATCCTCGATGTGCTTGATAAAGATGCTCGGCAGCAAAGGACCCTCGGGTTGGCGACATACCTGGTCACGCAGGATATTCTCGACATCGCTGAAAGGGGAAAGCATTTTATATCGGCCGCAGCCAACAAATTTTTCACGCGGCATATATCGCCGGACAACCCGACGGTTGAAGGAATAGATAATATAGTCAAAATATTAGGCCTTAAAAATGAGGACCGTGAGCTCCTCCTATCCCTCAAGTTCCATCCGGGTAAATATGCAGAGATCCTTGCGCTCAATGAAGACCTCGGGAAAGGCGTTCTTATCAATGTTCAGACGCCAGGCAGCCGATGGCGCTACACCACGCACAAGGATGAGCGGTACTTAAGGGAAAACATTGCACTGACCCTGAAGGATCGCGGCATATCTTCAAGGCGCGCGCAGGCTGTGGCCATCGAGGCCCTTGCCGATATGTTCCCGGAAGGGAGCATCGGGAGGACCATAGATATCAATACCGTGATGAGGAAAATAGATTCAGACGGCTATTTATCATAAGGATGAAAGAGAATATGAAAACAATCTTCAGATCGTTCCTGGCAATCGTCGTGCTCGCCTTTTTTATGCCGGCGTCATTTAGCAATGCTCAGCAAGGCCAGAGGTCCTCGGGGATGACGATGGACGCTGTCGGCGAATTCCTACGCGCGATCAACACCTTGTCAGTTGGTATAAGGGCATTACCCTCGGAAGACCCGCTTACTGAAAATATCAGGGCGCGATTTGAAGTGCCGGAAAGGATCCCGGTAATTTCACCGCATGGCGGAGACTCGGTGATCGCATTTGTTTTTGACAATGAGAGGCTTGCCCAGGCGAGGGGCGTATGGAACGAGATAATGCCGAATGAATATAAGTATCTTCAGACGTACCATAACCTCAGGGCCGTTTATTGCCTTCATGAAAAAGAACCTGTTGATCTCGGGGACATTGTATTTGCCGTAGAGCCAGGGGAAGACACGCACATATCGGTTTTCTTCAATAACAAACAGGACGCAATTGATGTCGCCAAAATCGAAGCCGGTAATGCGATCCTTTTCTCGGGTTCCCGATACATAATCAAACCGATCTGGAGGGAGTCCGGCATATGAGAAGATTCCCAAAACCCGCCATATTGATAACCATTGCCGTGATTGCGGCCGCATTCTTCATATCCCTTGCTATAGGGGTTCTTATGGACAGATCTAAGAAAATGAAAATGTCGCAGCTCGATATAAATAAAAAGACCGCTGCCAGAAAGAACGCAGGCGTTGCGGGGTCCAAAGAGACGGACCCGTACGCAGTTGACGAGAAGAAGTCGGATGAAAGTACGATCGGCGATGCCATCAAGAAGGAACAGCAGATGCTCAAGGCAAGCGAAAGGGGCGGATATATCGGAAGGGTGGGGCCCTCGAAAAAGAGAAAAGAGGACGTCGATCTTGCGGGCATGATCGTCCCTGAGCGTGACCCACTGTCTTTCGCAAAAAAGGGCAAGACCACGTCCAATATCTACAATGAGGGGATGGATTCACAGATCGGCTCGCTCAGCAGCACCGATAACGAACAGACACGGAAAAAAGCATGGGAACATATGTATTTTCAAAAGATATCGGGAGGATTCGTTGGGAGCCATGGCTCATCCGCGGTTGTGAATACCGCGGCACAATCCGCTCCAAATGAAAAAGAGGTGCCCGGAACGGAAAGAAGCCCCGCTTATACCGGACAGGGGCTGAAGGTGCAATTTTACCGACCGTACCGAGCCGTAATCGACCGGACATTCACCTCGTCGGATGCAAAAGCAATATTCGTTGCAACGGGCACCGAGATACCGCTTAAAGGCTGGAAAATTGTAGGGAAGGCAAGCCCTAATTTTACGGACAACAGGTTCCACGTCGAAATTTCCGGGGTCCTTAATCCCGAAAACGCTCATTACCCTATGAAGGGATACGTTGCGTCCATAGATCAATCAGATGGCATTATTTCCACCATACGGCATGATGATATAGCCGGCACTGTGGCGAGCAGTGTATTGTCGGGAATGTCATCTTTCTTGAATGCTCTGAGAAAAGATACGACAACGATAGAAGTGACATCAGGCACAACGGTCACGGGTCAGACGAAAGACGACAATCGTTTGAGGGAAGCCGGTCTTGCGTCCGGGGATGCCATGTTCCAGGGAATGTCGAAAAAAGTGGAGAATTCAGCAAGAAAGACACCAACTCTGATCATGGAAAAAGGTGTGCCCGTGCTCATCTACTTTATGCCATAACCGGAGATATCACATGAAACTACGATTCTTTTTCGCCATTGCTGTGTCAGGGATATTACTCGCCGGTTGTGCCGGTACCGGGGCGCTAACCCGGGAACCCCCCGCTCCGACGAGATCGGAAATGCAGAGCCTCGCGAACGAAACCGAACCGACGAGGCCTTACTCCCGGTATATTTACAAAATAACCGAAAAAGACGGGATTAAAAAGGGCAAAGGCTACATAGATATGTTTCCCATGGCCCAGCAAGATCTGTACCTCATTGAACAAGGTTCGAAACTTAGAGTACATGCAAACAAAACATTCATGGACAACTGGAATATCAGTTTTGGTGATTCGGATTTTTTACCGTTCGCCGGAGGTATTCTTGCGAGGGGACGGCTTGAGATCGTGCCGGGATTTCCCCGGGCCATAGAAGTGAAACCCGCCTGGTTTCCCCGCGATGTATCTCTTGGCGTTGACAGTAAATGCAATTTCCTCATCGAATCAAAGAATGTCCGCATGTCTTATATTCAAAAATTGGTTGCCTTCATTGATGCCAGGAGTATGCTGGACCGGGTACGCTGTGAATTGTTAGGCACCTTCCACGACATTCCCGAGTTGCAGCGCCTTGTGAGAAATGCACCGGAGCCCGGAAAATATGGTCCGGGACAGAATTACGTGTTGCGCCTGAATTGGACTGACACATTCGCTCTTGTCAGGATAGTGCGGAAAGACGGAAGATGAAGTCACATACCCGCCTTTCCCACGACCGGACAGGGCTGGTATCGGTCAATAAGATCTATTTCTTTTGCTTTAATTCGGAAAGCAGTTTTGCGGCGCACTCGGGGCAGTAGCCGTGGGAGAATTCGGCCTCTGAGTGGTTGCGTATGTACATCTCCATCTGCTCCCAGTATCCCTGGTCGTTGCGTATTTTTTTGCAGGAGGCGCAGATGGGGAGCAAACCGCTTAAGGTCTTGACCTGGGCGAGGGCATTCTTGAGCTCGAGGATCAGCCTCTCGCGGTCCTCCTGCGCCTGCTTGCGTTCGGTGATGTCGAGGATGGTCCCCAGGATCGCGTCCTTTCCCTCGTACGTGGAGAGGGACGTGTGAGCTTCGACGTTTCTCAGCTCTTTATCTTTCCTGATGATCCTGAACTCGTAGGTGAGAGCTTTGACCTCTCCTGACAGCCTTCGCCTGACGTTTTCCTCCAGTAAAGGCCAATCTTCCGGATAGACCACATCAAGGGGCCCCATCCCGCCGGTCAATTCTTCCGTCGTATAGCCGAGGATCTCGGCATGTTTTTCATTGACGTATTTGAACAGACCATCTTGAAGCACGTATACGCCGACAACCGATTTCTCCGCGAGGTCCCTGAATTTTTTCTCTGTCTGCCTGAGGTCCTCTTCCATGCGCTTGCGTTCCGTGATGTCCCTGACATAAATGGATATCTTGGATACGGCCCGCTGCTCGTCAAAGACGGGGTATGCGGATATTTCGAAGGTCCGGTTGTCTCTTTGATCTTCAAAATGCACCGGTTCGCCTGTCAGAAAGACCCTGTCATAATATTTTTTCCTGTTTTGTGCGACATCCGGCGGAAAGAAATCGTACTGGCAAAGGCCGATAAGCTCGTTCACGTTCTTTCCAAGCCTCCGGGCCATTGTTTCGTTCGCCATGAGGATCGTACCGCGCGGATCAGTCAGCAGCAGGGGCTCGCTTATGGCATCGAAAAAGGACCGCAACGTCTCTTCGCTCTCGGCGACCGCCTTTTCAACCTTCTTCCGTTCGGTGATATCCTGAAGCTGGAACTGGAGGAGTGGATGTCCCCGGTTCTCCAGGAACATGAGATGGACATCTGCGTCCCATATCTCCCCGTTAGCCCGCTGGTGCCGCCATTCGAATACGTGGGAACCCTCTCTCCGGGCTGCCTCGTTGTGTTTTTTGACTTCAGCCGTCGAATCTGAACCGTCATACTGGGTCGGTGCGGAGACGTCGAGAGGTGTTTTGCCCAGGACCTCCTCGCGGTTAGCGTATCCGTATATTTTTACCGCAGCCTCGTTGCAGTCCATATATACGCCCGTTTCCGCGTCCATGATAATGAGGGGGATGTGCGAGGCGGTAAAAAGGCCCTTCGCGTACTCGTAGCTTTCCCGTAATCCCTTCTCCACCAGCGCGTGCTGTCCCTCCGACCTTTCCAGTTCGGAAACGCGCTGACGCGCCTGTGCGAGTTCGACGATAAGCTGCTCTTTGCTTTTGTCTGCGTCTATCATTGTTATTGAATCGATTACAATAACCTTACCAAAAAAGATCGGTAGTATTCAATGAGGAAAATGCTATTGTGCTTTCTGCGGATGAAATTCCTTGGGTATATGGATGAGCATTTTCAAATGGGTACCCTTGCCGACCTCAGAAATGAGACGGAAGGTATCGGAGAATTTTTTCATGTTCGAAAGCCCGAGACCCGCGCCGAAACCCATGCTCCGGATCTTGTCGGTGGCAGTCGAATAGCCTTCCATCATTGCCTGTTCTATGTCATGGATCCCCTGTCCCTCGTCAATTGCCTCGATCGTGATGAAATGGGGCAGGACACGGACCGTTATGTGTCCCCGGTGTGCGTACGAACAGATGTTCATTTCGGCTTCCAGGGTCACGATAGAGACACGCCTGATGATGTCCTTGGGAAGGTCGCGTTGGGAAAGGAGGGCTTTTACCTGGCTTGATACCAGGCCGGCATTTTCAAAGCCTCCTTCAACCGTAAACGTCTTTTCGATTATCTCAGGAAAGGTCACGTGCATCGCCGACCTTTTCTATGCAGCCACGGATTCCCTGGGCATAGAGCCGACCGACGGCTTCAAAGAGTATAAACTTCGTGGTCAATAGCGGTATTCGTAATTCTTCCGCAAGTTGGATCGTTTCCGATAAGGGCCTTTTGCCGCGCACCAGGATGATCGCGGCTATATCGAGGACATCGGACGTGCGGATAACCTGGGGATTTGTCAAACCGGTGAGAAGAAGGCTCCCCGGTTTGGCAAAAGCGAGAACGTCACTCATCAGGTCCGCTCCGAATGCTGTCCGTACTTCAGTGTTCAGGAGGTCATTCCCAACGATAACCTCGGCATCGAGTATGTCTTTAACTTCCTGTAGCTTCACTCACTTCTCCTTTCGAAAGAATAATATAGTAAGAAAAAGATACGAAGAGCAACATGTTTTGTTTCTATACCGTTTGACAGCTCTTAATCTGAGGATTGGCAGTGTACCCCCATTTCGTTGCATATCCTCAGTATTGCTTTCAAGACCATGGACGAATCGCCCTTTCCTTCTTTTGTTGCGACTACGAGAAGTTGACTGATAGTATCGGAGAGTGAGGTTATCTGCAAGCCGGCTGCAATGGAACCGTGTGTGAATTCGATAGTGAGGGCCCTGTCATCCTTTTTCGTGATCCGAACGTCTTTGTTTGCCTGCATTAAATTGATCGCCGCTGAATATACTTTTTCTGCCGGCACTTCGAGAAGCACCGTCCCGGCATCATATCCCGGCTGCGGGACATTCTTTTGCCCGTCTTCGAGCGATTTCTGGTAACTGTCCGCTCCGCTCGTCAGCTGCTTCACTTTGCCAAGCGCTTTACGCCCGACATATACCCATTGAGCATCTGCCATTCCCGAGAATAATACCGTAAATACCAGGCCGATAACGACTGACCTCAGGATCTTGTACATATCGATATTTTGCCTCCGAATTGTTCTGTCAGGTGTTCCACCGGTTGGCCCTTGTTCTGCCTCGTGACCCATTATAACAGATTTGCCGGGATCCCCTATGTGATTATCCATTCAAAAAGGAACTTATACAAGATTTTTTTGTACGTATCATATCACAAGACTGCCCGTTTTAATTATGATAAAATCACTGCAGAAAAACCCGGCCGTCGATTTAGGGGCCAAAATGTTATGAAAAAACCACTTCCGACACTCCATGGCGTGGGCCCGAGCTGCTTAAGGGTCATGCGCGGCGACGGTCTCAACGCGCTTGAAGTACTCACCCGCAGGTTCCGCGGGATCCCGGCCGAAACCTGGGTCTCCCGGATGGAAAAGGGGAATGTCGTTGACGGGAACGGGACGAGACTGGCCCAGGATTCCCCCTGCCGGACCGGAAGCTACATATTTTACTACCGCGAACTTGACGAAGAGACTGCCATACCCTTCGAGGAGTCGGTCCTCTACCGGGATGAACATATCGTGGTTGCCGATAAGCCGCACTTTCTTCCCGTGATACCGTCAGGACGATACCTGAAGGAGACGCTCCTCGTCAGGCTCAAGCAGAAGTTGATGCTCGACGATCTCGTCCCCATTCACCGTATTGACAGGGAGACGGCCGGGATCGTGATCTTTTCGCTCAATGCCGGGACCAGGGGAAGATACGCTTCGTTATTTCACAGGCGAAGCGTTCACAAGGTATATGAGGCCCTGGCGGCGTATGATCCGGGTATGCAGTTCCCCGTCGAACGGGCGAGCCGCATCGTTGCGGGAAAGCCTTTTTTCAGGATGGACGAGGCGGAAGGACCGCCGAACGCGCATACGAGGATAAGCATCATTGAAAAAAAGGATGGCATCGCCTTGTACCGGCTTGAGCCGCTGACGGGAAGAAAGCATCAGCTACGGGTCCACATGGCGGCTTGCGGGATACCGATAATCAATGACCGGTTCTATCCCGTCACGCTGCCCCCCGCAGAGGATGATTTCTCGCTCCCGCTCAAACTTGTCGCGCGTTCGGTCGAATTCACCGATCCCCTGACGGGCCGGCCACGGTATTTTGAAAGTGAAATGCGTATATACCTGTAATGTGAGGTTCACATGGAAAAGCACCGTGACTTGATTCGCAAGTTATTTGCGGCCGATCAGTATGCCCGGCAACTCGGCATCGTCCTCGACGAACTGACGGACACGACGATCAGGATGCATATGGAGCTTGGCCCGGGCACGCTCAATTTTTACGGAAGGCCGCATGGCGCAGCGATCTATTCCCTTGCCGACGCGGCATTCTCAGTGCTCGGGAACAACACGAACAATATCTCGGTGGCCCTTGACTGTTCCATTACCTATCATGCGAGCCCCGAACCGGGGTCGCGCCTTGTCGTCGAAGGCGAAAATCTCTCGATGAACAAGCGGACGGGTTCCTATATATTTACCGTTTACACGGAAAAAGATGGCGACAGGGTATTGATCGCAACCATGAAAAGTGTATCATACCGGACCGGCCGGCCCATTGATCCCGATCTGGACGGATAGCATTAAGAAACTTATTGCAGGAGACGGGTTTATGAAATATCAGCACAGGAATAGAAGAAGCGGAACGTTGATCCGCTGCATCATTCTGGCCCTTGGAGTGGCCGTGCTCTTCATGACGGCACCGGAGCCCTCTCGCGGAGAAAGGCCCCTGCCCAGCGATATCAGAAAAGATCACGGGTATCAGCCGATAGATTCGCAGAGCCTGAAAAATCAGGTCCCCACAGCTGCGGACTGGAAAAAATTCGGGGAACAACTCAAAGCGACAGCCCCGGCCAATGAACTCGAAAAGGCGCGCTACATCACGACACAGGTCGCTAAAGAACTCGACCGGAGAGGGATAACCCCCAATACATCGCTGATCGGCCGTATTGACGCCTCGCTCAGGTATGGCAACAGTGAGGCGGCGACCTGCGGGTACCTCAATGATGCCGTGACGGAAGCGCTCAAAGGTTCGGGATTCGACCCGGGGCAGATACACTCCGTCGTCGGGTACAAGGATGGCTGGCAGGCGCTCAACAGGGGATATATCTTTGACGTCAATATTAACCATGTCGCACCGGTCGTTGTTATCGATGGCATCCCGTATTCTTTTGACCTGTGGTCGCACGGGGGTTCGGAAGGGAATTTCAAGAATTTCGATAACAGTTCATGGAATGGCATAAAGACAGAGGACTGGGGCAAACTGATGAACAAACATCAGGGCTACAACAGTTTCTCGTCTGATGAAGGGGTCACGAAAAAAGATCTGGATGAAGCGAACCGGGAGCTGGTAGAAAAAACAAAGACGAACCTGAAGGCCATAAAGATAGAGGTCAGGGACAGCTCCGGAAAACCGGTCGGCGGCGCGCATGTGACGCTTACGGGAGAAGTCCGGTTAAGCGGTACCACGGGGGCGGACGGCTTCGTGACCGCAAAAGGCGTCAAACCGGCGAAATATGCGGTGCGCATCACGGCCGAAGGCTACCTGGCATACACGGACAATGTCGAGCTGGCGCCATCGAGAGACGACAGGTACTCCGCCACTCTGGAGCCGATACTGAGCATCGTGGCGGCACGTGTCAAGTCAGGGTCTATACCTGTCGCCGACGCTACTGTGCGCATGTCGCCGCGGTCGCCGGAGACGACCGGCGATTCCGGAGAGGCGCGGTTCGCTGAGGTCCCTCCCGGGACGTACACGCTGACCGCCGAGGCGTCGGGGTTCGGTGCTGAATCAAAGAAGATCACGGTCAAGCCGAAGGACGAAAAATCGGCTTCGGTCCCCCTAACGGTAGACTTCAACCTCAAGCCGCGGGTGAAGGTGACAATAACGGGGCCCGAGCAGGCCTTCACGGGTGATGCCATCGAACTCGGGTCCGAGATAGAGGCGGCGGAATCCATAAAGCCCTCTCTCAAATACGCATGGCGGCTTGCGGGTAATAACACGGTCCTCGGTTCCGCCGCAACGTTCAAAAGAACTCTCGTTACGGCGGGGACCTACACGGTGAGCCTGGTCGTTTATGTCGTCCGTCCTGACACGCGCCAGTCGATTCTTGTCGGCGAGGACACGCACAGGATTGTCGCAGAGGAACGCAGGATCGCGGTGGAGCTGAGCGGTCCGGGAGAATCGAAGGTAGGCGATGAAATATCCTTCAGGACACGGATAAAACAGCTCAGCAGAAGCGACAAGGAACCTTCGTACAGTTATGTGTGGTCCGTCAATGGCGCCAGGTTCGGCGGAAACAGTGAGAGCCAGTCGCTGAAAGTCTCCCGTGCCGGCCGGAACGTTGTACAGGTCGTCGTATGGCAGGCGATAGCCGGCAAATGGCACAGGGCGGGGGAGGCGCAGCGTGCCTTTGCCGCAGCGGGGCCTGACCCGGCAAAGGGGTCCATCTCGGTAAGCGGGCCGTCTTCAGCCGAGGTTGGGGAAAATGTTCACCTTACCGCGAGCGTGAGCGATACAAACGTCCCGGCATCTGCCCTTTATTACAGCTGGGTGGTGAATGGAAGAAGATACACATCGCGAGATACGGTAAATCTCCCGGCCAGTGCTCCCGGGACCTACTACGTGACAGCGGAACTCTGGATGAAATACCAGCCGAAACCCGTCAAACTTGCGCAGGTGTCGCATAATGTCACTGTCTATAAGAAAGGCGAACAGCCCGATCCTTTCCGTGAATTGATGGATGCCCTGTCAGGCGGAAGCAACACACAGACGCCGGCCACGACGACAAACCAAACGACGAGAACGCAGCCTGCGGCCCCGACGCCAAGTGGCAGGGTATACACGTCCCGGAACGTTCCCGTTACCCCTGTCACCCTGAACGGGACGTGGAATGCCGTCGATTCCAAGGGGCGGTTCAACGGGAAGATGACCTTAAGCCAATCCGGGTCCAGCGTCAGCGGCTCGATGCAGACGCCCGGCGGCAACATTCCCGTTTCCGGGTCACTATCGGGAAACACGGCCTCGGTTATTCTGACGTTCGGGAATGCCGCGGTCATAAACCAGTATATGCAGGACATGCGCCTGTCACAGGCGATCGGAACGATCACCGCGAAAGCCACGTTCACGATCGGGACGAACAATAACGAGATCCAGGGGACGCTCTACCCGTTTCACGTCCAGTGGAATGATGACGGCAAGACGATCGTGATCAAAAGAAAATGGCAGGGAGGCGACACTCATCCCGGCAACCCGCCGCGCGGGTTTAACCTGAGGAAATAATCTTCTACTAATTTGAAAAAAACGCGAGGCCGGGGATAATTCCCCGGCCTTTTTTTGTTTCAAGGCTATATACATTTTCAGAACGGCTGCCGCCGTATCGTAAAGAGGTGCTATGGACCCGACGGACCTTCTCGTACAGACTGCAGGCCTTGTTTCCCAGGTGGAACAGCAGGTTGCCGCCATCATCACGGCCATTGCGTTTGTGATGGGGTCCTCCCGTGTCATTTTTACAGCGTACAGAAAAGGGTGGGAAAATATTGTTCCCTACCTGAAAGATCAGGGAAGTAAATTCATAATTATTGCGTCTTTATGCACACCGGTTCCTTACCTTGCAGGCATAGACGGCAAGCCGGGAACGTTCATCGGGGCATTTCCCAGGATCGTGATAACCGCCGGCTTCGAACAGGCGGGCAATGGCGCCGTATTTGAAAACCTGGACAGGATAAAAGAGGCACTTAAGAAGAGCTCCGATTCGCCTGAATTGTCCGGTCAGCTGATAGCCGTCAAAGAGGCGTCGCCCCTGGCTGAACAGAGCATAAAGTGGACGGATGCGATCAAGGTGCGGCTGGCACAGCTGATCTTTCTTCTGCCGGTGATCCCTCCCCTGGCCTGCCTCGCTTTTTTCAATACTGCCCTGGGCGGGTTCCTGATGGCGGTCAGCTATACGATATCGGAGTACATGGCCGTGATCACATGCGGGATCGGTGTGAATATAGATACGGGGAACATGATAAGCATCCTGCAGATCATCAGGGGCATTGTAGCCGAGAATATCGGGGTCATTTCCGGGTTTATCTTTTACACCCTCCTTTTGTTCACATTTACCGGTGTTGTTGTAAGCGCTGCCGTACGGGCATCCATATTTTGCGTCACGTTCCCTTTTTCAGTGGTGAATATGGCCTTCGACGCCCGCAGGGACGTGTTTTTCCGCAACATCGTCAAAGCCTTCGCCATCGCTTTGACACCGGTCATTGCGGTCAACATCCTCGATGTGCTGGCATCGGCGTTCAGCCTTTGCATGGATGGGGGTATTGTGGCAAACATGGTGGAGGCATACCTGACGAGCGACGGGCCGGCTCTCGGAAGCCCGGATGCATTTACTGTTGCGAGCGAAATGTACGGGTTCATCTACCGCCTATTCGTCGCTATTGTCATTGCGCCCGTCATAATAGCCATGCCGGCGATGATCTTCCTTATGCGCAGCTATCGCATAGCCTGTGACACTATCGGCACAGGATACGGTCTTGTGGGAGGCAAAGGAAAAGCGGTAGAACAGCGCTGAATGGAGGCCCGCCCGGCTGAAAAGGAGTCCTAAAGCACCGAATATCTTAAAATGATGCCGGCCATTTCTTATCCAAGGGCATGACCAGCATCAGGACGGGTGTGAGTATAAAGGCGTAGTTGCTCCACCCGGGATGAAAGAACGCAGTAACTATTGCAACCAGGGCAGCGAAACAGCTGATGACAGGCTTTATTACCCCTGCGCGTACGTAGCGTTCGTCAATGGTCTCTTCTACCAGCCTCTTTTTGCGCGTGGCATATACCCAGCTCACCAGGAGCAGGAAACCAAGGATAAAAAGGTTCAGGTCAAATATGAGATTGGTCACATGGAGATGGTTGTACGCGCTCATCCATGCGGCGGTAAAAGGTACGATAACTATGAAGAGAAGGATTGCGAACTGTATCCAGAGAAAAGGCCGATCTGCCCGCTTGATGTGATGGAATTGCTGATGGTGGTTGATCCAGAAGATAGCGAGCAGGACAAACGTCAGGACATACCGGTCGAACTTGTTGATCTCCCTCAGAAAAAACTGGGTCACCTGGCTATTGTCTGCCTGCAGCCCCCCTGACGGAAACGTAAAATTCATGACAAGGAGTGTCATGGAAAACGCAAAAATGGAGTCAGACAGGTTCTCGATCCGGTGGGTCGTCATAACGAATCTGTCGCCGGAAGGTTCGGAATGTTCCATATTTCAAACGCTTATACCATTTCGCCCCGGACCTGTCAATTGCGGTTTTTCAAGTGGAATGTTTATTGCAAATCGATACCATGGATCTTCTGAAAAGGAGGAGATGGTGAAACATTTTTCTTTATGGGCCCTTGTTCTCGCAAGTCTCGCGACAGCGCTGCCGGTCGTCGCGGCGCAGCAGGCATATAAATGTGGTCGGGATGTTTCGGGCGGGCTTGTCTGCCAGCGCATAACCTCTGTTGCCCGGTCCGGACAGTCCGGTACATATAACGACAACTCGACAGGCAAGATGTGCAAATGGAAATGCCAGACGGAACAGGGGATCGAGACCTGCAAGTCATCCGGCAGTGAATGCAAAGGCATGCTCCCGCCGCATTGGAGATGATGAGGCAGGCGATGGGCGATGGGCAATAGGAAGAAGCCTTTCCGGTAGTTGGTTTTTACGTTGAACTTTGAACCTTGAACCCGGAACCGGGTTTTTTGCCTGTATGCAGGTACGTTACGCCGAGGGTCAGAGGGTATTTTTGGACGTTGACCATTCCTGCGGCTTCCATCATGGCGGCGAAGGCATCAGGGTTCGGGAAATTCATGATGGAATCTGCCAGGTAATGATATGCGGCCGGATTGGGCGAGAAGCGTTTCGCAAGGCGCGGCAAAAGATAATTCAAATAGATGTGATAGATTATCTTGAACATGCGGTTCTGGATAAATGTCATTTCGAGCACCATGACGGTGCCTCCCGGCACGACGACTCTGAGCATCTCCTCAAGGGCTTTTTCCCTGTTCGGCATGTTCCTCACACCGAAAGCAACCGCGACTATATCGAATGAGTTATCGCGGAAGGGAAGGTCCATGGCGTCCGACTGCGCGAGAGTGATGCGGCGGTCGAGGCCTTTTTGCTCGATCTTCTTCTTTCCGACGTCGAGCATTTCATAAACGAAGTCGATGCCGGTTATCTTTATGCCGCTATGCCTGCGGGCCGCATCGATGGAAAGATCGCCGGTACCGCACGCAACGTCGAGCAGTCGGCCGGTGCCGGGGAAATTCATCTTTTTGACGGTGAATCGCCGCCACGCGACATCGCGCCGCAGGCTGAGCAGGTGATTAAGAAAATCGTATTTTCGCGTGATGGTCGAGAACATTTCCTTGACCATACTGACCCGTTCCGTATCAGTGACCTCACGCACTGAAGGGTATTTCTTGCCTGAAAACTTGTCCACCCGCCGTTTCCTCTGTTAAAGCGTTTTTCGGCAATTAGTGTACGGAATTTCCTGTCAAATAGATAGGATTATTTAAGGCCGAAAAGGAGTGTGTACGCGAGGCCCCGCACGAGGATCAAGGCCAGTTTTTTCCCGGCCTTGCCCAATCATGTGCATCATAGATGCCATCTTTGTAATCGTACATCGCCTCATATGCGAGGAATTCTTCGTCTCCCCCGATCTTCTTCCATTCGGGGTCGTAGCCCCAGTATGTCTGGAATTTGTTCGGGTCGAATTCCATGCCGGGTTCAAGATGGTCCGGGATCCCGTCGAGGTCTTTGTCCTGAGCTTCCAGTTGCGGCAGGGTCTTTCCCTCGCGCCAGTTATGATAGGCGGTGAAATGGATATATTCGTGGCGGACTATGACCGCGAACGTATCGATATGGCGTGTAGTTCTGTACTCTTTTGCGGTTACCGTCTTAGGAACGCTGCGTTTTACCGATGGAAAGGTCATTGCAAGGGTGTTGTCGAGCTTCGCCGTGAGATCGCAGATGTGGATCGTCTTATACATGTATGCCGGCTTGAACATGGCCGGGACATGGAAATCCTTGCAGACATCAAACTGGGTGCCGCCGAATTCGATGTTTATCGTCTGCCCGAAAGGTTTTGCCGCCGGCGTTTGTTTCCAGTAATAGAACCAGTTGTAATGTTCGCCGCCGGGGTTGTTCTTCGCATCTCTCGGGAAGAAAAACCGTACCTCCCGGGTTTCGGTGGCGGTGCAGGACCCCACCTTGAGGGTGGCCGTCACCTTTTTCATTCCAAACTGGTCATTATCCTTTGGCAGATTCTTGTAGGTCACGTCCAGTTTCCGGCCCGTTGGGGCGCCCTGGAGAATGGTCTGCGTGACCCCGTCCATGTGAGGGATGGTCCATTCCACCGAATCGGCGTAATGTTCGGGTTTGGTCTTTGCCTCCAGTTTCAGTTCAAGTGTCGGGTTTAGTGTCCCATAGACGTAGCGGGCCTTATCCTTCGGCTCGATTATGGTAAGTTCGAGAGGTTCTTTCGGCGCTTCGGCTATGGTTCCCGTTACAAGAGGCTCGGTCGGGCTTTCCAGGTGAAACTTCCAGGACATTGTATTTCCCGTTACCTTCCCGTGCCACGGTACCGTGCGCTCCATGCGCACCTGGTTATTGATGACTTCGAGGAACATCGTGTCGGATGTGCTGCGGCAGGTAATGATATTCGCGGCGGCGGTGCACACGCTGCGCATTGCGACCCCGTTGCCGAGGTCGTGGATATCGTCGGTGGCCAGGGGGATCCCGAGGGGCCGTGGATACGTGATCACCTGTTCGAAAAGATCCACCTTCCAGCGGCCGTTGTAGCCCGCCCCCGCCCCGACCTTGTGGGCAAGGACCCGTTCCGTGTAGGATACCCCCATGGATACCGTGGTGCCCTCCATTGCAACGCTGTAGCGGGGGCACTGCGCTGCGGCGCCGAGAACAACGGCCGGGATCGTAAGAAAAAGAACGAAAAGAATGAGCTTTTTCACGCGGAACTCCTCGAGGGAATTTAAGGGGGAAGCTGCAGGATTATCGCACGTTCTGGTTGTAGCGCGCGGTGCGGGCCTCGATCGCCCTGGGATGAATGGTGCCGGCCGCCGGTATTTTCCCCGAGATATTGTCTATCCGCTCGGCCGTACCGGGATGGGTCTGGGTGATCCCTCCGCCGGACGATTTCCCTCTCTGCTCGAGGCGCTTGAGAAAAGAGACCAGCGCCTTCGGATCGTAGCCGCATTTCGCGAGCGTCATCAGCGCGGTTTCGTCGGCGGCGTACTCCTGGGACCTGCTGTACCCGTTTACAACGAGGGTCTTGAAGATGTCGTCGATGCTGCCTTCGAAAATGCCGACAAGCTGGGAGATCTCCGAAGATGTATAGTTCTTGGCAGCGGTCGTCCCGATGAGGGTGAGTGCCTGGGTCCAACGCGCGCTCTTGATCGCGGCTATCCCGTCGCGTTTACTGATATGTGCGACCTCGTGGGCAAGTACCGCGGCGAGCTCGTCCTCGTTTGCCGTCGTCCGTATCATTCCCGTCGTGACGAAGATGGTGCCGCCGGGAGCGGCGAATGCATTGATCTCCGGGGTCTCCAGTACGGCAAAATGATAACCGCCATACGTGAACGGTTTGTCCGAACTGAGTGCGACGGCCTTGCCGATCAGGTTGACGTACCGGGTCAGGTACGCGTCGCTCGACAACTGGTATGTGCCGAGTATTTTAGCCCCAACGGCACGCCCGACATAATACTCTTCTTCTTCCGAGATAGGGCGGGACGCGTTGGATGTGGCATCCACGACCGTCATGGCCGTGCCGATATGCTGCGAGATGTTCCCGAAGCTTGTCGTGTCGCAAGAAGCGAAGAGGGCAAGCAGAGCAAGCAAGGCGAAGAGCAGGCTTATTTTTCTCATCACGGCTGCCTCAACCCTCCGCTGGTAATGAACTGGGCGACTTCGCGGTCGGGGAGATTGTATCGTTCAATGCTATCCACGAGATAGAACTTCATTTCAGGGTGCTGCTGTTTGTACGATGCTTCGACCTGGGGACTGAATCCCTTTCCGGCAAGGGCGGCCTCGCTCTGACTGACGGAGGACCTTTTACCCGGGGAGGAACCGGACAAACCGGCCACCCTTTTTTCCACCGCGCTCTTGTGGATGTACCCGACGGACGCGCCGTACCGCACCTTGTACCAGTCGCCCTCGGTCGAGAGCACATCGAGCCTGTCGTTGTACTTCACGTTGGCCTTCACGGGTGCAAAGAATTTCGCATATTCACGGATGGAATTGTCTTTCGTGATGACAGTGACGGTATCGGCGAGGACGCTCACGGCAACAAACATCAAAATTATCGAAAATATTAGAGTTCTCTTCATTTTTCGGTCATTTTAATAATATCCCAGTTTTTTGTCAAAGGAAAAACATCCTGGAGATTTTCTGCCCGTTTTTTGTAAAAGAGCGATGGGCCGTCATCCGGGAACTGTGACAACACTGCTTCGAAATGGCGGATGGCCTCCGTGAATTTTCCCTGCCTGTAGAGATCGAACGCCTCTGTGAAGAGAGAAGCCTTCCTGATGTCTGTCGGACCTGCATCTGCGCGGACAGACATGAGTTCGTGGATGATGACCGGTTCGGATTTTCCTTTCACCTCGATAGGTCCGAGGCTGCGCGTGAGGAAAAGGTCACGCGTCGCCGCCAGGGTCTGCTCGCTTGTTATAATGTGCGTACCGAACACCTTATTGACCGATTCCAGCCGCGACGCGAGGTTGACCGTGTCCCCGACGACGGTGAAATCAAAGAGCCGCACGCTCCCCATGTTGCCGGCGATAGCATCGCCCGTGTGAAGCCCGACCCGGATCGCGATCGGGGGAATTCCCTCCAGGGCAAACACGGCATTTATCCCGTATATTGCCTCGATAAACTTAAGGGCGCTCCGGCAGGCGTTGGTCTCATCGTCCGGAACGGCAAGGGGCGACCCCCAGAAAGCCATGATGCAATCCCCGATGTACTTGTCGACGACCCCTTTCTCTTCGATGACGACCTCGGTGAGCTCGTTGAGGACCCTGTGCAGCATAAGCGCCGTATCTTCGGGAGTGTTCTGCTCAGAAATGGTCGTGAACCCCGCTATGTCGGCGAAAAGGACGGTAACGTAGGCTTTCTTGCCTCCGGGCTTGACGATCTCGGGGTTCTGAAGAACGTAGTCCACGATCGTCTTGTCCATGTATTGAGAAAATGTCCGTTTTATGAATTGCCGCTCCCGTCCCTCAACCGCGTAACTGAAGGCGACAGAGAGCAGAAAGCTCACGATGACGGTCACCATGAGGTATGTTGTCGGCAGGTAGTGCTGGCGCGAAAATAAAGCAGCCGCGATACCGGCGACGACGACGGACGTCCCGATAAACGCCGAGAGGTTCTTGCCTATTGAATGGTAATTGATGACTATGGATATAATGAAAACGCATATGAGGAGCATCAGGCCAAGGACAACCGGGGCCGGCACCGGGCGCATGAATGTCCCGGACTCGAGGTTCTCGAACATTGTGGCGTTGACGTGTACGCCTGTCGATACGGACATGGTCGGTGTCGCCTTGAGATCGAGAAGCCCCGGGGCGGTCATCCCGAGAAACACGGCCTTTCCCTTGAAAAGATCGGGCGTGATGCCCGTTTTCTTTCCCGTGCGGTAGGCCTCGAGTATATCGATCGCCGGTATGGCCCGGTATGCGTTCTTGCCGCGGGGGAACCGCAACAGCAGTTTTCCCTCGACAAGCGGCAGGGGGCTCTGACCGAGCACCCAACTCCCGGCTTTCACTTTGCAGGCACCCGTATTAAAAAACGAAGAGAAAACGAGGCTGGGGAGGGTCATGTCCCCGAGTTTGAAGGCCACCGGGACCCTCCGGTACACCCCGTCGCCATCCGGTGAGATCGCGACATTCCCCGACCCCTTAACACCCGCCCGTATCCGGCTTATGGGGGTCACAGCGGACCGGTAGACCGCACTCGCAGGGCCATCCGGCGGCATAGCGAAACGCTTGAGATACGCTGCGTCTTCGGGCGATAAAGGCTTGTCGTTCTTCGACAGGAAAAAGGGCAGATAGACATTTGCCGTCCGCGATATCGCCTCGCCGAGTATCCTGTCATCGTCTTCGCCGTACGATGACGGTTCGGTGTACAGTATGTCGATGAAAAGCGCATCCGCGCGCGAAACGAACTCTATGATCGGCGCATAGACCTGCCGGGGCCAGGGCCAGGTTATGTTCTCGGCGCTCAGCGCGTCGATGGATTGCTGGTCGATCTCGACAATGACGATGCGATCAGACGCTTTCTCCGGGTTGAGGACCCTGGAGAAGAGATCGAAGGATTTGTTCTCATAGGCCGCGAGGAGGTCAAAAAGGAAAATAGCGGCGGCTAACGCGATGGATACTGCAGACAGGAATGCAATATTGCGCAGACGATGTTTTTTTTCCGCCACGGGTGTCTCCGGCTCTCATTTCACGCTGTAAATCCCTTTATACCACATAAGCGATATACATGAGAAGCGGGCATTTGCGGGCATTTTTCTCCTTGAGCATCCGCGCCGCGATTTTGTATCATTAGTCGAAGGAGAGCACACCATGAGACTGAAAGATAAGATCGCCCTTGTGACGGCCGCCGCCGGGGCGGGGATAGGGCAGGCAACGGCACGGACAATGGCGCGGGAGGGTGCGTCCGTCGTTGTGACCGACATGCACGAGGAACGGGCGAAGACCGTGGCAGAAGATATCGCCCGTGAATATAATGCGAGGACGCTCGGCCTCAAATGCGACGTGACGGACAGGTCAGATGTGGACCGCGTGGTTGCCGCGACGCTCGATGCTTTCGGCCGGGTCGATATCCTGTTCAACAACGCGGGCACCAACAGACCTTCGCGCGTTGTCGACATAACGGATGACGTCTGGGACCTTGTCATCGCCACGACGCTCACCGGGGCCTTCTACTGCTGCCGCGCGGTGATCCCCGCCATGATGCGGCAGAACTTCGGCAGGATAATAAGCGTGACATCGGTCGCGGGCTTCCGCGGGCTGTCCGCCGGCCATGCCCATTACGCCGCGGCAAAGGCCGGTGTTATGGCATTTACCCGGTGCCTCGCAATGGAGGTCGCCCCCTATCGCGTTACCGCCAATACGATAGCTCCCAGCTTTATCTTCAACGAGTTTATCCCGCACATTTATCCCGAGGACGAGATAGAGCGCATGTTCGAAGAGATCCCTTACCCGCGCAAAGGCACGCCTGAGGATGTGGCGAATGCCGCCCTCTTCCTTGCCTCGGATGAAGGCGAGTATATGACCGGGCAGACCCTGTGTGTGACCGGCGGCAGCTGGATGCGGTAAAACAAGGGTTTTTCCCGCCGGGGACCTCAAACACCAAACCTGAAACTTGTTTTTTGCCCGTGACGTGTTATTTTTTAAGTAGTGGATTGTACCTATGAAAACAAGGGGGGCAGGCCGTGATAACCAAGTTAGATCCTGATCAATTGTACCGAAGGTGTGATCCTGCGTCATTTACCTTTGAGGGGACCGGCACGATCGCCGAGCTGCCCTTGACGATCGGGCAGGACAAGGCATTAAGATCGCTCGATTTCGGCCTCGGGATGGATAGCCAGGGCTTCAATATATTTGCCATCGGTGAAAGCGGCACTGGGAAGATGTCAACCGTCATGTACATGTTGAAGAAAAAAGCGGCTGACGAACAGGCGCCTGCCGACTGGTGCTATGTGTATAATTTTAAGGACGCTGACAGTTCGATGGCCCTTTCATTCGGGCCGGGCCAGGGGATCGAATTCCAGAAAGAGATCGATGAGATGATCAAGATACTCAAGATCGAGATACCGAAGGCCTTCGAATCGAAAGAATACGAGACGCAAAAGAGCAAGATAGTCGACGAGTTCCAGCAAAAGCAGACGGAATACTTAACGCGCCTCGATACCGAGGCAAAGGAGAGGGGTTTTACTGTCAGGCGGACGGCCACGGGTGTGCTTATCGTACCTATCAAAGAAGATGGCGAAATGATGTCGAAAGAGGAATTCGAGGCGCTCGACCCCAAGGCGAAGAAGAAGGTCGAGGACACCGGCAGGCTTTTCCAGGAAAAACTGAACGATGTTGTCCGCATCCTGAGGGAAGCGGAAAAGATCGTACGGGAAATGGTCACACGGCTCGACAGGATGGTCGCAATGGACCTCGTCGGCCCGATGATCGATGCCATCAAGAAGAAATACAGCGACCAGGAAAAGGTCGTGAAGTATCTCGATGATGTCAAAGAGGACATGCTGAGCCATCTCGACGATTTCAAGACGATCGAAGAGGCGCCGCCCCCGATACCCTTCATGAAAATGCCGAAACCGGAGAATAACCTTGCGCGGTACGCGGTCAACGTCATCGTCGACAACGGGGACTCGAAAGGGGCCCCGGTCGTTTACGAAAGCAACCCGACGTACCTCAATCTCTTCGGGCGCATGGAATACAAGGTGCAGTACGGCATGGCGTCTACGGACTTCACGATGATAAAGGCCGGGTCGCTCCACAAGGCGAATGGCGGCTATCTTGTCGTCGACGCGCTGGAGCTGCTCAAGAACCCGTTCTCGTACGAGGCCTTGAAGCGGGCCCTGAAGAACCGGGAGATCCGCGTCGAAGACGTCCTCGAACAATACCGGCTTATCAGCACAGCCGGGTTAAAACCGGAGGCGATACCCCTTAACGCGAAGGTGATCCTCGTCGGGAACCCGTATCTTTACTATGTCCTTCACGCCTATGATGAAGACTCCCGCGAATTGTTCAAGGTAAAGGCCGATTTTGACAGCCGGATGGACCGGAACCAGGAGAATGTGGATAAATATGCGATGTATGTCGCCCAGTGCCAGAGGGACGAGAACCTCCTGCCGTTCGACAATGCGGCCGTTGCGCGGATCGTCGAGATGGGTTCGCGCCTGGCCGATGACCAGGACAAGCTCTCGACGAGGTTCAGCGATATCGCCGACCTTATCCGCGAGGCCCATTACTGGGCAAAAAAGGGCGGGAATGACACCGTTAAAGGGGAACATGTCACGCAGGCGGTCAGGGAAAAGATCGAGCGGGTCAACCGCATCGAAGAGAGGCTTCGCGAGATGACACTCGATGACACGATCATCGTTGCGACCCGGGGCGAAAGAGTTGGGCAGATAAATGGTCTTGCCGTCCTCGATATCGGGGATTACTCCTTCGGGAAACCTTCGAGGATAACCGCGAAGACCTTTATGGGCCGGGCCGGTGTCGTCAACCTGGAGCGCGAAACGAAGATGAGCGGGAAGATCCATGAAAAGGCGATCCTGATCATAACGAGCTATCTCGGGGGAAAATATGCTGTGCGAAAGCCGATCAGCCTTTCCGCGTCGATCACGTTCGAACAGCTATATGAAATGGTGGAGGGCGACAGCGCGACATGCGCCGAATTATACGCGCTGTTGAGCAGTATAAGCGGGGTGCCGCTTAAGCAGAGTTTTGCCGTTACGGGTTCGATGGACCAGAACGGTGATGTGCAGCCGATCGGCGGGGTCAACCAGAAAATAGAGGGGTTCTTCCACCTGTGCCGGATGCGCGGGCTCGACGGTTCGAACGGTGTGATCGTCCCGAAGCGCAATGCGCGGAACCTTGTCCTGAGCGAAGATGTGCGCGAAGCGGTGGAAAAGGGGATGTTCACCATATACACGATCGATAAAATGGAGGAGGGCCTCGAGATCCTGACCGGTATGAAGGCCGGGGAGCCGGAGGCGGACGGGACATACCCGGAAGGCACGATCAATTATCTCGTTGAGAAACGCCTGACGGAGATATCCGAGGCGATGGAAAGGAAGAAAGACGAGGATCGCGAAGATCGCACTATGCTTTCAAGGAAAAAGGATGAGGATGAGGATCACTGAGAGTCCATGATGCTCCCGGCGATGTCCTGGTAAAAATCTTCGGGCGGTTCCTCGTATAATTCCTTGATGATCCTGAGCTTGGCCTCTTCCACCAGTTCGGGATCATCTATTTCTTCATCGGTTACAAAATCGGCCTCGCCGTCCTTTAATTCCATCGCTTCGAGCGAGACCTCGTACCACTGTTCGACAAACTCGTCGATGGCCTGGTTGGCCACGCCCTCGATCACGTCCTTATCGGGTTCATGCCCGTTTTGTTTGAGAAGCAATGAGACATTCTTGATGATATTTGTAACCAGCTTCGGTCGAAGGTCCTGGGTTCCTTCCTTTTTCTTCATTGCCTGATTCCTCCGAAGAGAGCGCTTTTACCGTGATCGATGCCTCTTATCCCTATCATTTTACACGAAATATTCAGCGAGTAAAATATTTTTTGATGAATGTATATCAAAGCCTGACAATCTTGATTTGGTATCTTCTTCACGGTACAATACCCAATGCTTCACGCTATCAGACAGTGCATCATAGATCATAAGCCGCGCCGGATACCTTCCAGCGAAGACATCCGGGCGGCCGTGGCCCTTCTCCTGATCGAAAGGGACGGCGAAGTGTACACCGTGCTCACGAAGCGGACCGAGATGGTCCGGCATCACAAGAACGAGGTGTCTTTTCCGGGCGGCATGTTCGAGCCGGAAGACCGGGATTTAGAATATACCGCGCTTCGCGAGTCCCACGAAGAGATAGGGGTCGACCCGGGCCGTGTCGAGATCATCGGCAGCCTCGATGATTCCTGGACCTACACCGGTTTCGTCATAACACCCTACGTCGGGATCATCCATGCCCCGTACAAGTTCGTCACAAACCCCCACGAGGTCGCATACCTCATTTTTCTTCCGTTGAGCCACCTGAAAGACAGCCAGTTCTCCCCGGCAATGAGGGGCGAAGGATGGACATCATTTCATTTCAATGGTGACAGGATCTGGGGCGCCACGTGCCGGGTCCTCATGCATTTCAGGGACATCATTGAAAATGAAACGTTTTAACCTCAGGGTCCTTCTCATTTTGTCACTGGGGCACCTTGTCGTGGACATATACCAGGGCGCGCTCCCCGCGATATTGCCGTTCCTCAAGGACCGCTTCGGACTGAGTTACGCCATGACGGGACTCATATTGATGGCGTCCAATTTTACGTCGTCCATCCTTCAGCCCGTCTTCGGGTATGTTTCCGACAGGAAGACGATGCCCTATCTTCTTCCGCTCGGGCTTCTGGCCGCAGGGACAGGTTTTGCGCTGCTTGCATATTCGCCCTGGTTCCTGCTCATACTCGGCCTTGTTGTCTTGAGCGGTCTCGGTGTGGCCTCGTACCACCCCGAGGGCTATAAGACTGCCCATTTCTTTACAGGCGAGAAGGCTGCAACGGGGATGTCGTTCTTCTCGGTGGGCGGGAATGTCGGCTTTTCATTAGGCCCCATCCTTGCCATGTACATCGTGAATTATTACGGTTTTTCCGCCCTTCCCGTCATTGTCGCCCCGGCCCTTCTGTGTACGGCGGTTATCGTGGCGAACAGAAGGGCGATCATGATGCCGGTCGAGGACCACGAGAAGAAGCTGAAAAGCGAAGCCGCGAAGGTCCCCGTCACGGCCTGGGTTTCGCTCGGCATGGTGATACTCATCGTCGTCATGCGTTCGTGGGCCCAGATCGGCCTCGTTACCTACATACCCTTTTATTACATCGATTACCTCAAGGGAAGCCCCCTGTATGCCGGCAAACTCGTCTTTACGTTCCTCTTCTGCGGCGCCATAGGCACTCTGGTCGGCGCCCCCATTGCGGACCGGTTCGGCCACCGGTTGTTTGTCAGGGTTTCGATGCTCCTGTCGACAATTACCCTTCCCGTGATATTCATCCCGGCGGTGCAGACGGGCGCGCTTCTCTTTGTCGCACTTGGCCTGCAGGGGATGATCCTCGTATCGACATTTTCGGTGACGATCGTGATGGCGCAGCGGCTTCTTCCAAGTAAACTTGGCATCGCGTCCGGTCTCATGGTAGGATTTGCCATCGGCACCGGCGGCATAGGGGTCACCATCCTTGGTTTCGTCGCAGACCATTTCGGTGTGCCGGCGGCGCTGTATTCGATATCGGTCCTGCCCTGCGCAGGGTTTTTGTTAAGTCTCCTGTTGAGGTACCATGAGTAAAAAGGAACGCCTGATCAGCATAGTCGGCAGGCCGAACGTCGGCAAGTCCACATTTTTCAACCGGGTGATAGGGTATCGCAAGGCAATAACGGAAGATACCCCCGGCGTCACGCGCGACCGGAACTATGGCACGTTTGAACTGTACGGGCGCAATTACCTCCTCGTCGATACGGGCGGTTTCTCCTCATCCGAGGAGGACGGCTTTTCAAAATTGATCATGAAGCAGATAGAGGCCTCGCTCGAAGAATCGGATGCCGTGATATTCCTTCTCGACGGCAAGGAAGGGCTGATGCCGGCTGACCGGGACATCGCCCGGATGTTGAGGAAAGTGCACAAGCCGGTCTTTTATGTCATCAACAAGGTCGACTCGAAAAAGCGGGAAGACGCGCTGACCGAGTTCTTCGAACTCGGGGCGGACAAACTCTACTCTGTAAGCGCGGCCCACGGTCTCGGCATCGGCGACGTGCTCGAAGATATCTCGTCCGTGATAAAGCACGAGGAGGAAGACGGCAGCAGCGAAGCTGACGAGGTCCGGGCAACACGGATCGCCCTCGTCGGAAAGCCGAACACGGGAAAATCATCCGTCGCCAACCGCGTGCTCGGTTCGGAAAGGATGATCGTGAGCGATATCCCGGGTACGACACGTGATTCGGTGGATTCCGGCATCATTTTCAACGGGAAAGAACTGGTCCTCATCGATACGGCCGGCCTTCGGAAGAAGGGGAAAATATATGAGAAGGTCGAGGAATACTCGGTGTCGAGCGCCGTACGGAGCATCGAGCGCGCCGATGTCGTCAACCTCATCATCGATGCGGCCGAGGGGCCCGGCCACCAGGAAGGCAGTATCGCACATCTCATAATCTCCCGCGGGAAAGGGCTCTGCATCGTTATCAATAAATGGGACCTCGTGGAGACGCAGTTCACCCGTGAAAAATACAGGGACATGGTCTATGAGCGGATACCTCATGCATCGTTTGCCCCCGTGGTCTTTGCATCGGCAAAATACGGGATGGGCATAGACGATATCCTGAAACTGAACCTTGCCGTCTACGAACAGCTCGCAACGCGCATCCCGACGGCCCAGCTCAACAATGCCTTCACCGAATTCATTGCCCGCCACGGCATCTCGTACCAGAAGGGCAAGCAGGTTAAGATATTCTATGCAAGCCAGGCGAAGGCGCAGCCGCCGACCTTTGTCCTTTTCTCGAACCATCCCCGCCTCGTCCCCGACCATTACCGCAAATACCTGGAAAACAGCCTCCGTGAGCACTTCGGCTTCATGGGCGCACCGATACGGTTGGTATTGAAAAAGAAGTAAAACGTAAAAAAAGAACGGCTAACGGCTAACGGCTAAAGGCTAAAGGCTAAAGGCGAAAGGCGAAAGGCTAACGGCTAACGGCTAACGGCTAACGGCGAACGGCTAACGGCGAACGGCTAACGGCTAACGGCGAACAGTGAAAGGCGAAAGGCGAACAGTGAAAGGCGAAAGGCGAACTGTAAAGGTGCAAAGGTTAAGATCTTCCCGAACACTTTAAAAAACTAAACGACTTCCCCCCGCCGTCATCTTTAACGCCCCACCGTCATCCCGGCGAAGGCCGGGATCCAGTGTCTTTGTTTTTGAATGATTCCGAATTTGCGCAACAGGTAGGCAGAATAAAAACAAAAAATTGAAACCCTGGATCCCGGCCTTCGGCGGGATGACGAAGATGGGGTACGTTTAGCCACTATTATGGTTGAAAAAAAGGGGGAGGGTTCAGGGGAGGAAGGGGTAACCCCAGAACCCTCGTGAGGCATGAATAGCCTCGGATATGCATATGTTTATATATCGGACACCTCTGTATATCAAGCAACAAACGTGCCAAAATCGATCATTTTTCCAAAATTTTGTAATATCTTGGGCTTAGAGAAATAAATGGCCAGCATTAAATAGGGGTGCTGGGCAAGAATTGTCGAAGGGCCCGTGCAGCCCGTCGACAATAGTGTCGAGCATTCGCTATGCTTCCCGCCGCGGCGCGCCTGAATGATGACAACAGGGGAATTTCCTTGATTATTTCCCCGAAAATTATACAATAAGGGTCTATGGATAAGCAGACCGTGAAGGTTGTCGCGAAGGAGTTCTACAAGTATCTCGACAACGAGAAAGGCGCTGCCCACAATACGATGCGCGCGTATCGCAGCGATATCGAGGACTTCGTCAGGTTTATCGAGGAAAGCAAGACGGAGGTTGTCGACCATAACACGATACGTGCCTATATTGTCGAAGTGTACAAGGACCTGAAAAAATCGTCCTTGGCACGGAAGGTGTCCGCAATCAAGGTTTTTTTCAGATTCATGAAGAAAAAGGGCTACATCGATGAAAATACGGCCCTTATTATCAGGAGCCCCAGGATAGAGAAGCACCTGCCCAAATTCTATACCATCGACGAGATGTTCCATTTCCTCGATTTCCTGCCGAAGGATGGATGGCTCAACGTCAGGAACCTCGCGATCTTTGAACTGATGTATTCCTCGGGGATGCGGGCGGCCGAGGTCCTTTCGCTCGACCGGGAAGACGTTCATCTCGATGGCATGTGGGCCCGGGTCATGGGCAAGGGCGGGAAAGAAAGGATCGTTCCTTTCGGCGAGAAGGCGAAAGAGGCGCTCGAGGCGTACCTGGCGCTCGCCGGCAAGAACGAAAAATTTAATGCGAACAAGGCGCTTTTCATTAATTTTCGTGGAGAGAGGCTTACATACCGGGGCCTCCTCGGCATTATGAAAAAACATCAGATAAAGGCACAGCTCTTCAAAAACCTTGCCCTGCACGGGATCAGACATTCTTTTGCCACCCACATGCTGGACAACGGCGCAGACCTTCGGGGCATTCAGGAATTGCTGGGCCATTCCAAGCTATCCACAACCCAACGGTATACCCACGTCTCCATGGACAAACTCATGGAGATATACGACAAATCCCATCCAAGAAGGTAAAAAAATGGAAGCCACAACTGTTTTGTGCGTCAGGCACAATGGGGGAATTGCTATTGGAGGGGATGGCCAGGTCACACTGAATGCAACCGTCATGAAACACACGGCGAAGAAGGTCCGGAGGCTCTACCAGGACAAGTGCCTTGCCGGTTTCGCGGGGGCGACGGCCGACGCATTCACGCTTTTTGAGCGTTTCGAAAAAAAACTTGAACAGTACAATGGCAATATCATGCGCGCGTCGGTCGAGCTCGCGAAGGACTGGAGGACCGACAGGCTCTTAAGAAAGCTCGAGGCGCTCCTTATCGTGGCAGACATGGACCACACACTGATCCTGTCCGGCAACGGGGACGTCATAGAGCCGGACGACGGCATCGCCGCGATAGGCTCAGGCGGCCCCTACGCACAGGCCGCGGCAAAGGCCCTTGTCAAACACACGTCACTGTCGGCCGGTGAGATTGTGCGGGAGGCAATGGCCATCGCGTCCGAGATATGCATCTATACCAACGACAGGATCAACATAGAGGAACTTTGATGAAACAATTGACGCCGAAAGAAATTATGGAGGAACTCAACCGGTTCATTATCGGCCAGCACAAGGCGAAAAAGGCCGTGTCCGTCGCCTTGAGGAACCGGTGGCGCCGCCAGATGATCCCTGCGGACCTGCGCGACGAGGTTGCCCCCAAGAACATAATCATGATAGGACCGACCGGGGTCGGTAAAACGGAGATCGCCCGGAGGCTCGCGAGGCTCGCCGACGCGCCGTTCCTCAAGATCGAGGCCACGAAATTTACCGAGGTCGGCTATGTCGGCAGGGACGTGGAGTCGATGATCAGGGACCTGACCGAGCTTTCCGTCAACATGCTCAAGAAAGAGGAGCATGAACGCGTGAAGGAGAAGGCGACGCTCGCCGCGGAGGAGAGGATACTCGACCTGCTTATACCGAAGAGACGCAGCGCAGCGTCCGGGGAAGGAGAGGAAACCGCGGACCAGTCCCGGGAGAAGATCCGTGCGCGCTTCAAGGCCGGCAGCATGAACGACAAGGTCGTGGAGCTCGAGGTCCCCGACAGGGCCCTTCCTATCATAGAGATATTCTCCTCGCAGGGCATGGAAGAAATGGACATGCAGCTTCGGGACATGTTCGGCAACATGATGCCCCAGAAGACGAAGAAACGAAAAATGAAGGTGGGTGAAGCCTACGAGCATTATATTCAGGAGGAGTCCCGAAAACTCATCGACATGGACCGCGTGACATCGGACGCCGTTGACCGGGTGGAACAGTCGGGGATCATCTTCCTCGATGAGATCGACAAGATCGCAAGCCGGGACCACGGGCACGGGCCGGATGTCTCCCGCGAGGGTGTCCAGAGAGACATCCTCCCCATCGTTGAAGGAACGACGGTCACGACGAAATACGGCATGGTGAAAACGGACCATATCCTTTTCATTGCGGCGGGCGCGTTCCACATGTCGAAGCCGGCGGACCTCATCCCCGAACTGCAGGGACGTTTCCCGATCCGGGTGGAACTCGATGCCCTCACCAAGGACGATTTCTACCGGATCATAACGGAGCCCGACAACGCGCTCATCAAGCAGTACAAGGCCCTGCTGAAAACAGAGGACGTCGATCTCGAGTTCAGCGAGGAGGCGATACGCGAGATAACCGACATTGCCCAGAGGATAAACGAGATGACCGAAAATATCGGGGCCCGGAGGCTTTACACGGTGATGGAAAAGCTCCTCGATGACATTTCTTTCACGGCCCCTGACCTGAAAGGGCAGAAGGTCGATGTGTCAAAAAAATACGTCCGTGAAAAACTGGGCGAATTCCTCGACAGAGAGGACCTGAGCAGGTATATCCTGTAAATTACGTATACCGGGGTGTTTGTAATGAGCGAGAAAATAAAGACGCTGCTGGAAGCCCTTCCTTATATCAGCAAGTTTGCCGGCTCTATCTTTGTCATAAAGTACGGCGGTGCTGCAATGGAGGAGGCGTCCCTGAAAAAGGAATTTGCCAAGGACGTCGCGCTTTTGAAGTACGTGGGCATCAACCCCGTGATCGTTCACGGGGGCGGGCCGATGATCGGCAAACTGCTCAAGGACCTTCAGATACCGACGCGGTTCGTCGACGGCCTGCGCGTCACCGATGAGAAGACCCTCGAGGTGGCCGAAATGGTTCTCTCCGGGAGCGTGAACAAGGAGATCGTGAAGAATATAAACGACATGGGCGGAAAGGCGATCGGGCTGTCCGGCAAGGACGGCAGGCTCCTCATGGCGAAGCAGGTTGCCGGGAAGGATATTGGCCTTGTCGGCGAGATCGTCTCGGTCGATGTCGCCATTATCAAGGATATCTCGCGGCACGGTTACATTCCCGTCATTGCGCCAATCGCCGACGGCGTGGACGGCAAGGCGTACAACATAAACGCCGATACGGCGGCCGGGAGCATCGCCGCGGCGCTTTCGGCGGAAAAATTCATTCTGTTGACTGACGTCGAAGGCGTCATGGACAAGGACGGTAAACTGATCTCGATGCTCAAGCGCTCCGAGATCGAGAAGCTCATCGAGAATTCTACAGTGACGGGCGGGATGATCCCGAAGGTGACATGCTGTACCGACGCACTAAAGGCAGGCGTGAGGGAAGCCCACGTCGTCGATGGCAGGGTGCCCCACGCGATCTTGCTCGAAGTTTTCACGGATTCCGGGATCGGCACAGAGATAATAGGAGATTAAGAAATGCAGGAAGACCTGATAAAGAAGGCAACGCAGTATATTGCGAACACATACACGCGGTTCCCGATGGCGATCTCGCGGGGGGAAGGATGCTGGCTCTGGGATGTCAACGGCCGGCGGTACCTCGATTTCCTTGCGGGCATAGCCGTATGCAACCTGGGCCACGCCCATGAAAAGGTCGTCGAGGGGCTGACCGCCCAGGCGAAGAAATTGTTCCATGTGTCGAACCTGTTCTACATGGAGCCGCAGATCAAGGCGGCCCAGATGCTTGTCGAAAACTCGTTCGGTGACAAGGTCTTTTTCTGCAACAGCGGCGCGGAGGCGAACGAAGCGGCTATCAAGCTCGCCCGGAGGTACTCCTGGAACAAGTACGGCGAAGGCAGGCACGAGATCATCACCATGGAGAACTCGTTTCACGGCAGGACGGTGAACACTCTTGCCGCAACGGGCCAGAAGAAGTTCGGGGTGGGCTTCGAACCCCTGACACAGGGTTTCACCCATGTCCCGTTCAATGATATCGACGCACTGAAAAATGCGGTCAGCGAGAAGACATGCGCCGTCATGCTCGAACTCATCCAGGCCGAGGGCGGTGTTTATGTCGCAGACACGGAATATGTCCGGCAGCTTCGCACGTTTACAAAAGAGAAAGATATACTCCTCATCCTCGACGAGGTCCAGACGGGCATCGGAAGGACGGGGAAGTTTTTCGCATATGAGCATTTCGGGATCGAACCCGACATCATGAGCCTCGCGAAGGCGCTCGGAAATGGTTTCCCGGTGGGGGCCATCGTTGCGACCGACGAGATAATGTCTGCGTTCGTGCCGGGCACGCACGCCTCGACATTCGGCGGAAATCCGCTCGCCTCGGCCGCCGTGCTTGCCACCCTCAACACGATCATTGACGACAAGATACTCAAGAATGCCGTTGAATCCGGTGAATATCTCTACCAGGGACTCCTCGCGATCCAGAAAAAATTCCCCTTTGTCACTGAAATACGGGGGATCGGCCTGATCAGGGGCATCGAGCTTACCCTCGATGGCGACGCCGTTGCACGCGAATTTCTTGCTGAAGGGATCATCCTGAACTGCACGAAAGGGACAACCCTGCGCCTTGTCCCGCCGCTCATCGTGAAGAAAGAGGAGATCGACATATTCCTCGAGATAGCGGACCAGATATTCGAAAGGAAAAAAGTGTGAAAAGGGACTTTACCAAACTACTGGACATTACAAAAAAGGAGTACGACCATCTCCTGAAAAGGGCGAAGCAGCTCAAAGAACTGCGCCGCAAGGGCAAAGCGCATGAGACGCTCAAGGGCAAGAACCTCGCGATGATATTCGAGAAAGCATCGACGCGGACACGCATTTCATTTGAGGCCGGGATGCAGGAGCTCGGCGGGCACGCCGTTTTCTTAAGCCCCACGGAGACCCAGATAGGCCGGGGTGAGCCCATACAGGATACGGCACGGGTCATGAGCCGGTATGTTCACGGGATCATGGTCCGCACCTTTTCCCAGGGCATAGTCGACGATCTCGCCAAATGGGCGACGATACCGGTCATAAACGGCCTGTCTGACCAGCTGCACCCGTGCCAGATACTGTCCGATCTTTTTACAATCAAGGAGTACAAAGGAGACCCCTCGAAGGTGAAGGTCGCATACATCGGCGACGGGAACAACGTAGCGAACTCGTGGATCGAAGCGGCGATACTGCTGAAAATGCCCTTCGCTATCGCCGCGCCGAAAGGGTATGAGCCGGACAGGGAGCTTGTTGCCGCGGCATCGAAGAACCCTGGTTTTGTGCTCACCGACGATCCGAAAGAGGCTGTGCGCGGTGCTGACGTGATATACACGGACGTATGGGTCAGCATGGGCCAGGAAAAAGAAAAGGCGGCACGAAAAAAAGCATTTAAAGGGTACAAAATAGATGATAGATTGCTGAAGCATGCACACCGGGACGCTATCGTCATGCACTGCCTCCCCGCATACAGGGGGCAGGAGATAACCGGCGAGGTGTTCGAGCGGTTCAGTGATGTGATATTCACGCAGGCGGAGAACAGATTGCACGTGCAGAAGGCGCTTCTTGAGTGGCTTCTCAAGGGCCAGGCGACGACTCTCGCCGAATAAAAATGGAGGTCAGGATGAAAAAAGTTAAGAAAGTGGTCCTTGCTTATTCAGGCGGGCTCGACACATCGATCATTGTCAAGTGGCTCAAGGATGTCTATGACTGCGAGGTCATCGCGTATGCTGCCGACGTCGGCCAGGAAGAAGAACTGGTCGGGCTGAAGGAGAAAGCGATAAAGACAGGCGCATCGAAGGTGTACATCGAAGACCTGCGCGAGGAGTTTGCGCGGGATTTTATATTTTTTGCGATCAAGTCGAACGCGATATACGAAGGGAATTATCTCATGGGCACATCCATCGCCCGGCCCCTCATAGCGAAGAGGCAGATCGAGATATTGCGCGAGGAGAATGCCGATGCGGTGTGTCATGGCGCGACGGGCAAAGGCAACGACCAGGTCCGGTTCGAGCTCACGTTCTACGCGATGGAGCCGAACGTGAAGATCATAGCGCCGTGGCGGGAATGGGAGTTCACGTCGCGCGACGATCTCATAGATTATGCAAAGAAGCACGACATAGAGGTGCCGGTCACGAAGAAGAAACCCTACAGCATGGACCGCAACCTCATGCATATCAGCTACGAAGGCGGGGTCCTGGAAGACCCGTGGTCGGAGCCGAACGAAGACATGTTCCTGACGACAGTATCGCCGGAGAAGGCCCCGGACAAACCGACGTACATCGAGATCACGTTCGAGAAAGGCGTACCCGTAGCGGTTGACGGGGAAAAGATGTCGGCGTTCGGCATTGTCGATCACCTCAACAAGATCGGCGGGAAGAATGGTATAGGACGGGTCGATATCGTCGAGAACCGTTTCGTCGGGATGAAATCGCGCGGCGTCTATGAGACCCCGGGCTGCACCATCCTTCACGCGGCCCATCGCGCGGTCGAGACCCTGACGCTTGACCGCGAGGTCATGCATATCCGCGACGGCCTTATCCCGAAGATCGCGGAACTCATTTACTACGGTTTCTGGTATTCACCCGAGATGAAGGCAATGATGGCACTGACCGACGAGATACAGTCTGTTGTCAACGGCACGGCACGGATGAAACTGTACAAGGGCACCTGCAGCGTGGCCGGGCGGAAATCTGCCAATTCGCTCTATATGAAGGAATTTGCGACATTCGATACGGACACCGTGTATGACCAGAAGGATGCCGGCGGCTTTATACGCTGCAATGCACTGCGGCTGCGCATACGCGCCATGCAGGAGAAATAGACCGGGCACACGAACAACATTCGGAGAGCGTTTACGATGAATCCCTACGAACCGCACGCGATAGAAGAGAAATGGCAAAAATTCTGGGAAGACAACAGGGCATTCGATGTCGACGAGGACCCCGCAAAGCGGAAGTTCTACCTGCTCGAGATGTTCCCCTATCCATCGGGGAATATCCATATGGGGCACGTGCGCAACTACTCGATTGGCGATGTCATATCCCGGTACAAAAGGATGCAGGGCCTGAATGTCCTTCACCCGATGGGATGGGACGCATTCGGTATGCCTGCGGAAAACGCGGCCATTGAAAGAGGGATACAGCCCGCTGCATGGACCTACAAAAATATTGATTACATGCGTGATCAGTTAAAGAGACTCGGTTTCGGGTATGACTGGCGGCGCGAGATCGCGACGTGCAGCGTCGATTATTACCGGTGGGAACAGTGGATGTTCCTGAAAATGTACGAGAAGGGGCTTGTGTACCGCAAGAGTTCCCCTGTCAATTTCTGCCCGAAATGCCAGACCGTCCTCGCGAATGAGCAGGTAGAAGGCGGGAATTGCTGGCGGTGCGGCGAAGAGGTCGTCCAGAAGGAGCTCACGCAGTGGTTTTTCGCTATCACCAGGTATGCGGACGAACTGTACGAATACTGCGACAAACTGCCGGGCTGGCCGGAGAAGGTCACCAGCATGCAGAAGAACTGGATCGGCAAGAGCTACGGCGTGGAAGTTCATTTTACGCTCGAGGACGGCTCGCCGTTCACGATATTTACAACACGGCCGGATACCCTCTATGGCGTAACCTTCATGGTGCTTGCGCCCGAGCATCCGCTTACGCTCGAACTTTCGCGCGGAACGGACCAGGAAAAGGCGGTCGGTGATTTTGTCCAGAAGGTAAAGTCGCAGGACAGAAGCTTTCGCGGAGAGATCAGCCTCGAGAAAGAGGGTGTCTTTACCGGGAAATACGCCATCAACCCGCTTAACGGCACAAAGATCCCGATCTACGTCGGCAATTTCGTGCTCATGGAATACGGGACGGGCGCCATCATGGCGGTCCCGGCCCACGATCAGAGGGACTACGAATTTGCCCGGGAATATAACATCCCGGTCATCGTGACCATCATGCCGAAAGACAGGATGCTCGACCCGGCGACCATGGACTGCGCCTTCGTGGATGACGGCGTGCTCGTCAATTCGGCCCAATTCAACGGGATGAACAACCGCCAGGCAATAAACGCGATCATTGATTACCTCGAAGAGAAAGGCCTGGGAACGAGAACGGTCAATTTCCGTCTGAAAGACTGGGGCATCTCCCGCCAGAGGTACTGGGGGGCACCTATCCCCATCATCTACTGCGAAAAATGCGGCACAGTCCCCGTGCCCGAGGCCGACCTGCCCGTGGTGCTCCCGACAGACCTCGAGATAAAGATGGTCGGCCGGTCGCCTCTTGCCGACTACCCCGCATTTTACGAGGTGGAATGCCCCGCGTGCAAAGGCAAGGCGCGGCGGGAGACGGACACGATGGACACGTTCGTCGAATCGTCGTGGTATTTCCTGAGATATACATGCCCCGATTTTAACGGGCCCCTCGACAAAAAACGGGTCGATTACTGGATGCCCGTGGACCAGTACATAGGTGGCATCGAGCATGCCGTGCTCCACCTTTTGTATTCCCGGTTCTTCAACAGGGTCTTGAGCGAACTCGGCCTTGTCGATGTCCGGGAGCCTTTCAAGAACCTGCTGACCCAGGGAATGGTCATCAAGGACGGCGCAAAGATGTCCAAGTCCAAGGGCAATGTCGTCGATCCCAATTATCTCATCGAAAGGTATGGAGCAGATACAGCCCGGCTGTTCTGCCTCTTCGCATCGCCCCCTGAGAGGGACCTTGACTGGAGTGACCAGGGCGTTGAGGGCAGCTACCGATTCCTGCAGAGGGTCTGGAGGCTGGTAGATGAACACAAGGATGCGCTGAAAGGCGTTACATCGGCGGATAAATTTTCGGATGCTTCGGCCGACGAAAAGGCCCTTATTCACAAGATACACAAAACGATAATGAAGGTCAGTGAAGATCTGGAACGGTTTCACCTGAACACGGCGATCGCCGGCGTGATGGAGCTCGTGAACCTGACGTATAAGTTCATCGAAAAAGGCAACCTGAACGCCAGGGCACAGGCGCTTTTTAAAGGCTCTGTGGAAACCGTTCTCAAGCTTCTTTACCCGTTCGTGCCCCATATAACATGCGAATTGTGGCAAACTCTGGGCGGTGATGCTGCATCGATCGGCAGGTCCTGGCCGGCCTGGGACAGCGAGCTCGTCAAGGAAGAGAAGATCATGATCCCTGTTCAAATAAACGGCAAGCTCCGTGATACGTTCGAAGCGGACAGGGACCTTTCGGAAGACGCCATCAAGGAGATCGTCTTTGCTCTCGAAAAGGTGCAAAGGCATATCGAGGGAAAAACGGTCAGGAAGACGATCGTCATTCCGAACAAGCTCGTTAATATCGTGTGCGGATGACGGGAACGGGAAGAGACGCCCGGTGGGAAACTTTATGAAAAAAAGCAGTGCGAAAAAAGTAGCGATGTGTTGTATCTTGGTCTTCGTTCTCATGGCGGGGGCATGCGGGTACCAGGTTATCGGGGGAAAAGGTATCTACGGGGGCGAGATCTCGTCGATCTACGTATCTATATTCACTAATTCAACGTTTGAATCCAGCATAGCCCAGCCTGTGACGGATTCTTTTGCGAAAGAACTCCTGGGGTCGGGACTTTTTACCATCAACCAGGCGAATGCGGATGCCTATATCAAGGGTAACATCCAGACTGTAACAACGGCACCGAACGCACTGGCTACCGATGGCACGGTCATTGAGAAGACGGTAGCCGTTGTGATGGTCGTTTCGCTGTATCAAAGAAACGGGAAACTAGTGAAAAATTTTACCCTTTCTGACTACGAGTACTACAAGATCCAGAGCGGCGCCGAGGAATACAACCGGCGCGAGGCCATCAGGCGCATGTCGGCACGTATGGCAAGGCGCTTCAGTGCCCAGCTCTTGCTTGAGTACTAAAACCTGTTCTGCAACACAGGGTACTTTCAAGACTACATGCTAATTCAGTCCGTCATTCCGCCGGCTTTTGCGGCGGAATCCAGTGTCTTTAGCCTTTTTCAACTAATTGTTTTTATTATATCTTTCCAAACAAAAGAAAAAAGACACCGGATTCCGGCAAGCCGGAATGACGGCCTGTGGTAATTTTGGGTTTTTCACGCATTTGGCTGAAAAGAATGCCACAAAGATCTTCAGACGCAAAATGGAGCAGAACGTTAAAATAATAAGCCAGGGCGGAGATGCCCTGGCTTATTTTGCGATCTAAAATTGGATTGATCAGGCCTGCTGGCTTTTGTGGAGTTTCCTGGCGAGGCGGGAGATCTTCCGGGCTGCGTTGTTCGGATGGATGACTCCCTTTGAAGAAGCCTTGTCTATGGAGGCGACGGCATCTCTGAACACCGCTTCGGTCTCGGCACTTTTGGCTTCGATAGCGCCTATGACCCGTTTGATCTTCGTTTTCATCGTTGTTTTGAAATGAGAATTTCTCAGCCTGCGTTTTTCAGACTGTACCGCCCTCTTGATAGCCGACTTATTCTTCCTCAAAAGATTGCCCTCCTGTTAAAAACGTGCGTCTGTTTTACCATCCTTAAGATGGGAAAGTCAAATAGTTCTGCACGATTGTATTGTAAATCCCGCCCCTGCGGCCTGTTTGCGCCGTTATTTCTTGCCGGCGGCCCTTTTTGATGCCTTCAGCGGGTTGATCTTCTGCTCTTCTTTTGCAACCGCTTTCTTTACGTGGGTTGACATCGGGCAGTTGCCCTTCTGCCATTTCTGGGCAGGAGAGGGAAAACTTGAGCAATAACTTCCCGTTTCAAATACGACGACCCTGGTGCAGCCATCGCAGTTCTCGACGACCGTAAAGCACTTCCCTCCGCTGTATGAACATCCTGCTTTCTTCATGAACAGGCACTCGATACCCGGTTTCAATGTTGCGCATACCATAACAGCATCACCTCCTAAATGATAAAAGCGTATTATGTAACTACATTTCAGGTTCCTTTGTCAATATGCTATATTGAGTACGGCAGATTATGGTACAATAGTGCAAGGAATATGTTGACATCGCCCGCCAAAATATTTTAATACATTATGTTTATTCGTAAGGAACTTCATGTTGATTTTGGCACGATTCTTGTAGTATAATAACTATTTTGCTGGTGTAGCTCAATCGGCAGAGCAGCTGATTTGTAATCAGCAGGTTGCGGGTTCGAGTCCCATCACCAGCTATATACGGAGAGGTTCCCGAGCGGCCAAAGGGGGCAGACTGTAAATCTGTTGGCGAAGCCTTCGGTGGTTCGATCCCACCCCTCTCCACCATAAAAAACGAGCCTTGGCTTAAGGCTCATAAAGATATATGCGGGAGTAGCTCAGTTGGTTAGAGCATCAGCCTTCCAAGCTGAGGGTCGCGGGTTCGAGTCCCGTTTCCCGCTCCAAAAAGTCGCGGGTGAAGATGCCCGCTCCAGAAGAAAGCGCGAGACGGTTGATTCCCGTTTCGTAAGGTTGAGTATACCGGGGCGTATGCCCCTTGAATTATGGGCGGAACGATCGTTGCCCGCTGAAAAGTAAGAAAAAAAGCGGGTGGGGAGTTGTTTCTGCCTGAAAGTGCACGACTTGGGATATATCCTTTTGGTTGGTGCCCATGTAGCTCAGTCGGCAGAGCACATCCTTGGTAAGGATGAGGTCAGCGGTTCAATCCCGCTCATGGGCTCCATAAAAAATATCACGGAGGTCCAGTATGGGTAAGAAAAAGTTTGAACGGACGAAACCACATGTCAACATAGGAACCATCGGCCATATAGATCACGGGAAGACCACCCTGACGAGCGCCATCACCCGCTGCCTCGCGAACAAGGGCCAGGCCGAGTGGATCCCGTTCGACCAGATCGACAAGGCGCCCGAGGAGAAGGAAAGGGGCATCACGATCGCCACCGCCCACGTCGAGTACGAGACGGCCAACCGCCACTACGCGCACGTGGACTGCCCGGGCCATGCCGACTATATCAAGAACATGATCACGGGTGCCGCCCAGATGGACGGCGCTATCCTGGTCGTGGGAGCCAACGACGGCCCCATGCCCCAGACCCGTGAGCACATACTCCTTGCCCGCCAGGTCGGCGTGCCCTCCATGGTCGTCTACCTCAACAAGACGGACATGGTCGACGACCCCGAGCTCATCGAGCTCGTCGAGATGGAGCTCCGTGAGCTCTTAACCCAGTACGAGTTCCCCGGCGACGACATCCCCATCATCAAGGGATCGGCCTTAAAGGCCTTGGAGCACGGCTGCGGGGACCCGAACTGCCCTGACTGCAAGAGCATCTACGAGCTCCTCGATGCGGTCGACTCCTATATACCCGAGCCCGCCCGCGACACGGACAAGCCCTTCCTCATGCCCGTCGAGGACGTCTTCACGATCTCCGGCCGCGGCACGGTCGTAACGGGAAGGATAGAGAGGGGCGTCGTGAAGCCCGGCGACGAGGTCGAGATCATCGGCTTCCGTCCCACCCAGAAGACCGTCACCACCTCCGTCGAGATGTTCAGAAAGATCCTCGACTCCGGTATGGCGGGCGACAACGTCGGCCTGCTGCTCCGTGGCACGAAGAAGGACGAGGTCGAGCGCGGCCAGGTCGTCGCGAAGCCCGGCTCCATCACGCCCCACACGAAGTTCAAGGGCGAGGTCTACATCCTGACGAAGGAAGAGGGCGGCCGCCACACGCCGTTCTTCTCCGGCTACCGTCCCCAGTTCTACCTGCGGACAACGGACGTCACCGGCGTGGCGAAGCTCCCCGACGGCGTCGAGATGGTCATGCCCGGCGACAACGTGACGCTCTCCGTTGAGCTCGTCACACCCATCGCGCTCGAGAAGGAGCTGAGGTTTGCCATCCGCGAGGGCGGCAAGACGGTCGGTGCCGGCGTCGTCACCGAGATAATCGAATAAAGGGGAATTACAATGCGGCAACTTGTGATATTGGCTTGCGGGGAATGCAAGAGACGAAATTACACGACAACGAAGAACAAACAGAAGACTCCCGACAGGCTTGAACTGAAGAAATACTGCTACGCGTGCAGGAAACACACAAGCCATAAGGAGACAAAATAGGCATACAAAAGGCCAGTAGCTCTAACGGATAGAGCACCGGACTCCAAATCCGGGTGTTGGGGGTTCGAATCCCTCCTGGCCTGTTAAATTTATGGTGATAAATGGATTTCAAAGAGAAACTTGAACCTATAAAAGATTACTTCCGGGAAGTGTATCACGAAGGTAAAAGGGTAACCTGGCCATCGCGCAAGGATGCCATGAAAGGCACATACATTGTCCTCATAACAGTGGTCATCGCATCGCTCTTTCTTGGCATAGTCGACATCGGCCTGTCCAAGATTATCCAGGCCATCATACGATAAGGAACGACGGAAAACCCAATGGATAAAAAATGGTATGTTGTCCACACCTATTCGGGATACGAACAGAAAGTGAAGGAGATGTTGGAAGAGAACATCAAGATCACGAAAATGGAGGAGTATTTCGGCGACATCATCGTCCCGTCCGAGATCATCATGGAGAAGGTCAAGGGGCAGGTGAAGAAGTCGCAGAGGACGGTTTTCCCGGGATATATCATCGTCAACATGGTCATGAACGACACGACGTGGCATTTCGTGCGCAATACCCCGAAAGTAACGGGTTTTGTCGGGTACGACAAGATGAACCCCCCGGCCCTTCCGGAGAAGGAAGTCAACGATATTATCAATGCGATCCAGGAAGGCAAAGGAAAGATCAAGCCCAAGATCAGGTTCGAAAAAGGCGACGGCATCAAGGTCACCGAGGGACCGTTCACCAATTTCACCGGTAATGTCGAAGAGATAAAACCGGAGAAGGGCAAGGTCAAGGTCCTGCTCAACATCTTTGGCAGGACAACACCTGTTGAACTTGATTTTATACAGATAGAGAAAATTTGAAGGAGCATAAGAAATGGCAAAGAAAGTTATCGCATTGGTAAAACTCCAGCTCCAGGCCGGTCAGGCCACCCCGTCACCGCCGGTGGGCCCCGCGCTTGGTCAGCATGGCGTCAATATCATGGAGTTCTGTAAGGCTTTCAATGAAAGGACAAAAAGCCAGGAAGGCACGATCATCCCGGCACTGATCACCATCTTCTCCGACAGGACCTTCACCTTTGTCACGAAGACACCGCCTGCGTCATTTCTTATTAAAAAGGCTGCAAAACTGGCAAAAGGCTCCAATAATCCCAAGAAGGAAACGGTCGGATCCATAACGAAGTCCTCGGTAAAAGAGATCGCACAGCTCAAAATGGTCGATCTCAATGCGAAGGATATCGATGGGGCGATAAAGATCATCGAGGGTTCCGTGCGCAGCATGGGCCTCGAGGTCGTAGAAGGATAGAACGTAACCAAAGCGCCTGGCATGTTCACGACAGCATGTTGGCGTATCTAACATGAGGTGATTGTAAAATGGCACTTGCAAAAAAATATGTCGAAGCGAGAAAGAAAATCGATCGCGAAAAACGGTATGAAATGGACGAAGCATTGGAACTGCTGCCCCAGATCTGTTTTGCGAAATTTGACGAGACCGTCGAACTTGCACTCAGGCTCGGTGTTGACCCTCGTCATGCAGATCAGATGGTCCGCGGTTCCGTAGCGCTGCCCCACGGACTTGGCAAATCGGTCCGCGTGCTGGTTTTCGCAAAGGGTGAAAAAGAAAAAGAAGCCCAGGAAGCCGGAGCGGATACGGTTGGCGGTGAAGACCTTATCGAGAAGATCCAGAAAGGATGGATGGATTTCGACAAGGCGATCGCAACCCCTGATGTCATGGGTATGGTCAGTAAATTAGGTAAGATCCTCGGGCCTCGGGGCCTTATGCCTAACCCGAAGGTCGGCACAGTCACTTTCGAGATAGCCAAAACAGTCAAGGAAATGAAGGCCGGCCGCGTAGAATTCCGGGTTGACAAGGCAGGGAACCTCCATGTGCCTGTAGGGAAGATCAGTTTCGGGAAAGAGAAACTCATTGAAAATCTCAATTCACTCCTCGATGCGGTTATCAGGCTAAAACCACCGACAAGCAAAGGAACGTATGTAAAAGGCATGGCGATTAGTACCACCATGAGCCCGGGTATAAAAGTCGATCCTTCTTATGCACGAAGCTTGACGAAATAGGGAAAAGGTCAGAGAAAGCAGGTGTGGCGCTTTTATCGATGCGCCGCTTAAGCGTTGGAACGGCCTGCCGAGGCTTTTCGTAGCATGGTCTCTCCCCTGACTTTCCATACATATTCTAGAGAAAGGAGGGATAAACACCATTGGAACGGCAAAAGAAAACAAAGGTTGTTGAAGAATTAGAGTCGAAGTTAAAAGAGCTCGACTGCCTTTTTCTGGCAGACTTCAGCGGCATGAACGTAGCCCAGGTAACAAAACTGAGACGAGAGCTACGCAATGTTGGCACGGATTTCACCGTCGTCAAGAACACTCTTCTCAGGATTGCATCCAAAGGTACAAAAGCCGAAGCTCTTTACGACAAATTCGACGGTCCTAATGCGATCATTTGTACCAACGCGGACCCGATCGGCCCCGCGAAGGTGATTGCCGGTCTGGCCAAAGAAATGCCCAACCTGAAAATGAAGGCAGGATATATCGGTGATCGTACGATCACCGCGGAAGAGATCCAGAAACTCTCGACCCTTCCGTCACGGGATATCCTGCTCGGCAAATTGGTCGGGCTTCTCAAGGGTCAGCCGACCCGTCTCGTCTACGCCCTGTCGGGAAATTTGAACAAGCTCATGCTCGTTTTAAATTCCATCAAGGCGCAAAAAGAACAAGCATAAAAGGAGGATCATATACATGGCAATTTCACGTGAAGAAGTTATCAGTTTCATCGAGAATATGACAGTGCTCGAACTCTCCGAGTTCGTGAAGGAATTGGAAGATAAGTTCGGCGTACAGGCAGCAATGCCGATGATGGCGGCTGGAGCAGGCGCCGGCGCGGCAGCGGCCCCTGCAGCGGAAGCTGTCGAAGAGAAGACCGAGTTCAACGTAACGCTTACGGGTTACGAAGCAGACAAGAAGATCCAGGTCATCAAGGTCGTCCGCGCGATCACCGGACTTGGACTCAAGGAAGCGAAAGATCTCGTAGAAGGAGTACCGAAAGCGGTTAAAGAAGCTGTATCCAAAGACGAAGCTGCGAACATCAAGAAACAGCTGGAAGAAGTCAGCGGACAGGTTAAGGTTGATTAATAAGAAAATTGCTGTACAAAGAGAGGGGTCCAGTGCTTCGCTGGTGAAGCTCGCACTGGATCCCTGTCTTTACGCTTTTAACACCCAAATGAGGTGAGATAAATTTATGAAAGAGACTTTCCATAACAGGATATTCCGTAAAAATTACGGAAAGATCAAAGAGGTTCTCGAGATACCGAACCTTATCGAGATCCAGCTTGATTCGTATGAGAAATTTTTACAGAAAGATATTCCCGCGGAAAAAAGAGACGCAATAGGCTTACAGGCTGTTTTCAGCAGTGTTTTCCCGATCAGGGATGCACACGATACGACTACCCTCGAGTTCGTCAAGTACGACATGGGCGAACCCAAAAATTCGGAGGAGGAATGCATCTTCAGGGGGCTCACTTTCGCCGCCCCGATGAAAGTTACGATCAGGCTCGTCGTATGGAATATTGATCCCGACACGAAAGCAAAGGACATACGCGCCGTCAAGGAGCAGGATGTGTATTTTGGCGAGATCCCTCTCATGACGGAACGCGGCACATTCATTATAAATGGCACGGAGCGGGTCATTGTCAGCCAGCTCCACCGTTCACCCGGTGTCTACTTCGACACCGACCAGACCAAGACGACCATAGGCGGCAGCCTTTCATATACAGCGCGCGTGATACCGTACCGCGGTTCATGGCTCGATTTCGAGTTCGACCATAAAGAGCTCGTTTACGTGAGAATCGACAAGAAAAAGAAGATACCCGTCACTTTGTTCCTCAAATCGCTGGGATACTCTGAAAAGGAGATCCTCGATTATTTTTACGAAAAAGAGACGATCGTCATAAAAGACAAGAGACTGTTCAAGGAGACCCCGCTCGCTCTTCTTCTGGGCCAGAAGGCGCCTTCGGACATTGTCAACGAGAAGACCGACGAGGTCCTTGTCAAGAAACACAAGAAGATAACGAAGGCCGTCATCCGGAAAATGGAACAGGCCAACATCCACGCGATACCTATCGAAGAGGAAGACCTTATCGGCAAGGTTACGGCCAGCGAGATCATCGATCCCAAGACGAAAGAGGTCCTCATACCGATCAACAAAGAGATCACGACGGACTACCTCGAGACGCTGATCGGGAAAAAAGTGAAGAACTTCCAGGTGTTGTTCATTGACAACCTGAACGTCAGCCCGTCGCTTCGCAACACGCTGAACATCGACAAGGTCTCGACGAAAGACGAGGCACTGATCGAGATATACCGGAAACTGCGCCCCGGCGATCCGCCTACTATCGAGTTCGCAGAGACGCTCATTCAGAACATGTTCTTCAGCCCGGAGAGGTATGACCTGTCCCGGGTTGGCAGGCTCAAGATAAATCACCGGCTCGGGCTCGACGTCGCCCTCGACATGACGATCTTGAGGCGCGAGGACATCATCGAGGTCGTTCACCAACTCTTGAAGCTCAAAGACGCGCGCGGCCCCGGCGACGATATTGACCACCTCGGCAACAGAAGGGTCCGCACCGTCGGCGAACTGCTCGAGAACCAGTTCAGGATGGGTCTCGTCCGCATGGAACGGGCGATCAAGGAAAGGCTGACCTTCCCGGAAATGGAAACGCTCATGCCGCACGACCTTGTCAACCCGAAGCCCGTGGCGACCGCTGTCAAAGACTTTTTTGCATCGAGCCAGCTGTCGCAGTTCATGGACCAGACGAACCCCTTGAGCGAGATCACGCACAAGCGCAGGCTGTCAGCCCTCGGGCCCGGCGGTCTCACGCGTGAAAGAGCCGGTTTTGAGGTCCGTGACGTCCACCCGACACACTACGGCAGGATATGCCCGATCGAAACACCTGAAGGCCCCAATATCGGCCTCATCGCGTCACTGTCGACATTTGCGAAGGTCAATGAGTTCGGATTTATCGAGGCCCCCTACCGGAAGGTCGTCGATAAGAAAGTGACGGACGACGTCAGTTACTTAAGCGCAATGGAAGAGGAGCAATACTACATTGCCCAGGCAAACGCGCCTGTCGATAAAGACGGCAAACTGCTCGGCGAGCTGATCCCGGCCCAGAAAGGCGGGAGCGTTTATCTCGTGAGCCCCGGCCAGGTCGAATACATGGATGTTTCCCCGAAACAGCTTGTCAGCGCATCCGCCGCGCTCATACCCTTCCTGGAACACGACGACGCGAACAGGGCCCTCATGGGCTCGAACATGCAGCGCCAGGCGGTGCCGCTCGTGATTACCGAGGCACCGATCATTGGTACGGGCATGGAGCGGGTTGTCGGAAGAGACTCGCGGGTGACTATCATGGCGCGGCACGACGGCGTGATCGAAAGCGTCGATGCCAGCCGGATCATTCTCAAATACGAAGAAAAGAAAGGCCACGACGAGGCCTCGACGAAGATAGATGTTTACAAGCTTTTGAAATTCAGGCGCTCCAACCAGGATACGTGCATCAACCAGCGCGTCATCGTCAAGGAAGGCGATTTCGTGAAGAAAGGCGATGTCCTCGCCGACGGCCCTTCGACGGACAGGGGCGAGCTGGCTCTCGGCAAGAACGTCATGGTCGCCTTTATGCCCTGGAGAGGGTACAACTACGAGGACTCCGTCCTCATCAACGAGCGGCTCGTCAAAGAGGACGTTTTCACGTCGATACACATCGAGGAACTCGAGTGCGTGGTCCGCGATACAAAATTGGGCAAGGAAGAGGTGACACGGGACATCCCCAACGTGGGCGATGACGCCCTGAAGGACCTCGACGAAAGCGGTATCGTCAGGATCGGCGCGACGGTCAAGCCGAGTGATATTCTCGTCGGCAAAGTGACACCGAAGGGTGAAACGCAGCTGACCCCGGAAGAGAAGCTCTTGAGGGCAATATTTGGCGAAAAGGCCGGCGATGTCAAAGATACCAGCCTCAGGGTACCCCACGGCATCGAGGGTATCATAATCGACGTCAAGGTCCTCTCCCGCAGGGGTATCGACAAGGACGACCGCAGCCGCGACATCGAAGACAAAGAGATATCGAACATCCTGAAAGACCAGGAAGACCAGATAAAGATCATCCTCGAAAGCAAGAAGACAAAGATCGCCGACCTCCTGGAGGGCAAGACAACCCCGGCCGACATCAAGGACGGCAAGGGCAAGGTCCTCCTCAAGAAAGGCGAGGCGTTCACGCGTGACAAGGTCATTGCACTTTCCTTCGATAAGCTCCAGGAGATCGACTTCGGCAACGAAGACCTCGAGGCCCGGATCAAAAAGCTCGTCGAGAGCAAGGAGAACCAGGTCGAGCTTATCCATATCATTTACGAAGACAAGATAAACAAGATCAAGAAAGGCGACGAGCTGCCGCCGGGCGTCATCAAGACGATCAAGGTATACGTTGCGATGAAACGCAAGGTCGCGGTCGGCGACAAGATATCGGGCCGCCACGGGAACAAGGGCATCGTCTCGGTCATTCTGCCGGAAGAAGATATGCCGTTCACCGAAGAAGGCGTCCCGATCGATATCGTTCTCAACCCTCTGGGCGTTCCCTCACGTATGAACGCGGGCCAGATCCTGGAGACGCACCTCGGCTGGGCGGCCAAAGAGATGGGGAAGAGGATCGGCGAAATGGTTGACGGGTATTACAAGAAGATCAACGATGCCCAGTCGGTCAAGAAGATCCTGAAAAAGACCTTTTCCAACAATGAACTGAAGGGCGTTATTGACCGCCTCGACGAGGAAGAACTGGCATCGTTGGCTGAGGCAATGAAAAAAGGCGTGAATATAGCAGTGCCGGTATTCGACAGTGCAAAAGAGGAAGAGATCAGGGAGTTCTTCAAACAGGCAGGCCTTCAGGATTCCCGGCAGACAACTCTCTTCGACGGCAGGAACGGCGAGGCCTTCCATCACCAGATCACTGTCGGCAACATGTATTTCCTGAAGCTCCATCACCTGGTCGACGACAAGATACACGCGAGGTCGATCGGTCCGTATTCGCTCGTGACCCAGCAGCCCCTTGGCGGTAAGGCCCAGTTCGGCGGCCAGAGGTTAGGCGAGATGGAAGTATGGGCCCTCGAAGGGTACGGGGCTGCCTATTCCCTCCAGGAATTCCTGACCATCAAATCGGATGACGTCAACGGAAGGATCAGGGCATATGAAGCTATCGTCAAGGGCGAGGACGTTCTCGAACCGAACCTGCCGGAGTCTTTCAATGTTCTTGTGAAAGAGCTCCAGGGCCTGTGTATTGACGTCGAGCTTCTCAAAGAAGAGTAGAACAAGGAGGAACAACCTTGGAAGAATATTTTAAGTCAGACAAGCAGCGCGACCCGTTAAGCTACATGGCGATCAAGATATCGCTTGCATCACCGGAGCTTATCGAAAAATGGTCGTACGGCGAAGTAAAGAAACCGGAAACGATAAACTACAGGACGTTCAAGCCCGAACGGGACGGCCTCTTTTGCGCGAAGATATTCGGCCCGGTCAAGGACTACGAATGTATCTGCGGAAAATATAAACGAATGAAACACCGCGGCATCATCTGCGAGAAATGCGGTGTCGAGGTTATACAGTCCAAGGTCCGCCGCGAACGCATGGGCCATATCAAGCTTGCGTGCCCCGTGGCACATATCTGGTTCCTGAAGAGCATGCCGAGCAAGATCGGGACGCTGCTTGAGCTCACGATCAAAGAGGTTGAGCGCGTTCTCTATTTCGAGATGTATATCGTGATCGAGCCGGGTGATTCACCATACAGCTTCTGCGAGATCATCAGCGAAGAGAAATATATCGAAGCCAGGGAAAAATACGGCGAGGGTTTTGTCGGCGGTATCGGTGCCGAGGCGATCAGGGAATGCCTCAAGAAGATCAACGTCGATGAACTGGGCAAGACCCTGCGCATCGACATGCGGGACACGTCGAGCGATGCGAAGAAAAAGAAGATCGCGCGGCGGCTCAAGGTGGTGGACGCGTTCAAGGTGTCCGGTGTCCGGCCCGAATGGATGATACTCGATATCGTCCCGGTGCTTCCGCCGGAGCTGCGGCCCCTCGTCCCGCTCGACGGCGGCCGGTTCGCAACGAGCGACTTGAACGATCTCTACAGGCGCGTCATCAACAGGAACAACAGGCTCAAAAGGCTCATGGAGCTCAACGCTCCCGAGATCATTATCAGGAACGAAAAGAGGATGCTCCAGGAAGCGGTCGATGCCCTTTTTGACAATTCAAAGCGCGGCAGGGTCGTGACGGGTGCAAGCAAGAGGCCGCTCAAATCCTTGAGCGACATGCTCCGCGGAAAACAGGGCCGGTTCCGCCAGAACCTCCTCGGAAAACGCGTCGACTATTCAGGCCGGTCGGTCATCGTCGTCGGCCCGGAATTGAGGCTGCACCAGTGCGGCCTCCCAAAATACATGGCGCTTGAGCTTTTCAAGCCGTTCGTCTACAACCGCCTGATCCGCAAGGGTTATGCGACAACGATAAAGAACGCAAAGAAGATCGTGGAAAAGGAAAGGCCCGAGGTGTGGGACGTTCTCGAGGAAGTGATCAAAGAACATCCCGTGCTGCTCAACAGGGCGCCTACCCTGCACAGACTCGGCATCCAGGCGTTCGAGCCGCAGCTTATCGACGGGAAAGCGATCCAGCTTCATCCGCTCGTCTGCCCCGCATACAACGCCGACTTCGACGGCGACCAGATGGCCGTTCACGTGCCTCTTTCAACGGAGGCGCAGACAGAGGCCAGGGTCCTCATGATGTCGACAAACAATATCCTGTCGCCGGCAAACGGCAAGCCCATCATTGTCCCGACGCAGGACATCGTTCTCGGCCTTTACTATCTCACGATAGACCGGAAATACCGCCGGGGCGAGAACAAGATCTTTGCGGATTCGGAAGAGGTGCGCGTCGCGTACGATTCCGGCCAGATAGACCTCCATGCGAAGGTCAAGGTCCGCTTGAACGGCAAACTGGTCGACACGACGCCGGGCCGCATCATCTTGAGGGATGTCGTTCAGGACGCCCTCATGGAACTCGAGCAGCCGAAGCGGGACAAGGTATTGGACGACATGTTCGCAAGCATCAACACGATCATGGACAAGAAGACCATCGCGGCGCTCGTTGACAAGTGCTACCGCGACGCCGGCGAGAAATGCACGGTCATCCTGTCCGACAGGCTGAAAGACCTGGGTTATTTTTATGCGACCCTTGGCGGCATCTCCATATCCATCGACGATATGAAGATACCGGAAAAGAAAAAATTGCTTATCGAAAAAGCGGAAGACGCCGTGAAGACCGTCCAGAACCAGTACCAGGAAGGTCTGATAACGGATGGTGAAAGATACAACCAGGTCATCGATATATGGGCGAACGTGACCGAGGAGATCGCGAAGGCCTTGATGGACGAGCTTGGCTCGGATATCGTCCTTGACATGAACGGAAAGCCGGTCATGACGTCAAGCGGCAGACCGGAGCACCAGAACAGCCTGAACCCCATCTTTATGATGGCACATTCGGGTGCAAGGGGCAACGCGCAGCAGATAAGGCAGCTTGCCGGCATGAGGGGCCTCATGGCAAAGCCGTCGGGCGAGATCATCGAGACCCCGATCACGAGCAACTTCCGGGAAGGACTCGACGTCCTCCAGTACTTTATATCGACCCACGGCGCACGCAAGGGCCTTGCAGATACGGCTCTCAAGACCGCCAACTCGGGTTACCTTACGAGACGGCTTGTCGACGTAGCCCAGGATGTGGTCGTGTCCGAGCAGGATTGCGGGACATTCGACTACATCGAGATAGGGTCCCTTGTCGAGGGTGGCGAGGTCATCGAACGCCTCGACGCGCGTATCCTGGGACGAGTTTCTTTCGAGGACCTCAAAGACCCGGACGGCGCCGTTATCGTCCGCAAAAATGAGGAGATAACGGAGAGCCATCTCAAACTGATCGAGGAAGCAGGCTTTGAAAAGGTAAAGATACGCTCGGTATTGACCTGCCGGTCGCGCCGGGGCGTGTGCGTCCTGTGCTACGGGCGTGACCTTGCACGCGGCAGACTCGTGAGCATCGGCGAGGCGGTCGGCATTATCGCAGCCCAGTCGATCGGCGAGCCGGGCACGCAGCTGACCATGCGTACGTTCCACATCGGTGGCGCCGCCTCGAGACGGGTTGAACAGTCGACCCTCGAGACCCGCAATGACGGTATCGTGAAATTCATCAACGTGCGCTCGATATTGAACCGTGAAGGCGTACCTGTCGTTATGAACCGCAACGGCGAAATAGCCATTATGGATGAGGCGGGCCGCGAGAGGGAGATCTATTCCGTAATTTATGGCGCGAAGCTCAGGGTCGAGGACGGCCAGGCCGTTAAAGAAGGCGAAACCCTCGCTGAATGGGACCCCTATACCATCCCGATCCTCTCCGAGGAAACCGGAAAGATAAAATATGGTGATATTTTCGAAGGCGATACAATGCAGGAAAGCAAGGACGAGGTGACGGGCCTTTCATACAAGGTCATCATCGAGCCCAAGAATCCCGAGCTTCGCCCGAGGATATCGATCAAGGATGAAAAAGGCCGGACGAAAATGATCCCCGGGTCCACGAGCCCGGCACGGTATATCCTGCCGATAGGCGCACATATCGTGGTCAATGAAGGCGACGAGATCTTTGCGGGCGACGTCATTTCGAAGATGCCGCGCGAAACAACGAAGACGAAAGACATCACCGGCGGTCTGCCGCGCGTCGCCGAGCTTTTTGAGGCACGCAAGCCCAAGGAGAATGCGATCGTTACCGAGATCAACGGTGTGGTGTCGTTCGGCAAGATGGCGAAAGGAAAGAGGGAGATAGTCGTCACCCCGGAGACGGTCCACGGTGAACCGCGCAAGTACACGATCCCCCGCGGCAAGCACGTCATCGTCCACGAAGGCGACTATGTCAAGGCGGGCGAGCCCCTTATGGACGGCCCGGTCAATCCTCATGACGTATTGAGGATACTCGGCATCAAGGACCTTGCCCGGTATCTCGTCGACGAGATCCAGGAGGTCTACCAGCTGCAGGGCGTCAAGATCAACGACAAACATATCGAGACGATCGTGCGGCAGATGCTCAAGAGGGTAAAAATAAAAGATATCGGCGACACGAACTTCATCATCGACGATTACGTTGAGTGGTGGGTCTTCGAAGAGGAGAACAGGCGGGTCCTCGCGGAAGGCGGCAAGCCCGCGCAGGCCGAACCGCTTTTCCTCGGGATCACAAAGGCATCCCTTATCACGGACAGCTTCATATCGGCGGCAAGTTTCCAGGATACCACCAAAGTATTGACCCAGGCGTCTATAGAGGGCAGGGTTGACTACTTGAGAGGCCTCAAGGAGAATGTCATTATGGGACGCATCATCCCGGCCGGAACGGGGTACCCGAAATACCGCAACTACGATATGAACATACTCGACAAGACCGAGGAGCAGCTTCCTCCACAGGAAGAGATGCTTCCCGAGATCCCGGTCTGATCCGTTCATTAGGATAAAAAAATCCCTCCGCGCCCGCTGGACCGGAGGGATTTTTTTTATTTCAAGCTATCAGATCAGGGATTGCGCAGCTTCCGCTCCGCTATGATCGCCTCTTCGCTCTTCGGATAAAGCTCTATGATCCTCTTGAGAAGGGTGGTCGCGCTTTTCTTGTCATTGGTCAGGCGAAACGCCTCGGCCTGCGACAGAAGGGCCCTCGGTGCCTTTTCGCTTTTCGGGTACTTGTCGATGACCTCCTGGAAATAGAGTATCGCCTTGTCATAGTTCTTGAGGTTCATGTAAGACTCGCCGATCCAGTAGAATGCGTTGGATGCAAGCGGCGTCCCGCTGTACGTTTCGGTGAAGGTGGTAAATTTTGATATGGCCGTTTCATATTGCCCGCGCTGGAAACTATCGAAAGCTTCCTTGTAGGCTTCTTCATAACGCTCATCCGTTTTTGGCGGCGGCGTCTTTGCCGTAGCTTTCCCCTTCGGTTCCGGTGCCGTTGTCGTTATATGCGGGCCTTGATCGGTGCCGCGCTTCGTCAGGGACGTTGTCCGCGATTCAGCCTGGTTTGTCCTGATCTGGTATTCCAGCTCATCCAGTTTTCCCATGATGTTCCGGATCTTTTCATCGCGGCTGTCGACGGATGAATACATGTTGACGACCTGCTTGCTCAAGTTCTCCTGTTCCCTTTCTATCTTTGCAAGCCGGGCGTCCGTATCCTGCTTGAACTGGTAGAAGTCCCCCTGGAGGGAGCTCATGTTGCCCTGGATCTTCGTTGCCTCCTCGGTTGTGACACACCCGGTCAGAATGATCATGCCGATGATCGGCAGGGCCAGGAAGTATTTAAAAATATGTTTCATCTCTCACCCCTTCTGGTCGATCTTGAAATGGGCCCGCCGGTTCTTGGCCCAGGCATCCTCTGTTTGCCCCGTCTCGAGGGGCAATTCCTTGCCATAGGATATCGTACGGACCCTGCCGGGATCGATGCCGAGCTTGACGAGGTAACTCTTCACCGCTTCGGCCCTTTTCTGCCCGAGGGCAAAGTTGTAGTCAACGGTCCCCCGCTCATCGCAATGGCCTTCCACTACTATTTTTACATTTCTTTCCTGCTTCATATATGAACCGACACCTTCGATCTTCGGCAGTTCGGCGGGGCTTACCGCGTAGCTGTCAAAATCAAAGAGCACGTCCCGCAGTATGCCGGCCATCCGTTCCTGTTCACGCAGGAGGCGGTCTCTCTCGGCCCGTGCCAGCTCTTCTTCGGCTATCCGCCTTTTTTCCTCTTCGGACAGGGCGCTGTCCTGGGGTCCCGTCTGTGTCACGGGCGGCGCCACCTGGACCTGCTTCTTTGCGCATCCCGCCATAATAAGGACCATTACCACCACCAATGACAATAATGCGATACGCTTCATTCTACATCCTCCCGCGTGTTTCTTCATCTATCTGTTTGTTTGTTCCCTTTACGGAACGAATTTAGGCTGTTCCTCCGCGAAATCGGTAAAACGCAATGTCCTTTTATTTTCGCCGTTGAACAGCATGACGTTTACCTTGTTGACTCCGCCCTTCATCGACGTGTAGATGATGTAGCGCCCGCACGTTGAGAACTGGGGCGAATCATTGACGGAGCCGTCATTCGTCAGGACCCTCTGGTTGGACCCGTCAGAGTTCATTGTGCACACCTCGAAGCTCCCCACGTTGCAAATGAACGCAATGAGGTCGCCCTTGGGCGAGTACGAGGGGGCGCTGTTATATTTTCCGCTATACGTGAGCCGTTTTATCTCGCCCGAAGGCAGGCCCTTCGAGAATATCTGCGGCGTTCCGTACATGTCCGATACAAAGACGAGCCGCGACCCGTCTGCTGACACGGTAGGCGAGGTAAGGATGCCGTCTCTCTGGAGAATGACCCTCTTGCTGCGGCTTCCGACGTCAAAAGCATATATCGTCGATGTCCTGCCGGATGTGTGAGAATAGACCAGTGTTGAGTTATTGAGCCAGGCCGTGCCGATCTTCATCCCTTCCGAACGGTCGACGAATATCTCGCCCTTGTGATCGAAATCGGTGACGTACAGGTTCGGCCTTCCCTCCTTATACGATGTATAGGCAAGGTATTTCCCATTCGGGGACAGTGACGGTGAAACCGTGATGCTCCGGTAATTTGTAAGGCGGCTCACGTTCTGCCCGTCGAAATCGGAGATGTAAACCTCTTTCAGGCTCCGGCGGCCGGCCGTGAAGAGTATCCGGGAGCTGCAGATACCTTTTTCGCCGGTGGCTGCGAAGATGATATCGTCAGCCAGCCTGTGCACCACGCGCCTCGCCTCGCCGGTTTTTGCCTTATACCGTTTTGCCAGCATGATCGATCCGTCAAGGGTATCATACACGAAGGCCTCCAGGGTCAATTCTCCCCCCGCCACCTGGACGCGCGCCTTGCAGACGAGGTCGATGCCTATGGAACGCCACGAGGCGAATTTGACCTCTGATTTTTCGATGCCTTCGTTTATGAGCTCTTTATCGATGAGGGACGCCGGGGCCGTAATGAAAAAGCCTGAAAGGTCGAGGTCCCGGTTCAGGACATCGCTCATATCGGCGGTCGATTTGTCAAGCTTTTCACTCTTAAATGCAGGGATGCCGATCGTTATCTTTTTGAATGTCGTACCGTAGACATCAAGATAGACTTTTGCATTGGCGGCACTCGCGCAGACCATGATCAAAGTCAGGGCGATCGCCATCATGAGAACATTATTTCTTTTCATGCTTTCTCCATTTGTCAATTATTTCCATAAGCACCTTCACTTGCGGAAGGATCGTCTTTCCTTTTCGGGTGATCATGAAGAAGGACCGTTTTACATCGGGGAACCCTTCAATAACCACCTTCTTCACCATACCGTCACGGATAAGGCCCTCGACGGCCAGTTTTGATATGTAGGCCATGCCGAGCCCCGACATAACGGCCTGCTTTATAGCTTCATTGTCCGAGAGTTCCGCCGTTATATTGAGGCCTTTCCTCTCGAGCGCCCGTATCTTTGACAACGCCGCCTCCACGGTGTTGCGCGTACCGGAACCGCGTTCGCGGGCAATGAGCGGGGTCTGACTTAACTGCTCGACCGTGATGTGGTCGGGAAACTCCCGCGGCCCGATGAACACGATCGTGTCATCTATCAGTTTCTTGAAATCGACCTTGCCTGTTTCGGTTCTCGACCCGACTATCCCGAAATCGAGAAGGCCGTTCTCCATTTTTTCGATGATCTCTTTTGTATCGGCAATGATGAGCTCGAACGTGATCCCTTCATACCGTTTCTTAAAATCTGAGAGCAGGCGGGGCATAATGTATATTCCGGGGATCGTGCTTGCCCCGAGGGTCATCTTCCCTTTCTTGAGCCCGCGGAACGAGGCGATGGCCTCGATCGTGTCTTTTTTCAGGCGCATCATCTCGAGGGCGTACTGATACAGGATCTCGCCGGCCTTTGTCAGGGTCACTGTCCGCTTGGTCCTGTCTATCAGCCTTACGTTAAAAAATTGCTCCAGATCGACTATCTGCTTGCTTACGGTGGGTTGGGTTATGCAAAGCTCGTCGGCAGCCCGCGTGAAACTCTTGAGTTCAGCGATCTTGAGAAACGTCTCGAGTAGCCTTATTTCCATTTTATAAAACCTTAAGACAGATAAGACCATAAAATCAATAAAATTGTTCCATCATTTAAGGATTTAGGCGACATTGTTGATAAAAATTATCCGCTTTTTCATCCTTTATTATCTTAAGTGTTCGACCCCCGTGGAAAGGTTCCCGGGCGTTCCCGCGGGATGGTAAACATGATCGACAAAAAAGTTGACAACGATATTTGCAGTACGCTAATCTTAAAGGCTTTCCAAATTCGAGAGGTGTTAATTTTTCCATGAAAGGCACAATCAGTATTGATCCGGAACGGTGCAAAGGGTGTGCCCTCTGCATTGAGTTCTGCCCGAAGAAAGTGATTGCGATCTCGGACAGGCTCAATGCGAAGGGTTATTTCGTCGCTGCTTTTGACGACGGGAAAGAATGTACGGGATGCGCCACGTGTGCTGTCATGTGTCCCGAAGTGGCTATAGAGGTGATGAAAACTTGAAAAAGCTGATGAGCGGCAATGCCGCCCTTGGAGAGGCGGCGATCTTATCCGGCTGCATGTGCTATTTCGGTTACCCGATCACGCCGCAGAACGAACTGACCGAGTACATGGCGAAGAGGATGACCGAGCTCGGCAGGGTCTTTATCCAGTCCGAGAGCGAAATAGCGGCGATCAACATGGTCCTCGGCGCATCTGTCGCGGGCGCGCGCGCCATGACATCATCGAGCAGCCCCGGCATGAGCCTCAAGCAGGAAGGCATCAGCTACCTGGCTGCCGACGAGTTGCCCGCAGTCGTCGTCGATATGGTCAGGGGAGGGCCCGGCATGGGAAATATCTCGCCGGCGCAGTCGGATTACCTGCAGGCAACGCGCGGCGGAGGACATGGCGACTACAAGACTATCGTGCTCGCCCCGGGGTCCGTGCAGGAGCTTACCGAGGTTATCCCGCTTGCCTTCGACCTGGCCGACCAGTACCGGAACCCGGTCGTTATACTCGGTGACGGCATGCTGGGCCAGATGATGGAACCGGTGGATTTCGACAATATCACTCCCCCGAAAGAGTATCCGAAAGATTACGTGCTTACCGGCGCAAAGGGGAGGCCTTCCCGCATGGTCCGGTCGCTTCTGTTCGATACCAAAGAAGAGGAAGAGCATAACTGGAAACTTGTCAGGAAATACCAGAGGATGGAGCAGAACGAGGTACGGTACGAGACCTTCCTCGTCGACGACGCCGAAATGATCGTCGTTGCCTACGGGATCGGCGCAAGGATCGCAAAGGGCGCCATAAAGCGGCTCCGCCAGGAGAATTTGAAGGTCGGCATGGTGCGGCCGATCACCGCATGGCCCTTTCCGGCCCCGATACTCCAGGAACTTGCGAAGACGGTTCATGAATTTTTCGTTTTCGAGATGAGTGCCGGCCAGCTGATCGAGGATGTCAGGCTTGCCCTCGCAGGTAAAGGGCATATCCATTTTTATGGCAGGCCGGGCGGTGTCATCCCGACGCCGGTCGAGCTCTACCGCATCATTGGGCGCCACTATTACACGGCATCCCGAAGGAAGCAGTCATGAAGAAAGTGTATACCCGACCGAAGACGATGAAAGAGGCCCACTTCCATTATTGCCCGGGGTGCGGGCACGGCATCATCAACCGGCTTCTCATGGAAGTGATCGAGGAGATGGGGCTTCGCGAGAAGGCCATCTGCGTCGCTCCCGCCGGATGCGGCATGCTCGTGTACAACTATTTTGATATCGATACGCTGGAATCGGCCCACGGCCGCGGTGCGGCGGTTGCGACCGGCATTAAGAGAGTGCGGCCCGACAACCTCGTTTTTTCCTATCAGGGGGACGGCGACCTTGCGGCGATCGGTACCGCCGAGGGTTTCCATGCGGCGAATCGCGGCGAGCCGATCACGGTCATTTTCGTCAATAATGGCGTGTATGGAATGACAGGCGGGCAGATGGCGCCGACAACCCTCACCGACCAGGTTACCACCACAACGCCGGAAGGCAGGGACCCCATTATCGCAGGCCACCCCGTGAGGATCTGTGAGGTATTTTCCATGCTCGACGGAACGACATACCTTGAGCGCGTCACAGTGAACAAGCCGGCGGCTGTGGTCAAGGCAAAAAAAGCTATCAAGAAGGCATTTCAGTGCCAGCTCGACGGAAAAGGCTTCTCCCTCGTCGAGATCCTCTCCCCCTGTCCCACGAACTGGAAAATGGGGCCGGTCGAGTCGTGCCGGTGGATTGACGATGTGATGGCAAAACAATTCCCGCTTGGAGTGGTGAAAGATAAATTATGATGACACGAACTATATTTTCAGGTTTTGGCGGGCAGGGCGTCCTTTCGATGGGTTTCACCCTTGCGAACGCCGCGATGCTCGAAGGGAAATACGTTACATATCTCCCCTCGTACGGCGTGGAGGTCCGCGGCGGCACAGCGAACTGTACCGTCGTTGTCTCCGATGAGGAGATCGCTTCCCCCGTCGCTTCTGAACCCGAATTTGTCGTGGCGATGAACCAGCCCTCGTTTAACAGGTTCCAGAACATCCTGTCGTCCGGCGGGCTTATCTGCGTGAACGCTTCACTCGTGAACACAGACGCGGCGCGGAGCGACATCGAAGTGCTTTCGATACCGACAACGGAACTGGCAGAACAGATCGGTACTACCAAGGTCGCCAACATGATCATGCTTGGCGCACTGATAAAAGCGAGCAGCATCATCTCATTCGAGGCCATGATAAAGAATCTCGCCGAACTGCTCGGCGAAGGAAAGGCCAAGCTGATAAAATTAAACAAAGAAGCCCTCCAAATGGGGTTCAATTTCGTCAAGGAGTAATTGCGATGCTTATAACCCAATTGTCGATAAGCCTGGAAAACGTGCCCGGCGCACTGTCCCATGTCAGCGAACTCCTTGGACGGGAAGGCGTCAATATCCGGGCGATCTCCGTTGCAGATACATCGGACATCAGCACGGTCCGCTTCGTTGTCGATGACCCCGAAAAAGCTAAGAACATCCTCAAGGGCAACGGTTTCAACCCCCGGGAGACCGACGTTCTCGCCGTCGAGACACCCGACCATCCGGGCGGCCTGCTCGCCGTCTTGAAGCCGCTCAGGGCTGCCGGCATTAACGTCCATTATCTGTACCCCCACCTTGGCAGGGTATCCGGCAATGCCATCGTTATCCTCGGCTGCGACAGGACCGAGGAGGCGCAGAAGGTGTTGGGGCAGAATTGGGTGAAAACACTTGGAAAGGAAGTCTATTCCATATAATACGTTGTACATAATACCGGTTGATGACCCGATAATCTATTACCGCCGTCGTCCAATCCAGCTACCCTGACAACGTTCGATCCCCCCGGCCGTCATTCCGGTGTCAAGCACCGGGGTGACGATACCCGTAACTGAAGCGAACAACCCGTAGTCAGAACGAATAAAGCTCTCTTCCCATCAAAACTTCCCTTTGATCTAATGCAACCATGATCAATATGCGGTATACTGGAACTATGTCCAACAGACAAATTAATCGCATAAAGAGATTGTTGGGAAATGAATAAAAAAAGTCAGACACACCATGTTGATGTCGTGATTGCCGGCGGCGGTTTGAGCGGGCTTTCAGCGGCCCTCGCCGCGGCCGAGGGGGGCCTGAAAGCAATACTTCTCGAAAAGATGCCTTTTGTCGGGGGCGCCGGTCTTTTTCCGGAAGGTTCACTGGGCATAGAGACCCGCTACCAGAAAGAGAACGGCATCACCACAACGGTCGACCAGGTTTTCTCCAAGGTGATGGAATTCCACCACTGGCGCTGTAATGCACCCGTCATACGCGCCCTTCTGAACGAATCAGGCCCGATGATAGACCGGCTGACTGACCTCGGAATGACGATCAAGAATATCAGGACCATGTTCCCCCCCGAAAAGAGCCTCCATGTCTGGCATATCTTTGAAGGCGGCGGGACGAGGCTGGTGAAGGTATTGTCACAACACGTCAGGGAACGCGGCGTCCCGGTCCTGACGAACGCCCCGGTAAAAAGATTATTGATGAATGCTGAAGGTATGGTCACCGGGATAAAGGCCCAAAAGGCGGACGGCGCGCAATTGACCGTCCGCGCGAAGGCCGTTATCATTGCAACCGGAGGCTTTGCCAGCAACAAGGAGATGCTCAAGAAATGGGTGCCCGATGTCAGTGCCCCCGGCATGGCGAAGCTCATGTACCGGGGCCCCGCCGTCGACGGCAGGACCGGGGACGGGATCACCATGGCTGCGCGCACACATGCCGCTCTTGCCGGTATGGGGACCCTCGCGGGAAACAGCCCTTATCTCGATGACGAGCCGGCCATCCGGCAATTCAGCGGGCCGGACCACATGAAACAGATGCGCTGCGCCTTGAGCCAGCCGTTCCTGTGGGTGAACCGTCAGGGCGAGCGTTTCTACAATGAATCCTTCGGTTCCGTCTTCAGTGATGTGTACAATGCGATGACATCGAATGGCGGACTCATGTGGTCGATCTTTGATGAGGCCATGAAGCGGTATATGGAGGATAACGGCCCTCTGACCCCGTTTAATGCCATTGTCGTCCCGGGACAAAAAATGACGGCCCTGGAGAAGGGTATCATGAAGGGCATCGCATCCGGTTTTACCTTCAAGGCCGACACGATCGGAGAACTGGCGGAGAAGATAGGGATCAGGCCGGAAAAACTCCGTGATACCATCGAAACCATTAACCGGTACGCAGATCAGAAACACGACCCGGATTTCAATCGCAGACCGGAGCACCTTATAAGATTCGATGTGAAGAAAGGGCCGTACTATGCGCTGAAAGGACTGCGCGCTTTTTTCCTGACCCTCGGCGGGGTCGTCGTCAACAGGCACATGCAGGCCTTGAGGCCCGACGGCGAAATTATCCCCGGTCTTTATGTGACAGGTCAGGACATGGGCGGCCTCTACGACAGCACCTACGATCTTCTCGCGGAGGGTTCGGCAAGCAGTTTCGCGCTTTGCTCGGGAAGGATAGCGGTGAGGAATATTGTGAAAAACGTAAGGCGTAAGGCGTAAGGCGTTAAAAGCGAAAAAATGCCAGTGCTGAGAGCCGGGTACATTACGGCAGAATTTATTGGTCTTTTCTACGCCTCACGCCTCACGCCTTACGATTATAAAGGAGGACGATATGGCGAAATGGATCATTGATCCGGACCATGCAGTTGCGGAATTTACGGTGCACCATATGATGGTCACGCCGGTCCACGGGCAGTTCAATTCAGTGAAAGGGTCCGTAGAGTTTGATCCTGCGGATCCGGGCAGTATGTCTGTTGAGGTCGAGATCGCCACGGCGGGGCTCTATACCGGTGTCGAGCGGCGGGACAATCACCTCAGGAGCGCCGATTTTTTTGATGCCGCGAATTTTCCCGCCATAACCTTCAAGAGCAGTGCGGTTGATATTGTTGCCCTCAATAATATCATCATAACCGGCGATCTCACGATGCACGGAATAACGCTTCCCGTCACGTTCAGGGCCGACTTTCTCGGACCGTCGAAATTTTATGACGATGAACTGAAGCAAACGTATACGACCTTCGGGTTCCGGGCGGCAACGTCTATCGATCGCGAAGATTTCGGTATGATGTGGAACGTCGGGATCGAGGACGGCGGGTTTATGGTGGGCAAGACCGTGGACATAGTCTTTAATGCGGAGATAGATCTGGAAGAATAGAACGGGCCTCTATCAGTTGCCTTTATTTAACCCCGTTCCTGATGTTTTCAGGATCTCTTGCAAGAACTGCGAGGGGTTCGTGAATGCTCCGGGCCTCCAGTAAAACTGTTCCTGCGACCCCTTCCCGTTCACCCGTACGCCGATGAAAGTCGGGGTATATTTCACGTTCAACGTAACGGCGATCTCGCTATCGTCGTCGGAAAAGACCGGAAAAGGCACGTGATACGATTCCTTGAACGACCTCGCTTCAAAAGGACTGTTGGTGGCAGCTATGCCGATCATTTTAACCCGGTCTCTCAACCCGGGGTCAGCCTGGATACTATTGTAAAGTTCCTCTACACGCGGGGCCTGGGCCCGGCAGGTAGGACAATAGAAGCTGAATACCTCGATAATGACGATCTCGGCACGTATATCTCCGATCCTGAAAGTGTCCTTTCCTGTTAGCCCGAGGTATTCCATTTCCGTCTTATCCCCGGGGACCGGGAGTTTGAGGTCGGGGAACCTGGTCTTTTCATCGGAATATAGTTTGTCAGTGACCGCCTGGGCATACATTGTGGCTTCTGCCATGACATGCCACGAAACCATAATGAAGAAGAATGCGGCCCATAGCAGGACTACCTTTCTCGCTTTCTCATCCATGCGCCCTACCTCGTGTGCAGCATAATGAAAGGGAGAAGCACGTCCCCGAAAGAGATCGGCTCCTCCCTGTAATCCTAACGTGGAAGCGGTTTATACGCTCAAGTCCATCGGGGGTACCGGCCCTTATCTACCCCATGGACCGCTTACGCCCATGGCCCTTAACTGCGCCGCCGCTTCATCTCTCATTTTCGCTCCCTGCTTCATCTGCAATTCACACCGTTGAATGGTCATCCTGGCGTCTGCTATCATCTGGTCGGCTGCCTGTTCCTGACTCAGATACGGATACCCGGGCTGGTCTGCCGCGCCGCCAGCCTTCGAGTCGGCCCTTTTCGTGCCGCCCGTGATCTGGGCCTTTGCCCGGCCTTCCTGGGCCTCTTTTTTCATCATTTCGGCAGTTGCGATCTGCTCATTGCATCTCTGGATCGTTTTCTGAGCCTCGGTCATCATCATTTCACCTGCTTTGTAATGCGCGACCCAGGGGTTGTCAGGCATGTCGGGAACGGCCCCCGATGTCATCTGGGCCATAACATTTCCCGAGGCGAGGAATAAGAACACCGCTGCACATATGACTGCCACCGATAACAAGACTGCCCTTTTCATAATCATCTCTCCTTTTTATGAAAAATTTTTGTTGCCGACCTTTTCTGGCCCTGTTGAAGTTTGTACCGCACCTCCTTCCGGCCGGCGCTTGGGCCTGGCAGGACATATTGCAGTCCGGAGATTGACGTCAGTGCCGAAGCAAGAATAGCCTTCCGATCTCCTGTTCATTACACATAGAATAAGCAATTGGGTGCAGGGTGTCTGTCGCGGAACGGCCAATTATTGGGTCATGCTTTTGCAGACTTCAGCGTCGTGCCGAAGGATGACAGGGAAGGTGGTTGTTTTTACTGTTTTACGCCGTCGAGATAACCGTTCTGGTATTGCGAGGCGAGGCAATATTCGAGATATTGCCTGACGACATCTTTCGGGCCGTAGGCCCCGCTGTGGCCATCGCACAGTATGTCGGCTTCGAGCGCGAGAAGCTTTTGCAGGGACGTAAGCCAGGCCGCTGGATCGCAATCGAATTCGGAAAGGAGCGGGGCCCCGATATCCTGGGCGAAAAGGACCTTTTCGCCATCTTTATCCATATGCAGGGAGATCGAACCGGGTGTGTGCCCCGGGGTGTGAATCCATTGCAGAATATGGCCGTTAAATTCAAGGCGCCCGGCATCGCCCTCGAGCCTGACATCAATGGGAAGGGGTTTGAGGTCAACGTCAAAGCAGAATGCGGCTGTGAGCCGTATATCGCCTCGTTCGACTATTTCCGCATCCTTTTCATGCATGACGAGCCTCGTTCCGAAACGGGACCTCATAAGCGGCGCTGCGCCCATGTGGTCTGCGTGGCAATGCGTCATGACGAGGGTCCGTATATCATCCGGCCGAAATCCCGCCTTTTTGATATTGACGAGCATACCCTCGAAGCCATGTCCTGATCCGCAGTCGATAAGGACGGACTCTCCGGCATCGACCAAATAGACGGCGCTGTCCCTCGGATTCGTCATATCAGGGCCCGCGACGCGCCATATCATCTCCGTAATCTGCTGTGGTCCCATGGTGGTCCTTCCGGCTATATATATAATGCTCAATTATATGGTGAGTAAAGAGATTTCACCGCCACGCAGCAAGAGTATAAGGCTTGACTTTGGGGCCGCGGATGAAGCAGGATAAAACATATGAAAATTTCACACGTTTCTGTAGCCGGCATTGTACTGTGTACCTTTCTCTTCGTCGCAGCACTACCCGTTCTCGTACTATCGGCGGAGGTCCGGAAGGTCCCTGTCACGTTCGTCGACAGCTCGGGCCGGCAATTGTGCAGGATCGAGGCAGAAACAGCCGTCACGCCTTACGAACAGGCGCGGGGGCTCATGTTCAGGCCGTACCTGCCCTCCCGGTACGGGATGCTCTTTGTCCATGACCGTGATGAAATACTGCATTACTGGATGAAGAATGTGGTTATAGGGCTCGACATGATATTTATAAACGGAAAGAACGACGTTGTTCATATCCATCCTGATGCGGAGCCGCATGATGAGACCACCATCAGTTCCCGCTACCCGGCCCGGTATGTGCTCGAGGTAAATGCCGGCGAAGCGAAGCAGTGCGGGATTCGGCGGGGCGTTAAGGCCGTCTTCAGCAGGTAAGACACCGCCGGACCATTATCAGGTCATTCGAAAATATTTTTTCCACACCCGTTGTTGAATTCCTGTTGAAAAGATGTGGAAAGACGATCTAACGGCCGCAATGACACAGGTTATTTCCCTCAATGCCACCCGGCCGTGCATTTTGAAAGACCCAGTTATTTCAATATATATTGATAAAACCGATCAGTCCAATGCCTTAGCTCTATGATTGAAAAGCAGGTAATTTTGCCCAGTAATTCCCGGCACTTTCCTTCCTGGTCCCTGGCAGCACTTTACGTGCCTGATTTTATGCGGTTTTTTGCGGGCTCTGCGCCGTGTACGAAAGCGAGTGATCCGGACCGCGGATAAAACTATTGACATGGGGGGGCTAAGCGGTTAAAATCTTTGTCTTTAAAACCGTATACACATGGGCTGAAGTTCCCAATGCAGTCAAGGAGGTCAAAAATGGCAAGGATCTGTGAGATCTGTGGTAAAGGAAAACAAATTGGTAACAACGTGAGCCATGCGAACAATAAAAGCAAAAGAGAATGGCTGCCGAATCTTCAGACCGTCCGTATCGTAAAAGATGGTAAAGCTCATACCGCCCGGCTCTGCACGAAATGTATCAAGAAGGGTAATTTCCAAAAAGCCGTCTGATTCTTCGTTCTAATCGCCTAATCAAAGCGCTAGCTTCGTTGCCTTCGTCGGGATTATCCTCAGCGTACGTAAGTACGCCTCCGGTAATCCCTCCTCGGCGCCTCGCTATCATCTGTGATTTAGCGATTAGAACGAAGAATCATCATCCATTTAATTTCCGGTTCATAATTCATTGAAGTAGATTTATCGGCCGAGCCGTTTGATTTGTTCGGCGAGACGTTGTTCGCATTGAGGGGCGCCTCGCCCGATGCAGGCGTTGCGGGCCAGCCGGTAGGCGTCGAGGGCTTCGTCCCTTTTCCCTTTTTGCTCGAGGCATTTGCCCAGGTCTTCCAGCAGAAGGTAGTTTGCCTTCTTCGGATTGGTGCATGCGCCGGTCTTTATAACGGACATATCTTGCAGGGCCGCACCGAAATCATTCTTCATGCAATAGATTGTCGCGCGGTCCGTATATGTATCGCAGTCGGTATTGTCGATCTTGAAGGCCTTGTCGATCGTGGACAGGGCTTCATCGAAATTTCCCTGCCTTGCCGCCGCGCCCGCCTGAAGCCTGTAATTCAGGGCATATTCGCTGTTTATTGCCTTTCGGGACCGGGGATCGCAGGCGGCGCCTGTCATCTCGATGGAGGTCTTGTCTTTTATGCTGAACCTGTCCCCCGGGCTCAGCCATCCGGTCACACGCACCGGCCTGCCTTCGTACGGCTTGAGGTCGACGGGCGGGGAAAGATTTATGCGATAGGCACGGCCCGAATCCTTGTCGAGATAAATGCTATAGAAGGTATTGTCGACAACGCACCCCGTCAGCGTCCTTTGCACGGGATAGGTCGCCTGAGCGATAACAGGAAAGACCAATAACACAACCAGGATCAATAGAATGACACTCTTCATGGAATATCCCCTCTTGTTCTCTCCTGATACCGCCTTCTTCTCACCCATCGCCCTGCGCCCCATCCGCCCGTAGCCCATCACCCATCACCCGTCCTTTTTTACGTCAACGTCCGCATCCTGTCGACAGAACGGACACCCTTTACTTTTTGTATCGACTTCATGACCTTCTGAAGCTGGGTCATGTGTTCTATCTCGACCTCGTAGCTTCCTGCAAAAGACCGGTCGGGATACGCCATCGCCTGGGCGCTCAGGATGTTGACCTTGTTTGCCGCTATGACGCTGCTGATATCGGAAAGAATTCCTTTTCTGTCGCTCCCCGTGACCTTAAACCGTACGGGGAACGTGTAATTCTTGCTGAGCTGCCAGCTGACCTCGACCTTGCGCTGCTCGTCATACGTGTGGACATTGGGACAGTCTTCCACGTGAACGGTAATGCCGCGTCCGCGCGTTATGAAGCCTATTATATTGTCGCCGGGGATCGGGTTGCAGCATTTCGCGAACCGTATGACGAGGCCGTCGATCCCTTTTATCTTGATCGCTTCGTCACGGCTCTTCTTGAACGAACTGATGATGCTCTTGATCTTGCCCGTGATGGGCTTTTCCTGTTCGGGGACGATCTTGTTGAGGACCTGCAGCGGGGTGTACAGGCCGTACCCGACGCTGGCGAAGAGATCGTCGACCGATTCGAAGCTGAATTCCTTTGCTATGGGGGTGAACTCCCCATTTTTGAGGATCTTCGAAAAGTTCAGATCGTGTTTTGCAAGTTCCTTGTCAAGCAGGTTGCGGCCAAGCTCGATCGACTTCTCCCGTTGTTCCGTTTTGATCCATTGCCGTATTTTTGTCTTGGCTTTTGATGTCGCGACAAAGCTCAGCCAGTCTTTGCTCGGCTTGTGGGTGGGGCTGGTCATGATCTCGACGGTGTCGCCGCTCTTGAGCAGGGAGCGCAGCGGTACGAGCTTGCCGTTTACCTTTGCGCCCACGCACCGGTGGCCAAGCTCGGAATGGATGGCGTACGCAAAATCGACGGGGGTCGCGCCTTTCGGAAGCTCCCGCACGTCCCCGTTGGGGGTGAACACGTACACCTCGTCGGGAAAGAGGTCTATCTTGAAGACCTCCATGAATTCCTTGTTGTCTTTGAGCTCCTGCTGCCATTCGATGATCCTGCGCAGCCAGGCGAAGATCTTGTCCTCCTTGGGGTTGAAGACCTTGCCTTCCTTGTATTTCCAGTGCGCGGCGATCCCTTCCTCGGCAAGACGGTGCATCTCTTTCGTCCTGATCTGTATCTCGATCTTCTCCCCGTGCGGCCCTATGATCTTCGTGTGCAGCGACTGGTACATATTGGCCTTGGGAAGCGCTATGTAGTCGCTGAACTTCCCCGGTATCGGTTTATACGCGGCGTGTATGATGCCGAGCGCCTCGTAGCATTCCTTGATCGTGTCGACAACGACACGAAAGGCAATGATGTCATAAATATCATCGATATTAAGACCTTCGTTGGTCATTTTGCGGTAGATGCTGTAGAGATGTTTGGCGCGGCCGAATATGTCCGCCTTGAGCTGGAATTCCCCGAGCTTCTGACGCAAAAGACCGATCACCTCATCGATGTATGCCTCGCGCTCTTTCTTCCTCTGGGCGATAGTGTCCGCGATGAGTTTATATTCAGTCGGCTTGAGGTATTTAAACGCGGCATCTTCGAGCTGCGCCCTCAACCATTCGATGCCGAGCCTGTGAGCTAAAGGCGCATAGATCTCAAATGTCTCGCGCGCGATCTCGATCTGTTTTTCCGGCGACAGGAAATTGAGGGTCTGCATGTTGTGATACCTGTCGGCCAGCTTGACAAGTATCACCCTGATATCCTTACTCATCGCGAGGATCATCTTCCGGAAATTCTCGATGCGCGACTCCTCGGACGTCTTGAGGGGTATCTTGCTTATCTTGGTCACGCCGTCGACGAGCTCGGCTATTTCTTTGCCGAAATACTCCTCGATCTCTTTTTTCTCGACGTATGAATCCTCGATCGTATCATGAAGAAGCCCGGAGACAATGCTCGGAATGTCGAGGTTCATTTTCGTCAATGTATAGGCTGTTTCGAGCGGATGGATCAGGTACGGCTCCCCGGAAAGGCCGATCTGCCCCTTGTGCGCCTTCGCGGAAAAAATATATGCCCTTTGCAGCAGCTCCACGTCGGCATCGGGGTTGTACGTCAGGACCTCGTCGACGATATCGTTAAAACGTATCATGATTCTTGTCCGGCAGAATTGAGATGGCCCATTTTCCTGACCTTATCTTACCTCAGGAAAGGCCAAATCGCAATAATGGCGCATCCGCACGAAGATCGTTGTTGGATCACATGACCGCTTGTCCTGCGCCGGCTGCATCGGGGTTTTGTGCCCGAGCTTTGCGGTGGTTTGCCCTCCGGTCGAGTATCTCGGCGAGGACCGGGATCAGGAGCGACCCGAAGGGCAAAACGAAGATGGCCAGTATCGGGACATAGCAGGATAAATGGACGATGTGCATCTTGAGGAGCTGTTTCTCCTCACGGGTCCATGTCACCCCGGTATTTCTGTGCTTCATCAAAAGATGCATGAACCCGGAGATATTCTGGGCCTCGTTAAGGATCATCGCACGGTTTTTCGCGACCGTGCGCAGCAGCTGGTTCTTAATTGCCTGTGTTATCATCGGCTGGTTTTAGCGCCTCACGCTATATCGGTCGGCGGCGATCATGTTTCGCTTTTATTATCGCCCCATTTCCGATAGTATTAATCATGTTTCAAAAAGGCCCGCCGTGCGTGCTCAAGGTCCAGGTCGAGCGTATAACATATTACAACGAAGAGGACCATTACACCATAGCCAAAGTGAAGATCGAAGGCAAAAATTCCCTGGCCACTGTCATCGGTACCCTCTATTCCGTTGTCCCCGGGGAACTCCTCAAGATCGAAGGGGAATGGAGCGTCCACCCCCGCTTTGGCGAACAATTCAGGGTCACATCGTACGAGACCCTTCTGCCTGCAACGGCGAAGGGCATCGAGCGCTATCTTGGCTCCGGGATGATAAAGGGCATCGGGCCTCAAATGGCGAAGAGGCTCGTTGCGCAGTTTGGCGAAAAGACGCTCGACGTGATAGACGCCGATATATCAAGGCTTCAGGAAGTGCCGGGCATAGGCGAAAAACGCATCGGGATGATAAAGGGGGCGTGGAGCGAACAGAAAGAAGTGCGCAACGTCATGGTCTTTCTCCAGGGCAACGGGGTGAGCCCCGCATATGCCGCCAAGATCTATCGTTTCTACGGCAACGACGCGGTCAGGATCGTGCGGGACAACCCGTACCGGCTGGCGGTGGACATATTCGGGATCGGTTTCCTTACCGCCGACCGGATAGCGGAAAATCTCGGCATTGAAAAAGAGGCCCCTTTCCGTATCGAAACGGGCATCCTCTATGTACTGGGACAGCTGGCCGAAGAAGGACACCTTTATTTCCCGCACGATGAACTGGTCGGGAAAGCGAGCAGCGTGCTCGAGGTGCCGGCCGCAAAGATACCTCCGGCCCTTGCGAGCCTCGCGGCCGAGAAAAAGATCATCATTGAAGACGGGTCTTTCGGCCGGGGCCCGGCGGGTGATTACGGTGCAGGGCTCGTCTATATTGCGTCCCTCTATAGCGCCGAAGAGGGTATAGCGGACGCGCTCGGCCGGCTCGCTTCGCACCCGAAACAGATGGCGATCATCGACATCGACGAGGCGCTGCGGTCCCGCGGTGAGAGCGCGGGGATCAATTTTTCAGAGAAGCAGCTCGATGCGGTCAGGGCATACCTTGAGCAGAAGATACTTGTCATCACGGGAGGCCCCGGGACAGGGAAGACTACAATTATAAAAGGCATAATAACGATCGCCTCGATGACGGGTCAGAAGGTCTTTTGTGCGGCACCGACCGGCAGGGCGGCCAAACGGATGACCGAGGCGACGGGTATCGAATCCCGGACCATCCATCGCCTGCTCGAATACAATCCCCGCGATCTTTCATCGGGGACAGGATTTAAGCGGAACGAGTCGAACCCTCTCGAGGCGGGCCTTATCATCATCGACGAGGCGTCGATGATAGATGCCCCGCTCATGCACCATTTACTGAAGGCCATTCCTGCGCGGGCGACCCTGGTCCTCGTCGGCGATACCGATCAGCTTCCCTCGGTGGGCCCGGGGAATGTTCTCAAGGACATTATTGCGTCTGGGTCTGTTCACACGGTACGCCTCAATGAGATATTCCGGCAGTCACAGCAGAGTATGATCATTGTCAACGCGCACCGGATAAACGCGGGCCAGATGCCCCTTGCCGGGAGTGGAAATGATTTTGTCTTTATCGAGGAGGATGACCCGGAAAAAGTATTGGACCACGTTATAAACTTGAGTGCGAACATCATTCCCTCACGCTTCGGTCTTCGTCCGATCGAAGATATACAGATACTCACCCCCATGCACCGGGGCGTTGTCGGGGTGACAAATATAAATGTACGGCTTCAGGAGGTGCTGAACCGTTCCCGGGACACCGTTTCGCGCGCGGGCCGCGTTTTCAAGACGGCCGATAAAGTGATACAAACCCGCAACAATTACGAAAAGGATGTCTACAACGGGGATATCGGGAGGATCGCCGGCATCGACAGGGAAATGCAGGAGGCCCGGGTGGATTTTGACGGCAGGATCGTGGCGTATGATTTCGGCGAGCTTGACGAGCTCATCCTGGCATATGCCATCTCGGTCCACAAATCGCAGGGAAGCGAATACCCCGCAGTCATCATACCTGTCCTCACGCAGCACTACCTCCTCCTCCAGAGGAACCTGATCTACACCGCCGTCACCCGGGGGAAAAAGCTCGTTTATATGGTTGGAACCAAAAAAGCCCTCTCAATAGCCATACGCAATGACAAAACGCGGAAGAGGTACAGTTTGCTGGCGGAGCGGCTGAGAGAGGCCGTAAGCCGTAAGGCGTGGCCGGAGAGGACCTGACTGTACGGGAAGAGGTTGACTTTTACATCTCTTCACCCGTCAAAAAATTTAAAAAAAATGTCGCCCGCGCTAAATACTTCCCGATATGTGGTATTTTTCTGAAAAAAAATCTTTTAGCCGTTAGCCGTTAGCCGTTAGCCGTTAGCCGTTAGCCGTTAGCCGTTAGCCGTTAGCCGTTAGCCGTTAGCCGTTAGCCGTTAGCCGTTAGCCGTTAGCCGTTAGCCGTTAGCCGTTAGCCGTTAGCCGTTAGCCGTTAGCCGTTAGCCGTTAGCCGTTAGCCGCCTTACGGTTTCTTTTGTTGAACATTTCCCCCAACAAGCTTATCATTGTCGTTAAGGCATAATTATGTGTCGCGGGAGTGGCCAGGGGAGGCCATGAGGGGGGTTTTTTCGTGAGGAGATTTTCCGCGATAGCGCCGGCGGCCGTCATAGCGGGCGGACTATACCTGATCAGCCTTTTCAACTATCTTCTTTTTCACAGCCTCGTCGAGATGTTCGCGCTGGTGATCGCTTTCGGGATCTTCATGATAGCGTGGAATTCCCGGAAGTTCATCGATAACAACTACCTTCTGTTTCTTGGCATCTCCTGCTTCTTTGTCGGTGTCTTCGATGTCGGCCATACACTGACCTATAAGGGTATGGACATCGTCCCGGGAGCCGGGGCGGACCTTGCGACCCAGCTGTGGATCGCGGGCCGGTATGTGCAGGGCGCGTCATTGCTTGCGGCGCCGTTCTTCATCAATCGCAGGCTGAAACCGGCCGTCGTCTTTCTTGTTTATACAGTGATCTCGGGAATTCTCCTGATTGCCATCTTCGGGGGGATATTCCCATCGTCCTTTGCCGAGAACACCGGGTTCACTCGCTTCAAGATCATCAGTGAATATCTCGTCGTTATCCTGCTTATCCTGTCAGTGATCATTCTCGTCAGGCATCGCGAGAGATTTGACCGAAGGGTCTTGAGGTTTATAACCGGGTCGATCGTGTGCATCGTCTTTTCGGAAATAGCTCTCACCCTGTACGTGGACGTGTATGGGATAGGGAACCTCATCGGACATTACTTCAAGCTTGCTTCGTACTACCTCATTTACAGGGCATTGATACAAATAGGGCTCAGGGAACCCTACAGCGTTCTCCTCCACGATCTGAAACAGAGCGAAGAGAAATTGCTCGCAGCGAAAAACCGCGCGGAGACGTATCTCAACATTGCCGGGACAGTGTTCGTGGTCATAGACAGTTCGGGGAAGATACTCCTTATAAACAGGCAGGGATGCGAGACGCTCGGGTGCGACAAGGACAGTGTTATCGGAAGTGACTGGTTCGGGATGTTCGTCCCCATGGTAGAAAGAAAGGAAGAGCGCGCCTATTTTTCGCGGCTTATCACCGGCCAGGACCGGGCGATAGAATACCGGGAGAGCGCGGTCCTCACCGCCGGGGACACAGAGCGGACGATTGCATGGCATTATGCGGTGCTCAGCGATGATCCAACGGGCGCTAAGGTCGTGATAGCCTCCGGCGAGGACATTACATCCCGGCTCGAATACGAGCATGCGCTGGAGAAATACCAGGGAAAACTGGAACAGCTGGTCCAGGTAAGAACGGGAGAACTCAAGAAAATAAACGATCAGCTCATGCTGGTATCGAAGAAATTATCCGAGGCTGAGAATGTCGAAAGACGCAAGATAGCGCGTGAGCTGCACGACCTGGTCGGACAGAACCTGACAGCACTCGGGTTGAACATGAATATTATAAAAGCGAAGCTCGCATCCCGGGACCTGGCAGTTCTCGATAAACGCATCGCCGATTCAATGTCGCTCATCGAGGAGACGACCGTTACGATCCGTGATGTCATGGCAAAGCTCCGGCCGCCCATCCTCGATGATTACGGCCTCTTTGCGGCCATCAGGAGTTATGCCGAAAGCTTCAGCGACCGCACGGGGATCGCAGTTGCCATCACGGGCGAAGACCTCGGGACGCGTCCCGATATGCACACGGAGACGTCACTGTTCAGAATAACCCAGGAGATCCTGAACAACGTCGCAAAACATTCCGGGGCCGCGAACGTTTTTATCGGGATGTGTCAGGATGTGGCCGGCATTGCCCTTGTGATCGAGGATGATGGTAAAGGTTTCGACCGGGATGAGGTCTTAAGGTCAAAGAAAAAAGGGCGGTGGGGCCTTACCAATATAACCGAAAGGGCCCTGTCGATCGGAGGGACCTGCACGATCGAAAGCGAGCCGGGAAAAGGGACCCGAATACGCGTGGAGGTCCGCATATGAGCATCAGCGTTGTGATCGCCGACGATCACGCGATCGTCCGGGACGGGCTCAAATTGCTCCTGGAATCTCAGCCCGATATTATCGTGAAAGGAGAGGCACGCAACGGGCGGGATGCCATAAAACAGGCAAAAAAGTTCAGCCCCGATATAGTCATCATGGACATCTCAATGCCCGAATTGAATGGTATTGAGGCAGCCGGCCGGATAATCGAGGAGTGCCCGTCCGTCCGGGTTATTATTCTTTCCATGCATTCAACAGTTGAGCATATATATCGTTCATTAAAAGCCGGCGCCCGGGGTTATCTTCTGAAAGAATCTGCCGGAACGGAAGTCGTTGCGGCCGTGAGGGCAGTATACAGGGGAACGCGATACCTGAGCCAGAAGATCTCAGACCGCATTGTCGACGAATATCTCACCGCCCGGGAGCCAAAGACCGGCAATCCCGTCGAACGCCTGACGCAACGTGAACGCGAGGTACTGCAATTGGTGACCGAAGGAAGATCGAGCGCCGAGATAGCAGGCATCATGTTCCTGTCGCCGAAAACTATTGAAACATACCGGAGCCGCCTGATGCACAAGCTCGGCGTGAAGGACATGCCATCCCTCGTAAAGATTGCCATCCGGTACGGGCTGACAACGATAGAATAAAGGCAATAGGCAATAGGCGATAGGCAATAGGCGATAGGCAATAGGCAATAGGCGATAGGCAATAGGCAATAGGAAGAACGGGGGAATTGTTCAAACCTGCCCATTACCCATTGCCTATAGCCCTTCGCCTATTTTCTTTGTAATCCCCATTTCATATCCGACGTCTATTTATATATGACATCACAATTGTTGGCCGGGCGACAGAAGTTTCCGTTTCTTTCCTCTATCATGATAACAAGCGGTGAATAGCAGACGGGTTGATGCCCGGGCACGTAAACTGCCGCAAATATCGTGCAGACTATAAGGGGAGATATGCCGAGGCACCGGAAAGGCAGGACAGGCGAAAGGCAACTGAATGGAGCGCATCCAGGGCATGATGACCCTTTTTCATTCGGACTTTTTCATGTGCAAGACCCAGGCATAAAGCGGCCCGGCAAAAAATATGATGCCCGGACATATTATCTCAAAGGTCTCTCCCATGAAGAACGGGGGGAGCACGCGCTCGCCATACGGGATTATGACAAGGCCATCCGCCTCGACCCGCAGCTTGCCTGGGCGTATTACCACCGGGCAATAGCCTGCGGCAATGCGGGGGATCGAAGCGGGTGGGCCGAGGACCTTCGCGCGGCCGCCCGGTTGGGGCTCCGGATAGCGATCGAGATGCTGGCCTCATCCGGCGATACTCATAAGAAATCAGGAGACACCACGTGAAACCGGCCAACTTCAGCAACATATATAGCCAGAAAAACAGGCGGATGCTCCGGGTATGCGCGTGGTGCGGCAAGGTACAGAAGACTGACGGAACCTGGGAAATGCCCGCGGCCCCGGCCCGCGAGACCCCGCGGTTAACCCTGACACACGGGATCTGTCCCGTTTGTGCAGAGAAAGCTCTTGCCGCGAATGGTTTGGGTAAGGCAGGCGGTTCGGGCCAGGGAACAGGTCGTAAAAGATGATGACACTCGGGTTTCGGAAATACGACAAAATTAATGTCGATTGCGCGACAGATGCCCGATTTTTTCTGTTGTAGCCTATAACAGATGGTCCCGTCCGGACCTCGAATGTACCCCGGAAATACCGGGGACATGACACATGCAGCGGGCAATGTTTACGGGGGTAATCCTATGCGCGAACTTCAAGGACAACACGCACAGACTGGTCTCGAACCGGCTCCAGGGAATATCGGGTCATGTTGAAGATCCTGGTCATCGACGGGGAATTTCCCAGTTGTACCCTGTTCACACAAGCGGCCGTCCGCCTGGGGTGCGAACTTTCATTTCTGCATACCTTAAGCGATTGCCTGGAAGCCGTAGGCAATAATCACAACAGCGGTCCCGATATAATATTCATCGACTCCGTCCTTCCTGACGGCAATTCCATCGACTGCCTCGACCAATTACAGGGATCGGCGTCACAGCCAACCGTTATTGTCATGACAACATGCGGAGATCCCGAGAGCGCCGAAAGGGCGATCCGGAAGGGGGCCTGGGATTACATCAACAAACCGGCCGGCCTGAAGGAAACGGTCTCACGGTTATCTCGGGCCATCCAGTACCGGGGCCAGGTCACGCACAGGAGCGGGAACAATGAGATCAAGCGCAACGGCATCGTCGGCAACAGCCCGGCGATGCGGGCATCGATGGACCTCGTCAAACAGGCCGCGGAATCCGATCTCAACGTCATGATCACCGGCGAGACCGGAACGGGCAAGGAGCTTTTCGCATTGTCCATCCACAATAATTCCCGCCGGGCACACGAGAACTTTGTCGTTGTAGACTGTACGGCGCTACCCGAGACGCTTGTTGAAAGCATACTTTTCGGCCACTCAAAAGGCGCTTTTACCGGGGCCGACAAATCGCAGGAAGGACTTATCCGGCAGGCCCATAAGGGGACGCTTTTTCTTGATGAAATGGGGGAATTGCCCCTTCCTCTGCAGAAGACCTTCCTGAGGGTGCTGCAGGAGCATCGATTCAGGCCGCTCGGAAGTGAAAAAGAGGTTGAGAGCGATTTTCGCCTGATATCGGCAACCAACAAAAACCTCGAAAAGATGGTGGAAGAAGGGAAGTTCAGGGAAGACCTCCTCTACCGCTTAAGGGCAATGACCCTTCACCTTCCCCCTTTGCGCAGGCACCGGGATGATGTCGCGGACCTCTGTGCTTTTTATGTTGGAAAGGTCTGCCATCGCTTTGGGATACCAAGGAAGAACGTCTCCGACGAACTCCTGAAGTACCTGATGTATTATGACTGGCCGGGAAATGTCAGGGAACTTTTCCATGTTGTCGAGCATGCCTGTGCCACCGGCCTTTACGAGGAGACCCTTTTCCCGGTGCACCTTCCGCAGGAACTGAGGATCCATATCACGAAATCAATGTTCGAACAGGACAGGCCCACCGGGCCCAAAAATAATAACGGGAATAGTGACGCGACGCGAACGCCAATTCTCAGCCTGAAGAGTTTCCGCAGGAACGCATACTCCGATCTCGAGGAGATGTACCTCAGGAACCTCCTGTCATCGTCCGGTGATATCAAGGAAGCCTGCGTGCTTTCCAAGCTCTCACGGACCAGGCTGTATGGCCTCCTTAAGAAATACAATATCAGGAACCAGGTCTGACCTCGAGCATCAAACAACCTTTTATACGGATCGCGGACCTCTTACGGAAAACGGCCGACACCGTCTACGGGTTTTTGCGGGTACGCAATTGCAAAGGTAAATCCCCTTTTATTGGACTTTTGTCCCTAAAAAGTGAACATTTGCCAGTACCGGAAAGACGCGGATCGAAGTGGCTCACGCTGTACTCCCTTGATAATAGCCGCACCAGAGGAGCCAGTTTCTCTGGCACGATTATTGATATTTGTCTTCGGATCATGGTCCCTGCGACGCATAAGACAGGCTTGACTTTGGTAGTCGAACGAGGGTGGTCAAGGAGCGCACAACCAAAATGGAACTGAAAAACGACCTGGTGTTCTATGCGAAAAATCAAGAAGATATTCCACGAAAACTGCGGGAAATCCTGGAACCCCTTCTGTTCGATGAGCGGATCGAGATCTTCAGGAGCCTTGCGAGCCTCAAGCAGCGTTTCTGTCTCCCCTCCGAGCGAAGGGTCATCGCGATCATTTTCGCTACAGATAAGGAAGATCTGCTGGACATCATATCGATGAAATACTTTTTCTGTGACGTCCAGGTGGTGCTCATTCTGCCGAATAGAAAAAAGGATATTATCGCCCTTGGCCATAGTTTGAGGCCGAGGTTCATGACGTACAAGGATTCCGACTTCCGCGAATTATTGTCGGTGGTGCGGAAAATGGCCGGGCATGCCGGCAAGAACACGGCCGCAACAGTTGGCGCGCACCCGGTCATACACGGGAAATGACGGGCGCTGCGGACCTGATCGCGGCGCATCAGAACGAAGCAACCGGCACGGCGTTTCACCGGCCGTGTCATAGACGAGATGAATGTATTTGGTCGACCCCAGTCCCCGGCACTTCAAGGGACAAGAAACAAGACCGGCAGGAAGCCGGATGGCGGTAGCCTGCCCGCGCACGGGGAGACATAAAGGGAGGCAGACATGGCAAGGCACGGTATGAGGGGGCTCCTGATCATTCTTGCATTTTTGGCATGCGCAGGCTTGGGTTACAGCCAGCCTGCACGATGCGTCATTCTCGAAAAACAGGGAAGCAGGGCCCTTGTGAACTGCGATGGGGGACAGACCCGCTTTATCGAACTTCGCGGCAAAGCGGACCTTTACAAGGTAGGAGACAGCGTCGAAGCCCCGGATATCGAAACGAGTTCGCCGAAACAACGGCCGGATAGACAGAAATAAGGAGAAGAATATGAGATCGGGAACGGCAATTTTATCAGCTTTTTTGGGTTTGGTCCTTCTGGTTTCATGTGCTCCGAACGCGGTCAGGAACCCGGCTTCAATAAGCCAGATGGACCAGCAATCAAAAGCATATCCAGGAAAGGAATATACTATCGCCCCGGGGGATGTACTCGACGTTAAATTCACAAATAACCCGGAACTGAATGAGATGGCCGTCCCCGTAAGGCCGGACGGGAGAATATCCCTCCAGCTGGCTTCGGAGATAAAAGCGGCCGGATTGACACCAAATCAGTTGAAGGAACAGGTCACCCAGAAATACTTGACAGAGGTGAGAAAACCGGACGTGACCATTGTCGTACGTAATTTTTCGGACCAGAGGATATTTGTCGATGGTGAGGTCGTCCTTCCCGGACTCATTGAGCTCAAAGGCCCGACCACTGTTATGAGGGCGATAGCGCAGGCGCGCGGGTTACGCGAAACGGCGCGAATCAGCAATGTCATAGTCCTCCGCAAGGATTTCGAAGGGAGTCCCATGGCGGCCAATATCGATCTCACGAAGGTGATAAACGGGACGGACTTGGCGCAGGACATACATCTTATGCCCTACGATATAGTTTACGTACCCAAATCCAACATAGCGAGGCTCGATAAATTCGTGGACGAGTATATCAACAGGGTCGTCCCCGGAGGATTCCCCGGCTGGCAGACATTTGCAAATCCGTATAGATACTCCCTTGGCGGTTTTACGAATGTCTACCCCGACCGCTACACCACCACTGTGATCACACCGTAGCCACCGGAAGGAGGTCGACAAACAATGGACGAAAAAAAATATCAACCCATAGATTTTTCAAATATACGGGATATTCTCTCGGTTATTTTCAAGAGGAAATACACGATCCTCGTGGTCTTCCTCGTGATCTTCGGGTCTCTGTCACTCTATGCCCTTCTTGCGCCCCGTGTCTTTGAGGCGAAAAGCATTCTTCTCGTCAAGCTCGGCAGGGAATTCATGAGATCGTCCGACGGGACAAACACGGCGCCGGGTCTTCTTATTCAGCCCGAAACTATCATGAAGAGCGAGCTGAGCATATTGACGAGCAGGGACCTGATCATGCGCGTTATCGATAAGGTCGGCCTGAAGACTATCTATCCAGATTTTAAAGCGAAGGATGAAAGATCGAAACAGGCCGCAATATCGACGTTTGAAGAAGACCTGAATGTCTCGAACGCTCCCAATTCGGGGCTTATCCAGGTAGCGTTCGCCCATCGCGACCCGGAAACGGCGGCAAAGGTGGTCAACACGCTGGTCGATGATTTCAAGGACAAGCACCTTGATGTGTTCGGAGGCAAGACAACGGCCTTTCTCGAGCGCCAGGAAAAAGCGTTCCAGCAGCGCCTGCGGGATTCCGAGAATAACCTGTCGGACTTCAGGATCAAGAACAAGGTATTTTCGTTCGAGGAACAGAAGACCAACCTGATCAACCTTCGCGGCATGCTTGACAGCAAATTGAAAGTCGCCCAGAACGAAACGACCGAACTCGAGCAGAAGCTCGCTTTCGTCCGGAGCCCGAAATGGACAGTCGAAATGCCCCCGGAGGTGCGCAATCAATCGATAAGCCTCCAGCAGAAAGAGCAGGCCCTCCTTCAGAAATATACCGAGACATCACGGGCTGTGCTTGCCGTCCAGCAGGACCTTGCCTCATTGAAACAATCGATCAGGAAAAGCAACGAGGAGGCGCGGCAGGTTGAGATCGGAAAGACGGAAGGGCAGCTCGTTGTTGCCCGTGCCCGGCTCGGGAGCATAAAGGCCCAGATACGCGATGTGGAAAATGAATTGAACACACTTGACAATAACGGGCGCCAGTTTCAGACGTTAAGACGCGAGGCGGCCCAACTGGAACAGAACCACCAGATATATGCGCGGAAGCTCGAGGAATCACTGATCATGGACGACATGGACCGGCAAAAGATGGTCGCAGTGAGCATTGTCCAGAAAGCCACCGTCCCCGCTTTCCCCAAGAAGCAAAAGATAACGAAGGGTGCGATGGTAGCCGGGGGCTTTTTCGGCGGTATTGCGGCGGGAGTGGCCTTTGCAATTGCCCTTGAGCTTATGACCCCGGGCATGCCGACCCCGGCAAGTGCACAGAAAACGCTGGGTGTTCCAGTTCTCGTATCGGTCATGAGAAGAGACTGAAGCATCCGGACGAGATAACGGGATGGTGAACTATGTACCTTAATTTTTACAATCTCAAGAAACAACCGTTTCATATAACGCCGGACCCCGAGTTCCTGTACCTGAGCCCGAGCCATAAAGAAGCGCTTGCTGCGATCATATACGGCATCGAGAAAAAGAAGGGTTTTGTGGGGATAGTCGGCGCAGTGGGGGTAGGGAAGACGACTATCCTCCGGTCGTACCTCGAAAGGGCAGACAGGACGCATCTCAAAATTATTTACGTCTTCAATGCGAGGCTTTCTTACGAAGGGCTTTTGAGGACAATATACAGGGACCTCGATCTCGAGATCGATACACAGGATGTTGTCGAAATGACCAACCGGCTTTATGAATTCCTTATCGAGGAATACAACCAGGGGAATACCGTCGTCCTTGTCATTGACGAGGCGCAGAACATGCCCATCGATACACTGGAAGACCTGCGGATGCTCTCAAACCTCGAAACATCCCGCGAAAAGCTGATACAGATCGTGCTGATCGGGCAGCCGGAATTTGAGGAGCAGCTCAAGGAGCACCGGTTGCGGCAACTTAAGCAGCGCCTGGCAATAAAATCCACGATCCTGCCGCTGACCGAGAAAGAGAGCCTTGAATACATCCGGTACAGATTGCAGAAAGCAGGGGCAGCGGCATCCTCCATTTTTACACGGTACGCGCTCCCTGCCATAATCAGAAAAGCAAAAGGGATACCGCGCACCATAAATATTCTTTGCGATAATGCGCTGATCACCGGTTTCGGTTATCGCAAACGGCAGGTCACGCGCGGGATAGTCAGGGAGATAATACATGACTTCGATGGCGTCAAATGGCCTTCGGGCGGCAGGTGGTGGTTTCCGGCTTTATCCGCGTTGACCATTTTCCTCATAGCCATGGCATGGATCATACCAAATCACGATGTTGTGCGCAGCAGGTTGAAGCCAGTCACGGTAAGCCAGCAAAAGAAACCCGATGCCGCGATGAAAGCGGTCATCCCGGTTGCCGAAAATAAACCGGCAGAAGAAGAGCAGTCAGCGCTCGTTGAGAAAAGGTCCGTCACAAAGAAATCCGTTGCCCCCGGCGATACCCTGTACAAGTTGTCCCGACAGATCTATGGCAAGGTCGATTCCCGGACAATGAAAACGATCGCCGAAAACAACCCTCATGTCGTTAACCCTAATGTTATTCACGTGGGCAGCGTATTGAGCTTTCCGGAATTAAAGGATGGCCAGGGGACGGTCCACTGATAGACCGACACGAACAATGCGGGGCCTCGGGGTATCCGATTCCCGCTTGAGGAGGCAAAATGAGCAAAATTTATGATGCACTTGAGAGACGCGATCTGGGCGTCACAGATGCGAAAACTGTTTCGTCCCCGACATTATCCGGGAACATATCCCCTGATATTGAGGTGTACGGAATAGATGCCGAAATGAGTTCGCTCTACTATACGATCGCCACAACCCTTCCGGACCGGGATCACCGCAGTATCCTTTTCGTGGGGCCACGTTCGAAAGAAGGGGTATCCACCATTGCCCGGGAACTTGCAAAGACCGTTACATCCCGGCTCGATAAGAAGGCCCTTCTCGTCGACTGCCAGGGAGGCTGCGATGGATTCACGTGTCGGGCAATAGACCCGTCTGTCAGCCTGGAGGATATTCTGGAAAGAAAGGCCCCCCTCGACGGGGCTATCTATCCCGTGAATGGGGGCGGCATGTCTGTCCTTCCTTTTTTCCTCTGGGCCGATTCGCCTCGCGTTCAGATCTCTCTCAACGAGAACGGGAGTGGTTTCTGGAATGCCCTGAATCAGCAATTTGACCTTACGATCATTGATTATCCCCAGGAGTTGTTTGCGAACGGACCGTCGATGATGTCCATGGTAGACGGGGTGATAATCGTCGTCGAGGCCGAAAAGACACGCTGGCAGGCTGCACTGGGCCTCAAGGAAAAGATAGTCTCGGAAGGAGGAAACGTTCTCGGTGTGGTTTTCAATAAACGCCGGCACTACATCCCGCAGTTCATTTACGACCGGCTCTAGCGAACGAAAGGCTCCCGGGAAAGAGACATGCACAAGGCGATAAAGGATGCGAACACATGGGGTTTCAAAGATTCCTCCGGACACCTGTTCTTCCCCGATGCGACAGCGGTTGACGCCGATGCATCGCCCGTAAGGGACATAGGTCATGGCCTGAAGGCGGATTCATATGTGACCCTCGGATTTCCCCGGCACCGCTGGCTTCTCCTGCTCGGAGACGTCGTATTGATCCTGTGCGCCGTCATTCTCAGCATCGGCCTCAGAATACGTTTCAGCTGGGATACGGTCACCGCGTATGCAGTCGAGCCGTCCTTCACCCTCGCCCTTTATCCGGTAGCCCTGTATATTTTTGACCTCTACAATGTCCAGCGGGTCTTCCGCTCATGGGAAACGGCATTTCGCAGCGCGATCGCCGTCGGTCTCGGAACCATCATTGTCGTATCCATCTTCTATATAGCACCGCTTTGGCCCTACGGACGGGGCGTCATGCTCCTCGAGGCGGTACTCTCCTGGTATTTCCTGAACCTGTGGCGGTTCGGCTATGGAATAATGTTCCAGAAATCGGGTCAGCGCAAGCCGGTCCTGATCCTCGGCGCAGGTGCATGCGGGAAGACCATCTATAAGCTCCTCAAGTCTCCCCTGTCGCCCTATGAGATCAAAGGGTTTATTGATGACGATCCTTCATTGTTCAGTGATCCGTCGGGCCCGGCCGTTATCGGAGGGACCGACCGGATAGTCGAAATTGCCGGCAGGGCGAGCGTCGATACGACCATTCTGGCGATACCCAGGAATCGCTCCGAACACCTGGTCAGGAACGTCCTGGAGGCACGGCTGAAGGGTATCAACGTTCTCGATATGGCTGACGTGTACGAGGCATTGACCGGCAGGATCCCGGTCGGGAGCATCGGCGACCAGTGGCTCCTCTTCGCCCAGGGTTTTTACCTGCTTCGGGCGGACTATGTGCAGAAATTCAAGCGCCTGATGGATTTTATCGCGTCCGGCCTTATTCTTCTCGCGATGAGCCCGGTACTCGGTTTTGCCGTTCTTGCCATCAAGCTCGATTCCCCGGGGCCGATCTTTTACACGCAGCGAAGAGTGGGTAAGGACCGTGAGGCGTTCACGATCTATAAATTCCGCTCGATGCAATACCGGGCCGAGGAGGGCGGGGCGCAATGGGCGAAAGAGAAAGATCCCCGTGTCACCCGCGTCGGCAGGGTCCTGCGCCTGACGCACGTTGATGAACTCCCCCAGATCTGGAACATATTCAAGGGCGACATGAGCCTCGTCGGCCCCCGTCCCGAGAGGCCGGAATTTGTCGATATCCTCGAGAAGCAGGTACCGTATTATTTTGTCCGGCACACGATAAAACCGGGACTTACCGGGTGGGCGCAGATAAATTACCGGTACGGGGCATCGGTGGAAGATGCCCGGACCAAACTCGAATATGATCTCTATTATGTCAAGAACATGTCTCTTTTCCTCGATCTGAAGATAATCCTCAGGACTGTGGGCGTGGTCCTTCTCAAGGACGGGGCACGCTAAGGACGATGGGTGCCCGTAAGCCCGGCGTACCGGGTTCACTGATCGTTACAGTCGACTTCGAAGACTGGTTCCAGGTTGAGAACCTGAGGGCCTGCTTTCCCCATGAAAAATGGGAGCTTTGTGAGTCGCGTATCGAGGGGAACGCTTATAAGCTTCTCGAACTCTTTGACCTTTACGGGGTCCGGGCGACATTTTTCATCCTTGGCTGGGTGGCGAAGCGGCGTAAAGACCTTGTAAAGAAAATAGCGGCCATGGGCCACGAGGTCGCGTCGCACGGCTATTATCACAGGTTATGCAGCGATCTTTCCGTATCGGAACTGCGCAAAGACCTTGAGATGAGCAGGGAGGTCCTTGGCGAGATCACCGGCCGGGCCCCGCTCGGATACCGGGCGCCCAATTTTTCTATCACCGGCGACCTCGTAGGCATCCTTCGGGAACTTGGCTTTGCCTATGATTCAAGCTACAACAACTTTGCCCTCGATAAGCGCCACGGGAGGGTATATGGCCTCGAGGTGACATCACAGGGCCATCTCGCATTCATAAATGGCGTGAAAGAATTGCCGGTAAGCAACCTTAATGTAGCCGGGAAGACGATACCGTGGGCAGGCGGGGGTTATTTCAGGTTCTGGCCGACGCATCTTTTTGAGCTGGGTGTCTCGAGGATATTGCAGGACCAGGGCCACTACGTATTTTACTGCCACCCCTGGGAAATAGACCCTGCCCAACCGAGGCAATCCCTCGGGATCGGTTCACTGGCCCGCATCCGGCATTATCTCAACCTCGATAAAACCCTGAAGAGGCTGGAACATTTTTTTATGACGTTCAGGAAAAGCAATTTTGTGCCGTGTTCGCACTTCCTCGATCTGGAAGACGCAGCGCTTCCTGCCGGGGGACCCGGCGAAGAGATACGGTCATGAAGGTCCATCTTTACGACCCGAGTTACCGCGACGCCTGGGACGATTACGTCATGAACAGCGAAAATGCCACCTGTTGCCACCTTTCAGGCTGGAAGGAGATCATAGAAAGAACGTTCGGTCACAGGACGTGGTATCTGCTCTCCCATGATAACGCGGGATCCATAAATGGCATCCTCCCTGTTGTCCATCTGAAAAGCATGCTCTTCGGAAGCTTCGGGATATCGATGCCGTTCTTGAATTACGGCGGCATATGCACGGACAATGACGATGGCGAGGTGCGTGCAAACCTTGTGCGCGAGGCAGCGGTCATTGCGGGCGTCGCAGGCATGAAGCATATCGAATTAAGGCATTGCGACAATGTTCTGCCTCAGATGCCGGTAAAAATCTCCAAGGTGACCATGCTCCTCGATCTTCCGGAAAGATTCGACACTCTCGAGGCATCTTTCGGGTCAAAGCTGCGAAGCCAGATACGGCGCGCCGTCAAGGAGGGCATGACAGTGCATTTCGGCGGCCGCGGGGAACTGCGCAGCTTTTATGACGTCTTTTCACGCAATATGCGGGACCTCGGGACGCCCGTTTATTCCCTGAAGTTCTTCCGGAATATCCTCACGACGTTCCCCGAAAGGACCCGCATCTGCACTGTTTATACGAAAGAGGGCGTCCCGGCGGCATCGGGTTTCCTCATAAGCTTCAAAGACACTATGGAGATCCCCTGGGCATCGTCACTTAAGAAGTTCAACAGGTTCGGGACGAACATGCTCCTGTATTCCAGCGTGCTGCAGCTTGCCTGCCGGCAGGGCATTAAGGTCTTCGATTTCGGCCGGTCGACCCCGGGCGAAGGAACGTATAAGTTCAAGGAGCAATGGGGCGCCAAACCCAGGCAGCTGTACTGGCACTACTGGATGGAGAACGGCGAGCCTCTTCCCGAGATAAATCCCCATAACCCGAAATACAGCCTGGCCATAAAGATCTGGCAGCACCTGCCGGTGCCGTTGACGAAACTGGTCGGGCCGTCCGTGGTAAAAAACCTGCCCTAGGAAACCCGAAATCCCGTTATGCCTATTTCAGATCAGCGAGGTCAATAGCATGAGAGTCCGGCGAACCCTACCCCCAACCGCCGCGCCGCTCGGCTTTTCTGACCTTTGGAACGGGGTCAAGGGTTTCCTGGCGGGCACACCATACAATGAAAAATTGAGAGACGAGGTCCGGGAATACTTCGGGGTTAAGCACGTGTTCTTCACTTCATCCGGCAAGGCTTCGCTCTATGTCATCCTCATGGCAATGAGGTCCTTAAGGCCCGAGCGAACGGAGGTCCTGATACCGGCGTATACCTGTTTTTCGGTACCCTCTGCTATAGTCCGGGCAGGCCTTGCCGTCGCACTGTGCGACATCGATGCCTCGTCACTCGATCTCGATCTGGTTGAATTGGATCTAACACTCAACGAAAAAACCCTGTGCGTCATCCCCAACCATCTTTTCGGCATACCCTCGAAAATGGATGATATTGCAGAGATGTGCAGCCAAAAGAACATATTCGTTCTCGAGGACGCTGCCCAGGCCATGGGAGGAAAGTCAGGGAACAGATACCTGGGGACTATCGGCGACGCCGGGTTTTTCAGCCTCGGCAGGGGAAAGGCGGTAACGTGCGGGTCGGGAGGTATAATCGTGACCGACTCGGACAGCCTGGCTGCCTCAATTCAGAATCAGTATGACCGGATAGGCTGTCCGGCAAAAGGGCGGGTCATAAGAGATTTTGCAAGAACGGCGTTAATGACCTTTTTTATCCGTCCTTGTTTATACTGGATCCCGGCGGCGATGCCCTTCCTTAAGTTGGGCCAGACATTTTTTGATGCACATTTTCCTGTAGAACGGTTTTCGTCCATGCAGGCAGGACTATGCGTCACGTGGCGGGAGAGGCTCGAAAAAGCGATCGCGACGCGAAAGGAACAGGCTGCCTGCCTCAGCAGGGAAATAAAGGCCTGCGGTCAGCCGGGGCAGTCAGGCCCGGTTTCGTACCTGCGATTGCCTGTAATCGTGAAGAACCGCGAAGAGAAGAAAAGGATATGCGCCGCGTCCGCGAGGATGGGACTGGGCATAACGCACATGTACCCGTCGCCTGCGAACGAGATCCCGCAGATCGCGCACCGTTTCGCGGGCTTGAGCTTCCCCCGCGCGCGCCTGGTTGCTGACAGGCTGATATCTATGCCGCTCCACGCTTTTGTCAATGCCAAAGACCGTGAGAAGATGGTAAGGCTTGTCGTCCCGGCCTTGAAGGAGCACCGCCCGGACATGATACCGTCCCGCGGCGTGCTTCCGGCAGGGTGCGAAGGGGCCGCGGCAGGGGCACGAAAATGAAAGTCCTTTTCTGGATAGCGCTCGCTTCCCTTGTGTATGCGTATGCCGGGTATCCCCTCATGCTCGCGGCATTGGGACTGTTTAGCGGAAACCTGCACGAAAGAAGAAGGTTGCGCCGGTTCCCCCGCGTCAGCCTGCTTATCTCGGCATATAACGAGGAGGCTGTCATAGCTGAAAAAATAGAAAACTCGCTTGCCCTCGATTATCCGCGGGGACTCATTGAAATCATTGTCATTTCTGACGGGTCTACCGATATGACGGACAGTATTGTTGAAGGCTTCAGCCGTGAGAACGTTGTCTTGAAACGGTACGAAGGCCACATCGGGAAAACGGCCTGCCTCAACAGGGCGGTGCCCGAGGCGGCGGGTGATATCATCGTTTTTTCGGACGCCAATTCACAGTATGACCGGAAAGCCGTCAGGTTCCTCGTGGAAAAATTTGCCGACAGCGCGATCGGGTGGGTCACCGGACGGACCGAATATGTGTCTGCGTCAGGTGAAGGAAAGATATCGTCAGCCGGTATTTATACACGCATCGAGCGGCTGACAAAGATCCTGGAAGGAAAAATAGGTTCCTGTGTCGGGGCCGATGGCGCCATCTTCGCGATCCGCAAAACACTTTACCGGCCGCTCAAGGACTACGACATAAATGACTTCGTGATCCCCGTGAAAATAATACAGCAGGGCTATCGCGGCATCCTGGCAAATAAGGCATTCTGCATTGAAGAAACGTCGGGGAGCGCCGGGGGTGAGTTCAGGCGCCACGTACGGATCACGGCGCGGACATTGCGGGCAATATTCACGCACCGTGACCTTCTCAACCCCTTCAGGTACCCGGTCTTTTCGCTCCAACTTGTCTCCCATAAACTTATGAAATTCGTTGCACCGTTTGCCCTGGGCATCCTTTTCGTCACGAGTGTTTATATCGCATCCGTCGAACCCGACGTCTTTTACATTTCCTTCCTGTGTGCTCAGGCCTTCATCCTGTGCGTGTGGCTCGCAGGCATTTTCGGTGTTCCCCTGTCTATCATCGCCCGGCCCGCCCGGGTCGTCGAGACGTTCTTCTCGGTGAATCTCGCTATTTTTGTCGGTTGGATCAAATTCTTTCGCGGAGAAAAATTCACGACATGGGCAACAAATAGATAAAGGAGGTAATGGGTAATAGGTGATTGGTAATGGGAAAATGTCTTCATCACCAATCACCCATAACCCCTCTTCATTATGAAAACCAATGTTTTATTTTTTCTGCAGACCCTGCGTACCGGCGGGTCGGAGCGGCTTGTTATGGACCTTTGCGGGCACCTCGACCCGGATAAGTTCAACTGTTCTGTCGCTGCCTTTATCGATGGCGCTCTTCACCGGGAATTCGAAGAAATGGGAGTGCCTGCCACCGTGATACCCATCCGGTCAGCGAAACAGGATGCGCTGCGCACAATGAGGACGGTCTCCGGTCTCATCGGGCGCAACAATATCCATGTGGTCAACGCACATCATTTCACCCCGTTCTTTTACAGTTTCTACGGCGCACGACGTCACCGCTGTAAATTGTTTTACACTGCCCACACCAGGACTGAGATAGTTGCGATAAACAGGTTCTGGTCTTTCCTGGGGGGTGCGATGATCCGCCTCTCGGGTGCTGCCATCGGGATCTCACCGGATATCGGGGATGCAATAAAAGATCAATTCGGTGTGGGGGGCAGCAAGGTCTTGACCCTCACGAATGCGGTAAATCACAGGAAATTTGCAACGGCGGTAGACAAAGAGGCCAAACGCAAAGAGATCGGGCTCGACGGCGATGACTTTGTGATAGGGTGTGTCGGGAACCTGCGTAAACAGAAAAACTACCCGAATCTCATCAACGCTTTTAAAATGGTCCACGCACGCATACCGGCCGCAAAACTCATAATTGTCGGTGAAGGCAAGAGAGGTCATGAGCTCAAAGCGCTCATCGACGACCTTGGCCTTCAGGACAGCGCCTGCCTTCTCGGCGCCCGCAGTGATGTCCCCGAAATAATGAAGGTCATGGATATGTACTGTCTAAGCTCCTTCTTCGAGGGCCTTCCGCTGTCATTGCTTGAAGCCATGTCTGCCGGGCTTCCTGTGGTCGGGACGGATGTGCCGGGCATACAGGAGGTCGTGGAGCACGGTAAGACCGGTCTTCTCGTTCCCTCCGACGACCCGGGAAAACTGTCGGAAGCTCTTCTGAGAATGATCGGCGATGAGGAACTTGCGCGGGACCTTGCCCTCAGGGGCCGGGAATATGTCATAAAGGAGCACGGGTTCGATACATGGATTGCGCGGTATGAGTCCCTGTTCTCCGTGAACGGGTCGAAAACGGCAATCCGTGCACCGATCAATTAAGATGGGTATGTCGGTCCAGATCTTGCGGAATATCCTTTCAAATTGGGGGGCTTTTGCCCTGGGCACGATCGTCCAGTTCATGATGATGCCTTTCCTGATAAGGCATCTCGGGGACACCCAGTATGGTATCTGGGTCCTTATCATGAGCTTCACAGGGTTCCTGGGGCTTTTTGATTTCGGGGTCAGCGGCTCAGTGGTAAAATATGTCGCCGAGTTCAAGGCAAAAGGCGATAACGAAGAGCTCAACCGGATATGCAGCAGTGCCTTTTACGTGTATGTGGCCGCCGGATGCGCCGTATTCCTTATTGCCATCGTGTTGGCCCTTTATTTTGTCCACTATTTCAAGATACCTGCGGAAGAGCTCACGTCAGCCCGCTGGGTGACGGCTATTATCGGCCTGCAGATCGGTCTGTCCCTTCCTTTCGGGTTCTTTACGGGATTCATGAGGGGGATGCAGCGTTACGATCACGTTGCCGGGATATCACTTGCGATCCTCTTCGTACGCACCGTTGTCATAGTGGTGCTCGTTTTAATGGGTTACAGGCTTGTGGCTATCGCCGTCACGCACGTGTTCTCGACGCTGGCCGCCGGAGCGATACGTGCCGCGTATGTGTTCAGCGGCAACCAGCGGCTCAGGCTCAAAGCCACGCTCATCAGCCGTGACGCGCTGGCACGTGTGGGCCGGTACAGCATTCTTCTCTTCGTTTACCATCTCGCGACACAGTTCATTTTCTCGATCGGCAACCTGGTCATCGGATATTATCTTGCAGCTGCCTTTGTCACGATCTACGCTATCCCGCTCCGCCTTGTCGACGAGTTGCGCGTTGTGATCATGTCGACCGGTGTGTTTCAGCCCGCCGTGAGCCATCTCAATGCCCAGGGCAGGGAGGTGACCGTAAAGAGGGTGCTGGTCGACGGGACGAAATATTCCATGATGGTGGTACTCCCCATAGCGGCTGCCTACGTGGTTATCGGGGACATATTCATGGGCCTCTGGGTCGGCTCCCGGTATGCCGCCGCCGGATACCACATACTGATCATTCTGACGATCGCTGTAACCGCCAACGTCACACAGTACGCATCGACCCAGACCCTGCAGGGAATTGCGAAGCATGGCAGTCTGGCGTATATTGCCGTCGCTGAGGCCGCCGCGAACCTCGCCATCAGCGTATTTCTCGTGAAACGTTACGGAATAACAGGCGTTGCAATAGGTATGCTTATACCTATGGTGTGCGCGAACCTGGTATTTATACCCTGGTATGCGTGCAGGCAGCTCAAATTGTCTCTTGCCCGGTTCTTCGCGAAAGGTGTCCTCCTTCCCCTGGCGCCGGCAACGGTTTTCGGTCTGCTTCTTTACGTTGGTTCGCTAATAGTCAAAATAGACAGCTGGATAGAATTCATCGTGGTCCTGGCAGTGAGCCTTATCTGCTATTCCTGCTGCTCATGGAAAATATGCCTTTCACGACAGGAACGGACCGAAAGATGGAACGATGTCACATCAGCGGTGCGATCAGTGACCGGGGTTGTCCAGACGATAGCGGTTTCTGCTCGTTCACGCTCTGAAAAAACCACGCCTTCAACTGATTGAGACGGGATTGGGAAGGAGATCTGTATATGGATACGCAATCATATAGACCGGCCGAACGGCTCGGCCCGTCCTTCATCTGTTTCCTGATATGGACGTTTATCATCATTTCGAGGCCCCAGGATTACCTGATCCCTCTTTCCGCACTCAGGCCGGTGCTGTCGATCTGTATTCTCACCCTGATCGTCATGTTTTTTGAAAGGGTCGAGGTCCCGGGCGGGATGTTCAGGCGTCCCGAGGTGCGCCTGGTCCTTCTTTTGTATCTCATCATGCTGGCGGGGATGCCGTTTGCGGTCCACAGGGGCGTGGCATTCAAGTTTCTTGCCACCACCATGCCCGCAACCATTGCCTACTTCCTTGTCTGTATGATCCAGTTGCGGTCTATGAGGAGGTTTCATATAACCGCGGCGGTGATAGTCCTCAGCGTGCTTTTCTCGGCTTCTCTTTATATCGTGGAAGCAGTCGCATATCAGGGCTTCCGGGCTGATGCGAGCGCAATGTATGACCCGAACGACATAGCCATGGTATTTGCCGCCTTCATCCCCGTATGCCTTTACGTGCTGCTTGCCGGACACGGCGCGAAAGCGAGGCTCCTCGCAATCATTGCCGCCTGTATTGCCGCGGCGGGGATCATGATGAGCCGGTCCAGGGGAGGGGTGCTGGCGCTGATCGTCGTTATCGCTGCCTTTTTCATGAGAAGTGCGCCCAGGGTCCGGTCAGGGGCGAAGATAGCTGTTGTCATCGTGCTGGCATTTATTTTCCTCAACTTCTTTTCCTCTGTCGAAGGACGGTTTCAAAACATCGGCCAGGACTATAACCTGACCGATCCGAACGGTCGGATCAATATCTGGAAGCAGAACCTGTCGATCATTGCCGAACATCCCGTCCTGGGCGCGGGAGCAGGATGTTCGACAATAGCCCTCGGCCAGTTTCGTGCCGGTGAAGGCGGTACGCAGAAATGGCTGACCTCGCATTCCTCTGTCCTGCAGGTCGCCGTCGAAACCGGCATTCCGGGCCTGATCGTTTTCCTCGCCCTCAATATTTTCACGATCGTCCATCTGAGAAGAATACGCAGGGACCGGGGCAACCCTCTGTCCGGCCTTGCCTTCTTCGTGGAATTGTCCTTTTACGGGTTCTGGGTCGGGGGCTTGCTGCTCAGCCACGGGCACTCCGTCAATCTCTATCTCCTGCTGGGCATCGCAGCTTCCATACGGTATTTGTACGAACAGTCCGCCGAAACCGGTCAGCCTGTTGAAGGCGCGTAAGAGAGGGAGACATGCAGCGCAGCATTTCTGATATGAGATGGGAAAAGGCGCAGGTATACGAGAGGAGTTTCTGGTCGCGGCAGGTAGCGGGACAGGCGGGAGAGCGACCGCAGTTCGCGTGGTACGAGGACAGGGCCCGTCGACTCTGGATGCAGGTCAGGCCGCTCCTCAACGGACACGACCCGGTCAGTGTCCTTGAAATAGGGCCGGGGCCTGTCGGCCTTGTCAACTATATCGATGCCGATGAACGCTATGCCCTTGACCCGCTCGAGGACTACTACGCTTCTCAGGCTGACTTTGTGAGCGTCAGGGACGAGGCGGTCAGGCGCCATACCGGCAGGGGTGAGGACGTCCTTTCCCTCGAGAGGACATTTTCGCTCGTCATTCTCGACAACGTGCTCGACCACATGAAGGACCCCGGCGGCGTCCTCTCCGGCATACACAGGAGCCTCGAGGCGGGAGGCGTCATGTTCTTGAGCCTCAACATATACACCAGGTTCGGGGCCGCCGTCAGGGACCTCATGGAATGCATGGAGATAGACAGGGGGCATCCTTTCAATTTCTCCCGGTCCCCGGTCCTGTCGTTGCTTGATAAGAGCGGGTTCAGGGTAACATGGTCCCAGGCGGAAGATTACAGGGTCCAGAAGAGGAAATACTGCCGGTCGGGCGAACTCAAGAAGGTAATCAAGGGTTGTCTTGGAGTGGTGGATTTCAGGTTCTCGGCGATCTGCAGGAAGGTTTGAAGGGATGCGCTATCTCTACCACCTCTTGCAGTGGCCGACAGTGTACCGCAACCAGTGGAAGGCATCCGATCAAGTTACCGCCATGCAGGAGAGGGCGTTGAGAAAGCTCATCGCCCATGCCTTTGCGCGGGTCCCGTATTACCGCAGGCTCTTCGACTCGGCGGGAATACGCCCGGACAGCATCTCGTCTTTTGACGATCTCGAGGGAGTTCCCATCCTCACCAAGGATATTGTCCTTGCGAATTACCCGGATGGTATCCTCATGTGCGGGGTCGATCCTGCCCGGTGCTCACCACGGATGACGTCCGGGTCGTCGGGCAAGAAACTCGAAGTGGTCCTTGATAATGATGTGGCCGCGCTCTACCGTCTCATGCAGTTCAGGCAGCTCATCGACATCGGTTACAAACCCTGGGACAAGATGGCCTACGTTCGTTACTCTCCCCCGGTCACCCGTATTGCATTGCAGAAGGTCAATCTGTTCAGGCGCTCCTTTATTCCCCTCGAATGGGGACCGGAGCGCCAGGTATCGGAGATAGACAAGATAAGGCCCCGGATCATCAACGCCTACCCGTCGGTGCTTTACCTCCTGGCAAAAACCCTGGGGAGCGAGCGTGGCAGGGCCTTGAACCTGAAGTTTCTCATGTCCAATTCCGAACTGCTGACCGCATATGCACGGGCATACATCGAGGATATATTTCAATGCAAGGTGTACGACGATTACTCGTGCCTCGAGTTCTCGGCCATCGCCTTCGAATGCAGGATGCAGAACCTTCATGTCGCGGCTGACAATGTCGTCCTCGAGATAGTTGACCAGGACGGCAGGAGGCTTCCCGCGGGAGAGCCCGGCAGGATCATCGTGACCTCCCTCAACAATTATTCAATGCCCTATATCCGTTACGAGATAGGCGATGTCGGGACCCTGTCAGCAGAAAAATGTCCGTGCGGAAGGCATTTCCCTGTGCTCAAGGCTATTGTTGGAAGGTGCGACGATTTTCTTGTCATGCCCTCCGGCAAGCTTATGGACCCCCAGACGATAGTCTTTCAGATAGAAACCATACCGGAGGTAAAAGAGTTCAGGGTTGTTCAGAAAGATAATAAAGATCTCATGATAAGCATCGTGCCCGAGGGGGCGGTCGATTTCCGGAAGTTAAAGGATGAGATAGATGCGAAGATCAAAAGGGTCGTCAACGGTTCCATTCATGTCGATGTTATCGAAGTTGAGGCCCTCGACAGAGGATCGACCGGCAAGCACAGGTCGATAATGTCGCGGGCATTACACCAGTACGAAAATCGGTATTTTTCGTGAAAAATAGGGAGTTGAACACGGTTGGGAAAGGCAGTTGCTGCCTGAAAGATATGTACTGCACATGCCCGTTCGGGCAGATAAAGGTTACCTGACTGATCGCGTCAAAAAAGAGGTGAATCCATGATCAATGTGTCGAAGAAGTACGGTCTGTTGTTTATCTTTTTTCTCTTTACACTGTTCATTGCGGCACCGGTCTCAGCGGCCGACGTCATAATTGACAATGGGGGTTCCGGAACGAGTTACACGGGCTCTTGGGCGTTGTCCGGGGGCACCAGCCCGTATGGCTCGACAAGCCTCTGGTCGAGAAACGGTGCAACGTACACGTTTGCAATGAGCGGCCAGCCAGCCGGCACGTATGAGGTGTTCATGTGGTGGTCCGGGTATTCCAGCCGGCCCTCCAGCGCCCCTGTCGCGATCAATTACACGGGGGGGACGAGCAATACGACGGTCAACCAGAAACAGAATGCGGGAAAGTGGAACAGCCTCGGGACATTCTACTTCAACGGCACGGGCTCCGTGACCATCACCGCACCGAACGGCGACACGATCAGCACGTGCGCGGACGCGGTGAAGTTTACCCTGGTATCGACCAATCAGGCCCCTCAGGCAGCCATAGATTCCATCACGCCGTCGCCCGCGGATGTCGGTGAGAACGTCACATTTGCCGGGCATGGCACGGACTCCGACGGGACCGTGACCGCGTACGAATGGACCTCATCCATCAACGGCACGATCGGCACCACGGACACATTTTCGACAGCGGCACTGAGCTCCGGAACACACACTATCTCTTTCAGGGTCAAAGACAACTCCGATATGTGGTCTCCCCCGGCGACAATGCAGCTTGTCGTCGGGACACCGTCCGTAGAGGTTATCATCGACAACGGTCAAACCGGGACATCGTATACCGGGTCCTGGGCTGCGTCCGGGGGCACCAGCCCGTATGGCTCGACAAGCCTCTGGTCGCGAAACGGTGCAACGTACACGTTTGCAATGAACGGCCAACCTGCCGGCTCATATGAGGTGTTCATGTGGTGGTCCGGGTATTCCAGCCGGCCCTCCAGCGCCCCTGTCGCGATCAATTACACGGGGGGAACGAGCACTACGACGGTCAATCAGAAACAGAATTCGGGGCAGTGGAACAGTCTCGGGACATTCTATTTCAACGGTGCGGGTTCCGTGACCATTACCGCGGCAAACGGCGATACGATAAGCACCTGCGCCGACGCGGTAAAGTTTACCCTGGTATCGACCAATCAGTCCCCTCAGGCAGTCATAGACTCCATCACGCCAAACCCGGCCGTCACGGGCCAGAACGTGACATTCACGGGCCACGGTACGGATCCCGATGGTTCGATCGCTGCTTACGAATGGACATCGTCGATCGACGGGACCATAGGAACTGCCGTCACGTTCACAATATCGACATTGAGCGCGGGCACCCACACAATATCGTTCAGGGTCAAGGACAACCTGGGTCTCTGGTCGACACCGGTGACGTCATCCCTTGTCGTCGAGCAGGGGGCCAATCAGGCCCCTCAGGCAGTCATAGACTCCATCACGCCAAACCCGGCCGTCACGGGCCAGAACGTGACATTCACGGGCCACGGTACGGATCCCGATGGTTCGATCGCCGCATATGAATGGACATCATCGCGGGATGGGGCCATAGGAACTGCGGCCACGTTCGCGATATCCACGTTGAGCGCGGGCACCCACACAATATCGTTCAGGGTCAAGGACAACCTGGGTCTCTGGTCGACACCGGTGACGTCATCCCTTGTTGTCGAGCAGGGCCCCAACACGCCGCCAACGGCAGCCATAGATTCCATCACACCCAACCCGGCCGTCACGGGTCAGACCGTGACATTCACGGGCCACGGTACGGATGCAGACGGGAGCATCGCTGCCTATCAGTGGTCGTCATCTATAGACGGCATAATCGGTACTACAGCATCTTTTTCGTCCACCGCACTGAGCGCGGGCACCCACACAATAACGTTCAGTGTTATGGATAACGGCGACGCCTGGTCTGCCGCGGTAACGTCGTCCCTCACTATCGGGAACGTGATGCCGTCCGAGGCCATTATCGACAACACGGACACCCGGACATCGCGTACGGGATCATGGTCAACGTCCGCCGCTTCCGGGTATTACGGGACAAACTCGCTATGGAGCCGCGACGGGGCGACGTTTACCTGGAGATTCACGCCGGCGGCAACAGGGTTTTACGAAGTATTCATGTGGTGGACCACGACTTCGACGCGAAGCTCTGCAATTCCGGTATCCATCGCACATTCCGGCGGAACCCAGACTGCAACGATAAATCAGCTTCAGAATGGCGGCAGGTGGAACAGTCTCGGCACGTATGAGTTCATTGCCGGGACGACGTATAATGTTACCATTACGTCCCAGGCAAACCCCACAAGCACGTGCGCAGACGCGGTCAAGTTCTCCCCCGCTGTCTTGAGCGCTCCGACCGCTGATTTTTCAGCCGCCGTCACGTGGGGCACGAAACCGATTACCATTCAATTCACGGACCAGAGCCTCGGTGTTATAAAAGCGTGGGCGTGGAATTTCGGCGACGGCGGGACAAGCACGGATCAGAACCCATCACACACATATACATCGCCCGGGATCTACACGGTATCTCTCACCGTGTCCAATGACGCGGGACAAAACACAAAGACGCGGACAGATTACGTTCACGTCGACACGACCGGTGAACATATCTATCTCTGCGACGGGTACGCCAGCGATGCGCTCTTTATTCCCAATGCCAAAACGCTGCTTAAGGGCATGGGAGGAAATGTATCGGGTGACGTCTGGACATACACGAATGCAACCACAGGCAAAACCTTCTACCTGCACACGGTGAAGGACGCTGCCGCAATGACCGCCGCGATCAAGACCGAAGGTGCCCATGTCATTTTTAACGGTCACTCGAATTTCGGGCTTGGCGCGACGTTCGCAACCGGCGACGAGGTCTACACACAGGAGATCACGGCCATCCGTTACATCAACGACGACCGTTTTACGAATTTTTCATCAGACATGGTCTCGGTCAAGATCGACGGGGTTCAGTATGGCCAGGCGTATCCCAACTGGCTGCCCGTATACAAGGACGGGACGAGCGGTATTATGCCGTACACTTTCTCGCAGGGTCTGCCGCCGTACAACTATTACCTGACATACAAGGTCTCGGGAGATCCGACCATCTACAAGATAGAACTTGAGGACGGGAAAACTATCCAGCGGTTTCCCGACTCCGCGACACCGGCATGGTTCTCTACCACCGGTGCGAAGCCGGACCCGGCGCTCAATCCCGAGTACTTTATCGTCAACAATGACGCCGATTACAACAGGTGTGATTTTGTAGGTACCTGGCCGTTCGAATCGGTCCCCAACGGGGGATATATGGGAGCAGACGGGTATCTTGGATACAACTACCAGTATCATGCCGCCGGCACAGGCACAAACACGGCCACCTGGACGCTTGTCGTCACCTATCCGGGCCTCTATGCCACCCTCGCTTCCTGGAAGGCCAATGCAGCGAATGCAAGCAATGCCAAATATACGGTCAACCATGCAGCCGGCTCGGCAGTCGTAGAGGTGGACCAGAGGGTGTCCAACTTCGTGAATACGCTCGGTGTCTATTATTTCAATCCAGGCGTGTACACCATCAGGTTAAGTGACAACGCAAACGGACGCGTGATAGCGGATGCCGTTGTCTTAAGCGCTGTCGATAACCCTCAGAAGATCTTCCAGGCAGAGTTCGACGCCGATGTCCTTGCGGGCGCTTCTCCTCTTGCCGTTCAATTCACCGACTACAGCGGGTATTACAACATGGCCGATACCACGGCAAGTATAACGCAGTGGCGCTGGAATTTCGGGGATGGAGGGACGAGTACGACCCAACACCCCGTTCATACATATTCGAGCCCCGGGGTATACACTGTCAGCCTGACCGTCACGGATTCAACGGGCGCTACGGACACGGAAACCAAGACGGGACTCATAGCAGTCGGCCAGAGTGCGCCCTTGCGAGCGAATTTCACGTCTTCAAGCCGCATGGGCTCCGACAGAACGGTCGTAACGTTTGCCGATCAGAGTTCGGGGAGCATAACGAACTGGCTCTGGGATTTTGGCGACGGCGCGACGAGCACGGAACAAAACCCCACGCATACCTATACGGTACCCGGGACATACACGGTGAGCCTGACCGTGACCGGGCCGGGAGGCAGCAGTACGGAAACGGAGACTGATTTTGTCAATAACATAATTGGTCTCATTTACGCGGACAACACAGCCCATCACAGACCGCATTTCTATTCGCGCATAACGGGAAGCCCGATCACGTTCGGCAAGGTCATACTCGATGCCAGGCCGGTGAAAATACCGGACGAGGACATGAAATACTCCCGCATGTTCTACGGATCATGCAATTCCTGTTCATACTATGGAGGGACATTCCAGAGGGGCATCTTCTACTGCACGACAGGAGACAGCGATTCATATACCGCGCTCAATTATCTCGAGTATTACCTCAAGGGGTATACGGATGACCAGATACTTTCCGTTGTGAATTCAGTACAGCCCATACACCACATACTGGATTTTACTCGCAAACCTCCCTCAATGCGCTAGAGTCGTCACCCCGTAGACCTGATCCGGGAGGGCCCGCTGCCGGTAAAGACGCAGCGGGCCGCCTCCCGCAGCCATTTTTCATCACAGACCAAAGGAGCGCCTATGAAGTCGAAGCACGTCCTCGCCGGTGTGTTCGTTTTCCTGATTTTCCTGATTGCTCTTTTCCGTGCGGGGCCGCTCCGGGCTGATGTCATAGTCGATAACGGCGGCACGGGGACGTCTTATACAGGCTCATGGTCGCTTTCCGGCGGAACAACCCCCTATGGCGCCTCAAGCCTGTGGTCGCGCAACGGCGCGACCTACACGTTCTCAATGAACGGCCAGCAGGCGGGAATGTATGAAGTGTTCATGTGGTGGTCCGGGTATTCGAGCAGGCCCTCCGGCGTTCCGGTGGCGGTAAATTTCACCGGCGGGACCCAGAACCTGACTGTCAACCAGCTTAAGAACTCCGGCCAGTGGAACAGCCTCGGAACGTTTTATTTCAATGGGAGCGGGTCGGTGACGATCACGGCGGCCGCCGGCGATACGCTGAGCACCTGCGCCGACGCCGTGCAGTTCAAATATGTCTCGAGTGCTGCGCTTCCTGTTGCAACGATAGACTCCATCAGTCCGTCGCCGGCAAATCCCGGCCAAACAGTGACTTTTACCGGACACGGAATGGACAGCGACGGGACAATAACAGGTTACAAATGGACCTCGTCTCTTGATGGTGCCTTGAGTACGGAACCGGGCTTTTCAACGTCAAGCCTGAGTACCGGTGCACATATCATTACATTCGTCGTAACCGACAACAGCGGCCTGACATCGGGCGGGGCCACGACGACGCTTGTCGTGGGAGGCGCGTCGGAAGAAGTGATAATCGACAACACGGATACCCGTACGGCACGCACGGGCACGTGGGCGGCATCGGCCGCTTCCGGTTATTATGGCACGGGCTCGGTATGGAGCCGTGACGGGGCCGCGTTCACCTGGAAGTTCACCCCGTCCCAGACGGGCAACTACAATGTATCGATGTGGTGGACCACGACGTCGTCGCGAAGCCCTTCGATACCTGTTCAGATCAATAATGCGAATGGCTTGCAAACCGTCACGATAAACCAGCTTCAGAACGAGGGGCAGTGGAATTCTCTCGGCACTTTCGCCTTTGCCGCAGGGGTCACCTATAACATAACAATTGTTTCCCAGGCAGGCCCCACGAGTACGTGTGCCGATGCGGTCAGGTTCACCCTGACAAGCGAAGTTCCGGTCGCCCAGATCGATTCTATAACGCCCAATCCCGCCTGGGCAGGACAGGCGGTCACATTTACCGGTCACGGCAGCGGGGCCTCTATCGCCGCCTACGAGTGGAATTCCTCAATTGACGGTGCCATCGGGACGGAAGCCTCTTTTTCCACCTCCAAATTGAGCGCCGGCACACACACGATCACATTCAGGGTCAGAAGCACTGAAGGTGTTATGTCCGTTGCAGCAGCCGAGTCCCTCGTGGTCGGTGCCGCGCCCACAGATACCATCATCGACAACACGGATACCCGTACGGCACGCACGGGCACGTGGGCGGCATCGGCCGCTTCCGGTTATTATGGCACGGGCTCGGTGTGGAGCCGTGACGGGGCCGCGTTCACCTGGAAGTTCACCCCGTCCCAGACGGGCAACTACAATGTATCGATGTGGTGGACCACGACGTCGACGCGAAGTTCGGCCATACCCGTTGTGATCAACCATGCCGGGGGTTCGCAGACAGTCACCATCAACCAGCTTGTAAACGCGGGCACATGGAATCCTCTGGGGACATTCAGTTTTCTCGCTGGGACGACATACAACATCACAATAACATCCCAGGCGGCTCCCACGAGTACGTGTGCCGATGCGGTCAGATTTGCGGCCGTGGCGGCCGAGCCTCCCGCAGCAGACTTTAGTGCCAGCGCGGTCGAGGGGAGCGTCCCTCTTGCGGTCACGTTTACCGATCTCAGCACCGGCACCGTGACGTCGTGGCTCTGGGATTTCGGCGACGGAACGACGAGCACGGCAAAGAACCCGACACACACCTACTCCGCGGACGGGTATTATACGGTGTCGCTTACGGTCTCCAACACGGCAGGCTCCAATACGAAGACGGCCGCGCAGTACGTTCATGCGGTAAGCGGAAGCGTGGAACACATCTACATCGGCGACGGGTATGCGAAGGACGGTGTCTTTGTGCCCAACGTGAAGATAATCCTTAAAGACCTGGGGGCAACGCAGGTCAATGATACCTGGGTCTACCGCAACACGTCCCTGGGAAAGACGTTCATCTTTCACTTCGTAAACACGCCGGACGGCTTCATGAACGCCCTCAGGCAGGAAGGTGCGCATATCATCTGGAACGGTCACTCAAACTTCGGGCTCGGAGGTTCATTCGCCCAGGGGGACGAGGTCTACGTGCAGGAGATCGATGACATTCGTTACATAGATGATGACCGCTTCACCCACGTCTCCACCCCCATGGTGTCGGTCAAGATAGACGGTGTCCAGTACGGCCAGGCATATCCCAACTGGCTTCCCAAATTCAAGAATGGAACGAACGGGATAATGCCCTACACTTTCGCGGAGGGTGTCCCGCCCTATAATTATTATCTGACATATAAAGTCTCCGGAGATCCGACCCTGTACAAGATCGAACTCATCGATGGCAGTTATCTCGAACGTTTCCCGGACTCCGGGGTCCCCGCCTGGTTCTCGCCGTCCGGGCTCGCGCCAAGCCCCGGCCGGAATCCCGAGTACTTCATTGTCAACAACGATCCCGATTACAACCGCTGCGACTTTACCGGGACCTGGGCGCTTGGGAAGGAAGCGGATGACGTGAAGGAATACAACGCATACAATTATCAGTACCACGCCGCGGGCACCGGCACGAATACGGCAACGTGGACCCTCGTCGTACGCTACCCCGGCTACTATCAGGTTACCGCCACCTGGCAGTCGGCAAGCACGAACGCTTCAAACGCCAGCTATACGATCGAGCATGATGGCGGGACGACGACGGTCGAGGCGGACCAGAGGGCCAAGACAGCAGGATATCTGCTCGGTACCTTTTACTTCAGTCCCGGCAGTTACAAGGTCTCTCTTACCGACAAGGCCGATGGAAGGGTGGTCGCCGATTCTATACGCTTGAGTTCCATCGGCGATCTCGCGAACAGGCTGCAGGCAGAGTTCTCCGCCAGTGTCGTCACCGGCTCGCCCCCCCTCACCGTGGCATTTAAAGACGTGAGCGAGATATCTTCCCCGACAGGTGACATTATCACCGGCTGGTTCTGGGATTTCGGCGACGGTAAGACGAGCACGTCGCGAAGCCCCGCGCATGTCTATTCGCAGGCCGGCATCTATACGGTTGCCCTGACTGTCACGAGCGGCTTAGGGGCCCAGGATACGGAGGTAAAGACGGGCGTCATACGTGTCGGTTCGACCGGCGCCCTGCGGGCATTGTTCACGGCCGACGCCCGCAACGTCACCACGCGGACATCGGTCCAGTTCACGGACATGAGTTCGGGCAGCGTTACATCGTGGTTGTGGGATTTTGGCGACGGGACGACGAGCACCGAACAGAACCCTGCCCACAGGTTCAGGACTGCCGGGACGTACACAGTCTCGCTTACGGTGCGATCGTCTTCGAACACCGACACGATGACGAACACCGGTTATGTCCAGAGCGTCAAATCTGCCTACACGAGTATCGCCGACAACGCGTACCATAACAAACCGCACTTCTTCGACAGTTCGGGTTCCTACGGCAAGACGATCCTGTACGGCAACACGGGGATCACCGAAAGCGAGCTCAAGTACTCGCGCATGTTCTATTCCTCGTGCAATTCGTGCAACTACTTTGCCGGGAACTTCCATCGCGGTGTCCTGTTCTGCACGACGAGCGATTCGGACATGTATACAGGGCTCGACTATATCAAGGATTACATCAGCGGGATGAGCGACGATGCGATACGCCTGCACCTGAACACGTACCAGGACATCCACGAGGTGATCAATTTCAACCTGAAGCCTCCCTCGCTTCGATAGGCACCCATGAATACCCTGCAAATACTGAGATCGGTCCATCACCACCTGTCGCACTACGCCGAGTTCCCGGAGCTTTTCAAGGAGATCGTCCCGAATGCCCCAAACGGCAGGCCCACGTCAGGGAAGTCCCGGTTTACGGCATTCGTAGATCGGCTCTACCTCTTTTTTGTCCTCGGGATCGTGCCGCGCAATTACTTTCTCTTCGGCCTCGATGAGAAGAAACGGGCAGAGTTCAGGGAATACATGGACGAACCCGTGGCCCCGCTCCTCAAGGCCAGGCTGTACGATGCCCTGTGGAACGACAGTTATTCCTCTCTCGTGAACGACAAGTATATCTTTCACTGTCTCTGCCGGTTCCACGGGATCCCTGTTCCCAATGCCTACGGCATCTATGCACAGGGATCCCTCAAGGCAGACGGAAGCAGTCTCATGCAGGTGATGGAGAGAGAAGGACGGGACAGGGTCATTCTGAAACCGCTGCGCGGCTTGCAGGGCAAAGGAATATATTTCGCCGTCAGAGAGGGCGCCGGAATTCGTGTCGAACCCGTATCTCCCCCTGCAGGCGTCGGCACCTCAAACGGGCCGGAAGGCGAGTTTATCGTGCAGGAGGTCATCACTCAGCATCCGGCGCTCGATCTCATCAATCCCTGTTGCCTGAACAGTATCAGAGTGATCACGCTTCTTACGCGGGACGACGACGTGAAGATCCTGGCCTCCATGCTGCGGACGAGTTCGGGAAAGGTCCCGATCGATAATTTCTCGGCGGGCGGCATCGTGGTCAAGATCGACAGGGAAACAGGCAGGCTCAAAGCTCCCGGGTTCATGAAAGGGCGGGCGATCGTGAGGGTCATGGACCACCCGCTCACAAGTACGCCTCTTGACAATTTTACGGTACCGTTCTGGAGTGAGGTGAAGAGCGCGGTTGCAAAAGCGCAAAGAGCTTTCAGAGAGCTCAAGGCCATAGGATGGGACCTTGCTGTTACCCCGGACGGCCCGGTGATAATAGAAGGGAATATAGAATGGGGGACAGCCGGGATCCAGGCAACGAACGGAGGCCTCCTGACGGCTCAAAACCGCGCCCTGTTCGCACAGTACGGCCTGACATTTCCAGGTCAACGAGGCGAAAGATGACAGACGAGGCACAAATGCTCAAGCCGAGGATGCTGAAAAGGATAATTCGTTATCTCTTTTCAACGACGAGAATGGTTTTTTACGAGTATCCATACAACGGCCGGGACCCCTGGCAAGCCCCGCAGGACGGGCCTGTTTTCAGGGCGCTTGAGCCATCCGACCTTGACAAACTGTCGGAACTGTTAGACGTTCAGCGCGATTGCGAGCCCGTATTCAAACCTATCGACATACAGGAGGCCGCCCTACGGCTTGAGAAGGGTGAACTCTGCTATGTTTGCGAGGACGAGGGAGAGTTCATCGGCTATTCCTGGTTCACAAAAAAGGACAAGTACATTCCCGAGATCGAGTCGACAATCCTCCTCGGGCAAAAGGACCTCTATCTCTATAATTCCTACAGGTTGAAGGACCACAGGCATCGGAACGTACTTGGCGGAAATCTCAGCGCGGCCCGAAAGCACCTTGTTCCTCAGGGCTTCGCCCGGGAGATCACCGCCACCATGGACTGGAATAAGGCCTCGAGAGAGGCCGTCAGGAAGCTGAATTTCGTGGTTTCCGGGATTGTGACCACCGGTTATTTGCTTACCTTCAGGTACCTCATAAATACGTGCAGGGACATTGCCTTCCGTAATGAAACAGGTACCTTCGGATTTTACCGGAAGATGTTCGGCAGGCTCAGGCTGCTTATGCCCGGAGATCATCGTGTGTTTCCCGGGGATACGATGAAATGACCACCACGGCAGAAACCAGGCTGAAAAGAGAGTACGGTCGATATATGGACGATCTCTGGTCGAAGGTTTTACACAGCATTTATTCGAGAAAGACCCTCATCATGTATAAATACTCCATGCATGGACTTGCATCATCGCGCCTGGAACCCGCGAATGGTCTCGTCTTTAGAGAACTCCGGCCAGAGGAGTGGCAGGGTATTGAGGGCGTTCTGGCCACACAGAGGGCCGCAGAAACCGTTTTTCAGCCCGTGTTCAACGCACGAGAAGCGTACGAAAGGTTGCGAAGCGGCGGCCATTGTTTTGTCTGCGAGGATAAGGGCAGCATAGTGGGATACACGTGGTTTGCCGCCGGCGAGAAATACATAACGGAGATCGAGTCAACCATCAGGCTTAAAAGGCGGCAGGTTTACGCGTATAACGCATATGTTGCGAGAAGATACAGAGGGAGGAACGTCTTCAGGAACCTCCTGATAACGGGTGCGCGCGCTCTTTATCCCAGGGGTTTCACAAACGGAGTGGCGTCTGCGATTGCATGGAACAGGACGAGCCGGGCGATCCTTCACAGGGCGGCCTTTTCGGAGGTAGGGCGTGTGACCGTCGGATATTTTCTTACCCTCAGGTACATGACCAGTACGTGCCGGAGCATCTCCCTCGAGAGGAACGCCGGTCCTTTCGAATTATACAAGAGGCTTTTCGGGAAGCTTTCCGGGAGTCTATCGCGGGGCGCCTCGGGCATACGGTTCGCGTGACCATGATCGACTGTATCTTCACAGGTGACATAATGCCGGGGGCGAGCGTGATAGAAGAGACGCCCGATCCAAGCCTTAAGGCGAAGTTAAGGCAGGCGGACCTGGTTGTGGGCAACCTGGAGTGCCCCATTGTCCTTGCCCCGCCGAAAGTGATGGACTTGAGGAAGATCCCGCTCTGGTCGAACGCGCAGAACGTAGGAATACTTAACGACTTTGGTTTCACCCATGTGGGTCTCAACAACAACCATATCTTCGACCTCTTTGAGCCGGGCCTCGATGAGACAACGGAAGTTCTTGATGACAGCGGGATTCAAGGTTTCGGCATCGACTACGAGGGGATCTCACAGTATTGCAGGACGGTCAGGCACGGGGTGGCCCTGGGTATGGCGGCGGTCAATTGGGTCGAGTCCAGGTTCAGCGGCCATCTCTTCAAGGACCTTGACCGGCTTGACGTGGATTCCCTCAAGAAGGAATGCGATTTCCTCATTATGTTCCTCCATTGGGGTGACGATCACAATGTCTTCGTCAACAGTGACCAGCAGGAGGCGGCAAGAAGGCTCATCGACCAGGGTGTCGATCTCATTATCGGCCACCATCCTCACGTGCCCCAGGGGTATGAGGAGTATAGAGGCAAGTATATATTTTACTCCTTGGGGAACTTTATCTTCACGCCGCGGGAGCAGTATCAGGGCCTGCCCTATGACGTGCGCTACGAGGACAGCAGGGAAAATGTTCTTTTCCAGCGTGCCGAATGCAAGATCGGCCTCTGCGTGAGGGCGATCTTTGACAGCGCAGGTTACAGCATTGCGGATATATGGCCGGTGTACCGGGCCGTCACGCTGCCCGCGGCGCTTCCGCGAGAGTTCCAGTTCTTTTTCGATGGTTTGATGAAGCGCATGAATGATCAGGTGAGGCAATCGATCTATGAATGGAATGAATCAGAAAGGAGAAAGATACTTGCCCGGTATACACTGCCGTTCATCCTGAAACATCCCATTTACTGGCCCGTCCTCTTCAAGAAGGCCAGCATCGAAAAAACATCCAGATTTATCAGCCAGGCGGGGATCGTCGGACGATGGATAAAGTGATCCTGATCAACGCAACCGAACTGGGCTACCAGGTCATCAAGGCACTGGCCAGACACGGTGTCCACAGTATTGTCATCTATGACAGAGAACATGCGGAGATCGGCAGGCATTCGAAATATGTCATTGACTCCGTCAAGATTCCGGATTTTATAGAGAAACCAGGGCTGCTTCTCGATCTGCTCCTCGAAAAGGCCGGCGAGTGGTCGGGGACCCTCATCATTCCTACCAAGGATTACGGCGTCGAATTCCTTGCGCAGCACAAGGACGTCCTGAAACAGCATTACCTGGTGCCCACACCCGACCGGGACGTCATAGACCGGGTCGTCAACAAGAAGAACCTGTACGCCACAGCGTCGGGATTGGGTATTGCCGTTCCCAATATCTTTGCCCCGAGGTCCCCCGGGGAACTCGAGGCGCTTGAGGGAAAGATCACCTTTCCCTGCTTGGTAAAGCCCGGCCTGGGCCACCTTTTTTTCAGGAAATTCGATTTCAAGATGGTAGAGGTGAATTCCTTCGACGATCTCGTACGAAACTACAGGAAGCTTACCGGCGAGTTTACCTCGGATGAGTTCAATCTCATGATATGCGAGATCATCCCCGGGCCCGACAGCCGGCAGATGGTTCAATATGTATCTTACATCGACCAGTCGGGAGAAATGCTCGCCTCTATGACATCGAGGAAGGTGCGGCAGGACCCGCCGCGATACGGTCAGGGAAGGATCGCGAAGAGCGAAAGGATCCCCGGTCTCGACGGGCAAAGCCGCAAACTCCTCACCGGCCTCGGTTACTACGGGTTCTCCGAGATAGAGTGGAAGTACGACCCCCGCGAAGGCGTTTACAAGCTCATCGAGATCAACCCCAGGTACATATTCTGGATAGGGCTCTGCACGGCCTGCGGTATCAATTTTCCCTACATCCAATATGCGGACCTCGTCAGGAACGAAAAGATCAGGGCCGACTCGTTCAGGGAAAACGTCTACTGGATACATGAATACAAGGACGTCCTGCACACGGCCCTCAATCACAGTTTGGAAACCCTCTCCCTGTGGGATTATGTGCGCCCGTACATAGGCCGAAAATACTTCGCGATATTCGACCGCAGGGACGTGCGTCCTTTCTATTATCAGTGGAAGGAGCATATAGGCAACATGCTCAAGAGAAAGCTCTGTGCCTCGAAGTGAGAAGATGAGTGTCATAGTGACGAACGCGAAGAACAGGATCGCCTATACCATCGTCAGGAGCCTCGGCCAGAAGGGCATCGATGTCTACACGGCCGATTTTGTGCCCATGTCCATGTCCTTCGCCTCCCGGTTCTCGAAAGGGCATTTTATTTACCCCTCTCCGTTTAGCGAACAGAGGTCCTTCATCGACTGTATCATCGAGAACGTTCGCCGTTTCAAAGCCCGGGTCCTGATGCCGGTCTTTGAGGAGACCTTCCTGCTTTCAAAATGCAGGGATATCGTGTCCGCCCATGTGGCAATGGCGATCCCCGACTACGACCAGGTGCTTACTGCGCACAACAAGGACCGGTGGATGCCACTCGCTGAGTCGCTTGGTATACCGGTGCCGCGGACCATTTCCATAAAGACGTTGAGAGGTAACGGGTTCGACCGCTCAAGGCTTCATTTTCCGCTCCTCATCAAACCGTACCAGGGTGGTGGTGCATGGGGGATCTCTCACGTAGAAACGCCCGCTCAGCTTGATGCTTTTCTTTCGCGTGACACCTATTTGAACCGTCCCTGGGAGAGGTTTTGTGTGCAGGAAAGAATACGCGGGCCCGTCCACTGTGTCGGGATGCTTTTCAATCACGGCCGTCGGAAGGGCCACGTTGTTTACCGGCAGTTACGAGATCTTCCCTTCACCGGGGGACAGGCAACCCTAAGGGTGAGCATCGACAGTCCCGCCGCGGCGGGCCATTTCGGAAGGTTGCTCGAGAAACTAGCCTGGCACGGGATATGCCAGGCGGATTTCATCGTCGAAGAGGGCACAGGGACCCCCTATCTTATCGATATCAATCCGCGGTTCTGGGGGTCGCTCGTCCAGGGCATCGCGAGCGGTGTCGACTTCCCGCACCTTTTATACAGGATAGCGCTGGATGGCGACACGGACGCGGTCGAAGATTACGAAAAGGGAGTGGTAACGCGCTGGGTGTGGGGAGATTTGCGAACATTTCCCGATGCATTCAGATCCGCACGCGACAAGATCGCTTTCCTGAAGGAATATATTCGCATGTTCGGGAAAAGCAGAGTCTTCGATGACCTCTGCCTGCGCGACCCTCTCCCTTTTTTCACGTTCGGGATAGACTTTCTCGCAAAGATCATAGGGCAGAGGACCCTTCACCCGGCATCGCATGATTCGCTCGAGGGCATCTGGGAATAGCATGGACCCTCACCGCCTGGTCAAGAAATTGAAGACAAGACCATTCAGGACTTTGATTGCGGACAGCATGCGTTTCGCATGGGGGTACCTGAACTCCCTGCGTTTCGAAAAGACCGCCCTGATATCCGTGCGGGGCAGGCTCAAGGTCCTCGTGACAAATGGAACGGTTTCGGTCGGTGAATTGACCGATCTCTGGCCCGGCGTCAAGCTGTCGTGTCAGGGCACGGGCGGCGGGAAGGCTTCGATAAGGATCGGGAAACACTGTTCCATCGGGGACCGGACAGAGATCCATGCGGGGAGGCTCGTTGATATAGGGGACGGAACGATCATAGCATGGGATTGCGTCATCATGGACCGCGATTACCATTCTACCGGGAGAGAACCGGAGGACGTAAAGCCGGTCGTTATCGGTAGCGGGGCCTGGATCGGGTGCAGGACCATAATACTCAAAGGCGTCACTATCGGGAAGGGGGGCCGTTGTGGCCGCGGGCTCGGTTGTGACAAAGGATATCCCGGCAAACACGCTCGCTGCAGGCAACCCTGCACGAATCATCAGGAAGGTGGAAGGATGGCAAACTGGCAGGCCGAACCTCAACATATCGGCGGCGACACTCTAAGGACATTGCACCCTGACGCTTTGACGGTGCTTCACCTTATCGCCCCGACGCATTTCGGGGGCGCCGAACGGGTCGTCCTCAACCTGGCCGAGTCTATAGACCGGACACGGTTCAACATAATCGTCGGCGCTTTCGTAAATACACACTTTCCTCAGAATGAGTTCGTGGCACGGCTGCGGGAAAGACAGATACCCTGCACAATTTTCTGGTTGAAACGGACCATCGATGTCGACAACATACCGCGGGTCATCAAACTTATCCGCACCCGGGACGTGGATATTATCCATACGCATGGATACCGGTCGGACATTATCGGGCTTTTCGCCGCACGGATATCGTCACGGCCCATTGTTGCAACCATCCACGGGTTTGTCCCGATAAACTCGCGGCTGCGCCTCTATGGCCATGCCGACCTGATCGCGCTTCGTTATTTCGACCGCATCCTGCCCGTGTCGGACCATATCGGCGAGGAACTGCTCAAAAGCGGGATTGCCGGGGAAAAGATGGCGACCGTACGGAACGCTGTCGATCTCATCGATACCGGGCAGAGGCATGTTGCCGTGACAGAACCGGAAGGTGACTTCCTCATCGGGATCGTCGGGCGGTTGAGTCCGGAAAAGAACATCCCCGGATTTCTCGACGTAGCGCGTTGCCTCGCGGGCAGGTATAACCACCTCAAATTTGTCGTCGTCGGTGACGGCCCCGAGCGGGAGTGCCTCGAGGGCCTCACCGTCAGGTTGAAGCTCGACGGAAAAGTACGGTTCACCGGTTTTGTCGATGAGATGGAAAGCATATACAGGTCGCTCGACATTCTCGTCATCTCGTCGACCATGGAAGGTATACCGCTTACCGCGCTTGAAGCTATGCGGCACGGCATCCCCGTCGTCTCGACACGCGTGGGCGGCATGCCCGAGATAATTAAAGACGGGGTCAACGGGCTCATCGTCGATGCCGGGGACATGGCAGCCCTCGGCAAGGCGGTGGAGTCACTCGTCGTCAACAGGGAAAAATACCTGGCAATATCGCGCAATGCCCGGGACGTTGTCCGGCGCGATTTCAATCGCTCGTCATGGATACAAAAGATACAGGACTGCTACATGTCCGTGCTGGGACACAAGGGGGAAGATATTGATGGATAAGCTGAGAGTAGGGATTGCCGGATGTGGAACAATATTTCATTTTCATCACGCGTTCGTCGGGTCCTATCCGAATGCGTTATTGTGTGCCGTAGCTGACAGGGACGAAAAGGCCCTTGAAAAAGCGCGCACGGTGTACGGTGTAGAGCATTGCTATACGGATATCGGGGAGATGATCCGGAAAGAATCGACAAACGTCATTCACATAGCGACACCGCCGCAGACGCATGCGTCCCTTGCGGCTGCTGCCATGGAACTCGGGAATCATGTCTTTGTCGAGAAACCGGTGGCACTCGATCTTGCAACGGCGCAGAGGCTGTTCGATATTGCCGAAAAAAACGGGGTCAGACTGTGCGTCGATCACAACCACCTGTTCGATCCGTGGATGCTCAAGGCAAAAGATGTCCTGAAAGGCCTTAGGTTCGAAGACATTTCATACGTGGAAAGCTATTACGGGATCAATCCCCATATCCCCGAGATCATGGGCTACAGGAAACCTAACGAGATATCCTGGATATATTCCCTGCCCGGGGGCCTTTTCCATGATTTTCTCACGCACCCCCTGTACCTGTTGCTCGAATATATTGGAAGGCCCCTAAACGTCCAAACCATGTCCCGCTCGTGCGGAACGCTGATCCAGGGACTGTCGGACGAGCTCCATATCATGGTCAACGGAGAAAATGCCGTCGGCAAGCTCACGGTCTCTTTCAATTCCCGTCCGTACCAGCATTTCCTGAAGATCTATCATAAAAAGGCGATCATCAACGTCGACTTCAACAATATGACCATGATCGCCAATCGCCATGCGGGATTACCGGGGGCCGTCACAAAAATAGTGTCCAATATCGGAGCGGCGAAAGGATTGACGACCCAGACCGTGTCCAATGTGTACCGGTTCGTGACAGGCGCGTTGAAGCCGTATTCCGGGATGAGAAACTGCATACACGGCTTTTACGATTCCATTCTGCATTCCTCCGAACCGCCCGTGAGCCGCAAGAGCGCCCTTCAAGTGCTCGAGGTCATGGATTCGGTATGGAAAGATGCGGGACGCCTGCACCCTGTTTTCGATGATGTCATTGCTTCAACGCGTGAAACGGCGGTACCGGGCAGGGAACGGGTCCTTGTAACCGGTGCGGGCGGTTTTCTTGGCCAAAGGCTGACCGAAGTGCTCGTCGAAAAAGGATATTCCGTACGGGTCCTTGTCCGGAAACTGACAAGCATCGATGTGTTCAGACAGCTTGGCGTGGAGGTGCATTACGGGGACCTGCGTGATGAACTCGCCGTAGCCGAGGCGATTGACGGGATGGATTACGTCGTGCACGCCGCCGCCGCCCAGGAGGGCGACTGGGACGCCTTTGACGCCACGACGGTGCAGGGAACGGAGAGGGTGATGCGGTTATCGCACCAACTCAAGGTGCGCAGGGTGATCTATATCAGCTCGATGAGCGTGTACCAGATGGCCGGCCTCAAGAAGGGCTCACTTGTCGCCGAGGATGGCAGGCTCGAGAAGGACCCTTCCGCGCGGGGTTTTTATACCTACTCGAAACTCCTGGCGGAGAACGCCGCACGAGGCCTCATGGCGGTGAACGGGAACGGCAGGGTCCCCACGGTCATATTGAGGCCCGCGACGATCTACGGGCCGCGCGGCCCCGTCTTCACCCCGCTTATCGGGATCTCGCTTTTCAACAAGATCTTTATGATACTCGGGAAAAAGAAAATGAAGCTCCCGCTGGTATACATCGATAACCTTGTCGATGCCATTATCCTGTGCATCGAAAATGAAAGGTCCGCCGGGCATACGTTCAACGTCATCGACGACGAGGTCATTACAAAGCGGGACTACGTGCACAAACTTGCGAAGGAGTTGTTCCCGTCATCCCGCTCGGTTGCGCTGCCTTACTGGCTGGTTAAATCGCTCGTCCATTTCCAGGAGATAGCCTTTTCAATGTTGAAGAAAAACCCGGTATTGACCCGTTACCGCCTGGACTCCGCATCAGCCGAGATCGATTTCAGCAATGAGAAGATCAAGAAGGCGATTTCATGGTCCCCGAAAGTGCCGCTCAATGTGGGACTCAGCCGGACGTTTCGCTGGTTTAAACAGAATACCTGAACAAGGAGAGTGCCTTAAGTGTCTATCGTTGGCTTCGCGCTCGCAGTGCCGCTCATCTACCTGTCGTTCAGCGTTCTTTACTATGTTTCCCTGGCCGCGGCCTATTTCCTTGTGAAGGGCAGGGAGATATCCCCGGCCGGACAGCGCGAACACCGGTACCTTCTTCTCGTGCCCGCCTATAACGAAGAGGGTATAATAGAGCGCATCCTGATGAGCTTAAGGAGCATCGATTACGATCGGGCGAAATTCGATACCTGCGTCATAGCGGACAACTGTACCGATCATACCGCCCTCGTGGCCCGGCGGTGCGGCGCAAAGGTCCTCGCGAGGTATGATGAAGCCAAAAGAGGAAAAGGCTTCGCGATCGAGTGGGCGCTCAAGGTCCTCGACCTCGCGCCATTCGATGCCGTCGTCATTGCCGATGCAGACAACATTATCGATCCCGGATTTTTCCATGGCCTGGATGAGGCGCTCAACGCCGGGAGCAATGCTGTGCAGTGCAACAACTGCCTCGCCAATTCGTCGGAGACGGCTTTTACCCGCGTGATCCATCTTTCGCGGACCATAAACAACCTGCTGTACCATGAGGCCAAATACAGGATCGGCCTGTCATCGTACCTCATGGGAAACGGCATGTGCTTTAGGACCAGCCTTCTTGAACGTCACCCATGGGCAACAGGGACCATGGCCGAGGATTATGAATATTACGCCATCCTTGCCGGCCATGGGGAGCCGGTCGGGTTCGCTGTGAATTCCCGGTTATATCACCAGGAATCGAAAGACCTGCAGCATGCGTCACGCCAGCGGCTGCGCTGGTCTTCGGGGCGCTTCGAGGTCGCACGGAGATTCGGGATCAGGCTTCTCGCGCAGGGGCTCAAGGCACGGGATGTGAGGATCATCGATGCATCCTTCCCCCTTTTGCTGCCGAACCTTTCCCTCATGGTCAACCTGAGCGTTGCCCTTTTTGCCGCCGCGCTCTTGATCCATATATTCCACCCGGTACCCGGTGTGATCGCCTGGCTTTTCGTGCTGATATTGCTTGAGCTCGGGTATTTTGCGAGCGGCATGCACCTCGCAAGAATGCCCGTGTTCTCCTTCCTCAGAGCCCTTGGTTTTGCGCCCTTCTTTCTCCTGTGGAAAGGGTGCATCGACATTCTCGGGTTGTCGGGTATGCGCGCGAAACAGTGGGGCCGTTCGGGAAGGGCATAGGTTCAGGGGAAAATAAGCTGAGGGGTCATTTAATACCCGGGGATGGTCACATGATGCGACAGCACACTGTAAAGATCGAGGAGCATCTCAGGAATGTCAGAAATTTTCACGACCGCGACGCGGCGAAATACCAGAGGGAACGCTACCATTCCAATACATGTGAGGGACTCGCCTACCTGACGCGCAAGGAGATAATCCTGGGCATGGCCTCGATCCTGCCGTCCCGCATCCTTGACGTCGGTTGCGGGCCCGGCATCCTGACACGCGGCTTGATAGACAGGGGACATACCGTATTCAGCGCAGACCTGTCGCGGGAAATGATAGAAAAAGCCCGCGAGGCCGCCGGGCCCGGCCGAATGGCCGCATCGTCCCATTTCGTTGTGAGCAACGCCTCGGAGATCCCTTTTGCAAGTAATTGTATGGATATGGTCCTCTCGATAGGCCTCATGTGTTACGTCAGCGATCATAAACAGGTCCTCAACGAGATATACCGGGTGCTCAAACCGGGAGGCCATGCCATCATCCAGATAAACAATATCCGCTGGCCTGCCATGTACCGGATGTTCGTGCCGCTTTATCACCGGCTGAAATCGATAGTCTTTGGCAAGAGGTACGATGACATAAATTTTCAATTCAATTTTTCATCACGGAAAAAATTCCTGAAGGATGTTGCCTTGAGCAGGCTCGATATCCTCTCCCTGGAACACTATGATTTCAGAGTCCCGTTCGTCGATATCTTGCTTCCGAAATTATCGGTCGGCATCGGAAAGATGATGTTTGAAAAAAGGAACAGTCCGTTCTTCAGGCGTTTTTCGCACGGCCTCCTTATCAAGGTCCGGAAATAGGTATCCGCGGAGGGTCACGCAAAAAAAGACCGGGACAGCGGCATCGCCCGCGGTCCCGGCCGGTATTGACTGCGATCAGGTTAAGGCACGACCCTGAGGTTCTGCGGTACCGGAACTGCTGAAGCAGGAGGGCCCATGGGCCCGACATATGAGTCGGCGACGACGATGTCATCATAGTCGCGCGTCTGCTCCACCGGGTATACCCACGATTGTCCGTACTGGTTGCCGCCGATCTCGATATACCGTACGTACCATCCCGACGGCCACCAGGTGGCGTTCAGTGTTCCCTTCGAAACACCGTTGACCCAGAACTCCGCCTGTTTGTTGACGAGGTCGATCTTGATCTCGTAGCAGACCCATGTATTGACGGTGTACTGGGTGTTGAGGCTGTATCCCGTGAAAAAGTGGTTGCTGTTGGTCTGTGCGTCCCAGAGATTCATCTGGACGTTGCTGCCGTTGACCTGAAACTCAGGGATGATGATCTGGCCGTTCGACTGTTTCAGGCGGAAGAGCTTCTGAAAATTGGAGAAAGACTTTGCGGAGTCCCTCTGGTACCAGCGAAGGTAGAGAAGGGTATAATTCTTGCCCAGGTCTTTTTTCAGTATGTTCTCCCCGGTGGGCCAGCATTGTTCCTCCAGGTTTATGCGAAAACCGCGCTTGTTCGTCTGGCCCGGGTTCGACCGCTCGGCGGCGGCCACGATCTGGGCGTTGGGCTGGCCGTAGTTCTTGCAAAGGGTGTTCGAACCGAAGCCGACGTATCCCGCCGGGAGACCGGGATTGAGCGAACAGTCCGCAAGAGAGCAACTGTAGTCGCGCGTAAACCCGTCGAAATTTTCCTGCCAGATGACCGTTGAATGACCTGTTTGACATACGATAAGCAGTGCTAAAACCGCCATCGCCGATAATATCTTTTTCACGAAACGCCTCCTTTATGTACTACTTTAACACATGTCATGTTCACGTGCAGTGCCTCGCCCCTTCCGGTTACTTCCTGTTGAAAGTGGCCGTGGCGGTATAGTTGTTGTACACATATCCCGAACATGTCGTATTTGTGCTGCCGGAGCATAATCCTGACCAGCCGGCGAAGACCGAACCGGTGTTCGGTACGGCGGTGAGCTTGACGTATGTGCCGTATGCATACGGGCCCGCGGGACTTGCAGTGACCGTACCGGAGCCGGTCCCGGCATATCTGATCGTTATGGTATATTTCGTCGTTGTGCCCGATGACGCCGCCGACTGGGACACCGTGAAGGTCTTTCCGGCCACGGTGAACGATGCTGTGCGCGCGGAGCCGGTGTTGGCGGCTACCTTGTATGATATCGTGCCGCTCCCGGTGCCTGTTGACCCGGATGAGATCGTTATCCAGGAGACGCCGGTCGACGTGCTCCACGAACAGCCGCTGCCGGCTGTAACGGATATGCTTCCGGTGCCGCCGCTTGACGTGAAAGAAGCGCTCGACGGGGAGATAGCGTACGTGCACGAGGTGCCGCCGCCCGCAGTTACCTCGTTTGAATGGTCGCTTTCAATGCCTGATGAATCATAGGCGGTGACGGTGAAATAATACTTCGTGGCGTCGGCAAGATTTGCAACGGTATAGGCCGTCACGTTCCCCGCCTTGACGCTGGCCGTGTAGGTGCCGCTTGCCGTTCCATAATAGATCTTGTACCCGGACACGCCTGCCGCTGCGTTCCAGGCGAGCGCGACGCTTGCTGCCGATGCGCTTCCCGCGAAAAGTCCCAGAAGAAGTGCGCCGGCGATAAGCCATATCGCAAAGATCGACACTCCGGAACTTACGTTTGCCCTGTGATTCATTAAGGCCTCCCCACAGTCAAAATTACCAAGCCATTGAACGGTATCCATTTGGATTGGTGCGATAGAAAGAGCAAATGACGTGCCTCGGAGAAAAAATTGTGCTATACTACCGGAGTTAAACGATTTATGAGTTTCGGGCAATTTATCTGTACGGTTTCAAATGAAGGGTTTTTCCCCCAGGTCATTTCATACAGCGCAGGGTTTTTCCTGCACATCCATGTTAACCGGAATGCAAAAGAAAACAAGTATGATGTAACCCGTCCCCCGTTTCAGAACAAAGCCGGCGAAACGATTCGATATTAGGTGCTCGATGCGTTTGAATATTTTTTCACGCCTTCTTTTCAGTTATTTTGCTGTGATCATTTTTCTTGGGATGATCAATGCATACTCGGTGTGGGCGCTACATCGCCTGAACGTCGAGGTGAATGTGATCTTTCAACAGGACCGGAACGGTCTCGATCTCAACGAGCGATTGGCGCATTCGCTCGAGTCCCAGAGATTATCCATGCGCAGGTTCATTGTTGCCCGCGATGTGGCATTCCTTCGCCCGATCATCGACGGGCAGAAGGAATTTGAAGCATATCTCGCCAGGATGTCGTCCTCCGTCGATACACCGGAGAAGAAAGATGCCCTTGCCCGGATAATATCGGGCTATGACAATTACCGGACCCTCATCAATACGCAGATAGAGGGAATAAGGACCGACAGCGGTCCGGGCGACCTCAAAAAGCCGGACAGGATTGCCGGGGATATTTCAGATGACCTGAAGGCCCTTAAGGGCATGTACGAAAGGGATACCGGTTTGAGGATGGCGATGCTTCAGCAGACCGCCGCAAGGTCCCAGAAGATATCCATTATCCTGTTCGCGACAGCCGCGGCCTTCATGGCGATCGGCCTGTTCCTCAATGCCCGCGGCATCACGAAACCGCTTCATCTTCTCAGGGAAAAGACGCGGGAGATATCACGGGGGGTCTTCGAGGGAGACCTCTCCATTGCATCACCCCGTGAGGTGTCGGAACTTGCCGGAGAGCTGAACAGGATGTGCGAGAAGCTCAAAGAGGTCGATTCGATGAAATCGGGCTTTATCGCAGCGATGTCGCATGAGTTGCGGACCCCGCTCGCTTCGATAAAACAGGGCATAAGCCTCTTGCGCGACCGTATTGCGGGTCCGATGCCGGACAAGCAGAAGAGGATCTTTACCATATTGTCCGAAGAAACGAACAGGCTCATCGAGATCGTCAATACCATACTTGAGCTCTCCAAAATGGAGGCGGGAATGATGCCCTTCGCTTTGCGCTATGACGATCTTCCCGCGCTTGTACGCAGGGTCGTCGACGAGATGACGCCCCTCATCGAGGCGAAGAAGGTCCGGGTCACCATGCAGTTCGGCGGGCAGGAAGATACGCTGCCCCCCGTACGGCTCGACAGGGAGAGGATCCTCCAGGCGATCCGCAACCTGGTCGGGAATGCGGTCAAGTTTGCCCCGGAGAATGGCCTGATATCCATAGACGTGTACCGGCATAACGGCAGCCTGGAATTTTCGATACACGATACCGGCCCGGGTATTCCCGAGGAAAGCCTCGAAACGATCTTCGAGAAATTCCACCAATCGCCTGTAAGGTCTTCCGGCCCGATAAAGGGAACCGGGCTTGGTCTCGCTTTTGTCAAGCATATCATTACGGCACACGGGGGTTCCGTGTGGGCCAAGAGCGAGCCGGGAAAAGGCGCCACGTTTATTTTCACTCTGCCGATATGATCTGGTGAAGGGGGTCGCTATGCCGCTGGGAAAGATCCTTGTTGTTGATGATGAAAGAAATCTCCTCGAATTGATCGCGCTCGGCCTCGAGGCGGCCGGGTACGATGTGGCGGCAGCAACCAACGCATCAGAGGCCATGATATACGTAAGAGAAGAAGCCATTGACCTCGCCCTGCTTGATCTTCAGCTTGTCGGGATAGACGGTATAACCCTCATGGAAAGGATCCATGCAGTCAACCCGCAGATCCCTGTCATCATCCTGACCGGGTACGGCAGCATAGCCAATGCCGTCGATGCCATGAAGCGCGGGGCGTATAGCTACCTCACTAAACCCTTCGATTCCGAGGTCCTTCTGTTCGAGATACGAAAAATAATGGATAACAGGCGCATGTCCACAGAGATCGAAAGGCTGAAGGAACTTCTCGAATCACGGTACAGCTTTGCCAACATCATAGCGAAGAGCAAGAAAATGCAGGAGGTCCTCGAGACCATTTCGAGGATCGCAAAGACGGATTCCACGATTGTCCTTCTCGGGGAGAGCGGTACCGGCAAGGACCTCATCGCAAAGGCAATTCACGTGGCCAGCAACCGGAAGGACCGGGCGTTCGTTGCCATCAACTGCGCCGCCCTGCCCGAACCCCTGCTTGAAAGCAATCTTTTCGGGCATGAGAAAGGGGCCTTCAGCGGGGCGATCAAGGAGGCAAGGGGCCTGTTCCTCCAGGCCCATGGAGGAACGATATTCCTCGATGAGATAGCGGATATGCCGCTCTCCATCCAGGCGAAAATGCTCAGGGTCATCCAGGAAAAGCAGGTCCGTCCCGTGGGCAGCGAAAAGATCATTGACGTGGATGTCAGGATAATCACGGCGACGAACAAGAACCTCGAGGAACTTGTCCGGCTGGAGCTTTTCCGCGAGGACCTCTACTACAGGATCCATGTTATCCCTATATACCTGCCGGCCCTGCGGGAGCGCAAGGAGGACGTTCCTCCGCTCGTCGATTTCTTCGTGGAGAAAGCGGCATCGCTCATGAAAAAAAATATCAAAGGCGTGACGCCGCAGGCAATGCAAAAGCTCATGCTCTATGACTGGCCGGGGAATATCCGGGAACTTGAAAATGTCATAGAGTACGCGGCTGCAATGACCGACAGGGAGTATATAACGGACGACCTGGTCCTCCAGACAAAAGGCGTTGTGTCCCAGGACCCGGTCCGCCCCCTGAAACAGGCAAAGGATGCGTTCGAAAAAAGTTATCTCATCTACCTCCTCGAGACGTGCAGGGGCAACATTTCCGAGGTTGCCAGGTATGCCGGGAAATACCGTGCAGACCTGTATGACCTTCTCAAGAAACACAAACTGAGCCCGGACGATTTCAAGAAACGCGAATCAGCCTGAGCCCATCCCCGGGGTTTTCTCCCCTCGTTATCCTCGCTTCTGGTGACAGGCCCATTTTCGGAAGTATGACAAGATTATTGTTGTTTCAACGACATACACCCCGGGGGAATTTTCGTATTCTTCAGATAGGGACTTCTTGAGCAATACACAGGACATTTCAAAAACGGGGCGTTCCGCACCGTAAGCGGGTCAGCCGGGGGTTCAGGGATGAAAAAGATCTTTATCAGGCGGGATAATAAGGGTTTCACACTTATAGAACTGCTCGTCGTCATGGTCATCGTAGGGCTCTTGGCGGCCCTGGTCGCACCCAAGCTTTTTCCGAAGCTGGGCAAGGGAAAGCAGGCCGCGGCAAAGGCCCAGATAGAACTCTTAGGCCAGGCGCTCGATCAATTCAGGCTCGATGTGGGACGGTACCCTGCGACCCAGGAAGGCTTGAGTGCGCTGGTCACAAATCCCGGCGTTCCCAACTGGGAGGGCCCGTACCTCAAGAAGGCGCTGCCAAACGATCCCTGGGGAAGGTCGTACGTGTACCAGTGCCCGGGAAGCCACGGCGAATATGACCTCTATTCACTCGGGAGGGACGGCTCGCCCGGCGGCGAGGGAGAAGACGCCGATATAATGAGCTGGCAATAGATCATGCATAATATGACACTCCGGTCTTTTTTTATACACTTTATCGGGAAGGGCATAATCGGCATTCTTTTCACCTGTCTGCCTGTTTTCGCGGGGGCCGAGTCTTCCATGACCATCCTCGGAAAGGCCAGCCAGGTGAAGGAGGGCATCACCCGGAGCACACCGGCACAACCCGGCATCGCACAGGCTGTGCCCGTTGGCGCCCCGCAGCGTGAGGCAGAGCCCCCCGGTAAGTCCATCTTGCCTCCTGGCGAATCTCCGGCACAACCCACCTCGACGCCGGGGATATCGCAGTCTCCGCAGCCTCAGGTTCCGCCTCCACCAGCGGGGCCTGAGGCATCTAAATCTCCGCCTGCACAGTTTGGCACGCCGGGAGAAACTCATCCGGCCGCCTTGCGCAGGCAGCCGTTATCACCCTCTGTTCAGCCCGGCCAACCCCCGAGGCCCGTGAGCCCTGCGCGGCCGGGTGCGGGCCGCATCAGCCTGAATTTCGACGATGCCGATGTCTATTCCGTTATACAGACAATATTCGGGGAGATCCTCAAGGTAAATTACATTGTCGATCAACGGGTCAAGGGGCGCGTGACGTTCCGGTCAGTGGCGCCCGTGTCGCTCGACCAGGTCCTTCCTGTCATGGAGACGATCCTCAGGATCAACGGTATAGGTGTTGTCGAAGAGAGCGGCCTGTACAGGATCGTTCCCATCAGCGAGGTGGCAAAAGAACCTGCCCAGATCAAGTTCGGCCGGGACCCGGGAGCCATCCCTGTCCAGGGTAAATCGATAATACAGGTCGTGCCTCTCGTGCACGTCCATTCCTCGGAGACGGTCAAGCTGATAACGCCTTTTCTCACGCAGACGGCTGTCGTTATCGAACTGCCCAATATCAACCACATTATGATCGTCGATACCGATTCCAACGTCAAAAGGCTGTTGACCCTTATCAATTTCTTTGACGGCGAGCAGACCAAGCTCAAGAAACCGCAGGTGTCGGTCTATAACGTTCAAAACGGCAAGGCGAAGGACGTCGCCGCTATTCTGCAGCAGGTACTTCTTTCCCAGAGGCCGCCCGCACAGCCTGTGACAACATCCGCCGGACCGGCGACCCCGGGGGGACCTGCAGCGCAACCGGCTGCTGCCCAGCAGCCGCCAAGGCCGTCCATGCAATCGACAGGCGGCCAGCCAACCGGTGAACTTCTCGTGTCCCCCATCACGAAGATCATCGCGGACGAAAACCTGAATGCCCTCATTATCTTGTCTACGCCGGAAGATTACGAATTCATTAAGACCGCGGTTGCGCGCATTGACGTTATACCCCGACAGGTCCTCCTCGAGGGAGTGGTGGCGCAGGTCACACTGAAGGACGAACTGAAGCTCGGCATCTCGTGGGCCCTTCAGATCAATAAGGATGGGATGAACGGTGTCCTGGGCGCGGTCGAGGGCGTGGTCGGTTTCAATGTCCCCGGTTCGACCCCCAATGCCGCAACGGGCCTGGGCACGTTCACGTTCGCGGGGAACGTCGGAGGAGATTTCAAGACAGTTATCGACATGCTCGCCATCGACAACCGGGCGAAGCTGCTCGCGGTGCCGCATATCCTTGTGTCGGACAACAAGGAGGCGCGGATCCAGGTCGGCCAGCAGGTACCGGTCGTCTCATCGGAAACCTTTGGCTCGGGGACGATCGCCCCCCAGCGTACCGTCCAGTACAAGGACATCGGCATCATCCTCAAGGTGAAACCGCGCATCAACGAGGGGGGCCTCGTTACGCTCGACCTTGCGCAGGAGGTCTCGAACTATACCACCATCAAGCTTTTCGACAACGAAGACTACATTGTGCTTAACAAGACGGAAACAACGACCAGCCTCGTCTGCCAGGACGGCAATACGATAATCATCGGCGGGCTGATCCGCGACGATATATCGCGGTCGCGTTCAGGGATACCTTTCCTCAGCAAGATACCGATCCTGGGATGGCTCTTCGGGACCACCGACGACAATACCGAGCGCACCGAGCTCATCATCCTGCTCACTCCGCGGGTAATACGGAATCATATCGACGCTGCCAACGTCACGTCTGATTATGTCGACAGCGTGACAAAAACGGGAAAAGGCAAGATCAAGAGGGAAGACCTGATAAAACAGAAGCCGGTGACGATCCCGCCCGCGCCCATGAGCGACAAAGGCGGCATCCCGAAGAGCGAGACCGATATCAAGAGGCAGGAGCTTCTCAACCAGCCGATACCCCAGGCCGCGCCGGGTACGGGCAGCGGGGTGCCTTCCAAACCCTCCCCGGCAACCCCGGCACCCGCAAACAAACCGCCCGGCCCCGCTGCGCCAGGCCCCGTACCGCCCGGTATCGAATGACAACTGCCATGGCAGAGAAGAAGGTAACCTTTTTGAGCCCTGAAGAGTTTCCGAAGGTCCCGCTCGTCATCGAGGGCATATCGACCCGCTTTATCCGGGAGAACAGGGTGATACCTTTTGAACTGAAAAATGAAGTTCTCAAGGTCATCATGGCCGATCCCGCGGACCGTGACCTCATAGACGCGCTTCGCGTGGCGACGGCAGGGGATGTAGAAGTGTACACAGGCGATAGGGAAACGATCGACGAACTCCTGTCGAAGTTCTACAGCCAGGAAGATCAGAACATCAACCGGATCATAGAAGGCATCGACGAGGAGGGGCAGGGCCTCGCGAACGGGATCGACGAGGAGGACATAGGCCATCTCAAGGACCTCGCCTCGGAAGCGCCGATCATAAAGCTTGTCAATCTCCTGATAACGCGGGCGGTCGAGAGCAGGGCGAGCGATATCCATATCGAGCCCTTCGCAGACGAGGTCAAGGTGCGCTATCGGATCGACGGCGTTCTCAGCGATGTCGAGTCCGCGCCGAAAAGGCTGCAGGCCGCCATCGTCTCCCGGATCAAGATCATGGCGAAGCTGAACATAGCGGAACGCAGGCTGCCGCAGGATGGCCGCATACGGCTCCTCGTCGGCGACAGGGAGATCGACCTCCGCGTTTCAACCATACCCATCCTGCACGGGGAAAGCATCGTCATGAGGATCCTCGACAAGGAAAGCATCGTCATCGATCTTGACGTCCTCGGGTTCATGCCGGGCATGCTGAAGGATTTCGACCAGCTCATCCAGAGGCCGAACGGCATCATACTCGTCACGGGGCCGACGGGAAGCGGGAAGACAACGACACTGTACGGGGCCCTCGACAAGATAAATTCACCGGATAAAAAGATCATCACCGTCGAAGACCCGATCGAATATCAGCTTAAAGGGGTAAACCAGATACAGGTGCGCCCGAACATAGGCTTGAGTTTCGCGAGCACGCTGCGGCATATCGTCCGCCAGGACCCCGATGTGATCATGATCGGGGAGATCAGGGACCTCGAAACCGCCGAAATCGCCATTCAAGCCGCCCTTACGGGGCATCTTGTCTTTTCTACCCTGCACACGAACGATGCACCGAGCGCCATTACACGACTCCTTGACATGGGGGTCGAGGCATTCCTGCTGTCCTCGACGATACGCGGCATCCTGGCCCAGAGGCTGGTCCGGGTCATCTGCGCAGAATGCAGGACTGAAGACACATCATCACAGCAATTGCAGGAGCTCATCGCGCTCGGTTTCGCCGAAGACGCCCCCGTCTTCCGCGGGAAGGGGTGCGAGGCCTGTTCCTATACAGGTTTCCGGGGGCGCATGGGCCTTTTCGAATTCCTTATCGTCGACGACGCCATACGCAGGCTGATCTTGAAGAACGCGGACGAAGGGCAGATCCGCGAGGCTGCGCGCAAGGAAGGCATGAGAACACTGCTCGAGGACGGCATTGCAAAGATTGAAGCAGGATCGACAACCTTGAGAGAGGTGTTCAGGGTCACACGGGAGGATTAAGTGGCAATGTATTCCTATACTGCCACAACGTTCGAGGGAAATATTATCGAAGGGGTTGTCGATGCGCCCAATGAACAGTCCGCGGCCGAGAAGATACGGAACACGGGCATCATACCCATCCGGATATCCGTGCCCGAAGCCGTTGCGGGACGGCGGCTTTCCCTGCGGTCGTCGCGGGGAGACCTGCTCACCTTCACAACCGAACTGTCGGCCCTTCTCGGGGCGGGCCTTCCGATCGACCGCAGCCTCAATATCCTTTCCGACATATCGGAGGGAGCGCGGATGAAGGAGGTCATAAATTCGGTGCTTACCGGGATCAGGGAGGGAAATTCCTTCTCGGACGCCCTGAAGAAATATCCCGATATTTTCCCGAAGCTCTACGTGAGCATGGTGCGCGCCGGGGAAACGGGAGGGGTCCTCGACATCGTTCTCGACAAGCTCAACGAATTCCTGGAAACAGCGAAGGAACTTAAGGACAATGTCGTGTCCGCAATGGTCTACCCGCTTATCCTCACCGTGACCGGCGGCATTTCCATAATCATCCTCCTTACCTTTGTTCTCCCCCGGTTTTCCGCGATATTCAGCGAGATAGGCGGCACACTTCCCCTGTCGACGCGTTTTATCCTCGGTGTCAGCACGCTGCTCCGTTCCTACTGGTGGATAATCTTCCCGGTCATTGCCGGGGTGCTCCTCCTTGCCCGGTTCTATTCAAGGACCGAACGCGGCGCCTACAAATGGGACGAGATGAAGCTCAAACTTTTTCGCGACGTCGTGATGAAACTGGAGACAGCCCGTTTTTGCAGGACCTTAGGGACCCTTCTCAAGAGCGGGGTGCCTTTCCTGCAGGCGCTCAACAATTCCAAGGACGTGATAGGGAACAGGATCGTCGCCGGCTCGATCGACGCCATAGTCAGGAACGTCCGGGAAGGCAAGGGCATCGCGGCGCCCCTCATGGATGCAGGCATCTTTCCCCGGCTTGCCCTTTCCATGATCAAGGTGGGGGAGGAGACGGGGCAGCTCGATGTCATGCTCCTCAAGGTCGCGGCCGCATACGAAAAAGGGCTCAGGGACGCTGTCAAAAGATTTATGAGCCTCCTTGAACCGGCCATCATCCTGGCAATGGGCATTATCATCGCATTTATCGTTGTATCGATGCTGATGGCGGTCTTCAGCATCCTGGAGCTTCCGTTCTGAGAGGGTACTATGCACACACGTTCTTTTAGAAAACATCGGGGAAGCGCGGGTTTCACCCTCATCGAAATAATGATGGTCATGGTGCTTATCGTTATCATCCTGGGGGTTTCGACGGTCTTTTTCGCAAACCGGTTGCCGTCCGAGAACTTGACGGCGACAGGGCGCGAGATGTCGGCAATGCTGCGGTTCGCGCGTCTGCTCGCGAGGAACAGCGGAGAACCGCGGTCGGTCTTTATCAACCTCGACACCGGGCGATACGGCATCCCCGGGGTTCAGACGCGCAGGATACCCGGTGATGTGGCTGTCAGGATAACGGACCCGCTGGAAGGGGACATGATGCGAGGTGAATATACCGTTGTTTTCAACGGGTCGGGCGGGTCGAACTGGGGCAGGATCACGCTCACGGGGGGCCGAAAAGCGATACGGATAGACATCGACCCGGTCCTGGGAGCGGCCGTTGCAAAATGATGAGGCGGTACGGGAAATGAACAGGATACGCCCGGTACGGACGACGCTGAAAAGGAACGAAGGTTTTACGCTACTCGAGGTGCTCATAGCATTTGTTCTTCTCGCATCGACGGTCACGGTCATCTTCCAGCTGTTCTCGTCCGATCTCAGCCTTGTCGCCCGGTCGGAAGACCACGTGTGGATGAGCGCGCGGGCACTGGCGGTCACGAGAGAGGTCCTTGACCGCGATGACCTTAAGGAGGGTACACGAATAGAAACGGACCCCGGAGGGTTCGTTGTCGAGACTGTCATAACCCGCGCACTTGAGAAAAGGACACGCGAACTGCCGCTCGATCTGCTCGAAATAACCGTGAAGCTCACATGGCAGGGCGGCATGACCCAGAGGTCGACGACATTGAGGACCATGAAGATGGTGAAAAAGGAACAGGCGGGCCGGATATGAAGAAACGGACGGCAGGGTTCACCCTGCTCGAGGTCATGATATCCATTGCCCTTCTCAGCCTTATCCTGGTCATAATGGCCGGGGCGATGCGCCTCTCGTACAGTTCCGTTAACAAGGGAGAAGCGAAGATGACCTACCTCGAGCGATTGAGGGCGGCCTTTTCCCTGGTAGATGAGCAGATTCAGTCGGCGATACCTCTCACGCGGCAGGATGATGAACAGGGGCGCCTTTTCTTCGAAGGGTCCGCAGACCGGGTCAGGTTCGCGTCGAATTACTCGCTGATCGGGGGAAAGAACGGGTACGTCATCGTGACATACGCCGCGAGGCCCGCCGACAACGGCACGACCGCATTCGATATTGAAGAGAACACGGTGGGCGTCGACAACCAGAGGCAGGTCCGGCTCCTCGAGGGCTTGAGCGCCGTACGTTTCGAGTATTTCCGCAAAGAAAATGAATTCGAAGGCACGGCGGGGGAGTGGGTCGCGACCTGGACGGATGACCTGCTCTTCCCCCGGAAGATACGGGTCACCCTGACCTTCCCGGACCGGAAAATAGCCTTTACCGTCCCCGTCCGGTCCGGCAAGGTGAAAACATGATGCGGTCGGAAAAAGGTATTGCGATCATAATGGTGTTGTGGGTCATCACGATACTGGTCACGCTTGTCATCTCGTTCTCGTTCCTGATACGCACGGATGCCTATTCGACGATATTCTTCAAAGAGGGGATCCAGAAGAAACTCATCGCGGAAGGAGGGCTCGAACGGGCCATCCTGGAGATATACCATCGACAGACATATCGCGAGCAGACGGTAACGCTGGAGGGCAATGAAGTGGTGCGCATCGATGGCCGGCCCTATACCGGCAGCCTGGGGCCGGGGACCTACACCTTCAGGCTCTTGTCCGAATCGGGAAAGATCGATGTCAACAAGATGACCGATCTCACCGGTATGGTCCTCAAGAACCTGCTGCTCAATTTCAAGGTGCCCCAGGAGACGGCGGACATAATCGTCGACTCCATCCTGGATTGGATCGACACGGACAACCTGCGCCGTTTGAACGGGGCTGAGGATGAATACTACCTCTCTCTGCCGGTCCCGTACAGGGCCAGGAACGCCCCGCTCGACACCCTCGAGGAGCTCCTTCTCGTAAAGGGTGTAACCCCCGCCATCCTCTTCGGGAACAGTGAGCAAAAAGGGATCATATACTATCTCACGATATACGGGACGTCCTCGAAGATCAATATAAACGCGGCTCCGCGGGAGGTGCTCGCGGCGCTTCCCGGGATCACCCCCGAGGCCGTCCAGAGGATGATCGACCAGAGGGAAAGGGTGGAATTCAAATCTGTTCAGGATATTCAGGCAGTATCCGGCCTCAATCTATCTACCTTTGGCCAGTATATCGACATGGCGGAAACGAATGTCTATTCGATCGAATCGACCGGCTTTCTCGGCGGGCAAAAGCAGGGATACGGCATCAGGGCCGTCGTCTCGGCCGAGACGACAATACCGCGTTTTTTCTATTACAAAACGCCCTCGGAAACGCAGCGATGAATCTTGACCAACTGTCAGGCAAACTGGAAGAATATACCGGCAAGGCCCGGGAACGCGTCCTCTTCGGCATCTCGAGATTTGAAAATATCCTGACGTTCAACATTCTCGAAGGGATGATCATACCGAAGAAATGCCTATGCGCCGCTATCGAAGAAGGCGCGGTCTCGATAGCGTACGGATCGAGGGTATTCATGAAGCCGGAGGTAAAGGGGTTCAGGCGATTCAGTTATACCGGGGGCCGCTATCCCACCCCCGATGAAACGGTCCTCGCTGTGAAGGAGGTGCTCGGGAGCTTTGGCGCCCGGGGGGCGTCGATCGTCCTTTCCATGCCCCGCTCGTGGCTCATAGTCCGGACGGCGGAACTTCCTGCCGTTGTCAGGGAAAACCTCGCGTCGGTGATCGGGTACGAGATCGACCGGCTGACCCCGCTTGGCCCGGCCGAGGCCATGTATGATTTCTCGATCATTTCCGAAGAGGATTCCAGGCTCAAACTGCTTGTTGTCGCCATGAGGGCCCGGACGCTGCGCCCTTATATCGAGGCCCTCGACGTGAACGATCTTCATCCGCGCAGGGTGACCACCGGCATCACCGGCCTTGGCACTGTTTGCCGGGTGCTCGGGAATGGGTCAAAGGCGACGATATGTCTCGATGTCCGCCCCGGGGCATATGACGGCTGTGCGATACGCGACGGGGTCCTTCATGCAGTGGTGTCTGAAGGGCTGACGGGTAACGAGGAGGACAATGTCCGGCTGATAAAAGAAGGGATCGCCCCAATGCTTCCGGGGTTCGAGAACGAAGAGGCCCCTCCTGTTGTCCTTATAAAGACGGACGCAGGGTACACGAAGATCGCGGATGACATTGGCCTGCCCGCCCGCCCGGTGACCGACGATGATTTACGGCAAACATTCGGCATCGGGGTAAGCGGTAGCCTTACGGGGCCGCTCGGCGGGCTTGTCGAAGAGATATGGCCGGGCGAGAAGGGCCTCAACCTTGCGGGCAGCCGAAGCGAGAAGTCGAAAAAAAGCCCGGTAGGGGGCGTAACATTCATTCTCCTCGGCATTGTAGTCGTTGCCATGGCCCTGAACCTGATTGTTCCGCTTTACATGGAAAAGGCGCGGCTTGGCAGAATAGGACAGGAGATAGCGTCGCGAAGGAGCGAGGTACGAGCGATAGAGGCGATACGGCAGGAGGCATCAACGATAGATGCCGATGTGTCAGCGATACGGAGTTTCAAGGAATCTTCCCCGATGACGCTCGATATCATGAAAGAACTGACCACCATCCTGCCGAAGACTGTATGGCTGACGCGCCTGAGGATCACCGGTGAGACGGTCGAGATCGAGGGTTATGCCGCGTCTGCGACCGAAGTGCTGCCGCGCCTCGAACAATCGCCGCTTTTCAAAAAGGTGGAATTTTCTTCTCCGACGATACGTGACACACGTCTGAACGCCGACCGCTTTGTGATCAAGATGGAGATCGAGGGGTTTGAAAAGAAACCCGCGCCGGGTGCAAAAAATGAAAAGAAATAGCCGCCTCTTTCACGTCGCTCTTCCGGTCATCGTCATCCTCGCTGTTATCGTTGCCTACCAGTACGGGTATATCGCGGTGAAGGCGGAATTGACCGCGATCAGGGACCAGGAGTCTGTCCGCTTAGGAACGCTCGAGCGGTATGTAAATCTCATTGCGGAGCGGCCTGCGATCGAGAAAAGGCTGGAAATATTGAAGGAAGGCAGGACGTCGGAGATGGCCAAGATAATCGACGCCCCGACCCTCAACATTGCGGCGGCGGCCCTCCAGAATATCGTGAAGACCTCGATAACCGCACGGGGCGGGTCGATAGCGAGCGAGCGCGTGGAGAAAGCGGACGACCTCGGCAAATTGAAGGTTATAAACGTAAGCGTGGACGCCGTTGTGCCCGATACGCGCGCCTTGAGCGACGTCCTGTTCACGCTGGAGACGCATACGCCGTATCTCGTGATAAAGGAGGTCGATTCCAGGGTGCGAAACTTCAGGGACCCCCGGGAATTGATGGTCAAGCTGCGCATTTCTGCACTGACAGGTGGAAAATAGAATGAGATGGCTCCGGGATATCATAGAGAGCGCGAATGTCCTCAATGTGCTGCTTACACTCATAATTCTCGCGTTCGCTGCCAGCATAGCGGTGTCGGCATTCCGCATGAGGCATTACTACGCTGTTCCGAAGGTCAAGACAAAAGGCGCCGCCGCGGCCGCCGCCCAGCCGGCCGAATCTTCCCCGAAGATGCCCTCCGATTATGCGCTTATAGGGGAGGCGAACCTCTTTCATCCGGACAGGACGATACCGGTCGAAAAGAAGGCCGAGGTCCCGAGACCGGAAATAGTCCTCTACGGGACATTGGTGGATACCGACCGTCTCGCGTTCATCGAAGACAGAAGGAACCCTGTTACGACCCCGGGCAGGGGAGCGCGCCAGAGGGTCGTAAAGAAGGGTGAAGTTGTCAGCGGGTACACCGTGACCGACATCATGAGCGACAGGATAACCTTGGCACGGGGAGATGACCGCATCACAGTTATGCTCTCCGAGCCAAAACGCAGGGGAGGGGATACCGCCCAGCCCGCGGAGCCCCAGGCCCCGCCACCCCAGGCCCCGGCACCAAAGCCGGGCGTCCCGGCGCGTTCCCCCCAGTTGCCGCAAACGCCGCCGAAGCCGGCAGTCGGGCCGAATACCCCGTCACCCGCCCCCGTGCCCGCCGGGGGAGCCTCAAGGCCAAGAACCGGCCAGCCGGCAGCCCCCCAGCCGGTGCCGACGAAAAGCACGCCGGAGTGAACAAGGAGGTTCCACGTTCCAGGTTCCACGTTCCACGCAAAAACCTCCCAGAGTTCGATTGCCTTCTATTTCCCGCACGTCGGAACATTTACAACGCCGGATTATGTGTTGAGGGCTTATGCTGACATGATCAGAATATTCACTTCATTACCAACCTATTTCTTTTATCGTGGAACGTGGAACGTGGAACCTGGAACCGTATTAGCCCGTCTTTTTTATCCTGGAACCTGGAACCCGGAACCTGGAGCCGTCTCTAAGGGTGTCGCATGCTGCGCGTCCTGATCGTCGAGGACCACCCGGTCGTCCAGAAGGGATTTTCCGATTTTCTCCGGGAGAATTTCAAGGATACCAGGATCGAAGCGGTCCGCACCGGCGTGGAATTCATGGAAAGCGTCAGTGAGCACGATCATGATATTGTCCTTCTCGATATCTCTCTGCCGGACATGAACGGACTCGATGCGCTGAAGGACGTGCGCAAAAGGCGGCCCCGCCTTCCGGTACTCGTTGTGAGCATGTATCCCGAGGATCTTTACGCGATCCGGGCGATCAGGACCGGGGCGAACGGGTATATCACGAAGCAGTGTGAGCCCGATGAACTGATCGACGCGATACGCATGGTACTGTCCGGGAAGAAATATATAAACCCGGAGTTTGCCGGTAAAATGGTCTCGAACTTTGAATCATATGCCGAAAAACCCGCGCATGAGAGATTGACCAATACCGAATTCCAGGTCATTAGGATGCTTGGCGCCGGGAAGAGCGTCAAAGACATCGCCCGGGAGCTGAAACTGAGCATAAATTCCATACGGACATACCGGATGCACATCATGGAAAAGATCGGAGTCAAAGGGACGGAGGGTCTTATCCATTATGCGCTGACGCATGGGATAACGTAAAAACGGGTAAGGGGTAATAGGCAATAGGCAATAGGCAAAAAACTCAGTACCCCATATCTCAACAACCCTCACTGTATTTCTCAAAAGTTCCCCCGCTTTTCCCATCGCCCATCGCCCATCACCCATCACGCATCGCCCATCTTTTTTCAAACCTTCCCCTTCCTTTTGTCATGTTCTCCCGACAGACAATTTCACGAAATAGTGATTATAGTATCCGTATTGATCGTGGAAAAGAAAGCTACGATAATGATCGTTGACGATCATGTGAATTTGAGGAGGCTCCTCCATGAATGGCTGAGCGACGAGCTTCCCGGCTGCGCGTTCGTCGAAATGCGGACCGCGAACGAGGCCCTGACGTATTGTCGTCAGGAATCGCCGCACGTGATCATAATGGACATAGACATGCCGGGCATCAATGGAATAGATGCAACGTCCCGGGTCAAATCGATATTACCGGACGCCAAGGTTGTCATACTTACCGTTCATGAGAACGGCCTTTACAAAGAAGCGGCGATGAAGGCCGGGGCGACCGCGTTTATAAACAAGCGGCGGCTGTACGATGACCTGGTACCCATTCTGTCCGATATTGTAGAAAGCCGGGAGGGAATGTCATGAACATGCTGCCCGGTACTTTAATATGCCCCACAGGCATGGCGCGTCATGATCGGCCCTTGTAACCCCCCAACATACCCCGAAGAGGTCTTTCGTGAGGCCGGTCGCTTACAGGATGCGCCATGCTTTCCAAATAAAACAGGCGATAGGCAATAGGCGATAGGCAATAGGCGATAGGCGATAGGCAATAGGCGATAGGCGATAGGCGATAGGCGATAGGTATCCGTGCAACTCATCGCCCATAGCCTATCGCCTATTTTTTTCTATTCTATCGGAAAATCGAAATACGTTTTGGGAAAGGGCTCGTTCTTGAGTGTGAAGTGCCACCATTCAAGGTCGTAGTTCACGAAGCCGTGCTTCTCCATCAATGACTTCAGAAGGAGCCTGTTGGTCCGCTGTTGGCCTTGAATGTCAGGGTTGGCCGTATGGGCGCGGTTGTGGAAACAGTCGAAGCCGGTCCCCATGTCGATAGAGCTGTCACGAAAGCGCTCCGCGGCCGGAAGAAAGCAGGGGAAAAGCTCCTGGCCGGGGACGTATTCGGCTTCAGGAGGAGTGGGGACCGGGACGATCGTGAGGTCCACGGTGCTTCCGCGGGAATGCCCGGATCTTTCAGCAATGTATCCGTCTGCGAATAACCGTGACTTATCGACCGTAGGGTAAAATTCCTTTTTTGTCCGGATATCCCGGATATCCTCTGCCCACCTGACGAAGTGGTTCACGGCCCTTTGGGGCCGGTAGCAGTCGTATATCTTGAGGGACATCGAGAAAGGCCCGAGGTCCGCCTGGACCTTTTCCAGGGCCTGCACCGCCTCGATCGTGAGAATGCACTTCGGGGCGTTGTACCCGTCTATTTTTTCCCCCACGAAATTGTGTGCCGTGTAATACCGGATATCCATCCTGAGGGATGGTATGTGCTGCCGCGCATCGACGAAGTGATCGGGGGCATCCTGCTGCCCTGCCATCGCAGGCAGGAGGACCGCCGTTGCCAGTGCTGTTACGAAAAATAAACTGAACAGTGAACGAAATAGTAATCCCGGTTTCATGTATGCATCCCCAGGCACTATGATATCAGGCTGCCTGCGGGGATGCAAGGCTGATGAAGGGGGTGTGCCGTGAATAGGTCAAGGGGTCACTGCTTGATTTTTTTCGCCTGCCTTGTGATATAATCGTGCACTATGGCGATTGAGGAGAATACACGGCCTTTGCGCGGCAGGGACGAAAAAAATGCCCTGGCTGCCCTCGAGAAGGCTGAAAAAAAGATACAGCGGTTGACCGAGCTCGACCGGCAGCACAAGCTTTTTCAGAAAGAACTCCAGAAAAGGACACTTGAGCTGAAAGAGCGCGTAAAGGAATTGAATTGCCTCTATAAGATCTCAGCCATTATCGAGACAAAAGGCGCCACGCTCGACGAGATCCTGCAGAGGACGGTCGATATCATTCCCGATGCCTGGCAGTACCCTGACGTGACAACAAGCAGGATCATCCTGAACGACCGTGTCTTTACGAGCCGCGATTTCGAAAAGACGAAATGGAGGCTATCGCAGGACATAATCGTTCACGGGCGCCCGGCGGGTTCCCTCGAGGTCTTTTATCGCGAAAGGCGGCCGAAGGCCGATGAAGGCCCGTTTCTCAAGGAAGAGAGGACATTGATAAACGGTATTGCCGAGCGGATGGGCCAGATGGTCGAGGTCAGGTACGGCGAAGAGGCGCTGAAAGAAAGCGAGTCCCAGAACAGGGCGCTGCTCGAGGCGATCCCCGATCTCATGTTCCAGGTAGACAGTTCGGGGATATTGCTCGGCCTTCACGTGGGAAGCTTTTCTTCGCTCAAGAAATTGGCCCGGGACTTGGTCGGGCGCAGCGTTTTCGAAATATCCGACCGGGAAAGGCTCCTGCCCCGCCGGCTCCTCGACCAGGCCATGGCGTATGTCGGGCAGTCATTGTCCACGGGCAGGCCCCAGGTATATGAGCAGCACTTATCGCTCGGCGGAGATGTCAGCGACATAGAGGTCCGGATCGTTATGTCGGGCCCCAACAAAGCGCTCGGCATTGTTCGGGATACGACCCGGCGTAAAAAACTGGAAAGGGAACTGCTCGAGATAAGCGGCAGGGAGCAGCGAAGGATCGGGCAGGACCTCCATGACAGTCTCTGTCAGCACCTCGCCGGTATCGGATTCATGAGCAAGGTCCTGGAAAGGAAGACGGCGACGCAGCAGCCGATCCGGTCGGAGGATGTCCTCGAGATCGTCGAGCTTATCGATCAGGCGATAACGCTGACCAGGGGATTCGCGCGGGGCTTGAACCCTGTTCGTCTCGAGGCGGACGGGCTCATGATGGCACTCATCGAGCTTGCATCGAATGTCGAAAAACTGTTCGGGGTGACCTGCAGGTTCGAATGCGAAAAACCCGTCCTGCTCGGTGACAATGCGGTGGCTTCGCACGTATACCGGATCGCACAGGAGGCGCTCAACAATGCGATCAAGCATGGCAAGGCGGACAGTATCACGATCGCATTGAGACAGGATGGCGAGAGCTGCCTCCTTACCATCTACGACAACGGGGTGGGCATCGGCAGCACCCAGAGCCAGGGGAAAGGTATGGGATTGAGCATCATGCAGTACCGCGCTTCAATGATAGGCGCCGTCCTCGACATCAGGACACACGATACGGGCGGCACGATCCTGCGATGCGTTTTCTCCAACAGGGCGCCCGACGGGCAGACCAAAACCGTGCAAAATGGAGGATACCTGTGACAAAAAGGAAGATACTTATCGTCGACGACCATCCGATATTGCGAAAAGGCCTTGCACTCCTTATCAACCAGGAACCCGACCTGGTTGTGGCGGCCGAGGCGGAGAACGCCCAGATGGCCTTAGAATCGATCGAAAAGGACATTCCCGACATGGCTATCGTCGACATCTCGCTCCCCGGTATCGACGGGATCGAGCTGATCAAGGAATTGAAACTGCGCCACAAGGACATACCGGTCCTCGTCGTGTCGATGCACGACGAGACGCTGTACGCGGAGCGGTCGCTCCGTGCGGGTGCCCGGGGCTACATAATGAAGCAGGAGGCCCTCGACAAGGTCCTTGTCGCCGTCCGCAAGGTGCTCGAGGGAGAGATATTCGTCAGTGAGCGGATAACCACAAAAATGCTCGAAAAATTTGTTTCTGTCGAAGGCGCAAGCCAGCCGACGTCCCCGATGGACCTCCTCAGCAACCGCGAGCTTACCGTGTTCAGGCTTATAGGGCAGGGGCAAAAGACCCGCCAGATCGCCGAGAGGCTCCACCTGAGCATAAAGACGGTCGAATCCTACCGTGCGCATATAAAGGACAAGCTGAAGCTCAGCGACGGGACCGATCTTTTGAAATACGCGATACAGTGGGTGCAGAGCGGGCATTGAACAAAAACAGGCTATAGGCGATAGGCGATAGGTAAGGGGTTATCGCCCGGCCAATTTCCGCGCTCAATACCTCCATGCTCCACTTAAGTTATTACCCCCCCGTACGCTTACCCATCGCCCATAGCCCATCGCCCATAGCCGGTCTTCTGCTATCGGGGATTCCATTATAATATAAATAGGGTTTCCCCCTATAATAGAAACATGGTGCACCTGATTGAAAAAGATGTGTTTATCGGGTTTTATATCCTAGCTTTGTCTCATATAACGTAAAGGGTGTTGGATATTTAAAATACACGTACGGAGGGTGTTATGTCAGTTATCAATGAAGTAATTGAAAAGATTAAGAAACAGGATCCATACGAATTCGAATTCCATCAGGCGGCCGAGGAAGTCCTGGAAAGCCTTGAACCTACAGCGAAGAAGCATCCCGAATTTGTGAAGGCGAAGATCTATGAGCGCATCGTGCAGCCGGACCGTTTGATGATCTTCAGGGTGCCCTGGGTCGATGACAAGGGCGAAGTGCAGGTCAACAGGGGCTTCCGCGTGCAGTTCAACAATGCGATCGGGCCTTACAAAGGCGGTCTGCGGTTCCATCCGTCAGTCAATCTCAGCATCCTGAAATTCCTCGGTTTTGAGCAGATATTCAAGAATTCCCTTACAACCCTCCCGATGGGCGGCGCCAAGGGGGGCAGCGATTTCGACCCCAAGGGAAAATCGGACAATGAAGTGATGCGCTTCTGCCAGTCCTTTATGCGGGAGCTTTTCAGGCATATCGGCCCTGACTGCGACGTTCCTGCCGGTGATATCGGTGTTGGCGGGCGGGAGATCGGGTACATGTACGGTTATTACAAGAAGATCGTGAACGAGCATACCGGCGTTCTGACAGGGAAGGGCATGGCCTACGGCGGCAGCCTCATCAGGCCCGAGGCGACCGGCTACGGCTGCGTCTATTTCGCTGCAGAGATGCTTGCCACGCGCGGGCTGGATTTCAGGGGTAAGACGGTTGCCGTCAGCGGCTCGGGCAACGTGGCCCAGTATGCGATAGAGAAGGTCAACCAGCTCGGCGGAAAAGTCGTCACGCTGTGCGACTCCAGTTCAACCATTATTGACGAAGAGGGCATCGGCGACGAGAAATGCACGTATATCATGGACCTCAAGAACATACAGCGCGGCAGGATAAGCGAATATGCGGACAAATTCAACGGTTCGGTGTGTTACATAGGCGAGAGCGTGTGGGATGTCATAAAGAGCCAGGGCCTCAAGGTCGACATCGCACTGCCGTGCGCGACACAGAACGAGCTCGACGGCTCCCATGCGGAAGCCCTCGTGAAGGGCGGGTGTATCTGTGTCTCCGAAGGTGCGAACATGCCTTCGACCCCGGAAGCTGTCCGTGTTTTCCAGGAAAACAACGTGTTGTACGGACCGGGAAAGGCCGCGAATGCCGGCGGTGTCGCCACGAGCGGTCTCGAGATGTCCCAGAACAGCTTAAGGCTCCTGTGGACCCGCGAAGAGGTCGACGTGCGCCTTCTCGGCATCATGAGGAGCATCCACAAATCATGCATCGACGCGAGTGAAGCTTATGGCAAGAAGGGTGATTATGTTGCGGGGGCAAACATTGCCGGCTTCCTGAAAGTGGCGGATGCGATGCTGGCATACGGAATAGTATAAAAGAACGGCGAACGGCGTACGGCTAACGGCTAACGGAAAAAACTGAAAATATGAAAAGGCAAGCTTTGCGCTTGCCTTTTCTTTTGTCTTCGGTATTCTTCGTTAGCCGTTAGCCGTTAGCCGTTAGCCGTTAGCCGTTAGCCGTTAGCCGTTAGCCGTTAGCCGTTAGCCGTTAGCCGTTAGCCGTTAGCCGTTTTTATACTTTTCCCACTCCCCCCGCCCCTTCAACACTTCCTTAAACACTTCGAGCGCCTTGTTCACGAGGGGCATGCCGCCATACGGTGCAAGCTGGAAAAATACCTCGGCGAGCTTCTTCGGGTCACAGCCAACATTAAGTGCGGCGTTGACGTGAAGCCGGAGCTCATCGGAGGCGCCGAGGGCGGCGAGCATCGCACAGGCGGCCATCTGGCGTTCCGGAAGGGTCAATACCGTACGGGAATAGAGGTTTCCGGTTATGAACATGGAAAGGTCGTTGGCAAGGTCCTTGTCGAACTCTTTCCATGTCAGGTACGGGGGGTCGAGCTTTATGCCGCCTGTCCAGAGTTTTTTCGCGGTTTCCTGCGTTCTTTTCTTTATCTCGTCATCCACCTTGTACCCTCCGTTTTTTTGAAGTTTTTATCACGCATCTTTCGGCGGCGTCAAGGGTGGAAAATCTATATTTTTTTTGGACAAAATGATACTATTACATCCGTGATCTTTTTCAGGAGCGCGCTTTCGCTCGATAACTGCGAAATGAAATGGAGAGGGAGGAGATAATGAAACGATCGTTTTTGTATGGGGTCATTGCCCTGGCGGTACTTATGCTTTCCGGATGCGGGTACAACACGATCCAGCAGAAAGATGAAGCCGTCAAAGCGGCATGGGGTGATGTCGAGGCCTCATACCAGAGGCGCAACGACCTCGTGCCGAACCTGGTCGAGACCGTGAAGGCCTATGCGAAGCACGAGAACGAGACGTTCGTGGCGGTTACAGAGGCCCGCGCGAAGGTGGGCTCGGTCCAGGTGTCGAAAGATACCCTGAACAACCCGCAGGCCATGGCGCAGTTCCAGCAGGCCCAGGCGAACATGTCCGGGGCGTTGTCCCGGCTCCTGCTCGTTGCCGAGCGTTACCCGGACCTCAAGGCGAACCAGAATTTCAGGGACCTCCAGAACCAGCTGGAAGGAACGGAGAACCGGATAAATGTCGCGCGGGTACGCTATAACAAGGCCGTCCAGGACTTCAATACCACGATACGCGTATTTCCCAACAACCTGACGAACATGTTCCTGACGAAGCTCCCGCAGAGAGAGCCGTTCAAGGCCGAAGCCGGTGCCGAAAAAGCGCCGAAGGTGAAATTTTAGGTAAGGACCTGAATTTACCCATGGGTCTTCTGCATAACATAAAAAGCGGGTCATATCCGGGCAGGGTACGGTGTCTTGCATACTGCGCTGCGGTCTTTATGGTACTGGCCGCGTCCCTGCTGGCGGCATTCCCGGGCTATGCCCTTGACGTACCGCCCCTCAAGGGGCGCGTGAATGATTACGCGAACATGATATCCCCTGAGGCCAGGACGCGTCTTGAAGCCGAATTGAGGAATTTCGAAAAGACGGATTCAACGCAGATCGTGATCCTCACGATCAATTCGCTCGAGGGGGACTCGCTCGAGGACTTCTCGATTCGGGTAGCCGAAGCCTGGAGGATAGGGCAGAAGGGAAAGGACAACGGTGCGATCCTCATTGTTTCAAAGAAGGACCGCAAGACACGTATCGAGGTTGGCAGGGGCCTCGAGGGCAAGCTTACCGATCTCGTGTCGGGCCGCATCGTCCAGCTCGTGATAAACCCCCAGTTCAAGCGAGGTGATTTCGATGCCGGGTTCTCAGCGGGAATTCGCGCGATGATCGATGCGACTCGCGGCGAGTTCAAACCGGACAAACCCAAACCGGGAACACTTAAGGGGAAGGGCCTTTCATCGGCCCTTCCTTTTCTTATATTCGGTGCCGTATTCCTGTTGATGCTCGGCCGTATCTCCAAGGTCCTCGGAGGCGGGGCGGGCCTTGTCGGGTTTGGCGCCATCGCGTACATACTCGGCCTTTCCCTTATAACGGTGGTCCTTCTCGGCGTTCTCGGCCTGGTCCTCGGTATTTTCCTGCCGTTTCTCTTTGGCGGCAGGGGCGGCGGCGGAGGTGTTGGCCCCGGTGGGTTCTGGGGAGGAGGGTATGGCGGCGGCGGTGATTTTGGCGGCGGTGATTCGTTCGGCGGCGGCGGCGGAGACTTCGGCGGCGGCGGCGCATCGGGGGATTGGTAATGAGCAAGGCCCTGCATTTTTTCACCCATGCTGAAAAGGAACGGATCAGGGAGGCGACACATGCGGCCGAATCGAAGACGATCGGTGAGATAGCCGTCATGGTGGTCGATGCAAGCACGCGTTACCGTGAGGCCGAGGTCCTCGGCGCGATAACCCTGGGGAACGTCATTGCCTTCCTCATAACGATCTTTTTCCTTCACGAATCATTGTGGTGGTACATCCCGCTGACGCTGGCCTTCTTTGCCGCCTCATGGCCTGTCATGAAGAAGGTCCCTGCCGCAACGTTCCATTTGACCGGGCACCGGCGCAGGCAGCAGGCGGTGCGTGACAGGGCCATGCGGGCCTTTTACGAAAAAGGGCTCTACCGTACGAAGGGATCGACGGGCGTATTGTTCTTCATCTCCCTGCTTGAAAGAAAAGTATGGGTCCTCGCCGACCGGGGCATACATGACAAGATGACACAGGCGAAATTAAACGGGTTTGCCAGGAGCATTTCAGCAGGTATCCGCGCGGGCCAGGCCGCTGATGCGCTGGTGAAGGTCATCGGCGAAACAGGGGATTTGCTCGCGGAGCATTTCCCTGTCGGGGACGAGGACATAAACGAGCTTGCCGACACGGTCCTAACCGGCGGAAGCGAGGACTGATGGGGCCGCCTGTTATATTTTCAGTCCCGGTATTATAATAAGCCAGAAGATGGAAACCGCTATTTACCTGAAGCCCACAGAGACAATAAATTCCGGAGACCCGGACATTCAGCGTACCGCGGCCATGCTTACACAAAATTGCCTGACCGATGCCGAAAAGGCACGTGCCCTGTTCTATTTTGTCCGTGACGAGATCCATTATAACGTTTATATGATCTCGACATTTATCGATGATTTCAGGGCGAGCGTCGTTCTTTCGCGGAAAAAAGGTTACTGTGTGCAAAAGGCCGTTCTTTTCGCGGCACTGCTTCGGTGCTGCGGGATTCCTTCTCGCCTCGCGTTCGCCAGGATCCGCAATCATCGCGCGCCCTTCGAATTGAAAGAACAAATTGGGATCGACTACCTGCCGAGCCATGGTTACGCGCAGCTATTCCTGCGCGGAAAATGGATAAGCGCAACCCCGGCATTCGATAAGGCGCTCTGCGCAAGGATCCGGGTCCCTGCCTGTGATTTTGACGGCGAGAATGACGCCCTTCTGTCAGCAACCGATCTTTCAGGAAATCCCTATATCGAATATCTGGAGAAATACGAACCCGAGGCAGACCTGCCCTTCACATGGCTTCACGAACGCCTTTTCCCTATCTGGGGAGCGAAGCACCCGTGGGTCAATGAAGGCGACGCGAAAGGCCACATAATGCCTCTTTCAGGATACCGCTTTCCATGACGAACCCCGCAAAACCGGAGCATGGTTACTGTATAGGCTGCGAAAACAAGCACGGCTGCAAGTCGCGAACGCCTCCCTGTATCGATGAGATGGCCCACGACAAGGTGAGCTCGGATTCCGGGAAGCAGTACCTGAGGTCAAAGAAAAAGCTTCACCTGTGCCGGGAATGCCCCTTCTTCCGCTCATGCTGGACGACGACGGCGTACCAGCGGGAGTGTGGAGGCCTTTAAACACTACACCGGTTTCACGTTCCACGTTCCACGCAAAAAAACCTCAAAGAATATAATGAAAATAGGGGGTAGGGAAAAGATCCCTGCCCCCATCGCTCCATGATTGTCTATTTTTATAACGCCTTACGCCTTACGCTCTCACGCCTTACGGTCTTCAGATCTTGAACTCCTCCACCGACCTCTCGAGGCTCACCGAAAGCGTGCTCAGCTCCAGTGCTGCCTGGGTGACCTGGTCGGCAGAATTTGACGCCTCCTTCGTGACAGACGCAACCTGCTCTATGTCCTGGGCGATTTCGTTTGTCGTTGCGTTCATCTCCTCGATAGCGGCGGCTATCTGCTGGACCATCGACTGGAGACTGGACGCGCTCTGCAGTATCTCGACGAGGGCACTGCCCGCCTGGCCTGAAAGCTCGACCCCAACCTGTACGCTCTGTGATGCCTCGCCCATCGATTCGACGGCACGGTCGACGCCTGTTCGTATCGAGCCGATCATGTTGCCGATCTCCTGGGTCGATTTACTTGTTCTCTCCGCAAGTTTCTTGACCTCGTCGGCTACAACGGCGAATCCCCTGCCCGCCTCCCCGGCCCGTGCCGCCTCGATGGCGGCATTGAGTGCCAGGAGGTTTGTCTGGTCCGCGATCTCGTTTATGACATTCACGATCTCGCCTATCTTCTGCGACTGGTTGCCAAGGTCTTTCACGAACTCGGACGATCTGTGGACCGTCTTCGCGATCTCCCGGACCTCGTCGACAGACTTGTTCACAATGCCGTTGCCATGTTCCGCAATAGTGACCATGTCCTTTGCCGAATCGGATATATTGTTCGCGTTGCGCGCTATGTCAAGGGATGCCTGCGACATCTCCTCCGACGCCGTGGAGACCTGGATCGTCCTTTCGACCTGCTCCGTCCCGCCCTTTGCCAGCTGGTCAGCACTGACGCTGAGTTCATGGCTTGCCGACGCGACACTGGAGGCGGACATTTTTACCTCGGATATCAGCTTCTTCCATTTGTCGACCATGGTGTGAAATGCCCGCATCTCGTCGCCCAGCTCATCCCGGCGGTCCATTTCGAGATCGACCGAGAGGTTCCCGTCGGCGAGGGTCTGCGCCACGTCTATATTCTTCTGGATGGGAACGGTGATGCTCCGGGTGATCACAACGCTGATAAGGATACAGAAGATGATCGAAATAAGGCCGAAGGTGACGAGTATGACCTTCACCCTGTGGTTGGAATTGACGATCTCGGTGTATTTCGTGTCGATGCCCTTTTCGTAGTGTTGGATAAGCTCAGAGATGATCGCGACAAATTTCGAGACCGCGGGGTCGACCTCGGAACTGTAGAGCGGGGCCGCGGCCTTGAAATCGCCCGCCTGTATCGTTTCGCCGAGCTTTACATTGCTGGCGCGGGCCTCCCCCACTGTCTTCTTGAACCTCTGGAGTATCGCCTTTCCCTCCGGTTCGGTTTCCAGCTTTTCGAGTTTTTCAAGGGCGGCAATATAGAGCTTCCTTTTTTCCGCTACCGCCTTCAACGGCGATGCATCTTTATTATAGACCGCTTTGCCCGTTTCCTTGTTGATGAATTGAAGGTTCGTCAGGATCGCATTGGCCATCATTGCCTTTTGAAAATTGATATTTGTGATCTCATTGGCCCTCGCATCCGTATCGGACATGTTCTTGTAACTGATGATGCACAGGAAAACGATGATCACGATAAAGATCGCAAAACCTCCCGCAAGCCGTTTTCCTATCCTGATATTCTGCAGCTTCATCATTCCCTCCCGGAGGATTCATTGTGGTGAACCTTGCTTTCAAGGGTTTTCGCCTGTTCCGGGCTTTACTTAAATATCGGGGATAGATTGTTGCAGGAAGGGTAGTGGAAGGACCATGACAAAAAAAGGCCGAAGCTTTATGATGGCTTCGGCCGGTGTTTTTCATATAGTGGTCCTCTCGTCGAAATGCCTCCCGAACTATTATTGCCTGCCATCCTCATTTTTCCATTCGCGAAGCGGCCCTGTCATATGACTCTTTGAGCTCTTTCATGGCGGAATTGAGGTCAGCTTTGGCCTGGTCCCATTTTTCCGATCCGGCCTTTTTCACCTCCTGCCATTTCTTTCCGGCATGTTCCCGCTTCTGTTCGAGATCGGCTAACATCGCGTCGTAATCTTTCCTGGCATCTTTTTCCAGCCGGGAAATTTTCGACTTGAGAGCCTTGATCTTCTTATCCATGGACTGCAATTCCTTTTTCGCGTGTTTTTCAAATTCCTTCCGATCTTCCCTGTCCACGGCCAGTACGATGGGACACCATGTCAGGAACAGGATAACTGCCAGAAATAAAGAAAATATACGTGATCTCTCAGTCATCGTGCGTCACCTCCTTTTTAATTGACTATGCATACTAAGGAAATCTAGGAAGCAACAGGGGGTTGTCAAGAGCGGCACCGCGCGGATGTTTGAACCGTAAGGCGTAAGGCGTAGGGCGTGAGGCGCAATTATCTGAAAATCATCTTTAGTTTTATGGGGGGGCCGATGTCTCGCTTTAACGCCTTACGCCTTACGCGCTCACGCCTTACGCGCTCACGCCTTACGCGCTCACGCCTTACGGCATCAAGGATACTTCCCTGTAAATCGATTCGATCATGTCTGCAGTGAGGCGGTAAAAATCCGTTTCGGAAGGGGTAACGATCATGCCTCCCATCTCCATGACCGCGGGGCTCACCATTATCCTTTGATCGTCCTGCCGGAAGAAAGCGGCAGGACGGTGGGCGCGGCGCGGAAAAACGGCGAGGCAGAAGCTGTCATGTATGCAGCGGCCCATGACATTGATCATGGGTTCGTCGCCATCGTCCGTTCGCAGACGGTATGTATCGATCAGTTCCCGGAAAGCATGGGAAACATCACGGGCATCGGCGCCTTCTATGAGCATTATTTCCCTGCCGAGTCCACGGCCCGATGAAACGATGACGTGTTCATCCCTGTCCACGACGGAAAATTTCTGCCGGGCGGCGATCTCCTTTTCGACCGGTATGCTGCCTGACGGTACCGCCTGGAAATGCAGGTGGTCCGGGGCGGACGCCCCGCACCGGGGGCCGTTATAGAGCGTCGTAAAGCCCGGGGCGATATCGTGTGTCAGGAGGAGAAAATGGTCGATGCTTTCATACAGGGACTGGGGCCGGTGCGCGGTGTCCGCGACGGTAAGGTGGTAGGGAACGACAGGTCTCGGGTTCGCCAGGATGTGAAAACTGTCCCTGTACAGGACCGCTTTTTGTTCCGCGGGCAAATTCGCCGCACAGAGAAAACAGGGCCTTTCACTGATCTTTTCCGGCGTGACCGCGGCAAGGGTGTTGATGGACCTTCCCGGGTTATACATAAGCCGGACCGAGAAACCGGAACATGCGATATCGCGCTGCCGTGCGTCACCGAGCGATTCGCAGGCCGACCTGAGCTCGGGCCAGGAGCCCTGCTGTTCGTCGACAAGCTGCCGGCATATCCGGCCGAGGGGGGAGGGCCCATCACCGGCACCCGTGAAGTGTGCCAGCACACGATCATGCGAGGCATCTTTCATTTTTGCGCGAGTTCCTGGCGCGCGGTTATTTCCTCGCTGCGCAGGGAATCCTTGAAGACATTATTGTTATTGGATGCTTCTATCTGAAGCCCGGCGTCGGTGTTGCCTGACCACCTCCGGCACAGGTAAAGGCTTTCGTATATCCTGCCTACTTTATACTGGCGCGATATACGAAGTGCAGCCGCGTAATCTTCTCCATAACTGACATTCAAAAAACCGATCCTGCGCATGACGGTTGTGCTGAAAGCGCGCGGAGCGCCGAGCCCGTTCACCCTGAGCGCGTTGTTATGGCCGTTCACATCCGTCCATTCCCGGTGATCGATAAGGCCCGGCGGGATCTGGTCGAGGTGTTCGTTCACGATAGTATAGGAACCGACAACCATGGCGTAACTGCCGTCGCGTATCGTATCGACGATACTCTCGAGCACCAGGTGGTTTTCATACAGGTCGTCCGAATCGAGCTGGACGGCATAGCGGCCGCATGCCCTGTCGTTGATGCCGAGGTTCCAGCATCCGCCGATGCCGAGGTCGTGCCGGTCGGGGACGATATGCACCACCGCAGAGTTCTTTTGTGCAAGGTCCGCAACGATATCCGTTGTGCCGTCTGTGGAATGGTTGTCTATAACGATTATATTGAATGTGAAATCCGCTTCCTGCGCGAGGGCGCTGTGTATCGCATCGGCGATCGTATGTCTCCTGTTCCTGACAGGGATTATGACCGAGGCCTTGACGGGGAAAGGATCTGAAGGTTCCTGCATCAGTGTGAGCCGCTGCGGCGGTATATACGCGCCGATCCTTTTTAAATGGTCCGTAAATATCGATTCCATCTCCTTCTGGACCTGCTGGTTGCGTGGGTCGACGTATGCAAAAAGCGACATCCCGTCCTGATCGCTGCGATGCGTGACGATGCTGTACAGGGCTTCCGGGATACGGTAGATGCCCTGGTCGATGGATAGCTTGAGGCGAAGGTCGTAAAGCGCCCCGTGACGGCAGGCAGGGGTATCCCCGAAGAAGCCGAGCGCCTTGCGTATACCGGGTACGCTCAGCAGGACGAGATGACCGAAGTCGAAATCGTCGCGGACGCTTCCTGCCTGGTAGTCGGTCAGGGGATGGAATGTCTTGCCCTTGCCGTTGTCTTCGTAAAAATCGGAATAGATGAACGCCGCGTTCATTGACCGTGCCGCTTCGATCATTTTTTCCAGGGTAATTGACCCCGGGAGCACCGGGATGATGCCGGGGATAAAAAGAAGGTATTCCGTCCTCGTTTTGTCGAGTACCCTTCGCAGCGTGGCCCGAGACGCGAACCCGCCGGTATCGACAATGCTGCATCGGGGCAATACCTCGGGTATCTGCTCACGTGTCACGATCAGCACTTCTTCGATCATTTCCGAAGCGATAAGGCGCCTTAAGGCTGGCAGGAACATGGTACCCGCTTTAAATGTACAGACAGCTGTTACAGGTCTCATTTTTCCCCATATCCTAGCATGACCGGCCGGATTTTTAAAGAAAGACCGTCATGTTCCCTGCCGTGCAGGCGGATATTTACCCGATCGCAACCTGGCAAAGCAGGGTCACGTCGCGCAAGGACGCGAGGGACGGGGTGTGGGACAGTGCGGCATTCAGATTATTGAGGCCCGGCGGGATAGACCCGAGGAAATCCTTGAGCCCCTTTACTTTTCCCAGGAAACCGTAGGCGCCGAGGGCCTGCATCAGGCGCTCGGCGGCTGCATCCCAGAAAGCGTTGAGGAATGCATCCCAGTCGAGTTCCTGGGATGAAAGGACGTAATAGAATGAAAGGAGCTCTTCCCGGCCTTCGTCCGGGATCGAAACATACGGGTCGCACAGGAGCGATGCGAGGTCATAGAACGGGTTCCCGAGCCGCATCCCCTGGAAATCGATAAAGTACGGTTCGCCGTCGCGGACCATAATGTTCCGGGACTGGAGGTCGCGATGGACAAGGCATCGCGGGAGCGCGCAGAGTCTTCCGGTAAGCCCGGCCAGCTCGGCCCGGAGTTTTGACTCGAAAGCGGGTTCGAGGTCAATTTTGCAGCATTGCCCGACGAGGTTGTCGAGGAAATAATCCTGCTCCCACCGGTAGAGCGCGGCATCGAACCCCTCCATGAGCCGGGGGGCGCCCGGGGGAAGATCCTTTTCCGTCAGCCTGTGCAGCCTTTGCGCGGCCCCGAGCGTTTTCTGGTAGAGAACACGCCTCTCCGGCCAGGGGGAATTGCTTAGCGAAAAGAGGTCCGCATCGCCAAGGTCTTCCAGCAGCATGAGATGCTTCTCAGGGTCGTGGGCGATAAGGCCGGGGACCGGCAGCCGCATCTTCTTGAGAAAGACAGCGATATCCGCGTAGTACGCATTTTCCGTCCGGTTCGTATCGTAGTGTATCCCGATGGCGGTCTTCGTATCATAATGGACCCGGTAGAACACCCGGTCAGAGCCGCGCGCGGAAAGCGGCCTGACGACAATGTCCTGCGGTTCTCTGACGTTAGCTGCGGTGCGGGCGAAGGCAGCGATCTCGATCTCATCTGTCATAGGACATCCTCGTTTTTTCCTTCGGGGTATGACGTTTGTCCCGAAAGCCTCTCGTACACTGCAACCGAGCCGACATCGTCCCAATCCCCGGAATCGATGATAGCCCCCCGTATCGAGCCCGGGGCCGCGATGATCCTCCTTAAGAAGATCTCGACGATCGACTCGATCCTCAGCGTGTCGATCGCGTCAATAAAGGACCTTTCGACCGCGTAGATGCCGGTAAAAAGGCATGTTGCGGCCCCCGGCCGGTTGAGCCTCAGGCGCATGTCGCATATTGCACCCGACCGGTCTATATCTACGTTGAGGTTCGGCCCCTGCGTTCTCAGGGCAAGGGTCGCCTCGCACCCTGCCGCCTCGTGCGCCTCGATCAGGGGCCGCAGGGGCATGTCGCACATGATGTCGCCATTGTAACAAAGTATGGCCTCGTCGTCCCCGAGGAGGTCTTCGATATTCTTGAGCCCGCCCCCGGTGTCGAGAAGGGTGGGTTCATGCCTGAATAGTATCGGGGCCCCCCGCCATATCCGGCCGGGAAATGCCTCCAAATATTTTTCGGGGAGGTGGTGCGTGTTGACAATGAAGCGCTCTACGCCAATCGTCAGCAGATGGTCCATCGCATAGGTGATGATCGGCCGGCCGCCGATCGGCAGGAGGGGCTTGGGGACGTGGTGAGTAAGCGGGCGCAGGCGCGTGCCCAGTCCTGCGGCGAGGATAAAGGCCGTTTTGAAGCGTTTTCGTATCATCGGTCCTGCTGATGCATCGGTTTAATAGATCTTCGTGATCTCGGCGCCGGTAAAATAATGGGCCAGGATCTCCCGGGCCGTGAACCCTTTCTTTGCCATGACGGCTGCCCCTATCTGGCACAGGCCGACACCGTGTCCCCATCCCGCGCCGTTAAATGTGAAGCGTTCCGGACTACCATCCGCCCCCGAGTCAACCGACACGATGAAAGCGCTGCTGTAAAGATGGGTGGGCGAGAGCCATCTGCGGATCTCGAGTTCCTTCCCGATGACGATGCTCTGTTTCGAGCCGCTTATCTTCAGGCGCTTTATCCTTCCGGACGGTCCCCGCTCGAGCGGTGCAAGATCATGGAGCGTACCGAAGTCGATCCCCGATTTCTGCCTGATTATCTCTTCAAGCTGGCTTCGCGTATACTCGACCTTCCAGCGAAAAAAATGCGCCGTTTCCCGGTCATAGCCAGGCAGCATCTCTGCGAGCAGCTCCTCATCCTGTGTGTTGCAGTACACATCCGGCGAACTTTGGATCCATTGTGCGGCCTTGCCCTCGGAGGCAACCGCCGGCAGGGCGTTCGGTGAGTCGCTGATGCTGACGAGGTAGGGTATCGGGGTATCTTCCCAGGCCGTTTCGTAATTCTCGGTAATACCGCCGCACGCCTTGAAATACCGGGCATCGCAGACCTTGCCGCCATAGGCGATGACGTGCCCGCGCGTCTCGCTCACCGCATGCGCCGCCATGTCCGAAATTATCTTTGTAATGCCCTGGTACCGCTGGCAGTGGTCATCGGCGCAGACATCGAAAATGTCGTGGTCCTCCCGGTTGTACCAGCGTATGAGCTCATCGGTCGGGGGCCGCCCGTCCGGTGTTTTTCCTGCCACCTTCCGGTCAAGAGCCGCGAGGAGCCAGCTGCGTGAGATAATGGAATGGGCCTTGAGAAATTCACCCGGCGCCGTCCCGCTCATTTCAGACGATATGACGCTCACGAGGTAATTCTCGAGTGATATTTCATTGATGATTGCCATATGGCCGGCGTCGCGTGCGGTCAGGACGAGGTTTCCCTCGAACACCTGGTCTTCTTTGCGTTCCCAGTGGAAGCGGATCCCGATCGTCACGTCCGATATGCGGAACGTCGAGCCTTCGTTGGCCACGAGGCGCACAGAAGGGGCATGAGCGACAACGCGGTCGCCTTCGTCGAAAAGAAGGACGCCTTCTTTGTCCACTGACGCGCGGAACGGGCCGGACAAAAGGCCGGTCCCCCCGATGAGGAAATTTCCATTGAGCCGTCCCGTCACGCCAGCCTGCATATCAGCGATCCCGACGGTTATTACCGGTTCCCGTATGTTCATGGACACGATACGCCTCCTCCTGATGTTGTCGCAGTTGTTTTACCTTAGTATGTTTTTAAGCACCTTGTCAATCGTCGTCGACGCAATTGTCGTTCGACCAAACCAATGTCGACAAATCTTGCCTGTTTTGGATGAAAGATACAGGGCCGGAATTACGAAATATCTGCAATTTTGAATAGTTCGGCGAGGCAAACCCATGTGGTATCATTTTTGCTTATTTATTCCGCAGTAAATTGAGTATTTTTGGAGGGGATATGAAGTCTATGATGGTGATTATAGTGGTACTTGCCATGCTGCTGGTGATCGTATCGCCGGTCATAAGCGAGGCCAGGGGATATTATGGCGGGCCGTACCATGGCCGTTATTATGGCGGCCCCTATTACGGCTGGGGATATGGCGGCGCGGCTCTCGGAGGGTTTGTTGCAGGCGCCATCGTGGGAAGCGCAATACGCCCGGCACCGGTGTACGTAGCGCCTCCGCCACCTCCGCCCAGGGTTTATTACTACTACCCGCCACCCGCGCCGGTGTACGTGTACCCGTACTAGAAAAACGGTTCAAGGTTCAAGGTTCAAAGTTCAATGGGACTGCCATTCTCGGAATGGCAGTTTTTCTTTTATAGGGGGATACTCTTTTAGCATTGAACCTTGAACCTTGAACCGTTTTTTATTGTTTGTAATCCCAATCCCTATCTATCCACGTTATCGTCGCCGGGCTGTCCATACGGGTCAAGATCCCGTGATCGAAATAGAGATAATTTTTTACGAAGCGCCGGCACCTCTGCTCTTCCTTGTAGGGTGACGGCGGTACGAATACCTCCTTTTTCCCCTGCTTTTTCCTGTCCTGGTATTCGTCCCAGGCGGCCTGGTATTGTCTCTTGTATTCCCATTCATCTTTGGGCACCTGGAATTTCTTGCAGTCGAATCCCGGATATGTCCACTGGCCGCCGCCCCGGTAATACGGCTCGCCCCACGCGATGTACACCTGGGTTTCCGTAAATCCAGGCCGTATCTGCCCGTTCTTTATCAATGCCTGGACGTCCGGCGGATATGTCTTGAACTCGTTTTCATTTTGACTGATCCTGCTGTCGATGGCTGAACATGCGGTCAGGAATATCGCTGCGATCAATGCCATGAACGTGATACGGACGGGACGGACCGATGCGGGGTGCGTCGTCATGTTTCCTCCTGCCGGGTATAGGGTTTCTGGATACAATACTTTATTTAATAGCGGCTTTCAAGGTGTGATGTGATACCGGTCGTTATTTCTTAAAAAGAGGGCCTGCCCGATGTCCATTATGATGAAGCGGGACGGATCGAGAGCGCGTTCGATGATCTTCTTTTTCAGTTCGATAACGGGAAACCCCGGTGGCTCATCACCAAGGTGGAAAACGCCCCACTGGGTCGGAATGAAATACCGGGCCTTGAGGTCGTCGAACGCATCGAGGGTTTCGTCGATATCCATGTGGGAGTAATGCATAAACCACCGGGGATGGTATGCCGTTGCCGGCATGAGGGCATAGTCTATCCCGGGATACCGCCTCCCGATCTCGGCAAAACCGATGAAATATCCGCTATCGCCCCCGTAGTAAACCGTTGCCCGCGGTGTTATCAGCAGAAAACCTGCCCAGAGGCTGGTGTTGATGCCCTGTCCGATTCTCCGGGACCAATGCTGAACGGGCAGGCACACGATCGTGGTGCCGTCCCCGAGATCGATGGCCTGCCACCAGTCCATCTCGATCACGTTCTCTTTCCCGAGCCCCGCGAGAAATTTTTTAAGCCCGAGCGGTGCGAATATGCGGGTATTTCCGGGGAGCGCCTTGATGCTCGCCGCGTCCAGGTGATCGTAGTGATTATGCGAAATAATGACGTTGAGGCCGGGTGATGAGATCGCGTTGACCTCATCGATAATGAGTGCCGGGGGGACCTTTCTTTTGGGCAGGAGCGCCCTTGAAGAGAACATAGGGTCCGTGAGCCACAGGCTGCCCGCGAGCCGCAAAAGAAACGTCGCGTGGCCGATCCATAGGATGCTGTCGTCATGGGGACGCGCATTGAAGGCCGCGAGCGGGTCCGGGACAGAGGCGGGGCCGAATTCTTTTTCTTCCCGGGTATATTCCCGCTTCGCCGAAAATTTCCATCTGATCAGCCTGAGAAAGCCTTTTTCTTCCATGGGCATCCATGGATTGAAGAAGGTCCCGTTCGCCGCATGCGGGGCGTAAAGGTCAGACACTTTTTCGGCTTTGACCCTGTCCCTCCATCGGGTCTCATCGAAATCGGGTTTCATCGCGGCACATCCGGCGGAAAAGGTGGTGACAGAGAAAAAAAGCAGAAGGAGCAAGGACCGCATGATGTTTTTGTTTTTCACCGCATCCCCCGGTACCGGCAGAGTGATAAGATAGTTAAAACAGGGATATACGGGATTAATGTACCATCAGGCAGGTCCCGGGCAAAAGAAAAAAATTGTTATTCCACGAGCCCGTATTTTACTGCGTACCAGATCAGCTCGTTCGTTTTCTTAACGGCTATCTTCTCGAGGATGCGCACCCTGTATGTCCGGACCGTGTTGATGCTCAGGTGCAACTGCTCGGCAATCTCCTTGTTCGTCAACCCGCTTGCCACCATTTTCATAACCTGGAGCTCGCGGATCGAGAGCTTTTCGTGCGGCGGGGCGTCGGTCTCCGACTCGAAGTCGAGTATCATCTGTTCGGCAAATGCGGGATTGACGTACCTCTTGCCTGAAAGGATCTTGTTCACGGCCGCTACAAGCTCCTCCGAGGCGCTTCGCTTGGTGATGTACCCCTGGGCCCCCGCCTTTATTGACCGTACGGCATATTGTTCCTCCGGGTATGTACTTACAATAAGGACCGGCAGGCGTGAACGTTTCTTTTTGATCTCTTTCAGGGCCTCGATACCGTTGATGTCAGGCAGGGAGATATCGAGGAGGACCAGGTTGTAATCATTGTTGTAGACCTTATTGATCAATTCGTATCCCCGGCGCGCTTCATCGAAGACCATATCGCTGAAATTTTCCTGCAGGATCTCTTTCAAGCCTTTGAGGACCACAGGGTGATCGTCGGCAATGATAACCCGCAACATTATCGTTCCTCCTTACCCCGCGCTGTCTGCACCCGTTTAAGGGGGACCGCCAGGGTAACTGTTGTGCCTTTTCCGCGAATTCCCGTAATGGACAAGGTGCCGCCGAGCGCATGCGCGCGTTCCTGCATCCCGATGAGCCCGAGCGACCTCGGGCCCGTGATCTCCTTTTTCGTGATCCCCTTTCCATTGTCGTGGATTTCGACCGTCAGCACGTCTTTTCGCTTTCTCATCGTTATCGACACGTTTTTCGCCCCCGAATGGCGCATGACATTTGTGAGCGATTCCTGGAGAATACGGAAAGCCTCTGTCGATACTGTTTCATCCAGGTTTATCGCGTACGGTTCAGAGAGGACGCTGCATTCTATATTCGCCCTTTTCTTGATGTCCCGCGCAGCAAGTTCGGCAGCATCGCGCAGCCCGAAATCGTCGAGAACGACAGGCCTTAACCTGGCGGACATGTGCTGGACCGTGTCGATAGTGTGGTCCAGCGCCTCGAGGACTGCATCGAGCCTCTCGATGATCGGTGTCTCGGCATTCAAGAGCCTTCTTTTTATCCAGCTTACATCCAGCTTCATTCCCGTCAGGGCCTGCCCGAATTCGTCATGAAGTTCACGTGATAAGGAGGTCCTTTCTTCCTCGCGGATCTTCTGGAGGTGAATGCTGAGAAGGCGCAATCGCTCATGTGAATCCTGCAGATCGGCCTCCATTCTCCTTCTCTCGGCAATCTCTTTCCTGAGAAGGTCGTTTACCTCCGCGAGGCGCGCAGTTCGTTTCCTGAATTGTTTCTCAAGGGTTGACTCAATATCAGGCCTTCCTGGCGGCATAGTTGTTTCCAATGGAATAGACCCGCTTCTGATCGTACCGGTGTCACTCATGCTTTTCCCCTTCCTGGCAGGCACTTGAGCCCGGTTTTTCACGTCGCGTGCCGGGATTTTCCCGTAATTGTTCTTCAGGATTTGAAGGAGAAGTCCTTCATTCCTGATCCTGTGAAGCCTATAAAATTATAACAGGGAAATGAGTGAGGTCAACAGAGGCTGCCGTGTAACACTTTGTAACATATTGATATAATTAGTATTATACATGCTATTTTCCGGAAGCGTGTCTCATTTTTTGGGAAACAGGTTTGGTGCACATCCCTGTTTACGGAACAGGGGATGTCGCCTTTACCGTGGATTCAACGGACCGGTGCGCCAGGTCGATCGATTGACCGAGCATGTTAAGGCAAAGTGCGGGGTTATGAAATCCCATGCTGTTCTCGGCAGCGACAAAATCCCAGTACCACTGGGCCCGGCGGACATTCTCGCGTGCCTTTTCAAGTTCGTCCTTGTTCATGGTTTTTGCGGCAAGGGCCTTCGCTATCGCCTCATGCGCCCGTGAGATCCTCGTGCCCGCAATGTGCTGCAGGTCCCATACATTCTTCTGAGTGTATCGCACTCTTTCCAGGAGCATTTTTGCGTCCTCGGGATGGCACCGCCGGCACGACGCGTCCGTGGTTTTCATGGGGGACGTCACCCAGTGGGAACTGTACTTCCGGCCTGACTCGCGCATGTACGGCATGTGGCAATCCGCGCAGGATATTCCTGCCCGGGCATGGATGCCCGTGGAATAGACCTCGAAATCCGGGTGTTGGGCCTTCAGGACCATGGTGAGCGAGTCCGGCTGGATAAAATCTCCCTCAAAACCGCCGGGTTTCGTGCTGTAATATGCATAGATCTGTTCAGGGTGAAGTCCCTTGTCCCAGGGCATCACGACCCGCATTGTCCCGGGCTGGAAATAATATTCCGCATGGCACTGGCCGCAGACGTACGATCGCATCTCCTCCCTGCCGGCTTTTGTCACGTCGATGCCGCGCTTCGCCATGGCTTCGATGAATGCGGGGTTGGTGATGCGCAACTCCATTGTCGACGGGTTGTGGCAGTTGGCGCACCCTATGGCATGCCCTGTACGGGCCATAAGCTCCGAAAGGGGCTTGTTCGCGTATGCCCATCCGGCCTCCCGGAAGATGCCGGAGATCTGGGCGGTCTTGCATGTCATGCAGGCCCCGGGGCTTTTTTCGGTGACCCTCTTCGACTCTTTCAGGTCTATCAGTGAATAGGGGTGTCCCCTATCTTCCGTGTAATCCTTGCTAAATGCGTTCCCTTTAAAGTTTGTGAGTATCTCCGGCTGCCGCAATGAATGTTGAAATTTGACAGAACCCCCGAATTCCGTGGGTGAAGCGGACATCTCCAGGTTTTTCTGGAAGCTCGCATATTGGAGCGGGTACCGTTTTCCCCATGTAGCGGGGTCATACTCGTTCTCAGGTATGGCGACAACGATCGATCTATCGGCGGGCTTGAAAAAAAACGATCGCACCATCGCCAGGGCACCGAGAAAGAAAACTAATCCGATGACGAAGACCGTTATGATCTTTCTATTCAACAAAGACCTCCATTAAGGTACGTGACGCCCGTGGACCAGGAACTTGTGGCACTTCATGCAGTCCACATTCCCCCTGGCCATCGGCGTCGTCTCGATAGTCGAAAAATGGCATCGCGAACAATTTGAATTCGCAATCGCCCGGGCAGTGTTCGATAATTTTATGGTGAATGGATATGACCGCATTGTCTCATCGGCCACGTCCCGTAGGCCGGCATATGCCTTGTAGAAAAATGTATGGGCAAAATTTCCATGAGGCAGGTGGCATTCATTACACGCGAATTGTTTGTGCCGCGACGCCTGCCATGTAAAATAATTGTTTTCCATGCTGTGGCATGAGCCGCAAAATGTGGACCTGCCCGAGAAACTGTATCCGGCAATGACGACCATTATGGCGAGCGCACCAAAAGCCGTGCCTATTGCGATCAACTTCCAGACGTGTTTGCGTATTATCGCATCGAATTCCGAGGCGTTGTTTTCCTCAGGTCCCAATCTTTTTCCTTTTTGGAAGATTTTGGACATTCTAATAAAAAGGAGGGATACTTGCAAGGAATAGTGAATAGTGAGGAGTGAGGAGCGGGGAGAAAAAGCAAACATGGCCGGCAATTTTCGCAAAATATTATCTTCATATTTGAAGTTCTGTCTTTAACTCCCTATTCTTTGCTCTTCACTCCTTACTATTTATGGCTTTTCTTCCCTTGACGAATCCCCGTTTGCCAATATAATTGTGGTATGGATAATTCTTCCGGGTAGTCAGGGATTTTCCCCTATGCGATGCTGACACATCTTAAAGGAGGTGTTGTATGGCAGCAGTGAAACCGAAGGCAAAGAAAAAAGCTGCACCTGCGAAAAAGAAGGCTGCGGCCCCCAGGATGGACAAGGCTTTTTTGGCGGCGCTCAAGAATGTCGAAGACATGGCAATAGCACAGATCGGTTCAGCAAAAGACCCCTTTAAGACGGGTCTTGGAATAATAGCCGAGATACGCAAAGTGACGACGCGTATCGAAAACGAGATCGAAGATGATTCCCGCGCCATGACAGAGGCATATGATTCCGGTCCGGGAATGGTTGGTGTCGGTCTGGGTGTTTTATAGGACCAGAGGGTAATATCGGGGAAAGGTTAACTCCGGAAAACATACGTAAGGCATTGGATATGCCGCTGCCGGGCTTCGAGGCGCAGGTGCGGATGTCGCCGTCGCATCGCGCTTTTACGCCTCCGCCCGGGAAGAGCCACCCGTTGGTCGGCGCGGTCATGGTACTGCTATACCCTGGCAACGAACAGGAAACCCTTTTTCTCGTGTTGACGGTGCGCACCGAAAATGTTGCCGTTCACAAGGGGCAGGTCAGTTTTCCCGGCGGTGCGGCTGAACCGGAGGATGAGTCGCTGGCACACACCGCCCTTCGCGAAGCCTGCGAGGAACTCGGCGTCTGTGGTGATGACGTGTCCATCATAGGTGAACTCACCCCCATTTATATCGAGCCCAGCAATTTCCACGTCCATCCGTTCGTCGCGTATCTTCCGTATCGCCCGTCTTTTATATTGCAGCCCGAGGAAGTGCTCCACCTGCTCGAGGTCCCGGTTTCCCATTTTTTTGACCCGAAGAATATCAATGTCGAAAACTGGGTCATTGACGGAACCGAGCGGAGCATTCCCTACTTCGACGTGTATGGAAGAAAAGTGTGGGGAGCGACGGCCATCATTCTCAGCGAATTTGTCGCCGTTCTGGAAAGGTTATCTCCATCGCCGGAAAACTGTCTTTAATGCCAACTGACCGGGAAAATGCCCATGTCGATCAGGCTCGATGAAAAAGAATTTGACCGAATAGTAGCCAAAGCCATAGATAACATTCCCGACGAGATACGACAGCATCTCGACAATATCGTGATCTCGGTCAAAAAAAGGCCTTCCCGGCAGATGATGATGGAGATGGGCATACCGCCCGGCGAATATCCCCTCGGCCTTTTTCAGGGTGTGCCCATGATCGAACGCTCTGCCACCATCCCTCCCCTGTATCCCGACATGATCTATCTCTTTCAGGAACCTCTCGAGGAAATGTGTGAGACGCGCGAGGAGCTCGAGGAAGAGATAGAGATCACGGTCGTGCACGAGGTCGCGCACTACATCGGGATGACGGAAGAAAGGCTCGAAGAGTTGGGGTACGGATAAAAACCGGTTCCACGTTCCACGGTTCCACGTTCCACGCTTAAAGAACTAAGATGTGAACGGTGAACGGGCGAACTGTTATTGGGTTGAATATTGCGGGTTATATAATAAGGGTTTTTAGCGTGGAACGTGGAACCGTGGAACGTGGAACTATCTTTTAAGATACGGTTCGCCGAAGCGATCGAGGTAAACGATCTCAGTCAGCGGTTTTCTTGGGGTCTCGCGGGGGGTCTCGTCGAAATACCCGAGAGGCATCATTTCCGTGATGCTGTAACCTTCCGGGATCGCAAGGGCCTGTTCGGCTTTTGCCGCATCGAAACTTCCCACGTGGACCGTGCCGAGCCCGAAATTACAGGCGGCGAGCGCAATATGTTCGAGGGCTATTCCCGCGTCGAACATGAACCAGTCGCCCTTGTTCGTCGTGGGGGTCCCGCCGCGGCAGCCGGAAACATTCCTCTGCGCCGCGACGCAGATAACAATAGGCGCCTCGACCATGGCGGCCCGTGCGGGGTTCTGGGGACCAAGGCATTCCTGCAGCGCCTCTTTTACCCCGGCTTCCTTTACCACGATAAAGCGGCACACCTGCGTATTGGCCCATGATGGAGCACACCGCGCCGCCTCGAGGATCTCGAGCAATATCTCGTCGGGCACACTATCGCTCCTGTAATGCCTGACACTCCGTCTCTCTTTTATCGCTTTCAGTAATTCCATGGAATGATTATCCGCCCCGCGACCGGCCCTGTCAAGACCAATGACATTTTTCATCTTTTAACGTGGAACCTGGAACCTGGAACGTGGAACTATTTTTTAAGCAGCATCGCCCCGCTCGAGTACCCGCCGCCGAAGACGGTGACAAGGATCAGGTCGTTTTCGACGAATCTCTGCCAGTTCTGGGAAAGGCATATCAGGGTGCTTGCACAACCCGTATTTCCTGTTTCCTCGATGTTTGAGATCACTCTGGACGCATCGACTCCAAGCACCTTGGCGACGTGGTCCATTATGCGGGAATTTGCCTGGTGGGGAACAAGGTAATTGACGTCCCCCATGACATAGTTATTCTTTTCGACAATATCCTTTGCCTCGGTCTCCATAAATTTGCAGGCATTGACAAAAACATCACGCCCGTACGGCATGATGAGCCCGCCGTTCGAAGGCCTTAAGTAGACACCGCCCACACCCTTGCCGATGTGCCCGAGGCCGGCAGTGTGAACATCGAGGACCCTGATATCGTCCGCCGAGTATTTTTCGGCAGATATGAACACGCATCCGGCGCCGTCCCCCCAGAGGTGGGCCGACTCGTCACAATCCTCGTTCGTATACATGTAATTATCTTCGGAGGCAATGACCAGGGCGCGTTTTGCCTTGCCTGTCGCGAAATAACCCTCGACTATCTCAACGGCATTGATAAATGACGAACAGGCACTTGTCACCGTCACCGCTGCCGCCGAGTGGATGTCGAAGTAGCCCTGCACGGCGTGTGCGAGGGTCCCTACCATATCGAACGGCGTATAGGTCGCTCCCACGATAAGGTCCACGTCTTTCAGATCGTACGGCAGCCTGTCAACGATCGGCAGCATAGCCTCGATCGCCATGGTGTGGGTATTTTCATCGTCGGCGGCCCGTGTGCGCTGCCGTATACCCGTCCTCCGAAAGATCCATTCATCGGTGAGGCCCTTGAGTTCAGTGTAATATTGGTTGGGAATTCTCCTGGAAGGCAGGTAATGGGATATTGCATTAATATACATGTTTATCGACAGACTCCAGTCGTTCATTTGTAGCAAGGGCTTGCGGCGATCAAATCAAGAGATGCAGCATATCGTGTCGGCATTACACGTATTGACAGTCCCCGTGATGTTATATCGGATTCCCCGGCAGTTTTCAAGAAATATCGGCTTACGTCCGCTCTGCAGGAGATCTTTCGTCGGCAGGCCGGTTTCTTTGCTTTAACGGGCCTTATCTGCTAAAATTAGCTTCGATTGTGGCTATTGTAACCAAAAAGAGACTGTTCCTGCTCCTTTTTCTGTGTTGTGCTCTCCTTCTTTCATGCGGCAGGAAAAAAGATGCGGCATTGTATGATGACCCGGGCACGCCTGCTTATGGCGATATGATCATAACAGGGTCCATTGGTGAGCCATCCAACCTCATTCCCCTGCTCGCGAGCGATTCATCGTCGCATGAGATCGCGGGCTACGTGTATAACGGGCTGGTCAGGTATGACAGGAACCTCAACATAATTGGCGACCTCGCCGAATCCTGGGTCATATCCAAAGATAACCTCTCGATAACATTCAAACTCCGCAAGGGTGTACGCTGGCATGACGGCACCCCTTTTACCGCCCGGGACGTCATGTTCACGTACACGGTGACGATCGACCCGAAGACGCCGACCCCTTATTCGGGTGATTTCAAACTCGTCAAAAAGGCCGAGGTGCTCGACGATCATACGTTCAGGGTGACATATGACAAGCCTTTTGCCCCGGCGCTTATCAGCTGGTCGTCGGCGATATTGCCGAGGCACCTGCTCGAAGGGAAGGACATAACTACTTCGCCGTTAAAGAGAAAACCCGTTGGGACGGGGCCTTTTGTGTTCGGGGAATGGGTGCCCGGGGACCGCGTGATCCTCAACGCCAATCCGGATTATTTCCTGGGCAGGCCGTATATAGGGCGCTACATGATGAAGATCATCCCCGATACCGCGACCATGTTCCTCGAGCTCAAGAACAATTCCATCGATATGATGGGGCTCACTCCGCTGCAGTATGTGAAGCAGACAAATTTCCCCGCTTTTAAACGGGAATTCAACCGCTACAAGTATCTTGCTTTTGCCTATACATACGTGGGATACAACCTGAAGCACAAGTTCTTCAAGGACAAAAGGGTCCGCCAGGCCCTTGCGCATGCGATCAATAAGAAAGAGATAATCGACGGCATCCTGCTTGGCCAGGGGATAGAGGCCACGGGGCCTTTCAAACCCGACATGTGGGCATACAACGGCAACGTGAAAAAATTCGAATATGATCCGGAAAGGGCGATAGCCCTTCTCAGGGAGGCCGGGTTTGAAAGAGGTTCGGATGGCACAATGCGGAAAGACGGCCTGCCGTTCGAATTTACCGTGCTCGTCAACCAGGGGAATACCGTCAGGATCCAGAGCGCCGAACTGATACAGAGGCGATTTTCAGCGGTCGGCGTCAAAATGAAGATACGGGTCCTCGAATGGGCAACGCTGGTCAATGATTTTATCGATAAGAGAAATTTCGATGCGGTGCTTCTGGGCTGGACGATCCCGAACGATCCCGATCTTTTCGATATCTGGCATTCGTCGAAGCAGGGGCCGAAAGAATTGAACTTTACATCATACGAGAATAAAGAGGTGGATGAATTACTGGTAAAGGCGCGCCATACGATGGACAAGGCCGGCAGGAAGGTCTATATCGACCGGATACAGGAGCTGATCGCCGAAGACCAGCCGTACACATTCCTTTTCGTCCCGTACGCAACGGTTGCCCTCCATCGCCGCTTCAAAGGGGTAGACCCGGGCCCGGCCGGCATCATGTACAATTTCATCACGTGGTATGTCCCGGAAAATCAGATGAGGTACAAGATCAATGCTGCAGTATCTCGCTAAACGTTTATTTTTCATGATCCCGATGATATTCGGGATCACGCTTGTTTCCTTTGCGGTTATCCACCTCGTGCCGGGTGAGCCCGGCATGTTGGAAGCCGAGATGAACCCCAAGATAACCAAGGAGGCCCGTGAGAGGATACGGGCATTTTACGGCCTCGACAAGCCGCTTCATGTCCAGTACTGGACCTGGCTCAAAAGGATAGTCAGGTTCGATTTCGGGACATCGTTCGCCACCGACCGCAGGCCTGTCATCGACAAGATCAAGGAGAGGCTCCCGATAACGATACTCATCAACCTGCTGTCGATGGGGCTTATCTTTATTTTCGGCATCCCTATAGGTGTTTATTGTGCCCGGTACAAAGATTCCATCATGGACAAGCTGCTGACGTCCTTCGTCTTTGCCGGGTATGCCGCCCCGACCTTCTGGGTGGCCCTGCTCGCGATGATCTTTTTCGGGGTCTATCTCGAAATACTTCCCGTGTCGGGCATAAAATCCTACGATTTCCAGGACATGAATATCCTGGAAAAGATCGGGGACATAGCGAGGCACCTTGTCCTTCCCGTTGCGATCTCCGCCGTCGGGAGCCTTGCGGGCATATCGCGCTATATGAAAAGCAGCCTCCTCGAGGTCTTGCGGCAGGAATACATAACGACCGCTTATGCAAAAGGCCTTCCTGAAAGGATAGTCATCCGCAGGCATGCAATGAGAAATGCCCTTCTGCCCGTCATAACGATCCTTGGCCTCTCCGTGCCGGGACTTATCGGCGGGAGCGTCATATTTGAAAGCATCTTTTCGATACCCGGCATGGGACAGCTTTTCTATTTCAGCGTCATGGCAAGGGATTACCCTACCATCATGGGCATCCTCGTCATAGGCGCGCTCCTCACCCTGATCGGCAACCTGATAGCGGACGTTTCGTATGCGGTGGCCGACCCGAGGATAAGGATAGGGTAGGAAACCGGAAGACGCAAGACGCAAGACGTTAGAGACTTGTGTACTGATGAGTCAGTCGGTTATGATGGGCGGGTATGAAAAGGGGCATTAAAAGAATTAGAGAAAAGGGTGCGAACGAGATCCGGGGGTTGCCCGGGACCGTGAGGCTCGTTTTCAAGAAATACCAGGCTGACCATGCGAATATCATGGTTTCGTCTATCTCTTTTTATATTCTGCTCACCTTTATCCCTTTTACACTTTTTTCCCTTTTTATCATCAGCTACGTGATCGATGTCAGCCACCCTGCGGTGCACCTGGAGAAATATATAGCGAACATTATTCCGGAGCCGTACAATGCCGTGATCGTGAAAAAGCTTCTGAGGGAACTGAACCTTATATCTCTTTCGAAGAGGCTGTCGGGGCCGCTGGGCCTTATATTTCTCCTCTTGTTCACATCACGTTTGTTCGCGGTCATGCGCCCGGCGTTCCAGCTTATCTTCGGCACGACGAAAAAAGGGTTTTTGAAAGGGAAGCAGGAAGAGTTTTTACTGACATTGAGTTTTTCCTTCATCCAGACGCTCATCTTTTTCAGTTTCGCCTTTTCGCTCTTCATCCAGGTAAAAATGGCAAAGACCCTCGGCGGTTTTATAACGAGGGCATCGTTTTCGTTCGTGGACCTTGTGCTGGTGGCCGGGATGTTCTGGTTCCTGTATTACTTCCTCACGCCGGTCAGGGACAAGAGGAAGCTTTTCTTCGCGGCATCTCTTGGGGCCATCCTCTGGCACGCCGGGAAATACTTTTTTCAGTACTTCGTCCTTTACATTGGGAGGTTCACGGCATTTTTCGGGACGTACGGGGTGTTCCTGGCGTTTCTCTTCTGGCTGTACTTTTCGGTGTTTGTCTTTATCGTCTGTGCAGAGTATCTCGCGGTGTCATCGAAGGCTTCCGGGGTCAATGCGCCTCGGCCCAGTTACGCCCCGTTCCGATGGAAACAATGAGGGGAACGTCGAGGTTGATGACGGTTTCCATTTCATGCCGGACAAGTTCGGTCATGTCTTCCGCTTCGTTTTCGGCCACTTCGCACAGCAATTCATCGTGTATCTGAAGTATGAGACGGGATGAAAGTCCCCGCTTTCTTATTTCGCGGTGTATGTTGATCATGGCGACCTTGATTATGTCCGCCGCCGTGCCCTGGATGGGGGTGTTCATCGCGACCCTTTCACCGAGCTGCCGTACTGTCGGGTCGCTGTTGCCAAGCTCGGGGATGAACCGTATCCTGCCGAGCAATGTCCTCACGTACCCCGTCTCCCGCGCACTTTCCTTGATGCCGTCCATGAACGATCGTACGGCCTTGTGACGCTCGAAGTAGTTGTCGATGTAGTGCTGTGCCTCTCTCTGGTTGACGCCGAGCTGTTTTGCGAGGCCAAACGCGCTCATGCCGTATATTATGCCGAAGTTTACAACCTTGGCGGCACGGCGCATGTCGGCAGTGACAAGATCGTCGGTGACCCCGAAGACGTTCGCGGCAACACGGGCATGGATATCCTCGTTCCGATGAAAGGTCCCGATAAGCTCTTCGTCACGTGACAGGTGCGCAAGCACCCGAAGTTCTATCTGCGAATAATCGGAAGACAGAAGAAGGAAACCGTCTGCGGGCACGAATGATTCGCGTATCTTCGGTCCCTCCTCCCCCCGTATCGGGATGTTCTGAAGGTTGGGGTCGCTGCTCGACAGGCGCCCGGTGGCTGCTACCATCTGATTGAAGGTTGTATGTATCCGTCCCGTTCGCGGGTTGATAAGTGTGGGAAGCACGTCTATATACGTGTTCTTGAGCTTCGTGAGCGACCGGTATTCAAGTATCATTGCCGGAAGGGGGTGGCTCTCGGAAAGTACCTCCAGGACGGCGGTATCCGTGGAATAGCCGGTCTTCGTCTTCTTGACCGGTGTCAGGCCGAGGGTGTCAAAAAGGACGCGGCATAACTGCTGCGGGGAGTTGATGTTGAAAGGTCCTTCCGAGTGGACGTAGATCTCCTTGATGATCCCGGTCAGGCGTTGGTCGAAATCGCGTGACAATTCACCGAGCTTTCGCCGGTCGATCCGTACGCCGGCCAGCTCCATGTCCGCAAGGACCTCAACAAGCGGCATCTCCGTCCCGAAGAAAAGGTCGGCAAGCTTGAGCTCTTCGATCTCGGTGCGGAGCGTCCCGGCGAGATCGGGCAGGCATGCCGCCATGTCGCGAAGGGACGCGGCCGTATCCAGTTCGGCCGGCGTTATATCGCAATATTCCTCGAGGATGGGCCCGAGGCTGAGGTCTTTCCTCAAGGGGTTTACGAGGTATGCCGCGAGCATCGTATCAAAGATGTTCTTTTCACGCAGGTGATCGCCTGCTGTTATGAAGAACGGTTTGAAGTTGTGCGCCACGACCTCTTCGGCACGGGACAGGACCGCAAAGAGGTCATCCTGCGTCATCGAGAAAAGGACCCCCTCACCATCGGATGCGGCAAAGGCCTCCATGTGGAGGTCGCCCGCGTTCTTTCCCCGGAATGCCGCGGCGATATATATCCGGCCGGCTGCGAGTTCTGTCAGTGTCTTTTCTTTCAGCACCTTCGCCTGCCGGCCTTCGGCCTTGATCTCCCGGTACAGCGCGGTAAATTCGAGCTCCCTGTAGATCTTCCGGAGTGCTTCAAGGTCTTCCGCCCGTCCGCAGAGCGCCTCGACGTTCGTTTCGACAGGGACATCGTATCTCAGCGTGGCCAGTTTTCTGCTCATCGCGGCTTTTTCCCTGCCGGCCAGCAATCTCTCCCTGACAGCCTTTTTGCTTATCTCGTCAATGTGAGCGTAAATGTCATCGATCGATCCTATCGTGGAGACAAGCTCCCGGGCAGTCTTCTCGCCAATTCCCGGGACGCCGGGAATGTTGTCCGACGTATCGCCGCACAGCGCAAGGTAATCGACCATGTTCCCGGGAGGGATGCCGAATTTTTCCCTGACCTCGGTCTCGCCGATCACCATATTCTTCATGGAGTCGAGGATCCGGACCCTTTCGCCGACAAGCTGCATCATATCCTTGTCGCTCGTTACGATAAATGTCACGACATCATCGTGTGACTTCAAATGTTCTGTCAGGGTCGCTATGATATCGTCCGCCTCGAAACCCTCCTTTTCGAGGACCGGCAGGCCAAGGGCATCGATTATCCTCTTGACGACCGGGACCTGGAGGGAGAGGTTGTCCGGCATCGGGGGGCGCTGCGCCTTGTATTGCTCCGAGATCTCTTCGCGGAATGACGGGCCCTTGGAATCAAAGATAATTATCAGGATGTCCGGGTTCTCGGCGGTGCGCAGTTTCTTTATCATGCTGACAAAAGCGTAGATCGCGTTTGTCGGGAAGCCGCGCGAATTCGACAGGTGCGGCGTCGCGTAGAATGCGCGGTACAGGTACGAGTTCCCGTCGACGAGATATACCCGTTTATATGTGATGGCATCCCTGTCGGTCATCGTTCTTTCCCGTTTTTCATCAGTCCTCGACGCCGGTTGCAAACCGCGTTTTTATCTTGAATGTCCTTTTCTCCGGGAACCGGTATATCCTGATCGAAAACCTGTCCTCGATCTCTTTCAGGAATTTATCGATATCGTCCTGCGTACTCATCGTCACGGTGAACCACAGGTTAAGCTCCGCCTCGCGTTCATAATTGTGGGTGACCGAAGGCTCGGAATTGATGGTGTGCGCAAGTTCCTCGATCATGTCAGGCCCCGCGGCGGCCGCACACAGAAGGCTTGAATAGCCCAGTTTCTTCGCGTCGAGGACCGGGCCTATCCTCCGGATATAACCTGCATTCTTGAGCCGCTCGAGCCTCATCATGACCTCGGACCCCGTAATGCCCAGTTCCTTGCCGATCTCGACGAAGGGCATTTCAGCAAGCGGGAAGTCGTCCTGCAGCATATAGAGCAATTTCCCGTCCATGTCGTCCATTGTGTATCCGGAGGGCCCGTTCACGGCAAATATTCCTTTGACACCGTCATCGATCTAATCGTAACATAGCTTTAAGACCGGCGCAGTAGATTTTTCTCAAATGTATGTCTTCCGATCCAGTGTATCGTGCACGGAAGAAATAAGGGAGGTAGTGTCATGAGATGCGTATGCATAGTTTTAACCGTCTGTTTTATCTGCCTTTCGTCAGTTGCATCATTTGCCGCTGAAAAAGCGAAGGAGCAGTCGCTTGTATGCCCGCGGTCCATAGAGGTAGAGGTCACGATGAAAGCGCGAGGCCAGGTAAGCGGATGGGAAGCGATCCCCGCCACGAGCACCTTCACCCTTGCCATTATTGAAAATGTCATAAGGAACGATTCGTTGATATGCCATTACACGAACGGGACCGTAGATTACAACCTCGCCAAGCTTTTTCCGAAAGGTAAGAAGTGCTTCCTGGGGCCGAACCAGTCCTTCATATGCCAATAAAAATGGTTCAAGGTTCAAAGTTCAAGGTTCAAAGTAAAAACCTTTCATCCTGAAAATGGTTAAGAGGGGGGGTCTTTTTCTTTGAACCTTGAACCGGTTTTTAAATGAAGGCCGACCAATCCGCCCGCAGTTTGTTTATATCCCTATAAACCGTGCTGTGCCTTTTTTTGTCGTATTCAAGGACGTAATCAACGAATGTGGGGAGGTATCCCTGGGCCTTGAGGCTGCCGAGTATGTTGCCGACGTACGCCTCGAGCGTTTCGGTCGGGTTGGTGCCGGTGCCGCCGAATGCGCCGGACCTGAAGCGCCTGATGAGCCCTTCGATGACGGCTACGAAAATGATTATGACCTTGCTCGGGATGAGTATATGGCTTCCGTGCAGTTCGAGCTGCCTCAAGAGGTTGTCGAGGAACCGGACAACCGTCTCCTGGTCGGCGGTCCTCAGAAGGGTCTCGATGAAAAAGATAAAGGTATTGATGTATTTGTCGATGTCGTTCACATGGGATTTCAACATTTCCTCGAAGTAGAGGGTATCGACGATCTGTTTCAATGAGCCTTCTTCAGGGAGGAGAAGAAGTTTTTCGTCTTCGTACCCCCTCTTGGGAAGGTATTCTTCATACGATACGTAATCGGCCTGTCTTTTTAAAGCGGCGCATTCCTTTCCCGGCTCGAAGAAGATATTGTCGAGAGCGATCCCCGATATGTTGAGGGTCGACTCGAGCTTGTATGCCTTGAGGTACCCCTCCCCGAGAAAAGGAAGCACGACCCTGTTGCGGGTGATGAAGGTCGAAAAATCGAGCTCCGTCAGCCCGCCGTGTGCAATAGCGCCCCGCAGCCAGAAATCATTGAGTATTCCCCAGGTATATATGGAACGGGATGTCTCCCGGACCTTCGCGAAGGAACGCGATGTGATGACGATGCTGTCGGAGAAAAGGAAACACGTGATATCGTCGTCTTTTACCCTGTCGATTGCATCGACGAGCTTTTCATACCTGTTCTGAAGATCGCCGGACAAAAAACGCGACGTGAAGCCCAGGACATCGAAATAGGCGACGTAGGCATTTTGGACCTTATTACGCATAATTTCCAGTATAGCGGAACACAATCTAAAAAATCAATGACGTGTGCTTCTGCGCCTTATAATACGCACAATTAGCTTCTCGATCTCGACTGCCAGGAAGACTACGGCTGAAAGTCCCAAACAGGCAGAGAGCTCATTCATGTTTAAAGGCTGCGTATGGAACATAGCGTTAAGCGGAGGTACATATAGTATCGAAAGCTGCATGAGGATAGCCAGGATGACCGCTCCCAGCATCGGTTTGTTTGACAGAATGCCCTGCTGGAACAGCGACAAATGATCTGATCTAATGGCCATTACATGAGCGAGCTGCGAAAAGCACAATACCGTGAATACCATGGTTTGCCATTTTCCGCCGGAACTGTCGAGGGTCATGTATTGAATTGACAGCGCGAGGGCCGACATGAGCGCGCCTACCCAGATGATGTGGATGCCAAGGCCGTGGGCGAACATACTCTCACGGGGATCCCTCGGCGGACGCCTCATTACGTCATCCTCTGCAGGCTCGACGGACAGCGCGAGGGCCGGCAGGCTGTCCGTTACCAGGTTGATCCACAGGATGTGTATGGGAAGAAGCGGGATTGGCAGGCCGAACAGCTGGGCGAAAAAAATGGTCATGATCTCCCCGGAGTTTGTCGCAAGCAGATAGCGTATGAACTTCCGAATATTGTCGTAGATCTTTCTGCCTTCTTTGACCGCCTGCACGATTGTCGAGAAATTATCGTCGAGAAGGATCATCGCGGCAGCTTCCTTGGAAACGTCTGTCCCGGTGATCCCCATTGCCACTCCAATGTCCGCGCGTTTAAGGGCTGGCGCATCATTGACACCGTCTCCCGTCATTGCGACAAATTGGTGCCTGGCTTGCAGGGCCTTTACAATTTTCAATTTTTGCTCGGGGGCGACCCTGGCATATGCCGCGATATGCTCCACCTTTTCAGCGAAGACATCGTCGGGTATTTTTTCCAGTTCCTGCCCGCTTAAAACATGACCGTCTTCTTCAAGGATACCGATCCTCTTCGCAATGGCGGCGGCCGTGATCGGGTGGTCCCCCGTTATCATGACCGGTTTGATGCCGGCGGTCCTGCACAACGCGACCGCCTGTTTCGCTTCCTCGCGTGGCGGGTCCATCATGCCCACGAGGCCGAGAAATGTAAGCTTCGCTTCCACTTCATCGACGGGCAAGCCTTCAGGTGACTCATCCCATTTTCGCGCAGTCATACACAAAACGCGCAGACCCCGCTTCCCCATATTATCGTTCACAGACAATATCTCGTCCCGGGATACAGGTTTGACTTCTCCGTTGACCAGCACCGTATCGGCCTTTTGCATGAGTATGTCGGGAGCCCCCTTGGTGTAAGAGACAACATGCCCGTTCGGATGCCGGTGAATGGTTGTCATCGATTTCCGGCCGGAATCGAACGGTAATTCGCCGATACGCGGATATCTCTCCTCGATTGCCTCTCTCCTGAACCCGTTGTCCCTGGCAACGACATACAGGGCTACTTCCGTCGGGTCACCTATGATGCTTTCGTTGCCTTCACGTGAATCGTTGTTGAGGGCGAGCGCCGTCATCAATTCGGTAAGCGTTCCGACCCCGGCATTGTCGCGTGCGACAATGCGCCCATCCGCGTATACTTCTTCAACGGTCATCCTGTTGTATGTGAGCGTACCTGTCTTATCCGAGCATATATATGTGACGGATCCCAGTGTTTCGACGGCGGGCAACTTCCTGATGAGCGCGTTTTTTCTCACCATTTTTTTTGCGCCGAGAGCGAGCGATATGGTGATGACCGCCGGCAGTGCTTCAGGTATGGCGGCAACGGCAAGGGAGATCGCCGTCAAAAGCATGAGAAGGGGCTGCGCGCCGCGCAGGAGCCCTACGACAAATACGACCGCGCAAATGACGAGAATAATGATCGCCAGGTTCTTACCGAATGCCGCGAGCCTCTTTTGAAGGGGAGTTTTCACCTCGGCCTCATCCTGGAGCATGGATGCGATCTTGCCCAGTTCGCTCCTCATCCCGGTGCCGACGACAATGCCCGAACCCCTGCCGTGTGCGACGATGGTGCCCTTGTATGCCATATTTACCCTGTCGCCCAGGGGCAGCTCCGGTTCCGATAATGTGATAGCAGATTTTTCGACGGGGACGGATTCACCGGTCAGGGCGGCTTCATCGATCTTTAATTGGGCGCTTTCGATAAGCCGCATATCGGCGGGGATGATCGCGCCTGCTTCGAGGAGAACGATATCTCCGGGGACCAGGTCGCGGGACGCGATCGGTCGGGGCGTGCCTTCGCGCACGACGTTGACAAGTGGTGCGGCCATTTGCTTCAGCGCCTCTACGGCCTTCTCGGCCCGGTATTCCTGGATGAAGCCTATGACCGCGTTAGCCAGGATAATGGCAATAATGATAAGCGTGTCCGTCAGTTCCCCGACTATCCCCGCTACTGTGGCAGCGGCGATAAGGACCAGGATCATGAAATCCTTGAACTGATCAAGGAACATCATGACAGGTGTCTTTTTCTTCTTGACCTTTAGTTCGTTTGGGCCGAATTCATCGAGTTTTTGCGCGGCCTCCCGTGAATCGAGGCCGTCAGGGCGGCTTCCGAAGTGCAGATACAACGCTTCCGGTTCTTCCAGGTGGTACCGGTTGTCCATATTGGGTTTCTCCCTTCCCGAAGATCGTTATGATATACCTGTTTGAAGATAATACGGGTATATTGTTCCGGTAAAGGTCTGGCTCGTTACGCTTCGCGTAACCGGCTTACCGGTCGCAATGGCGACGTATTGACGATAAGGCCGATATGGACGCTACTCCCCTTTAATCCCTGCCGTTCAGACAGGATCTATATTAACTTATTTTTTGCCTGAAACGCAAAGTCTGACTTTCTTGTTGGTCTTGCGACCTTTTTTCGTCAGGAATTGATCTGTGGGATTCAGTAGCGACCGGGTTTGTAGCTTCAGTGTGCCAGCACGTCTTTTATCGCCTTCTCAAGCTGCTCGAGTGTGTAAGGCTTCATGACAACGCCCGAGAAACCATATCCCTCATATTCATGTACCGTTGTCTCGTCGATATATCCGCTCGACACAATGGCCTTCGCGTGCGGGTCGATCATGAGGATGCCGCTCAATGCCTCCCGGCCGCCCATTCCACCCGGTACGCTGAGGTCGAGTATGACGAGATCATAGGGCACCCCGGCTTGCGCCTCTTTTTTGAAAAGTTCGATCGCTTCAGAGCCATCCTTCGCGAATTCCACGGCATACCCTATGTGCTGAAGAATCTGCCCCGCGATGTCCCTGACCTGCTCCTCGTCATCCATATAGAGGATCCGCAACTCTCTTGCCGGCAGGACCGATGACGCCGCTGTCGATTGCTCCTCGGGGCTCAATGCAGGGAGATAGACATGCACGACCGTCCCCTGTCCTGGTTCGGAATCGAGGGTTATATAGCCGCTGTGGCTCTTGATTATGGAATAACAGATCGCGAGCCCGAGCCCCATGCCCTTTTCACTGCCCATTTCCTTGGTCGTGAAGTACGGGTCGAAAACGCGCTCGAGATTTTCCGGCGCGATCCCGACGCCCTTATCCCGGATCGATATCCTGATGTAATTGCCGGGATCACGGTTTGAGCCCTCGACATCGGTCAGGTACATATTCTCTGCGGTGATATCTATCGCGCCGCCATCGGGCATCGATTCGCGGGCGTTGAGGACGAGGTTGTGGATCACCTGGCGGACCTGCGCCTCGTCGACGCTGACCTTGAACAGGTTTTCAGGAAAATGGTACACGCAGTTCGACCGTGAACCGGCCGTGGTGATCTCGGCTGCGTCGCGTATCAGGTCATACAGCACGGTAACTTTTTTTACAGGTGTTCCGCCCCGGGCGAATGTGAGCAGGCGGTACGACAGGTCTTTGCCGCGTATCGTGGCTTTTTCGGCCTCGTCGAGCCTCTTTGCGGCCTTTTGGTTCCCCGTGATAAGCATCTTGGCAAATGAGATATTACCGAGGATAACGGCAAGGAGGTTGTTGAAGTCGTGTGCTATACCCCCTGCCAGTGTGCCGATCGATTCCAGTTTGCGGGCTTTCAGGAGCTCGACCTCCATCCTGTGGTGCTCGGTCACGTCCTTGAGCACGATGACGATGCCGGCAAGCGTCGCATCGTGGGTATGAATGGGGGATGCGTTCTTTTCTATCAGGTGTTCCGTCCCGCTGCGGCTGATAAGCGTGCACGGTTCGGAAAACCTGGTCTCGCGCAGCAGGAATGCGACGGGATCTTTCTCGCCATCCGGGTCGTAACCCTTGAACCGAAAGACCTCGGTGAACGGCTTGTCTTCCGCCTCATCCTGGGCATACCCCGACAACTCTTCGGCTGCACGGTTGATAAGGATTATCGATCCGGCGGTGTCGACGGTAACAACGGCGTCGGCAATCGACGTCAATGTGACGGCAAGACGTCCCTTTTCGAGGGCAAGAGCTCTCTCCGCCTCCTTCCTCACGTTTATTTCGTGCCTTAAGTCCCTGTTGGCCGCGATAAGCTTTTTTTCACTCTCCTCGAGCAATTCTTTGGAAACGGTCGTGGTATTGAGGCGTTCGACCATCCGGTTGAAATCCTCCATCAGGGTCCTTATCTCTCCTGATGGGACCGGCTCTACGTGGACGGTCAGGTCGCCGGCATTGACCTTTCGCGTCGCGTCGCTCAAGCGTGTTATGCCTGCCGAGAAATACCTGCCGGCTATGAACGCCATGAGGGAGACGAGCAGGATTCCTATCCCCATGAACAAAAAGCCGTTAATCCTGACCGAATGTATGAGGATGGACGTCGTATAGAGAACATCCCGGGCGGCTTCCTGCTGTATGGCATGGGCCTCCCGCAAGGGTTTCGTGAACTCGTCGAGATACGTGGTCACGAAAAGGCTTAATCGCCTGCCATCCGCGGTCACCTGTGATAGAGGTACGACGTACATATATTTTTTTGCGAGCGTTACGTCCGGTTCCCTCCAGTCGTAATAACCGCCGGACGCCTTTCCTGACCGGGCTGAATCGATTATCTTCCAGAAATCCGGAAGTGTTTTTTCAAATACGCGCGCACTCGAATTTTCGATGGCCCTGTCCCGGTGAAACCGGATTATGCCTGTCGTCGTCTCGATGAGCCCCGTGTATCCCTGCTGGCCGACCGTCTGCACCGCTATGGCGCGAAATTTCCTGTCGCGCTTGAGGTCGGAGAGGGTCATGTACGGGTGGGACTGAAGGACCACGTCGAGCTGTGACGCCAGGTCCAGGGCCTTTTGCCGGATAGATGCCTCTCCCATCCGGGTGAGCAGTTCGGATGAGCGTTCCCACTCTTCCTGGTATCTCACTTCTATGGCCTGGTGGACACGGGATTCCAGTCTCTCGCCGAACACCTGTATCATGATGCTGAAGATCGCGATCGGTATGAAACCGGCAATGATCGTCATTAAGAAGAGACGCGAGCCAAAACGTTTCGGGAAAAAATTGGATACTCTCATGATGGAAATGTTTCCCCTTGGTGCAAGTTTAAGACGCATTGCATATCGAAGTCGATGATCATTATCACACTGACAATCGGATAATCCTAGACAATTACTTTTTTTTCATCGGGCACATCGAGGATGAATTCAATGATAAGGCCTTTCTGGCCGACCGCCTCGTAGGCAAGGTCGCTTTGAGAATAGATCCCGTCGAAAATATGCGTGTCATAAAAATTGTCATATGAATGAGCCGCATAGATCTTCCCGGACCCCTCGTACGATCCTATCAGGGGATACGCCAGGACCACACTGTGAAACGTCAGGTCCCTTACAAATGATTCCGCTGTTTCAATGCACGAAAAAACGCCGAAAACCCCGCGTCCGAGTGTTGCTTTGTCCATTACTACGAATAACTCCATCTGTTTCTTACCTCACGTGATCTTGCTATAGGAAATAAAGGAAAGCGATGAAGAAATCAAGTATTTTGACATTTTTCTGTAACCTGTTCCTGTGATACGGTAAAATACGATGGTTTTACAAAATCTGCAGATCAAGGGTGACGAAATGAGCCTGAAGAACAGGACTGCGTTGATCACGGGGGCAGGGCAGGGCATCGGGAGGGCGTGTGCCGAGGTTTTCGCCGGGCAGGGAGCGCGCCTTATCCTCCTCGACAAGAACAGGAAAACACTTCCGCACGTTGTGCGCGAGCTGAAAGCTTCCGGGGCCGAGGTCGATCACAGGATCATCGACCTCACGCGCACGCAGCCCCTCGTCAAGGTGATCGAAGAGATCCTCGCCATGACCAGGGTCGACATACTCGTCAATAATGCGGGCTTTGACCGGCCCGGTATAACGGCGAAGATAGACAAGAACGATTACAATGCTGTCCTGTCGATCCACCTCGGTGTACCTTTTCTGCTGTCGAAGCTGCTCCTGCCGCAGATGCGCGCCAACAAGTGGGGGCGCATCGTCAATATCAGTTCGATCTACGGGCTCATGGGGGCCAAGGGAGAGGTGGCATATGCCGCTGCCAAGGCCGGGGTGCTGGGCCTTACGAAAACCCTCGCGCGTGAAGGCGGCAGGGACGGTGTCACGGTGAACGCGATCGTTCCGGGCATGATCAGGACCCCGCCCATCATGAGGATGCCGGAAAAATACCGGGACCCCATTATCGCCGAGAGCATCCTGGGAAGGATAGGCGAGCCCGAAGAGGTTGCGAGAGTGGTTGCTTTCCTGGCATCGGAAGACGCATCGTATATTACGGCAACGGAGATCAAGGTTTCCGGGGGATGGGGGGCGTAAAAAATGGTTCAAAGTTCAAAGTTCAAGGTTCAATGTTAGAAACGCCCCAAGCTTCTAAGCTATTTAGTCTTTTACTTTGAACCTTGAACCTTGAACCTTGAACCATCCCCAATCTTCTAAGGTATTTAGTCTTTTACTTTGAACCTTGAACCTTGAACCTTGAACCATCCCCAATCTTCTAAGGTATTTAGTCTTTTACTTTGAACCTTGAACCTTGAACCATTTTTACCGTTTTTTCAGTATTTCTTCCAACATTTTCCCCAGCTTCGATTCTTCCGTTTCATCGGCGTACTTGGGGCGCTCGATATCGGGAAACAGGTCGAAAATGCCGGTCGTCAGTACCTCGGCGTGCGGCGGGCAGCCGGGCAGATGGGTCCCTGCCGCCGCGTTGCTCTGCTGGCACAGGCCGAGAAAAACGTTGACCTCATCGGTCCGTATCTCCTGCCCGTCCATGGGGCCGAGGAAGATGTTGACCGGCCTATTGAAGGGCCTGTCGATGATGTGGCGGGACGGGTCGGCAGGGTCCGGTTTGCGAAGCTTCGACAGGACGAAATGCAGGTATCCCTTGCAGCCGGGGCATGCCCTGTCCGCGTGTATCCTCAGTGAAGACCCGCCGCTCAAGTCAATGGCCGGCTGAACGAACTGCTGCGCCACATCCTCGATGGATGCCCCGACAACATCGATCTTGTTTGTCTCGAGAGGTCCCAATCCTTGCATCCAGGCAAGAAAGACGGGGGGCGACGACTTCGGGTCGAGCCCCATGGTTCGCATGGCGACCGCGTCGACGGCGACGGGGTTCGTCCCGCCGATGAGAAGGTTGGTCTTTTTCGGGGTACCGGAGATGGGGCCGAAATCCTCGAGGCCCGTGAGCCCGTCGATGATCGTCAATTTCGGTTTAATGAGGTGGTGGATGTTCACGAGGTTCTGCCACAGCCCGAAGAAATGAGACATGTATTTCTCGAGGGGCGGCATCGCGCCCTGGAGGTTCTTGATGCTTAAGGACACGACCGCGGCAAAGTGGATCTTGAGCACGGGTACGTTTATGATAACGTCCACCATCTCCAGGGTTGCGGGGACCATTCGCGAGGCCACCCGCTTTGCGCCGGGCACGTGTTTGTTGATCACCCTGTCGTTGTTGAGGTCAACGAGCGTCACCCTCTGCGGGTCAAGGCCGACGACGTCATCGTAACCGTAGTGGGCGAACATCTTGCTCGTTTCACTGCGGTTTATCGATGACCCTTCCGTGATGTAGACATGGGATGCAGTGCCGAGGAGCAATTCCGTGAGTGCCTTTACGACACGAATATCCGTTACGACGCCGCCGACAACCCTGCCGTCTTTGAGCCCGTGGTCGGCGACAATGTTGGGTTTTATCGCCACGGTCTGCCCCGGCTTTACAAATTTTTTCAAGCCCCCGAGCTTCCCGATAAGATCCGAAATACCCTGTTTTATCTCATCGTATGTTTGCGTGGAAGGTATTTTCTCCAGTGCGACGCGTTCTCTTTTGCGGTAAGGGGTGAAAGGCTTTCCGGCAGAGGTTTTTTCGAGCAGCACTGCCGTGCTCAATTCCATTTTTATGACCGTGAACCCATCGATCTTTCCCGTCATGGCCGGCCGGAAGCCGTACCCGAGCAGGAACCGGTATTTGTCTGCATCACCCTCGAGGACGGAAGCCGCAACGAGGCTTTCACGACTGATGAGAGCATCGATCATCATCTCTCGCGGGTCTTTGCCTTTCCACCCCGGATTGACGAAGATCTCTTCGATCGTGCTTGTCTTTTTGTCGTAAAATATCCAGCCCGCGATGCGATTGTTCTTAACGGCCCGCAGGACCGACAGTGAGCGCATCCTGCCCCACTGTTCCCACTTCAGGCTGGCGTACCGGTCACTCAGACCGGCTTTTACGCAGCGCTCCTTGAGGAGCCTCACATGGGTCGGCGTCCTCCTGCCACTCTTGAATGTTATGTCAGCTGTCATCCCGGGTAACCTCCTCGTCAGCACAAACCGCGCTTTTCAAGCGATCACAACGGTAGATTATAGCAGGTTCCGGATATGTAAGAAAGATGCCCGGCAGGTTCAGATGGAAATATCGATATTCGACCCGATATGGTCCGGCGTCATTTTCTCTATGTTCTCGGCCGCTCTCATTATGACCTCGGCCATGGCCTTTTCCGCTTCGATCCGGCTTTTCGCCAGCGCCATCGCAGTGTCATTTCTGGTCATCACACAGGTCATAAGGGAAGATATGGCGTCTATCATAAAGGTCTCACCTTAAAGTATATCGGAAGATGGATCATGGACTTAAGGGCAGTTGCTGGTGAACGGGCATCGTCCGTCTTGACATGACCGAAAAAGTGTCGTATACATCTTGATAGTTCATATATAAACCATATCGAGGTGTCCATGAGCCTTGCTGAAGAGCTTGGGCTTGACAAGCCCATCCAGACGGTCGAACACGAATGCCTGCTCAGCATTATCTACACGGGCACAATGATCTCGCGCGCGTCCTTCAGGTACTTTCAGGGCACCGGGCTTACCGACGCCCAGTTCAATGTCCTGGTACAGCTCAAGTACGCGAGCGGGAAAAAACTTTCGCAGTCCGTGCTCGGGCGGCGCCTTGTCGTGAACAAGGCGGACATGACGGGCATAATAGACCGGCTCGAGAAAGCCGGCCTTGTCGTCAGGCGGCCTCATCCGGGAGACAGGAGGGTCCATATGGTTGCGATGACACGGGAAGGTGAGAGGATGGCGGATTCACTGGAACCCGGGTATCTCGACGGGGTGCACCGTCTCATGGAGGGAATACCCGGAAAGGAGCTCGAGGGCCTGGTTAAGGTGCTCGAGGCGGTGCGAAGGAATGTAGCGCGAATGATGGCCAGCGGACGGAATAAATGATAAAGGCGAAACGAAGTTTCCTGCGTGCATTTTTCGAAGAGACACTCCGCTGTATATTCAAGGCGTACTTTATTGCGTGCCACAGGGTAAAAGTAAAGGGGCTCGAAAATATACCGCGTGAATATGACCGGCTTATCATCGTCTCGAACCACGCGAGCCTTCTCGACGGCATATTGCTCTGGACGTACCTCGAACTCGACCTCAAGATCCTCGTCAACCGGGGGCGGGCCCGGGAAATTCTGCTCCGGCCTTTCATGCAGAACAGGTATACCGTGCAGATCGACACGCTCAATCCGTACTCCCTCAAAGGGATCATCGATGAGGTGAACCGGGGGACGGCGCTCCTTGTCTTCCCGGAAGGACGCATCACAAAAACGGGCAGCCTGATGAAGATATATGAGGGCGCCGGTTTCGTCGCGTATAAGACGGGCGCATCGATACTTCCCGTACACCTGGGGAACACGTACAACACGATCTTTGCCAAGAAGCATCCGGGCCGGAGATTGTTTGCGCCCGTCACGATCACGATCGGGGGGGTCCGGCCGGCCATGGGCCTCGATCATATCCAGCCGCACGACAGGAAGAAAGAGGCGGCGCATGTTATTTACGGTATGCTCTGCGAAATGTTCTACAAGGCGCACTACCATGCGTCAACGCTCAACGCTCAGTTCGTCAGGCTGTGCGGCGAACGGGGCGGGGCGATCCTGTACAAGGATGCGACGGGGACCGAGGTGAGCCATCGCAGGGCACTCATGGGCGCCTGGGTCCTCGGAAGGAAGCTGGCGGTCCATGACAGCGCGAATGTCGGCGTTCTTTTGCCAAACCTCTGCGCGACCGCATTGATCATATTTGGCCTTCTCATGCACCGGAAGGTTCCCGTCATGCTCAATTATTCGGGCGGCGAGACATCCTTGCGGCATGCACTCGACATAGCGGACGTCGGGCTTGTGGTCACCTCCCGGGCCTTCATGGAGCGGATAAAGATGGGCCCGGCGGCATTGGAGGGCAGGGACGTCGTCTATCTGGAAGACGTGCGCAGCACAGTGCATTTCGGTGATAAGGTGCGGGGTTTTTTCCGCAGCATGTTCCCGGGGAAATCAGCGAAAGCCCTGCCGGGAGAAGAGAAAAAGAATGCGGTGATTCTCTTCACATCGGGTTCGGAAGGTGTCCCGAAGGGGGTGTGTCTCTCGCATGAGAATATTATCGCGAACATCTGGCAGGCCCTCTCAAGGATCGATGTCGGGCCCCGGGATTATCTCCTGAATGCGCTTCCGGTCTTTCACAGCTTCGGGCTTACCATCGGGGTTTTCCTGCCGCTTTTTGCCGGGTGCCGCTCTTTCCTGTACATCAGCCCCCTGCATTACCGGATCGTTCCCGAGATCGCATACGAAGAGGGGTGCACCATTCTTATGGGGACGAACATATTCCTCAACGGGTATTCCCGCAAGGCCCATCCCTATGATTTTTACAGCATGCGATACATTTTCTGCGGGGCGGAAGCCTTGAGTGAGGCCGTGTTCGAGCGCTACGCCAGGGTCTTCGGCATCCGCGTCATGTCCGGCTACGGGGCGACGGAATGTGCCCCGATAATCTGTATGAACAGCGCCATCGAGAACAAGCACGGCACGGTCGGGAAGGTCCTGCCCGGCATAGAATACAAACTTGAACCGGTGGCCGGAATAGACCCGAAGGGCGGCCGCGTGGGGAGGCTTTATGTCAAGGGCCTCAATGTCATGACGGGATATTTGAAGAACGAGGCGGCAAACCGGAAATTTCTCGTCGAAGATGGCGGCTGGTATGATACCGGCGACATCGTCGACATCGATGAGGGCGGTTTTGTGACGATAATCGGAAGGTTGAAGAGGTTCTCGAAGATAAGCGGCGAGATGGTCTCCTTGACAGCCATCGAAGAGGCGCTGTCAGGCGTGTTTGGCCCGACGAAAGAGATTGCCGTCGTGGCGGTAGCGGATGAAAGAAAAGGTGAAAAACTCATTCTCGTTACCAACGGCAGGGACGCCGATCTCAAGAAAGCGCGCGATCTTCTCCGAGCAAAAGGCCTCTCCGACCTCACCCATCCGCGGGAGATCGTTTACATGAAAGAGATGCCGAAGCTGGGAACGGGCAAGCCGGATTATGTGAAGTTAAAAGAGATCTTGGGCGAACGGCTAACGGCGAACGGCTAACGGCGAACCGGTTCCCGATATGGGTATAAAGCGTGGTAGTTTTCCTATCGCCTATCGCCTATCGCCTATCGCCTTTTTTCCCATACAAACGAAGAAAATTTCCGAACTGACTGCACGCGATGCGGGGGGTTTGTACGGGGTGACCTTGCCGAAACCCCGCTTCAGGGCTTCGGTGATGTCTTTTTGAACCGTTGTCGAAAATGATTTGACGATGAAGTTGCCCCCGGGTTTCAGGGCCTTTGCAACAAGATCGAGAACACAGCGGAAAAGCTCTTCGATCCGCGCGTCATCGACCTCCCTGATGCCGGACAGGTTGGGTGCTATGTCACAGGTGACGACATCTGCCTGAGCTAAGCCATTTTCATTGAGTAATTTTTCTATGTCAACTTCCCGTATATCCGCCTGCAATGTCTTGACGTTCTTCCGGGGCAGGGCGGGGGTGGGGAGAATGTCGATGCCGATCACGGTTCCCTTTTCCCCCACCATGTCCGACAGGACCTGGAGGAAGCTTCCGGGTGAACAGCCGAGGTCAAGGACGATGTCGCCCTTCCTGACGAGATGGTATTTCGCATCTATATCTTTGAGCTTGTAGACACTGCGGGCGCGGTAGCCTTCATCTTTCGCTTTTTTGTAGAACGGGTCCTTGAGTACGAATCTAGCCATACGGGTTCACTATGAGACCCGGCCCGGAGGGTTTTTTCTCGTCGGTCATTTCCAGGCTTTTCCTGACAAAATATATGACGATCCGACGAAAGCCCTCGTCCGTTTTAAGGGCGGAGATGATGCCGCTATACCGCGCATGGTCACCTGTTTTGTACAGGAGATAGGCATAGTCCTCGAGCATCCTTTTGAGGCGCGGGATCTGGGAACTAATGGCATTTTTGGCAAGGAGCGCTTCGATAAAGGACGTCTTCTTTTCTTCGATCATGTGCGGGGGAAGGACGATCCCTGACGTGCCCTGCGCATTGAATTCATCACGGTCCCGGCCGATATCCTCCCACGTGAGGGTGAACGGGGTAAAAATGGGATGGCTCACAATGTCCTGAATGCCCGGTGCGGGTGTGTTCTTTTCGACAGGCAGGGCGTATATATGTCCGGGCTGCCCGACCGGGTCCTTTATGTGGGCGACAAATGTTTTGATCGATTGGACCGCATCCGAGAAGCGGCCGGACATCTTCGAGGACTCCTCGACGATATAGGCCGCATACACCGGGGATATCCCCACCATGTATGCGGGCTCTTCTGTGTTATCCAGGTAGGCATTGAAGAGCATGTCCAGGTTCTTCCTGTCGAGAGGCGTGCTCATGAGTTCCCTGAGGCCCTCCTCAAAATGGATCTCCCCGTTGAGGAAGACGAACATATTTCTCTTTACCTCATATGCCGCCATGATCATGCGCGATTGCGCGTGATCGAAATTCGTCAGGTATGCCCGGTTATCGCGAGCCTCTTCGATCTTGTGCAGGGCGCTTTGCCCCTCCTGTCCCGGTTCGTCGACCCTGACACCCGACGATCTCAGCCGGAAGATAGTCTTGCGGATCAGCTTGCGGATATTCTTGTCCGGCTCGTCCGGGTAGATGGCATTCAGGAAAATGCCGATATCCTCACCTTTCTCTTTTGCCAGGTCCGCAAGCAGTTCATGCTTCTCGTCGGCCGACATGGCGAAATAATACTCGACCTTTTTTTCGGTTTCCCGGGCGTTCTTGATCGCGTTTACCAGTCCGTCCATATTTTCGGTTTACGTGTTTTTACGACCTGACGGAAAAGCCGGCCTTTTCGACGGCAGCCTCGAGGTCTTTCTGTGTCGCTTTCGCATTGTCATAGCGCACGGTCGCGCTGCCGATCTCGACGTCGGTCGAATCCACGCCCGTAACTTCACACAGTGCTTTCTTGACCGCCTGAACGCAATGCTGGCAGCTCATGCCGTCTATTTTAATTTTAGCTTCAGCCATGGGTATCCTCCTTATTAAGGTATTATAACAAAGAAACGGGGCGATAGGCGATAGGCAATGGGCTATAGGAACACTTCTTTTTTAGCGATCTCATCGCCTATCGCCCGTAGCCTATTGCTTATCGTCGAGCAAATTTTCTTCCAATTCGTTTGTGAGCTGGGCGATCAGCCTGCAGTGGTCGGATATCCTCTCGAGATTGACGAGCACGTCGACATATATAGGGCCCGCCTCGGCAACGCACATTTTCTTGTAAAACCTTTCAAGGTGGGCCCCTATCGCATTTTTTATTTTAACGTCTATCCTGCGTTCGCGCTCCATGATAACGCGGATGACATCGATATTTTTCTCATCTATGAGCTTTATTGCATCATTCAGGTTCTCGAGCACCAGGGTCCCTATCGTACGGAGCTCCTCATTGGCGGCGGGGGTAAAATGTCCCTTCCTGCGCGTTTTCTGTTCCGCCAGTTCGGCAAGATTGACCGACCGGTCGCCTATCCTTTCGATGTCGCAGGCAAAGGACGAATACGCAAAGAGCTGCCGGGTCAGGGGTTCGGACAATGCCCCGCAGGATATGCCCCAGAGATATTTCGTGATCTCGGCCTGGAGATTGTCCATGACAAGTTCCATGTACATGACGTTGCGCTGCTTGACCGTCTTGAACGTGATGTACTGCTCGAGCGCTGTACGGCACATCTTTTCTGACAGGACGATCTGCCGCTTGAGTTCGTTCCTGACGCATACGAGCGCCTTGCGCGGTTCGGCCAGGTACCGGGTCTGCAGGTATTCCGGCCACAGGGGTATGACCTCCTGCTCGCCGGGGAGTATCCGGAGAACGAGTTGTGAGAACGGTCTCAGGACCCAGATGAAGATCACGACAATGACGAAGTTGAAGATGAAATGGCCGAATGCGACCTGCTGCGCGATATTGGGCGAGGCGGCCTTGAGAAGGCCTATGAACTGCGCAAGAAGGAGCATCGATACCAGGGCCCCGGAGCATTTGAATATGAGGTGGGCAAGGGCCGTCCTTTTCCCGTTTATGTCGCTGGCTATCGAGCCCATAAGGGCGGTGACGGTGGTGCCGACGTTCGCACCGATAACGATCGGCAGGGCATTGTCGATCGATATCAGCCCCTGTATCCCGAGCATGACAAGCATGCTGATGGGAATCGCCGAGGCGTGGACGATCGCGGTGAAGACAAGGCCTATCAAAAATCCTATTATCGGGTGATGTGCCGAGAGGAAATAGGACACAAAGGCCGGGCTGTCTTTGAGGGGAGCGGATGCCTGCCCGATGAGGCTCAATCCGTAGAAGATCGTCCCAAAATAAAGCAGCGCTTCGCCGATCGTCTTCAGGCGATCTTTCCCCGTGAAATAGAGGCCGATGCCGGCGATGAGAAGCACGGGAGATATATCCGTCACCTTCCAGACGACGAGCTGTATGGTGAGTGTCGTGCCGATATCGGCGCCGAGGATTATGCCGAGGGAATGGTAAAAGCTGACGAGCCCCGCGCTGACAAGTCCCATTGTCAGCAATGTTGCGGCAGAGGAGCTCTGGAAGAATATCGTTGTGACAAGCCCCATGATGAGGCCGTAAAAAGGTTTCCTGACCGAAATGCGGATATATTCCCGGATGCGCGAGCTGAACACGCGCTGCATCTGTTCGCTGAGCTTCACCATGCCCAGGAGAAAGAGGGCGAGGCCTGCCAGGAAAAGGAATATGTACGGGGTCATCCCTGCTTACGAGATCTTGCTTCCGTTCGGGATGTCTTTGTCGAGGGTGAGAAGCACGATCGAGGACCGGTCATCCGTCGAAGCCGCGAGGAGCATGCCGTGCGACATGACCCCCCGTAATTTGCGTGGCTCCAGGTTGGCCACAATGGCGATCTTTTTTCCGATCAGTTCTTCTTTTGAGTAATACTGCTTGATCCCCGCCGCGATCGTCCTCTCTTCGCCTGCGTCAATCGTCAGTTTATACAGCTTGTCTGCTCCTTCGATATCCTCGCAGGCCTTGATCTCGGCAACCCTGAGGTCGATCTTGATGAAATCATCGAATGTGATGTTCTCCATATGCGCTCCTTTAGGCTATGCCGCCGGGCTTTATTTACAGTTCGGCCGGGCGGACCTTATTTTTCAGCACTCCTATGTTCTCTATATCTATCTCGACGATGTCCCCGGGATCAAGGGGGCCGACGCCCGGCGGGGTCCCCGTTATTATAACGTCTCCCGGCAGGAGCGTCATGATCCCCGAAACGAATGCGACGAGCTCGTAAACGCTGAATATCATATTGGCCGTGGTCGAGCGTTGCCGCACCTGCCCGTTGACCCGGGTCTCGATCCCGAGGTTCTGCGGGTCTATGTCTTTAACGATCCGCGGCCCCAGAGGGCAGAACGTGTCAAAGGACTTCGCCCGCGTCCACTGCCCATCCATGCGCTGCAGGTCGCGTGCCGTCACATCGTTGGCGCATGTAAATCCCGCAATGTACCGGTGGGCATCCGGGGCGGAAACATTCTTTGCCTGCCCTGCGATGACAATGCCGAGCTCGCCTTCGTAATGAAGCTCCTTCGTCTGGGAAGGATAGATGATGTCATCGCCATCCTCAATCACGGATGTCGGGGGTTTCATGAAGACGATAGGGTAATCGGGGATCGGCATATTGAGCTCTTTTGCGTGGTCGCGATAATTAAGGCCGATAGCGATCACCTTTGACGGCGTGAAGATCTTAGGAATAAAACACCTCCTGCTTTTATAACTTTGTTTTATTTTAAGCTTTCATCGTGCAGGACTGTCAATAAAAAATGGTTCAAAGTTCAAGGTTCAAGGTTCAAGGTTCAAAGAAAAGGCGAGGATGAGTTTTTACCTTGAACCTTGAACTTTGAACCCTTTTTAACATTATTTTTTCAGCTTCCTTCCCGCTTTCGCCTCAACGGATGCCACTTTCCCTTCCATTCTCCCGATGGGGCCTTTCCGGATATCGAACTTGACGGCCGAATAGATCCGGGCACAATCGGGCTCAAGTTGTTCGTAGCATTTCTTGATGATCGACAAAGCCTCGTCCATCGTTTCCACTTCCACTATTGTTCCCATGGGGGTGAGCCTGTATTCGGCGGCGCTGTCGTCAATAACGGTGAGAAGCCGGGAAACATACGGGCTTACGCTTTCGCCTTTATCGGTGGGGAACATGGCAAACTCAAATAATATCGACATCGGTGTCCTCCTTGACCGGAATCTTGATTCTCTCATTCGGTGCTGTATACTTAAATTAGTATAGAATATTCTCCGCAGGATGTGAACATGACACGAAGATCGAAAATTACCCTGATACTGGTAGCGATCTTTGTCTGTGTATCTATCATTACCGGTCTGGCGTTGCTCAGGTATGCCAACGTTATCGCGAAGGCTGGCGTTGAAAAAGTGCTGGGGAAGGACTTTTCGATCGAGAGCATCGATATCAAATGGGGGAGTGTCCGTGCCAGGAATGTTGTCATGAAGAACAAGACAGGGAAAGAGGTGATCCATGTCGGGGAACTCATGGTGCGCGGGGATTTCATGAACATCTTCCGGGAGAAGTACATAATCTCGAGCCTGAAGCTTGAAAAGCCGTATATGTATGTCGAGGTTGACAACAAGGGTAATCTCATAAGCCCCGCATTCCCCGGTGACGAAAAAAAACCGTCCAGGAAAGAGGCGCCGGTTGGACCGGTCACGTTTGAAAAGATCGAGATCGTTGATGGTGCCGTGGATTATCTCGATCGGAAGACGCCCCGTGTGCCTGTGCTGACGAAGGTACGGGATATAAACATGAAGATGGACCGTCTTACTTTCCCCTTTACAAACGATCCCACGAAATATTCTTTTCAGGCCCATGTCCCGACAGGCAAAAGCACCGCCAGCATAAAAAGCGAAGGCAGTATAAAATTCGCTTCCCAGGATGTAGAGTCGGTGTCGAATGTCAGGAACCTCGATATAACGCATTTCAAGCCGTACTATGACAAGCAGGCGAAAAGCGTCCATGTCAAAAGGGGGTTTATGGACCTTGACGTGCGGGCGAAGGTCGTGAAGCGGAAGATCAACGCGCCAGGTCACGCGGTAATAAAGAGCCTCGAGCTCGAGACCGGGTCCGGCTTCGGGGACCAGTTCATGGGCGTCCCGGCATCGACGGTCCTTGGATTCATGAAAAAAAGCGGGGATCAGCTGCCCATCGATTTTGTCGTGTCAGGGGACCTCGACAACCCGAAATTCAATATAGCCGAAAATTTCATGGCGAAACTGTCATTCGGTATTGCCGACAAACTGGGCATTTCAGTCAAGGATATCGGAGGCTCCATCTTCGGTGTCGGCACGGAGGGGACGAAGAAGGTCGGGGAAGGGATAAAGGAGGGGTTTAAGAAAATATTTAAATAAGAAACGGGCGACAGGCAATGGGCAATGGGCTATAGGAAAACACGCAAATCACCCTATCACCTATAGCCAATCGCCCATAGCTTAGCTTCTTTTATATTTCTCATTCAACAACCTTTTAAACCGTGGCGCGTAGACCAGATCGAATGTCTCTTCTTTTCCGGGGAAGAGCCTTAAGGCCTGCTTGCGGACACCTTCTATTATCCCGATGGCTGTTTCGTGGGGTATGTCCTGCGTCCGTATAAATTCAAGCGCAAAATCTACGACAAACCGAAGCCTGCGTATCTTGCGTTCCTCGTTTAAGAGGTCATCCATAGTGATGTAAAGGACGCTGAAATGTCAGCTTCCGTGTTGGGGTTTTTTTCCGGCAATGATCTCGAGGAGCACGATAAGGCCGATACCGACCGAGACCGCGATATCGGCGACATTGAACGCCGGCCAGTGATGCCTTCCGTAATAGAAATCGAGAAAATCAACGACACTGCCGTAGAAGAACCTGTCGTAGATGTTGCCGAGGGCCCCGGCAAGCACAAGGGACAATGCCAGCGTTCTGGCATCGCTCATCGTATACCGTATCAATATATATATGAGTACGATCGCCACAAGGGACGGGACGACGAGGAACAGGTATTTGGCGTATCCGCCCTGGTTAAGTATGCCGAAGACTCCGCCTAAGTTCCTGACGTGCACTATCGAAAAGAAAGATGTGATCTTGACCTCGCCCATTATGGGGAGGTCCTGCATGATGATATATTTCGTCACCCTGTCGAGCGCAAAAAGGATGGGGATCAGAGCAAGGAAAGCGTATCTGCGCATCGCTTGCACACGTTCGGGAATTTCCCGTCCTTCAAAATGTTCGTATCATATTGCCAGCAGCGCTCACATTTTTCGCCTTCCGCCCGCACCACTGTCACGTCGAGCTCTTGTGCCTCGCGTATCTCTATCTGCGAAACGATGAAAACATCTTTGAGCTCGTCCCCGAGTTCGCGAAGGGCTTTAAGGTCCTCGGCCGGGGCATCGATAATTATCTTCGTATCGAGGGAATGGCCGATCTCTTTCGCGGTACGTTTCTCTTCGATCTTCTTGTTGGCCAACTCCCGGACCTTCCAGACCCTGTCCCACAATTCTTCGATCGAGCTGTCGATAAGGTTCTTGTCCGCGGTCGGGAAAGGCGCGAGGAACACGCTTTCTTCCGGCACGTATCCCTTGAGATACGACCACATCTCGTCGGCGGTCGTGGAAAGGACGGGGGCTATCAATTTTACGAGCGCTATCAATGTCTGGTATACGACCGTCTGCGACGCCCGTCTTTTTCCGGCATCCTTGTACTCTACGTATATCCTGTCCTTGACGATGTCGAGGTAGAGCGCGCTTAAGTCGACCGTGCAGAAATTGTGAATGGCATGGTAGATGGCATGGAATGTGTAATTGTTGTACGAATCGCCGACGCGTTCGATAAGCCTCATGAGCCGCGACAGGAGCCATTTGTCGAGGAGCGACATCTTTTCATACGGCACACTGTCCCGGCCGGGCTCGAAATCGTCGTTGATATTGGCATGCAGGAACCGCAGGGTATTCCTGATCCGGCGGTATGTCTCGATGAGCCTGTTGATAATATCCTTCGAGATCTTTATATCGTCACGGTAATCCTCGTACGTTACCCAGAGCCTCAATATTTCCGCGCCGAACTTGTCGATGATCTCGTTGGGGACAATGACGTTGCCCAGTGATTTCGACATTTTCCGGCCCGACCCGTCCACGACGAACCCGTGCGTCAAAACCGCTTTATAGGGCGCGTGGCCTTCGTTGGCGACAGATGTGAGGAGCGAACTGTGGAACCATCCGCGGTGCTGGTCGCTGCCCTCGAGGTACAGGTCGGCAGGGTATGCGAGCTCCGGCCTTTTTTTGCAGACGGCCGCCCAGCTCACCCCGGAATCGAACCAGACGTCGAGAATGTCCATTTCCTTCGAGAAGCCCGTGTTGCCGCAGCGGCTGCATTTCGTCCCTTCCGGCAGGAAATGACCGGCATCCTTGTCGAACCATACGTCGGCGCCTGATTCCCTGACAGCCGACACGACCTTTGCGAACGATTCTTCGCTCCAGAAGGGTTCACGGCATTTTTCGCAATAGAATATCGTGATCGGGATGCCCCACGTGCGCTGACGCGAGATGCACCAGTCGGGGCGCATTGATAACATGTTATATATCCGGTCGCGCCCCCATGAGGGGATCCAGCGCGTCCTGTCGACCTCGGCAAGCCCTTTTTGCCTCAAGCCATGGCTGTCCATGGAAACGAACCATTGTTCGGTTGCCCGGAAAATGACGGGTTTTTTGCAGCGCCAGCAATGCGGGTATGAATGCTCTATCTCCTCTGTATGCAAAAGAAGCCCGAGCTCTTTCAGCTTCTCGATGACCTTCGGATTGGCATCGAACACGTTCATACCCTTGAAAAACTCCACTTCGTCGATGAATGCGCCCTTTTCATTGACCGGGGAATAAATGTCAAGGCCATATTCGAGGCCGGTCTCGTAGTCTTCCTCCCCGTGGCCGGGAGCGGTGTGGACCGAGCCCGTACCGGTATCGGCCGCGACATAGTCAGCAAAAACGATGACCGATTGCCTGTCGATGAACGGGTGTTTGAAAGTAAGCCCCTTGAGCACCTGGGGCGAGATCTCCCCTATGATGCGATATCCGGATATTCCCGCCCGCCCCATGATGTCCTCGACGAGGTCCTTGAGGGCGATAAATATCTCTTTATCGGTTTCGACGGCGACATATGTGAAATCAGGATGTATCGCTATCGCGAGGTTTGCGGGGAGTGTCCACGGGGTGGTCGTCCAGATGAGCATGTAGATGGGCTTATCCGGGTAGCCTTCGAAAACGGGCGAGCGGTCACCCGTATAAGGAAATTTTACGTATATGGAGCTGGACTTCTTGTTGTCATACTCGATCTCGGCCTCCGCAAGCGCCGTCATGCAGCTCACGCACCAGTGGACCGGTTTCTTTTTCCGGTACACCTCGCCCCGCAGGAAGAATTTCGCAGCCTCTTCGATGATCGTCGCCTGGTAATCGAAATCCATGGTTATATACGGGTGGTCCCAGTCGCCGATCCCGCCGAGCCTTTTGAATTCCTCCCGTTGGATGTCGATGAATCCCCGGGCGTAGTCCCGGCACTCCCTGCGGGTCTCGAGCTTGGAAAGCTCGAGTTTTTTTTGCTTCACGTTCTTCTCCACCTGGTGCTCTATGGGAAGGCCGTGGCAGTCCCAGCCGGGGACGTAATCCGCCCTGTAACCCATCATGAACTTCGACTTGACGATAATGTCCTTGAGGATCTTGTTAAGGGCCGTGCCGAGGTGGATATTGCCGTTGGCGTACGGAGGCCCGTCGTGAAGGATGAATTTCGGTTTATCTTTGCCGGCCTCGACCAGTTTTTTATAGAGTTCTATCTCCTGCCAGCGTGCAAGCAGATCTTTTTCCTTGACCGGGAGGTTCCCTCTCATCGGAAAAGGGGTTTTTGGAAGATTCAAAGTATCTTTATAGTCCATAACGGGCGGTCCTTGCTGAAATCAAGAGTAATCCTTGCCGGTTGGCAGCTTACGACATCATGTATTGTAATGGGGAGATCACTGTCTTTACAGTTTTCGTAACTGTCGTAACCCGCAGGATTCTACATAGCAAGTTAACACAAAAGAGGGTATGTATTCAAGAAGATGGGCGATGGGCGATGGGCGATGGGCGATAGGTGGCGAAAATACGAGCAGATCGGTAATGGGTCATAAGATGAAGAGGGGGCCCCCATCGCCTATTGCCCATCGCCTATCGCCTGATCTTTGGTATTGTTTCCTTTATGAAATCTATAAGTTCTATTTCTTTGCCTGCATAGAAATGGGTGGTATTTATGACCTTGAGATGTTTGTCTTTTGTGGGCAGGTGCTGGTAAAGCTCGTAGAGGTCGTCCATCGGCGCGATGTCATCGTATGTCCCGCCGACAATGATGATCTCCTTGTTGAAATTCATGAGATGTTCGTACTTGTATATCAGGCAGGGGAAGGAAACGAGAAAAAGACTGTCAAAACGCTCTATCTCGAGGGCTGACCGGGAGATGACCCAGGCGCCGAAAGAATAGCCTGCCAGCGTGATCCTGGCATCATCGTCGAGATGCTTCGCGAGGTATTTATACGCGGCCGTTGCGTCCGTGACCTCGCCCTCGCCCTCGTCGTATTCTCCCCGGGAGTTCCCGACCCCCCGGAAATTGAATATGAGCGTGCTGAAACCCTGTGCCGAGTACCCGTCCTCAATGGCGCTTACGACATTATTGTACATGTTGCCGCCATAGAGGGGATGAGGGTGGCAAATGACCACGCCCGCCTTTTTGCTCTGAAAACGGAGCATCCCTTCAAGGTCGTTGTCGGAGCCTATGGTGACCCTTTCTATTGACATATACATACTTATTTTGGTAGTTTTCTAGCAAAAATTCAACAGGAAAAGTAATGGGATTATTCAAAAAACGGGATAAAGACAAGAAGCCCTACCGTGAAATAGATATCCAGAAAGAGATCGCGAAAGCGGAAAAAGAAGAGTCCCTCTGGAGAAAATGCAATTCCTGCCAGGAACTCCTGTACAGGAAAGAGGTTGAACGGAACCGGCACGTCTGCCCGAAGTGTTTCTACCATTTTCCGATATCGGTTGATAACAGGATCGCACTTACCTTTGATAAAGGCAGTTTCACCGAATTTTATGAGCGTGTCGAGCCCGTCGATTTTCTCAAGTTTAAAGATACAAAGCCATACAAAGTAAGACTTGCGGAGACCCAGGAGACGTCCAGCCGGCGGGATGCGCTTGTTTGCGGAAGCGCTAAAATAGGGGGTATTCCCGTCCTGACGGCCATCTTCGATTTCAGTTTCATGGGCGGCAGCCTCGGGAGCGTTGTCGGAGAAAAGATCACCCGTATCCTCGAAGAAGGGGCGAAACAGAAGCTGCCCGTCATTCTTTTCTGCTCCTCCGGCGGCGCAAGGATGCAGGAAGGCATCATGTCACTGATGCAGATGTCGAAGGTCTCCGGCGCGATCTATAACCTCAAGAGCAGCAACGTGCCCTACATAACGATACTTACCGACCCCACCCTCGGGGGGGTATCCGCGAGCATGGGGATGCTCGGCGATATCATAATTGCTGAGCCAAAAGCGATGATAGGCTTTGCCGGGGAGAGGGTCATCAAGGAAACGATAAAGGCGAAGTTGCCGCCGGGGTTCCAACGGGCAGAATACCTGCTTGAGCATGGCATGATCGACATGATCTCGTCCCGGAAGGAGCTCAAGCAGACACTCTATACCCTGCTCTCCCTGATTACATGAATGACCCCGGCTATGAAGACTCTTTAGGATATCTATACGGCCTTGAAAAATTCGGCTCAGTTTTCGGGCTCGACAATATAACGAGGCTCCTCGGGTCCCTGGGTGACCCACACCGGTCGTTCCGGTCGATACACATTGCGGGGACGAACGGCAAGGGATCTGTTGCGACGATGATCTCCTGCATCCTGAAGGAGGCCGGGTATCGCGTCGGCAAATACACGTCGCCCCACCTCGTTTCGTTTACGGAACGCATCACGGTAAACGAGGAAGAGATAACGGAAAAAGATGTGGCCTTGCTCACCGGCCACATAAGAGAACGTGCTGCCCGGGAGTATCCCGGGGGTTTCTACACCTTCTTTGACTTTACCACCGCAATGGCATTCGAGTATTTCAGGCGGAAGAAAGTCCACATTGCGGTCGTTGAAACGGGGCTCGGGGGCCGGCTCGACTCGACGAACGTGCTCGAACCCATCGTAAGCGTGATAACAAACATCTCATTTGATCATATGAGAGAATTAGGCGGGACGATAACGGAGATTGCGGGCGAAAAAGCCGGCATTATCAAAAAGGGAATACCCGTTATCACGGGTGCCCGGCGCAAGGCCCGCGAGGTCGTCGAGAAGACGGCCGGCGATAACGGGAGCACCGTGCACGTCCTCGGCAGGGACTTTTCGTTCAGGAAATCCGGCCGGAACCGGATGTCGTACCGGGGCCTGAAGCACACAATGAAAGACCTTTTCGTTAATTTGAGCGGCGATCACCAACTGTCAAATGCCGCGGTTGCCCTGTGTGCCGTGGACGTTCTCGACGGGCTCGGCTGGGATATCGGGGAAGACAGGATAAGGGCGGCGCTTTCCTCGGTCGCATGGCAGGGCCGTCTCGAAACGGTGCGGGAGAGACCGCTTATCATATTCGACGGGGCGCACAATGCATCAGGGGCCCGGGCGTTGCGCCATTTTATCCGCACACAGTACCGGGACCGCAGGAAGGTCATGATATTCGGCGTTATGCGGGACAAAGAGTATCGCAAAATGCTCGAATCGCTCAATGACAGCATCGATCTCGCGATCCTGATGCGGCCGCGGACGGACCGGGCGCTCGATACGGCCGTTCTGAGAAATGTTGCGCGAAACTCCGTCGTAGCAACGGATATGCGCAGTGCCCTCGCGAGGGCCCGGCAAATTGCAGGCGACAGTGGCCTGATCCTCGTGACGGGTTCACTCTACACCATCGGAGAGGCCAAACAGGCTGTCAATGACATCTTTTAGGTTTTTTGTCCTTATCGCGATACTTGCGGCCGTCTTCCCCTGCCTCGTGTACGGGCAGACGGTCGGTGTTCGCAGGGACGAGATCAAGGGGCCTATCGAGATCACGGCCGACGAGATCCAGTACGACAGCGCGGCAAACACCTATACGGCACGCGGAAATGTTCATATCAAGGAGGCGACGCGTACGGTTGACGCCGATTACGCGTTTCTCGACGACAACACCAGGGACGTCACTGCTCAAGGGAATGTCATTTACGAAGATATGGGCGACCGGATAGAGGCCGAGCGCATGCAGCTCAACCTGGAAACGAAGAAAGGCGACCTTGAAAAGGCCCGGGTCTTTATCAAAACAGGCAATGTCTACATCAATGGCCAGGAGATAGAGAAAACCGGGGAATCCCAGTATAAGATCAAAAAGGGAAAATTCACGACATGCGGCTGGGACAGACCGGAATGGACTTTTACCTCAGATGATGTAGACATCACGGTGCAGGGGTACGCAAAGACCAGGTCAACGACATTCCACATCCTTGGCGTTCCCGTTTTTTATATCCCATGGGGCATTTTTCCCGTAAAAACGGACAGGTCATCAGGGTTCCTTATGCCCGATATGGCACTCTCCTCTTTTAACGGGGCACGGTTCAAGCTTACCTATTTCTGGGCGATATCGCAAGATACCGACGCGACTATGTCAGTGGAGTATATGTCTATGCGCGGGTATATGCCGACCGTCCAGTACCGGTATTTTATCCGGGAAGATCTCAAGGGGCAATTGGAAGGCAGTATTATCAGCGATGACGATTACGGTGGCACACGCTATCAATATAAAATAAGCCATGAACAGGTCTTTTTCCAGGACCTCAAATTCAAAGCGAACATATGGCAGGTATCGGACAACGATTATCTCAAGGATTTCGGCCTGACCCTGGCAGAGAGGGCTGAAAGCCAGCTCAAGTCGACCGTGTACCTCGAGAAGCCCTTGAAGAAATCACTGCTGACAGGGGGGGTCAGTCAGTTCCGCAACCTGCTGATGCAAGATGACAGTACGATTTTCCAGTATTATCCGGAAATAACATACTTCACCGAATATATCCCCATCCCCCGAACGGGCATGTACGTCGACCTGAACAGCTCTTTGACCAATTTTTACAGGGATAAGGGGGCGACATTTACACGCATGACCATAGATCCATCACTCAGGCTTCCCTATTCCTACAAGGGGCTCAACACTCTTTTTAGCGGAACCTTGTACGAGAGCGGGTACCTTGTCAACCGCACCGATGAAACATCGAACGGGAATACGAATCATCGCCAGACGTTCAGGCTTGACGGCGATTTCAACATGCAGTTTTTGAGAACCTATTTCGGCGGTTGGGGGCCCTGGAATTCCATGCACAGCGTGATCAAACCGGCGGTGCGGTACACGTTCATTCCCACGACAGGCTACAAGAACGTACCCCAGATCGACTCGTATGACCGGATGAACCAGACGAACCTCATAACGTATTCTTTCAATCATTACTTTTACGGAGAAACTGAAGCCGGCGGGAAAAACGAAGTGTCCCTTCTCGAAGTATCTCAGACATACGGCATTTCAGGCAATCTCGAGTCATCAGATCTCTACAAGGGTTCAGGTTCGCGCTTCTCTAATATCGATACCCGGTTCACGATACAACCCCTGACCTATTTGGGTTTTAGCCACGAAGGCGTCTGGAATGTTAGTGGCGAAGGCGCAAAACTCTTGCGACATTCATTATCGTATCAATACCCGGGCGTAATGGGAATTGCGGTTTCGCATAGTTATTCAAACGGCTACGGCGTGAACCCCTACACGGGTGAGACCGTCAGCCAATACACGGACCCGACATCGGGAACCGTTGTTTATTTCGGGACATCGAACCAGGTCGCCCTTTCGGTCATGGGAAAATACAAAGTCTTCGAGGGAGGATACGAGGCGCGGTATGAGTTTACTGAGCAGGAATTCATTGAAACCCGGTACTGGCTCAGATATAAGCCCGGGTGTTGGTCGACGACGTTTTGGCTTGCCCAGACCACACGACCGAACGATACCACGTTTAAGATCTCGTTCGACCTTACAGGTATCACGTCAAAATAGCAGGAGGTTAATACCATGAAAGGTATAATTCTGGCCGGCGGTTTGGGATCGCGGCTCGCACCACTTACGCGCATAACGAACAAGCATCTTCTGCCTGTATATGATAAACCCATGATCTACTACCCGATCGAGGCGCTGATCAAGGCCGGGATAACGGATATACTCATCGTGACCGGCGGGAACCACGCGGGAGATTTTTTAAGGCTCATGGGCAACGGGAAGGATTTCGGACTCAGGCACCTTAATTATACATACCAGGAAGGCGAAGGGGGCATAGCCGACGCCCTGTCCCTTGCCGAGTATTTCGCCGACGGGGAACCGGTTTGCGTTATTCTCGGAGATAATATTATAGAACGCAACATAATCAAGGCCGTGCGTGATTTTAGCGAGCAGAAGGCCGGCGCCAAGATCCTGCTCAAAGAGGTGCCCGATCCTGAACGTTTCGGGGTTGCCGAGATCGAAGGCGACAGGCTCATAAACATCGTGGAAAAACCGAAAAATCCCCGGAGCAACCTCGCGGTCATCGGGATATACCTCTACGATGCCCGCGTATTTGATATCGTGAAAACACTGAAACCTTCGGAAAGGGGCGAGCTCGAGATAACTGATGTCAACAACGCGTATGTCAGGGACGGCACAATGACCTGGGAGATGCTTGACGGCTGGTGGACGGATGCGGGCACCTTCGAATCCCTGCTCCGGGCGAGCGTCCTCGTCGCCCAGACGGGTGCAAACAACGGATAAGGGCGGGTGAAGATATGATAGACAGCGTTGCCGTAAAACAGTTGAAGGTTATCCCCGACGAAAGGGGACGGTTGATGGAGATCCTCCGCAGTGACGACGCCATCTTCAACGGGTTTGGCCAGGTATACCTGACGACGACGTATCCCCATGTTGTAAAGGCCTGGCATTACCATAAAAAACAGGACGACTACATCACCTGTGTCAAGGGGATGATAAAACTGGTCCTCTACGATGCCCGGGAGGGGTCGGCCACACGGGGCGAGATCAACGTTTTCTACATCGGCGACCATAATCCGCAACTCGTCAAGGTCCCGCGGATGGTATACCACGGATGGAAATGCATAAGCGAGGACGAGGCGTTGATAATCAATGCGCCGACGATGCCGTACGACTATTCGGACCCCGACGAGTTCAGGGTGGACCCGCACACGAATGATATACCATACGCTTGGGAGAGGAAAGATGGCTGATACGATTCTCGTTACAGGGGGCTGCGGCTTTATCGGCACGAACTTCGTCCGCAGGATGCTCGAAAGATACGACTATACTCTGATCAATTTCGACAAGCTCACGTATGCGGGCAATCTCGAGAACCTTGCGGATTGCGAAAGCGACGACAGGTATACCTTCGTCCGGGGAGATATCGCATCGGCAGCCGATCTTGAAAATATTTTTGCAAAACCGGTGGATGTTATCGTGAACTTTGCGGCGGAGACCCACGTCGACCGGAGCATCATGGACCCCGACAGCTTCATCAGGACGAACATCAACGGTACGTTCAACCTCCTCGAGATGGCGCGAAAACACAACACGCGCCGCTTTATCCAGATATCGACGGACGAGGTTTACGGATCGCTCGGTCGCACCGGCGCTTTTCGGGAAGATACCCCGCTTGCACCGAACAGCCCCTATTCCGCATCGAAGACCTCGGCAGATCTCATCGCCATGGCATACTTCAAGACATTCGGGATGCCCGTCGTTATAACGCGATGCTCGAACAATTACGGACCGTACCAGTTTCCCGAAAAGCTCATCCCGCTTATCATAACGAACGCCCTTGCAGACAAGGAATTGCCCGTATACGGCGATGGCCTCAACGTGCGCGACTGGATCCATGTCAAGGACCATTGCGCAGCGATCGACCTCGTCATGCATAATGGCCAGCCGGGAAACGTCTACAATATCGGCGCGTCCAATGAGAGGACGAACATAGAGATCGTAAAGCTTGTCCTCGCGGTCCTGGGGAAGCCCGAATCCCTTATTCGCTACGTGACAGACAGGCCGGGGCATGACCGCAGGTATGCAATAGACTCCGGGAAGATCACCTCCGAGTTGGGTTACAGGCCGTCCGTCGACTTTGCGCAGGGTATGCGCGAGACCGTGGAGTGGTATGTCAACAACAGGCAGTGGTGGGAAAGGATCAAGACCGGGGAGTATCTCGCATACTACGAGAAAATGTACGGAAACCGATGAAAGTCCTCATAACCGGCGGAAAAGGCTTATTGGGAACAAGCATTACGCCCGTGCTCCGGGAACATTTCGCATGTGTCTCCTATGATATCGATGAATGGGACATCACATCCGAAACAGCCGGAAAAAAAATGTTTGGCATTCACCATCCCGATGTCCTCTTAAACCTGGCGGCGATGACCGACGTCGACGGTTGTGAGGATAACGCAGTGCTTGCCGAAGCAGCGAACGCAAAAGGCCCGGCAACACTCGCCGTCCTCTGCGACGCCTATCACACCAGGCTTATCCATATCAGCACAGATTATGTTTTCGACGGAAGGAAAGGCTCGCCGTACCGGGAAGATGACGAGCCAAACCCCGAGTCCGTCTATGGCCGCACCAAACTTGCCGGTGAGCGGAAAATATCCGAACGGGGCATAGCAGCCGCCGTCATACGAACGGAATGGCTCTACGGGCACAGCGGCCCGAGCTTCATCGACAAGGTAACGAAGATCGCAAAGACCGAGGGACGGCTCAAGGTGGTCAACGACCAGTGCGGCTCGCCCACGTATGCGAAGGACCTTGCGATGCCGGTTGTAACGATCATCAGGAAGAACCTGGCGGGGATATACCACGTATCCAATAGCGGGTCATGTACCTGGTACGATCTTGCGAAGGCGATCTTTTCTATCCGCGGCATGGACGTGGAGATCGTCCCGATATCATCCAATGAACTTACGAGGAAGGCGAGAAGGCCGGCATACTCGGTTTTCGACCTCGGGAAGCTCCGCCGGGATACGGGTATTGAAATGCGCAACTGGATGGATGCCCTGAAAGATTATCTGGCCGAAAGGCCCTTAAGCCCATGAAGATCGTTTTTTTTTCCGATGTCCACATAACCCGTTCCAGCGTGGACAAGACCGCGCTCGTCTTGCGGTTCGTTACCGATTGCTGCGAGGACGCGGACACGGTCGTGGTCCTCGGGGACCTCTTCGATTTTTATCACGGGTATGACGGGTTTATCTATCCCTGGTACCGTAGCGTGACCGACGGCCTGAAAAAACTTGTCGAAAGAGGCAAGCAGGTCTATTTTCTCGAGGGCAACCATGAATTCCTGATGGGCGATTACTACGAGAAATATACGGGTATTGCATGCCGGCAGGAATTGACGCTCGAATGTGAGGGGAAAAAGGTTTATATTGCCCACGGCGACGGGTTTGCCCACCTTTCCCTGGCCCGGGTCCTCAAACGTCCCTTCTTCTACCGCGTCATGGACATCTTCGGGCCGTCACTGACATGGACCATAGCGTCCCTTTGCCGGCCTTTCCTGTCGAAGAGCCGTAAGGAATATAAGGAAATGGTCCGGGATATATACAGGAAATATGCCGGGCAAAAATTTTCCGAAGGGTACGATATCGTCATACTCGCGCATTCGCACATACCGGACAGTTTCGAGGTCCGCGAGACGGGCGCGGTCAAACAATACTTCAACACAGGCGATCTCGCCCGGTACGGCAGCTACGTGGTTTATGAGACATTGTCGGGTTTTTCCCTGAAAAAATGGGGGTCGGCAGAGAAATAACGGGTTCCGAAAGAAACTTGTCATACAACCCATTGCCAATTGTAATGCCCGGTACTATTATTTAGTAGTTTGTGTCATGCCGGCCGGGCTTGACGATAGGCAAACCCCTTGAAGGAGGACGTTATGAGTATTTTTAACACCGGTGATATTCTTCAATTTGCAATGCGCATCGAGGAAGATGGTGAGATGTTCTATCACAAGGCCGCACTCAATGCCGAGACGAAAGAGGTGAGAGATTTCTTCAATCTCATGGCCGACGAAGAGGCAAGGCACAAAACGGTCTTTGCCGAAATGCTGAAGGGAATCGATGTGAACCCGCCCGCTGAAAGCTATCATGGTGAGTATGCGGCGTACCTGAGAGATCATATCGACGGTAAAGTTGTGTTTACGAAGAAGGAAAAAGACCAAGCCATGTCCGGGAACCTCGACACCCTCAGCGCAATACGTTTTGCCATGAGCCGCGAGGTCGATTCGATCCTCTATTATCACGAGGCCAAAGAATTTATTGATAAGAAGCACTACGCCGAAATAGACAAGATCATAGAAGAAGAGCGCAAGCACTTCATGAAGCTGGCCGAAATGGAAAAGAAATTTAAGAACGGCTAACGGCTAACGGCTAACGGCTAACGGAAAAACCCTTCCGAAGTATTACCGGAAGGGTTTTTTTTTGTTTTTTACCGTTAGCCGTACGCCGTACGCCGTTAGCCGTCTTTATAACGTTATACACCACCCGAACGGATCCGCCTTTTCACCATACTGCATCCCCGTGATCTCATCGTACAGTTTCTGTGATAGCGGCCCTATCTCGCCGTTATGGATCGTGACCATGTCATTCTCATGCTGTATCCAGCCAACAGGCGAGATAACCGCTGCCGTTCCGGTGCCGAACACTTCCTGGAGACGGCCGGTCTTGGCCTCGGCCATGACCTCGTCGATCGTGATCTTGCGCTCCTCGACGGGGATCCCCCAGTGCTTGGCGAGCGATATGACGGAGTTCCGGGTAACGCCCGGCAGGATCGATCCTTCGAGGGGAGGCGTGACGATCGTGCCGTCGAGGACGAACATGATGTTCATTGTCCCGACCTCTTCGATACAGCGGTTCTCGATCCCGTCGAGCCAGAGGACCTGCGTAAACCCTTTTTTCTTAGCGACCTCACCGGGATACAGGGATGCTGCATAATTGGCGGGCGTCTTTACGGCACCGAGGCCTCCCTTGACGGCGCGGACGAACTCCCCTGACGTAATGAGCTTCACGGGGTTCAAGCCTTCCTTGTAGTAGGCCCCGACCGGCGATGTTATGATCATGAAGCGGTATGAATAGGAGACCCTGACGCCGAGAAAGTTATCGGTCGCGAATATAAAGGGCCTGATATACAGGGAACACCCGCGCTTCTTCGGTATCCACTCCTTGTCTATTTCTATCAGTTTTTTCATGCCCTCGAACCACAACTCCCAGGATAAGGTCGGGATGCACATGCGCTCGCAGGACATGTTGTACCGTTCATGGTTCTTGTCGGCACGGAACAGGCGTATCTTCCCGTCGATCCCGAGGAATGCCTTGAGGCCTTCGAAGACGGCCTGCCCGTAATGCAGCGTCGAGAGCGCCGGGTACATCTTCATCGGCCCGTACGGCTCAATGCGGGGCTCTTTCCACGCGCCGTCGCTATAATCGACATAGTACATATGGTCGGAGAAATCGACCCCGAATTCAAGGTTGTCGAAGTCGACCTCGTGTATCCTGGTTTTCTTGCTGAGCTTCGTTTTGATCTTCACAGTGGTCCTCGATTCGGGCATTATTTCTTGTCGCAGGGCCCAAGGCGTTTGCCGCTCATTTTGCTCGTGATCTGCTGGGTCTTCCCGCTTTTATCTTTCATCGTCAGGACCGACGTCCCGTCAAATGTGTCGCCCTTGTAAGTCGTCTGGCCCTTGTTTTCCATAGTCCCGTCCTTTTCATTGCAGACCATGGTCCATGTTACCGTATTGCCGCTGACCTTGTTCTCCGTCATCTTGCAGTTCGGGTTCTTGCCCTTCTCACCCGGTTGCTGCTGCGGGACATTATCCTTTTGTGTCATGCACTGCTTCATCTTTGTAGGCGGGACATTTCCCGGCATCCCTTTTATCTCCGTCTTCGTCGTGATCTCCCACAGGCCATCTTTCATATTGAGGTCCGCGGCCTGCGTTCCCCCGCACCATGCCAGGGCAAGAACCATAGCCAAAACTGCAAAGATAGTTGCCTTCATACATCCTCCTCCAAAGTTGTCGCTGAGATTTGCCGGTAAAAAAAACTATCACTAATGAGCGGTCGGGTCAAATGAATAATACAGGGAATTGGGCGATAGGCGATAGGCAATGGGCGATAGGCGATGGGCGATAGGCGATGGGCGATAGGCGATGGGCGATAGGCAATGGGCGATAGGCGATAGGATGGACTCGGGTTCATTGCCGCTTCCCCATTGCCCATAGCCTATCGCCCATTGCCTGTATTATGTTATTGACATCGGCAGAAGTCTTTTTTATACTAATCCTATCATTTAGGTAGGAATTCAAAACGATTCCCGGGCAAGGGCCTTGAAGGAGGGAGTGTTATGGGAAATATATTTGACGATAATTCGTTTTCGATTGGCAGGACACCGCTTGTCAGGCTGAATAAAGTTGTCGGCAATGCAAGGGCTGTTGTCCTCGCCAAGGTGGAAGGGAGAAATCCTTCCTATTCCGTGAAATGCAGGATAGGCGCAGCCATGGTGTGGGATGCGGAAAAGAGCGGAAGGTTGAAACCGGGCATGGAGATAATCGAGCCGACATCGGGTAATACGGGGATCGCCCTCGCATTCGTGGGTGCAGCGCGGGGCTATAAGGTTACCCTGACGATGCCGGAGACTATGTCGCTTGAGAGGCGCAAGGTGTTGAGGGTCCTCGGTGCCAATATCATCCTTACTGAGGGTGCGAAAGGCATGAAGGGGGCTGTTGCAAAGGCCGAAGAGATCGCGAAGAGCGACCCGTCGCGCTATTTTCTTCCCCAGCAGTTCGAGAACCCCGCAAACCCGGCCATTCATGAGGCGACAACCGCCGTTGAACTGTGGAACGACACGGACGGGGATATGGACACTTTCGTTTCCGGCGTGGGGACCGGCGGAACGATTACAGGGGTCAGCAGGTATTTTAAGCTGACCAGGGGCAAAAAGATCATGTCTGTTGCAGTCGAGCCGATACATTCTCCCATTTTGACCCAGACCAGGAATGGTGAGGAATTAAAGCCCGGGCCTCACAAGATCCAGGGTATCGGGGCGGGCTTTGTGCCGAAGGTCCTCGACCTCTCCCTTGTCGACCGCATCGAGACGGTGAGCAACGAAGAAGCCATAGAGATGGCCCGCCGCCTTTCCCGGGAGGAAGGCATATTGAGCGGCATATCATGCGGGGCCGCCGCGCACGTGGCAGTGAAGCTCGCCAATGAACGCGAAAATGCCGGGAAAAGGATCGTCGTCGTCCTGCCGGATGCCGGTGAGCGCTACCTGTCCACCGCCCTTTTCGAAGGGATCCTTGGCGGGCTCGAATCCGCGGGGGCGTCCGATATTCCTATATGAGCGAATGGGGATAGTGAGGAGTAAGGAGTAAGGAGATAGAGAACGGCGTCCCGATTTGTATGGGGACGCTGTTTGTGATATCTTCCTCGTTGTGATGTGCCTCGCGAGGAGATAAATATTTGTCATGCCTGATGAAAAGGGATTACATACACGATATGAGAAATTACAGGGGATCATAAGGTCCCTGGGAAAAGCGGCCGTTGCGTTTTCCGGCGGGGTCGACAGCACCTTCCTGCTGAAGGCGAGCCTTGATTGCCTGGGAGGCGAGAACGTCGTTGCCGTTGCCGCGGTTTCGCCTTCATACCCTGAGGCGGAAAAGAACGAGGCACTGGCGTTGGCCCGGTCGTTCGGGGCACGCCTTCTCGTGGTCAACGGTGTCGAAATGGACAACCCCGCTTATATCGCGAATAACCCCGACCGCTGCTATCACTGCAAGACGGAACTGTTCAAGACCATACGGGACGTCATCACGAAAGAGGGCTTTACCCATATCCTTGAAGGCTCCAATGTCGATGATCTCGAGGACTTCCGGCCCGGAAGGAAGGCGTGTCTCGAAGCCGGCGTTCAAAGCCCGCTCCTCGAAGCCGGGTTGTCGAAAAATGATGTCAGGCGGCTGTCGGAGGAACTCGGACTTCCCACCCACAACAAGCCCGCCCAGGCGTGCCTCGCGTCGCGGATTCCGTACGGTACCGCAATCACAGCTGACCGGTTGAAGAGGGTAGAGCTTTCCGAGGCATTCATCAGGAGCCTGGGGATATCACAGGTACGTGTCCGGCACGAGGGAAACACGGCCCGCATCGAGGTTGAGCCGAACGACCTGCCGACCGTCCTCGAATACAGAAATGACATAGCCGATAAACTCGCTGGTTTCGGCTTTACGTATGTGTCTCTCGACCTCAAGGGATACCGGACAGGCAGCATGAACGCTCCGCTGAACGGGAATGATGATGACCTCGGGTAAAAGGGTCGCCGTGGGCATGAGCGGCGGCATCGATTCGACGGTAACGGCATACCTCCTCAAGGAAAAAGGGTATGACATCATTGGCCTGACGATGAAGATATGGGACGGCTCCATGGCCTGCGATCCGGTACGCAGCGGATGTTACGGTCCCGGCGAAGCATCTGATATTGAAGATGCGAAAAAAGCGGCGGCCGGGCTCGGCATCGAACATTTTGTCGTAGATCTCTGTGCAGAGTATGACAGTGTCGTCCTCGATTATTTCAGCGCCGAGTACACAGACGGGAGAACGCCCAATCCCTGTGTTGTTTGTAATTCACGGGTAAAATTTGGTTCTCTCATCGAAAAAGCGCGGACAAGCGGTATTCCTTTCGACCTGTTTGCGACGGGCCATTATGCCCGCGTCAGACGCGATGCCGCATTGGGCCGGTATACCCTTTTGCGCGGGACCGACAAGTCCAAGGACCAGTCGTATTTTCTTTATCGTCTGTCGCAGGACCAGCTTTCACAGGTTCTATTTCCTCTTGGTGAATTTAGCAAACAGGATGTGAAGGCGCTCGCGCTCGAAGCGGGTTTCGGGGAGTATCTCGAAAAAAGAGAAAGTCAGGATTTCCTTGAATTCACAGACTACACCCCTTTGCTGAAAGAAACGCCCCGGGCAGGCAACATAGTCGACACGGCGGGCAAGATCATCGGGAAGCATCGCGGCGTTGCATTCTACACGATAGGCCAGCGCCGGGCACTCGGCCTTGCCGGGCTCAAAGAGCCCTATTACGTGATCCGTATCGATGCCGCCGGGAATGAGATCGTTGCGGGGCCGAAAGAGGAATTGATGAGCCGCGGGCTTGTTGCAGAAAATGTCAATTGGTTAGTACCTTTCCCCGAATGGCCGGATGGTGTAATTCATGCGAAGATCCGGTCAACCGCGCCTCCGGCGCAATGCGTGGCAGACCTCCGGGACGATGGATCGTTGGCGCTATGCTTTAAAGAACCCCAGGAATCAATAACACCGGGCCAGTCCGTGGTTCTGTACCGCGGCGAATTGGTCCTCGGCGGAGGGATCATTACCGGATCGTCCCGGTAAGAGGAATTTCTTTCGCACCAGGGACGTCTCTCCCCCTCCAGCTGTGATATTCTCGCGACAACAGGATAATTAAGGAGTAGTGCACGTGAAAGATATCATTCAGACAGAAGATGCTCCCCGGGCGATCGGCCCTTATTCTCAGGCCGTAAAGATATCTGCTGACAGCATGCTGTTCTGTTCCGGCCAGATCCCGATCGATCCCGCGACGGGACAGGTTGTGGAAGGCCCGGCCGAGGTGCAGGCGCGGCAGGTGATGGAAAATGTTAAAGCCGTCGTCGAGGCGGCCGGCCTTTCATTGGAAGACGTGGTAAAGACCACCATATATCTCAAGGACCTTTCAAGTTTCGGTGCAGTCAACGGCGTATATGAATCATTTTTTCAGGGGGATTATCCCGCACGCTCGACGGTAGAGGTGAGCGCCCTTCCTCGCGGGGTCCTCGTGGAGATAGATGCTGTTGCGTGCAGGTGACGGACAAAGTCCTGCCTTTATTGCCTGCGGTAGATGCATTGTAAGAGCCGTATTTAAGAGGGGGCAGCCCTTACGGGGCTTTTCCCCGTAATAATTTGGCTTTATAATTGATTTTAAAGGAGGAGATCATGAAAAGATCATGTGCGCTGATAATAATGTTGACGATCATAATGGTGGTTTGCGTTGCTTACGCCAAAGATTACGAGATCACCAGGAAAGCGGGGGACCTCACTGTAAATATCCGGATCGATAAAAATCCCCCGGTTGCCGGACCGAACAATATCGAGGTAAACATCACTGATGCGTCAGGCAAGGCCGTTACCGACGCAAAGGTGCTTCTCAATTATTCGATGCCTGCCATGCCGGGAATGCCGGCCATGAACTATAAAGCGGACCTGGTACCTGCGGGGAACGTTTACAGGGCAAAAATAGATTATTCCATGTCAGGGTCCTGGAATAACGATCTCAAAGTGACGAGGGCCGGTAAAACAGTTTCTGCCAAATTTTCGGTAGATGCCAGGTAATCTCTTTTAATGCGGCAGGAGGGAGGGATGACATTGCGAAATATACATCGTACAATCATGATGTTGTTTGCTTTTTTGATCGTCTTCTCGCAGGTACTGGCCGGCGATATCAATACGGTCGGTCTCGATGACCTTGTCGGTGAAGCCCTGAATAAAAGCCCTGAGCTTCTCGTTTCTGAAACGAGGGTGTCAGCTTCACTCTACAGGGTCCCCCAGGCGCAAAGCCTGCCGGACCCCATGTTCATGTTCGGATATCAAAATGAAGGGTTCCAGCGAATAACCATCGGGGAAGAGCCAAATTCGATGGGCATGTTTGCGTTGTCTCAAATGTTTCCTTTTTGGGGAAAACGCGACCTGAAAGGCCAGATGGCCGCCAGGGATGCGGACAATCTGAGGTGGACGCACAGGGCGGCCCAACTCAAGGTCGTGGCGACGGTCAGGCAGTTGTATTACGAACTTTTCCTTGCCTATAAAAACATCGATGTGCTGAAGAAGCTGTCTGATTATTTTTCGATGATCGAAGATGCCGCTTCGGCCCGGTATGCGTCGGGCACGGGTTCCCAGCAAGAGATAGTCATGGCCCAGACCGAGAAGTATATGCTCATCGAAAGAGAGGAAATGCAGAGGCAAAGGATACAGGCTATCCAGGGGATGCTCAATAACACACTCGGTCGGGACATCACCACGCCTCTTAGCCGCCCGGCCGAGTTTTCCTCCACCCCCTACGAGCTGAGCCTCGAGGAATCTCTGGAGATGGCAAAGAAGAACTCGCCCGAGATCCATGCAAAGCAGGCCATGGCCGATGCCGCGGAAGCAAAGGTCCAAATGGCAAAAAAAGAATATTACCCCGACCCGACGCTGGGTGTCAGCTATTTTCCGAAGACCAAGGGAATGCTGGATATGTGGAACGTCACGGTATCGGTCAATATCCCCCTTTATTCCACGACGAAACAATCGCAGGCAGTATTGGAAGCCGAGGCAAATCGTCTCGGGGCCAAACGGGAGATCGCTTCCCTGGAATATATGTTGTCGTCCGGGATACGGGACAGTTTTTCCATGGTGAAGACATCGGAAAAACTTATGAAACTTTACAAGGAAGGTGTTATCCCCAAAACGTACCAGGATTTTCAGCTTGCACTTTCAGGTTATACTGCCGGCAAGATCGAGGCCATCACGGCAATTTCACGGCTGAAGGCCCTTCTGGACACGGAGCTTTTGTACTGGGCACAATATGTGCAGCGCGAAAAGGCCGTTGCCTTGCTCGATATGGTTACCGGCAGGAACTCAGGGAAATGGGGGATACGCGATTCAAAGCCGGCCTCTAACATGATCAGGCACGACCCGGGAAAGGTTCCCCATGAATAAGGTACGCATTCTCGTTGTTGTCTGCATCGTCATTGCCGCCGGATTTGCGATCTTTTATCTCGCAAATCCTTCCAGGCGGGCAACGCCCAAAGAAAACCCTGAACAGTCAGGAGGGCACCAGCACGGGCAGTCCCCCGGGACGTCAACGGGCGCATCACCGGCAAGGTCCCCGGACGCCGCCGCAAAGCAGGAATCGACGCCTCCGCCCACCATCGAAATACCGCCGGAGAAGCAAAAGGTCATCGGTGTCAGGACAACTCCCGCTGCCGTCGTGCCGCTGCGTAAAATAGTCAGGACGGTGGGCCGCGTGGAATATGATGAGCGCAAGCTCACCACCATCAATACCAAGGTGGAAGGCTGGATCGAGCGGCTCTACGTCAATTACACGGGCACATATGTAAAGAAGGGCGAGCGCGTGGCAGATATATACAGTCCGGAACTCTGGGCAACCCAGCAGGAATTTATCAATCTCGTCCGATGGGCGAAGAAGACCGCCCGGAGGAACTCTCATCAGGCGGGGCCGGGCACGGACGATCAGCAGGACTTCGGGGACATGCTTCGCAAGGATGCGGAGGTGATCCTCGACTCAGCCCGTAAGCGTTTGAAGCTATGGGACGTCAGCGATGCCCAGATACGCCGGATCGAGCAAAGCGAAACGCCGCTGAAGACACTTGCCATTGCGAGCCCCTCAGGCGGCTATGTCCTCCAGAAATATGTCGTTCAGGGACAGAAGGTCATGGCAGGCGAGAAATTGTTCGACGTGGCGGACCTGTCGAATGTCTGGGTTGTGGCGGATATCTACGAATTCGAATTTCCTTTCGTCAAAGAGGGTGATATCGCTAAGATCAGGCTTAATTCCTTCCCCGGTAAAGAATATTCATCGCGGGTTGAATTCGTCTCCCCGACGCTATCGGCAGAGACCCGGACAATGAAGGTACGGTTCAGCATCCCTAATCCGCAGGGAAATTTGCGGCCCCAGATGTTTGCCGACGTTGAACTGCTGGTGGATCTGGGGCGGAAACTGGCCGTTCCCGATGAAGCTGTCATAGATACAGGATTGAGAAAGATCGTCTATATCGACAAAGGAGAGGGAACGTTCGAGCCAAGGGAAGTTGTGACGGGGGCGAAAGCGGACAGGATGGTAGAGATCAGGTCCGGTCTCAAGGCCGGGGACCTGGTTGCATCGTCGGCTAATTTCCTCATTGACTCCGAGGCAAAGCTCAAAGGTGTCGAGGCCCCGGCAAGGCCAGCTTCAAAACAGGACACATCCCGGGCCGGCAAAGAGGCCCCCTCGACGCAGGCACCTGTCCCGAAATCGTCTGCCGGTCCGTCCGAAAGCCCGAAGCAAAGCGCCCCGCCCCCCGGGGGGCACAGGCATTAAAATCGTGAAGTGCGGTCCATGGTTGTCTCAAGCCTCAAGCAGGTGACGACAGGTTATGATAGCGAAGATCATCGAACTGAGCTCACGAAATAAATTCATAGTCGTCTTCCTCATCTTTTTTGCTTTTGCCTGGGGACTGTGGGCCCTTAAATATACGCCGCTCGACGCGATCCCCGACCTGAGCGACACGCAGGTCATAATTTACACGGAATGGACCGGCAGAAGCCCCGACCTTATCGAAGACCAGATAACGTACCCCATCACATCAACGCTCCTCGCAGCGCCCCACGTCCAGGCAGTGCGCGGTTTTTCTTTCCTGGGAAGCTCCTTCATCTACGTCATCTTTAAAGAGGGAACGGACATATACTGGGCGCGGAGCAGGGTCCTTGAATACCTGCAGGCGGTACGGAACAAATTGCCCGAATCCGTGAACCCTGTGCTCGGGCCCGACGCGACCAGCCTGGGATGGGGCTTTTCCTATGCTCTCGTCGATGAGAGCGGCAGGTATGACCTTGCTCAGTTGAGGTCCTTGCAGGATTGGAACCTGAAGCTGGCCATCGAGAGCGTACCCGGGATTTCACAGGTCGCATCGATCGGCGGCTTCGTCAAACAATATCAGATCACCATCGATCCCAATCGGCTCGTGGCTTTCAACGTGCCTATTACCAGGGTCATGGAAGCCGTGCGAAAGAGCAACCTCGACGTGGAAGGCCGGGTCCTCGAATTCTCGGGCATTGAATACATGGTGCGGGGCAGGGGATATATAAGGGACATTGCCGATGTCGAGAATATCGCCGTTAAAACGAACAACCTCGGGACCCCTGTATTTCTTAAAGACGTAGCCACGGTGAAGCTCGGTCCGGAGATCCGCCGCGGATTGGCCGATCTCGACGGGAAGGGTGACGTGGCCGGCGGGATCGTCATTGTGAGGTTTGGGGAGAACGTCCTGAACGCGATCGAGAGGGTAAAACAGAAGATCGCGCAGGACATCCAGCCGTCACTGCCCAAAGGCGTGAAAGTTGTCGTGACATATGACCGGTCCGACCTCATACACCGTGCAATAGGCACCCTCAAGGAAGAGATCCTGAAGCTGGCAATAGCGGTAAGCGTGGTCTGCCTCGTGTTTCTCTTTCATTTGCCGAGCGCACTCGTTGTGATCCTGACCCTGCCCTTCGCCATCATCATGTCATTTATCTGCATGTTCTACCTCAATGTCACGTCCAATATCATGAGCCTCTCCGGCATTGCCATCGCGATCGGGGCAATGGTCGACGCGTCGATCATCATGGTGGAGAATGCCCATAAAAAGCTTGAAGAATGGGAAGAGGGCGGAAGGCAGGAAAGCAGGGCGCGCGTTATTACCGAGGCAGCCAAAGAGGTCGGGCCCTCGCTCTTCTTTTCGCTTCTCGTCATCACCGTCGGTTTTCTGCCGGTCTTTACGCTGGAGGGACAGGCGGGCCGGCTCTTTAAACCCCTCGCATACACCAAGACTTTCGCGATGCTCTTTTCATCTTTCCTCGCGGTGACGCTGACCCCCGTTCTTATGACGCTTTTTATCAGGGGCAAAGTAAGACCCGAGGAAAAGAACCCTGTCAGCCGGTTTCTCCACACGGTCTACGGCCCGATCGCGGAAATGGCCCTCAGATTCAAGATGTGGGTCATAATCGGCGCAGTGATCATCCTGGCTGTCACTGTCTATCCTTTCATGAAGCTGGGCACCGAATTTATGCCTCCTTTATACGAAGGCACTCTTTTCTATATGCCGGTCACCGCGCCGGCGGCCTCGATCTCTGTCGCAAAGGACCTCCTTGAACTGCAGGACAAAATAATAAAGGCGGTCCCCGAGGTGGAATCGGTGTTCGGAAAAGCCGGCAGGGCCGAGACCGCCACGGACCCCGCACCCCTCGAGATGTTCGAGACGACGATAAACTTGAAGCCGGAATCGAAATGGCGGCCGGGGATGACGGTGGAAAAACTGAAGGACGAGTTAAATGAAAACCTCACCCTTCCCGGTGTGGCCAATTCCTTCACCATGCCCATCAAGGCCCGTACCGACATGCTCGCGACCGGCATCCGTACGCCGGTGGGCATCAAGGTTCTCGGGCCAAAGATAGAGGAGATCGAAAGGATCGGCCTTGCCATCGAGCATCACATACGGGAAATTCCCGGGACGCGCAGCGTCTACGCCGAACGGGTAACCACGGGTTATTTCCTGGATTTTGACCTGAAAAGACAGGAGGCGGCCCGTTTGGGGCTCAACGTCCAGGATGTCCAGGATGTTATCCAAACCGCTATCGGGGGCATGAACCTTACGACAACCATTGAGGGCAGGGAGCGTTATCCCGTCAACGTGCGGTATGCCCGCGAACTCCGCGATAGTGTCACGCATCTCGAACGGGTCCTGATACCCGTCATGACGGGTTCCGAGGTTAAGCCTTCCGGCGGCGGGATGTCAGGGGGTGCAGGACAGGCCCCTGCGCCTTCGAATCAGCCGATCATGCAGGTCCCGCTCAAACAGCTCGCCGACATAAAGATCGTCAAAGGCCCGACGCAGATCAAAAGTGAGCAGGGCCTCCTTGCATCCTACGTGTTCATTGATTTCACCGGAAGGGACATCGGGGGGTATGTCGAAGAGGCAAAAAAGAAGATAGCGTCTCTCACGATACCGCCCGGGTATCGCCTGCAATGGAGCGGGGAGTATGAGTACCTCGTCAGGACGCACGAGCGGCTGCTCATCGTCATCCCCCTGACGTTCCTTATTATTTTTATTCTGATCTATCTCAACACCCGTTCCATAACAAAGACCCTGATTGTTCTCCTGGCAGTTCCTTTTTCTCTGGTCGGTTCTTTCTGGTTTCTCTATATACTCGGTTACAACATGAGCATCGCCGTCTGGGTAGGCATTATAGCCCTTGCCGGCCTCGACGCGGAAACGGGCGTCATCATGCTGCTATACCTCGACCTCGCCCATGATCAGTGGAAACGGGAAGGAAAACTGACGGGCATCGCCGGTCTCAAGGATGCCATAATGCACGGCGCGGTAAAACGGATACGCCCGAAGATGATGACCGTCTGCGTTATCCTTGCCGGGCTCATCCCGATCATGTTCAGCCACGGGGCCGGGGCCGACGTCATGAAGAGGATAGCCGCGCCCATGGTGGGAGGCGTGATAACCTCGACCATTCTTGAACTCGTTGTCTATCCCGTTATCTATATGTTCTGGAAACAGAGGGAATTCAGGAACCGGTAAACCGGGCCCGGGAAGGTCGACTGCGGGCTCGGAACAGAGCGGGGTCTTCAGTTCAGCAGCATGACCCGCTGCCGCAGCAGTTCGGCTCCGTACCGGTCAGCGCGCCGATGATTATCCCCGTTGCACAGCCCACGCCCGCATTGACGGCTATAGCGCCGAACGCGCAATTCCGCGCGCAGGCGCCGCATTCCATGCAGGCATCGACATTGCGGATATGCGCCTTTTTCCCGGAGAGTTCAAACACGTCATGCGGGCAGACATCGCAGCACATCCCGCACCCCGTGCACCTGTCGGGGTTCAGTTGAAGTGTGCTTACATTTTCAAGGTAGTGCTGTTTCATATCTCGTTCCTCTCACGAAAAGAACCGCCCGGCTATAAAGATGCCAAGGCCGAGGACTGCTGACGCGACAATGACCGGGACCGCGAATTTCATCTCCCGCCGCACACCGGAGAGCGAGGTATATGTCGAGGCGCCGGTGAAGTTGAGCGTCAGGAAGGCCGATATTGCCGGAAGGAGCAAAAAGAGCGCGAGACCGTTCAGCATCCCGTAGCGGGTGAGCCCAAAATAAAGCACGATGAATGTCCACGCAAGCCCGATGACGGCCCCCTTTACCGAAAATGCCCTGCCGGGGAGCCACGGCAGAAGGGCGGGCCCGGCAACCGTACCCGCGAATATCGCGCCGATGAACGGGTATATGCCCCACAGATCCGCCTTAACTATCCCGATAAAATGAAAGATAGCAAGAGCCGCGGCGATGCCGAGCATCGGCTTCACTATGTTCACGATCTCGATCGGCGTGAGCACCAGCCTTTCGGCGAAGCCGAACGTGACGGCACGCATCGCGGGTGTCGCCTTCAACCCCGCCTTCATGAATTCCTTGATGTCGCACGCACGCACGGGGCCGTACACGACTTTGAAGCCCGATCTTTTCCGGACCTCGTGCGCCGCGATGCCGGGCGCGCCGAGCTGGGGTGAGATGATCGTGCGGTGCGAGACGATGCGGGACAGTTCCACGGCCGCTATCCTCCTCACGATCTCCTCGGTCCCGAAGGTGCCTTTTCCCGCTGCGCACCAGACGTTTATGCCGTCTGTGTCGAGGACCATCACCCATGCGTCGAGGCCGCCGAGCTCTTTGCGCAGCCTGTCAAAGCTCATCTTGTAATTGGCGGAAAGAAAAACGGGGGACGACGCGTCGGGTTCTCCGATCCCGTAAAGCCCGGGGCGGACCCTGTAGTTCATGCGGTTGAGTCCCCACCTCGCCTTCCAGCTTCCCCGGGTGTCGCTGAAGTTCAGCGTCGTGCCGGCGACCGGTATCTTCCCCGCGCCGGTTGATACGAACCCGGTGATCCATGGGGGCAGGACATCGCCCTCGCAATAGGCAGGCCGCTCGGGCTGATACACTGGCTGAGGGCGAAAGATAGGGAATTCAAGGCTGTCCCCGGGGCGAGAAACGGGGGATGATTGGCCGATGTTCTGCTGCTCCAACATTGTATCCAGCTTCTCTATTATACTTTATTTCGCATGACGAGTTCCGGCTTTTTGAGGAACACCGACGTGTCAGGCGGTACGGATTCGGTGAGCCAGACGTTGCCGCCGATGACTGACCGGGCCCCTATCACGGTTTTTCCGCCAAGGATGGTCGCGTTGGCGTAGATGATCACGTCGTCCTCTATGGTGGGGTGCCGCTTGGTGTCCCTCAGCAGGGGGCATTCGTCCTTGCTCAACGAAAGGGCGCCGAGGGTCACGCCCTGGTACAGGCGGACGCGGTTCCCTATATTTGTCGTCTCACCGATGACCACGCCCGTGCCGTGATCGATGAAGAAACTGTCCCCGATCTCGACTCCGGGATGGATGTCGATACCCGTCCGCCCGTGGGCATGTTCCGTCATAATGCGCGGGATAAGGGGGACGTCCGCGAGGTGCAGCCAGTTTGCGACCCGGTATACGGCAATGGCGAAAAGACCGGGATAACTGAATATGATCTCGTCGAAATGACGGGAAGCCGGGTCTCCCTCAAATGCCGCCCGGACATCGGTCGCCAGTTTTTTCTGGAGGTCCGGTACTGCCTCGATGAATTTGAGGCCGATCTCGTGCGAGCGCTCCTCGCACCGGACACACACCTTGTTGAAACGGATGCAGTCATGGCGTATCGCGTGCTGTATCTGTATCGTCAGCGCCTCGAAGAGTTCCGTTATCTGCTGGCCCAGGTAATATTCCGCATTGAAATCGTCAATCCGGTGGTCCGAGAAGAAACCCGGGAACAGAATGGGATGGTCTTGTATATAATGTCGATAATGGCCTGCCGCGACGGGATCGGTTCCGGGCCGATATGATGGAACCTGCCGTCCTTGTCGTACTGGGACACGATCCTGTCGACAAGGGGGTGGATCCGTGACCGGTAGTCCTGGTTCGTTGCGATATCGATCCTGCACTCGTCTTTCGCGAATTTTTCTTCCATCCGGTTATCCTTTCAGGCGGTCGCGCATGCCCCCTGCGATGTGGCCCAGTACGGGGAGAGGACTCTCAGTTTCTCGATTATCGCCGGCAGTTCCCTGATGACGGTGTCGACTTCTTCGGCCGTGTTATAGACGCTGAGGCTGAAGCGGACGGACCCGTGGGCCATCGTGTAGGGGACGCCCATCGCCCGCAGGACGTGGGACGGCTGCAGGGAGCCCGATGTGCAGGCCGACCCGGATGACGCACAGATGCCGAACTGGTCCATGAGAAGCAGGATGCTTTCGCCTTCGATGAACTCGAAGCTGATATTGAGGGTGTTGGGAAGGCGCTCTTCCGTCGTTCCGTTTATTTTGCAGCTGGGTATTGCGGCGCACAGACCTTTCTCAAACCTGTCGCGCAGGTCCCTGACATACGTGTTCTCCTTTTCCATGTTGGCTGCGGCGAGCTCACACGCCTTGCCGAGGGCCACTATGCTCGGGACATTCTCCGTCCCTCCCCGGCGCCCTTTTTCCTGGTGCCCGCCGATCAAATACGGCGAGAACTTCGTTCCCTTGCGGACGTAGAGCACGCCGACGCCTTTCGGTGCATGGAGTTTGTGGCCGGAAAGCGAGAGCATGTCGATCGCGTTTTGTTTCATGTTGACGGGAATTTTCCCGATGGCCTGGACCGCGTCCGTATGAAAGAGGATGCCTTTATCGCGGGCGAGGCGGGCTGCCTTTTCAACGGGGAATATAACGCCCGTCTCGTTGTTCGCCCACATGATGCTCACGACCGCGGTATCCGGCGTTAAGCTTGCCTCGTACTCGTTCATGTCGAGACGGCCGTCCGCATCGACCGGTATGAACGTGACCCGGTACCCTTTCTGGGCGAGATGTTCACACAAAACCTTTACTGCGGGATGCTCGACCCTGCTCGTCACGATGTGGTTCTTTGCAGGGTTGTTCGCGAGCGCCGACATTATCGCGGTGTTGTCGCTTTCCGTCCCGCAGCTCGTGATGATGATCTCGTCCAACTCCGCCCCGATCAGCGAGGCGATCTTCTGGCGCGCCTCGGTTATCTTGCGGCCGACCTGCCCGCCGAACGTGTGCATGCTCGAGGGGTTGCCGTAATACTCGTGCAGGTAGGGCAGCATCTCCTCGACCACTTCCGGCGCCACCATCGTTGTCGCATTATTGTCAAGGTAGATCGTTTTCATGATGCCACCTCCTCAACGACGAGCTCCGGTGCAACAAATTCCTGGAGCTTCCCCTGTACGAACCCTTTCATCGTCGCCTGGGACGCCTGGCACGTGGCGCACGCACCGCGCATCGCGACGAGCACCCTGTTGCCGACCACGTCGACGAGCTCTATGTCCCCGCCGTCGTGCTTGAGCGACGGGCGTATCTCGCGATCGATCGTCTCCTCGATCATACGGATCTTCTGGAGGTTCGAGAGCTTCGGCCGCTCCACCGGCTCGGCCTGTCTTTCTTTCGTTTCATAGACGCGGTCGATAATGGCCTGTATCTTCTCATGGCAGTTCCCACACCCGCCGCCGGCTTTCGTATAGTTTGTCACCTCTTCGACGCTGGTGAGGTGGTTCTGCCGGATGGCCCGTTCGATCTCGCCGTCGGTCACGCCGAAGCAGGCGCAGACGATCACTTCCTCGGGCATCTTATGGGAGACGCCCCGGTAGTTCTCGATCGCCTTTTCGAGGGCCTCCTGGCCGAGGACGGAGCAGTGCATCTTTTCAGGGGGGAGCCCGCCAAGGTAATCCGCTATCTCCTGGTTGGTTATCTTTTCCGCTTCTTCGATCGTTTTCCCCTTGAGGAGTTCGGTCAGCGCGGACGCGGACGCGATAGCACTGGCGCATCCAAAGGTCTTGAACTTCGCGTCGACGATCTTTTTGTTCTCGTCGAGCTTCATGGTCAGTTTCAAGGCGTCCCCGCAGGCGATGGAGCCCACTTCAGCCACGGCATCGGGGTTCTCGATCTCCCCGGCATTCTTCGGGTTGAGGAAATGCTCTTTTACCTTGTCCGTATATTCCCACATAATGTGCTCCTTTCCCTTTGTGAATTTCAGGCCGTACCGGCCTGAATGCATACAGGTTATTGTAGCCTTTTATTAGCGCTTTTTAAAGAGTGTCCCGGCCCCGCCCCTATTTTTCGCCCGATCGACTCGATCCGCATCATGACGCAGGCAACGCACTGGTCCGCGTTCTCATCGACGCACGGCTTCCCCGGGTAGAGGAGATAATCCTTCCTGTGCTCGACCGGCGTGTTGTTCGGCATAAAAATGTTGGCCCCGCGCGTGAGGGCAAGATTCCTGCCGACGCCGGGAAACACCGCGTCAAACGCGGTGGTCGCCGGGATATGGGCATCGGGGTTCGCGAGCCGCAGCACGGCAACGGCCTTGTAGAAGGTCTCTTCACTGCCCGCGTACGCGTTCGGTTCATCGGCAAGAGGTGTGTCGGGATGCGGTATGTACGGCCCGATCCCTATCATGTCGAGGTCGAGTTCCCTGCAAAAAAGTATGTTGTCCGCAAGCACGTCGAGGGTCTCGCCCGGGACGCCGATCATGAACCCGCTCCCCGTCTGTACGCCGAGGTCCTTGAGGATATGCAGGCACGCGACCCGCTCGTCGAACGAGCAATCCGGGTGCAGGCGGGCGAACAACCGCCGGTCTGTCGTCTCGAAACGGATGAGGTACCTGTCCATTCCGCATTCTTTCCAGTACCGGTATACCTCCCGTGAACGATTGCCGACGGAGAGCGTAACGGCAAGGGACGTCTCTGACTTGATCGTCCTGATGAGCCTCCCGATATCCTCGTCGCTTAAGCCCGGGGTCTCCCCGGACTGCAGCACTACCGTCGTCTGCCCCATTCGCTCGAAAGAGCCAACGGTCTGCATGATATCGTCGATGCTCATTGAATAGCGGTTGACATTGAAATTCGAGGCCCGTATGCCGCAATAGAGGCAGTCATTCGCGCACAGGTTGGAGAATTCGATAATGCCGCGGACATACACCTCGTCCCCCATGTGCTCCTGGCGGACCCTGTCCGCGCGGGCGTACAGCAGGCCGATGTCGTCACCCTCGCTTTTGAGGAGCCCCAGAACCTCATCCTTGCCGATGACCTGTTTTTCTCTATTGTGATCGTTGCCGACTTTCATGCCAGGTTAATATAATACATAAAATGCCTACGTAACAGATAGGATAATAACTTTCCGCACGATTATAAAAAACGTCTTGACACATGTCAACAAGATATCTATACTATTCCCATTAATTTAGTAGGTGATTACGTGAAGATATCGACAAAAGGAAGATACGGGTTGCGGGCGATAATAGACCTCGCGGTGCACGGTACGAACGGCACCCCCGTGTTCCTTTCCGATATCGCGAAAAGGCAGAACGTTTCCGAGAAGTACCTCGAGCACATATTCTCGGCCCTCCACAAAGGCGGCATCGTGAAGGCGCAGCGCGGCAGAAAAGGGGGCTACCTCCTCGACCGGCCGGCCGATCAGATAACGATCCTCGATATTATCACCATACTTGAAGGGCCCTGTACCCTTGTTGACTGCGTGCAGAATACAGCAGTTTGTGACAAATCCGGCGTGTGCGTCACCCGTGAGATCTGGAACAAGCTGGGCGCCGCTATCCGGAACACCCTCAACGATTATTCAATTGCTACCCTTGTTGAAATGCAGCAGCTCAAAGGGCAGCAAGACTCTATGATGTACTACATTTAGAGCCCCGGGCGGGTTCTCTCACCTGGCAGTCCCTGAAAAACGTTTACGATTTTAAGAAAACTGAAAAAAGGAGACCGAAATGGCCACATATAGAACCCAGACACTGGCAATACATGCGGGGCAGGAAACCCCGGACCCTGTGACCGGGGCCCGTGCCGTGCCCATCTACCAGACGACATCGTATGTGTTCAAAGACGCGAACCATGCGGCAAATCTTTTCGCACTCAAGGAATTCGGAAATATTTACACGCGCATCATGAACCCGACAAACGACATCTTCGAGCGGAGGGTCACCGCCATAGAAGGCGGCACGGCAGCCCTTGCGGTTGCATCGGGCCAGGCGGCCGAGGCGTTGACCCTTCTGACGATAACGAGCGTCGGGGATGAGATCGTCGCGGCAAACAATCTCTACGGCGGTACGTACCAGCTGCTTCACTACACGTTTGCCAAGCTCGGCCGGACGGTAAAGTTCGTAGAGTCGTCGCGCCCGGAGGATTTCCGGGCGGCAATTACGCCGCGTACCAAGGCAATATTCGCGGAGACGATCGGAAATCCCAAGCTCGACGTGGCCGGACTTTGAAGCCATAGCGGCAATTGCCCATGAGGCCGGGATCCCCTTCATAGTAGACAACACGGTCGGGACGGGGATATATGAGGCCTATCGATTTCGGGGCCGATATCGTCGTGATATCTGCGACGAAATTCATCGGAGGGCACGGCACGTCCATAGGCGGCGTGATCGTTGATTTCCGGCAAGTTCAACTGGGGGAACGGGAATTTCCCGTGTTTCACGGAGCCCGAACCGAGCTATCACGGGATAACATTCTGGGATGCTTTCGGCGATGTCCCCGGATTGGGCAACATTGCGTTCATTATAAAGGCCCGGGTCGAAGGTTTGAGGGACTTAGGGCCGGCACTCACCCCGTTCAACGCGTTCCTCTTCCTGCAAGGGCTCGAGACGCTGCCCTTGAGGCAGGAGCGGCACTCCCGGAACGCGCTCGAGATCGCGAGGTTCCTGCAAGGCCATCCCCTGGTGGAATGGGTCCGGTATCCCGGCCTTGAAGACCATCCGAGCCATGCCAACGCGGCGAAATACCTGAACGGGCAGTACGGTGCACTTGTCGGTTTCGGCATCGCGGGGGGCCTCGAAGCGGGCCGCAGGTTCATCGATTCGGTCAAGCTTCTCTCGCACGTCGCGAACATCGGCGACGCGAAGACCCTCGTTATCCATCCGGCATCGACGACGCACCAGCAGTTGACGCCCGAGGAGCAGGTGACGACAGGGGTCACCCCGGACTTTATACGGCTGTCCATAGGGATCGAGGACGTCGAGGACATAAAAGAGGACATAGACCAGGCGCTTAAAGCTGCGGCGGCAAAAACGGCATCGGCGGCTTAATAAAAACAGGAGCCTTATGAACCTCAGGGCAGAGAAAGTTGAAGCAGGTCAGCACGATGGTATCGGGCCGGCAAGAGCACAGTCCTTTACCTTTGGTCACTTTCCTGCGCCGTTTATACTGGAATCCGGAGAAAGCATCGGGCCTGTCACTCTCGCATACGAGACGTACGGCAGGCTCGATGCACAAGCCTCGAATGCTATTCTCATCCTCCATGCGCTGACGGGCGATGCACATGCGGCCGGTTATCATGAAGGCGATACAAATCCCGGCTGGTGGGATGATATGATCGGTCCGGGCCGTGCCTTCGATACGGACCGTTATTTCGTTATCTGCAGCAATATCCTGGGCGGGTGCAGGGGCTCGACGGGGCCCTCCTCGGAAAACCCGCTCACGGGAAGGCCGTACGGTCTCGAATTCCCCGTGGTCACCATCAAGGACATGGTCAACGCCCAGAAGCGGCTTCTCGACCATCTCGGGATAGACAGGCTCCTTGGGGTGGCAGGCGGGTCCATGGGTGGGATGCAGGCCCTTCAGTGGGTCGTGTCGTACCCGGAAAATGTGGCATCGGCCATCCTTATCGCGACGACCGCGGAGCACACTCCCCAGCAGATAGCCTTCAACGAGGTGGGAAGGCAGGCGATCATGGCGGACCCCAACTGGAACAACGGGGATTATTACGGCCTCGATCTTCCCGACAAGGGCCTGAGCGTCGCGCGGATGATCGGCCATATCACGTACATGAGCGACGATTCGATGAACGAGAAGTTCGGCCGGCGCGTGAAGGACAAAAAACAGCCGTTCAAATTCAGCCCGGAATTCGAGGTGGAAGGGTACCTGCATTACCGGGGGTATAACTTCATCAACCGCTTCGATCCGAACTCATACCTGTATATAACAAAGGCGGTTGACAGCTTTGCCGCGGCGAACGGCAAACCCTTGCATAAGCTCCTGGAAGGCGTAGGAACCAAGCTCCTTATCATCGCCTTTTCGTCCGATTGGCTGTACCCTCCGTACCAGTCGCAGCAGATCGTGAAGGCCTGCAAGATGGCCGGCGCGGACGCAACATACTGCGAATTGACGTCACATTACGGGCACGACGCGTTTCTCGTGGAGTTTGACGAGCAGACGTATTTGTACACGCATTTCTTGAAGAAGGTTTATGATGGCAGACGGGCCGCATGAAAATTTGAACGGCGGCGGCCGGATCGACCACCGGCTAATCGTCGATATGGTGAAACCGGGTTCCACCGTCCTCGACCTGGGGTGCGGCACGGGTGAATTATTGGGCCTTCTCGTGCGGCGAAAAGGTGTCAGGGGGCAGGGCATTGAGATCGACAGCCACGCCATTTTCGAATGCGTCGTGAAAGGGCTCAGCGTCTTCCATGACGATATAGACTCGGGCCTGGCCGAATATGGCGACAACTCCTTCGACTACGTGATCCTGAACCAGTCGTTCCAGCAGGTCAAGAATCCGGATACCGTACTTAAGGAGGCCTTGAGAGTGGGCGGGAAAGTCATTGTCGGTATACCCAACTTTGCGCATGTCTCCTCACGGTTCCAGATATTTTTCCGGGGCCGGGCGCCCGTCACGCCGGCACTGCCCCATGAGTGGTACGACACGCCGAACCTGCATTTCCTGAGTATCGATGATTTTGTGCGGTATTGCCGGGCGCGCAGGGTGCGGATCGAAGACGCTCGCTACGCGGGGGCAAGGCGGCCGGCGGCCCTGTTTCCGAACCTTCTGGCACGAACGGCGGTGTTCTGCCTGAGCGCAAAAGCGGACACAAAGCGAGGTTAAAGCTATGAAAGACAGCAATTCGAGGAATAGCGGCGGGCCGGCAAACAGGGGCGAAATTTCTCCCGAAGAGACCCGGCGCCTTGCCGAATCATCCGACCCTCCTGTCATTATCGACGTCCGTGAGAAATGGGAGACGACGCGCGGCTGCCTGAAAGGCGCGGTCCATATTCCTCTCGATGAGATCGAAGGGAGCGAAGGCAAACTTCCTGACGATCGCGCAAGGCCTATTATCGTGTACTGCGCCATTGGTGTGAGGTCGCTGAAAGCTTTGTCGAAGCTCGAGAGGATGGGCTACCGGAACCTTTACTCGCTGACCGGGGGCATATCGGCGTGGGCCCAGAGGGGCTTCCCGGTTGTCAATGAAGCGGGTTTTTTCAGCCAGGATGAATACGAGCGCTACAGCAGGCATATCATCCTCAAGGGGATGGGCGAGGACGGGCAGCGCAGGCTCTCCCGCGCGAAGATGCTTGTCGTCGGGGCCGGCGGGCTCGGGTGCCCGGCACTGCTCTATCTCGCAGCATGCGGGGTGGGAACGATAGGCATAGCCGATTTTGACCGGGTGGAGATCTCGAACCTTAACCGCCAGGTCCTCCATTTGTCGGAAAACGTGGGAAGGTTGAAGACAGAATCCGCCGAAGAAGGCATAAGGCGGCTCAATCCCCATATAAAGACCGTCCTGTTCAATGAGCGGGTCGATGCGGGAAACGTATATCGGATTATCGAAGGGTTCGATATCGTCATTGACGGGACGGACAGCATCAATACGAAATTCCTCCTTAACGACGCCTGTTTTTTTACAGGCAAGCCCTACATTTTCGGGGGCGCCGTCGCGTTTGACGGACAGGCCGGCGTTTTTCACCCGGCATCGGGCGGGCCGTGCTTGCGGTGCATGTTCCCGGAGCCGCCGCCGGAGCACCTCGTCCCTACCTGAAGCGACGCAGGCGTCCTGGGGGTCGTCCCGGGTCAAATAGGCCTGATACAGGCGGTTGAAGCACTGAAGGTCGCGGCAGGCCTCGGCAAGCCGATGATCGGAAAATTCTATGTTTACAACGCGTTGGAGGCATTCCATAAGACGATCGAGGTCACGAGGAACCCCGAATGCCCGTTGTGCGGCACGAACCCGACTATCAGGGAATTGAAGGAAGGCGGATTGCCAGGAGGCGTATGCCACTGAATATGAATATAAAAGATAAAAAACTTTCGAAGGAGTAGACGTATGGCAGAAGAATCGAAAGCATGTCTCGCAACATGTCCCTTTACACATGAGAGGTGCACGGAATGCGGCGTGTACAGGGGGCGGCACCGCCACATTGTCCTGCAGGACCATTCCGAAAAACAGAATGACCGCATCTCACAGTACTTCAAGGCGGTGAACGAGTACCTGGACCCCTGGGCCGGCAAGGCCGGGTCGAACGGCGCGCCGAAACTGGTGCTCAGGGTGCTGAACCTCGAGAACAGGAGATCGAGGGTATGCGAGATTACGGAGGCAAAGACCTGGGATTGGGGCGACCCGACGGTCATGAGGCTGATCGACGGCTGGCACGTGAAGAGCTACAATAACCTGGTCGATATCTTGTGTTACAAGGAAGAAAAAGGCCATAAGGAAGCGGAGCTCCAGGAATGCCCGCGCTTCATGATGCTTTCCGGCGGCTGAAAGGCTCTTTCGGCGATGTGTCAGAGAATCTTGGACTTGTCAGCCATTTTGATGTAATTTAATAGCAGAAATGACGCGAAGATTACCATTCAGAAATGACCTTTATGTCATTTCTGCGTCCGTGGACGACTTAAAGCAGGCGGTTGACGATGGGGCCGCGATCGTGCAGTTGCGCGACAAGACGGGCGACGAAAGTGCCGTTCTCGAGAAGGCGCGCGAGATCGTGGAATACAAAAAGGTCAGGGATTTTATCTTCATCCTGAACGATGACGCGCGGCTCGCAGTAAAAGCGGGGGCGGACGGGGTCCACATCGGGCAGGATATGTCGACGAAGGACGCGCGCGCGATCGTCGGCAGCGATATGATCATCGGCAAGACAACGCATAATCTCGAACAGGGCAGGCAGGCGATCGCGGACGGAGCGGATTACATTTCGACCGGCCCCGTCTACCCGACGCCGACAAAGCCGGGCAGGCCCGCGGTCGGCCTTGCGTACGTCAGGGAAGCGGCGCAGAACCTCGACATACCGGCAGTCGCGATCGGCGGCATCGACCTTACGAATATCGACGATGTCCTCGAGGCAGGGGCAAAAACGATCGGCGTCGTACGGGCATGCACCGACGCGCCGGCATTATTGAAACGTATCAGGAAGGCAGCACAATGAAGATCACAGTGAACGGCAGGCAGACGGAGATTGCGGAAGGCATGGACCTCCACCGGCTCGTCTATTCAGGCAGGGCGAACCCCGAGCGGGTGATCCTTGTCCTTAACGATGGCGTCGTGAAAAGCGACCAGTGGCCTTTGACGGTCCTCACCGATGGAGACCGCATAGAGATGGTGTCCTTTGTGGGAGGGGGCTGACATGGAAGATAAACTCTTGATCGCCGGCAGGGAATTTACAAGCCGTTTTTTCCTCGGCACCGGGAAGTTCGGGAACAAGGAGGCGATGAAACAGGCGATCCTGACCTCGGGCTCTCAGCTCGTGACGGTCGCCCTGCGCAGGATAGACCTCGAAGACACGGATGAGAACATCCTCTCCTTCATTCCTGAGGGGACCACCATCATGGTGAACACGTCGGGTGCAAGAAATTCGGACGAGGCGGTCAGGATAGCCCGCATCGCCCGGGAGGCCGGGTACGGCGACTGGATCAAGATCGAGGTGATCAATGACAGCCGGTACCTCCTGCCCGACAACCGGGAGACGGTAAAGGCGACGAAGATATTGTCCGCCGAGGGTTTTACCGTCCTGCCGTACATGAACCCCGACCTGTATGTCGCGAAGGAGCTGGTAGACGCCGGGGCGGCGGCGGTCATGCCGCTCGGCTCCCTTATCGGGTCCAACCAGGGCCTCAGGATGAGGGCTCTTATCGAAGTTCTCATAGAAGAGATCAACGAGGTCCCGATCGTGGTCGATGCGGGAATTGGCAGGCCGTCCCATGCCGCCGAGGCAATGGAGATAGGCGCGGACGCGGTGCTTGCCAATACCGCCGTCGCGGACGCCGAGGACCCGCCGCTCATGGCGATGGCATTCGCGCGGGGTGTTGAAGCAGGCAGGATGGCGTATCTCGCAAAAATGGGAAAAGAAAGGTCGATAGCACGCGCTTCATCGCCGCTCACGGGGTTCCTCTACGATGAATAAAGGTTTGTCCGGAATTGACCTCGAGCATCTGACGATCGGTGACATTCGCCGCATTTTTTCGTATGACGACAGGGGCCTGCTCGAAGAAATGGCGTATGCGGCGCGCGAGCTGACGCGGCGCCAGTTCGGGCGGACGATCAGCCTGTATGCCCCCCTCTACATAGCCAATTATTGCCAGAATGAATGCGTCTATTGCGGTTTCCACGCGTCGTCAAAGATAATTCCGCGCAGCAAGCTCACGATGGACGAGATAGACAGGGAATGCGCCGCGCTCGCCGCGACCGGGATCCGCAGCTGCCTCATCCTGACGGGAGAGTCGCGCTTCCATTCTTCGCCGCAGTATATCCGGGACGCCTGCATCATCGCCGGCCGCCATTTCCCCTACGTCGCCGTCGAGGTCTATCCCCTCGAAGAGAATGAGTACCGCGAGCTTTACCTCGCGGGGGTTGACGGGGTGACACTCTACCAGGAAACGTATGACCGGGCCCGCTATGACGAGCTTCACCTTGCCGGGCCGAAGAAGGTCTATGACTACCGTGTCGAGGCCCCGGACCGCATCGCGCGTTCGGGGATGCGCCACATATCGATGGGGGTCCTCCTTGGCCTCACCGATTGGCGGCAGGACATCATCGCCCTTTTCCAGCATATCAGGAACCTCGAGAGAAAGTACCCGGGCGTCGAGTTTGGCCTCGCGTTCCCGCGCTTGAGGCGTGTCGTCGACGACGAGCATAATTACATTGAGGTTACCGACAGGGAGATGCTGAAGATCATGTGCGCGGCGCGATTGTTCTTCCCCCGGGCCGGGATAAGCCTCTCGACACGGGAGACGCCCGAATTCCGGGACCGCATCTTCGAGTTCGGCGTGACGAAGATGTCGGCCGGGTCTTCGACCCGCGTCGGCGGATACATCGACAAGTCCGAGTACGACGACGGCCAGTTCCAGGTCTTCGACCCGCGGACCTTCGATGAGGTCAAGGCAATGCTCACAGCGAAAGGCTTCGATCCGGTGGTGACGGATTGGAGAAATATTGTAAACAGCTGAAAGACGGTTCAAGGTTCAAAGTTCAAGGTTCAAAGTAAAAAAACGAAGAAACGTTTAAGGTTCGGCGTCAAACTTTGAACCTTGAACCAGTTTTTACGGAGTTCTATGCCGGATTCATCCCGCTTACTCAATCCCGTTTCCATGATCGTCCTTACCGGGGGGCCGTGCTCCGGGAAGAGCTCTTCGCTGGCGTACCTGACGGAGAGGCTTTCCGACCATGGGTTCATGGTGTTTGTCGTGCCGGAGACGGCGACGCTTATTACGGGGAACGGGATCGACCGGCGCAAGATGGACAAGCCGGGACAGATCGTCGTCTTCGAAGAGGCGATCTTCGATATGCAGATCTCGTTCGAGGACACGTACAAACAGGCAGTCTCCCGCATATTTCCCGAACGCCGGAAGGTGATACTGCTTGACAGGGGCATCATGGATATCCGGGCATTTCTGACCGACGATGTCTTTAACAGTATCCTGAAGAAAAAAAGCATGACGCGGGCTGCGATCCGCCACAGGTACGACGGCATCATTCACCTCGTGACCGCGGCCGACGGGGCGCCGGATTATTACACGGGCGAGAACAATTCCGCCCGCCTCGAAACGGCTGAGGAGGCCTTGAGGATCGACCTGAGGACCCAGGAGAGCTGGCTTGGCCACCCGCGCTTCAAGATCATCGACAACAGCACCGACTTCGAGGCAAAGATGCGCCGGACGTTCTCCGCGCTCGCCGCGATGGTCGGCATACCCGATGTCCCCCCCATACAGGAAAAGTACCTGGTCCGCGACATCGATATGTCGGGCCTTCCTCCCCACCAGCGGCTCGATATCGAGCAGATCTACCTGCGTACAAAAGAGAAAGGGGCACAGATCCGGATACGCAGGCGCGGGCAGGACGGGATGAATTTCTATTTCCTGGCGCGCACGAGGACCGCAGGCGATAACCAGCCTGTCGAAGAGGAAGAGCTCATACCTGAACACGAGTACACGAGGCTCGCGGGCCTGAAAGACCGGAATATGCAGGCCCTGTCAAAGGACCGGATCTGTTTTCTCTGGAACAACAGGTATTACGAGATCGATGTGTATAACGGAAAACACAAGGGCCTCATCATACTGCGCGCCGAGTCACCGGGCCCCGGCAGTAAGGGCCAGCCCGATATCCCCGCCTTCATCACCATCGGGAAAAAAGTCACCGACGATCCGCGATACAGCGACAAGAACCTGGCGAAAAAGAAATTTCGATAAAAGACATTCTCTCGCCCGCTTCGCTCGAGCTCACAGAGAACACAGAGAATTGCGAAGGAAAAGACTTTGCCGGCTGGTCGCGGAGCCGACCACGACCAGCCGGCACTTTCGTCGGCTTCGCCGAGGAAAAGAAAAAAAACATATTAATAGACCAAGCGGTCCATCCTGCCTGAAGGGCAGGATCGAAGTGCCGCGGGAGCCTGGTAAGGCTCCGGGCTCCCGCGGCCTCCGCCTTTCTCCGCGAACTCCGCGAACTCGAGAGAGGAGCTTTAGCGACGAACGGGCGAGAGAGGTCTTTCAGGCTGATGCGACCTGTAACGCAATGTTGCAACATTACGGAAAAAAGTATTATCTTTAGAACTATGATGACACCAGCACCGGGAAAAGGGGTTGTTGGTTTTACGACGACCATACCTGTCGAGATCATCTTCGCCGCCGGCTATACCCCCTGCGACCTCAACAATATCTTCATGAAAGACCCCGACCCCCAGCATTTTGTCGACCGGGCGGAACGTGACGGTTTCCCGCACAGCATCTGCACGTGGATCAAGGGGATCTATGGCGTTATCATGGAACATGAGATGGCCGCCGTGATCACGGTCATGGAGGGCGATTGCAGCAATACGCAGGCACTTGCCGAGATCCTTCGCTACAAGGGTATCCGGACGATCCCTTTTTCTTTCCCGTACGATCGCGACGAGAGAGTTTTGGCACGGGAGATCGAGAAGCTGAAGAAAGAGCTTTCACCGGACAGGGGATCGAGCCTGAGGGTGGAAAAAGAGTTGACGGTGGCACGGTCCTACCTCGAAGAGATCGACATGATGACCTGGAGCGAGCGGAACGTGACAGGCGCCGAGAACCATCTCTGGCTCGTGCGTTCATCGGACATGCTCGGCAATATAATCGAATATTCCGACGCCGCCGCAGGATTTATCACGGAGGCGCGAAAACGTGAAAGGCTCGAAGGAATACCCCTTGGCTACATAGGGGTACCGCCCATTATAGACGGGTTGTATGAATTTATCGAAGAGGTCGGCGGCCATGTCGTCTATAACGAGACACAAAGGCAGTTTGCGCTCCCGTACCATACCCGGGACCTGGTCGAGCGGTATCTTCTCTACACGTACCCGTACGGTATTTTTGCCCGTCTGGAAGATATAGGCAAAGAGATCGAGCGGCGCGGGATCAAAGGGGTCATCCATTATATTCAGTCTTTCTGCTTTCGTGCGATCGAGGACCTTATCCTGCGGGACACGATCCCGGTCCCGATCCTGACGATCGAGGGCGACCTGCCGCGTACCCTCGATACGAGAACGAAGAACCGCATCGAGGCGTTCATCGAAATGCTCGAAGGAAGAGAGGATTGACAATGCCGCAGGATGGCCGACGTGTTTTCGAGGAGCGGACAAAACGGTACATCATGGACCGCAGCGGCATCGGTTTTTTTAAGGCGATCCTCGAATCATACGAGGACGTCGCCATTTTTTCCGTCCTTGACGGTGACCGCGGCCTCATAGAGCTTATCTATCCGGCGTCCTTCGAGGAGGATGTCCGGGGCATCGTCGCCGATATGGTACACTATGGAATAGGATTCAGGGAGGCACCCGATGTTCAATGAGAAGAGGATACTCGAAGCGCTTATGGACCGCTCGGGTGCGTACGCCGATACGTACGTCGATGTACGGAATTACACCCTTATCCAGCTTGAATCCGGAAAGGTCGAAAAACTGGAGCAGGGTGAGGATGCCGGGGTCGGGTTGAGGGTGATCGATCCCTGGAAGACCTATTACGCCTCGACAAATTCCTTCGACGAGGCGCGGCTCACGTCCCTTGCTCAGAAGCTGTCCGGTTATACGGGTTCACGGAAAGGTGAGGCCGCCCTGTTGTCCGCGGGCGAGGCGAGCGCAGCGTATCCTTTTTCGATCTCCCGCGACCCCGGCGGCGTCGATGTCAAGGATAAACTTGCGCTCGTGAGGAACTTCGAGGCAAAGGTCCGTTCCCTGGAGCCGCGGATCATCCAGGTCCGCATTATGTACCGGGATACGCGCCAGGAAGTTACGATAGCGACCACGGACAAAGGTCTTAAGCGCGACAGCCGGATGCAGGTTGTGTTCACGGTGCTTCTCGTCGGGCGGGACGGCTCCGAGATGCAGACGTCGTACGAGGCGGCAGGCGGGTTCTACGGGTTTGAGTATTTCACCGACGAGCTGATGGGGTCGCTTGCCGAGAAAACGGTCAGGCGGTTATCGGGCCTTCTTGCCGCGCGCGAGGCCCCGAGTGGAGCGAAGACTGTCGTCCTCGCGTCGGAAGCCGGCGGGACGATGATCCATGAAGCGATCGGCCACGGGCTCGAGGCAGACCTCGCCATGGAAGGACTGTCCTGCTACAAGGGGCTTCTCGGGCAGGAGATAGCGTCGCCCCTCATCGGCGTTGTCGACGATGCGACCATCCCCCATATGCGCGGCACGTACGCGTTCGATGACGAAGGCACCTCATCGCAGCGCACGGTTCTCGTTGAACACGGTGTTCTCAAAAACTATCTCTTCGACCGGTTCCACGCCATGAAACACGCGATGCCGTCGACGGGGAACGGCAGGCGTGAATCATACCGTTTCAGGCCGATACCGCGCATGAGCAACACGATGATCGTGCCGGGAAAACACGACCCCGGCGAGATCCTCGCATCCGTTGACGACGGTGTTTTTGTCGTCAAGATGGGCGGCGGCCAGGTCGATACCGTGCGCGGTGATTTTGTCTTCGAAATATCGGAAGGGTACCTGATCGAAAAAGGCACTGTCGGGCCGATGATCAAGAACGCGACGATGATGGGAAACGGGCTGAAGGTGCTCAAGGACATCGACATGGTGGGGTGCGACCTCGGGTTCGGGATAGGCACGTGCGGGAAGGACGGGCAGGGAGTGCCCGTTGCAGACGCCCAGCCTACCTTGCGGATACCGGGGATCATCGTGGGAGGCCGCGGCGGATAATCATGCCTCGTACCCGGGGTCTTCTGACCGATTCCTTCTATCATAAACTTCTCGACAACCTGTACGAAGGCGTCTACGTTGTCGATAAAGACCGCAAGATCCAGTACTGGAATGAAGCTGCAGAGAGAATGACGGGTTACAAACGGTCCGAGATCGTCGGCAGGTATTGCTGGGACAATATCCTCAAGCACATCGACAATGACGGGGCCGCACTGTGCGACAACCGGTGTCTTCTCGAGGCCGCTATGCGGGAAGGAAAGAACAAGGAGGCAGAGCTTTTCTTTCACCATCGGGAAGGTCACCAGGTTCCCGTGATCGTCAGGATAGCGCCGATACTCGACAGCAAGGGCGTTGTGATAGGCGCCGCAGAAGTTTTCAGCGACAATTATTCGAGCCAGGACCTGACGAGGAAACTCCGCGAACTCGAACGCATGGCCCTGCTCGACCCTTTGACCCGGCTCGGGAACAGGCGGTACGGGGAGATGAACCTCACGAACAAGTTAAGGGAGCTCAAGCGCTACGGGTGGGCCTTCGGGGTCCTTTTCATCGATATCGACAGGTTTAAGAACGTCAATGACACATACGGTCACGAAGCCGGCGACAGGGTGCTGCGCCTGATCGCCGCCACGATAAACAACGGCCTTCGGTCGTCGGACGTAGTCAGCCGATGGGGAGGAGAGGAGTTCGTTGCCTTCGTCACAAACGTGGACGAAGAGAAGCTCCGCCATGTTGCAGAAAAACTGCGGGTACTCGTCGAAAGGTCCACGGTACCGCTTGACGGGAGCGACACCCATATCACCATATCGATAGGCGTCACGCTGGCCCGCAAGAAAGACTCCGCGCACGGCATCATAAAACGCGCGGACGCGTTGATGTACGCGGCGAAGAAGGCGGGCAGAAACAGGGTTGCAACCTGAAAAACGGTTCAAGGTTCAAAGTTCAAAGTTCAAGGAAAAAACCACTAAACTCCGCCAGTTCCGATATTTTTGTTTACCGGGGATTATTTTTCTTCTTTGAACTTTGAACTTTGAACCGTTTTTTATTTTATGTTCAGCTGCTTCAGCGCGTCTTCCGCGTCCTTATCGCCGAACTTGGCGGCCTGCTTCAGGTCGGATATGGCGTCGTCCATCTGGGCGAGCTTCGAGTGCGCAACGGCTCTATTATAGTAGGCAAGGGCGTACCCGGGCCGTAACTGTATGGCCTTTGTGTAGTCTGCGATAGATTCATGGTAATTGCCCATGTTGAAGTGCGTGAACCCGCGGTTGTTGTAGGCGGTCGCGTATCCGTGATCGAGCTCGATAGCGCGCCCGTAATCCTTGAGTGCGAGAGGATAGTACCCAAGCTTGTCGTGTGCGTATCCCCTGTTGCTGAATGCTACCGCGTATTCCGGGTTTAATGTTACCGCCTTTGTGTAATCGTCTATCGCGGCACGGTAGTTTTCCATGTTGAAGTGCGTGAACCCGCGATTATTGTATGCGAGCGCAAGTTTGGGATTGATCGCTATGGCCTTGTCCTGGTCTTTCAGGGCCTCGGTGTATTTGCCCTGGCTGTCGTATGCGAGGCCGCGATAGGTGTATGCCGTTGCGTACGACGGGTCTATCTCGATGGCACTGGTATAATTTGCAATTGCCGAGACCTTGTCGCCGAGGACGTTCTGGGTGATGCCTCTCCTGAAGTACGCTGACGCATACTTCGGGTTTATCTTTATCGCGCTCGTGTAATCCTTGATCGCCTGCTCATATTTGCCCAGGTTGTGATATGTGTATCCCCTGTTGTAGTAGGCAATTGCATATGAGGGGTTGAGGGACAGCGCCTTGTCGAAATCGGCGATAGCACGCTCGAACTGGCCTATCGTATCGTAATGATAACCACGGTTATTGTAGGCGGTCGTATATGAAGGGTTGAGTTCGATCGCCTTGTTGTAGTCGCGTATGGCAAGTTCCGGCTTCCCGGCCCAGTCGTATGCAAGGCCCCTGTTGCTGTACGCGGTGGCGAGGTCCGGCTTTAACTCGATTGCCTTGTTATAATCCTTGATCGCCTGCTCATAATTCTCGAGGCTGTAATATGCGTGGCCCCTGTTGTTGTAGGTGAGGGCATCGGTAGGGTCGAGCTCGATGACGTGGTTATAATCCTTGATCGCATCGGTCCAGTTGCCGATCTCGGCCTGGCAGTAACCCCTGTTGTACCACGCTTCGACGAATGCAGGGTTGGCCTTTATCGCACGCGAGAATTCGCCGATCGCATCGGAACATTTGCCCGATTTGGCGAGTGCACGGCCCTTGTCGTTTATCCCGTCCGGTGAATCGGCGGCAAAAGATACCACGCATAAAGGTGCGAGCAGAAGAAACAAGCAAATGAAGCATGTTCCAGTCGACCGTGCCATGCCGGGCCTCATCAAAACCCCTCCATGTATTAAAGCGTAAATGATTTGAGCCGCCGTGCAGCCTCGGCTATTTTCTCTTCACCCAGCGTTATCGAGATCCGGAAATAACCTTCGCCATCATCGCCGAACCCGCTTCCCGGGGTTACGACGATCCCCGTTTCCTCAATAAGTTTTTCACAGAAATCGGACGATGTAAACCCTTTTGGGACCTTGGCCCAGATATAATAGGTGGCCTTCGGGCCTTGTATGTCGACGCCGAGGGCTTTGAAAGCCTCGACGGCCGCGTCCCGTCTTTTTTCAAGGCGGGCGTTGAGTTCCTGAACGGAGGTCTGGTCGCCGCTCAAGGCTTCTATGCCGGCATACTGCACGGCCTGGAAGGCGCCCGAGTCGATGTTTGTCTTAAGCTTCCCGAGGTTGTAAATGCCGTCGGCATTGCCGACCGCGAAACCTATTCTCCAGCCCGTCATGCAGTATGTTTTGGACAGGGAATGGAATTCAAGGGAGTATTTTTTGTCCCTGTCGAATTCCAGGATGCTCTTCGGCCGGTACCCGTCATAGGCGATCTCGCTGTAGGCGGCGTCGTGGCAGATCAGTATGTTGTAACGTTTTGCCAGTTCCAGCGTCTTTTCATAGAAACTGTCGTCCGCACATGCGCCGGTCGGGTTGTTCGGATAGTTGATAAAGAGAAGCTTCGCCTTTTTCAGGACATCTTCCGGGATGTCCTCGTAGCGGGGCAGGAACCCGTTCTCTTCCTTCAGGGGCATGATGTACGGGGTGGCGCCGGCAAAGATAGTGGCGATCTTATAGACGGGGTACCCGGGTGAGGGACACAGAACAACGTCGCCGGGTTCCGCGTATGCCCACGGTATGTGTGCTATTCCTTCCTTCGAGCCGATGAGGGTCACGACCTCGGTGTCATAATTGAGATCGACCCCGAAACGCTGCCTGTACCACGCCGCCGCCGCCTGCCGGAATTCCGGCATGCCTTCGTAGCTGGGATACCTGTGGTTTTTCGGGTCGTCGACCGCCTTTTTCATGGCGGCTATGATATTGGCAGGGGTGGGAATGTCCGGGTCCCCTATGCCGAAATCGACGAGGTCCATCCCTTTTGCCCGGACCTCCGCTTTTTTCTTATCGATCCGCGCAAACAGATACGGCGGGATCTGTTCAATTCTCGACGCTGGCTTTACCATACCGGGCTCCTTTGCTTATACTGACAGAATTTACGTGCCATAATGCAGGCACTGTGTTGCAACTTGCGAATTTGATAGTTACAACATGTCCGGCCGCCTGTTGTAAAGTTTTTTTTGAACGATAATTTATTTGAAATGGTTTTTCCGTATATGTAACAATAGACGTGATGAAAATCCCTCTGGAAGCGCTTCCCGCCGATTTCCCGATAACCGACAGGCCATATGAGACAATGGCCAGGAATATGGGCATGACAGGTGAGGAATTGATAGAGGAACTCTCATTCCTCAAGGAAAAAGGGGTCATCCGGAGGATCGCCGTGATGGTCGCGCACCGGGCGGTCTCTTTCGAAGGCAACGCGATGGTTGTCTGGAGGGTCCCGGAGGACCGGATCGAGGAGATAGGGACGCTCATGGCGGACTTTAAAGAGGTCAGCCATTGTTATGAGCGTGACACAGCGGGGTACTGGCCTTACAATCTTTTCACGATGGTCCACGGGAAGACGCGCGAGGCATGCACCGCCGTTATCGACGCCATGGCGTCGCTATCGGGCATCCATGATTACAGGATACTTTTCAGCAAACGGGAATTCAAGAAAACATCTTTTTCGGTAAGGCCATGATAAAAACGAGATCTGACGAGTATTGCGCCGAGGCCGTACGGCTCATTCCGGGCGGCGTCAACAGCCCCGTGCGGGCATTCAAGTCTGTCAACGACAGGCCGTTTTACGTGAAGCGGGCGAAAGGGGCGTATCTTTACGATGTGGACGGAAACGCGTACATCGATTATGTCTCTTCGTGGGGAGCGATCGTGCTCGGCCATGCCGATGACGCGCTCATTGCGTCTGTGCGGGAGGCGCTCGAGGACGGGACAAGTTACGGGGCGTGCCATCCTTATGAGATCGAACTTGCCCACCTGGTTCTCGACGCATTCCCCTCGATGGAATCCTTACGCCTGACCACCTCGGGGACCGAGGCCACCATGAGCGCGATACGGCTTGCGCGCGGGTACACAGGTAAAAGCGGGGTCATAAAATTCAGGGGGTGTTACCACGGGCACGTTGACAGCCTGCTCGTCAAGGCCGGATCGGGGCTTGCGACATTCGGGATCCCCGACAGCGCTGGTGTCCCGGCAGACCTCGCAAAACACACATATGTCGCGGAATTCAACAGGCTCGAAACTGTCCGGCAGATCATGGATAATTCCGATGATATCGCCTGTGTCATCATCGAACCCATAATGGGGAACATGGGGGTCATCCTCCCTGAAGACGGGTTTCTCAAAGGGCTTGAAAGCCTGTGCAAGGAGAGGGGCATTCTTCTCATCTTCGACGAGGTCATCAGCGGTTTTCGTATCGCCTTTGGCGGCGCCCAGCACGCATGGGGCATCGACCCGGACATTACCTGCCTCGGGAAGATCATAGGCGGCGGGTTTCCTATCGGTGCTTTTGGCGGAAAGAGGCGCGTCATGGAGCGTCTCGCCCCGCTTGGAGACGTGTACCAGGCAGGCACGCTGTCGGGCAATCCCGTTGCGGTCAGGGCCGGCATCCATGTGCTCGGCCGCTTGAAGGGCAGTGCCGGGGAGATCTATGCCGGATTCACGCGCCTTGGCGAGAGATTGTCCGAGGGCATGCTCGAGATAGCACGCCGGAACGGTGTTCGGTACCGGGTAAATGGCACAACGGGCATGTTCACCGGTTTCTTTTCCAGGGACGCTGTTGTCGATTACGATACGGCCGCTGCCTGCGACAGGGCGCTGTACGAAAAATTCTTCAAGGGAATGCTTTCCGAGGGGGTCTTTTTTGCCCCGAGCCAGTTTGAGGCGTCATTCTTTACCTGTGCTTTCGGCAACGAAGAGATAGACAGGACCCTCGAGGCGGCCGAAAAAGTGTTCAGCACGATCCTTAACGGTCAAGGAGGTACGTGATGGCGAATGTGTCGAGGGCCGTCGCATATATCGACCTCGGTGCCCTCGAGTACAACTGCTCGTCCATCCGGAAGCGCTTGAGCCCCGGGGCCGGGCTTCTCGGGGTGGTCAAGGCCGATGCCTATGGACACGGGGCGATCGAGATATCCAAAAAACTGGAGTCCATCGGCATCGACTACCTCGGCGTGGCGACCGTCGATGAAGGGATGGCCTTACGGTCAGGCCGGATAGTAACACCGGTACTTATTATGAGCGGGCTATTCTCCTGGGACGAGATCGAACCGGTTGCGAGGTACGACCTGACGCCTGTCGTATACGACGCGACCACTCTCGCGAGGCTTATCGAAGCAACGCAAGGGTTTGGGCGTCCGCTCAAGGTGCATCTCAAATTCGATACCGGCATGGGGCGGCTCGGATTCCATACACGGGATGCGCGCGATATAGTTCAAAAACTTGCCGGCGCCCGGGGGATATACGTCGAAGGGCTTATGTCACATTTCTCGGTGTCGGAGGTACGCGACGAGTACGGCCTTCAGCAGGTCGCGGCATTTCGCGAGGTAATAAACATCTTCAGGTCGGCAGGATTCGACCCGGGATATATCCACATGAGCAACTCGGGGGCGATCGTCAACTACCCGGAAGCCCATTTTTCGCTGGTCCGTGCGGGAATCAGCCTCTACGGTTCGCACCCGTCGTTGTCTCTCGAAGAATCCCTGCCTCTTAAGCAGGTCATGAAGCTTTCCGCCCGCGTAGCGTTCTGCAGGGAATTCCCCGCGGGTATGTCCTTAAGTTACGGCAGGACGTTCACGACCGACCGACCATCCGCGATAGCATACATCCCCGTCGGGTACGCCGACGGATACCCGCGGTCGCTCTCCAACAAGGGTGTCGTGTTGATAAACGACACACGGTGCAGAATTGTCGGAAGGGTGTGCATGGATTGGGTCCTCGCTGACGTGACAGGTGCCGGGCCGGTCAGCAGCGGTGACGAGGCGATCCTGCTCGGTGAAGGCGGCCGGGAAGGGGTCCGGGTTTCCGCGAACGAAATGGCCGAAAATGCGGGAACGATCCCCTACGAGCTCCTCTGCAAGATCTCCCGCAGGATCACAAGGGTCTACGTTTAAAAAGACATTCTCTCGCCCGCTTCGCTCGAGCTCACGGAGGTCACAGAGAACTGCGAAGGGAAAAGACTTTGCCGGCTGGTCGCGGAGCCGACCACGACCAGCCGGCACTTTCGTCGGCTTCGCCGAGGAAAAGAAAAAAAACAATACAAGGAAATTGACAGTCTAAGTGGTCCATCCTGCCGAAAGGCAGGATCGAAGATGCCACGGGAGCCTGGTCGGCTCCGGGCTCCCGCGGCCTCCGCCTTTCTCCGCGAACTCCGCGAACTCTAGCGAAGCGGGCGAGAGAGAATCTTTTTAGCCTTTGACTTCCGGGTACAACTGCATGATGTTGCGCACGACGTCGAGGTTCGAGAAGAAGACGTCGAGCATCTCGGGATCAAAATGCCTGCCCTTTTCAGCCGCCATGGTCTCGAGGACACGCTCCTCTTCCCATGCTTCCTTGTACGACCTCCCGGAGCTCAGCGCATCGAAGACGTCGCAGATCGCGACGATCCTGCCGAATATCGGGATCTCTTCAGTCTTCTTGCCGGGCATAGCACCATCGTTGTCTTTATAACCGGGCAGGGGCTCCCCCGTTGCATAATCGACAAAACCGGGATATCCGTGGCCGTCCCAGCGTTCATGGTGGTTCAGGGTGACGAGGAAGGCGGCCTTGTCGAAATCGGAGCGCTGCTGTGAAAAGAGCCTGGCCCCGAGATACGTGTGCTGCTTCATGATCTCGTACTCGCTGTCGTTTAAACGGGCAGGTTTTTTGAGAATGAGGTCCGTGATCGCTACCTTGCCGACATCGTGCAGCATCGAGGCCATCTTGAGGACGTCCCTGTTCTGCTCGATCTCGGCCTTGTCGGTCCCTTTCAGGTGCGACCATGCCTCGTAAAGCTCCACGGAATATGACGAGACCCTGTTTACGTGCGCCCCTGTCTCCATCGGGTCACGCAGCTCGGCCATCTTGATCATGCGCAGGATGATGTCGCGGGTCATCGTTGCCCGTTCAATGGCTATCGCGGCGTTGTTTGCGAAATGGACGGCAAAGGGTTCGTCTTCATGAAGGAACGGGACGATGTTCCCGTCGTTGTTTTTTGCGTTGATAAGCTGCAGCACCCCGACGACCTCGTCGTTATTCGTTTTCAGGGGGAAGCAGAGAACGGACTGGGTCCTGTACCCGGACAGCCTGTCGTAGGTCGGATCGAACGAGAACGGGACATTGTCCGTGAGGTTGTAGACATTTTCGATATTGACGACCTGCCCGTTGTTTGCGACATAACCGGAAATGGACTGGTTATTCACGGGGACGGTGAACGTCGAATAGATCAGTTTCTTGCCCGGCGGCAATAGTTTTTGAAGGGCGTCGTTCTGTGTATATCTGAAGAGGAGCGTGTCCCCCTCTTTTATATAGATCGATCCCGCGTCGGCGTTCGTCAGGTATCGCGCCTTTGTGAGGATCCTTTCGAGGAGGATATCGATGTCGCGGGTTTGAATGACCTCGAGACCGACATTGAGCACTTCCTGGAATTTTTTCTTTTCGTCAATCATGGCGGTCATGGGTGCCGGCGGACCCGGCAGGCGAGCTCAAAGACCTTATACGCCCAGTACATATCCGAAACGCGCCCTGAACTCTTCGGGGGACATGTTGGAAGCTTTCGCGATATTTGCAAGACTGTGTCCTTCAAGGTCCTCTTTTTCAAGGCGGATCATGTATTTCCGGGCAACCTCGTACGTCTCCGTTGTCGTGTCGACGGTCCTTATCTTCACCCTCCCGGTCCTGTAATCTATCATCTCCACAAAAGGTATGGGCCTCAGGTTGCCTTCGAACTGAACTACCATCGATCCTGAGCCGCCCCGCAGAAGGAACCTGACTGCGCCATAGCCGAGATTGCGGGTATACTCGACATCAAAGGGAATAGGGTTTGCCGCCCGCAGTTCGTACCCGATGTTCTTGTCGACTATGCCTACTTCGATCCCCAGTTCATTCAGCGTTTTGTTAACGAAATCCTTCAGCACCCTGCCAAGCTGGATCTCCGAAAGCTTGAGCTCGCCTTTTTCATTCTTCTCGACCGCGTCGTGCTTTTCCAATTCCTCGAGGTCGAACATTTCTGAAATGCCCTCGGCAAGGATCGCAACGCCGTGGTCCCTCCCCATACTTCTTCGCTTGAGGATGGCCGCAGTAAGGATGTCGGCGACTTTTTTGAAGGATAATTTTTCTTCGGGAAATTCTTCAGGTATCAGGGACAGTGTTGTGCCGGCCGCCTTGCCCATCCCGAGCGCCAGGTGCCCGGCATGACGTCCCATTGCCGTTATGAAATACCACCGGCCCATCGTACGGGCATCTTCCATGATATTATTGACGATATAAACACCGACATGCCGCGCCGTCTGGAACCCGAACGTGGAGAAACCGCCGGGAAGAGGGATGTCGTTGTCGATCGTTTTCGGCGTGTGCACGACATTTATGGCCCCGCGGGCCTCCCGTTCTATCCAGTTGGCCATGTACAGGGTACCGTCGCCGCCGATCGTTATGAGGTACTTGATGCCGGCGCTTTTCAGCGTGGACATCAGCGTTTTGAACTTTGCCTTCGCATTTTCCGGTTTGTCCCGGGATGTACGGAGAATTGATCCGCCCGAGGCATGGATGCGGGAGACGTCCTCTATCGTGAGGGGAATAAAAATATCCTTGTTCCCTTCAAAGAGCGCCTTGAAACCGCCCACGATACCGAAGACCTTTTTCCCGGCGTTGATCGCTTCGATGGTGGCCGCGCTTATGACCCCGTTTATCCCCGGTGCAGGCCCCCCGCCGACGATTATCCCGATAGCTTCAGCTGCCATGGAGTTTATTCTGCATCTTTCCACCTTTATTTGCAAGATTTTTTGTCATATGTTGTTGTAAGGACCGGACAATGAAATTAGGCTTCCACGTTTCCATAGCACAGGGTTTTGACGCCACGCTGGAAAGAGCGCTCACACTGCAATGTGAGGCGATACAGATCTTCGTCAAGAACCCGAGGTCATGGGTACAAAGGACGCTCTCCGAAAAAGATATCGAGGCGTTCGGACGACTCTCCGCCGTCCTGCCCGTCTACGCGCACCTCTCCTACCTGCCCAATCTCGCGAAGATAGACGAAGACGAACGCAACCTGAACGGCTTCCTTCACGAGGTCTCGCTGTGCGCCCGGCTCGGCATCAAATACCTCGTGGCGCACCCCGGGTCGCACCAGGACAAACTTAGAGGAGCGCAGACGACCGCCCGAGCGGTAAATACCGTGCACGAAACACATGACATTACGGTCCTTATCGAGAACACGGCAGGGCAGGGCAGCGCGCTCGGCACAACCATCGAGGAGTTGGCCCGTATTTATGAACATGTCGATAACCCGGACCGCACCCGCTTCTGCCTCGACACCGCGCACCTCTTTGAATCCGGGTACAAAATAACCGAAAGGGGCGGCTGGACCAGGTTTCTCCGCGATTTCGACCGGCTTCTCGGCATCGGCAAGATCGGCTTCTTTCACCTGAACGACTCGAAGTCCCCCGCAGGGGCCCGTGCCGACCGCCACTGGCACATTGGCGAAGGCGAAATGGGCCTTACATTTTTCCGGCAGTTATTAAAAGATAAAAGATTTGCCCATCTGGCTGGCGTCATGGAGACGCCCAAGATGGGCAATATGGACGAAGTGAATATGAAGGTGATGCGGTCTCTACTTCCTGCGCTGGTGCCGCGTTCTCCTTCTTAATTTCTTATATTTATGCTTCCTGATCTTCTTCTTTCTCCACTTCATTACACTGCCCATCGACTCACCTCGTTGATATTTAGAACGTAAAGCTTAGTATCAGAAAATTGAACGCTAACAACATAACCCGAACTCACGTTTTTTTTCAAGCACATAATGAACAATATACCACAGTGCGACGTTCGCGGTAGCCTGGATCATATTGAAATAACCCCCCAAACCCGCTATAATAACCACCACGCGCCTGTAGCTCAACTGGACAGAGCAACGGACTTCTAATCCGTAGGTTTGGTGTTCGAGTCACCACAGGCGCGCTTCTTATTGCCTGTAATTTAGCATACTTACATGACTGACCCGAACAGGCGTATCTTTTGCCATCGTTCTGTGTGAGAAACCGTGTGAGAAACCGTGTGAAAAATTAGCCGATGGACTCATATATCTCCATTGCCGCGATGTCCGCTTCGTTGATGCTCTGAATGTAGAGCTCGGTGGTCGTTCTCTTCTCATGACCAAGGATCTTCTGTATGGAACCAATGGGAACCCGCGCGTGATCAAGGACCGATGCTCCGTAGTGACGCAGGGGATGGTACCTGAAATATTTTACTTCAGCTTTTTTGCAAAGCGACTTCATCAACCCCTTCCTGTCCTCGTAGGGTCCATCCATCCAGCATTGTTCTTTTCTGCTCCAATACCTGTGCCAGAATACCCATGGTTTGCTCGCATCTCTTTTTTCGAACCGATTCTGCAGGACATCGTACAGCCGCCTTGTCATATGAACGATACGGGGAGTCAACCCGCCCCCTTTTTTCTTTCTCGTGTAAAGGACGAGATACTTCTTATCGAGCATAACGTCGTCCCATTTCAATCTGTTGATCTCGCCGACGCGGGCCATTGTATCCTTGATGGTAATGATATAGTCTTTGTCATCCTGATTTTCGGCGACATCGATGACCTTTTTGATGTCCTCTTTGTTCGGTATGTACTTCAGGTGTTTGTTTTCCGGGAAAGGTTCAATCCCTTTTACCGGGTTCTCAATCTGGGCTATCTTCATCTTGCCCGCGTGGTTGAAGACCGCCTTGAGGTACCTGATGTCCTTGTTTGCGGCGTGCGCCGACACGGTGTTTCTTTGAGACAGGAAGTCATCCACCATCCTTGATGAGATCTGAGAGCATTTCAAGTTGCCCCACTGTTTCACCCATCTTTTTACCATGTAGACATATTCCCGGTAGTGGCGCTCCGACTTGTGGTTCTTCACATAATCGAGCCGTGCATTAACCAATTTCAAGAATTTTATGTCGGTTGGGATCGCCGTCTCCTGCCTCGGTCTCGTTATCTCCTCCTTTCTTGCCATTTCGGCTTTTCTTGCCTCTTGTTTCGTTTTGAACCAGGCTTCTGTGTACCTGGTCCCGTTCAGGGTGAAGTCGTATCTCCAGCCCTTTCCCTTTTTGGAATATTGACTCATAAAGGTCCTCCTTGCTCGGAAAAAACAGAGAACCCCCGAGTTTCCTGCCACCCAGCACCTTCCAGTTCTTGTAAACCCAACTGACGCTTTTACGCAGATACTGGGCTACCTCCTCAGGGGTTAGTATATCATGTAGCTCCTCTTCGTGTTGCATCGTTTTGTTACCCCTTTCCGGAATCCGGCGGGTAACTTCATCAATGACTCCCATGATAATTTTGGGGAAGTCCTTAAGTTTAATTGAATCGAAAACCTGATCCCTGCTTCGTTATGTTTGAGGTCTCTGACACCGTATATGGTTTACTGCCTCCGATACCGTTTTCATCATCCGATAACGCTTGCCATAACATTAGGATATTAATCACAGGACTATATGTCAATAACTATTTAATATCATTGATAATTAATATTAACATTAGCTATCAAAAGACGCAAATTATAATTAATGTTAAACATATCCTTGACATTTATTTTATAAACAAATACAATTAGTTATGGCTATTATCAAAAATAATGATGCGTCACACAAAAAAGTATTGAAGATCTTGATAGAGGATTACCTTGAACGGGATATCGCGCAGCTGAAAGACCTCTACCGGAAACACCCGGATAAAGCGCTGTTTGTGTTCGACGGGATTTTCCAGCTTTTGAGCAATCCGGATGACCACATCGATGCAGACGATCTGACGGGAGACGAACTGGAAGGCGCCGTCCTTGAATGGCACCCGTTGTTGACCCCTGTTTGGACCAAGATCAGGAAGGCGTTTCTCGACCACAAAGATAACGCCCCTAAAGAACGGGAAAAATATAAAAAAATGATGAACGCGGCAAATGACCCGTCTTCTTCGCTAGCGCCATACAAAGAGATAGTGGAAGCGGGCGACGACCTTTCCGTGTTAGATGGGAAGACCTATGATATAAGACTCAGACGTTCGCCTATTACAATAAAGCTCTCCTTCGCTTCTGATAAGTTTGCCATATCGATGGAAGAGATCAGGGTAATAGACCGCTTCCTGCTCCATCTCAAAGATGCGCCCACCGACATTTTCAGGGCGTGCGCTTTCTGCGGAAAGATCATCATCATTACAAGGAAAGGCAAGAGGTATCATTCGGGATGCGCACCCAAGGCAAAGCAGAAGGAAAGGTGGGAAAGAGACCCCGAAGGTTGCAGAGAAAAGGAACGGAACAGATATCATCAGCGGGTTAAAGGAAATGGAAATGACCAAGAAAAAGAAGAAAGAAGCTAAGACTGTCAAAACGAAAGATAAGACCGTTAAAGAAAGTAAGAAAATTCCTCAAACGAAAAAGGTAGACGTCCTGCCACCTCTCGTCGGGCTCAGTGATCCCCAACAGCAGAAACTCCCTGCGATTATTCTTGACAATGCGATGATGGACAGCACCAGCGTTGTTGAAATCAGCTTAATGCACAACGAAAATTATTCGCCGGAAATCATCAGCACAATTATGAAACCGGACCATGTGTCAAACCTTTTATCTATAAAAGACAGTGGGGACTTACCTTCATTTCTCAATCAAGGGAAGAAATACATCATAGACATCTGCAGGGGAATAGATTCCCTAGAGGTTCACACATCCATGTTCGTTGTTCTCGCCATGGTTCAGATCGGAAGGATCTTGAATGAGATCTACCAGACGCTCGGGAATGACAGGTCCAAATATTCAAGGTGGGTTAAGGAAAATTTTGGAAGTCAACACACGAGATATTTTCAGCAATCCAGACAACTTCTCGCCATGGGGGAATTTGCGACAAAGTATTCCAGTCTGGGCAAAAACAGACTGTTACAGGTAAATCGTCTGCAGGACAAAGAAGAGTATAAAGAGATCATAGATGAACATCCCTACCCGGATATTGCCAACGACCGAAAGGGATTAGTTTTCAATGAACACACCGACGCGGTGGCCACCCTTTACAACCTGAAACAAGGTGGCATTGACTTTGCCGACTTTGACCAAGCATACCTTCTTTCCTGTTACAACAAGCACTGGATTGAGCAAAAGACCGTGAAGAAGATCAAGGACTGGCTCGATACTTTCCCTACCTCCGAAGAAAAAGAAGACGCATTTGAAAACTACATCTTAAATAAAATGGTGTTTCCTTCTGACAGGGAATACCGGGTTGTGGGGAACCTCCAGAGCTTGAATACCATTTTGGCCAACCTGATAAACTATTATAACACCTACATTCAGCACGGACAAAGCGACTGGATAAAAGATGTCAATAAAGACACCTTCGAACTGGCGAGAAATATAATGTCAACGCTAGCCCAAGTAGTCCTCCCGGAAAACATAGAATCTTCCACAATGAAAAAGGCGCCGGCTGTGCCATCTGTTCAACGAAACAAGAAGATCACCCGACAACGAACAAGCAGGAAAGGGGTAAAGAAATGATCATCTATCAGGCAATAGACAACGCTGACGTGGTCAAGCACTTCTATGAAGTGACCGGCGGAACGACAAAATTAAATATCCTTATATCCTATGTTTATCTCGCCGGAAACGCACTGAAGGTCACCAAAGCCTACCGGGACATGATCGACCATCTGTGCCTGGATTCGGGAGCCTTTTCCGTTTTTACGAAGAAAGCGGATATTTCCGTCACCGAATATCTCGCTTATATCACGCGATACGGTGATCTCTTCACCACCGTTTTTACCTTGGATGATAAGTTCGATGACCCGGAACATAATCTCAGGAACCAGAATTTCCTTGAAAATGGTCTTGTAGGGAAAACCTGGAAACCGGTCCCCTGTATTCATGACGCAGGTGACCCCATGGGAGAAATCCAGACCTATGTTGACCAGGGTCACGATTATATTGCCTTGGGTTCCTTGGGTATCCGTGAGAAGATTGGCCCAAAGGTGCTGGACGAGGTTAAAGTGAAATTCCCTGACGTCAAGTTCCATTTGTTCGGGAGTCTGAACAGGGAGATATTATTCAAACATAGACCCTATTCGGCGGATGCTTCATCATGGGCAAGTGAGGCGGGTAATAGTTCCATATATTATTGGGATGAGACAGATCAGAAGGAATATTCCATTGATCTCGAGAGCAGAACTAAAAAAGATAAGAAAAATTCAGGAAAAGACATCTTCTACAGCAATTTTCATCACAAGCAGCAACTCAATGAATTCCTGAAAAATACATTCAACTATACCTACGAGGACCTTTTGAACACCACACTCCCGCGTCAGATGGTCAACCTTTACTATCTTCGCCAATTGCAGGATATAATCAACAACACACCAGAAAATTAATCTCAAAACGAACCGGGTTCGTTTTCAAATTTAAAGGACGGGGTAATCGAACTACGATCTCCGTCCTTTCCGTTTGCATTGTCCGATATCTTTCAAGAAACATTCTCACGTAAAACACCTTCTGATTACTAGTACTTACACGAACAATATATAAATATCTCAATATCTCAATAGGAGGATATGTAGATGAACGAACAGAAGAAAATCCAGGTAAACCTGGCCATTCCCGAGCACTGTCGCGACTTGCTCCGAAGGATGGCTGCAGAGAGGGTGATGAACGATCCCAGCGAAGTCGCAACGGGGACGTCCATTGCCACTGAATTATTGTTGAACGCTTTAAAAGAAATTTCGAAACAAATGACCGTAAGCGGAGGTACTGAAAATGACTAGATTAGAAATAGCATTATCGTATTTGGAAAAAGGTTATTCCATTATACCCCTTTACAGTCCGGAAATGATCAAGGCTAAGGCTCCAAAGAACTTTATAGCGGAACGTGACAGGGAATTTGAGAAGAACGATCAATCGGAAGAACCCCTGCCCAAAGATGTCATAACTGAGCAGGTACTGATCCGTTGGTGCAAACGACCATGCATCTCCGGCTGGAAAGAATATCAGGACCGGCTCCCAACTACGGAACAGGTCACCCAATGGTTCACTGAAAGACCTGCGGCAAATATAGCCATCATCACGGGATCCATTTCCGGTATTGTTGTTTTTGATCTCGATTCTGAGCACGCCGTCGAATATGCGGAGGAGCAAGGTGGGTTTCCCGATACTGTTAAAGCTAAAACCGGAAAAGGATACCACATATACATGAAGCACCCTGGAATGGACATTAGGAACACGGTCAATAAGAACCTGGATATTGATATTAGGGCTGACGGCGGATACGTTGTGGCTCCTCCTTCTCGACATGGTTCCGGTCATTATTATGAATGGGCGGAAGGATTTTCAATATCCCAAATCGATCCGGCTCCCTGTACCCCATGGATGAAAGACTATCTGGATGATATCTCTAAATCCGAAGCACTCGAAAATGAAAAGCACGCGGACCTTTTTAATGAGCTGAAAGAAATAATGCAAACAGACGAAAACAAACTCCAGGCAGCAGAAAATTCCAAGCCTCTGGAACCCAAGACACAGGAATCGAAAGACGGATATCTCGACCTTCTACAAAACGGATGCAAGCAGGGGGAAAGGAACCATTCCGCGACCAAGTTGATTGGTCACCTGCTTAAGACCGGAACGAACGAAATTGAAGTCTGGGAAATGGTCCAGATGTGGAACCACAATAAAGTCAAACCGCCACTTGATCTAGATGAACTGAAAAAGACCTTCGAATCCGTAAAGGCGTTGGAGAAGAAGACCCAGACGGCAACAACCCAGACGCCACAAATTAATGTCAATCTATTTCTCGACGACATCAACAGGGCTGTTTCTGATTATCAGCAGAATTATGTCCGAGTCCCTTTTGGGAACGTCAATCTCGCCAACCTTGAAAACAACATGAACGGTGGATTTGCCGGCGGAAGATTCTATCTCTTTGGCGGGATCCCGTCATCCGGCAAGACTGTCCTCCTGAATAACATTGCGGACAATATCTGTCTTAATGATTACCCGGTACTCTTTTTCAGTTATGACGATGGGCGAGCGGAGTTGAGGTACAGGACCCTCTCAAGATTTTCCAGTCAGTCAATCGAGGATTTCAATTTCAGAACAGTTCCTGACATACGCAGCCTCTGGCAAATTCCGAGCATCCAGCGAATCATCGACAAAAAATATGTTGTCCAGCAGACAATAATTATCGAAAAATGGAACGAACTAATCGCTCAAATCAAGCAAAAACACGGGAAAGCACCTGTGATCATCATTGATTATCTAAGGAAGCTCAGGACAGAGAAATACACTGGGGATGAAAGGCTAAGGGTCGACGATATCCTCTCCAAGTTGACGGAATTAGCCAAAATCCAGAATACACCCGTCATCGCCATCTCAGAACTGGCCAGAGACTCATACAAGTCCGGTCAGCGGTTAAGTATGGCGTCATTCAAGGAGTCGGGCACCATTGAGTATGAAGCATCGTGGTTAGGGATTCTCGGCGCGGTTGAAGAAAAAAGTGACGGGGAATTTGAAGTCAAGGAAGACTGGGACTCGATCATCAAGCACGACGGGAACGTCGACCTGATCATATTCAAGGCAAAACGCGGCACTGGCGTTACGGGAAAAGTCCCCTTGAAAGTAGACAAAAACTTTATGACGGTCAGCGATCGTACTTCGGAAGCAGCCGCTGCAAAGAAAAAGAAGAAATCCCAGTTCGAATAGGAGGACCTGGTCATGAATAAGGAAGAAGCAAAAGAAACATTTTATAAACTCAGATCAGAATATGACGGGATTGCTTATCCGAAATATCTCCACGCAGATCTGGAGGACCTGAGGGATAAGCACAATGCATTAAAGAAAATAGAAGAATTCCTGAGTGATGATTTTAACTATGCAAAGCTCGTCAACTCGGTATCCCAGACAATCGCTAGGCTGAGCATAAAGGGAACACGGTCAAACACGTCGGAGCGCGGGATGAACAAAGCGATTCCCCCCAACATAGTGAGAGGCAATAGGGAAGACATTACATACCAATGGGAATCGGTAAAATCGGGTAAAGCTTGCTCTATCAGCGGCGATTGGGACGCCAAAAGTTATATGGTGATGGACGTGGTGGGACATCTCTTTCTCCTGAAGGAAAATGGCGATGTTATCCCGGATGAAATCACCCCCATATTCAATGATTATGACAGCATCAGGAGACGAGAGCAGGAGATCGATATAAATAATTTTGGAAAACCAATTAACATTCCCAGAGCAATTACGGAAGAAGACCTATCAGCCTTAAAGCAACAAAAATACGTAAGGTTTGACGACCGCCATTTCCGAAGTTTCACAGGTCTTAAATTGTGTTCCAACGACATTTTCAGCCTTCTCAAGAAAACATCGCGGGTCGAGTTCAGGATCGAGTTCCCCGTGCGGATGGTAACGGACAAAGGAAAAAGTATGAAAGAAAAATGGTATTCAATGAACGTTTTCAGTCACCCCTTTGAATTGGGTTACATCGACAAGGAAGTAAGAAATGACGGGATTGTCCAAAACCGATTTTACTACATTATCTTCAATACGATCCTGGGAGAGATGTTCGTCCATAACCTCTTGACGAGGAATTATGACTGGATCGACAACAACCTGTATCATCTCGCGCAGTCGGCGCAAATATTCTATCGCCATCTCCTGCTGCATCATAACCTGGTCAAACAGGAATTCAATCTCACCACTATCGTAGAGCGGATGCGCTTCAAGGACACGAACATAACGAACCTCATTGCCAATCTGGAGATAAATACCCTCAATCCCCTGAAAAAATACGGTCTGATACTCGATTACAAGCAAGTCACAGGATTTAATGGGATCAAATATGAAATCACATTACCGAAGAAGGGTAAGAACGATCACAAGAGTCCGCAAATCGATACCACCACTATATCTGAAGGGGATGTAGGGTCCGGAAAATAATGATGTAGGGTCCGGAAAGAATCGATGTAGGGTCCGGAAAACGTAAACGGATATAACCGGATAATAACATTCATGATCTCAGCCCTATAAGATATTATAAGAAAATATAAACTAAGAAAAACCTTCCCTCCCCCTGCTGGGAGGGTCGGTTTTCCTCTGGGGGAACCATTTTATTTTTTTTGTTTATAGATAATGTTTGTAGGACAGTTGGTCTATTATACAAGAAGATTTCGGAAGGGATTGTTCCAGAGGTAGGGATTCTATGGTTATGGACGTTGGTAAGTCATAACAAGCAGAATTTACTTGTATAAAATATCATGAAACAAAAAAAACCAAAAATGGTGAGAAGAAAGATATGGTCGGTTGCTGCTTCCGGATATATGAGAACAATATCCTCTAGGATCTTCCCGTGTTAATCTGGGTGAGGGATACGCGTAGATGGTAATAATTGGTTGGGATTATGAGAGGAACGGCTCTTGAAAGGTTTTATGCGAGAACCAAAACCTGTTATTGCCATAATTTTAATAGGGTGCTATAAAGGTTATTTTATTTTCTTTGACAAAGTAATATGCTAGCGATATTATGAGAAACATGATTCAAGCAATTTTTTGATTTGGGTAATGATCTACGGTATTAATTTGGGGGAATAAATGGCTGCGCGCTGGTTATTCACGATAATAGCTGTATTTGCGTCTACCATTGTTAGTACGTTTATAGTGACTATCCTAAACCCGAAAACTTCTATGATGCACCAATCATTTGCGTTGTACTCGATTACTATTATTATTAACGCTACAACCTTCGTTGGAATTTGGACAAAAGGGCTAATTTCTGGATCCGAACGCTTTTCAAATTGTGTAGTTTACTCAATAGTGGGAATAGCCGTATTCATGTTATTGGATTTCTTGACGGCAATTTTATTCGGCTATTCAATAGGTGCCTTAAGTGTTTCTGCCGGTCTAATAGCGGGAACAGTGTTGTGTAGGATAAGTCTTAAGAGAGCATCGTTGAAAAATGAAAACAGTACAAATATGAATTCTAGACCAACTGTCACGGGCAATTGTCCTCTATGCGGATCCCAATATACCAATCTGGACTATAGTGACGATGCTCAGCAATGGTATTGCTCTAGTTGCAAAGCGCAAATTCCGCGACTTTTATCATAAGTGCTATTGGCAAATAAAAGGAATGAATTTGTTTACTTTAAATATGATATCTCATTCCGGGTTGAAGAAGAGGAATGCTTGACCGTAAATCCAGTGTAAATATAGGTTATTTTTCGAATACAAATGAACTAAATAATCTTGTAAATATTGGCTTCCAAAATGCATAATTCTTTTCTGCATCACGTTCATCCTTGGCAGCAGATCCGCAAGTGAATAACCATGCATAACCAGGCGTAAATGTCGCAAAAACCATTGACTGCGAATAGAGTTTCATATCCATTGTCTCGTAGGTGTATTTAAAAACGGCGAACTGTGCTGGCAGATTATCAATTTTGATCCTTTTTCTTTCATTAATCATAGCATCGGGAAATTTGTCTTTTAAAGTCCCTAACCAATCATTAGCGGACCATACTTCAGTCTCAAGCATTTCACCGAGTTCTTTCTGGGTGTACTTGGAGATTGCCGGCGACGGTTTTACAACGATATTACAACTGGCGAATAATTCCCCTTTTGGGGATGAAACTTTTCCCCGAACATTTTTCCCTCTAGGTGTATCGATCTTCCAACCCGGAGGATAGATGAAACGAAATTTAAATTCGGTATTTCTAAAAGTAACCCAATTGGACTGAGCGTACGCAGAATCAAATGAATAAATCATTAGTCCGATCAAACTCAGCAAAATATAGGCCAGGAACGTATTTTTAATCACTGTTGTTACCCTTTCTTTTCTGGATAGAGGTATCGATATTGCCATCGTATAAACCTAAAAAAAATAATCGCCAACCAAGGAATTGTGGTCAGCGCTAAGGACAACCAGAAATAGAATGTATGTTTTTTAAATTTATTCCAATATATCTTAGCTAGCTCCACGGTATTATTTATCAACATATCTTGAACATATGTTGCTTCATCGAGCTCCTTTTGGCTTGTGACCCCGTATTCATAAATATATTTATCAGTAATCTTCCTTTTTTCCTCGTATAACCGATTAACTTTTATTCTCTCAGTTTCCCAGTCTTTATCTGCCTTGATTGATTTATGAAGATTATATCCGGCAAAACCCAAAGACAACACAGATAATCCTACCGACCAAATCAGAACAACTTTACGTAACCTACTTTGATCAAGCACCTTTTTTGTGGATATTCTCTCGATGTACTCAACCTGGGTCAGCGGCTCAGAAGATCTCTTCTCAACATCAGTAACTTCCAATACTTTAGGTTGAGCGACATCTTTCGCAGAATCATCAGGCGCTTTTCCCCGAAAACTTTTAGCCAACTGTTTTCTTATGCAAACATCATTAAAAAGCGCTATCATAATCGCAAATCCAAAAAAACCAATTATCGGAAATTTACCCTGCAACGCTATATCAATCGAGCCTAAAACCATTAAACCAAACAGAATCCAGTAAGTGATTCGGTATCCTGATGTCAGGGGATATGTCAATTGTTCGTCACAATTTGGACATGATAATTTCTGAAACCCGAGAAATGAACGCTTTGGTAACGCTGTGAAGTCAGTTCCACATTTTGCGCATGATATGCTTATAGGCGCTAAGGCCACTTAATTACCTCACTTTACGGGTTATTCAACTAGAGATATTCAACCTATCACTCAGATGCTCCATGGCTCCTTAGCAGTCTGATCATAGACTCCGATTCTGCGTAATCAAGGGGGGTCTTACCCTTTACGTCCCTTGCCATAATGCGGGCGCCTCTTTCGATTAATATTTCTGCAGCCCTAACATTGTTGACTTTAGCACAGATATGTAGAGGAGTTCTGTCTTGCGTATCCATTCCGGATACTTTGGCGCCAGCCTTTAATAATCGCGTTAAAGCTGCCTCTGCAAACACTTGTGCGTCCTGCAATGTCGTTATCTCACCCATCATAATACCTCTATTAATTGCCACAAAAACGTGAAGTGGAATTCCATCGAAATCCCTGAATCCGCTTTCTCCTCTAAGGTTAGGATCAGCACCATGATCTAGGAGCCATGAAATGATACCCAATTTACTCTTATCATGAATGGGTATTCTGAGAGCGCTTATTAGCGCTGTCATACCGTCCGGACCTGCCGCATCGATACGCGCCCCAGCTTTAAACGCCCGTTCCATTTTGATAATTTGACCATTCGTAGCTGCTTCTATAAAACTCAACTGCAGAGCTTCCTTATTGTTGGCCGCGATTCCACCGTGAGATAACAAAAGATTGTATACCTCTGTTTGCCCATATTTGAGGGCCAGTTGGGTTGGCAAATATCCTTCGATTTTTGCCGTAGGTGATGCCCCATGAGATAAAAGCAACTTCACAAGTTCTACATGTCCTCCTGAAATTGGAACAAAAAGAATGTCTCGATCCCAACGACCAAGTTTTGCTCCAGCAGCAAATAATATCTTAAAAATCTCTGCCGCTCTCTTGCTTTCATTTCCATTACGATCAAAGAGAACGGCCATTGAGGTTAGGCTCAATGGGGTCATTGGTCGCGGATCGGAGGATGGCATATTGGGGTTTGCCCCTCTTCTTAAAGCGGTTTTTACTGCATTAATATCCAACTTTTTTGTCGCTTCTCGGAGGCTGGCATCTTCAGAGGGACCAGCCAAGGCAGTAGTACATGCGAATATTATAATGATTGGTAACATGATTAATATGCGCTTGATATTATGCGGGTAAATGTTCATTATCATTCTTCCTTGCTTAATTGACCGTCTTTTTTGTGATTATAAAATGCTGATATTTGTTTGTCGATATACTTTTGATAATCCTGAACATATTTCCACCCGAAACGGAACCACGAGTTATTGACAATCTTTTTAAAATCATGGAACATTAAACATCTTTATATAGAATCATAGGAGAATCGTATGAGTCTTGGCACGGCGATAGGCATAGGGACCGCTGCATTTTGTTTTGTCATACTAGCGTTGTACACTATCCAACGAACCTTGAGAAATTATGGAATCAGGGTGAATTTTTATTATCGGTTTACCCTTCCAAGCATTTTCTTAATTTTATGTATATTACCATTCGTAAGTGAAAAAACTGTCCAAATTATCGCGACCATTGCGTGTATTTTGTTTGTTTTGGGGGGAATATTCTTACTATTTTCAATGATTGGAAGAAAAGAAAGGATTGCGAATGTTTGTCAAAATACTCAGGAAGGAACGCCAGATGATGCATATCTTAACCTGCAGGAAGAAAAACCTGAAACAGCACAACAGTTGATCGGCAAAAAAACCTTATACATCTCGATAATTGTGTATTCTCTATCTCTGCTAATCTATGTCTTGTTGATGATCCCAAGGCCCGAAAATATACTCCATCAAAAACAGTTTTATGACAATCTATCGTACGAGGCCGGCCTTATAATTGAGAAAGACATGTTTGATAAATTGGCCTACGGTGAGGCAACCATCGAAGTGGAGATGCCAAATAAGCATTTTATTAGATTCTATGATGGATTTAATGAAAAGATTATGCTGGATGCCTGCAAAGAATACTGGTCTATTGTGGAAAAATATTCAGCCAAGCAAAGAAGGGATTTTTTATTAAAGGTTGGATTAATATGGGTGTTCATACCATTTGTCATCTTTGCTATTCGGTGGTCGTTACTAAAAATTTATAGGACATGTCCTAAATTTGTAGGTTGTTCCAGAGAGAGAATCGTTAATTATCGTAAGATTACTATATTTTGCGCAATCGCAATTGGTGCGATTATGGCAATCTTCCCGCCTTGGATATCAAAAATAAATGGGATTATTCGTGACCGGGGCTATGCTTTTCTATTTACTCTACGAGGTTACCGGGAGATAGATTTTCTCACCTTATTAATTCAATGGTGCGCGCTTGCTCTCGTTACGGTACTTATTCTCTATATAGCCAAAGATAGCGCACCATCATTCACAGTTTTATTTAACTGGAAATATAAAAGGAGTATTGTTGGGAGCATCTGGATGGGATTTTTTATATTTTTAATATGCCTGGTTTTTGGCACAGGTTATTTGCCTATTCCAACCACGCGCCAGTTTAAATCTGGCCTTATAGACAGTTTAGGCATTTGGTCGCATTGGTCTTCAAGCGATCCTGATAAAATTACAGGCAAAAAACCCGCGGCGGATCTGCCACTTCAATCTTCGGCCAAACCTGCGCCAGGCAATTATGATCCTACTACCGGTCTATACCGTAGTAACAATTGGGGGTTCAGCATACAATTCGAAACAGGGTGGCAATTAGAGGAACGTCAAATTGACAATTATCTTATAGTCTCAACAAGGAACAATTCTGGTGAATCAATGCATGTCGTCGTTAAAAACAATAGCCCTGAATCTCAAGATACAAACATAGGAAGTTTTTCAAAAAGGGGGTTACATAATTTCATACAAAAACTTTTCGAGGAACAGAGGAAAATAGATCCGGATAAGGTCCTTGTAGATTTTGGCAGGGGGCAACTAGCTAAGAAAAAAGCTGCTTATCTCATAACCCAGTTTTTGCTTATGGGAAATTTAAAAAGGCAATACACGATTATAACTTTTCACAAGGGAAAGAGTTACACTGTTGGAGGTATGGCACCTCCCGAAATATATGGGCCATTTGAAAAGAAACTCAAAAAAGTTGCCGAGACTCTTTCGTTACAATAAGCTAATTAGATAAAAATGTGACGTATTCAAGATTTATCTCTGTTATGGCGTTATTCACGGACTGAAGCCTGAACTAGGATAATCAAAACAATTTTACTATAGGAATAGGAATCCAATTCAGAGTTCTACTAATTCCGGCTAGACTGGTCAAATATACTAGAGCCACTAATTGAGTAGGAGAGACCAAGATGAGCAAGGCGGTAGAGGTTCACCTAGAGTGGAGATATTCTCCCTCGACTTATTTGGAAGAGCCAATTGCCATGTCTGGCGATGGTTTTACGCTACAGATATCCCAAGGCACCGCTATTGCAACCATTGAAATGAGGGTATTTAGAAACAATGATTCAATAACTGGCGATTTAACAAAGATAATAGAAAGCCAGCTCCTTGCCGTTCAGGTATTGACTCATGCTGCCTTCACTCTCAGCAAACCATCACGAACAGATCTAAAGGAAGATGGTACACGCAATATTTTTCTAAAAATAGAAGATACCGTCACAGTAATGTGCTCGGTTGGAACAGTTGACATCATCATAAGAGATAAGGATGGAAATATTATTTCCGATTCCAAGCAGGACCGACTAAAACGACAAGAGTGGCTCGCTATGGCAATAGGCAAGTTCAGGTTATCCGACGAGACCCTTGATCAAATGTTAAGAAGTCTACAAATGGCTGTAAATGATCCTCAGAATGAACTGGTATATCTTTATGAAATTAGAGATGCTCTAACCATGAAATTCAGAAACCAAAATAAGGCAAAGAAACAACTTGGTGTTACCCTAGCAAAATGGAATACTATCGGTGACTTAGCTAATTTACGACCACTGAAACAGGGTAGGCACAGAGGAAAATCTGCTGGTCATCTACGGGACGCCGATAGTTCCGAACTTGCATTAGCCAGGGAAACCGCACGAATGCTGATCGAAAAATATCTACTCTACCTTGAACGCAACAGTTAAATAGGAAATGCTTGAAATTCATTTCCTTTCTATCGGATTAGTAGCGAGAATTTCCTCCGCCATCGCTTCCAACATTTGGACCAAGTAGGGACGTGTATTTGCTAGTCAAGCCTTGAGTCTTATAGAGTTGGCATATCATGCTCTTGATGCAGATGGCTTATTGTCTTTCCTGGCATCTATAAGAACGACATATTTGTCACTTGATAACTCCAAATCGGACAGAATTCTTTTGACTTTTATTTCTTCTTCTTCAGTAAAAAAGAGAATGACCTTTATAGCTTTATCGGTATCATGAGCTTTCTTGTATATTTCAACCTGCCTTTCCAAATTTTGTCTTAATTTTGTATTGCTTGCTAGCTTGAATTCAACCAATGATTTATCCTTTGCGCCTCTTGATACTTTGAAATCAACCGGGCCACGCCCCTCATTAGCTTCGCGAGTTACATCGGACGGGGTTGCGTACCACGTCAACCTGAACATGACTTGAATTTCTACCTCTCTTTTGACCGGATCACCTTTGCTGTAAAAAGCCCGATATCCATCTTTATTTTCTATAACGTTTTTGAGGAACATGACACGTTGATAAGATTCTTCCAAGGTGTCTCCTGGAGTTTCATAAAACTTTGATTTTCGAGACAAGCTGGAAATAAAAGCGGACAGTTCGGTGACAAAAAGTTCCTGAGTCTCAAGCACCCTTTCTTCGCTAATCGATTTGGCGTCATTTCCGCGATCTTCCTTGTAACGAATATAGTAATCAATGAATTCTGGATATTTTGATATTACCGCTGAGATGGCTGCCGAAATTTGTTTTTTCGTTGGAGCTTTTGCTCCTCCACCACGCTTCTTTCGTTCCGGACGAGGAAGATTTGCTATGAAGTAATGATTAATCTGATCCCTCAGTTCGACATTAGATACCGAAGCGACTATATCGTCGAAATCGCCAACGATATCTCCTTTGTTAATCCAAGTCTCATCTTTTGTAAGAATGTCTTTGGGTGTCAGAAGCACAAAATCATTATTGTATGACGGAAGAGTATATCTTCCTGTTTTCCACGTTTGAGTCAAATAATCAAAACTTACTCGACGAACCGCAAAAGTCTTGCATTTCGACTTATCGATATACTTATTGGCAAATGTTTGCGTATACTCCAAGAGGTGCGATTTAATCAAGTTTGTGGTGAAATCACTGATGTTATCTCGACCAACCCCGTCTTTGACAAGACATAGCTTTTCAAGATGACTACTACGGGTTATCGTTTCTTCGCCAAAATCCGTAAAAAGTGTATGGAGATTCTTATTTAGAGCCTTCGCAAAATCAATGCCTAAACCGCTTCCTCCGTTACCTACCAGGCTGTATCCAAGCCAATTCTGCTTAACCTCAGAAAAAACAAACCACGATTGTAATAATCCAGATTTTAAACCTTCTTCCATTGATTTTTCACGAAGAAAGGCCACATATTCAAGTATTTGGCGATGTAGTCTTTGGTAATCCTCTTTTTCACTATTAAAAAGCAAGAAAGGATCAACGAACAATGGTAAATCGTTAATCAGCGAAATGTTAAAAGCTCCATAGACTTCGACCAATTCCGGATCGATACAAAAAAAATCGGAGAAGTAAACGTTCATATTTACAAATTATTATACAAAACCAAAAATATCAACCTACTTCCAAAATAATTTTAATCACTTATAGTCTAGATATCGCTCATTCGCCTCTTTACCAATTCCTTCTTCACTCCCAAGTAATCCAAGCAGCAATAGATCGTTCACGTCCAAGAACTTTCACAGACAAGAACTCAATTCCTAGCAAGACGCAATATAGAGGCGCTAGCTTCTCTTATGCATCTTGGCTTGTATACGATATCTTTTAAACCATATTCGCATATTACATCGTCCTGGTCTTCTCCGATATCGTCGAGACGCAGATTACTTCCTTGGTGTGAAAAATGACCTTCCGTTGAGTGGGTCCAATCAGGGAATAACCACCCTCACCACATATATTAATTTTATATAAAACTTCCGATATGCCCATCATCGTCATTCCAAAACCGGCCGCAGTCTTTCCCAACCCCAATTCATCTCAGGAGGTATGCCTATGATAACAGGACCCACCATGAAGCTCATCATTAAAGTTGCAGAGATCATCGCAAACATCTTCATATCCGTGAAAAAGGACAAAAACGATTTAAAAGGAGGCAAGAAATGACGAACAAGGAAGCGATCAAGAGAAGCGAACGCTCACAGAACCTCAAGGTCTTCCGTTTGGAGGACTCCCCCTGGTTCTACGTGGAGTCCGAAGAAGGGAAGATATGCTACAAGGTGTGCTACAACAACGAAACCGATTACTACTGCAACTGTGGGGACTTCTCCCGAGGGTTCAAGAACGACACGACCTTCAGGTGCAAGCACGTCATGGCGGTGATGGCGTCGGTGACTGAGGGTGACCCCCAGAACGTCCGGTTCCTGGAGAGGTGGAGACCCAAACTCGAAGACACGTTCATCAAGAGGATCGATGACAAGGACTTCGTGCTCTATGCAGGACTGCTCGATGTTGCGCACCAGAAGAACCTCTGCACGGTCGACGTGGAGCTTATCCAGAACCCGACAAACGAGAACGGCAACACCGCGATCTGCAAGGCAAGGGTCGAGACAGTTGATGGGAGAAGATTTGCCGATATCGGAGATGCGAATCCGTACAATTGCAACGCCAAGGTTGCCAAACACCTGATCCGCATGGCAAGCACACGGGCAAAAGCGCGCGCGTTCCGTGACATGGACAACATCGGGATGACCGCATTAGAAGAACTGGGGGATTTGAACGACATCATTGGTGACAATGATAGCAGAAGAGTGGCCCTGAAACCTGATAACGTAAGGAAACTCCCCAAGAGGGAGAAGGTTGCTGTCAAACCCGAGAACGGGGACGGCAAGAAAGTCGAAGCAATCCCGGTGGAAACATCCGAACAAGCAACTCCAGTTGAAGTACCACCCGTTCTGGAGAAAACCCCTGCAAACCCTGATAAGAAAAATGGCAATGGGAAATCCGTTCAGAAACCTTCCCCCATGATATCTGAAGCGCAGAAGAACGCCATATACAACCTCTCCAGAAGACGCAACATGTCTGTGGAGGACCTGGAGAACCTGGCTATGAAGGCGTATAACCTTTCCGTAGAGAACCTCACGGCGTCAGACGCATCCGCCTTTATCCGCATCCTGCAGCAGGCATCATAATCAACCCCCTGTCATACACCCCCATCCGGACAGGATGTGAAAAGGGGTTGACGCATCCTGTCCACTCTCAACACAAGCACATAAGACCATGTAAGGAGGTCAAACAAATGTCGTTAAACGATCTACGAGCGCTGCCGCACCTGTCCGCGTCATCCATAGGAGATTACCTAGATTGCGGACTCCTGTATAAGTTCGGGAGGATAGACAAACTGAAACCGGAGATGAAACCGGATGCTCTTGAGTTTGGAAGCGTCATCCATCTCGTACTGGCGGAGATCTATCAAAATCAAATGGCGGGATTGACCCTGTCCATCAAGGAGATTCATGAGTCATTTGAGAAGAATTGGGTCGGAATAGCCAAGGACAGGGAGGACATCCAGTACGCGGAAGGGAAATCCTTTGAAGTGTTGCTCCTTGAGGGGAAGGAACTCCTCACCGCCTACTACCACAAGAGACCTCAGAATGAATTTGAGATCCTTGCCATAGAAGAACCCTTCAGTTTTACCCTCAACGGAAGCAGCGTTCCCATAATAGGCGCAATGGACCTCATGGAAGAGGACGCGTCGGGAACCCTTATCATCACCGATTTCAAGACATCCGGCAGGTCCTATTCCCGAGATGAGGTGGATAGGAATTTCCAGCTGACCCTCTACCAAATGGCGGCTAAAGCAATGGGATATCAAGACAGAGAGATCATCCTGAGGTTCGACTGTCTTATCAAGACGAAAACCCCTAAGTTTGAGCAGTACTATACAACAAGGTCTAAAATTGACGAGATACGCGCTACGAGGAAGATCATTGAAGTGGCATCGGGTATTTCCAAGGGGGTATTCATTCCCAACGACAGTCCGTCCAACTGGAAGTGCAAGGGCTGCTCCTTTAAGAGCGCGTGTGATGAGTGGTTTCTTCAGAATGCAGCATGACTACAAGGAGGTGAGAGAGATTGTCGAGTTTGAATAGGGAACAGAAGAAGGCAGCGCAGTTTCGTAACGGAATAGCCGCAGTCATAGCGGTGCCAGGAAGTGGCAAGACAAGAACCATGATGGAGAGGATAGGAATACTTGTGAAACAACATAAGGTAGCACCCGAGAACATCCTGGGACTCACTTTCACGCGAAATGCGGCTGAAGAGATGAGACAAAGACTGGTGCCGGTATTAGGGGATATGGCGTCAAGGGTTACATTGTCCACAATCCATTCATTTTGCCACTTCCTTTTACGGTCCGAAGGTAAGATCTTTGAGATATTAACGGGAAAAGATCGGATCGTGTTTCTTCGGAACATTATGAAGCACATGAGACTCAAGGATATATCCGTTGGTATGGTCTTGAGCGAAATAAGTCTTGCCAAGAACAACCTCATTGACGTGGAGGAGTTCAGGGCGCTCTATGAAGGTGACAAGACGATGCTCAAGATCGCTGACATCTACGAGAAGTACGACAGGGAGAAAGGCAAGAAGTACCTCATGGACTTCGACGACCTTCTAATTGAGTCGTATCGCCTGCTCAATGACAATCCCGAGATAAGAAGCAAATACGCGGACCGCTACCTTCATCTACTTGTCGACGAATACCAGGACACGAACCCAGTTCAGCTTGAAATACTGAAAACCCTGATCAACGGAAATGGCAGCGAATCGAGCTTCTGGGTCTGCGGTGATGACTGGCAATCAATCTACGCCTTCACGGGAGCGTCAGTAGGGAACATACTCAATTTTGAAAAGATGTTTAATGGGTCTGAGATATTCATATTGGATCTCAACTATCGCTCGACCCCCCAGATTCTCAAAGGGTGCCAGAACCTTATCCTGCACAACTTGAGGAAAATAGACAAGACATTGACCACGAATAACCCTGACGGTGATGATGTCATAACCTTGGAAGCATCATCCGAAGAGGGAGAAGCACTGAACCTTGCCAACGAGATAACGGAACTTGTTGAACACAGGGGATATTCTTATAAAGATGTAGCCGTCCTTTACAGGGCTAATTTTCAGTCACGGGTTATAGAGGAAACATTTTCGCGGCTGAAGATACCCTACCATATAGAAAATGGATTGAACTTCTACAATCGTCCTGAGGTAAGGCACCTTCTTAATTACCTGAGGGTTATTCATAACCCGGAATCGGACGAATCAGATGAAGCTCTCCTTGATATCCTGAATATCCCCAACAGATACGTGAGCAGGAAATTTATCAAGGAACTGGAGATATTCTCAAACAAGAGAAGAGTCCACTTTTACAGAGGACTCAAGGAAATAGGGATAGACCTCCCGTACGTCCGGAAGAACATCAAAGAATTTATATCATTCATGGATCCCCTTATGGAGTATGAAGGGAATATGCAGCCGGCTGAGATCATTGGAATCTTAAGGACAAGTCTTGATTATGACAGGTTTGTGAGCGACGAGGACATACCGTCCCCTGATGACGTCAAGATATTGAACTTGAACCAGTTCCAACTCGCTGCAACACGGTACACGAGCATAGAGAAATTCCTGGAGTATACCGATACATTCGAAGATGAAATGGTGAACGACAAAGAAGGGATCTCCCTCATGACCGTTCATAAGGCGAAGGGGCTTGAGTTTCCCGCCGTATTTGTCATAGGACTCGTTGAGGGTATCACTCCCACCAAGAAAGGAGATATAGAAGAAGAAAGGCGCATTGTCTTCGTGGGTATATCGCGGGCGATGAAGCACTTATATCTCAGTTATACCCATACATACATGGGACAACCCTGCAAGAAATCAGTATTCATCGATGAAATCATGGGGGTAGGAACCCAAGAATGAGGAGGTATTAATGATAGCATTCAATCCGGCAAAGAAGGCGCCGGTCAGTATCTGGTGCAAGATTTACACAAACAATTTCAGCGACAAGATGACGAACGGGGTGGCGACGGGTGAGGAGATATACGATTTCCTCATGGAGGATTCCGGCAACTGTTTCGACGACGACGGGAATGTCATCACGGGAGACCACAACCTCTGGTATCTCGGCTGCAATGAGAAGTTCGGCGAGATGCGCTACGGGTACAAGGTATGGAGATGGGGGATGGGTGAGGCGTCGTTTCTCAATGTGATGCTCTTCTGCTCCTGGTTATATCTGGACGGGTTCTTTACCCGGAATCAGTACGAAGCATTGATTGCCAAGATCGAAGAGGGACATGCAATAGGCGACATGTACCGGATAAGGGACCACCTGCTGAACGTGTCAAGAATTACGGGAAAGGAGGCAAGAGATGTCGTTTGAAATTATGCATTTCAGGGGAGCGGAAACTATCCTCATATCAAAGGACATGGTTGAACATGTCCAGTCCACCATGGAATACCTGAACGACGCACTGTACGGATCGGTTTATCGCGGAGGTCTTACTCGGCAGGCGCTTGAGGAGATGGACTGGAGGCACAGGGAGGACCTGAACATACTCGAAGGACGCAGGTACTATTACAAGGGATTCAAAAGGGGTATCGCCATAGACGGCAACCTGTCATCGTACGAGTGTATCCAAGACGGTTTATTAAGGCTGCAGGTTGGTTACGACAAGGGGAGAATAGACATGGGTATAATTATCCTCAACGCACATAGAAGCGACAAGAGTCCCTACGGGAGCACACGGGAACTTGTTGAAAGGGAAATCGAGCATCTCTACCCCACTATTTCCCTCCCTGTATCCATCGTTCTATTCGACCTTGGAAGACCGGATGATTATTTGAAAGAGGACGATTCAGTACCTACCAACCACATTACCAACAAAAACGCCGTTGAACCAGAGTTGCCCGCTTAACCCCTAAAAGATCCGCAATAGATCAGACAATATATCACTTACAAGGAGAATATCATGAACATAACGATAGTATCGGGAAACCTTGGAAAGAATCCGGAGAGCTTCTTCTCGCCGGAAGGAACCCACGTCGTGAGCTTCAATCTCGCATTCCGGTCAGGCAAGGACAGGACGAGCTGGATCAAGGTAACCGCCTTCAACAAGCTCGCTGATCTTGCGGAACAGTACCTCCAAAAGGGGGACAGGGTGGGAGTATCCGGTTCTCTCGACCAGGAGAAGTGGACGACACCTGAGGGCGAGAAAAGGACCGCTTATAAGCTTATCGCCAACCAGATCGAATTCATCAAGCTCCAGAAGAGTGGGGTCGAGAACCCCCACGACGGAGATTTTGTCCACGAGGAGGACTAATCCATGACAAAAACGGAAAGGCAGGCGCAGGCGTACCTTGTGGTAAGGCACCCGTCAGGCGAGAGGAAGATCGTCAACATCAAGCGGCTCCTCAAGGGGCGCCCGCCAGAGGAAATAGTCCAGTTCTTAAGCGGTCTTTACAAGGAACAGGAGAAGGAACTCAAGGCGCTCGTAGAAAAGGATAAGACAAGTCAAGAGGTCGACGCCGTCGTCTCTCGGATGTTCCGGCTCCGTATGGCGATTACGCTCCTCAAGAAACCGGAACTGACCGGCAATAGAGCTGCATGAGAACAATCATAAAGGAGAGGACTATATGAGCATCATGACCACACTGGGCGACGTGTTCGAAAGGATCCACGCAATGTCGGTGAACAATCATGACGATTACGTCAAGGTGAAGGACCTGAGATTCGAAGGAATAGAAACAATCCTGATAGGGGATTCACCCCGCAGCTTGAAGCCTATAGCGCAGATGTCCATGGCAAACCGGCTGGGGATACCCTATTATTACCTGAAGAAATGTCCGGCGGAGATACAGAGGGAGAACCTCAACTACTGGCTGCAGCACGAACGCAACGAACAGCTGTTCTTCCGTTTCAGTGGCGACGAGGTCAGAGCTATTTTCACGCCAAGATACATTCCCACCGACAACCTTGAGGTGCTGGACAAGCTGAAGTCCTTGGGTTACGCCCCTGATGCCAGAGTGCAAGCGTCCGTCAGCGAACAGTTTATGATGGTTAATATTCCCGATACCCGCGAGACGTTCACGGTAAATGGAGATAGAATGACTCCTGGTATATCGATGGCAAATTCCGAAGTGGGACTTGCAGCGTTATCGATAGGGGCTTTTGTCCTGAGGCTTGTCTGCACGAACGGGATGGTATCGAAGACGCAGGTGAGCGCGTCCTACCGCCATGTATCGGGAAAGATACTGAATGAGCTTCCGGCAGTCTTCTCGGATATCTCAAGAGAACTCGCCAACAAGAAAGACCAGTTCAGGTTGTCGATCGAGAGCAGGGTGGAGCATCCGGAGGCGACCATCAACAGTTTTAACAACCAGTTCCAGTTGACGAAGGAAGAGAAAGAGGCGGTCGAATGGGCGCTGCCGAAAGAATATGGCCAGACGATGTACCATGTGATCAACGTTTACACGAAAGCGTCTCAGTATCCGGGACTGCCGGCGGATGGTGGGTATAAGCTCCAGAAGGTAGGCGGAACTATTCTGGAGATGGTGAAGTAATGATTCTGGTATCCTGGTACCCTCTGAAATATGGGGGTACCAGGATGTCTCGAGTGAACTTATTTCATTAATGTAAGATTTCTATAACATTAATGTCACAATTATACGGTGAGCATTCAGCTCTATACACACTATAAGGAGAGTAGTGATTTCAGGATAAATGGAGTCATCAAAAAACGTTCTTGTCCCAAGATTAACGTTGTTCCTTTACCGAGACAGACGACCAAGGATGATTTCAGGCGGCACGGGAAAACTAAAACCCACTTCAATCATAACTATATAATAATATTAATTGTTATGTAGTAAGTCAGAATTACGGATAAGGACTTAATGGCGGCTAACGTAACTAATTGTGCGCCTGAAATACGTCTTAGTCAACGGTGATTTTAGTTAATTGGGTTCATAAACTTAAAATAGATAACAGCTGCAAAAATATGAGGCATCACGTATCCGATGCAAATTAGGATTTTCTTGCGGATTGTTTTTGACATAAGTTAATGTTATATTTTAGCCATGGAAAGAAATATTTTGCTGGTTGAACCAGATTACAGAACTAAGTTTCCGCCTATGGGGCTTATGAAGATATCTACCTATCATAAGCGTCAAGGCGACCAGGTGAAATTTGTCAAGGGTATTCAACCAGAAATCGAATACGAATATTGGGACCGTATCTATGTATCGACTCTTTTTACCTTTGAATGGACCATCACTACGAAAACCATCCTGCATTATAAGAAATTATTGCGTGGTGATTTAACCCGATTACGCGTTGGTGGAATAATGGCAACCCTCATGGCAGATGAACTCTGGAGAGAAACCGGCGTGAAGCCAATTGAAAGAGTATTGAGTCGACCAGGTATTCTCGATACCGACAATGATGATATTATTGACAACATGATTCCTGATTATTCCCTTTTTGACGATACAAAATATAAGTATGCAATTCTGAATAGTTATTTTGGATACTTAACAAGAGGATGCGTAAACAAATGCGGATTTTGTGGGGTTCCCAAACTAGAGCCTGAATTTATAGACTACAAAGGAATAACTGCATACGTAGACGAAATTAAGAAATATTACGGAGAAAAAAAAGATTTAATATTTTTTGACAACAATATCCTCGCCTCAAAGAAATTTGAGAAAATTATCAATGATATATATGAATTAGGATTTCAAGCCGATGCAAAATTAAATGGTCGGGCAAGATATGTAGATTTTAACCAAGGCATAGATGCTAGACTCATCACGGAAGAACAAATGAAGCTGTTCGCGAAAATCCCAATTAATCCCCTACGTATAGCGTTCGACCAAGTTGGGCTTGAAAATATTTACAGAAGAAGCGTACTGCTCGCCGCTAAAAGTGGTATACACAGACTGTCAAATTACATCCTATATAATTACAATGATAGCCCAGTTGATTTATGGAAGAGATTAAAAATTACAATCGATCTTAATAAACAGTTGAATTTACACATCTATTCTTTTCCTATGAAATATATCCCTATTACGGCCAAGGATAGGAAGTACATTAGCCCAAAATGGAACTGGCAATTTATCAGAAGCGTTCAGCGAATTCTAAATGTCGTAAAGGGTTCCGTAATGGCCGCAGAAGATTTTTTCTTCAGAGCCTTTGGCGCAGACGAAGAAGAATTTATGATGATTCTCCATATGCCCGAAAAACTACTTATGCATCGCTCTAGACAACCACAACAAACTGAAATGGATTGGATTAACAAGTACAAAAGACTCACTTCTGGTGAAAGACACGAATTAGTTAATATTCTTTGCGAAGGAAAAACTAAAGCAAGACTTCGGCAACTTATCGCGCAGTCCAAGAATAGTAAGCTTAAGAAAATCTTGAGTTATTATGCTCCTGACGATAACGGCCATGATATAGAAGCACTTTTCGACCTGGAATGAAAGGATCAAAGATGATGAACAACACCCAAAGGAATGGGACTTTTTTTCTTGGAATATACTTATTGGAAACTTTGACAGCAGGCATGTATATTGACCCATTATCAATGTACCGTGAATATGTACAAAATGCGGTCGATTCCATTGATCTTTTGTCTAATGCTGCTCGCGGTCAAATTAATATAGACCTAGACCCTACAAGCAAAAGCATCGTAATAAAGGATAATGGCGCCGGAATCCCTTCCTCTAATGCGCCCTATATCCTTTCCAGCATTGGTATTAGTAGCAAAGGCGGATTGAAACAAAGAGGCTTTAGAGGTATCGGACGATTGGGGGGACTGGCTTTTGCGGAAAAAGCTGTTTTTAGAACAAAAGCTAAAGGGGAAATAATCGAAACCGTACAGACATGGGACTGTCTCAGGCTTAGGCAGCTTCTTACAGATAGATCAAAAAGATTCGGCAAGCTTGATGATTTGTACAAACAAGTTGTTGAAACCGAACAGTACAATCATAAACGTCCTTCTGGCAGTTACTTTGAAATCACTTTAATGGGAGTATCCAGTTTTAGGAATCATCTGCTCGACTATCGCAGAGTAGCTGATTATCTCGCTGAGGTTGCACCCGTACCCTTTGATCCTACGATTTTTTCATTTAGCGAACGGATTAATGAGTTCGTTAAAGAAAAGACAAATGATTATCGTGCGTATTCCATTATCTTGAATGGTCAACCCATATTTAAGAAATATATGGATCACGTTTCTTTGACCAAGGGAGGACATGACTCAATTCTAGATTTCGAAAGACTATTTTTGCCCGACGACTCGCAGACACCCTTAGCATGCGGCTGGTATGGCGTTCGAGATCATCTTTTAGGCGCAATTCACCGAGAAAGCGGAGTGGGAGGAATAAGAGTTCGGGTTGGTAATATACAATTGGGCGATGGTCACCTGTTAGACCAATGCTTTAAAGAACCCAGATTTAATGGCTATCTCACCGGAGAAATTCACGTGATATCGGAACGTCTTATTCCCAACGGACGGAGAGATGATTTTGTCGATAACGAAACAAAAGCCATGTTTTTCAATTCAATTGAACGTCAAGTAGGATTACCACTTTCAAAGGAAATTCGGCGTAGATCCCGTGATAAACTTAATAATATCGGACATGAAGGGGATGTTAAAATATTACCATCGTCTGATAATTCCTTAGACCAGCCAGCTATTTCTAGAAACGACGATTTTAGTAAATGCGGTGGCTGCCCAAACTACGAGAACATAAGAGTTTTAATAGAAAGTCTGAGGACGGTCTCATAAATAGAACAGGTAATTAGTGGTTGCACCATGTATTTTGATTCATAAGATTTAAAACAAAAAATACTATATTAAATTATTACTTATAAAATTATGAACTTCTTTTACAAAACTGACCTGATCTTTGGTAGCGGGCCATTTTTCTACATGGTGCGTAATATTTCTTATTGTATTGAGTTCTTGTATCCAACTGAGTTTCTTTTTTTTGCCGCCATCCATTGTGATTGAAAGATATTTTTCGAATGGATCAGGCCAATTGTGTTCTGCAATATCCTTATAATCAATTAAAACCAGATATTGCTCCTTATCCTTAATTCCCTTTTCTGCTTCCTGTTTGCGAGCGCAACCGTCACGAATCGTACCAGGAATACCATCATACCACCATTTTTCCCCATGCTTCTCCTTTAGTTTTTTTATGACGAAATCAAACATTTTCATTTGAATTTCATCAATCAGAGTCCGAGCTTCGCTGGTTCCAATTTCGTCAATAGTTTCCAGATACTTTGCGACTCTATCAGGACAAAAATCTTTCATCTTACTATGAATGAATGACATCATCTCGGTGGCATTTTGGTTTACCCCAGATAGGGCTTGTCTTTTTCTAAATTTTTCAATGAATTCTGGAGAACTGTCTTTAAAATGTTGTACAAGAGGGTCTATATACTCATCAAAACAAGAAATGAAAGCTTCTGCCGGTAATTCATCCAAGTCTTCGTCCAGTTTGTATTCAATATCGATCAATATTTCTTTCAAGATCACCAACAGACACCTGACTCCATTATTTGTGAAGAAAAAACCACCCTTGTCATCCCCTAATAACCACTGTTGCGATAAACCATTTTTGAATAAATCAAAATAATAAATTAATATGTCACAGGCTTTCTCTAGGGTTGACTCGGGTTTTTTTTCTTTTGTTGCAAAAAGTGGTCCTGGTTTAAAAATCGGAGTATATTCACCAAATAATCTGTTTTCTTTCAATCCGTCTACGAATGACGTCAAGGTTAGGCATTTCTCATGAGTCTTAGTAATATTAGATAAAGCTAATCGTTCGAAAAAAGGCGATCTAGCCATTGCGTTCAACCTTAAAACTGTTCGCGAACGCATAGCATCCAGTCTTTCTTTTTCATCTTCGGAAACCCATTTCAGATTGGCATAAATTTCTTTTATCAAATTCTGTTTTACAGGTTCCTGTTTGGAGTTCACATCAACAAAAAGGTTTGCTTCTTCCAAGGGCGGTAAATTGTCATATGCCAAAACGGGAAAAGTTGTCTTGTCTTGCAGTTCGTCCATTCGTTTAGAATACGCGAAACCATACAATCTATGTTGACCATCTATGACCCAAGCCGATGCATAATGATTTGGCAAATATAAAGTGCCAAATGATGATTCACCTATTTGTTCTTTTTTATCAAATCGTAAACCTGTCTTAGCCTTAATATTAATCACTATATTTGTCGGGAACTGACCACCATTATCGATATACTTGGCTATAGAAACTAATCGAATCGGTTTCAGCATTCTCTGATACGTCTCGTAGTCTTCTAAATCACGGCTTTGTCTGTGGCTTATATAAGCCATTTTAAGCAAATCAATTGGACGAATGAGGAAGTTATAGAATATCCGCCCACCCATTCTACCCCTTGTAGCTGGAACTTTCATTTCCATTTCATGAATTTTCTCTTGAGCGAATATATGGGCTAATAATTGATACTTCGCAGCTTTTTTTAATAAAGTCGTTAGTTTGTGATAGTATTCTATTTCCTCATCTCTTAGAACCACAATGTTGTTGGCTTCAGCTTTCTCGAGATCCACCGGACGCCAGTCAATATTTCTTGTAGCAATAATCCAACGCATCTTTAGTTTTATTTCAGGACCATAATGTAGGCTTATGGATTTAAAGACATCGGTTCTAATGCTTAGGATTTTCTCTAAAAGCTTATTTAAATCTTTCTCCTTCCTTTCTTCGCAACATGTACATTCGATCAATAAAATGGTCTGATCATCCTTTGCAAAAACGTCTATTTGTCTGGGGTTAGTTTTAGGATTTACAACTATTTTAAAATTACGATCCTTGCTAAACTCATCAAACCCCATTCGTACTAATAATGACCAAATATCATCTTCTAATTTAACATCAGTTGTCTTTTGTTTTCTGAGTTTTACTGATTTCTTAAATTTTCTGGGCAGAATCTCCCAGCCCTCACCAACTTCAATTTCTGCCTTTTTTTGCGCTATCTCTATGTTTTTACCGGAGACAGTTTTTTCCACGTATGATTTGGAACGTTCTCTATAGATTGTCTTAATTGCATCAGGGTCTTTAACGAGATTAATTAAGAATTCACTCATAAATTTACTCTCCTAGACGGGACCATAATATCAATCGATCGAGATACTAGAATATGTTTTTGTATTTTTTTATGTCACGAATCCATGTGAATATGATTAAATTACATAATATATTTTACTATTTTGCAAGAGATTGAGACTCAAAGTTTATAATTCTTAAAAAAGAAGTCAATTGGATGAGAAAGAATAAATCTTCTATTATATTACACTAGCAAACCATTGAGCTATGGAATTCGGATGTCTTTTGGGTATGTGACACTTGGTCTTGATTATTTAATTTGAATGGATTGTGCCCCTTCTGTTGGAAAATGAAGGACATGGTTCAAAGTGTATTAAGATTCCCGCGGGAATCCAATGAGGATCGCCTCTGAAACGAGTAAATTAATTCAATTATAAAATTGAAACATTAAATACAAAAGTAATGCAAAATAACCTCCTGAAGGAGCCCGGATGAACATTAATCCAATTCTAATCATCATCAACGTATGCGCCATCATATTGGCTCCTATAATCGCTATTCAAGTTAGTCAGTGGCTCAGCAGAAAGCAAGAGGCTGAAAATCGTAAAATGGACATTTTCAGAAAACTGATGGTAACAAGAGCAACTGGATTGTCTCCAACTCACGTTCAAGCATTAAACGGAATAGATATTGAGTTTTCGGAAAAGGATGAAAAGACAAAAGCTGTTTATGATGCTTGGAAAGAATTGAGAGATCATTTCAATGTAGCGGCTAATATAGAAACAGAAGATGAAGTGGGATGGAAGAATTGGGCAGAGACGCGAGAAAATTTTTTAGCAGAGCTATTACATAAAATGTCCATTCGCATGGGATTTAATTTCAATAAAGTTGACATTAAAAGAGGACATTATTACCCAAAAGGCTATGGAGACATTGAATCCGAACAGATGATTATTAGGCAGGGATTTGCCAAGATTTTTAAAAACGAAGCCTTTTTCCCTATCATGGCTTGGGTGGCACCACCTCCCAGTTCCCCTGGCAAAGAAGAAAAGAGAGCTAATAACGGGAAATAAATGTTGCTCCTGTTTCTCCAACCACCTTGATACAAAGTCATCATGTAGGGTTTTTCAATGACTTATCGAAGATAAATCTTAATCTTTCATCTTTTTCAAAAGCCTTGTTATAATCTTGCATTGCATCGGTATAATCTCCCGAACGCATTTTAGCTTGTCCTCGTTTAATATAGAGTGCTGTTAGTCGTGGGTTAATACTAAGGACTTTACTATAATCAGTTATTGCATCGTTAATTTTGCCCGACTCATCATGCGCCATCGCCCGACGGATATACATTTCTAAATGTTCTGACGCATATTCCCGAAGTATCTCGTCATCTTCATGATCGCCATCCAATATTTTGGTATATAATTCTGCGGCTGTTTCGAAATCCTCCATTAGGTAGCTGTAGTCTGCGCGTTCTTTATATTTATCTCGATCTTTTATCCAGTCCAAACCGTACTCTTCCATCGTCTCAGGATGTTCTGCCGCAATGCTTTCGATTATCGACGCTTCAACTTGCATCTTGAGGTCCTCTAAATCGATGCGACTAAAGTCTAAAATCATTTCAGGATCAGGGTTATCAGGCTCTCGAATCATTTTTGTCCCAGAGTCATCTGGAGGTATATTGCTATCCCGTTCAAAAAATTCAAATCCATGAAAACGTGATATTTTGTGGGCAACATCCTCTGCCCGATACTGTGCAAAGCTATCTCCCAGTGATCGAGCAATTTCATAATCTCTATAAGCTTCCTGAAAATTCTCTAATTTCTCATGAAGGTAACCTCTACTGCTATAAGCATATTTATCTTTGTCAGCTCCGAGTTGCTCAATCGCAATATTCCAAATTTCTATAGCAAATAAGTAATAATTAAGAGCTAGTAAATATTGGCCAGACTTTTCATAGTGCTTTCCCTGCATATTGTAAATATCACCAAGTTTATGCGCTAGCTTGCGGTTTTGTCTGCGTTCCAGATAACTTAATATCTTTAGCATAACCAACCCATTCCTTTTTTTATGTCAGAACTATGCATGTATCGATTATTTCATAGTACATCCATGCGGCAAGTTATTTCAAGTGCTGCGGCTTAAAGGACTGAATAGTGGTTATCCAGATGTTGATGAAATTAGATGAAAATTAAAATTCCGTCTTCTGGGTGTCGTCTTTGGATTCAATGACAATCACTTTGTTATTGAGAGCGGCGAATGAATTCTTGATTAACATGCAGCCTATTAGTAATATCTTAAGACTTAGCAGATCAGGTATTCAATCAAGGCGTGGCAAGCGATATTTGCCGATTTATCAGTTTTAAATTACGGCTGCTTCTTATATCATGGGTGAAATGATGAAATTAATGAGTCTGCGCAAGATCATAACAAAATAAAAATCGGGAAAAGGTAACTTGGTATTTCCGCATGGTATATATGGAGGTCTCGCTTACAGTATTGATGAAGAAGGATTCTATGGTCCCCTTAGAATTCAGGATTACACTGTTCCCGTGTATTTTACCAAAGGATCCAAGAGGCATTTTTATGCAGGTTGGATAATGATGGGATGTCCCTGGAACATAACGAAACATATGACTTGACTAAATATATGGATGGCATTGACCTGACATATGGAGACGGTTGGGAATTGGAGCCAGAGGAATTCATAAACATGTTAAAAGCTGGTTGCATCCCTGATATTCTATATCTGGTTACAGATGATTCTAAATACGAGGATTATGAAGATTTTGTTGAAAAAGCGATCCACGCGGAAAGTCATTACATAAAATGAACTGAATTATCCGATGAAGATGTCATTAAATGGTTAGATCTTTTTCGGGATTTATTGAATTAATAAGCTTGAAATTATATTGGGCTTGGAACACTAGATGAGGGACAAAACGATCCGTATTTCGAATCACGATAAAGATTTTCAAATAATTCGTTTGGGTTATTCACAAATAAAAGTATACTAAATTTAAAATAAGGATCAATAATCATATGCTATATGGACTTGCTTCGGAATTTCCCATTGAAACTATCGTTAAAGCGATTCATAGGGGGGAGATGTTTGTTCCTGAATTTATGTCAAAGGAGTTTACATGGGGGGAGCAGGAAATTCTTAATCTGCTCGACAATATTTTTAGTTATAAATATAGGGTAACCTTTTGGGTTATTTCTCCTAAGTTCAATCGAATAAGATTACAAGACGGATCTTTCAAATGGGAATATGAATGGGAAATTCCATTGAATAAATTTTTCCTGCATATTCCGCCTAACAGAGTTAAAAGACATTTCCACAAATATGATTCAAATAGAATACCTAGAGATTTATTTTATATTATTTATGGTTACAAACAAATACAGAGCCTTTATTTGGCTTGGTTCGGGTCGTTAAATGGAAGACATGTATACTTTGACACCGGAGCTTTAGGTGGAAGTCCTTTTCTGTTTTCAGAACCAGGAAATGTTTCCTCTCTTTGTGAAAGACTATATAATGTAAAAAATGTTCAAACAGCACAATCTGATTTACCATTTATGAATCAGCCGTATAAAAACTGTCTTCGATTCAATTCGATTTTTACGAACCTGCTAACACGCAGGACACTAATGAACACTATTGATATGAACGATCCTTTTTATGATGAACAACTTCTGGTGCCAATTGATAATAATCCTCAGAAAAAGAAATTAATGGAAAGAATAAAAGTTATTAAGGATAATTATATAAATGTGGTCACCAAACAAACTTGATGGGAAGATAAAACTTTTAACGTTACAGTGGAATGTGCTTCGGGTAGTTCGATTTTAATTTCTATCAGACGTAATCCACAAAAAGATACGTTCAGATGGCACTAGATCATTTATTGCCAAGAACAAAATTGGATTCCCGTGTGTGAATCCGTGTGAGAAAAACTTTCCAAACCCTGCTAAAATCGGCAAAAGCATGGAAAATGTGCTAAATTAATGTTCAATCATTTCCAATAGTTCCCTAATTTGAGGAGGTTAGGAAACCGAGGGTTAATGCCTTCTAATCCGTAGGTTTGGTGTTCGAGTCACCACAGGCGCGCTTCTTTGTTTTTAGATACTTAAGTGTCTCGAACATTCTCCCTTGTCAGGCCAAATATCCAGTTTTTTGTATAATTTGGCACCCTGCTATTTTTAAATAACTGGAAACAAATGCAGCAACGTTTTAATCCTTGTTTGATTAAGGTTTTTTGAATGGACATTCTGCATGCCATATCTTTTCTTGCAGCGTGTCCAAGGGTAACCATCCCTCTGTGGGATTTAGCTGCCCAACTTTTTCGGATTTAATGACAGACTTGTTTGCACTATAATGGGTTCGTGCTATGAATCGCCAATCTCTCGTTTTACAGTTTAATTCCAAGAATTCTTCAATATATCTGAAGTTCAGTTTCTGAAACTTTTTGAAGGAACTATCTACTTTAGTCATCTTCTCGACGTATTGTCTTATGCCGTTGTCGTTGTAGACTTGCTTCGTCCAAACCCTTATTATTGGGTCGTTGATTCTCTCTATGTTTCGTCTATCGTAGAATAATTCATAATCATCCCCCGTATTGCCAAGCGAGATCCATTCTCTTTCAGCCGGAGATGCTATCGCTGCTTCTTGTTTATTTTCACCACACCCAAAAGTACACAATAGGAGAATTAATAAAAGAGTCGTTAATATTTTGTTCATTTTTAGCCCTTTAAACTTATTCGGTGTCAAATATTCGTGTTTCGCCCGCCGTATCTTTGACAATAAATTTGTCCATTAGGTGTAAGCCCTTTATCGACACGCAGTGTGAACGTCATTAGTTATCATTCCCCGTTATCTGGAAAGACGCCCAATAGAAGGGATGATTGTATTTCTTTTTTGCATCCAGCTGCGCGATCCGTAAGGCTTCACGTTTGTTATTTTTATCGAGTTCTTTATAGAACCTGACCATTAAATAGGCTGTCGCTTCATCATCGACCCTCCACAGACTGGCAATGATACCCTTACAGCCTGCGTAGAGAAAGCCACGAGTCAAACCAACGAGATCGTCACCGCTCGCCGTTCTGCTAAGGCCCGTTTCACACGCACTTAGTGTAACCAGATCGGAATCAAGTCGAAGTGAATAAAGTTTGCCCACCGTTAATATACCGTTAGATCGGGTATCGGGCGATAAAAGAAGAGCCGAATTTAATGGACTAATAGGGTTAAATTGGCCATGGGTAGCAAAATGAATGTATTTATACGATCCTCCAAAACTACGCAATGCAGTTTCAGTGGCTTCTTTCCTTACAAGGAGTTTGGACGCAGGTATGATGCTGGATATATTCTTGGCTTCTTTTTCTGCGTAAACGAGATCATCGCTTGGATTGCCTAAGTCAGGGTTTCCAAAGATGAGTGCCCCGGTCTTTCTGTCGGATTTCTTGTCACCGATGTATTTTATCGCGCTGGCGCTCGGCATTACGCGTATACTGAAGCGATCGATAATGTATTTGTTTCCGTCAGAAAGAATATTCACGGGTAAATAATGGAGTGCACCGTGGGGAATTATTGTTAATTTAGAGACGGTGATATATTTGTTTATCGGTTCAAATAACGTTTTGTATAATTTCTGCGATAATACCGATGAATTAGAGGATCTGGGTGATTCCAGGTCTCGGCGAAACTTACGAATATCTGCCTCCAGGTTATTATTGTCGATCTTGGCCGCCTGAATCATTCCTTTCCGGGAAAGAACAAAAACATACATGTCCTCCCGGTGGTAATAATATTCGATCAGCATTTCATCCGGCGGAATGAGTTTGGACAACTCCTGAATCGGGTAAGACGTGACAGACACGAGGGAAGCCAGTTCGGGCGCTTTCGCTCTTAAATCCTGATTTGATTTGACGAGAGATGATCTGGTTTTTGCCTTATCGACCGTAACATCCTGACTTACCGAATTGATTTCATTCTCTTCATTGAGCGCCAAGTCTATTTTTATGTCTTTTTCATTATCTCCCTTAATAGCAAAGTCCTTAACGGATGCCAGGAGATCGACTAATGCCCGGGATTTGGAGCGCTCCACGTATTCAAAGGCCCTCCCGAATTCGTTTTGATTGTAGAAAACACGAATGAGCCGGTGATACACATCCTGCTTATTTGTAACGAAACCAATCTTGTTAACCTCTGTGTTGATGGTTGACCGCTGTTGCTCGATTACTTCGATGGCTTTTTGATAAAAACCGGCAGCTTCCTTTAGATTTCCTTCCTTTTCTGCAATTCTGCCGCGATCATAGAGAGTCATCCAGTATATTTCACCATTGCTGGATATCTGGGCCTTCTTGAGCAATTCTTCGTATCCCTCTTTGGCTTTTTCAAGTTGCCCCGTTTCAAAGAGTGCTTTATTCAGCATAAAAAGCCTGGGAACTTGTAAATACGAATCATATCTTTCTTCAGCAAAAGGCTGATTACCTGACAAGACGATATTTGCAAGAGGGCTCAATACCGCGTTTAAGGCTGCCATGCCTCCCTCTTCCTGCAGATTGGACAGGGCCTTATTATAATCTCCGAGCCCCATATAACCTTTGGCCAATCCGTTACGTTTCTCGAACCTGACTCTTCCCCAGCCATAAACCGGAAGGTCAAAAGTTTCGAGCGTCTTAAGGGTTGCCGCAGCTCTTTCTCGATCATTCTTCAAAATATATATAGTGGTCAATAATGATAGTTTCTTGACCTGATTTATTGATTTGACCATCTGACCATCTGCCCCAACTTGTGCGGGTTGCTTGAAATCTTTCCGGGCCTCTGTCAGCGCTTTGTCGTATTCACCCAATTCCGTATAGGCGAGAGCGCGCAGCATGTAGGGGTTCATCGAATAAACATAATCTATAGAGCTGGATCTTATGGAGTTTTCAAGATTATCAAGACATTGGAACAGTTTATTGTATTGTTTGAGGTTGGAATAACTTTCGCACAGGTAATACCATTCGACGGGATTTGAGGTTGTTTTCAGCCGTTCTTCCTGGTATTTCGCGAGATCGGTAAATTGACCCCGTGAATACATATCGGCATTCTTGGGACCCATTGCATAGCATCCCAGAAACGCCGAACAGATGATAACGAGCAGACAGTAAAATCCCAACCTCATTTTTCTGGTCATTTGAATCTCCAAGCTTATCGAAATTTGATGGATGTATTGGGGACTACCCTAGCTTCCTTGGAATCATGTTATCAAAAACAGGATTAAAACAAAACAGAAATGTAATTTTATAATTTCGGGATAGGGAAATGGGATATTTAATCTGTCGTCATGTTTTACATTGCGTTAATCATAGAAAATGAAATATAAAAATACCATACTAGTGCCAAATCTATTAGTAAATGTGGTTTTGGAAACATAATTCTTCTTGAGGATTTTGAACGTGAAAATTCTTAGAATAATTGCCTGTCTCACTTGTTTCGTGGTCTTTGCTTGTTGCAAAGGAAATATCGAGGCTCCCAGGGGCAATGTGAAGCCCCCGATTTCTGTATCTGCCAAAAAACAAAATGTCTCAGCATGTGTTCGTATGAAAAATCAATTTAAAGGTATTAAGAATGTATTCTTTCCTATAGATGTTCGCTTGAAGAATGCTCTCGCCGGCGCAGGCTTCACGATCGCCAATAATTCGGAGCGTTGTGATTTTCACATCGACATAAATTTGAAAGCGGAAGCGCTTTCGGGCAAATACATTTGCGTGGGTACCGGTAATAGCTGTGTCAATCGTCCCGATCAAATACTGTATACTGGCGTAAATGTTATTGCTATTGTTGCCTACCTTTTGCCCGGTCAGTCTAAATTAACCAAGGAATATATAGGAAAATATCCTCTTCCAAAAAGCGTACCGTACGGTCCCGATGACATACATAAAGCGCCATACGCGGAAGCCTTTAAAAAGGCTGGGTTTCCAGATGCAATGTTTGAAACAATTTCAAGACACATCGGGAATGAGTATGGGAAGGAAGCTCTATGTGGTTTTTGGCTGGGTTTCGCAAGAGGTAATCCGGATAAAGGTAAATCGCCCGATACAGAAGACTGCGTGATAATTCCGACAAGTAATTATAATATTGATTCAAAAATTTCAGCACTCGGTGAATCGGTCATTCCACTGCTCGGCACCGCTTTAGGAGATTCAGATGAATCGGTTCGACATCTAGCCTTGGATGTCCTAGTTAAACTGAAGACACCAGAATCCATTGCTGGAATGATTGGTGGTTTGAATAGCGATGATAAGAAACTGCGCGAAATAACCCATTATTATGTTTTTAAATCAATTGGTTGGGACAGGGCAATAGAAGCTATGATTTCCAGCAAAGACCCAACCATAAGAGAAAAAGGGGTCAAGATGTTAAAGGATCGCTTCTCCAATAAGAAAATTGATTTGAATATACCTTGAGAGTCGCATGATACAGCGTATGCGCCTTTAGGCAGATAACGTTGCGCAATTTCGGGTATTCAGTCTTAATGTACACTGAGTGTGCAGTATCCATACATAGCATATTGGAGCCAATAGGTATAACTCTCAAATAGTTAACTACTGAAAGCTTAATAAGGAAATATCAGGTGGCGATCGGGAAAGGAAAAATCCTCCTTTCAAGCCACTTCTAATCCGTAGGTTTGGTGTTCGAGTCACCACAGGCGCGCACTTTATTTTTTTCAGGTTTAAATATTTTGTAAATCCTTGAAAGTTATCCGATACATAACCGATTAAATGGCGGAAAACCCAAGATGACATTTAACTAAGGGACGAAGACAACTACATCCCTTTATCATTTCCCGGGTTCGGTTATACAGGCTCTTCCTTCCATTCCCTGATGTACCTTTCCTGAAGCTGCGTTTCGGGAGATCTTTTGAACCTGGATTTGGGATTCTGCTGCCAGAGTTCATGCAGGCGTGAAAGCGCGGTGTCTCCGGAAAAGCCGTGGCGTGCCAGCCAGCACCCGACGATAACACCCGTCCGGCCCACTCCTCCCCAGCAGTGCACGTAAACCATCCTGCCATTGGCGATATGTTGATCGATCGTATCGAGAATCTCCTTGGTTGCCGCTTTCGATGCCGGAATCGAGAGGTCCGGTATCGGGTACTGCTGGTACGAGATTCCCCGGGATTTGTAATTATGAAGAAGATGGGTGTACGGTTCCATCCCGTCGGCTTCATGGGTGAGATCAATGAACGCCGTTACACCGAGCGCGATCAAGGCATCGATCTTGCCCTGGGATGTCTCTTCGTCTCTATTCCTGGGATACTCTCCGGCCAAGAACTTGTTCTCAACAACCCAGTAGTGATTCATGACGGGTTCTGACCTCCCGGATTGAATGTCGTTGCGGTGATCGTATCATCTGAGGATGACAGGGGCATGTCGCAGGAAAAATGTATTTTTGCGAACTCGATTGTGAGTTCACTTTTCCGTCGGCAATCCCGGTTCTTGCATTGGGCAACCCACCACCCTGGAACACCGTTTCATCTATTGTCCTTTCATCCGGCATATTATTCAACTTTAATCAGCGACGCACTCATGACAGACTGCTGTCAGCACAGTGGGGGTTCAGGGGGGGTCAAGGATGTCCCCATTCACCCGCGTTTGTGAATGAGGGATTTGACTGTCTTAAACCGTTGTTTTATAACATAAGGAGTCCGGGAAATGGGTTATCTTGGACATCAGTGGTATCTTATGCTAAAAAACAAATTCTTGTTGGCCGTTCGTACTATGGCGAAGATATTTTTACTTTTCTGCGCGGTGGCATTTCTCCCTCTTGGCGTTCTTTGCCAGACTATCCCATTTTACCCCGACGACCCGTATTTCTTGTACGACGCAACGGCAAGGCCGGACTTTCCCGGACAGTGGCACCTTATAAATAACGCACCCCTTGCGGGCATTCAGCTTACGATCCCTGACGGGGGAACGAGTAAAGTACTGATGACGAACTCCGGTGTGGACGCGGGCCTTAAGCAGGCCTGGAAGCTCGGATATACGGGTAAGGGAATAGTCATCGGGATCGTCGACGACGGCGTGCAGGGGACCCATCCGGATATAGCGCCCAACTACAGGTCAGACCTCAGCCGGAACTTCAGTTCGGACAGCACTATTGCCGGTCAGGCTCAAGGACCCATTGATAACGATGACAACCATGGACAGGCCGTGGCGGGTGTGGCGGCCGCCCGGGGAGGCAACAAGATAGGCGGCACGGGGGCCGCGCCATATGCTTCCATCGCCGCGCTTAATCCCTACACGGGATACGAAAAGAACGATACGGACAAAAGGGCTTTGTATGTGCAGGCCTATTACTGGAAGAGCGGCGTCGACCCGGCGACAGAGAAGATCACGGCCAAACCGCAGATCAATATCATGAACCATAGCTATGGCCAGAACACGCCCTGGAACACGAACGACGACCTTCACGGCCCCAACATAACGTCGGCAATCAATGCGACGACGCGCAACGGCATCATACACGTCTGGTCGGCGGGGAACGAGCGGGGCAAGGCCAACGAGGACACCGGTAAGGACAATGTCCTCACGAACGCGAACGTGATAACCGTGGCAGCCATGGGCAGCGACGGGAAATTCACGGACTACAGCAACTACGGCTCCAACGTCTTTGTCACGGCGCCGTCGAACAGGTCCGGTATATATTCCGGCTACTACACCTTCGGCATTACGACCACCGACAGGACAGGCGATAGCCTGGGCTATAACCGTTATTCCACCGGGAATACAAAAGGCGACTGGACCGACCAGTTCCCCGATACCAGCTACACGAGCACCTTCGGAGGCACTTCCTCCTCCGCCCCCCTCGTGTCCGGCATCCTGGCACTCGGGATGGAGGCCAACAAGCAGATGGATGTGCGCATGGCCAAGCACGTGCTCGTCAGTACGAGCACGAAGGTGGACCCCAACGACGCAAGTGCGACGGGGGGCTGGGTGCAAAACGGAGCCGGCAATTGGTTCAACCCCAACTATGGCTTCGGCAACATCAACGCGGGCAAATTTGTAGAAACGGTAAAAAACGTGCTCTATGTGACCAATCAAACCTCGTACGCGACGGGCACGCAAACGGTCAATGAGAAGATAAAATATTTCAACGGCAGCACCAACATGGGTACGAGCAAGGACCTCACATTGACGACGGCCGAGCTCCCTGCTTCACTCAGGCAGCCCCTCGAAGGCGTCGAGGTGAACCTCAACTTTACCCATACCAGGCGCGGCGACCTGACCGCTTACATTACCTCTCCGTACGGAACAAAGAGCCGGCTATTCAACTCCACGCAGAACCTTGCGGCTGATAAACAGGATTCTGCGAGCGTCACCAACTTTGGCTGGACTTTTCTTTCCAATACCTTCTGGGGAGAAGACCCCCTGGGAGGGGCTAACAAACTGTCCGGGAAATGGACCGTCACGATGGGTGACGTTGTGAACAACGAGGCGGCTACCTGGAACAGTTACAAGGTTACCCTTCTTATGGGAAAGATAGTGATGGGCGGCGGGGTTGTCACGCAGACCGCAGACATAAAAGCCAGGTCACTGACAACGCTGATGGCGGACACGGTTCTGATCAACCCGTCCGGGTTGACAATGCAGTTTGACGAAGCGGTCCAGATTTCCGCCGGCGTATTCAACGTCAACGGCACGGTGAAGATGGTGAGGCCCGCCAATGATGAGGACCCCGAAGACGGGTTCTTTGTCCTCGACGGCGGCGTTGTCTCCGGAAGCGGCACCATCGAGGCGCCGTACGGTTTCTACCATCTGTCCGGCACCATCAAGCCCGGCAACTCCATTGGCACTCTCTCCATCATAGGCGACTACTACCAGGAACGTCAGGCCAAACTCCTCATCGAGGTTGCCTCACACACGAGCAACGACGTCCTTGCCGTCACCGGGGGAGCCTATCTCAACGGCATACTCCAGACCTCCTGGCAGGGCGGCGTCACCCCCGCTATAGGGACCGTATTCGGCGCTTTCCTCACCGCCACGGAGGGGATAACGGGACAGTTCTCGAGCCTTCTCACCAATATCACCCCAACCGTGGTCTTCAAACCCAGGTACGACGTCCCCAACCAGGTTTACCTCGTGGTCCAGCGCGACTATGTGAACGAGGTACTCCTCCCCTTCCTCAACACCAACCAGAGGGCGGTGGGCACCATGCTTAACAGTGTCGGCAACACCGCCACGGGCGACCTCAATACGGTTCTTGCCGCCATCGATGCTTTGCGCGGGTACAGCCAGGTGCCGGGCGTCTACGACCAGATCGCCCCCCGGGGGAGCGAGGCCATTTTCAGCATGGGCACCAGTTCCGCCGTGTTCCAGGCAGGCAACATATCCGACCGCCTCTCCGACATACGGCGCGGAGTGAGAGGGACTGGCCTCGACGGGACGTTCATCAGGAACAGCAATTTTATACGGGACGGGAGGGATAAACCCGTCCTCATCGCCTCGGCGGGGCCGGACCTCACGGGCATGCTTCCTTCGGGCGCCGATGACAGATGGGGCGCCTTCGTGAAAGGCAACGCCGTCTCCGGGGACCAGAGGGATACCCCCGACCAGTTGGGGTACAGATTCACGAGTGCCGGGATCACGTTCGGCATGGACTACAGGTTCACGAACAACCTGGCCGCGGGCCTCCTCGTGGGATATACGGGCTCCCGGGCGAACGTGGACGACTACGACAGCAAGGTGAAGATGGACGGATACACCCTCGGTGCCTACGGGACCTGGTATAGCAAGGGGTTTTTCGTGGACGGGCAGGCAAGCTACGGGTGGTCTGACTACAGGAACACCCGGCGCATCGTCTTCCCCGGCATCGACCGCACAGCGACCTCAAAGCCCGCCGGCCGGCAGTTCACCCTTTACGGAGGCACAGGCTACGAGTTCAACGTGAGCAAATGGACCCTTGTCCCCACTGCTTCCCTCCAGTATATCAAGCTTAACCTCGACAGCTTCACCGAATCCGGCGCGGGCGCCCTGGACCTGACCGTGAACAGCCAGGACACGCAGTCCCTCATGGGGAACTTCGGCGGGAGGATATACTACACGTTTGATACGGGCAAGGCCCTCATAATGCCGCTCATCCACGCATCCTACGGGTATGATTTCCTCAGGGGAGACCAGACCATCACGTCCCGACTGGCTCAGGGGAGTTCCCCCTTCAGCATAGAGAGCCCGTCACCCGGCAGGAATTTTGTCCTGTGCGGTGCGGGGATCTCGATGTTCCTGCAGAACGGCGCATCCCTCAGTATCGGCTACAGCGCCCAGATCGGCATGGACAATTACATCGCCCACAACATAAACGGGGGCCTGAGGGTGGCGTTCTGACGGTAAATGATGGGAAATGCTAAACATAGTTTCATCACACGTAAAGGACACAACATGAAAGAAAAAGAACCGGCAATTATGAAGCATGTGTTTGATTTAAAAGATGGGAGACGGGAACCGATCAAAGATCTGTTTGATTCAGAAAGGATTATTATAGTTGACCAAGATACGGCAGGCGCTAAGGACGTAACTTTTGCATATTGCAGGTTCGAGGCAAAAACAGCAAAACATAAAAAACACGTGCACCCTCATGCAGAGGAAATTATCTACATTCTTTCCGGGAAGGGAATAAGCGGATTGTACAATACTGAGACGGAGATGTCTGCCGGGCAGACTATGTTTGTGCCAAGAAAAGCCGTCCATTGGTTCTATAATCCCTTCGACGAGCCGGTTGAAATGCTCTTTATATATACCAGGCCATCATTGGAATCAGCCGGCTATGAAATCATTGAAGGCTGATTTGTGCAATCCTTCGTAATGCCATTGTAAAAAAAGGGAAGTCAGGCAAGTCAATCACCTCGCCGACTTCCCTTTAAGGCGCCCGATCGGGATCAGCGCCTATTTCCCGCTGCCCAGTTTTATCTTCTTTGCCGAAGCCGGGGTGAGAGGTTTGCCGTCCGGTTTGATGCCGTTTGCCTGGAGGGCAAAGGAGATGATGTCAAGGTACTCATCGCTCTTTAAGCTGCCCGGCTTATCACCCGGCATCTTCTTGCTTGCAAAGTCATAGACCTGGCCCACATCCTTCATGCCGGGCAGAAACCCCGGGCCAACTATGCGGGGCGCCTTCATTCCTGCAAGTTTGCCAAACTGCGCGGGGACTGCGCCTCCTTCGCCGCCGGCGCCGTGACAGACCGCACAATTTTTGACGTAGAGTTCCTTTCCGTTCGACGCCTGATCCGTGGTGTAACCAAAAGCGAGTACAACCGACATGATACCGGCAAGAATCACAAACGAAACCGATAAGACCGTTTTCATAGTCCATACCTCCCCTCATTTCTTTCCGAGTCATTTCCCGGGCCTGCTCAGCCCTTGTCTTTATGCTCTGATTGAATCTCTAACCATCGGGCCTGGTATAGTCAAGTTCGGGGCCCCATCTATCATGGAAAGCGTAATATCTATGCCCGGACAGAGGGACGTTCGTTATTGATTAAGAAAAAATTGCCGCCAACCGGAATATTGCTTCGAAAACGGGAAGAAGATAGAAGCTGCTCGCTTCCTGAAGAACGTCCCGGGTTCTCACGTCTTATGGGGTTGGGGGGACCACTTCGATCCAGCCGCCGGGACAGTCTGTCACGTCGGGATAATAGCCCTGCGGATCACGACAGTAGGAAACACCATAAGGTTGCTGCTCCCCATAGGGGTAAGGGTAATATGGGGCCGTATAATAGTAGGGGTAGCCGTAATAGGGGTATCCTAAAGGTCTGACATAGACTCGAGGTCCGCCGCGATAGCCGCCTCCGCGGTAGTAGTGACCTCCTCCGTGGTAGGAATGACCCGTACCATGATAACCACCTGCATGGCCTCCACTGTGGCTTCCACCATGGCCCCCTCCGTGACCTCCTCCGCGGGCGTAGGAAGTGCTGCCCGGACAGAACCCCAGGAAGATGAAAGCAGCGATAATTATGATTGCGGCCACGTTTTTCATCTCTGGTTCTCCTTGCTTGTTACATGAAAAAGTATACAAATACAGAGCTTCATATTTATACGTATATGTTAGCAATAAACATACCACCATATGTGATACCTAACAGTTGGAAATAATTATCTATTTTGTACGTACATTGGAGAGGTTCGACATAGTCGTCGACCTGTACGGCAGTATTCGACAATAATGGCATGTACCGCAACCGCCCGATCAATCCGCCGATTTGACACAGCGGGAAAGGGTGAGGGTCTCCTGGTATTATTGCCCGAACAATTCTCCGAAAAAAGCCTGCATCGCGGCGAATGAACGTCGATCTGCTGTTTTATTATAAGCGACTCCGCTGGCCGGGTTGTTGCCCGATGCTGGATTGGTGAATGAGTGGACGGCCCCGCCATAAATGATCATCTGCCAATCTGTCTGTGCCGCCCGCATCTCCTCTTCGAAGGCGAGGCGCTGGGCCGGGGGAACATAGGGGTCATCAGCCCCTGTAAGTGCGAGTATCTTTGTCGCTATACGTCCCGCGGCGCGGTTCGGCGTGTCGAGGTTCCCGTGGAAACTGACGACTCCTGCGAGGCCGGCATTGGCCCGTGCCATCTCGAGGACCGTGGTGCCGCCGAAACAATAGCCGATGGCCGCTACGCGTGAGGGATCGGTATAACGGAATTCCTTGAGGACCTGAAGGCCGGCCAGGGCCCTCGCGCGCAGTAAGCCCCGGTCATTTCTGTAAATGGCGGCTGTCCTGGATGCTTCCTCGGTTGTGGAGGGTCTGACATCCTTGCCGTAGATGTCTGCCGCGAAAGCAACGTAGCCCATGGATGCAAGCTGCTCCACCCTCATCTTCTCATAAGCGGATATTCCCTTCCATTCATGAACGACGAGGACGCCGGGCCTTTTCCCGGTGATCTTGTCATTGTAGGCGAGGTATCCCTGGAGAGTGACCGAGCCTGAAGTATAGGTAACATCCTGGGTCCGGACCGCGGCTTCAACCGGAGGCGATGCGATCAATGCGGAAGTGCAAATAGCTGCGGCGATCATCACGCACCAAAGACACACGTTAAGATTGGTCGTATACCGTAATAAACAGATCATGTTTCACCTCCCGCAGTGATGGCGGGACAACCCCGATCACGGGGCAATCTCTTATGAATAAGATGTGCATTGTTCCCGCAGCTGGCAAAGATAAAGCCTTCAACATTGCCTGCGCACAACCATTTGTAGGGTTGGGGGGACGTCCCTGTCCGCCGCGGTTAAACGATCCGTTAAATAATATTCATCAATTATTTACAGCAACTGTTTAAAACTGGCGATACAGTATTTCCGGGAAAATTTGGGATAATCGTATACGGAGGTATAAAATGAAAAATATTCTTTGTGCAGCTGTCATTTTTGTGGGGATCCTGGGTTTTCTGGGTGTCGTGAATGCGGGGGAGGTTTGGGGAAAAAATTGCTATCATTGCAGGGTACTTCGCTATGATTGCATTTGCTGTGACGGAAAGGTGGTTTCGTGTGACACTGGTCCGATATGGGAAGATTTTGTCAGGCACGATTCCCCGGATGGCCTTCAGGCGCTGGTATGCCCGAAAGCTCAACTCAGGTAACCTGATAATTCTGCATGGTCCCAGGCCCCGGGAAGCCGGATATCACCTGAAAGAGAAACCTGCCGGTTATTCTGCAATAGATCCCGGTTATTTTACGATTATTGCCAGAGGAAAGTCGGGGATGGTAACCGGCTTGGCGGTGGTCGGAGTCTGCTGACCCCTGGTTAATTGCTTGACCCTTTCAGAAAGATACAGGTCGAGCATGTTTATCGTTATCCTCCCTTTCCCCGTGAAATCCGCCTTGCCCGATATGCCTTCGACAAGGGCTTTCGTGAAGGCGCCATTTCCCCATGCCGCGTCTTCCACCGAGTATTGCCTGCCTGTTGATGAGCTGAATATGATGGCACCGTTTTCTGCGCTCGAGAGTTCGTTGATCAGGACATTGATATCGACTATGCTTCTGCGAGAAGAACCCATAATGTTCCCCGAACAAATAGATATCACCAAAAGGGGTATTTCTCAAGGGGAATTGCACAAAGCGGCAATGAGAAATGAGTATAAATGTCTTACATTTATCAGAGGGGTTGATTAATGTGAAGCAACCCCTCTGAAATTACTCGCCGCACTCGGCCGGCTGGACCTGGCCGAGGTAGGAGTCTATGACCGCCTGATCGGCCATTAATTGATCTGCCGAGCCTTCGAGAACGATCTTCCCGCTTTCCATGACATAGCCGTACGAAGAAACCAGGAGGGCCTGGTGGGCGTTCTGTTCCACGAGCAGGATTGTGAGGCCCTCGGAGTTCAGCTCGACGATGATCTCGAAGATGGTCTGAACGAGTAAAGGTGCGAGGCCGAGGGATGGCTCGTCGAGAAGCAGCAGCCTGGGCTTCGCCATAAGACCTCGGGCAATGGCAAGCATCTGCTGTTCCCCGCCGGAAAGGGTACCTGCGAGCGACTTGCGGCGTTCGGCGAGAATGGGGAAGCGTTCCTCCATGACGGCAATCGCTGCCCGGGTCTCGCTGCCCGACCGGCGGTACGCCCCCAGCTCCAGGTTCTCCCGAACGGTCATGTTGGCAAGCACCAGGCGGCCCTCGGGGACCTGTACTATCCCTTCAGAAACCCTTCGGTGGGCACTTGCGCGGGTGATATCCTTTCCCCGGAATCGGATGCTTCCGTGCGCTGCAGGAATGACGCCGCTTAAGGCATTCAGTGTCGTCGTCTTGCCGGCCCCGTTGGGCCCGACAAGGGAAACTATGGTCCCTTCGGCGACGTGAAAGGAGATGTCGCGGACCGCCTCGATGTGACCGTAAGATACGGTGAGCCCGCTTACCTCAAGCATGATGTGATACTCCCGTGCCAAGGTAGGCTTCGACCACTTCACGGCACGTCCGCACTTCCTCAGGACTGCCCGTGGTGAGCACCCGGCCGAAATCGAGGACGGTGATGCGGGAACAGAGGCTCATGACAAAGGACATGTTGTGCTCGATCAAAAGGATGGTCATGCCTTCCCGGCTGAGAGTCCCTAAAAGGTCCGCAACCACGGACGCCTCCCCCTGGCGCATGCCGGCCACGGGCTCATCGAGGAGCAACAGGCTCGGGTTGAGGGCAAGGGCCCTGGCGATCTCCAGGCGGCGACGTTCTCCATACGACAGGTTGCGAGACTGATAATAGGCCTTGTCGGCGAGGCCCACGCGGTCAAGCGTCGCCATGGCGCGTTCGTGAAGCTCGCGGTCCTCACGGCGGGCCGACGGCAGCTGGAGCAATCGGGGCAAAAGCGATCGTTTCGATGTGAGGTGCTGGCCTGCCTCGACGTTCTCCAGGCAGGTCATATGCGGAAACAGGCGAATGTTCTGAAAGGTCCTCGCTATACCGATGGCCGCCATTTGATGTACGGCCAGGCGATGGAGGTCGCGGTCCCTGTAGCTCATCCGGCCGGTATCGGGCGGAAGCAGGCCGCTGAGGATATTGATGAGCGTCGTCTTGCCTGCACCGTTCGGGCCGATCAGGCCGTGGATGGTCCCGGGTTCGACGAAGAAGGAAACGTCATCCAGGGCCCGTACCCCGCCAAAGTTTCGCGATACGTTCTCGATACGCAGCCTGTTCATGGCGCCTCCGCCTTTGCACCCGACCTTTGCCTCCTTGAAAAGAGGGAAGCCAGACCGTTGGGAAGGAAGAGGATTACGAGGAGCAGAATGAGACCGTTGATCCCGAGACGGATAGGCCCGGCAGTTACGCCGATGCCGCGCAAGACCTCGGGTAGCGCAGTAAGCAGCGCCGCTCCAAGGATAGGCCCATACCAGGCGCCTATACCGCCGACGATGTTGAAGATCAGGAGGTCGACTGCGACAAAGAAGCCGTAATCTCGGGGCGTGATGAGGTAGTTCAGATGGGCGTACATCCCCCCCGCCAGACCTGCCAGCATGGCGCCGATGACGAAGGCAACGACCTTGTAATAGGTGATGCGGATCCCTAAAGAGCCGGCGGCAGTCTCGTCTTCGCGTATACTTAACAGTCCCCATCCCAGGCGTGAACGCCGGAGCATCGCGAGGAAATAGGCCGCCGCAGCAAGGGCCAGGTAAATTATCCACGTCGTGGTGACATTGGGGATGCCCGTTAAGCCTTCGGCACCGCCGGTAATGTCGAGATTGACTGCCGCGAGGCGCACCACTTCACCGAAGGCGAGCGTCGCCATGGCCAGAAAGACCCCCCGCAGCCGCAGAACGGGCAGACCGATTACCAGGCCTACGAGCCCTGCCGCGCAGGTACCACCCGCAAGAGAGACCACATAGGGGAGTTTGAAGTGCAGGCTCAGGATGCCCGCGGTATAGCCCCCTATGGCCGCGAAAGCCGCGTTGCCTAAGGACAGCATACCCGCAGAAAGGGTCACGTTCAGGCTTAGAGCCAGCAGGGCGTTAATGCCGATAAAGTTTATGACACTGCCGTATATGGCGTAGAACTGAAGAAGAGATTCCACCGTCGCCCTCAGGCCTCCCTTGATTTCCCCCGGCCGAGCAGACCGGACGGCCGAATCAGGAGAATTATGAAAAGGACGGCGAAGGCAACGACGTCTCGCAGATTGGACGTGCCGGTGATCGCCACGGTGAGCACTTCGCTTAAGCCGAAAGCCAGGCCTCCCAGGATCGCCCCGGGAACGCTTCCCATGCCGCCCAGGATGATCACCGCCAGGCCTTTGAGCTCTATGGAACGGCCCATGTCCGGCGAGAGGTTGTTGAAGTAAAGGCCGAAGAGGATGCCCGCAGCCCCTCCCAGGGCCGAAGAGACGAAAAAGGTAAGTGCGATGATGCCGTTCACGTTGATGCCAAGGAGCGTGGCCGCCCTCTCACTCTCGCCTACGGCGCGGATGGCTTTGCCGATGCGGGTGCGCCCGATGAAGAGCGTGAGGACAACCATCAACAGGGCAGCGACGGAGACAATTCCGATTTGCAGCGCGGTGATGGTTATCCCGCCGATATTCCATGTATGGGCCGCTAAGGTGCCCACAGGGAACCGTACGGACCGGGCGCCGAACAGCCCTAAGGCCCCCGCTTCGAAGATGATGGCCATGGCGATGGACGATATCAATCCGGAGAACTGGCTGTCGCTGCGTTTACGCAAAGGGGCGAAGGCGACCTGGTTGAGCACGAGGCCGAGGAGGCCCGCTGCGATCGTAGCCGCAGGGAAGGCCAGCCAGATGGACAACCCGACGTTTTCGACGAGCCACAAGGCTATCAGGCCCCCGAGGGTGAAGATGGCAGCGTGAGCGAGGTTCAACATATCAAGGACGCCGAAGACGAGCGTATAGCCCACCGCGAACAGCCCATACACGCTGCCTATAAAGAGACCGTTGATCAGCTGTTGGAGAAGTGTGCTCACTGTTCTGCAGATGCCCTAGTTTCCCAACACAACGAACTTTCCGCCTTTGACCTCCTGCACTATGCCGGCGTGGTCGGCGTCGCGGCCTTCGGTAAAAGAGAAACGGCCCAGCACTGTGTCGAGGTTCTTGACCTTCGCGAGAGCATCGCGGAGCGCTTTTCGATTCGCACCGCCGCCTGACGCTTTCGCCGCCTGATACGCGATCTGCACGCCCGCATAAGCCTGGGCAGCAAACTGGTCCGGGGCGTGTTTGTACTTCTTCGTATAGTCGTTGACAAACTTGACGTTGAGCGGTGCCGTGGACGTGATGTTCCACGCGGCGCCCACGATTATCCCTTCGGCAGCGTCGCCCGCGTTCTTGATCAGGCCGGGTGAGTTGAGGCCGTTGCCGCCTATGATGCGCACCGTTTTGGGTATTCCCAGTTGGCGCGCCTGGATCGCTATCCCGGACGCCTCTTCCGCCAGGGCGGCGGCGATGATGGCGTCAGGGTTCAGGGCCTTGATCTGGGTCAGCTGCGGTGAAAAGTCGCGGTCCCCCTTGGCGAAGGTCTGTTCGCCCAGTATCTGGATGCCCGAGGACTTCAGGACCTTTTTGAATACCTCATAGGTGGCTTTTGTCATCGCATCATCGTTCCCATACAGGATCGCGACCTTCTTTAATCCCAACTTGTTTTTTGCGACCTTGACGGTATGGGGAATGACCACGTTTTCCGTGAGGGAGTCCCGGAAAATGTAGTCACCGATCTCGGTGATACCGGATATGGTGTTGCTGATGGCAAGTACCGGCACCCCGGCTTTTTGAGCGATGACGTCGGTGATCTTGGCCGTGTTGCTCAAGGTCGGCCCGATGATGATGGAAACCTTGTCACGGTTTATGAGCTTGTTAAAAGCGTTGGTTCCCTGTTGAGGCACGCTCGCGTCATCCTCGAAAACAGGAACGATCTTCAATCCCTTGCCGGCGGCCGCATTGATCTGTTCGATAGCCAGGTTGGCGCCCTCTTTCTGGCTGGCGCCGTACACCGCAGCGCCGCCGGTCATACTGAAGACAAAGCCGACCTTGATGTCGCCGGCCAGGGCCGGAGTTGCGAAGGCCGCCAAAAGGAACAGGATTGTGACCACTCCGATCAGAGTGCGAACTGATGATTTCATATGACCTCCTTACGTGCAATGCATGGCATTCAGGTCAGGCCTTGCCGCCCAGGCGCAACTCAACCGGATCCATACCTCGCCTGGGAAGCCTCATGTCATGCGGGGCTTAACTGACCGCCTGCGCCGACATAATGCGGGAGACGGACGATAATTTTCGGCTAAGCTGCTTTGTTCGAACGTTAGACAGGGTTTGCCTTCCGGAAGCAAGCAACTTTTCCCGGTTGAAGTATATCATTTCAGCCTATCTATTTCCAAACAATATGGAGAATGTTTGATAACCCCGGGAGCATGGTCTCTATGGGATAAGCCACGAGGCTTCCGTCCGGTCGTTTTCCCAGCGGAACCTGGCCCGGATATGCCCCGTGAGTTTTAACAACAACCAGTCCATTTCGTCGAACCGGCAGACGATCACGGCAAAGTTCGTGCGGATAGAGGGTTCGTCAAGCAAATGGGATGTTTTGTCCAGGAGAAAGTCAGGGAGGCCCGAGACGGGTTTTTCTGTCGGCGAGCCGGGCGCCGTCCCGGTGCAGTAATTGACGCGGTGATGCAGTTTTACCTCTTTCCACTGTGAATCGGCGAGGTCATCGTCAGCGTGGAGCGACGCAGTTCCCGTCAGACGCAATTGCAGCCATTTTTTGGGGTCATAGAATAGCCAGCTTGTATGGGGATTTTTTTGGATCTGCGAGACCTTTGGGCCCCGTACGTCGCAGTGGCATAAAAGTGTCCGGTCTATTTCAGAAAACTCTCTCAGTATGACCATCCGGCTTTGAGGAATGTTGTTATCGATAGTGCTGAGACCTGCATGGTGAAACGGGCTTCTGAAATTACGAGCTCCGTCATGAAGAAGTTTCCAGCTGGACTTGAGGATATCATCGAAAGTTAAACCACCTTTTTTATTGAACATTACACACGTCCTTTCGCCCTTGCCATGACTTGCGTCCTTTGCTCGTGATTATGGACGATTATATCATTATCAGAATGCTGAATCGACCACTACATCACCGCCGGCATTGCGGGAGATATGTCGCGGCTTCCCGCCTGATTGACAAAACCGTGCCCGGTATATAGATGAAAAGAAGAGAGAAAACGCGGATTCTCGCAAACAAATGGCGTGGAACGAGGGAGCGATGGTGAGAGCGAAAAGGGGGGCAAGGCGGGGCCGCACGGTTACTTTGCTCGTATTGCTTGCTTTCGGGACCTCAATCTTCTCATCATGCGCTGACGGAGGCTCCGAGGATCGAACGCCTCAGATCGTAGAGGCTCTATCGATAGGCGACGTAGATACCTTAAGAACCATTTTGAAGAATACCCCCTCCGCGGTCAAGGCCCGTGACCGGGATAAGAAAACGTTTTTGCATTTGTGCGGGGCGCACCCGGTGATGTCCGGCGCATACATGAAACGGGCGTTCAAAGAGTCCAGGAACATTGAACAGGATTTCAAGAACTGGCGGGCAAACAGCAAGGTCATGGCAGAACTGCTGATCTCTTACGGAGCGAATGTCAATGCCAAAGATGTTTTTTCGCGCGCTCCTCTTCACGTCACCGCCGGCAGCGGGAATATCGAGGTAGCCAAGGTGCTTCTCGAAAACAGGGCCGATGTGAATGCGAAGGATATATTTGGTTCCACGGCCCTGCACATCGTCGCATCTGTTGGCAATACCGGTTTTGCACGCTGCCTGATCGACAACGGGGCTGATGTCAATGCCCGCGACAGGTTCGGCACGCCATTGACAACGGCAGCCGAAAACCATCGGGACATGGTTGAACTCCTCCTTAATAGTAAAGCCGATGTTCACATGAAAACGAAAGACGGATTTGCCCCGATTCATCTTGCCGGGAGCAGGGATATTGCACAGCTGCTTTTTGCCCGCGGGGCGATGCTTGAAACAAAGGGCTATGAGGGTAGGACCCCCCTTCACCAGGCCGCCATGAGGAACCGCCCGGATATCGTGGAATGGCTCTGCGCCAGGGGCGTTAACGTCAATGCAGTAGATTCCGCCGGTGAAACACCGCTCACCATCTCTCTATCGCAGCCTGACACTGAAGCCGCAATACAGAACAATGCCGAAACCATTCGTATCCTGGTAAGCTACGGTGCGGACATCAACTGCCGGACCAGGGAGGGAAAGACCGTGTTGCATAACGCCGTCGCCCGAAAGAGGAAAGATGTGATCGATCTTCTCCTGAAACGCGGCGGAGATATCAATTCCAGGGATAAATATGGATACACGCCCCTGCATTGGGCCGTATCGTCAAAAAGCAAAGAGATGGTTCAACTCCTGGTCGATCATGGGGCAGACGTCAACGCAAGGAACCTGCAGGGTAAGACGCCCCTCTATTATACCTGGGGCGGATCGGGGAAGGACCGGGAAATAGCCGAAATTCTGAAAAGTCGTGGCGGGACCGGCGGGTCCTAGCAGTGTCAGCACTTATCAATCAATAAGACGCCCGTTGAGGCGGCCTCGATCAATGGGAACAGGTCTCTCCCGGTCGGCATTTCTCATCCCGGGGCCGTTCGATTTTCCTTGCATAAAACCAGACGATTCGATAATGGTTGAATAAAGCGGGGACCATCTTGCGAATTTCACGTGAGGTATTCTATGCATGAAAAAGAATATGCAAAGAAGCTGGTAACGGCTGAGAAGGCCGTCGGGCGTATAAAAAATGACGATATGTTTGTAACCGGCATGGTCCTGGCCGAGCCCCCGGCGGTGCTCAGGGCGTTGACTGAAAGGCTCAGGTCGGGCGACCTGAAAAGAATAAAGCTTTTGACGGGCCTTCCTTTGAAGCATGTCTCGAGCACGCTGATGGCCGTGGACCTCATGGATTGTGTCGACGTCCACTCCCTGTTCATAGGCGTGGCGCAGCGCGGGCTCGTGAGGTCGGGGCTGACGAGTTTCGTTCCCAACCACATGCACCAGACACCGCGGCTTATCAGGGAATTCATCGGGGTGGATGTCTGCGCGGCGACAATGTCCCCCATGGATAAGAACGGGTATTTTTCCTTTGGGACCGCAAACGATATGACGTCTACCGCGGCGCGGGAGGCCAAATACTTTATCGTCGAGGTCAACCGGTTCATGCCCCGGGTCGCCGGGGATTCCTTCATTCATATCTCCGAGGTCGATGCGATCGTTGAGAACCATGAGCCGATCTTTTCACCGCCGGGGTATGATGCGAGGCCGGAAGACGACATCATCGGGAAGAAGATAGCCGATATGATACCGGACGGGGCATGCCTCCAGCTCGGCATCGGCGCTCTCCCCAGTGCGGTGGCAAACCACCTCGAAGGGCATAAGAACCTGGGCATCCATACGGAACTTTTCAGCCAGGTAATGGTGGGCCTTATAAAGAAAGGTATTGTCGACGGGTCCAGGAAAACGCTCCACCCCCGGAAGCACATATTCAGCTTCGCCCTGGGTGACAGGGAAATGCTCGATTTCATCGACGGCAACCCTGCCGTTGAAAGTTACCCTTTTTCCTATACGAACAGCCCTTCGATCATAGCGCAAAATGACAGGATGATATCCGTGAACGCCGTGCTCCAGGTCGACCTGACGGGCCAGTGCAATTCCGAGTTCCTCCACGGCGGCCAGTACAGCGGCACGGGAGGGCAGCTCGATTTTGTCCGCGGCGCCTTCGACGCGAAGGAAGGCAAGTCGATCCTTGCCTTTTATGCGACCGCGGGGAAAAAGAAGATATCGCGGATTGTCGACCGTCTCGATCGCGGCACCATAGTGACAACGCCCAGGACGGACACGCATATCCTCGTGACGGAATTCGGGGAGGCAAACCTGAAAGGCAAGTCGACACGGGAGAGGGCCCTCGCCATCATCGGGCTCGCCCATCCCGATCACCGGGATGAGCTTCTTCGCAAAGCGGAGGACATGTACCTTATTTGAGCGATCTGCCTATCATAGAGATAAGCCCGGAAGAGCAGATAACCGTCGACATCTTTCAGCCCGGCGATGCGGCGCATGTCGGCGAGCTGTTCCGCAGCGTATACGGCGAGAACTATCCGGTAAGGCTGGTATACGAACCGGACGCGCTCGTAGAGGCCTTTAACAACAATGAAAATATACCCATCGTCGCGCGTTCGTCGAAGGGAAAGCTCTCCGGATATGTAAGCCTTTTCAGGTCCGCACCGAACAAAGCCATTTACGAAGTGGGACAGGGACTTATACATGGCGAATACCGTCAGTATGGTCTTTCCCATGTTATGGAGCGTTATTTGAGTGAGGTTACCGCCCCGTCATACGGTGTCGATGCATATTTCGCAGAGGTTGTCTGCAATCATGTCTACGCGCAGAAGACAATGGCCCGTGGCGGGGCCATCGAAACGGCGCTCGAGGTGGACCTCATGCCTGCGGATGCCTTTGCCAGGGAAGGCAGTGCGACGGGCCGGGTGGCGTCCCTGCACATGACCAGGATATACCGCCCTGCGGAACATACCGTCTATGCACCCGGGGAATACGAAGAAGCCATGCGGTTCATATATGATGGCTTCAATAGCGGCGCTATTGTCGCAAAGGCAGGCGCGGCGATTCCCGGGGGATTGACAACTTCCATTGAAAGCCGGGTCTTCGAATCTGCCTCGGTGGGGCGTTTTGTCGTCCGGGATGCCGGGCCCGACTTTCGCGATGTCTTTGAGCGGTATGAGGTTGAAGCGCTGGACAAAGGAACGATCGTCCTCCAGGTGTGGCTCAACCTGTCATGGCCATGGATAGGGGGCCTGACGGGACATCTGCGCAGCCGGGGGTATTTTTTCGGCGGTATCCTGCCCCTCTGGTTTGGTACGGACGGCCTTTTGATGCAAAAGATCACCGGCGAGCCCAACTGGGAGGGCATCCATCTCTATTCGGAGAAAGCGCAGCGGATCCGTGACATTATCCGGGAGGACCACGGAAGAAGCCGGCCGCGTTAATTTCTGCTGCATCTCAAGAGGATCTCAACTCGATCACCCCGGCACTATGCCTCTACGGACGGGGCTTAAGTCGGTCCCGGGACGAGCGGCCCATCCATCTGCCCTTGACACCCAAAATATCCTGATTATATCGAAGACTAGGGGTAAAGCCGGGTTTTACTGCAAAGGAGGCCTCTTATGAAAATTTTACGGACGCTTATCATTGTGTTTCTTTTGCTCGGCCTCATTGCCGGTTGTGCCGGCATGTCCTCAAGGGAGCAGAGGGTATTGAGCGGTGGAGCGATCGGAGCAGGGGCCGGAGCTGCAGTGGGCGCCGTTACCGGCCACAGCGTGCTGGGTGGCGCGGCCATCGGGGCTGCTGCGGGCGCAGTGGGCGGGCTCATCGTCGATGAATCCAAGAAGAGGCGGCACAGATAAAGGGGGTGCCCAATGGGAAAAAGGACCGCATATATCAGTATTCTCCTGTTCTTTTGTATATGTGGGTACGCGGCGGCAGACGTTACCTATCGAAGCAGTTTCGGGTTCAGCATAACCCTCCCGGACGGCTGGACGGTCATACGCGGCACGGATGTAAAAGACACACCTGATATTGCGAAGGCAGCTCTTCATACTGCCGAGAAGAATAACACCATCAGGAATTTGCCGCAGGAATTGTACCACAAGCTGAAAGAGAAACTCTCCGGCGGTGAGATCGAATATTTTTATAAGACCGGTTCCCCTGTATTCAACATAGCTGTTTACCGGGATGTCGGTACGATAGCCCAACCGAAAGAGGGCGAGGTGTCCGCCTGTCAGAGTTTTATAGAAGAGTTCGGAAAGCTCTCCACCAAACCTGTCACTTTCTTTGAATGCCGTTTCGGGCAGATGGGAGGGGCAGCTACACTCTATCTTATTGCCAATGCCTACAGGGACAACGAGAAGTATATTCAGTACCTCGTCCAGAGATCACCGGACAACGTGCTTCTGTTCACGGCGTCTGCTGACAGGGACCAAGATTTCGATATGGTCAGGAACGAATTCGACCGGGTAATGGCAACGCTGCAATTGCCGTGAAGAAGGACGGGCCCGACGCTCAACTTCTCCTTGAAAGAATAGAGACTGTGAGAATACAATTTGGGAAGAGATAAGCAGGGAGGGCCATAATGAAGAGAACAGCCCTGTTTGTAAAGTTTGCATCGGTATGCCTTTTTATCTTAACGGTATTTTGTACGGCTCCGGCCTTATCCGCACAGCAGCCGGACCAGGCGCAAAAGTTCGAAGAATACCGCACCGCCATCCGGAACGCCCACGGCATCGACATTAAGGATTTCAAGGACAGCATGAAAGGGGGGAGGGCCGACGGTCAGCAGGTCACGAAATACGATCTCCAGCAGCTTATCATGGGAATAACTGTGGAGCAGGAGCACACCACGAACAAGCTGAGGGCCCTCGAGATATCCATGGACCACCTGGAGGAATTTCCCGATTATTATACGCGCCTGCACCACATGGAAGAGGACGCTGAAAAGGAGAAGGGGCGCGATAAACAAAAAACCGGCGGCGACAAATAGAAACGGGGCAGGACACAGGAAGAGTTACATTATATCGATTGGAAAGGGACGATATTCGCGTCACCGTAGAGGCATACTTCAATGGAGAGGACCTGATTGTCGAAGGGTATGATATTGGCACGACCGTGGAGGAGTACTGGGGGGATAGCGATTACGAGTACGCAACGACAATAAAGAAAGAAGAGGTCGAAAAGATATACCCCTTGTTCGGCATTGCCGGAGATGATAAAGAAGGTTTGCTGAAGGCCATTGCCGGCACTTTCAACACCAATACATGCTACAGCGAGTTCGGGAACTTCCTTGAAAAGAACGAGGTGCAGTACGAGGTTTTTTCCTGGGCCTGAAAGAGGGCCGGCCCCATTCCTATGAGTTTTTCATTTTCTCGACCAACACGTAATGGAGACATATCCTGCACGTAATGTTCAGGAATTATCGACGCACATTGTTAACAAAGGTCGAAAGCATCGCCGGGCGAAACCGTAATAAACTACCCCCGGAGGTATGAGAGTTAATAATTGCCATGCCCCACCTCCCCGTAACAAATAGTATTCCTTAACAAGGTGGTATTGATAGTAAAAAAAAGAAGGTGTATCATGAAAAATAAGTGGTGCAATGATGAATATCGATATTCGCCAGGTGGTGCTGGCAATCGGCAGTGCGGTCGATCTTGTCGGGGTGGATGACGTCCTCCACGGGCGCCGCGTCGCTGTTATGGCCGTCGAATGCGCAAGACAGCTCGGATGGGATGACGATGATCAGGGCCTGATCTTCGACGCGGGGGTGCTCCATGATTGCGGCGTGTCTTCTACCCGGGTCCACCAGAACCTGGTAAACGAACTTGATTGGGAAGGTTCCGGGGAACATTGCGACAGGGGATTCAACCTCCTTAAGGATTTTGGGCCCCTTGCCGGTATCGCGCCCATTGTCCGGTATCACCATACGCACTGGGAAGATCTTGCGGCCTTGAAGCCCGACCCTCGGGTGGCCCGTTTTGCCAACCTCATATATCTTGTTGACCGGGTCGATGTGAACGCGGCGCCTTATTATGCAGACAACGCGCTTCTTCTCCATGTTGAGGAGATACGGGACCTCATTGACCGGCACCGGGGGACATTCTTTTCACCTGAATTGGTCGGGGCCTTTCTCGATGCCTCCCGGTCGGAAGCGTTCTGGCTTTTGCTCGATGAGGACTTCATCCCCCAGTTTGTGGCGGACATGGGGTGCATGTCGCGGAAACTTACGATAAACCTGGAGGAACTGAAAAGGTTCGCCCTTATCATAGCCGAGATCGTCGATGCCAAATCGCATTTCACGACGGAACACTCCCTGGGGGTTGCCAGGCTTTCCCGGGTCCTTGCGGGAATGGCGGGGATCACGGGGGAGGGCCTCGACCTCATAGAGACGGCCGCTCTTTTCCACGATATCGGCAAGCTCCAGATCCCGGACGAGGTGCTTGAAAGCCCGGCTAAATTGAGCCCGGCCGAGCGGGCCCTCATGAAAAGGCACAGCTTTGCCACCCACCAGATCCTCCGAAGGATAGGTGGTTTCGATCAACTGGCGAGATGGGCGTCAGAGCACCACGAAACGCTTCGGGGCGATGGGTACCCCTTCCATCTGCTCGCGGGAGAAATAGCGCTGGAATCCCGCATCATCAAGGTTGCGGACATTTTTCAGGCGCTCGCCCAGAACCGCCCGTACCGGGGGCCTGTCCCGCCCGGCGAGATCCTCACATTCCTGCGCTCCATGGAAAAAGAGAATGAGGTCGACCCTGTCCTCGTCAACCTCGTTGCCCTTCATCTTGACGAGTGCTACGCGGCGGCGGTCGGCACCCCGAAAAAGAGCGAGTGAATCAGCGAAAGGATGCCTCGAGGGGCAGTGCGAACTTCTCTCGCTTTTCGGCCCCGAAAAACTTTTTGTATTCCTCGTCCGTGAACACTTTTTTGCATTCTTCCAGAACATTGTTGAAAGAAGTCTCCAGGCCCTGCTGATAATGGGCGGTGTTCTCGCTGGTAAGGACCAGCTGATCCCTCTTCTGCAGCATCTTCTTGTGTATCGCAATGATCCGGGTCCGTTTATCGCCGCTCAAGCCCGGGAGCTTTTCATTGAGCTGTAGATCGACAAGGTCCTGAAGGTACCTCGTCCACGTGTTCTCGTCGTGAAAGCTGCTGGCGTGCGGACCGTAATACTTGTTGTAGAGGTTTATCCTGGGATTTGGCGCCGCCATGACCCTGTCCCCGGGTATGCCCTGCCAGGGATATTTATCGGTCGCGGCCCTGATGCACTTGCTCCAGCTGTAGAGTTCCCGCCCCTGTTTACACGTGTTGGTAAGGCACATGGATCCTTCATCGAGGCCGTATGTCCCGAACCACCATTCTGCAATATTGTAGAACTTCACGTCATGCACGGTCTTCCCCGTGAAGAAGAGCCCACGGTTCGTGGCGTTCCAGCAGATGCCCACAACCGCATAATAGGGCTTGACCGGCCATATGCAGGGCGCTTCCGACATGATATAATTGACGGTGCTGATGTCGATGCATTTCCTGCTGCCCGAACATTCGGTGGTGGTATTGCTCAGGATGTCGCCACCGGTATTGCCGCCAAGCGCACCCCAGGCGATAGGCTTGTTGTTGTTATCGACGGCCTCCGGGTACGTATGCACGGCGAACTGGCCGATAACGGGCGTCGAGACCGGGCGGTTTTTTGCATCGAGCTTGTAGCCAATGACGTGCTGGCCGGCGGCATGGTCAGCACAGAACAGCATGGCCCCTAATGCAATAACGACCAGTATCGCATAATGATGTATCTTCATGTTCCCTCTCTTATATGGATAGGATGTGTTTGTTCCCTTTCGAAAATCGCGAGATGACTTCTTGCGGCCATTACACGGCGCCTGCGCCATCGTCAGTGATCGCACCGGCACCCGGACCTACAGGTACGGCCCTTTACGTTATTCATCCTCGAAATTATCCCAGACGCTCTCGGTAAATCCAAGGCCCATAGCGGCTCCCTGCTCCTGATAGGTCAGGTCTTTCCAGGCCTTGTCGGTGCTTGGCGGCGCTTCGTTGCGGTCCCACATGTCCTCCCGCCAGCCGAGAACGGCCCAGAGCTCCCTTTCTTCACCGCTTAGATCCGCCCACGACAATCTCTCCCAGACGGCTGGGTCACCTTTCATGTCCCGAACGCTCATGCCTGCCTCCTGCGTTATTGAATGACCGTTCCCTTCCCGGTCTTCTGATATTCGAGCACGAAATGCTCGGCGAATGCCTCCCGTGCCTGGGAATTGGCCTGAAATCCGCGTGAGCGGCAAAAACCGGTAAATGCTTCCGGATCGAAGTCTATGCGCAGGGCGATATTACCGGCATTCTTGATCTCATCAAGCTCCCTCCTGATGAGGGACTTCCATTGTTCGAAGGCGGAAGGCATATTGTGCGAATCGGTAAAGAGGTCAAGCGCCCTGCGGTAAGAAGCCTCGTTCTCAAACCAGATAATACCGATGATATGGTTCACGGTACCTCCCTTGTAGGTGTTCTTACTTTCCTTTTTCTGCCAGTCCCTATTTCCTTGTCTTCGTTACATCAATGCTATACCATTAGGGGAAAAAGCGCAATAACAGCGGGACGCGCTGCTGCCGCGCCTCGTTTGGGGTCATTGTTATTTCGCAGATCTATAAGCCGGTTCAGGGAGAAAGGGGAATGCGCCGGATCATATATGTGTTTTTGTTCTGCCTTTTTATTCCCGCCTTTTTGCAGGCCCAGGGTGGTGCAGACGACGATCGCGAACTGGAGTCTGTCCTTAACCGGGCGTCCGGCGAGGTGCGGGAGTGTGTCAGGATTGAGAAGAAAAGTTATGACGATGCCGTGAACGGGTACCCAAAGATCCGGGACAAGGGCTCCTTTTCAAAATACAGCTGCCAGCCCATGCATTCGGCCCAGGAGTCACCGTCAAAGCGGTGCTGCGACGCGTACTACGCTGGCAGGAACAAGCCGGGCATGTGGGATGAGGCCTGGAATGTCCTCCAGGAGTGCGGGTGGAAGGACGAGATCACAAAGAGAAAAAAAGCATATCATGACAAGGCCCGCTCGTGCCTCAAACAACCTCCGGCCACGAAAGACGAACAGCATGCGACCGGTTTATGACAGGGAAGGTAAGGTTTTCTAGCGGTTCCCCGAGGCCTTTGCGGTCAGGCGCTTTACATGTTCCTGGACGTATTTTTCCTGCGGCCGCAGGGCCAATGCCTGGCGCATGTCTGCGAGCGCCTGCCGGTTATTTCCAAGCGCTTCGTATGTTTCAGCCCGTGTCACGTACGTTGCGAAAAGGTTCCTGTCGAGGTCGATCGACCTGTTGCAGTCTGCGAGCGCCTGCCGGTAGTCCTTTTTAAGATTAAACAAATGGCAGCGGTACCCGTATGCCTGCGCATTTGTCTTTCCCAATTCGATGGCCTTGTTGATGTCGGTCATCGCGTCATCCGGCCTCTTAAGGTCCGTTAAGATCTTTGCGCGTTCGAAATAGAGCTCCGACAGGGCTGCAGGGTCTTGCGGACTTACCTCGATCGCCCGGTCCATGTCGGAGAGGGCATTGCCAAATTGTCCTTTGACAGCATGGGCGATCGCCCGTTGGCGGAATATCCAGCTTGCCTGCGGGCCGATCTTTAACGCCGTGTCGTAATCAGCGATGGCGGCATCGAACTGTGCCATCAATGCCCGGACGAGCCCCCGGAAGGCGTAGGCAGTGGGGGACTGCGGATTGAGTTCGATGCTTCTTGTGAAATCGCCTTCCGCGGTGTTGAACTGGTTTTGTGTGTACTGGCAAAATCCGCGGTAAAAATAAAATTCCGGGACATCGTTCTTCAGTTCTATAGCCCGGGAGTACTCCTTTATCGCATCGGCGAAGCGCGACGCGTCATAGTATTTCTTCGCACGATCGGCGATCACCATGTACTGAGGCAGCGGCTCGACCGTCATGGTCACGGGGATGCGGGAACCCTTTCGTTCGACTGCGAACGACACCGGCGTTCCCGGTTTCATCTGGTGCACCAGCCGGGATATATCTGCGGGGCTTCCGGCAGGTTTTCCGTTCACCTCGAGGATGATGTCCTGTACTTTGAGCCCGGCATTGTACGCGGGGCTTCCGGTATAGACATAGGCAACTGCCGTCCTTCCTCCTTTGTTATCGCTAAAGATACTCTGCAGGCTGTCGAGGATCCCGCCTGACCCGCCCGCTGCACCCTCTATGACCCCGATATCGAAACCAAGCCAGACAGCGGCCGCCGGCGTGACCGGTGGGGCCGCCACGGGAGGACTTTGCGGCCGGCCTCCCGGTTGCGGCGGTTTTCCCGGTCTTCTCGTATCCGCTTTTTCTGCCGGAAAGAGCGTTGCCTTCAGGCCGGCGACGGGCGCTGTAGGGCTGTTGACCGGGTCGGCGGTGACCGAGTTGCCCTTTACCGTCCTGACGCGCCATGTCCCGACAGAGAGGGATGCGCCTGCCGCAGTGACGTAGCTGAGTTCCACCCTGTCCCCGGGGCGGACGTTTCCCGGGCCATCGAGTTTTATTTCCACCGATCTCCCGCTGACGGATACCACGTTGCCCGTGACCTCGGCTGATGCACTGTGCGCAAGGACGACCGCGAGCAGGACCAGAAAGAGAAAAAGGGCTAACAGCTTCGGTGATGGCCTTCCGTTCATGGTGCTCCTCATACCCCTTTACCTGTTACCGGCGGGGATATTGCAATGACTGTGCCCGCATGTTGCATTGGGCTTCTGTATCAGGGTTGCCGACCTGTTTACAATTCCCGGGTGGATACGGTTTTCCCGGCCCATAGACGGCATAAACTGTGGATGTGGAATAATTGCGCGTCCCGGGATTCCATTTTTGCTGGACGCATTGGAGGACGACATGGTTCTTAAACTGGGCAACCGTCGCAGCGGGTGTCGAGGCGGACGCCCCTCCGCGGTTGCAATCTGCGATCTGGGCGGCAAACCTCGTCCTGCAATCATTGCATTGCTGAGAGACTGACTTGAACATGAGGTCGATATTGTCGGTGCCGCAGATCGGACAGAACTTCTTGTCACAATCCACGCTGCCCCGGCTGCCGGTCGATGGTGGTTTTACCGGGCTTGTCGTCCCCGTACCTCCCGGCTTCACCGGTGATACGGCCGGCGGCGGTGTTGTCGGACGCGTCGTTCCTGCCACGGCAGTGCCCCCGGTCGGAGGACGTACGGGAGAAGGCGGAGGCTGCGGGGGTCTCGTCATTCCACCCATGGTTGTGCCGAGGTTATACCCCAGCTGGTTCGCCAGGGCCATCTGCCGGTTGTGTTCCATGGCCTGCAGGTCGGCCAGCGCCTGGTTGTAAAAGTCGCAGTTCTGGGCCATGGGCAGGATCTGCCTGAATTGTTCGATGTTGTTGGCACGGGCGGCAGCGCTCAAGTTGGCACCGACTTGATTACAGTAATTGTCGAATTCCTGGCGGCTGATGCACCGGTTTTTCGCGGCATCCCACATGGCACCCTGCGGGCAGAAACAGTCGACCCGCCCCTGGTCACGCAGGTACACCGGCCGGGTTCCGGGGAAGCGCGAACAGTCGGCGGTTTCCATCGCAGCCGTCTCGGCGTCGACGCAGCGGGTGTGGTTGCGGTTCCACCGCAGTCCCTGTGTACACTCGCAGACTGCCCGGTTCGTCCGGTCGTCGAAAATGGCGACGCTCCCCGGGTAAAGCGAGCAATTCAGGTTGCTGACAGCCATCTGGCGATTGTCCATGCACGACGACCGGTTCTTCGTCCACGATGTACCCTGCGGGCAGACGCAGACGGCCTGTTTTCTCGCGGCGTCCCAGGATGCCACGGATCCGGGCCACCGGGTGCAGTTGGCATTCGCCACCGCATCCCGCGTACTGAATTGCCCGTAATAATAGACGGTCACCGCGCTTTCTTCCTCGACGCGCGCCCCCGCGGCAGGCGACTGCGATTGGACCTTGAATTCCTTGTCCATTTTCGCGGCCGCACCGATGATGCTCGTGTTCGGCCTGAAATGACGGTCGCGCAGGGCCTTCTCGGCGGCGTCTATCTGCATTCCGCGTACGTCGGGCATAACGGTATATAGGGGACGTTTCATGATGTCCTCAGCGAGGGTGAAGCACAGCGCGCCGTCCGTGCATGCTCTCCTGATGCGCTCCATGTATGCGGCTGCCATTTGTTCAAGGTATTTCACCATTCCCGCAGTGTCGCGGGCTTTCTTGATGTCGCCGGGCAAAATATTTCCCCCGGCGTTCTTGAGCGCCTCTCTCGATTTCGTGTCGGCCTCTATGACCGGGGCTGCGGCCCGTGCCGACTCGTCTGCCTCGCTGCGGCACTGTCCGGGACAATCTGCTGCCTTCTCCCGCGCTCTGTCGATGCGGGACACGTATTGTTCCATCTCCCGGTAAAGCTTTTCCTTCTCGGCGTCCGGCGTTGTCTCGAGCGAGGCCACGATCTTCCTGCCCTTCTCGTGGGCAGCTGCCGCTTCATCTTTAAGCCGCAGAAGTTCGTTGAGCCTGTCCTGCGCGGATGTTGTCCTCTCCCTGATCTTCGAAAGCCTTTTTTCGATGTCCTGCGCGGGTTCGCCGGCAGATGCCCGGTCCTCGTTGCTCAGTCCGCCGGCCAGCTGTGCGAGTTCGTTCAGGGCGTTTTGCGCTTTTTGCGTCAACTGGCGCATGCGTTCCATGATCGAATTGCCCTCGCTGAGGAACAACCTCAGGTCGGCCTGCGTCGACGTGAGGCCCGCGAAAAGCTGCCTGCGTTCATCTTTTGTCTTTGCGGTCTGTATGGCCTTTGTCGCCTCGCACAGGGCCCTTGCATACTCTTCCGCCCGGTGGGTGATCTCGCCTTCGTTCGTCGCACCCTGCTCCGCATCGAGATGGCATTGCCGGATCGATTCGACTTTGTTGCTGATATTATCTGCGATCCCGGCCAGTGAGCGGATCTTTTTCTCCCGTGATTCAATTGCCGTCTTGAGCTTGTCGAGCTCGCCGTTCAACGCCGTGAGCTCCTTTTTTATCGACGAGCAGTCTGCGGTTATCGACGATGCGAACTCCTCGGCTTTTTGCGCCGCCCGCTTGAGGGCGTCGAGTGTGTCTTTCAGCTGCGCATTCTGAGCGTCGTCACGGGATTTCTTTATCCCCTGTAATGGCTGCTCCATAACTGCGTATTGCAGGTCCGGGGTTTTTTCGTAATGGCCGATCACCTCGACGCGCACTTTGCAGGTCTTTTGGTCCCGGGGCTCGACAAAGAAATCGGCAGTACCGGATTGTGCTGCAGAGATGCCGCCCTTGATATCTTTGGTTTCCTGGAAGGTGCTGCCGTCGCCGGTCAGGGTGACGCGCACCCTGACGTCGAAGACGTTCTCTTTCTCCCCGTTATGGATGATGGCGCGGACCTGGCGCCGGGCCGGGTTCGCGGCGTCCTCCTTGGTCTCAAGGGAGATGCTCATAGCCGTAACGGATGCACGCCATAGCGTCATGATCCGCCATATGGCGTCGTCAACGCCGTATCTCGGGTTCTTGAAGATCTTTTCCATGTCGTCATATGTCTGCTGTGCGGCCTTCTTCGCAAACTCTTCGGCCTTTGCCTGCTGTGCTCGCCAGGGGACCTGTTCATGAAAGCTGAGCCAGGCATTTTCCCACTGGGGGTGAAATCTTTCGTTCACTGTCGCCTTATAGGGATGAGGGCCGCGGGTCAGTTCAAGGTGTGCCCATACCTCCCATTTCGCGTGACTGGAATTGTGGACGACCGGCCCTATCGGCTGGATCGGGTCGATCCCTAACCCCAAGCCGTTGTAGTACCAGGGATCGAACCAATCCCGGAAACCTGACTCACCCCCGCCGCCGAGAGAGTGGAACGCCTCGATGGTCCGTTTGAAATCCTGCGTCGTCCCCCATTCAGGCCACTTGCTGTACAGGTCGCCCAGGAACAGATTCCACGCGGTGCTGTTCGAGAAAGGTGTGGTCCCGAGCCACAGGGGGCCCGATTCTTTGGGGTCGAGATTCCAGGGCGCCCTGCCGTCGATCCCTCCTATGTAGATCGCTTCCGCCTCCCCGGCCGGTATTCCGACAATGTGGTGGGGCAGGCACATGTCGGCGAGGAAATGGGCAGACCATGCGGCGCCCCTCTCCGACGCCGCGGCATGATCGTCCAGCATGCTTTTTACAAGGATGGAATAGTATTTCCCTACGGCGGCAGGCGCACCCCCTTTGCCTGTCCGGGGATTGTAATAATGGTCGCCGTACTTGCTCCCCCCGTCGACGTCGGGGCCGCCGCCCTGTGTCGGGAAGGGGTTCCACGGGATGTCCTTAAATACTCCCTCGGATTTCGTGATCCTGTCGATAGGAAGAAACCGGCTGTTCTTGAAGGCGGGATGTGCGGAGAGCTGGGAGTATGCTTCGCGCAGCATGAGGCCGTGCGTGTTGAGATCGAGCGTCTCGACCGCGCTGTACCCCCGTGCGTCACGGGCCCCGCCGGTCACCAATACTAGAGAAAGCGCCGTGGCGACGAGGATGACCGTAATACTGTACCGGCCCCTTCCTGTCATGTTCTCTCCTGTCCTGTCATATTTACGCAGGCAGGGAATTTTTGCAATCAAAAAAGTATTGAATGATCAGTATTGTAATAAAGGGAAACGCCTGGTTTCCGGCCCCCTCGGGGGGCGGTATGCCGGGAACCCCATCGGCAGGGCTTTTATCAGCCCGTTTCGTCCGGCTTTTCGAAATTACGGTAACAGTCGAAGCATTTCCAGTTCGGCTTGGCGGCGGTATCGGCCTGGGCCTTGTCTGCCGATGGTTCTGTGCCGGCAGGGGCCGGGGCAGGTTTCTTCTCGATGTGAAGCGATCCGCAGACAGGGCATCGTGCACCTTTTTTCATTCTGGCCTCCGTTCAGGTGTGTTCTCCCGGGCGTTTCATCACTATTAGAACCCATAATTGCGGCAGTGTAAAGCAGATCGCTCCGGCCGTGTTGAGGATCCGCTCACGAGATGGTAATATGGGCGGAGAAAGGGGACGGTATTGCCCGGCAGTCTGAAGAACGAGGTGTTTTCATGAAACATATATTTTTGGTCATGCTTCTCATAATAGCGATCACGTGCGCGGGGCACGCGTCAGCCGGTCCCGCCGCCGCGAACAGCCCGGTCCCGACCCGGCAGCAGACCATCGAAAGGCCGGACCTGGCGAAGGTCTTCACGAAATTCGGCGTCGACGGTTCGTTTCTCCTGTACGATGCCGGGAGCGGGACATACACCGCCGTGAATTATGCGCGGACCCTGAAAAGGTTCACGCCGGCATCGACCACAAAGATACCCAACGCACTTATCTTTCTCGAAACCGGTATAATCGAGGACGCGGACCGGCCGGTCCTGAAATGGGACGGGACCCGGTATGATTTTCCGGGCTGGAACGAGGACCAGACGCTGCGCTCCGCAATGAAGAATTCCGTCATGTGGTTCTACCAGGCATGCGCCCGGAAAGCGGGCAGGGAGACGATGCAGAAATATTACGATCTCTTTAACTACGGGAACCGGGACCTGACCGGGGCCGTCGATACGTTCTGGGTTGACGGGGCCCTCGCAATATCGCAGATGGAGCAGATAGAGTTCCTGAAAAAGTTCTATTACGACAGGCTGCCCGTGAAGAAGGAGAACATTGATAAGGTCAAGGAGATCATCGAACTGGCAAGGACCGATACGTACAGGTTGAGCGGGAAGACGGGGCTCGCCCTGAGGGCAGCGCCCAGGATCGGCTGGCTCGTGGGATATGTTGAAACGAAGGACAATGTTTATTTTTACGCGACAAATATCGAGCGGGCAGACCTCACCGATTCATTCGGACCGGCCCGCAAGGCGATCACCCTCGAGATCCTGAAGGAGCTGCGGGTCATCGATTATTAGTGTGCGGCCGGGCGGTTCCGTCCCTGGGCCAGCGAGGGCAGGGTGATCCTTCGGTCACTCGCCTTTTTTCAAATTCTTTGCCAGCCACTGGCGAGGGATATCAATGTTGAAATAGAGGGTTTTTTTCTCCCTGGTCTTTTTATTTTCGACATCCATTGCATCGTAATCATGACCGTTGACGGTGAGGCTTTTCTGTTTGAGCAGGTGCAGCCCGTTGGCATTCATCAGGAAATATTCTTCCGGAACGGAAATGACGACCATAGCCTTTTCAGGGCTGCTTCCATCCCCCGAGTTATAGATGGAGTTCACGAGCCCCTTCAGGACAGAGGTGTGAAATGCCTCTTTTTCGGCATTTCCCGTTTCGCGGTACGCGATCCTGCATAAAAGGTGAATATCGAGGTCGACGTAATTCGTATCCAGTACGGCTTGAGCGGATTTGAGCGCACCGGCAAAGTCTTTTTTGCTGAGTGCCTCAAACGCTGCATCCTTTGGTCCGGCGCTGCCGTAAGGCCTGTAGTCGGGTGTTCGCGTATATGCGATTCTCAGGCTCTGAAAGTTGATCGACATGTCGTTGTTCTTGAGCCTTTTCAGGAGAGCGTAATAATCCTGGTCCCCTGCGTCCCTGCCGCGCTGACAGTGGCCGGGCAGGGGGGCCATCAAAGTGAAGAGCACCGTGATGCACACGAAATAAAACACTGCGGTCTTTGCTTTCATAGGTTGTTTCCTTGAAGTTTTTTTATCGCTTTTCCTCCTTATTTTCGATGGGGGGACGCGATACGGTATATTCTCAAATTTGATTTGAAAGGGGAAGAAAAAAATGAAAGCGGCACGGTCCATGCATTCATGGACCGTGCCGCTTTTGGTCAAGCCCGACGGCAGGTCGGATGCTGCACGTTATTTGAAATATCTGTTCAGAAGACCGAGAAACGCCTTCCCGTGGCGCGCTTCATCCTTGCACATCTCGTGAACGGTATCATGCACTGCGTCATAGTTTAACTGTTTGGCCAGAACGGCAAGTTCCTTTTTCCCCTTGCATGCGCCGTTTTCCGCATTCGCGCGCATCTCGAGGTTTTTCCGTGTATCGGCGGTCAGGACCTCTCCGAGCAATTCGGCAAATTTAGCGGCGTGCTCGGCTTCTTCAAATGCGAAACGCCGGAAAGCATCCGCAACTTCGTGGTACCCTTCGCGCTCCGCCTGCCTGCCCATCGCAAGGTACATTCCGACCTCGGTGCACTCACCCTGGAAGTTCAAACGCAGGCCTTCCAGGACCTTTGCATCGACATCTTTGGCTACTCCGATCACATGGTCGTCGGCCCAGGCCAATCCGGTGGATGCCTGCTCGGTGAACTTGTCTGCGGGGGCGCCGCACTGGGGGCACTTGTCCGGGGCGTTGGACCCTTCATAGTTGTAACCGCAAATGGAACAAACATACTTTTTCATTTTCTGTCTCCTTTATGATTGTGGTTTATCAGGCGAAACGCCGGGCACTTGCCTCCCGGGCATCGCTGCCGCGAGGCCCGCCAGGGTAACGGTGCTTAGCATTTTCTTCATCTCTTGCTGAATTTCTTTCCAGACAGGATGGACGGGACATGTTTCGTCCCTGCTGCAGGTCCCCTTCCTGAGCACGCAGGAATTGACGAGGATCGGGCCGTCAACAGCCTCTACGATATCGAGAAGAGAAATCTCCCCGGCAGGGCGCCCAAGGAGGAAACCTCCCCCTGTCCCGCGGTATGACCTGACGATACCAAGTTTATTGAACTGCTGAAATATCTTCGCCAGGAATGTCTGGGACGCTTCCGCGAAAGCGGCAATGTCCCTGATCGATGCAACCTCGTTCTCCGGCTTGCATGCCAGGTATAGCATCCCTCGTATTGCGTATTCAGCTTTTCTCGATATGTGGAACATCCTTATATCACCCTAAAAAGACCTTATTTGTCTTTTATAATACGAAAGAAGAAATTTGTCAAAAAGAATCTTAACAATGTACAAAAGATTTTTGTTACTGATCTGTTTCGACGGGCCTCGTTTGAAGGCCTCACCGGTTTACGGGCATGCCTCTCGCGCTCGCCCGGACATGAATATTTCCCAGGCCATCAGTATCTCTTCATTGTTCGCTATATTTTTCCGTATGCGCAGCACTGCTTTTGTCCCCGGGGATGCGCCGGAGAACTGTATCCTGCCCGTTACCATGCCCGCTTTGCCCATCGATTCCTTGTTGGGATAAATGTCGCACGAGACGGCCCCTTTCGCATCGGGGGACTTGCAGTCGGGGAACCCGTATTTTTCAAAACCGCAGTACCGCAGGCCCTGCTGCCAGTTCGCGTATGTTTCGGTCACGGGCGCGTTCGCCGATACGTGCTTCGTCAGGAAATCGCCGTCCTTTGCCTGGCGCGGCATCATGGAACATGCCGCCAGTGTGATGCATATGAGCAGCATCAGGAATATTCTCACGTACCTTCCCCTCCTTTCATTCTCTGATACACTCTACCGCAGGTAATTCTCTTATGTAAATATCAATGACAATTATCGGGGGCCGGCAAAAGATCGGGCCTGAAAACTTGGGGGGGGATATTATTTTATCCACAACCGGGCTTCGCCGGGATGGTCGGGGTTGCAGTATATCGTTATCTCTTTTCCTACGGGGTAGCGCGACAGGGTCTCCCAGGCGCGGGAGATGACATTGTCCGGCCTGCCGATCGCCTGCGTGCCCTTATACTCGCGGCTCCCGTACGTGTATTCGAATTGTATGCTCGGGTAGTACGATGCAGTGTCCTCAAGGCGGTCTCGCATCGCCTCTTCGACGCCGGCAGCTGTTATCCGTGCTGTTACCGCCCGCCAGACCTTCGCCGCATCCGGCCTGTCCTCCTTCATCCGTTTTTGATAGAAACGGGCAAACATGTACAGGGCGATAATGGCGAGTGTGGGAATGACAATAAAGAAGAGCCCGACCAGAAGCGATGGCGCTGACATGTCGTTCTCCATATCGGTGGCCAACGATGACCTGTCCGGACAGCGGGCTCCGGCGGATGTATTGGCCCCTATATATAGCGACTAATATTACAGATTTCGCATTTTGTCAACATCTCACGAAAGACAGGGTGATGTCCTATCGGGTGCCGTTTCCTGCTGCGCCTTGAGGACGTGCTCGAGGGCGTCGACGACGTCGGGCCTCACGCGGGTCCCCGCTATGCTGTGGAGAATCGCCAGTGTTTCTTCGGGTGTCCTTGTCTTTTGATAGGGACGTTCGGACGTAATTGCATCGTAAATGTCCGCCACGGAGACGATCTGCGCCCCGAGGGGGATCTCATCCGCCTTGAGCCCCCGGGGATATCCTTTTCCGTCAAGCCGCTCGTGATGGGCGGCGACATAATCTATGGCAGGCCCGAGGAAGTCAAGGGGCTTCAAGATCTTCACCCCGATCGCGGGGTGCCGGTTTATCTGCTTGACCAGTTTTCCCGGAAGTCTCGCCTCGTGTTCGCCGAAAAGCTCGTCAGGGAACCCGATCTTGCCGATGTCATGCAGGGCGCCGGCAAGACGGACGTACTCGGCATCTTCCTTTCCCAGGCCCATCTGAAGGCCAATATCGTATGCGAGCCCGGCGACGCGCGACGTGTGGCCCTCGGTGTACGTGTCCCGGGCCGCCAGCGCCTGCGCCATTGCCGTCACCACGTCTATCGCGTTCTTCCTTATCTTTTCGTTGAGCTTTTTTAACTCGTCGACAAGCTGCTGCAGCCTGAACTCGCGGGCCTCGACCTTGACCATCATAAGTGCGACGGCTTCAGCGATCGTCCGGGCCGTGTCCGGCACGTCATGCCGCGTCAGTTCCATGATCTCATTGGAGTAATGTCCCTCCGCGATATCGGAGATGATCCTCAGAAGTTTGTCTTTTATTTCCTGATCGCTCATAATGCCCCGTTCCGAATGATTTTGACCTTTTTTATCTACACCATGGGCCCGATGCACGTCAACGGGAATTGCCGCCCGGTCAGCAATTGGGAAGTAAAACGAATGTTAGACAAAAAACTGTCAGGGTGATACCATCCTTCTTATTCCACGTCAATGCGAGGTGAGACATGCTTGGTATCCGTTCTTGGGGTCATTGCAGGGTATGGTTTTTCCGCTTCTTGCTTGCCCTCTTGCTGACCATTCTTCCTGTCCTTGCGTCAGCCGGGGGACCATTTGGCCCTCCCGGCAATACCGACCTGAAACAGATACAGTCCGAGATAGACAAGATATCGTCGACCGTCGGGAAATGCGGCGGCACGGAATGTCCCCGGATGAATTGCGCGGCGGCGAACGACTTAATACAGGGCATGATCAATACCGAGATGGCGCTCGATGATATGCTGAAATGGCTTCTCGAGGCCGGCTCGGCACAACGTGGCGACCATGCATGCAAAACGGGTGACAGGGATTTGACCGATATACGGTTAAAGGAAGAGTTTCGTTTACTCGCCCTCCAGAGTGCTTTGCATAGCTTTGGTTCCGTCATGTTTGACCTGGCGTCCTTTATGGACGGCATTAAGAATGCCGTTGACCCGAAAAAATACCCGAACAGGGACAGGAAGGACCTGGTCGCATGGTATGACAATGCCGCAAATATTGTGAATAACCTGGACAGCATCACGAACCAGATGATGAACCTCGGTGAGACGTCCTCCGATTCCGGGATAAGGAAACTTACGAAGGAATGGATGTCGGTCAAGAGTGAGACCGTGGATGGATACAGGGAAATAAGAAGGCTGCGGGAAGACCTGCTGAACATGGACTCGCGAAAACCGGTCGATTTCAATGCGCATATCAACAGTCTTGGAAAGATCGTCGGTCGCGTCCTCAAGGCGTATTCAAGCCAAAAACTGGCAGAGACAAGGGCTCTCATTGATCAGCTCACCAGGCAGGCCTCAGCCGAAGACAAGGTCCTGACGGCCTCTTATCAGGATACACAGCTTATCTTCGAACGGTTTTATACCGGAAAGGATGTCCTGGCCAGCCTGCGCTCCGCGAGAAAAAACATGATCGACTGCATGGTCAAGGCAAAATGCTCGATATCCTCCTTTAAATTTTACCCGGGCAGTTACAATGACTGGGGTTCTGCCCTGACGGACATAAATGGCCGGCTTCCTGCACTGGCAGGGTCACTGGCCATTAACGTTGCACTGACAAAGGAAAAATGTTCGAAAGACGGCGACAAGCCGCGGAATACGATGCCGAACGAATGTCCTGCCTGCCAGTCCCTTGCCGATGACATCGGCAGGAAAACAGATGAACAGCGTTATTTCGAAAATGAATCGGACCGTATAACCATAACCCGGGAAAAGCAGGCGTACGAGTTAAAAGAGCAGCTGGTCATCGAAGAGGGAAAACTTGCCAGGGCCCGGAAAGATATCGATAAAATATATCAAAAAATTTACAAAAATGACCGGCAATTTGCAGATAATATGAAGTCTTTTGTCTATGCATCTACAGGCGTTTCCGCCCCGGCGGGAATATTTGATGCACCCTACCGTGTTGCAGCAACGGCTTGGTATTTATACGGTATGCTCTGTTCGACGCAGCTCGATTCCGAGCTTCGACAGGATCTCTCGGCGTTCATGCGCGACACATGGCCTCCGCTCATCAGGGCGAATACGTTAAAGGCCCAGATCGAAAGGATCGAAGCGGAAAATAGTTCTGTGGGAGGGATAAAGCAGCGGCTTGCCGCCCTGAGCGGAACTATCAGGGACGATCGCATAGCGCTGAAGAAATGCATCGACGAGAAATGCCCGCAGAAGAAGACCTCGTGCACGGTATGCCAACCGAAAGCCGACGAGTTGAAAAGGGTCAGCGACGAATTACGCGACAAGGAACAGTCCGTCAGGGACCTGGAAGCGAGATCCCGGGATAACGCAGAGGCCCGACAAAAGGCAGACAATATTAAGATGGGGAATTCCATGCTGGCCTTGAAAAAGAATCAGCTCGAGAAGGAGCTCAGTTCATGCGAGAAAGAGCAATGCTTCGATCAGCTGGTACCCGGCGCATCCTGTACAATGTACAAAAAAGGAAGTTCGCGCAAAGAAATAGAGAAACAATTGAATGTTTTTATCCGGTCAATAGATCGAATGAGAAATGAGGTCAATAAAAATTACGGGTTTAGTGAAGCAAAGAGGACCCTGCGGTCAGCGATGCAGAATGCGGGTATAAAGTATTTCCTCGATCACAGCAACTCCTGGGGTGAATGGATGTGGATGTTCTGGGGGCACATGGACGAGAATTTTTACAGCGGCCACGAGGGCAAGATCAAGGACACCCTGTTCCTGATCAGGATGGGCAAGCCGGTTTCGCAGGAAAACCTTCAGCGGATGTTTACGGGAATGTGCCAATTCGAGGCCGTTCATAAACAGGTCTTGAATCTCATGTCGCGTTATGTAAAGAAGGACGTGGACAGAGGCCTGGCATACGAGGAATACCAGCGGTTCCTGGAGGACTATTATTACAAGGCCAAAGATTCCCCGGAAAAAGATGCACGCAACAGGGCCGCGATGCAAAAGCGCGAGGATGACCTGAAAAGGGTTGGATCCGAGTTTTCCGTGTTGGAGGCCGAGCAGAAGAGGATAGCACAGAGGAAATTATTCTAGCCGGCTCTGTCCGGTAAGGATTCCGGTATTTAATCGAGCGCCAGGCTCACCCGTGTAATTCCGTCGGGGAGCCTCTGGGGCTTGAACCCCATCTTGGCGGCGAGGCCGAGCATCTTTGCATTCTCCGTGAGTACAATACCGTATATCTCGCGAAGGGATTTGTCCTGCGCAATTCCGATCAGGATGTCGAGTATCTTTTCCCCGATGCCCTGTTTCTGAAAACTGTCGGATATAAGGAGGGCGAACTGGCCGCTTTCCGTATCCGCCTCGACGATAAGCCTGCCGCCGCCTATGATCTGCCTTTTTCCGCCTTCGGTGAGTTCGATAACTATTCCGACCTCCCTGTCGTAATCGACATTACAGAATTTCATGAGCATCAGGTGGGTGAAGTTGGGAACGACAAAGAAACGGACCCGCAAGGTCTCCTCGGACAATTCGCCCATCATTGCCTTGATCAGCGGCTCGTCTTCTGCGCGGATGGGGCGTACGGTGACAGGCCTGCCGTCCCGGAGCTTCCAGGGCATGACGTACCGTGACGGGTAGGGCATGATCGCAAGGTGCGGATAGTGGATGACCCCTTTCTTGTATGCCGCGTCGACATAGATCGCCGCGCTGCGCGCGCAGACCGTGTTATCCCGCATGATCGCGGTCTCTATCTCGACCTCCTTTATTTCCGGGAAGTCCGTAACGAGGTTGGAAAAACGTACGATCAGGGTCTCCATGTTGAGCGCGAGGTCCTTATGTGCTGCGGTGAACTGCGCCTGCTCCATCAGGTGCCGTGCAAGGGCCTGGTTCAGGGGCGGCAAACCAACGGCAAAGCCCTTTGCGGCGGTGCCGCCGGAACTCATCGAAATAAGGAGGATGAACGCGCCGAAATCATTGTCCCGCATTGATCTCAACGCCCATTCCTGCGCAGGGAGTTCCGCCTGCCCGTCGCTATCGGGACCCGTCTTCATGACAGGTATGCCGTAGTTTTTCAGGAAGCTGTGGGCCTCTTTGCCTTCGATGCATTCCTTGCCTTCCCGCGCGGCGTTCCTGAGGAGCACCTTGAGGTGGTTCGCCAGTCTCATTTCATCTTCCGGAAGCTCTTCCGGCGTCTCGTGAAGAAGCTCGATGTTCCACCGGTAGTTGACCATGTACATGTAGGCGCGGACAGCATCTTCAGGCGTGTCGTATACAGGGACCGCCGCATCTGTGAGCGCGTGGGCTCCTTCACGGGAATAATCACCGCCCGTCAGGACAGCGACGACCGTTTTGGCCGTCCTTTGCGCACGGCCCGCCAGCTCTTTTCCCAGTTCCGCCGGGTCGCACCCGAGTGCAGGGGCGTACATGACGAGTATGCCGTCCACCCCGGCGTCTTTTACGATGGCATCCAGGGCGCTGCGATATCTTTCGATATCCGCGTCGCCGGAAAGGTCGGCCGGATTGCCCGGATTGGCGGATCCCGGAAGAACGCTCTTCAAGGCTTCCCGGGTTTGTTCGCTGAGAAGCGCCAACTGCCCGTGCTGCTCGGCGATGATGTCACACGCGATGATCCCGAGACCTGCCGAATTGGTCACTATGGCGAGCCTCGGCCCCCTCGGCAGCGAACCGGAGACGAGAATCCTCGCGGTATCGAAAAAATCTTCCGTTTCCCTTGCCCTGACTATGCCCGCTCTTTTAAATGCCGCGTCATAAACGGCATCATTCCCTGTCTCGCGCCCTATGTGGGAGACAAGCGCCGGCCTGCTCTCGGGATAGCGGCCCGGCTTGAAGACGACGATAGGCTTGTTGCGGGCAAAAAAGCGCGAGGCGCTCAGGAATTTCCGTGCGTCGGGTATGTGCTCCACGTAGAGCATGATGTTCTTCGTGAAATAATCCTCCTGCAGGACATCGATGATATCGGCAAAATCGACGTCTATCATAGACCCGAGTGAAACGAACAAACTGAAGCCGATATTGTTGCTGTTGCCCCAGTGGAACATCGAGTTCCCCAGGGAACTCCCCTGGGAAATAAAGGCCGTTCCGCCCGGTTTCGGGTCTGTCAGCAGGCTGGCATTCAGTTTTTCATTCGGAAGGATGATCCCTGCGCTGCCCGGGCCTATGATCCGCATTCCGTACGTATTTCGCATCCGCAGCAATTCCGACCGTATCGTCCCGAACGCGTCCGCCGGCGACCTTCGTCCGGCCGGCATAACGACGAGCCCCTTGACCCCGCCTTTTGCGCACTCTTCGCATGTCTCGACAAGCTTTTCGTCGGGGACCATGATAACCGCAAGGTCGATCTCTTCATGTATATCTGATATGGACCGGAAACAATGCATTGTGAGCGCCTCTTCCCGGTTCGGGTTGACAGGAAATACCCGCCGCGTCCCGGCCCCGGTCAGATTCGTAAGCACAACTGTCTCGGCGCGCCCCTCTTCCGCATCCGTGCCGATAAAGGCAATATTCTTGGGTTCCAGCATCTTTTTGAGGTTGATCATGGACGCTCCGGGTTCTTTTAAAGATTATTGTCCTGTGATTTGCACTGCTTTACAAGCAGAAACAGACGTAAAGGAGCCGCAAACCGCTTGTGGCCAACGAAAAAAACTCACTCACAAAAAAAAGATCGGTAGACAAAAAAATAAGAAAGAGTATTTTTTTGTTAGCCGTTAGCCGTTAGCCGTTAGCCGTTAGCCGTTAGCCGTTAGCCGTTAGCCGTTAGCCGTTAGCCGTTAGCCGTTAGCCGTTAGCCGTTAGCCGTTAGCCGTTAGCCGTTAGCCGTTAGCCGCGTCTCCTGAAATTCCTTCTTCACATTTTCCTGGTACCGCAAGAGGTTAAAATTGACCGCATTGTCCGGCTCGAAGAGGAACGGCTGCCGCTCGAGGAATTGTTTTTTCAAAAGCGACTCCTCTTCAGTGTTATTGACCTTCATCATCATCTCGCACCTCGCGAGAAGGCGCATGTCGTCGAGCCAGGGAAAGTCATTTGCGGTCAGCGAGACCGAGTCGAGCGAAGCCATGGCCTCCAGAAGGTCTGCGTTCTCCTGGGCGAGGAGGATGTTAAGGCGCATTTCCTGGTACCCGTACGGGAATTGTTTCGCAATGCAGTCGTGGATCAGTGACCGAAGCATTTTTTTGAGAGCGGAAAAATCACCCGATCGAAAACCCTCGAGCTCTGCCTTGAGAAATTCCCAGTTGAGATCGTTGCTCATCCTCGACGCCTTCTCCGTGATCTCCTCGAGTGCCGTAAAATCGTCCCTGAGCTGCGAGAATGCTGCGAGGTATGCAAAGACCTGTTCGAAGGGAGGCAGTCCGCGCATCATGAGGAACGTGGTGTCGAGGACCTTCAGCTGGAAATAGACCGGCAGCAGGGAATTGATATAAGACCATGCCTTGTCTGTCCGGTCCCACAGGTACGCATACCTGGCCTCGGCCAGGATATAATCTCCCGGCACGCCGGGGAATAACGCCCTGTCGAAACAGGCGAGCATGTTCGCGACATCACCACGCAGTTCATACTCCTGCCCGAGAGAAAAATGGAGGTCCCCCGAATCGGGGCATTGCCTCACGCCTTCCTGGAAACGCTCGAATGCCTGCCGGCGGTCGCCCCTGCGGAAAGCCGCGACTCCGTAACCGTGGTACCAGGATTCCCTTTCATTTTCGTTCAGGGCCGCGGGATCGAATTTCAGGAGCTCGGACTCGAATGCGTCAAAATTGTCCTCGCTGCACAGCCTGTTTGCCATCTCCCGGATGCGGTCCGCGGGGGCTTGAGGCTGCGGCGCCGCGGGTTCCTCAGGTTTCTTCTTTTTCCAGAACATGCTTTCTCCCTCCCGGCGATACGTATGTTGCCGGTGCTCTTACGGCGAATGGTACTTTGCGAAATACGCGATGACAATATCGCGGCAATTAAAGGCACATGGGACCTGGCGGACCTCGTCAAGGGAAAAGAACCCGCCCCGCTGCCCCTCTCTCACCCGTATTGTATCGAGCCTGATGCACGGGTCAACCACGCGGTACATGTGTATATCGTATCCGTCAAACGGGAAGTTGCCGAAATACTCGGGGCGGGAGGCCTCGTAGTCGAGTTCTTCCCTGACCTCCCGTCTGATCGCTTCTTCAGGGGATTCGTTCGCCTCCACCTGTCCCCCGAACGTACCCCAGCAATTGGGGTAGGGGATGCCCGGTTTGTCATCCCTTAACTGCAGGAGCACTTTTCCTTCGGAGTTCTCAATCAGGAGGCCGCACTGCGGCCTGGTCTTGCGCATCGGCTGCCTTTTTTTCCAATTCCCGGCGAACGAACAGTATATGTTCCCGCAGGGTGTAGAGTTCACCATAGAAATTCACGGGGACCGTTATTCTCGTGGCCGCGTTCTCGATCCGGTCGAGCGCTGCTGCATGGCGGGCAAGGTCCCCCGGCAGGTTTTGCCGGTCTATCTCGATCTCGAGAAATTTCAATTCACCGTAAAGCCGCCGCATCCTTGACCGGTTCTTCCAGGAATAAAACCAGGGCAGGATCCGCATGAGGGGGAAGATCACGGCAAGGACGGGGAGGAACACCTTGACCATCCGGTCGAGGAGGACGGCCGCCCAGAAGGGAAGGTAATCGAGGAAAAAAGGCCGCCCCGACTTGTAGAATTTTTCCGCCTGTTCACTCAACGGGAAATCCTGGGACAGGGGGGCAGGGAATTCACCCGCCTTGCTTACCCATCCGGCGGAGCCGTGAATCTCCGCGGCGGCGTCGAGGAGGAGATACATGAGTGCAGGGTGCATGGTATTGCGCACGATGAGGTTCGTCGTGGGGGCCACGAGATGGACGTCCGTTTCCGGTATTCTCTTCCCGACATTTACGACGCCCCGGGGCAGGGTGACATGGTACAGACCCTGCAACAGCCGGGTATAGGCCTCGGCCTGGGAAAGGTTCATGAGCTTTACACGGGGGTCATTGAGCATATCGAGGATAAGTTTGCTGTCTGTCGACCCGATCACGATCATCACATCGATCCTGCCCTCAGTTAATGCCTTATATGCGGGCTCGGGGGAGAGGTCCGCGAGAACGGTGGGAGAGGAATCAGACCCCGAAATCTTGAGAAGCTCGAGCGACAAGCGGCGCAACCCGCTGCCGGGTCTCCCGATAGCGATCTTTTTACCCTTCAGCTGAGAAAAATCATCGAATTGCTGCTCGCCCCTGTAAAAAACCCACAGTGGACTGTATGCCACGCTTCCAAGCGAGACCAGATGGGGGGCGTCCTTTACCGATCCCGTCCCTGTCTGGACAAACCCGACATCAACCGCCGAGTTTTTGTCTTTCAGCCGGTCGTAATTCTGGACCGACCCCGAGGACGCGATGACCCTGACCTTGACCTTCGACCGGGCAAGTATCTCTTTGTACCGCGCACCGAAATTCATATAGGACAGACCTTCGATACCCGTCGTCATGGTTATGGTGTCGGGGGGCAGGGGGTCAGCCAGGTAATAGGAAAGCAGAAAGACGATAAAAATGATGGATAATCCGAAGACGAGGAAGCGGGAAAATTCACGGGCCGTAACATCACGAAATTTGATCTTTTTCATTCCGTAGACTCTTCCGGTTCCTCGATACGTTTCACGGTCAGATGCGCCCGGACAATTGTTACCTTATCCCGGAGACCTCGTATTTCACCGGTTTTGACGTGTCCAGAGCGTATCTGTTCAATACGGCCCCGGCAGTCTGCCAGCCGGCGGCATCCTTCCTTTGCGATGCGTCAAACAGGAATAACATGCATTTGTAACCCAGGCCATTCGGGGGATTCGGCTGCTCGTTCTTGATAACGACCTTCACCGTTGATTTGTATGTTCCTTTGATATCGAAACGAACTTGATTCTCTCCGAGAAATTGTGAGCCGTACTGTACATTGCTCACCCGGTTTGCCCCGTGTGCCTGGCACCGTATGTATCCTCCGGTGACCGAGTCCGGCATGTTTACCAGTTCTACGGGAATATTGAGGGTAAGTTCGATCGCACCGAGGGGTATCGAGACGAAAATAGCGGGCATGATACAAAGGAAGAATATAACTGCTCTTGCTGTATTGTTCTTCATGGTCGTTCCTCTTTCCTGTACGTCGGCTGCCGCTAATAACCGGGTTCTGTTTTCTTGATGGTTGCCGTCAGTGGGTCCGTGGTGATAACAACGGCCTCTGTCGCCGATAACGCCGGTGCGGTTGGTTTTATTGTTGCCGTTATCCTGTCCGTCGTTATTACGACGGGCTGCGATGCCTTAAGCGGCGGGGCCGTCTCCTTGACCGTCGCCGTTATTTTGTCAGTGTCGACGACGACGGGTTTCATGGCGGGTGTTGTCGTAGACCCGCCGGATTGCGCCGCCTGGGGTTTGCCGGATGCGGGAGCCGGAGGCGCGGGCGCTGCTGTCGTCGGCTCACGCTTTGTATCCGGCACAGCGGCCTGCGTTCCCCGGGCCCCTGCCGGGCTGCCCGGCCCGTCTTGCGCAGCCGGGATGACCTCTATGCTGAAAACATTCAGCGGAACATCGATCACCTGGTTCGCCGCTGTTGCCCGGACCCCGTATTTTCCCGGTTTGGCACTTTGCCCCACGCGCAGCGAGGCTTGCCGGGTTGAATCCGAGGTACTGCCGAGAGTCACCTGGATATCCGGTACCTTCCTGTTGCCGGATAGCACGACTATACCGGACACCTTGTCGAGGAACGCACCGTTCAATGTTATGGACACGGTTTTTCCCGGTTGGGTCCGGATGACCGACGGGCTTACCGATCGTATCTCGGCCTTGACCTGCACAGCGGCCTTTTGCGCCGGCGGGGGCTGTTGCTGTTTCGTGTCGGCGGCCTGCGCCGAATTCCCGAAGAGCGGCAGGGAGATGAACACAAGCAGATAAAAGACAATAAAATTCATAAGCGGACCCCGGTGCGGACTGATTTTATTGTATCCCGTGAACCGGCCAAGTCAACTAAAATTACGTGCGGACAAATATGATTAATTTTTAAGATATGCCGGGGGTTTTAAAACTGGGGGTAGGGACAGGCCATGTTTTGGTTTTTCGGGATAAATATGACGCGATGCCCCAGGCCCCCTTAAACCTCAATCGTGCCTAATGCTACCATGAATGGAGGCCGGATGTGGTATCGATTTATTGTGTAGAAAATATGGGTATATTTACCATGTCGAGACCGGGAACAATAGCTTGCCGCTAATGCACGGCAGGTGAAATGATGAGATTTTCCGGATTGCCGCTATTCGAGGACCGTGTATGCCTTCTCGTGGTGTTGGGTAAGGTCGAGGCCGATGATCTCTTCCTTTTCCCCGACGCGGACACGCATGAAAATATCGATGGCCTTGTATATGATGAAACTGGCTATGAAGCTGTAGGCGAGGGTCACGCCGGCGGCGAGAAGCTGGACGTAGAACTGCTTCGGGTTCCCGAAGAAGAGCCCGTTCGGGCCGTCCGGGTTGATTGCCTTCGAGGCGAAAAGCCCGGCTGCGATCGTTCCCCAGATACCCCCGATGCAGTGGACCCCGAAGACGTCCAGCGCATCGTCATACCCGAACCGGGGCTTGAGCACCGATACTGCCGTGTAGCACAGGAGGCTGACGACGACACCGATGATGATCGCCGAGAACGGTCCGACGTAGCCGGCGGCGGGCGTGATGGCGGCGAGTCCCCCGACCGCGCCCGTAACGGTTCCGAGCACTGTCGGTTTTTCATTGAAGACCCGGTCCAGGATGGCCCAGGTAAGCCCCGCGGCAGCCCCGGCGGTGTTCGTGACCACGAATGCGTTGACGGCGATGCCGTTTGCGCCGAGCGAACTTCCGGCATTGAAACCGAACCACCCGAACCAGAGAAGGCCCGTACCGAGTATGGTGAAAGGCAGGTTGTGCGGAAGGATCGCCTTGCTGCCGCCGTTGCGCTTCCCGATGAAGATAGCCGTCATGAGAGCCGCTATCCCCGCGTTGATGTGGACGACTATCCCTCCGGCGAAATCGATGACACCCATCTCCTTGAGCCATCCGCCGGAGCCCCAGACCCAGCGGCACACGGGGTCGTAGACGAAGGTCGCCCACAGGATGGTGAAGATGACAAAGGCGGAAAACTTCATGCGCTCCGCAAAGGCGCCTATGATGAGGGCGGGGGTTATGATCGCGAACATCATCTGGAAGGCCATGAAAAGCTGGTGCGGTATCGTTGCGGCGTAATCGGGATTGGGGGCTGTCCCGACGCCTGCGAGCCCAAACCACTGAAGCCCCCCCCAGAATCCGCGCGCGGGCCCGAAGGAAAGGCTGTACCCGAAAAGCACCCACTGGATGCTTATGATGCACAGGATGATAATGCACTGCATCAGGACGCCGAGGACGTTCTTCCTGCCGACCATGCCCCCGTAAAAGAAGGCGAGGCCGGGGGTCATCAGCATGACGAGCGCGGTTGCAAAAAGGACCCACGCGGTGTCGCCGGTATCGATCCTGCCTGCCTGCGCGGCGGGCGGCGTGAGGGAGGTTTTGGCTGGCGCCTCCTGTCCTTCCTGTGCAAATACGGCCACGGCAAGGCACACAAAGAGCAGCGCGACAACGAGAACAGCTAACTTTTTCATCCAAAACCTCCCTGTTTGTTCGCCGCAGGTAAAATGAGCGTTTCTACCCGGCAAGGCCCTTGTAGGGGGCGGGCCCTAGCCTATGGCGATATTGCCTCTTTCTTCCGTCCGGATCCGGACGCATTCGACAAGGTCGAGGATAAAGATCTTGCCGTCCCCGGATTCTCCTGTCTGGGCGCCCTTCACGATGGCGCCTATCGTTTTCTCGACGAAATCCTCGTTCACGGCGATCTCGAGCCGTATCTTCCTCAGCAGGTTCCCCATTTCCTTGGTTCCCCGGTACACCTCGGCGACACCCATCTGCCGTCCGTGGCCCAGGACCTCGTTTACGGTTATGAGGAAGACCTCCTGTTTGTAAAGCTCCTGTTTTACCGCTTCCAATCTGTCAGGTTGAATTATGGCTATGATCAGTTTCATTTTTATCCCTCCTATTCCAGGACGGTATATGCTTTTTCGTGGTGCTGGGTCAGGTCAAGGCCTATGATCTCGTCTTTTTCCCGCACACGCACCTTCATGACGACATCGATGAGCTTGTATATGACGAAACTGGCGACGAAGCTGTAGGCAAGCGTCACAGCGACCGTGATCGCCTGGATCAGCAGCTGTTTCGGGTTGCCGAAGAAAAGCCCGTCAGCCCCGGCGGGATTTACGGCCTTCGAAGCGAAAAGCCCTGTGGCGAGGGCGCCCCAGATGCCGCCGATGCAGTGGACGCCAAAGACGTCGAGTGCATCGTCATAGCCGAGCCGCGGTTTGATGTATGCCACGGCAAAGTAGCAGATAATGCTGACGACGAAGCCGATAATGATCGCGGAAACGGGGCTCACGAAACCGGCGGCCGGGGTGATGGCGACAAGTCCGCCCACCGCTCCCGTCGCCATTCCGAGCATCGTGGGTTTCTTGTTGAATATCCAGTCGATGATGGCCCAGCTCAAGCCTGCCGCGGCCGCAGCCGTATTGGTGACGATAAAGGCATTGACCGCCACGTCGTTTGCCCCGAGGGACGATCCCGCGTTAAAGCCGAACCACCCGAACCACAAGAGTGCGGTCCCCAGGATCGTGAAGGGCAGATTGTGGGGCAGTATCGAGTGATTTACCACTCCCTTGCGTTTCCCGATGAATATTGCCGTCATGAGCGCGGCAATGCCGGCGTTGATGTGAATGACCGTACCGCCCGCAAAATCGAGGGCGCCGAGTTCCTTGAGCCACCCGCCGACACCCCATACCCAGTGGCAGACAGGGTCATAGACGAACGTGGCCCAGAGAAGAATGAAGATGACGAACGCCGAGAACTTCATCCGTTCCGCGAAGGCCCCGATGATCAGGGCAGGCGTGATGATGGCGAACATCATCTGGAATACCATGAAGAGCTGATGCGAGATGGTCGGGGCATAATCCGCGAACGGGGCGGCCCCCACACCGGCAAGCCCCACCCACTCGAGGCCTCCCCAGAAGCCCTTTCCGGGTGCGAAAGACAGGCTGTACCCGTAGAGCACCCATTGGACACTGATGAGGCACAGGATCGTAAAACACTGCATCAGGATACCGAGAATGTTCTTTCTCCCGACCATGCCGCCGTAAAAGAAGGCAAGGCCCGGCGTCATCAGCATGACAAGCGCGGTCGCCACGATCATCCACGCCGTGTCGCCGGTGTCGGCCTTGGCAGGTGCCTTCTTAGCGTCCGATGCTTCGACCGCCTGCTGCTGCTTGACGTCTGCGGGCTGGGTCTGCGCCTGCGCGAACATCACGGCGGGCATTGCGATGAAACTTAAAAGCATCAGTACGGCAATAAATCTTTTCATGAGGCACCTCCGTTAGGATTTACTGGCAGGATTCCAGGCAGTGCTTGTTGATGATCCTCGGCGGGGTGACGGGGTACTTGCCATCGTAACAGGCAAGGCAAAAGCAGCTTTTGTCGAGGCCCGTCGCCTTTATCATGCCGTCGAGGGTAAGATAGTGCAGGGAATCCAGGCCAATGTATTTGGCGATTGCTTTCTCGCTGTCTTTTTTTGTCGCTATGAGCTCTCCTTTTGTCGAGAAATCTATCCCGTAGGGACAGGGATATACTGTCGGCGGGCAGCTGACCGCCATGTGGATCTCGCGTATGCCGCTTTCCCGCAGGTTCTTCACGCGGTTCCGGCTTGTCGTCCCGCGGATGATGGAGTCGTCCACGATCAGGATCGATTTTCCTTCGAGAAGGCTTTTTACGGGATTCAACTTGACGCGAACACCGAGGTCCCGCATCTGCTGCGACGGGTTGATGAATGTGCGCCCGACATAGTGGTTACGTATCATGCCCATCTCGAACGGGACGCCGCTTTCCTCGGAATAGCCAATCGCGGCGTACACACCCGAGTCGGGGAAGGGTATTATCATGTCAACGTGCGGATCGTATTCGCGGGCCAGTTCGTGCCCGAATTGTTTGCGGCACATGTACACGTTCCGGCCGAATACCTGGCTGTCCGGGCGGGCGAAATAGACAAGCTCGAAAATGCAGTGGCTGCGTCTCACCTCGGGGAAAGGCTTCAGGCTTTTCAATCCCGCATCATCTATAATAACGATCTCTCCCGGTTCAACATCCCGGACATACTGCGCGCCGACAAGGTCAAAAGCGCAGGTCTCGGAGGCAACGACCCAGCTCCCGTTCAGCTGACCGAGCGACAGCGGCCGGAAACCCCCGGGGTCGCGCGCGGCCACGATCCTGTTGCGGGTCATCATAACGAGGCTGTAAGCGCCCTTGAGACGGCCAAGGCTCGCGGTAAGGGCATGCTCCAACCCGTGTTTGAGATGGTGCGCCATGAGGTGGATGATCACCTCGCTGTCCATGGTTGATTGGAAGATCGACCCGCGCGCCTCCAGCTTCTCGCGCAGGTTCTGCGCGTTCAGGATATTGCCGTTATGGGCCAGGGCGTAATACTCGTTCTCGAAACGGACGAGAAAAGGCTGGGCATTGATGAGCGTCGACGCCCCGGTCGTCGAGTAGCGGACGTGGCCGATGGCCAGGCGGCCGGGAAGGCGCTGAAGCGCCTCCTCCCCGAACACCTCCGAGGCAAGCCCCATACCCTTGTGCTGCCGCACGTCGCGCCCGTCCGAGCTTATGATGCCGGCAGATTCCTGCCCCCGGTGCTGCAGGGCGAAAAGGCCGTAAAAAGCTACCCGCGAGGCGTCGTCGTTCCCGTGGATCGCGAACACGCCGCATTCCTCGCGCGGGTATAGCTTTTCCGGATCGTTGCTATTCGGTGTACAGGGCATATTTTCCTTTTCCCGTTCGGTCATTCTCGCGACCTTCTTTATGGTCCGCTCTTTTAGCTTATGAAGAGCATTTCCCAGAACTTGGGCAGCGGCCAGATCTCATCGTCAACGAGGGTCTCGAGGGTATCGACATAACCCCTGAGCTCGTCCATTTCGGGTTTTATTTCCTTTGAAAGCATATCGGCCTTCTTCACCTCGTCGTGGACGCCGCAGGTCTTCTTGAGCCCGGCCTGGATCCTCTTGTTCAGGGAGTGGATATTGTTGATCAGCTCGAGGACCTTGTGGAGCAGTTCTTTCTGGGCCGTGACATCCGCATCGTTGCCCAGTGCGTCCTTCGTCGCGACGACAGCGCTCGCCAGCATCTTCTGGTACGCGGTCCCTGCCGGTATTACCTGGCTCAGGCAGATGTTGGAGAGGCATTTGGCCTCGATCTCGAAGTCCTTGATGTACCTTTCGAGGTAGATATTGTACCGGGAGCTGAGCTCGACCCGTGAAAGGACCTGGTATTTTTCAAACACATCGAGGGCCTTTTCCGTGACGAGGGCCTTCAATGCCACCGGGGTGGTCTTGTTGTTGGGCAGCCCGCGTTTGCCGGCCTCTTTTTCCCATTCCTTGCTGTAGTTGTCGCCGTTGAAAAGGATCGGTTTTATGTCCTTTATCTCTTCTTTCAAAACCTCGATGACGGCCTGGCTCGTGCCTTTCCCGTTCTTCTTTTCCCTGATCCTGTCGGCAAGGTAGTCGAGGCTTTCCGCGACGATCGTGTTCATGACGGCCGAGGGGAAGGATATCGACTGCGACGAACCGACGGCCCTGAACTCGAACTTGTTCCCGGTGAAGGCAAACGGTGATGTACGGTTGCGGTCCGTATCGTCCTTGCTGACGATGGGAAGTGACGACACGCCGAGGTCGATGATCTCGCTGTTGGTCGCCTTGCTTGCCTGGCTCTTCTCTATGTTCTCGAGGATCCTCGTCAGCTGTTCGCCGAGGAAGACGGAGATGATGGCGGGAGGGGCCTCGTTCGCGCCGAGCCTGTAGTCGTTGCCGTACGAACCGACGGCCGCGCGAAGTATGTCCGCGTGCTTGTAGACGGCGCGAACGGTGGCGATGAGAAACACGAGGAACTGAATGTTGTCGTGCGGGGTCTTGCCCGGGTTGAGCAAGTTATTACCGTTGTTGTCCGAAATTGACCAGTTGACGTGCTTGCCGGACCCGTTGATCCCTGCGAAGGGTTTTTCGTGGAAGAGCGCCGCCAGGTTATGTTTCTTGGCGACCGATTTCAGCGTGTCCATGACGAGCTGGTTGTGGTCGACCGCGAGGTTGGCCTCTTCATAGACCGGCGCGATCTCGAACTGGCTCGGCGCGACCTCGTTGTGCCGGGTCTTCGCCGGGATGCCGAGCTTGAACAATTCTTCTTCGACGTCATGCATATAGGAGGATATCCTCTCCTTGATGCAGCCGAAATACTGGTCCTCGAGCTCCTGGCCTTTCGCAGGCGGTGCGCCGACGACGGTACGGCCGCCGAGCACGAGGTCCTGGCGTTTGTAGAAGTAATCCATATCGATAAGGAAATATTCCTGTTCGGGGCCGAGATTGGACGTGACCTTCCGGATGTTCCTGGCGCCGAGGAGCTTCAGCATGTTGACAGCGCTCTGGCTGACCGCGCGGATCGACCGCAGAAGCGGCGTCTTCTTGTCGAGGGCTTCACCGGTGTACGATATGAAGACCGACGGGATGCAAAGCGTCGTCGAAATGCCGGTCCTCTTGATAAATGCCGGGGATGACATGTCCCACGCGGTGTATCCCCTTGCCTCGAACGTGGCGCGCAGGCCGCCTGACGGGAAGCTCGACGCGTCGGGCTCGCCCTGGACGAGCTGCTTGCCCGAGAATTTTTCCATAACCTCGCCGATGCCGACCGGGTCGACAAAGGCATCGTGTTTCTCCGCCGTGATCCCTGTCATGGGCTGGAACCAGTGGGCAAAGTGGGTTGCCCCCTTCTCTATGGCCCATTCCTTCATCGCGTGTGCCGCAATATTGGCTGTTTCCATGTCGAGCGGTTTGTTGTCGTTGATCGACTGCATGAGCTTCTTGAAGGTGTCTTTCGGCAGCTTTTCCTGCATGACCCTGTAGCTGAAAGTGTCTTCGCCGTAGTATTCGGATACGGGAACAAATTTCTCCTTTTCGCAGACATAAGTTCTTTCGGATGCGATCACCGGCTGTAATTTTTTCATGATCTCCCTCGCTTGTCCTTTCGTGTTTTTAATGTGTCCCCGTCCGGATGCAGATACTGGAGCGGGTTCTTTGTTTATGGAAGGATATATGTGCGAAAAATATGCCAGAGACCATTTTCGGTTTTGCAAAGGTTTCCCGGATGGGTCTCATAACATTATTAGGCGCACCTCCGGCCCGAAACGCGTCCCGCCGCATATCTTCCAAAAAGTGACCGTTCCCGGGCAATTTCGGTGAACAATTATGTATTTTACCGGTTCAAATGGTACAAAATTGTACGGTTTTTTTGTCCGATTTTCCGGTGCCGGAGACGGCCGTTTTGCTTGCTGTCCGGAAATACCCCTCATTTTGCCGAAAAAAATCGATTTTAGAGGGTCATTGTCCGTTGGCATCTCTTTTGCTATTAATAGGGCCATGAGTTACTACTGCAGCCATCGACAGCGTTACTAAACGGATAGGGAAAATATGAAACTTTCAGACCAATTCAAGAATATCGCACCAAACATCAGGATAATCGAACAAGAGGAAAAGAAAGAGATGTACAGCCATGATATCGGGGATGTCCCCACGATCATGACCAAAAATCTTTTCAAGGTGCAGCCCGACTTTGTCGTTCAGCCGGGAAATGTGGACGAGATAAAGCAGGTCCTCGCGTTCGCCAACGATAATAAGGTCCCTGTCATTCCGCGGGGCGCCGCTTCCTGGGGCTTCGGCGGGGTCATCCCGACAAATGCGGGGATCGTTATTGACCTTTCCCCTTTTCGGAAGATCCTGTACCTCAACAAGGGCCAGAAGACCGTCACGGTCGAGGCCGGCGCCCGCTGGGCCGATATCGACATCCTCGCGAAGAAGGAAGGGTTGTGCCTGATGACATACCCTTCGAGCAAGTTCTCGACGGTCGGCGGCTGGATCGCCACCGGCGGCTACGGGATAAACAGTCTCCGGTACGGCCACCTGTCAACACAGATCGTCTCGATGACGGTCGTGACCGCGCTCGGGGAATCGAAAAAGCTGACCCCGACCGACCCTGAGTTCGCCCATTTTGTCTCCACGGAAGGCCTTTTCGGGATCATCGTCGATGTCAACCTGAAACTGCGCGACGTCCCCGCCGCGTCCTGTCCCCACCTGTTCTACTTCGCAAGCGATAAGGACGCCTTTTCATTTATCGCCCAGTTCATGGGGTCAGGGCAGGCCGACAAGGTACGGCCGAACGTCATCCGGTTCCTCGATGCGACACACCTCGACGATATCAACAAGATCATGCACCTCACCGAGTTCAAGAAAAGCCCGTCGGTCCTCGTCGAGTTCGGAAGCACAGAGGATGACGCGGAGTTCATGAAGATCGTCAAAACTCATTACCAGCTGGAAGAGGCACCCAAATACGTGGCAAGCTACCTGTGGAACGAGCGCCTTTTCGGGATGAAGACAAAACGGCTTGGCCCGACGATCCTGGCAAGCGAGAGCATCATCCCGATCGCGTCCGCGGCGAAGTTCATCGAGAAGGCGAAAAAACTGGGCTCTTCCTTCGGTGTCGAGATATTTGTGGATTCCTATATCCTCGATGCGAAAAAAGCACTGATCATGACCAACTTCCTGTGCGATTCACGCAAATTCAAGTACTACATCGACCTGCCGATCACCATGCTCCTCACGCGGGCGGCGGTGGCCAACGGGGCGGAGCCGTACGGGCTCGGCATCTGGAACGCGGGCTTCATTGATCACCTTTATAACGATAAACAGAAAAAAGAACTGCTGGCCTATAAAGCGAAGGTGGACCCGAACAATATCATGAACCCCGGCAAGTTCTTCCGGGTCAACTCCTTTATGTTCAACCCGGCCGTCTTCGGTTTCGGGATCGGCACGCTGAGCGCGCTCGCACCCGTTCTCGGGACCCTGGCGACCATGGTCTTCGGCAAGGTGAAAAAGGTGGATGACCTCGATTTCGAGCTGATGACCCATGCCTGCGCGAAATGCGGCAACTGCATCGCTGTCTGCCCCGCGTACCTCGTGACCGGCAACGAGGAAATGACGGCAAAGGGGAAGATAGCGCTGGCAAAGAAGCTGATCGAGGGCAAACCGGTATCGAAAGAAGAAGCGGAAAAGGTCTTCATGTGCATGCACTGCCGGGCGTGCGAAGAGATATGCCAGACGAACCTCGAGCTCATGAACCTGTGGGACGCGCTGGAAAAGAGGATAGAGACAATGACCGGAGGCCGGCCGGCGGAAAAGATCGACGAGTTCATCAAGAAGGTCGACGCAAGCTCGGAATACTGGGAAATGGTCGACAGGAATAATTGAAAATACATAAGGTCGGGAACTGACATATGCCAAAAAAATATCACATCGATACGAAGGTCACACCACTCGAGCTGGATTTCATCTATAAATTCAGTATCGAGCGGGGAGAGAACTGCATCAACTGCGGAAGATGCACGAAGGTCTGCATCTACGAAGTACACAGGCGCGGACGCGACGGAGACCCCCGCAAAATGGCGCAGCCGAGCACGGTAACGTGCAGGAACTGCTTCCGGTGCATCCAGGAATGCCCCCGCGGTGCGCTCGAAAAGTCCCTCGACGGGGATTTCCTCAACATCGGCGGGTCGTACTGGAAGCCCGACATGTTCATAACCCTCTGGAAACAGGCGGAGGACGGCAAGGTGCCGGTCACCGGCGCCGGCTACCGCGGCCCGTTCACGGGGCCCGGGTTTGACGGGATGTGGACGGACATGTCCGAGATCGTCCGTCCGACGCGCGACGGCATCCACGGCAGGGAGTATATCAGCACCTCTGTCGAGCTGGGCAGGAAACTTAACCACCTCGTTTTCGACGACAACGCGCAGCTGGTATCGAAAACCCACCAGACGATCGATATACCCATACCTATCGTGTTCGATTTCACGTACGAGAAGCTTGCCGCCAGCATAAAGGCCGGCGTTGTCAAGGCCGCAGCCAAATTGAACACATTCGTTATATTGTCCGCGAACGACATTACGCCGGATGTGAAAGGCGACATGCAGCACATAATCCCGGTCGTGCCGTACAAGGACATAGATGCGAACCAGGACCTTATCCGGTCGGCGCGGGCCGTTGCATTCGAGTATGACGGGGAGCTCGAAAAGTCGCTCCCGGCAGTTATAGAAAAGGTAAAGAAACTCGGGAACATACTGACCATCGTCCGTATCCCCGCGACACGCTCCGTGGAGAATGCGGTCCTCAGGCTGACAAAGACCGGCGCGGAGATCATTCACGTTATTGCCGACTACCGTGGAATGGAGATAGGTACGGTCGGTGGAGAAAAACCCCTTCTTTCGCGTGATGTGATCCGCGCCGTCCATCTCAAGCTCGTCGATGAGAGGGTGCGCGACGAAGTGACGATACTGTTCTCCGGCGGGATCGCGATGGCCGAGCATGTGCCAAAGGCCATGATATGCGGCGCGGACCTTACCGCCATCGATATCCCCCTTCTGATCGCGCTCGGTACCAGGCTCTACGAAGAGCCGGAAAAGATACTGGTCTACGCGGAAGGCGTCGAATCCTTGAGCGTCGGCACGATAACGCAGCGCATGGTGAACCTCATGGGCGCCTGGCACTCCCAGCTTCTCGAGGTCATGGGCGCCATGGGCATCCGCGAGGCGCGGCGCCTGCGCGGGGAGACCGGCAGGGCCATATTCTATGAAGAGATCGATGCCGATACATTCGGAAAATTATTTAAAAAAAGTGAGACGGTAAGCCTATGAAACCATCAAGTGTAAAGATCAACCCCATGCCGTCCCGGTTCAAACACCAGGTCCCGAAATACAAGGTGACGCGGTCGAACGCGTGCATCAATTGCAGCACATGCGCGAAATGCTGCCCGTACGGTGTGCACGAAAGGCTCGAGGGCCACAACAAGGTGCGGCCCCCGATCGATTACAAGTGCATCGGCTTTGAATGCGAAAAGAACGACTTCTACTGCGTTAACAAGTGCCCGCGCAAGGCCCTTTCTGTTTCCCTCAACCCGATGTACGAAACGCTGGGCGATTACCGCTGGACCGCGGATATGATCACGGGAACGTGGATCATGGCGGAGACAGGGTATCCCCCGGAACGGACAGACCTTGAATACAACGTCGGGAATTCGGGCGGCGGCTTCGACAAGCTCCGGCTGAAATTCCCCGCAGGCCGCCCGAAGGTCGACAAGTTCGAGATATCGACCGAGATACCGCTCAACAGGCGCAACGACGGCCGCGCCAATATTGTGATATCAACTCCCGTCTACGGCGGCGGTATGTCATTCGGTTCGGTAAGTCTCGCCACAATGGTCTCGAAGGCCCGCAACGCCGCCATCTGGAACACGTTCACATGTACGGGCGAAGGCGGCTATCCCGAGATGCTCGTTCCCTACGATGACCATGTCATAACTCAGGTGGCGACCGGGCTCTTCGGCGTGCGCGAGGAGACGATACAGCGCGTCAACATCGTGGAGTTCAAATATGCCCAGGGCGCGAAGCCCGGCCTCGGCGGCCACCTGCTCGGCGAGAAGAACACGGAGAGCGTTGCACGGATGCGCGAGGCCGTAAGGGGCACGCCGCTCTTTTCACCCTTCCCGTTCCACAGCGTGTACTCGATCGAGGACCACAAGAAACACATCGACTGGATAAAGGAGATCAACCCGAAGGCCCTGGTCTCGGTCAAGGTCTCCACCCCGAACGACGTGGACATGGTGGCGGTCGGTTCCTACTACGCCGGCGCCCATATCATCCACATCGACGGCGGGTACGGCGGCACGGGCGCGGCACCGGACATAGCGAAGAAGAATATCGCCATGCCGATCGAGTATGCCATCACGAAGGTCCACAATTTCCTGAAGGATGAAGGGGTGCGCGACCAGATGACGCTTATCGCGTCGGGAGGCGTCAGGACTGCCCACGATCTCGCCAAGGCGATCTGCCTCGGTGCGGATGGCTGCGTCATCGGCACCGCCGAAATGGTCTCCCTCGAGTGCGTCAGGTGCGGGAACTGTGAATCCGGACGCGGGTGTGCGCGGGGTATCGCGTCGACCGACTCGGTCCTTGCCGACCTCTTCAACGAGGAATGGGCGACCCAGCGACTGACAAATATGTACCATGCCTGGAATGTCCAGCTCGTCGAGATATTACAGAAATTCGGGATGAGGAGCGTGCGCGAGCTCGTCGGGCGCACCGACCTCCTGGAACACATAGACTACAGTAAATAAAACGGGGTAATACCAATGCGTACGGACAATGCCGAAAAAATATTACGTTCACGTGCCGGGATACTGTCACAGGTCCCCCCTCTCGCTCCGAACACGGAGGAAGAGGGCGGTTGCGGGGTCACCGGTTTCATCAGTTCCATCCCCGTGACGGGAAAGAACATCTTCGAGCCCTCGGTGCAGATGCACAACAGGGGCAACGGAAAGGGAGGCGGGATCGGCGCGGTCGGCTTCGTCCCCGAGGCGATGGGCGTGTCGCGCGAGGTCCTTCGCGACGATTACATGTTCCACATCGCGCTTCTCGACCCGTCTGTGCGCGGGGAGATAGAGAACACGTTCATCAAGCCGTACTTTACGATAGATCAGGAAGAGAAACTCGACACCATCGATGACCACCGCGCGATCGGTCTCGACGTAAGGCCGCCGGACATCGCCCGGTATTTTGTCCGGGTGAAGGATGACGTCCTCGATCCTTTCATCGAGAAGAACGGTTTTTCGGGACTCGACCGCCGCGATGCGGAAGACGAGTTCGTATATCAGAACAGCTTCAGGATCAATACGCAGTATTATGCGTCGCTCGGCGAGAAGAAGGCGTTCGTCATGTCCCACGGCAGGAACATGATGATCCTCAAGATCGTCGGCTATGCTGAAAATGTCGTCAGGTACTACAAGCTGGACGATTTCAAGGCGCATGCCTGGCTCGCCCACCAGCGGTATCCGACGCGCGGGCGCGTCTGGCATCCCGGCGGGTGCCACCCGTTCAGCGCCCTCAACGAGGCCCTGGTGCACAACGGCGACTTCGCGAACTACCAGTCCGTGAACGAATACCTGAAACAGCGCAATTACTTTCCCCTGTTCCTGACCGATACGGAAGAGGCTGCACTTCTTCTCGACCTGTGGAGCAGGGTCTACAAATATCCTCTCGAATATCTTATAGAGGCCATGGCGCCGACATCGGAGATGGACTTCGACATGCTGCCGGCAGACAAGCAGGCCCTGTACAAGGCGATCCAGACCCATCACGTCAATGCCTCGCCCGACGGGCCGTGGTTCTTCATCATCGCGCGCAACGACGTCAGGAACAACCAGTTCCAGCTGATAGGCATCACGGACACGGCCATGCTTCGCCCGCAGGTCTTCGCCCTGCAGGAAGGCGACGTCCAGATAGGGCTTATCTGCTCGGAGAAACAGGCGATCGATGCGACGCTCATCTCGCTCGAACGCGAGGACGCCCGCTTCCGGCCTATCGCCGACAAGTACTGGAACGCCCGCGGCGGCAGCTACACGGACGGCGGCTCATTTATCTTCAGCTTAAAAGATACCGACGACGGAATGAAGCTCGTCTGCACCGATAAATTCGGCAAGGTCATTGAAACCCCGAAGGACAAACAGATCTGCGACGTGACGAAACCGATAGCCGTCAGCGGCAGCTTCGGAAAGGCGGACGACCTGGACAGGCTCTTCTCGACGAGCGACAGCACGGTGATCGCCGAGAAACTTTTCGCTTTCGTGAAGGACAACATCACGGGCTTCAGCCCGGATGAACTGCGCCATTCGATAAGCCAGGTACGCAAGTACGCGGAAAAAAGCGATGACTGCCGCCAGGCGGCGATCGAAGCGCTCACACTGCTCTGGGACCGCAGGTTCAACACCGGTTCGATAAAAAGAAGCTCACTGCAGCACCTTGTGAAGATCGCCCTGGATTCCATCCTCGACGCCGTCCCGATCATAACCGGACCGGGCAGCGGGCTTTTCAGCCGGATCAACTTTGAGACGAGGGGCGATGTCCGCGCACCGGGCGGTGACGAAAAGATACTCGTCATCGACGCCGAGCATTTCGAGCCCGAGGGCGATGACTGCGACGCGGTGACAATAGTGAAGGCATTCAAACTCGGCTGGAGGCGGTTCATCGTTTACAAGTACCGCGGCCAGCGCTTTACGGGCTGCGGGTTCGGGCCGGCCACCGAGGATGTCAGGATCGACGTGTACGGCTCGTCCGGCGATTACCTGGCGTCCGGCATCGACGGGATGGAGATCTACGTCCACGGCAACGCGCAGGACCAGCTCTGCCAGATCATGAAAGACGGAAAGCTCGTCGTCTTCGGCGACGTCGGCCAGACATTCATGTACGGTGCGAAGGGCGGGTCCGCCTATATCATGGGCAACGCCGCCGGAAGACCGCTCATCAACGCGGTCGGAAGGCCCCGGGTCGTCATCAACGGCACGGCGCTCGACTATCTTGCCGAGTCCTTCATGGCGGGCGACCCGTTGAATGGCGGCGGGTTTGTTATTCTTAACGGGATCGGCTTCAACGACGAGGACGGTTCCATTGCCGAATACGATACGCCGTACCCCGGGTCGAACATCTTTTCGCTCGCCTCCGGCGGGGCGATCTATGTCCGCGACCCGCGGAAAAAACTGGTCGACGAGCAATTGAACGGCGGCGAATATGCACCGCTCACCGATGCTGACTGGGGACTCATCGAATCATATCTCAAGGAGAACGAGAAACTTTTCGGCATAACGATAGACAGGCTGCTCACCGTTGATGGAGCCAAGAAGGACCCGAAGGACGTCTACAGGAAGATACGTCCCCGGATCGCGCCGGCCGTCAAGAAAGAAAATGACGGCCTCAGCGAAACATGTTAGTATGAGCGCCTTGAAAAACCGGCCGCTCAAGGCGGCCGGCAGAAGCACCGGCGGTGAATTATGAAGCCTTTATCCGGGGTCTCGACCGGTATCAGCGGCCTCGATAAAACCTTGAATTATCTCCAGATGGGCGACAATGTCGTCTTCCAGGTCGAGGATATCGCCGATTACAGGAGATTCGTCGACCCGTACATAAAGGAAGCCCTGGAAAAAGGGCGGCGCGTCGTCTACATGCGGTTCGCGCAGCACCCCCCGATCGTGGAATCGAGCGGGCAGGTCGTCATCTACAAGCTCAACGCGGACATCGGCTTCGAATCCTTCTCCACGCAGGTCCACTACATCATCAGGCAGGAAGGCCGCGACGTCTTCTACGTCTTCGACTGCCTGTCCGACCTCCTCCTGACATGGGCGACGGACCTCATGATCGGGAACTTTTTCGTGATCACGTGCCCGTACCTTTTCGAGCTGAACACGGTCGCCTATTTTTCGATCCTGCGCAACCGGCATTCCTTCAAGACGATAGCCCGGATCAGGGAAACGACGCAGGTCCTTCTCGATGTGTACAATTATCAAGGCAAGCTGTGCGTGCACCCGATAAAGGCCTGGCAGCGCTACTCTCCGACCATGTTCCTTCCCCACCTCATGGAAGGTGACGATTTTGTCCCCATCCTTAACAGCGCCGACGCATCGAACATATTTTCTTACCTTAACCTGGCCGCCACATCCGGGCCGGAAAGGAACCTCGACTACTGGGACAGGATATTCATCGAGGCGAAGGAAATGCTCGACGCGCCCGACAGCGAAGAGAAGAGGGCGATGGTCGAGAAGCTCTCGCGCGTCATGATCAGCAAGGAAAAGAGGATGCTGTCCCTCATCAGGCAATATTTCACGCTGGAAGACCTGATCGAGATAAAGGAGCGCCTTATCGGGACCGGTTTCATCGGCGGCAAATCGACGGGCATGCTGCTGTCGCGCAACATCCTGCGGAAAGACCCGGCATTCGACTGGCCGGGGCACCTCGAAATGCACGACTCGTTCTATATCGGGTCCGATGTCTTCTACTCCTTCATCGTCCAGAACGGCCTGTGGCGGACGCTCATGGCGCATAAAACTCCCGAGAACTATTTCGAGAGCGCGGTCGAGCTCAAAGAGAAGATGCTGAAAGGGAAATTTCCGGAAGAGGTCCTGGAGCCTTTCCAGCTTATGCTGGAATATTTCGGGCAATCGCCGATAATCGTCCGGTCGAGCAGCCTTCTCGAGGATGCATTCGGCAATGCCTTTGCCGGAAAGTACGAAAGCTATTTCTGTGCGAACCAGGGTTCGCCCGAAGAGCGTTTCGAGAAATTTGAAGAGACGGTCAAAAAGATATTTGCCAGCACCATGAACGTGGACGCCCTGACGTACCGTCTCCAGAGAGGCCTCGACCAGCAGGACGAGCAGATGGCGCTTCTCGTCCAGCGCGTCTCCGGTTCGCACCGGAAATACTATTTCTTCCCCGAACTGGCGGGCGTCGGGCTCTCGTACAATACCTTCGTCTGGCAGAAGGGCCTCGATCCGAGGGCAGGGATGCTCAGGCTCGTCTTCGGGCTCGGCACCCGGGCCGTCAACCGGATCGAGAATGACTACCCCCGCATCGTTGCGCTCGACAACCCTTCGATCAAGCCGAACGTCAAGCCGCAGGAGACAGCGCGTTTTTCCCAGCATTACGTTGACGTTTTGAACCTCGAGGAAAACCTTTTCGAATCCCTGCCATCCATCGATGTTCTCTCCGACGGATTCGATGCCCACCTCGACCTCATTGCGACCCGCGACAGCGAAGCGAGCGAAAGAATGCGGTCCCAGGGGAAATTCAAGGACATCTGGGTGCTGACGTTTGACGAATTGCTCTCTTCGACAGAGTTCCCCGGGCTTATGTCTAAAATGCTCAAGAGACTGGAAGGGGTTTACGATTACCCGGTCGATATCGAATTCACCGCAAACTTCAACCTTGACGGCAAGATCCAGGTAAACCTCCTGCAGTGCCGCCCGTTCCAGACAAAGGAAGATTACACGCCCGCGGAGATACCGGCAAATATCAAGAAGAACAAGATACTGGTCAGGCAGGAAGGCAATTTCATGGGCGGCAGCGTGCAAAAAAACATCGCGCGCATCATCTACGTCGACCCGAAAGGCTACACCGGCCTCCAGTTGTCCCAAAAATACAGCGTCGCCCGGCTTGTCGGCAAGATAAACAAGACGATACCCGGCAGGGAAGAGATGCCGACGATACTTTTCGGCCCCGGCAGGTGGGGAACAACCACACCGGCGATGGGCGTGCCCGTGACGTTCTCCGAGATCAACAACGTCGCCGCGATAGCCGAGATAGCCTACAAGGAAGGAAGCCTGATACCGGATCTGTCCTTTGGAACGCATTTCTTCCAGGACATGGTCGAAATGGATATCTTTTACATGGCCATCTATCCCGAGCAGGAGGACGTCATATTCAACCTCTCGCTGCTGAAAGCCCTGCCGAACATCCTCGAAGAGCTGGTTCCCGGAGGCGGGGAATTCGCCGACATCGTCCGTGTTTACGACGTAAGCAAGAAAAAACTCGTCCTCGCCTCGACGATCGTCGAACAGAAAATGATTTGCTTCTTTAACTGAACGGCGTACGGCTGACGGCTAACGGCTAACGGCTAACGGCTAACGGCATCTTTCCCCGGTCGTCATTCCGGCGGAAGCCGGAATCCAGCGTCTTTGATCGCAACCTGACCTGTATTTGGTTCTTCTCCGTTAGCCGTTAGCGGCTGATGGATCAATAAAAGATGACCATATCCTGGTTCTTAACCGCTCCTCGTCATCCCCCACCACTCGTCGTCATCCCGGTGCTTGACACCGGGATCCAAGGTTTGCCTTCTGTTTCGTACTGCCCGTCTTTAAATTATTGCCGGGTCCCCGGGTTACGTAAACCCGAAACCAAGAAACAAAGACAAAGACACTGGATCCCGGTGTCAGGCACCGGGATGACGGTAGGGGGGGCAGTCGTTCATCATGTCATCAATCATTAACGGCGAGAGGCGTACCTTCCTCGCCCGTTCGTTGCCACCCAACATTAGCAAGCTCGGAAGTTGGGTACCCGGCTATCAGTGCTCCTATCTCGAGTTCACAGAACTCACGGAGAAAGGCGGAGGCCGCGGGAGCTTGGAGCTGACCATTGCCACCCGCCTTAGCAAGCTCTGAGACGGGTACCCGGCTATCAGGGCGGCATCTTCGATCCTGCCCTTCAGGCAGGAGGACCACTTGGTCTATTAATTTCCTTGTATTGTTTTTTTCTTTTCCTCGGCGAAGCCGACGAAAGTGCCGGCTGGTCGTGGTCGGCTCCGCGACCAGCCGGCAAAGTCTTTTTCCTTCGCAGTTCTCTGCGTCCTCTGCGATCTCGAGCGAAGCGGGCGAGAGGATGTCTTTTAGCCTTTTACTTTTTGCTTTTCTTAAACCCTTTCGGATCGATACCGAGTTTCGATATCTTGTACTGAATGATACGCTTCGTGGTGCCGAGCATCTTGGCGGCCTGGGTCTGATTGCCGCCGGTCGTTTCGAGCATGTCGATGATGAGTGCCCGCTCCTGGGCCTCGACGAGGGATGAGAGCTTGCCGGAGTCTTTCCTGTCCCCGTTCGTCCCCTTGACCTGCAGGGAGGGCGGCAGGTGCATGATGTCGACCGTGTTGGTGTTCGTGAGCAGCACGGCCCGCTCGATGCAGTTCTCCAGTTCACGGACGTTTCCGGGCCATTTGTGCGCGAGGAAGGCCTCTATCGCGGCGGTGGAGATGTTTCGTACATCCTTGCCCATCTCCCGTGCGTATTTCAGGACGAAATGGTCGGCGAGAAGGATAATGTCGCTGCCGCGTTCGCGGAGCGGCGGCATGTAGATCGGGAAAACGTTGAGGCGATAATACAGGTCGGCCCTGAAGCGATCGCCCTGGATGTCCTGCTCTAAGTCCCTGTTGGTTGCCGCGATGATACGGACGTTGACGGTCACAACCCGGGACGAGCCGAGCGGCTGGAACCGTTTTTCCTGCAGGACGCGAAGGAGTTTTACCTGCGCCGCCGCGGAAAGCTCACCGACCTCGTCAAGGAAGATCGTGCCGTTGTTTGCTTCTTCAAACCTGCCCCTTCGCTGGTGAAGGGCACCGGTGAATGCGCCTTTTTCGTGACCGAAGAGTTCGCTCTCGATGAGGGTATCAGGGATTGCGGCGCAGTTGACCTGCACGAAGGGCCCCTTTTTCCGGGGGGAGTTCATATGGATCGCCTGGGCGATCAGTTCTTTTCCGGTCCCGGTCTCTCCTCCTATCAGAACCGTTGTCTTCGAGTCGGCAACCTGGGAGACAAGTGCGAAGATATCCTGCATGACCTTTGAATGGCCGATTATATCGAGTGACGGAGGGCGGGGGAGCCCGACGAGTTTTTTGAGCCGCTTGTTCTCTTCCTCCAGGGCGCGTATGTGCACGGATTTCGCGATGAGCTGCGCGACCGCGGAAAGCATGGCGAGCTCTTTGTCGAGGTCTTCGACCTCCCGCGCGACCTTGTCGGCGGAGAGGACCCCGACCACCTGGTTATCATACATGATCGGGACGCATAAGAATGCAAGCTCGGAACGGTTGAGGTGGCGGCGCGCACCGGTCCTGTCGAGAAAGTGCTTCGCGTGCCCGAGGTTCGCGACGGCCATGGGGCGCCCCGACTGGGCGACCTCGCCGGTTATGCCTTCCCCCGGCTTATACGTCACGTCCATCCCCTCGATATTGACGTCGTGGGCGATGTCGAGCCAGACCTCGTTCTTTTCGCGGTCGAAAAGCGATATCATGCCCCGCTGCATTCCGAGGCGGATATGCATCTCGTTCAGTATCTGGTCCAGTTCGTCACGCAGGTCTGTAGGCTGGGCGAGGAGCTTCGCTATTGCATGCAGTGCGGCTAATTCTTCGTAACTGTGGATGCTCACATAAACTCCCGTGGGCCCGAAAGGCCCTGCCACTAATATGTAACAATTTTGTACCAATTTCAACCTGTTTTTGCCTTTGGGCCAATTTTGTATGGTTCTTCATTTACCGCTTCCCTGTGGACGTTTAATTGTGATACTATGGTGCCCAGCCCCATTGATACTATGGTGCCCAGCCCCATATCGGGGCTTTCGATTTTTTTGATTGAGGATCGCCATGAAAAACGTTAATGACGACATCCCGGCGCTGAAGGGCCGCCTGGCCGAAATGGAAGAAGAGCAGGCAGCGTTGCGGAAACGGGCCGGGGATTACCGGAACATTATCGACGATATGGTCGAGGGTATGTTCCGCATCACGCTGGAAGGGGAGATCGTCGACATCAACCCCGCAGCTGCGGCCATCCTCGGGTATGACTCCCGCGAAGATTTTTTTAGCCATGTTAAAAAAGCGGAAGACATCTGGGGTGTCCCGGAGGACCGCGCACTGGCCCATGAGATCATAAAGGAGAAAGATGTCTTAAAAGACCACATGATGCAGGGACGCCGCAAGAACGGGGACTTGAGGTGGGTGACCGTGAACGTCCGGATGGTGCGGAACGAACAGGGCGATGTCCTGTACAACGAGGGAACATTCCAGGATGTTCACGAGCGCAAGATGCTGGAAGAAGAGCTCAGGGAAAGTAAAGAGCTGGCCCGGACACTCCTCGATCTCCCGCTGAATAATGTTATCTTCCTGATGGACATCAATGGAATTGTACTCGATTGCAACCGGGCTGTTTCTGAGCGATTAGGGGTCGTCGAAGATGAACTGATCGGAAAATGTATCTTCGATTTTATGCCTGAAAAGGTCGCCGGTTTAAGAAAAGAAAAGGTCCGGGAAATGATTAAAAACAAAAGGTCCGTCCATTTCGAGGATGTTAGGGACGGATACTGGTATGACAATGTCGCATATCCGGTAGTGGACCAGTACGGAAACGTTGTCAAGATCGCTGTTTTTGCGTACGATATCACCCAGCGGATCATAGCGGAAGAAAGACTCAAGCAAAGTGAGGCACGTTTCCGCAGCTATTTCGAATTGCCTCTCACAGGCATCGTGATAACGACGCCGGAAAAGATCTGGTTCGACGTGAATGACCGGGCATGTGAAATTCTCGGTTATACACGGGAAGAACTGCTCGGCATGAGTTGGGACAAGCTCACGCACCCTGATGACCTGCCCAAGGACCTCGAGAATTTTCAACGCGTTCTCGATGGGGCGCAGTCCAATTATTCAACCGAAAAACGCTACCGGCGAAAGGACGGGACCTATATCTGGGCGATGCTGTCGATGGCCGGTGTTCCGAAACCGACCGGCGAAATAGACTACATAGTGGCCGTCATACAGGACATTGATGAACGCAAGAAAATGGAAGAGGAGCTCAGGATGCACCGCGATCACCTCGGCAAGCTCGTGGCCGAGCGTACCGAGGTGATGAACCGGGAGATCATCCGGCGCACGGAAAAAGAGGAACAGTACCAGGCCCTGGTCGAATCGGTCGTAGAATGGGTCTGGGAAACGGATGAGCATTTTGTTTTGACATACAATAGCCCGAGGATCTCTGAATACCTTGGGCACGATCCGGAATTCTTTATAGGCAAGACCCCCTACGAATCCATGCCGCCCGAACGGGCATCTGAACTGAAGAGGTACGTAAACCGCAGAAAGCCTTTCACGTCACTGCAATTGCCGGTCATGCATAAGGATGGGCGCACCGTTCTGATCGAGGGCAGCGGCAGCCCGTATTTTGACAAAGACGGCAAATTCAGGGGCTATCGCGGCAGTTGCCGTGACATAACAGAGCGAAAACGGGCCATGGACATGTTGAAGGAGAATGAAAAACTGCTCACTGCCCAGTCGGAGACATTGAAGGAGACAAACGCTGCATTGAGGGTCCTGCTCAAGCAAAGGGAAGACGACAAGCGGGAGATGGAAGACATGTTCCTGTCCAATATAAAGGAGATGATCCTGCCCTACGTGCACAAGATGCAGAAAGAGAAGATTGAGATACGGCACAAGGCATATCTCGACGTCATAAACACCAACCTCAACGAGATCATGGCGCCGTTCCTCAACAGGATACGGCAGTTGAACTTCACCCCGAAAGAAATCGAGGTCGCATCGCTTATCAGGGACGGGAAGACGACGAAGGAGATCGCCGAGATCATGGGGGTCGCGACAAGCGCCATAGACTCGCACCGGAACAATATCAGGACCAAGCTCGGTCTGATAAACAAAGAAGTTAATCTGAGATCGTACCTGATGACGTTCAAGTGAACCGCGTAAAAAAAATTGTTCAAGGTTCAAGGTTCAAAGTTAAAAAACCATACCATTCCCGTCATTCCCGGGAAGGTGGTAATCTACGAAAAAAACCCTGGATCCCGGCCTTCGCCGGGATGACAGCAGTGAGGGAACACAATTAACGATAAAGACGCTGGATTCCCGCTTCGCGGGAATGACGGGTAGATCAGTGAGTCGTCATTTTAACGTTCAACGTGGAACATTCTTGCACCTGAGCCGTTGAACGGTTTGAACCGTCTTTTATCCTTTTTTTATCCTTGAACCTTGAACTTTGAACCTTGAACCATCCTTACCGTTGACAGGTCTCTATATTCGCCTTAGTTCTTCTATATAAGGAGAGCCCTCATGCTTACACAGGAAAAATTAGCCCAATTGAGAGCACGGCTGCTGCAGGAACTTGACCGCGCCTTCGACACGCACGCGCGGCTTAAAGGGGATCGGGAGGAGCTTGTCGAACGGGAGGTGGAATTCGAGGAGAATGCGCAGAAGGACGGCCTGCTCGAGCCGATGTCGGGAATGGACGACTCCGAGGAAAGCCAGCTCAACGCCATCGTCGCGGCGCTTAAAAAAATCGATGCCGGAAAATACGGGTCCTGTGAAAGGTGCGGCCGCGAGATCGGGCAGAAGCGGCTTCAAGCCCTGCCGTGGGCGCCCCTGTGCTCGGCCTGTCAGGCCCAGAGCGAAGGTGTTTCGCGGGATAGCCCCGGAGAGGACGATGAATACCCCGAACTGCCCCCCGACCTCGAGGGACTGCCGGACGACGAGATCCTGCGTTATGTTCTCAATGAACTTGAAGAGGATGGGCGGGTCGACCTCGAGGAGTTGAGCATCGAATGTGACCGCGGGATAATACACCTCGACGGCTTCCTGCCGAGCGAAGCGCAGCACCAGATACTCCTCGAGATCCTTCTCGACGGGATCGGCATCAGCACCCTGACAGACCATGTGACGATAGATCCCCTGTCATGGGAAACGGATGAACGGGCCCACGGAAGGCGCAAGCTTAACGACGATGAAAGGACCGACGAGGCCCTGCCGGATGATGACGAGACATCCGACGCCTACATATCACGGACATCAGGCGCACCGCTTTCTCCGCCCGATGAATTCGTCCCGGAAGAAACGAACCGTCCAAGGAAGAGACGTCCCTCGCGCTGACTATTCGGCTTTTAATACTGTTCCGGACTCTCTAATCCAGATTGTTATATTTCCGGAGACTTCTTTTAACGTGGAACCTGGGACCTGGAACCTGAAACCTTTTTTTATTGTCTTGCTTTCGCCTCTCTCACCCGTGCGACGAGTGCTTTCACGGCCCTGCTCATGTCCTGTGCAAGGGCTGACAGGCTCTCTTTGACGCGGCCCCAGCCTTCTTCGTCAGTCCCTTCTATTTTTGCCAGTCTTCGGTGTGCCTCAGCCAGTTGCTGTTTCAGTATCTCGATCTCGTTGCTGCATCGGTCGAGCACCTCTTTTTCTGACCGCTCGAGACGTGCCCTCAGTTGTTCCACCTTTGTTCCGCATTCGCGAAGCCGTTGTTCCATCCTGTCGGCCTGCTGCGCACAGGTGTCCGGTCCGCTTTTTTCCTCCTCGCGTGATTCACGGTCGAGCCGGGAAAATTCCTGATCATACCGGGTGTCCAATTCCGCCATGCTTCGGTCCATGGAAGATTCGAGTTCATTGAGGAGAGCATCGTGGGATTGGTTGATCTCTGAATAGGTCTCGTGGGCCCTTTTTTCTGCAGGTTTCCCATTGCCCGCCTTTACTGTCGTATCCCCGGTATGTGACGACGACTGCACCCTGTCGATAAATTCGTCTATCTTCGATCCATTTTCCGTCGCATTCTTTCCCGGTCCCCCCGCGGGATCCGGGCCCATTTCAGGATCGAGCGGCCTCTTCCCATTGCTCATAGCTACCTCCCCGGACATCCTCTCTCGTAGGTCCTATAAGTCAGATTGTGCATAAAAAAGCGGTTCGTCAACCCTGCTCGAAAAACGTTCAAGGTTCAAAGTTCAAGGTTCAAGGTTAGAAACAGAACGATGAACACGGTGTTCACCTCCGACACGCCCCCCCTTCTTTTTTCTTGAACCTTGAACCTTGAACCTTGAACCATCTTTTATGCTACAATTGGTGCGATGCGCCGCTCATTCATCGAGATCAACCCCGAATTCCAGAGAGCGCTTGAGCTCATGGAGGAGACGAACAAGCATGTTTTCATCACCGGGAAGGCGGGAACGGGCAAGTCGACGCTCCTCGAATATTTTCGCCAGAACACCCAAAAAGATGTCGCGGTCCTCGCGCCTACCGGCGTTGCCGCCCTGAATGTCGAGGGACAGACCATTCACTCTTTTTTCGGGTTCAAGCCGAGCATCACGCCGGAAAAGGTGAAGAAGATAGGCGGCCCTGACAGCGCTATATACAAGGAATTCGATACGATCATCATCGACGAGGTGTCGATGGTCCGGGCGGACCTCCTTGACTGCATCGAGAAATTCCTGAGGCTCAACGGGCCGTACGGGAAACAATGGTTCGGGGGCGTCCAGATGATCTTTGTCGGCGACCTCTATCAGTTGCCCCCTGTCGTTGCTTCTGCGGAAAGGGAGATATTCAGCCACCGGTACGAATCCCCCTATTTTTTTTCGGCCCAGGTGTTTAAAGAGCGCACCTTTTCGATGGAATATATCGAACTTGAAAAAGTGTACCGCCAGACTGAACAGGATTTCATCGAACTTTTGAACGGCATCCGGAACCGGACATGCACCGACGGCGATATCGAGCGGCTCAACAAGAACCACCGGCCCGAGGCCGATGTACCGGCCGACGGTTTTGTCATAACGCTTACAAGTACGAACGACCTCGCAACGGAACGGAATCTCGAGATGCTCGAAGCCCTGCCTGACCGCGCATTTACCCTGACCGGCAAGATGAGCGGCCTCTTCGAAAGGTCATCACTGCCCGCGGACGAACACCTGACCTTGAAGCCCGGGGCGCAGATCATGCTCGTCAACAATGACAAGTTCGGCCGCTGGGTGAACGGCACCCTCGGGATAGTGAAAGGGCTGAGTAAAGTAAGCGGGGAAGAGGACCGGGTCCTCGTGCGCTTGAATGACGGGAAAATGGTCGAGGTCACACCGAACCTCTGGGAACTTTTCGAATACGACTACGACCGCAAGACGAAAAAGATCTCGACGCATACGACGGGCACGTTTACCCAGTACCCGATACGCCTTGCATGGGCTGTCACGATCCACAAAAGCCAGGGAAAAACGTTCGACCGGGTCGTCATAGACATGGGCCGCGGTGCGTTCGCGCACGGGCAGGTGTATGTCGCCTTAAGCCGCTGCACGAATTTCGGCGGGATAACCCTGACAAAGAAGATAACGAAGAAGCACATACGGATGGATTGGCGCGTTGCAAAATTCCTCACCATGTTCCAATACCAAAAAGCGGACGAGCTTTCGAGCTACGACGAGCGCAGCGACATCATACGGGACGCCATTCGGCGGGGCATCAACATCGAGATCCTCTATCTCAAGCCCAACGACACAAAATCGCGCCGCGTCATAGCCCCCCTTGCCATAGAGCCCATGGAATTCAAGGGAAAACCCTTCGAAGGCCTGCGCGCCCACTGCCTCCTCCGCAATGAAGAACGACATTTTCGCATCGATCGCATACTGGAAATAAACTATACTAACTGACGTTGGTTCAAGGTTCAAAGTTCAAGGTTCAAGGTTAAAAAACCGCGAATTACTAGCGGATTCGTCATTCCCGCGAAGCGGGAATCCAGCGTCTTTGTTCTCGTTACCGAAGAAGCTGACGGTATGACGGGCAAAACCTTGGATCCCGGTGTCAAGCACCGGGATGACGAGGGAGATATTGAATGGTTGAATCGCCTTTTCTTTGAACCTTGAACTTTGAACCTTGAACCGTCTTTACCCCAGTATCCAGCGTCTTTGTTCTCGTTACCGAAGAAGCTGACGGTATGACGGGCAAAACCTTGGATCCCGGTGTCAAGCACCGGGATGACGAGGGAGATATTGAATGGTTGAATCGCCTTTTCTTTGAACCTTGAACTTTGAACCTTGAACCGTCTTTACCCCAGTATCCAATTCGGATGACTGGAACCGTATTTGTCCACGGTCTCTCTGATCCATTCTTCATCCAGTCCCGGCGTTATATAAAACCGGGGCTCGAGAAGCGTATCATCAGGTTGTATGATCCCCTGCTTCAATGCTTCTTCGGCGAGGGCGGTGTGAGGGTAGATCCTGATGCCGACGGTGACCTTGAGAAGGTCATATTTGAGGGAAGCGGCGAAGGCCAGCGTTTCCTCCACGGACTGCCGTGTATCTCCGGGGGCCCCGAGCATCAGGAAGCCCATCTGCCGTATGCCGTGCTTTTTGAACAGACGCGATGCCGCTGCGACCTCGTCGCGCCGGAAACGCTTGTTCATGAGGCGAAGGACCTCGTCGTCGGCGCTTTCCGATCCTAAGGATATCTCGAAACATCCCGCCGCCGCCATGGCAGACACAAGCTCTTCATCAATGCGCCATGGGTAGACTATGCAGCGCCATTTTACGGGAAGCCCGGCATCGGACATCGCGCGGCACAGTGACAGCGCATACGACCGGGGAAGGTTGAATGTGTTGTCGACAAAATAAAGCTGGGCCGCTCCGGCTTTCACGAGCCTGCCGAGCCATTCGACGACGGATGCAATTGACCTTTTCCTCAGTATCCGCCCCTCGATCGAAGCCGTCGAACAGTAGCTGCAGTCCATGGCGCAGCCGCGCCGCGTCTGCACGGGCACCCATGTGTCCGGCGTGACGGGAGAACTTACGATGTAGCGGGGGTCCGGCAAGGGGAATTTCTCCACGTCCCTGATGAGTTCCGGCCTGGCGGCCCCCGGATTGCCCTTCACGTGCAGGCCGGGAATACCATCGAGGGGTTCCCCTTTTTCAAGCCTTTCAAGAACCCGGGTCAGGGCCGCTTCGCCCTCGCCTTCTATCCCCATGTCCGCGTCGCTGTCCGCGAGGATGGCATCGGGAAACATACTGTATCCGGCCCCCCCGAGGATGATCGGCCGGTCGGACAATCTCCTGACAAGGGCGATGATGTCCCTGTCGCCCAGGTAGAGGAACTGCGTGTTCACACTCGTCTGGTCGTCGATATTCCTGATCGATATGCCGATAACATCCGGCCCGAAAGAATCAATCGCGTCCTTGATGTATGACGCGACATCGGTGATCCCGACGCAATCGACCATCCGGACGCTGTGGTGTCTGTCGGACAGGGCCTGCGCGACAAAAGCGAGCCCCAGGGGCATTGTCCGCATGTTTATCTCGGTTCTGTTGGCGGAAATAAGAAGCAGTTTCATTGAAACCTCCGTTCCAGGTTCCACGTTCCACGTTCCACGGGAAAACAAAGAACATTAAAAGAATTCATGGTATATTCCTCACATTGAACCCGGTCATTGTACCACATTTCCCTTCGCATTAAATAATCTCAGTTATTTTCATATGTTGGAAGTAAGTTGAGGTTTCGTTGCCTCGACAATGATTACACTAATTTCATGGCACGACTGCGTATCGGATGCAGCGGATTCAGCTACAAGGATTGGAAAGGGACGTTCTACCCGGCAGAATTGCCGGGCCGCAGGTGGCTCGCGCACTATTCCGGGACATTCCCCACGGTCGAACTGAATGTGACATTCTACCGGCTTCCCGGAGTGGAGACCTTCGCGAAGTGGTACAATGAAACACCTGCCGATTTTTCCTTCGCCTTAAAAGGGAGCAGGCTTATCACGCACCTGAAAAAACTTCGGGACATCGACGGCCTCGTGGAGGAGTTTTTCGCGCGGGCTTCGACGCTCAAGGAAAAACTGTCCGTCATCTTGTGGCAATTTCCCGCGTCGTACCATTTTGAGAAGGACAGGTTCAAGAAATTCCTGACCATTCTCGACAAATACCCGGCCTGGAATGCGTTTGAATTCAGGAGCGGCTCCTGGATAAACGAAGAAGTGGCCCACATGTGCAGGAACCACGGCGCGGCGCTGTGCATGGCGGACTGGCCGGAATTCCTGGAGAACCTGCCTGTCACCGCGGATTTCGTGTACATAAGGCGCCATGGCGTGCAGGGGAGTTATGAGACATCGTATTCCCGCGAGTCCCTCGAGAAAGACTCCCGCATGCTCCGCGCCTGTCTCGATGAAGGCCTCGACGTCTTCATATATTTCAACAACGACGCCCGTGGTTACGCGCCGAACAATGCGAAAGAGCTGATCGAACTCGTAAAAAAATAGTTCCACGCGAAAAGACGGTTCAAGGTTCAAAGTTCAAGGTTCAAGGTTAAAAAAATAAAAGACACTGGATCCCGGCCTTCGCCGGGATGACGAGGGGGGGCGTTGAACGGTTGAACCTCCTCTTTCTTTGAACCTTGAACCTTGAACCTTGAACGGCCCGCGGGTCCGCGGGCCTATCTGTATTTTACCGCGAAGGCTACCGTCATGATCGCGATGATGAGGGCGATGGCGTTGGCGATGACAACCGGGGGTGAGGCAATGAGGTAACCGTAGACGAGCCAGAGGACGGAGCCGGCGGCTACCATGAGAGGCATGACCAGGGAAACATCCCTGGCTTCCTTGAGCCTGCGGATGCGGATTATCTGCGGTAAAAGGGAGAAGGTCGTGAAGCAGGCCGCCGCATAGCCGATAATATGCACGTTGAGGTCTATGGCGAAGTCCCCGCGTATTTTTTCAGAAAGGCCCCGAACATTCCATCGATGTGGTCTTTGCGGGCGATCGTGCCGCGCCATTCCCCGGGTATTGCGTCAAGGCCCCAGAGCGCCCCGGCGAGGCCCCCCGCCACGATTGCGGTCGTATCGGTATCGTGCCCGAGATTCACTGCCTTGAGCACGGTTTCCCGGTAAGATGTCGTATTCATGAGGCACCAGAGGGCCGCCTCTATCGTATGGACAACATAGCCATCCGACTCGATCTTCTTTTCGGGGTATGAACCTATGTCGCCGCCGAGGACCCGGTTGAAATGATGCATTTCCCCGAGGAAAGGCGGGCCGCCGTAGATGTCTTTCGCCGATTCGATCATTGACAGGTATGCGTCGTTGAGCGGGCTGCCTTCAATGAGCGACCGGGCCATGAGGCAATACATCCCGCATGCCATCAATGAGCGGGGATGCGCATGAGTGATCGAAGAGACGCGGTGCGCATGGCGGACCATGTCATCATCGGCCATGGAGAGGCAGGAGATGGCAACCGGAAGGATCCGCATGAGAGACCCGTTGCCGTTGTTCTTTTCCCCGGCACTTCCGGCCTGTTCCGCGCTGACGCCCTGTTCGATGTGCCTTATCGCCTGGCTTGTCCCGATGCCGACATCAAAGACGATCCCGTAAGGGGTCAGATGGGCTTCCCGAAGCCAGCGGACAAAGGTCCTGCCGATGCGCCCGGTGTCGAAACCATCGAGGAGGCCCTCTATCGTGCACAACATGAGTGACGAGTCATCCGACCAGCTTCCGGCAGGAAGGTCGAACGTCCCGTAGCCGCGCATGTCGGTGACCGGGTCTTTTTCCCTCTGCGCCCTGCTCGTAAACTCGACAGGCACGCCGAGTGCGTCCCCAACGACCGCACCCCATAAACCGCCCAGCACCCTATCCTGTTTCGACAGTCCGGTCATCATCTTCACCCATTACCTGTCTTTTACGCCAGACACGACACAGAAGGCTTGTCAGCCTGATTATCACCCTTCCTGACCCGCGCCAGGAAATCGAGGACCGTCCGGACGTAGTCGTCCGGCCTCTGTTCATATGTATTATGCCCGCAGCGCGGGAATACTGCAAGCTCGCCTCTCGGCAGGCCGCGATAGAAGGCGATGGACTGCTCAACGTAGAAGATCGAGCTCCGGTCGGGGTATAAAACAAGGGCAGGGCACAGGACCTTTGCCAGGTTTGGCCTCAGGTCGAAATGATCAACCCCGTATTCCCCGCCGCACCGGGCAAACTGGTTGTATTTCACCTCGGCCATTTCCCCGTGCCAGTCGATGACCTTTGCCTGGAGGCGGGGCTCCAGGTCCCTGAAATTGATGACGAGCCTTTCGCGGTTCAATTGGGTCATCGGCACGTCGCTATAGCACTGCGTGCTCGCGGCCGTAATGCTCGTGACATCGTCCGGATATTGAGCCGCGTAATCGACGGCAACCACCCCGCCTTCGCACTGGCCCACGAGGTGGCAGGGGCCGACGGCCAGGACCTCCTTCATCTGCCGCAGTTCCTCGACGCTGTCCGACCTGTATCGATCGCTGACGTAAAAATCAAAAAAAATCATGCCCGCCCTCGGAGCGCCCGAAGCCGCGGCGGTCAAACATGATCACCCGGTAGCCGGCCTCGACGAAGCGGCGGAATATGTCGCGCCATATCTTGATGCACCCGAAACCGTGATGCAGAAGAATGATGGTCTCGCCTGCCTCGCCGTGCACTTCGTAATAAACCTTGCGCCCGTCAATATCCGTAAATGGCATACTACCCCCTGAGAACAGTTAAAAAAAGGAAGCGCGTGCCGCGCCCCATCCGTTGGTTCAAAGTTCAAAGTTCAATGTAACAACCGGTCTTGGCCTCTTTGTCTTTTGTTTTTGCCTTGAACCTTGAACCTTGAACCTTTTTTTAACCCTTCTTTCTTACCGGTTTCTTTGCCGCCGGCTTTTCCTTGTTGACCGTCAGGTTCGCGATGCCGTTCTTCGCGAATTCTTTCTGGTATTTCTGCATGAACGAGCCCTCTTCCTTGAAGAACTGTTCGTCCGTCATTGCGGTTATCTTCTTCTCGCCGTACTTTTCGAGCATGTCTTTGCCGGCGAGGTTGAAGATCAGCTTGTCGAGGAATACATTGTCGTCGTACCGCTCGATGAGTTCGTTCAACTGCTCGTTTTCCGAAAGGTCGGCGGACGGGTATGTTATCCCGGATTCTTCATCGCGTTCCACCATTTCTTCCAGCCCGAAGTTCCCGGCCAGTCCGCAGATGTACGATACAAGCTCTGAAAATTCATTATTTTCCGCGTCTTCGTTGTACGCGTTCGCCATCCAGTTCCCGAGATACGCCAGTTTGAGCAAAGTTTCGTACTGCCCCTTCTTAAGTTCTATCTTCACATCTCCCCCTTTTAAAGATTAGTTTCATGTTTCACCTTTCAAACCGTCGTCATCCCGGGCTTGACCCGGGACCCAAGGTCCTGTTTTTCATGTATTGTTTTCCACGTCTCACGTTCTCGAGAAAATCTAAAGGAAAAACCTTGGGTCCGGGCTCGTAGGCCGGGATGACGGACACTGCAGAATAATCATGTAGCGTTGAAAACCCTGGGTCCGATGTCTTTACAAGCAGATTATTTTCCATTCTGTTTCTCACATATGTTCCTGCACGCTTCCACAGACTCGAACGGGACGGTCCCGCCGCACCCGCCGTAGACAAAGGTCATACATTTCCCTGCCAACTTGTTGTAATACCCCCTTTGAAAGAAGGCCTTGCAGTTGCCGTCCTTCGGTTCGAGGTCGCATGCCCTCTTGAGGTTGACCTCCTCGCCCTTTGTCCGTTTCAATTCCCGGTTCAGAAGCACTGCCGCTTCCCTGTTTCCCTTGAAAACAGCGATCTCTACGTCATCCGGGGTGACCCCTCCCCGTTTTTCGATGAGGGTCCTGATGATAGTGACATTCCCGGAAGAGGCGGCGGCATAGAGGAGGCCTTTTTGCGAAGGGTCCGCCCCTTTCGCGAGGAGCGTATTGAAAATATCTTCGTATCCCGCCATCGCCGCATCGTACAGGGCCGCATTATCGAACGGCGCCCCTTTCTCGAGAAGGATGCGGGCCGCTTCGCCATGCCTCCTTCTGATCGATTCCTTGAGCAATCTTTCGCCGCCCGGCCCTTTCACGCTAAAACCATGCGAGATGAAGAAATTGACGAGGTCGGCCGCCAGCTTTTTGTCATCCATGTATACAATGGCGATAAGCGGCGTGTCCCCATCCTTGTTCCGGATATTCACGTCGGCGCCTTTCTCGACGAGATACCGGGCAACGTCGTACCTGCGGTAGCTCATGGCCTCATGCAGGGGGGTCCTCCCGTCCTTGTCCCGGGCGTTGATGTCGGCCCCTCTTTTTATAAGGAGGGCGGTTATGTCCGGGTATCCCCGGTTCGCTGCGTAATGCAGCAGGGTTTCCCCGTTCTTATAACGGGCATTCACGTCTTTCTGCGCATTGACGAATTCCTGAAATTTTACAGGGTCGTCGGCGGCCTTTTCGACCTCCTGCCTGCGGTCCGCGAAATACTGCGCGATCAGGTCATCCTGCGGCCCCTTCGCCCACGTACCCGACGATAACGAAATGATCATCACCAATGTCAGCAAACCTATAAAAAACCCTTTCATTGTACCTGTCTCCCAATACATATTTTACTATTTACAGTGTACCCGAACTGTATTTTGTTCCATTCCCCGGACCGCCCTATTGCCCGGGCCATCCGTTACCCATTACCCGTTACCCGTTACCCTTCTTATTTTGCCTATTTCAGTCGACCAGTCCTGTGCTGCGGGCCGCCCCTTTTTGTACCGGAAATCGCAGACCCCGTCACCCGTAGCTATCGTTTTTGTCCGCACCAACCCGGAATCATAGGCCCTGCTTGACGGGAAATCGGCAAGGCAGATATAGGGGGCCAATTCCGGGACCTTCTGCGCCGTCACGTATTTTACCAGTGCGCATTCGGTGTAATCGCACCCGTAATCGAAAGCGTCGCCCTGTCCCTCGATGAACCGTGCGACCCAGTTCGCAGGATACTCATGCTTTTGGGTCCACAAGGCCCATTCGCGGAACATGTCCTTGTACTTGGGGCTGAACAGCCTGTCCGACATCATTGTTCTCTGTGCATCGGGTGTTGCCTTCAACTGCGCCTCGTCGAGGTCGTACAGGACTTTCCCCGTATCCTCCGCGCTTTTGCCGTATTTCCGCATCGCGCCGTACAGGGCCACGTACCAGCCCGCAACGGGAATGAGATAGGCGATGAGGTTCCTGTCCCCTCCCACGGCGGGCATACCGGGAATAAGCGCTTCGTATGCCTCGAGGGCGTCCTCTGCCATCTTTTTCGTATTCCCGGGCCCGAGTTGGGCTGAAAGGACCCTCGCCGCCCCTTCGACGGTCTCCCTGAAATCTTTCAATAACCTGTCTTTCTGCGCGAGATAATAATTGTCCCCGGCCAACGCAGCCGCCCCCCGGCCGGTTCCCCTGCTGCCGCCAAGCAACATAAGCGCTGCCAGCCCGGAACACGTGAGAAACTGCCGCCGATCGATCATATGCCGGGCCCTCCTGTCAGGGTGTTTAAGATTCTATTTTTTCGCATAATTGAGCAGGAAACACAATTCGAATATTCCCACGGTACGGGGCACGGCTTTCTTTCCCGGAAAAAGCCGGACGGCCCCGGTCCTCGCAGGGCCTTGTTCAGGTTGACTAATGTATCATGTTTGGGATAGTATGGCCGTATGCTAAAAGCGCTTCTCGCAGCGGCCTGTACCATCATGCTCATGTTTTGCGCCGGTGGCGGGGCGGGTGCCGCGGGCTACCCGGAAAAGATCCGTGTTGTCTACACACAATGGTATCCCTACACATACATGGACGGCTCCACCGCCCGCGGTTTTGAGATAGAGACCTTTAAGACGGTTATGAACAGGATGGGTGTCAAGGTCGAGTTTGAGCAATTTCCCTTTAAGAGATGCCTCAAGATGCTCGAAACAGGGTCGGCCGATGCGGCAGTCTCCGTTCTGGATACCCCCGACAGAAGGCGCTACATAATCTTTCCGGAAGAATACATCAGCATATCGAGAACGCTCTTTTTCACCAGGAAAGACAGCAAGATCAGGTACAGGGGGTCGCTGGAAGACCTCAAGGGCTACAACATCGGGGTGATCGCCGGTTTCAGCTACGGCAAAGAATTCGACAATGCCCGGTATTTGAAAAAGGAAGCGGTGGTCGACTCCGAGAGATTGGTAAACATGGTCCTTGGCGGCCGGTGTGACCTCGGGATAGAGAACCAGGCCGTGATCAAGGGCATCGCCAAGGAGCTTGGCACCGAAAGTTCGATACGATTCCTGATCCCTCCCGTCCATGCCCAGAAGCTCTACGTGGGGTTCTCCCGGGCGGTGCATCTCGAAAAACTTGCGGCCGATTTTTCCGCCGCGCTCAGTGAGTTCAAGAAGACCGAACATTACAGGGCCATTCTGCGCAAATACGGGATCTCTTACCAGGACATGGTGCACAAGAGCCAAAAGCCGGGTGGGGATTAATTTCTGCCGTGAAAAGCCGAAAATAGTAGCAGGGCCCCTATGTACAATATACCCGCCATCGTTCATTACGCGGCGGCGAACTATCCCGGTTCCTGAAAAAGGAATGCGATTGTGGATATTTTCAAGAGAAAGATCCTCGCCAAGCTCATAATCATACTGGTGGCCACCGTTTCGGTCATCAGCATCATTTCGATACTCTACTTCGACAAAAAGAATACCGATACTCTCCGGTCCGAGCTCATTGAAACAATAAACAACCTGCGCGAAGTCGCGAGCCTTGCCTACGCGATCCCGCTATGGCAGATGGGTGAGACGGAGATAGCTTATCTCAACCGGGCTATCCTGACGAACAAGAACATTGTCGCGGTCAACATATACGACGACTCGGGAAAATTTCTCGAAGGGCTGCAGAAGGACCTGAAGACGATGAAACTGGCCGGGCACGCGTCGCGCACGAGTTTCATCACGCCGCAGAACCGGACGGACATAAAGAAGCTTTCCTATGCCATCTCCCATCGCGGCTTCAACGTCGGTTCTTTCGAGATATTCTACACGGAGCGTTACGTCAACCAGGAGATCGCGCGGCGCAGGGCGAACCTGGCCCTTGTGTTCACACTCACCGGGTTGTCGATGATCATCGTCATATTTATCGTCGTAAAGAAGATGCTTATCGCTCCCGTCCTGACGCTTGCCGACATATCCCGGCAAATAACCAGCAACAAGGATTATTCCGTAAAGGTTGAAAAAAGATCGGAAGACGAGATCGGGATACTTTATGACAGCATCGCCGGCATGCTTCGCGAGATCGAGCGCAACGAGGACGAACTCCGCCGGACCCGGGCATACCTGAGCAACATCATCGAGTCGATGCCTTCGATACTTGTCTCGATCGACCGGGAAGGCAGTGTTACGCAGTGGAACCGGGCCGCCGAGACGGCGACCGGCATCCCTTCGGACCGGATCCTCGGGAAAAATCTGTGGCAATTGACCGATTTTTTTGACAATTTCAAAGATTACCTGCCCGATATCATGATGACCGGGAAACCGGTGCATTTGCACGGATACCGTTTCGAAAAGGCGGGAACAAGCTATAAAGATATCTCCCTGTACCCGCTTGTTTCGGACGGCATCATCGGTGTCGTGATCAGGATGGACGATGTCACCGAACTCGAACGGAAAGAGAACCTGCTGCGGCAGGCACAGAAAATGGAATCCATCGGGACGCTGGCCAGCGGCATAGCCCACGATTTCAACAACATCCTGGGAGGGATCATCGGGAACGTTTCCCTGATACAGTATAAGATGAGGTCAGGGATCGACATCCCGGTCCCGGAACTGTCCGAGATCGTAACGACGATCGACAGGTCGAGCAATCGCGCCGCGGACCTGGTCAAGCAGCTTTTGACCCTGTCGAGCAAGAAAGAGATGTCTTTTCTCCCGGTCGACCTTAACCTGGTGGTCAAGAATGTGATCCATATATCCGGCAATACCTTTGACAAGGTCGTTGCGCTGCGGGAACAATACGCCGAAGGGAAAGCGCTGGTCCTCGGTGATAACGTCCAGATAGAGCAGATCGTTCTCAACCTGTGCATCAATGCGTACCATGCCCTCACAATAATGAAAGATAACCCCGTAGAGGGGGGCGGCACCATAAGCGTTTCCGTGCAAAAGATCGAGCCTGACAATTTTTTTCTTTCGCAGCACCCCGAGGCAAATTCCTGTCCCTACTGGTGTCTTTCCGTTGAAGATAACGGGGTCGGCATACCCGAGAGCATGTTCCCGAAGATCTTCGACCCGTTCTTCACGACCAAGGGTACCGGCAGGGGCACCGGTCTCGGGCTTGCCGTCGCCTACAACATTATCCGCCAGCACTCCGGGTTCATTGACGTCACCTCGACGGTCAACGCAGGCACGACCTTCAGCTGCTACATTCCCTGCTTCAACGAGGCCGGGATCGAGGAAAAGCCCGCCGTCCGTGAAGAGCTCCCCCGGGGGACCGGCTGTGTGCTGGTCGTGGACGACGAGGCCGTTATGCGCGAAGTGGCCAGCGCCATCCTTGACGAGCTTGGCTACACGACGATCGTCGCCGAGGGCGGCGATGAGGCCCTGAAGATCTTCAGTGAGCGCAGGCACGAGATCGACATGGTGCTCCTCGATGTCATCATGCCCAAACGATCGGGCCGCCAGGTCTACGCAGACCTGAAACAGGTAGACCCCGGCGTGAAGGTCCTATTCGCCTCCGGCTACTGGCAGGAGAACAGTGAAACCGACATAACCGTGACATTCGACGACGCACATTTCATTCAGAAACCCTACACGCTTCAGGCCATCGCAGAGGCGATCAAAAAGAGGCTGGAATAAAAAAACGGTTCCACGTTCCATGTTCCACGTTCCACGGAAAAGAAAAAAGCGGTTCCGGGTCGCGGGTTTAAAGGAAAAGCGGCTCAAGGTTCAAGGGGTTGATGGCGGAATAAACGACTACCATGTTGTGCCCGTGCCACATTTCGTCATCCCGGTGCTTGACACCGGGATCCAAGGTTTTGCCTCTTTCTCGTACTGCCTGCTCTTCATGATGAAGACCGTTGAACCTCGAACCGCTTTTTCGCCTTTTCGCTTTTCCGCTTTTCCGCTTTTTCGTGGAACGTGGAACGTGGAACGTGGAACCATCTTTTCGCCTTCCTTTTTTGTCATCGATTCGCGTGACAGAACAATTGTTGATTGCGTGACAGACAACCTCCGCCGTTTCGCGTAGGCTATGAGAGAAGACGACTAGTTTCTTTCTGAAACATGAAGCGTCATTGAACTATTGGCGGAGACGGTTTGTACAGAGAATATTTCGGACTGAAGGAAATCCCTTTTTCGATCTCCCCGGACCCGCACTATTTTTATATAAGCGAGGGGCACCGCGAGGCGCTCGCCCATTTAATGTACGGTATAAAGATGGACGGCGGGTTCGTTCTCCTTACCGGTGAGGTCGGAACGGGGAAGACCATGGTATGCCGCTGCCTCCTGGAGAAGGTCCCGGAAGAATGCGAGATCGCTTTTATCCTCAATCCGAAGATGTCCGCCGTGGAGCTCCTTGCGGCGGTCTGCGATGAGTTCGGGGTTGCGTACCCCGAGGGGACGACGAGCGTCAAGGACCTGGTGGATAGGCTCAACGATTTCCTTCTCGCGGTCCATGAAAAGGACAGAAGGGCCATCCTCATCATCGAGGAGGCTCAAAACTTGAGCGTCGAGGTCCTTGAGCAGGTGCGGCTGCTCACCAATCTCGAGACAAGCCAGCGCAAACTCCTCCAGATCATAATGCTCGGCCAGCCGGAGCTCAGGGACATGCTCGCAAAACCGGAGCTGCGCCAGCTCTCCCAGAGGATAACGGCACGGTATCACCTTGGCCCGCTGACAAAAAAAGAGATCTCCGGCTATATTCGGCACAGGCTTGCCGTGGCGGGCCTTGCCCGGGGGGAATTGTTTCCCCGGCCGGCCATAAAAATGCTGAGCCGTTTGAGCGGGGGTGTCCCGAGGCTCCTCAACATAATATGTGACAGGGCCCTTCTCGGGACGTATATACAGGGAAAAGAGAGGATCGATAAAAGGACCCTGGCCCATGCGGCGAAAGAAATTACCGGCCAGGATACAGGCAAAAGTATATCGATAAGAAGGATCTGTATGTGGGTGCTGGCCATCTTCCTGCTGAACGGGTTGATCGCGGCAGGCGCCTTATACTACAAGCAAAGACCTTTGAGCGGCCCGGGGAATGATCGGGCATCGACGGGCGTTCCCGCGGGGCAAAAGGGAAGCGCGCCGGGACCGGAAGGAGCGACGGGTGTCATACATACTCGAGGCGATTAAGAAACTTGAACAGAAGCGCCAGCAGGAGGAGTCGCCGAGCATTCTGACCCTCTCGGGCGGGGTCATGCAGGTTGATAAAAAACGTCTCCTGTGGCCTTATGTAACAGCGGGCGCGATACTTCTCAATGGCGTCACCGCCCTGGCGCTGCTCTGGTACGTCCCCCCGGCAGCACACACCGTCGGCGCCGAAACCGGTGCCCGTGTCCACGCCCGTCAGGGCCCCCGAAGCGCAGCCGCCCGCAGTTCCGATCGAGCCTCCCGCGCGAACGAATGCAACTCAGCCCGAAGCGGCCGCACCCGAAAAACGTCCGGACCCGAAAGCCGTTGCGTCCCTTGCCGGGGAGCCCGCACGCCCATCACCCGCAAAACCGGTCAAGGCGGTGTCCGTCACGCCGCCAAAGTCAACTCAGCCTGCACCGCCGAAAGGCAGCGCAGTCGCAATGCACAACCTTCCGGAAGACCTCAGGAAAAACCTCCCGGACCTGAAAATGACAGTCCATTCCTACGACGATCACGCCGCCTCCCGTTTCGCGATCATCAATAATCAGGCCCTGAAAGAAGGCCAGTTCGTTGTCCCTGAACTGAAGCTCGAGCGCATCACGCCCGACGGCGTGGTACTGAGTTACCAGGGACACAGGTTTGCGTTGAAGATAAACTAACAGACGGTTCCACGTTCCACAGTTCCACGTTCCACGCTAAAAAAATCGGTCTCGTCATACTAATTCTCTGCATCTGGACCTCCAAGCTTCTGTCGCACTGTTTTGTCGTGGAACTGTGGAACGTGGAACGTGGAACCGTTTCTCTGCATCTGGACCCCCAAGCTTCTGTCGTACTGTTTTGTCGTGGAACGTGGAACTGTGGAACGTGGAACCGTCTTTATCGATGACGCGCAGTATATTATTGAAAAATATGAATGACTGTGATAGTTCGTTCAAAAAAGAATGGGAGCGTGGCGCATGAAGATCTGGGCGTATCTCGGTATAGCGATCGTGAGTGAAGTTATAGCAACGTCGGCCCTGAGGGCCTGCCAGGGTTTCTCACGCCTCGTTCCCTCCGTTGTTGTCATCATAGGCTATGCCTCAGCTTTTTTCTTTCTGTCGCTCACACTCAAGACGATACCCGTCGGCATAGCGTACGCCGTTTGGTCCGGTGTCGGCACTGCGCTTATCGCGGTGATCGCATGGCTTTTCCTCGGCCAATCCCTCGATATGCCCGCTATTGTCGGAATATTCCTTATAGTCTCCGGGGTCGTTATCATGAACGTGTTCTCGAAGGTAGCCGCGCATTGAGCAAAAAAAACGGTTCCACGTTCCAGGTTCCACGTTCCACGCTAAAAACTTTATGCCTCATCGTCCCAATTCCCTGCACCGGGACCCAAGCCTTTGTCGTACTTTTTTTCGTGGAACCTGGAACCGTCTTCACCCTGACGTCATCCCGGTGCTTGACACCGGACTCCGAAGCTTTTCGTATGTTTTGTTGTCGTGGAACCTGGAACGTGGAACGTGGAACCGCCTTTGTTTTCTATTGCCTAACGCCCACTCCTTGCGGTGGTGGTGCGGGCTTCATGATTGCGAGCTGCCCGTTGCGGAGGAGGTTTTGAACGGCGGGGGCAGAGAAATCGTCACGCGTGATGGAGGCTGTCGCTCCCGGTGCGAGCTGGAGCGTTCCCTTGCCGGGTATGGGTATGTAGAGGGGCTGGCCGGACATGTTCCTGATCATGACCATTGAGGACGATGTGTCCTGTGCCGTGACGACCCGGACCTGCCCGTTGCGGATGAGGCTCTGGAGGGTGGGTGTCTGCAGCTCACTCTGTGTGACTGATGCGGTCGCGTTTGGTGCGAGCTGGAGCGTTCCCTTGCCGGGGATGGGAATGGAGAAGACCTGGCCGGACATGTTCCTGATCATGACCATTGAGGACGATGTGTCCTGTGCCATGGCGGCCCGGACCTGCCCGCCGCGTATGTAGTTCTGGACGGATGGGCTCGCATAGTCGGCCTGGGTGAGGGTCGCGGTCGCGTTGGGCGCGAGCTGGAGCGTCCCCTTGCCGGGGACCTGTATGAGGAGGACCCGGCCCGACACGTTCCGGACCACGATGTTTCCGGACGACCTGTCCTCGGCCGTGACGGCCCGGACCTGTCCGCTGCGGACCTGGTTCTGGACCGCAGGGCTTGCATAGTCAGCATCGGTAAGCATTGCCGTTCCACCGGGCGCGAGCTGCAGCAT
>CAXXUO010000008.1:0-176131 GCA_963666485.2 Syntrophorhabdaceae bacterium | reverse complement strand
AATTTCGCCTGTCCGCTGCCGTAATAAGGGATGGAATAATATCTCCCCAATTCTTCATCGGACGGGCGGGGCGAGGTCCATGCAAGCCCGCACGAGCGGCACCGTACTACCTGAAACTCTCTTGTGCCGGTATCGAAGTCCGGTGCGGAAAGAGGACGTCACAACCCCTCTCGCCGCAGGAAGGACATTGCCCGTTCATTTCGCGTTGACTGCCGGCCGGCCGGTATTGTGCATGTAGCCTTCGATCTCCTTGCGGAACTCGGGATTAGGCGTGATCCCCAGGTCAATTGCGGCCTTGTAATGCCTCACCGCCAGGTCGTACTGTTTCGAAAAATAGTAAATGAGGGCAAGGTCGTGCTGCACGGGCGCCAGGCGGGGATTGATAGAAACGGCCTTTGCATAGTTTACCAGCGCCCTGTCGTAGTCTCTCGTCCTCATGAAGATATTGCCGAGCGCTTCGTAGGTGAGGGCATTGTCAGGGTTCAGGCGCACCGCACGGGAACACATGGCGAGAGCGGGCTCGTACTCCTGCCGTGACAGGTAAAAAATTGCACAAGCGCGTATAGCCGATGTCGGAGTCCGGGTTCGCATAGGCGGCATCCTCGTACATTTCGAGCGCAAGGAGCGGGTTGACATCCTTGAAAATATCGCCGAGCTGCGCACACGCGTTCGCGACCGCGATATAAAGCGGGTCATTCTCAAGCCCCTTGAGGCAGTACGATACCGCCGTCACCTTTTCACCCTTGAGCTGGTATATGTTGCACATATTGATGAGGGGATCAAAGTAGTCAGGTTTTATCTCCGCTGCCATCTTATAGTAATGGAGGGCTTTTTCCGCATCTATCCGGTGGTATTCGCCGCCGAGGTTATTGTACGCAATATAGCTGTACGGATTTTTCTTGATAATGTATTCCAGAGAGTTTTGTTGCTCTTCCAGACACCGGTCTGGGCGACGGTCAGCCACACGAGGGAAATGACCGCAAGCCCGCCGAGGCCAAGCGAGATCGCTTTCAACGCGCCGTTCTTCGCAGGTATTTTCTTCCACAACCACGCCAGGAACATGCCGACGATGAAAAAGATGCCGATGAGGGGAACATATGTATACCGGTCCGCCGCCCGGGCATGGCCGACCGGGATAAGCTGTATCGCCGGGAAAACGGTCGCGAGGTAAAAAGCGGTCCCCAGAGCACCACCTTCGTTATACCGGGTGGACAGGTAGACGATCACGGCGATGAGCACAATCGCGGAAGGGGCGAGGATATATTCGAGGGCAGGAACCCGCTGTATCCGTACGGGTAATGGTAAAGCGGCAAGAGATCGAGGGGGACGAACATCTTGACGACATAGAAGAGAAGGCCGTGTGAAGCGATAAAGGCCCCGCGCAGGAATGAATATGCCGTCTTCACCTGCATTGCGCTCTGCTGGGACATAAGGGCAAGGACACCGAAAACAAAAGAAAGGGCAAAGAACGGCACCTTTTCCCCCGATCATCCGTTTGACGTCCCGCCTCCCCTCGTAATAATCAACGAGGGATAAGAACGACGGGGAAGCTCATCGCCATGGACTTTGACATAAGCGACATGATGCACAGGGCGAACGCATAGATATAGAACCGGACCTGCCGCTGCCGTATGTATGCCAGGTAGCTTAAGAGGCCTCCCATAAAGAACAGCGTGTAGAGGAGGTCTTTTCGTCCCGATATCCAGGCGACGGATTCCACGTGGAGCGGGTGTATCCCGAAGAGAAGCCCCGTGATGAACGCGGCGGGGATGCTCCGGGTAAGCGAAAAAAGGAAAAAAAAGACGAAGATACAGTTCACGAGGTGCAGCACGATATTGACGACATGATAGGGAAGGGGGTTGAGCCCGAAAAAAAGGTATTCCCAGGCGTACGACAGGATCGTGACCGGATGGTAATTACTGACGCTGAACTGGCTGAACGTGACCTTGAGCGTCTTGAGGGAGATATCCTTTACGAGATGGTTCCTCTGGATATAACTGCCGTCGTCCCAAACAAATCCCCCGTATATGGCAGGATAATAGGCTATCGATGTCAGAACGAGGATGCATGCCAGGCAGAGGCATATTTTCACATTCTGTTCGTGTTCTCTCACGGGTGCCATTAACCTGGTTATCATACTACAGTGCATGCCGTTATTTTCATGTGATCTGTCACAATATGATAAATTTTTTGTCATTTTGTAAAGTTATTTGATGATCTGGCGAAAAATTGCAGATATTTTTTACAAAGTATATAATTGTCTGCAATTAAAATTTCATACTATATACCTAATACGTGCAGGGGGTGCAGCATGGCTGGATTGAATGATTCGAAAGGCTTTACCCTGATCGAGCTTCTGATCGTCATCGCTATCATCGGCATACTCGCGGCAATCGCCCTGCCGGCCTACATGGATTACACGCGAAAGGCCCGGCTTACCGAGGTGACGAATACCATGGGGGCGGTCAAGACCGCGTGCGTGTCGCTGGCATCGGAGTCGGCAACCGGTGCGGCTGCCTGTACGTCGGCAAGCGGCGCCGCAGCCACGGCAACGCTCGGCATCAACATACCATCCAGGGGTTGGCGACCTGACCGTGGCGGGGTCGACCGGCGGCACCGTTACGATCACCGCGACCATCACGAACATCGGCAGTTCCGATGTCGACGGAAAGACACTCATCCTGACGAGCGACACGGATCTCAGGACATGGACCTGGTCAGGCGGGGCCGGGCTGCCGGCCAAGTTCATCCCGAAAAACTAAAAAGAGCGTGAGTGTGCGGGCATGAGTTTGAAGCATTCATGTTCTTCGTCAAAATTTGACAAAGCCCATGCGGAATTGTAAAGTTTTTGAGGGATTTTACGATAATTGTAAAGTGTGACGAATATCATTTACAAGTATTATAATTGTGCTACAATAGCGGTTGAAGTAATACTATCTTAATTTATTCCAGGAGGTGCAGTATGTCAAAGCTTCACAACAGTAAAGGTTTTACCTTGATCGAGCTTTTGATCGTTATCGCCATCATCGGTATCCTCGCTGCCATCGCTCTGCCGGCCTACATGGACTACACGAGAAAGGCCCGTCTCACAGAAGTAACGAACACCATCGGAGCGGTTAAAACCGCATGTGCGGCCCTGGCTTCAGAGTCATCCACGGGCGCCCTGGCCTGCGTGGCAGCCAACGCGGCAGCCGTTACATCGACCCTGGGTGTAACCATGCCGACCAGGATCAATGATATGACGGTGGCCGGATCGACCGGCGGCGCCGTCACGATCACGGCGACCATCACGAACATCGGCAGCACGGATGTTGACGGCAAGACACTCGTTCTCACAAGCGACACCGACCTCAAGACCTGGACCTGGTCAGGCGGCGGTGGGCTTCCGGCAAAGTTCGTACCGAAGAACTAACAGCGCAAGCGACCGGAGGGGGCCTGATGAAGGCCCCCTCTTAACAGGAAGATATGGATAACAAGGGTTTTACAATAATTGAACTTCTGACGGGCGTCGTCATCGTGATCGTCATCGTCCTCATCGCTCTCCCTCTCGGGGCCATACGGGCCAAGAAGCAGGCGGAGAAGACCATGAAGGTCCAGATGGTATGCATAAAGGAAGCAGAAGAGGCATATAAGGCCAAATATGGCACGTACACGTCCGATGAAACAAAACTGGCGAACTGGAAGGAAAGGTCCAGGAAATATTATTTCCGGATACGCGATGCGGGCGTTGACCGCTTCGTTGCCGAGGCGAGGGCGGACCTCGATAACGACAAGATATTCGACACTACCTGGACGATAGACCAGAACGGGGTATTGGCGAATATCAAGTGAGCCCGGGATACTATGCATATAACGCATCTCATAGTGGTTTTTATATTCGGTGCAGTTGTCGGCAGCTTTCTTAACGTCTGCATCTACAGGATCCCCCGCAAGAAATCCATAATATATCCCCCGTCGGGATGTCCACGGTGTGAAAAGCCCATCAGGTTCTACGACAATATTCCCCTTGTCAGCTACCTGGTCCTCAAGGGGAAATGCAGGGACTGCAAGGCACCGATATCGTTCCGCTATTTTGTGGTCGAATTGATAACCGCAGTCATCTTTATGTTTATCTACCGCAGGTGGGGATTGTCCTCCGAATTTTTTTATCCAGATATTTTTTACGGCGATCCTCATTGTAATTTCTTTCATTGACTATGATTTCCAGATCATCCCGGATATCCTGAGCATCGGGGGGATGGTCGCGGGATTAGTAATATCGTTTGTGAGGCCCGGCTTCCAGGTCATGGAGGCCGTTTACGGGGTGCTCCTCGGGGGCGGTGTGCTGTTCGTCATCGCCTGGGGGGTACCAGTTGATCACGAAAAGGGAAGGCATGGGAGGGGGGGACATCAAGCTCCTCGCAATGATCGGATCGTTCAGCGGGTTCAAGGGCGTCCTTTTCTCGCTCATCGGCGGATCGGTCGTCGGGACGCTCGTGGGGATCCCGCTCATGCTTATGAAAGGAAAGGAGGAGGGCACCCGGTACGCCATACCGTTCGGGCCTTTTCTGTCATTGTGCGCTGTCCTGTACCTGTTCCTTGGCTCGGGGGTCATCCATGCGTTCAATGAGATCTTCCTGCATCGATAGGAGAGACGATATATGAGAAAGACCTGCCTTTTCCTCATTTTGCTCCTGGTCCTGGGATCGGGATACGCCGGCCTCGTGCACGGGGCGGCGGCCACCCCGACCAACAACGACTATTGCGTGTATCCCTTGTATGCCAGCAATGCCGTCAAGCCTTACATTCTCCTCCTCATGGACTTTTCCGGAAGTATGCAGTTCCCGGCCTATGCGCCCAACAACTGGAATGCGCAAGGTTCTTATACGAATAAGGACGTTGCGGATTGCGGTACGACAACGTTGGATGCAACCCACAATGCCGACAGGAAATACGACAAGACCATCGATTACTACGGCTATTTCGATTCGGACATGTACTACGTGCAGGGATCGAACAAGTATAGCCCGAGCACCACGTGCGGGACAGATGCCACGAACAGGATCGGCACGGGGCCCCTGTGTATCTCGGGCAACTTCCTTAACTGGCTGACAATGACCCGGATCGACGTTGCGCGCAAGGCGCTCGACGGCGGGCGCCAGAATACGCAGCAGGGCTTTTTCGAAAGCGAGGGTTCCCAGTACGTCATCAACGATTCGTTCCATAACTGTAAATACACGGTGACGGCCGCTTCGGGAACGGCGAACCGTGCCCTGACTATAACGAGGCTGGTGGCCGGCGGGGCGGCCTGTCCCGTGGAAGGCGCCGCGGCCCAGGGGATATATGTCGTCGACCCCAACATGGCCAACGTCACAGGCATCATCCAGGATTTTTACGGCAAGGCCTATTTTCAGCTCATGGTCTATTCCTCGGGTTCGGGCACGTATAACAGGCTCGGCCGCGTCCTCGCTGACAAGGCGATCACGTTTAACGATTCAATCAACCTGATGAATGCGATGAATAACGAGAAACCCTATGGCGGGACGCCGACCGGCGAGGCGCTGTGGAAGTCCTGGGACCTTATCAAACAGGTCGAGGAACACACCTCGAGCCCCTATTACAGCAATAACGCGTATGTCCAGAGAGGGTCGAAGAAAGACCCGTTCTACGATGACACCACGGCCATCCCCTGCCGCAAGGCATTTGTCCTCCTCGTTTCCGATGGTGCATGGGATACGACCGGCCTCGGCATTGACCCCATAATCCCGGCGCAGGCGTTGAGGACTTCAGACCTGCGAACGGACCTTACCGGTACCCAGAATGTAACGGTGTACGCACTCTATGCCTTCGGAAACGAGGCCACGGCAAGGAACTCGATGAAGGCGACGGCCATGTTCGGCGGCTTCGATTACTCGGCGACGGACAAGTTCCCCTATCCGTATACAGCCATGCCGACTGTGACCAGTCTCAATATCAATTTCCCCCTCACCCAGTGCGACTATCCGACGCGCTGGGACAGCGGCTGCGTCGAATGGGACAAGGACAAGGTCAACTATCCCTACAATTATTTCGAGGCGAGCGAAGGCAACGAGTTGAAAACAAAGCTCGAGGCGGCGCTTCTCGACATGCTCCGCCGGGCATCATCCGGCACCGCCGCATCGGTCCTCGCATCGGCGGAAGGAAGCGGGGCGAACATCCTCCAGGCGTTCTTCTTCCCGAAGAGAATGTTCACGGACGCCGAGATAGACTGGACGGGGGAGATACAAAACCTCTGGTATTATATAGACCCCCAGATAGGCAACAGTACAATACGGGAAGACACGGTACGGAACAATTATCTCGACATATACTCGGATGACATCATCGAGTACGAGTTTGACGCAGGACTCGGGAAAACGGTCGTACGGCGTTACGCACCGAACTCTTCCGCCCAGAAAGGCTCCGAGGATTACCCGTCCCCCGTCGACCTTGATGAAACAAAAAATCTATGGGAAGCCGGGATCATCCTCTGGCAGCGGGACCTCGCATCGTCACCGAGGAACATTTATACGACGCTTGACGGATCGAATGTGCTGACGTTCAGCGCGGCAAATGCCGCATCGAACGGAACCCTGCAGACGTACCTCCAGGCAGCGGGTGACCCCACGACAGCTCAAAATATCGTTAATTACGTGCATGGTTATGACATAGCGGGTTACCGCAACAGGACCGTCACCACGACCTATAACGGCACAGAAGGTACCCACGTTTGGAAGCTGGGCGATATAGTCCAGTCAACTCCTAAACTGAAGAGCTCCTTTCCCTTGAATTCTTATCACCTGTACCCGTCAGAGGGGTATAACGACCGGACGTACTACCAGTATGTCAACGACGTGGACGCATCGGGGAATTCAGTGGGGTCCTATAAGGCACGGGGCATGGTTTTTGTCGGCGCCAATGACGGCATGCTCCACGCGTTCGAACTCGGCAAGCTCAGTTTCGACAACCTTCCTCTCAATACGGCGGGGTACCTGCAGACGACGGACGTTCCGCTCGGCACGGAGCGATGGGCATTCATACCGAAAGGGGCGCTCCCCTACCTGAAGTACCTCACGAGCTCGAGTTACTGCCACATATTTTATGTCAATCAGCCGGTGTACATATTCGATGCGAGCATCGGAGCGTCGGGCAATGATCCCAACGGTACGAAATCGAGGTATACCTGGAAGACGATACTCATCGGCGGCATGGGGATAGGCGGGGCGTGCAGAAACAGCGGCACGTCATGCACCAACTGCGTCAAGACGCCGATAAGCGATGTCGGTTATTCATCCTACTTTGCATTCGATATTACCGATCCGGTCAACCCGGTCTTCCTCTGGGAATTCTCGAATCCCGCCCTCGGTTATTCGACGACAGGGCCTTCAATTGTCAGGATAGGTGACGGCACGAAGAACGGGAAATGGTTCGCCGTGTTCGGCAGCGGGCCGACCGGACCGATCAATACGACGTACCACCAGTTCATGGGCTCCTCGGACCAGACCCTCAAGCTCTTTGTTCTGGACCTTTATACTGGCTCAAAGTCTTCGTATACGACCATCGATACCGGCATTGCGAATGCTTTTGGCGGGTCCCTTTCCAGCGCGGTCATCGATGTCGACAGGGGCAGCCCCGCATCGCTGAGCAATTACACCGATGATGCTCTTTACATGGGATACACGAAGCTGGATTCATCTACCTGGACAAAGGGGGGCGTTCTCCGTGTCTTGACCAAGGGTGACATAAACCCGAACAACTGGTCGGTGAGCAAGTTGATAGACAACACGGGCCCCGTGACCGCCGCTTTAAGTAAACTCCAGGACCGCAGGAACGGGAAGCTCTGGATATATTTCGGGACGGGGCGTTATTTTTACCGGCTGAATGACGGGGCCCTTCTCGACGACCCGGACAGCCAGCAATCATTCTACGGTATCGAGGACCCGTGCTACAATGGCGGGACGAACACATTGACGCCATCGTGCACCACGACCGTCGTGGCGGGTGACCTTACGGCGGGTTCGGCTTCTGCCCTGCCAAGCTCATCCCTCGGATGGTATATAACCTTCCCGGCGCCCGAAACGGGTTACAAGGCGCACCGGGTGCTGTCGCAGCCGGTTGCGTCGTACAACGGGGTTGTCTATTTCCTGACAAGCTCGCCGTCGAGTGACGTCTGTGCGATCGGAGGCTACACATATCTCTGGGCGGTCGGGTACAATACCGGCGGGCCCCCGTCGCTCGCGGCCCTCGCGGGGATGGTAATAACCCAGTTATCGACAGGCCAGATAGCCACACCGATCCTGAAGACGACTGCAGGCGGATCTGCGCTTAACCTGGCCGCCGGCCGGGCGATGGCGATCGGGCAGGGCATAGCGGGTGGTGGTTTTTCGCTCCTCGGCCCTCCGAAGCCGTTGAGAAAAATACTGCACATGAAGGAACGATGAAAACAAATCCGGGTTTCACAGTTCTCGAGCTTCTTATTGTCATGGCGATCATCGCGCTGCTCGCCGCTCTAGCAATACCGAGCATGAGCGAATTTGTCCGGATGAACAGGATCCAGAACCAGACGAGACGCATCTATGCAGACCTGGCGAACATGCGGACGATGGCCATGAACACGAACAGGATGCACTTCATGCAGTTCGCAACAGACGGTTCGTACATGGTGCTCGAAGACACGAACGGCGACCAGTTGCCGAGCACCCCTCCTACGGATATACAGCGGCTGGCGAGGAAAGAGGCGCCGTTCACCTGGTCCAATACGACCGACGTGAAGGAACCCGTCACACTTAATCCGGTAGGGCTCGTCCCGACCTTTGATGCGAGGGGATACGCAACGACGACGGGCGCGATCTGCCTGCTGAGGGCAGGAAAAACAGAGACGGGGAATATCACGAACTGTGTTATCGTTTCCCCGACGCGGATTCGCATGGGAAAGATTAAACTGAACGGGGGCTGCAGTGAAGCGGATTGTATGCAGCAATAAAAAAGGGTTCACCCTTATCGAGCTTCTTGTCGCCATGCTCATAATGTCGATCGGCCTTATGGCGCTGCTCGACGGGTTGACGAATTACATCAGGATCAACATGGAGAACCAGATGCGCCAGGAGGCCATGCGCATCGGGGAAGCGACCCTTGAGACTTTGAGGAACTCCCAGTTTTCCCAGGTACAGTCCGGCACGGCCGTCATTCCCGGTACGCAGGCGCGCGGCATCAGGAATTTTACGATAACGTATACGGTAACGTGGACCCCTACCTCGATATCGGCGAATAGCGTGGCTGTCCAGGTGGCCGTCGTGTGGGTCTTCAAGAACATAACGCACCGGCATGATGCCGCGTCCATTATAAGCACGGACGCTTAGGGTGAAGGCATGACTAGGAAAAAAGATAAAGGATTCAGCCTGCTCGAAGTGCTCATCGCGGTTGCGATCCTGGGGATAGTAATGGCGCTTTCGAGCCAACTGCTTCAGCACATGGTGGTGAGCCAGAAGAAACAGGCCGTTATTACGACGAACCAGTTCGAGGCGTCTTTAGGCCTCGAGATGCTCAGGAACGACGTAACGAACGCCGGCTTCGGACTGGCCGACGAGTTCAAGGGCAGTCTCAGCGTGTATACCGAGGCTTCGAGCGATCCTGCCCTGTCGTTCAATAGCACCCCGAACGTGCCGAAAGCGATACAGCATTCGAATAATATATCCGTGGCCGGGTACATTGCAAATTCCGACTATCTCGTCATACGGTCCCCGGCCGTGGGAATGCAGACCGCCGCGGGCAAGTGGACAAATATTACGACGACCAAGGCACATTACTGGAACGATATCAACCTCGATATGACGACGAACGATTACATGATCATTATCAAACCGCGTGTCATTACCGGGGGTAATTCAACGCTCATTGTTTCGGGCGGGGTTTATGCCATCAAATATCCGGGCCCGACAGCCGATCTGCCCACGGCCTACCAGCCGGATGTAGCTGCCGGCGAACGTTTTCTTGCGTTCGGGTTGGGCACGACGGCGCCGACCATGCCTTTCGCGCGCGCGGATTACTATGTCGGGACCCCGGCAACCGCCAACCCGAATTGCGCGCCGGGCACAGGCACGCTTTTCAAGAATGTCATAGGTGACGCGAGCAGCCCCTATCCCCTCATCGATTGCGTGGCAAACATGCAGGTCGTGTTCAACCTGGATACGAACCTGGACGGCATTCCGGACCTGCTCACAAACAATATATCCGGGCTTGACGCATATACGATCAAGACCCAGGTTAAAGAGGTCCACATCTATATACTGGCCCATGAGGGATTGAAAGACAGCGGGTATACGAGTGAGTTCGCGACGCCGTCGGTCACGCTCGGCCCTTCGGCCTCCCTGGGAACGACCATTGACCTGAGCGCGCTGGATACATCGACGGCTACCGCCTGGAAATCGTACCGCTGGATCAGGTACAAACTCGTCATCAAGCCGAAGAGTTTCTATTGATCACATACAGGAGATGCAACGATGCATCGGCATGATTTGAAAAAAGGCGGAAGAGAAAAAGGCGTGGCGCTTGTAATGGCCCTTATCGTGGTTTCCGTCGCGGCCGGTATATTTGCGGCTGTGATGTATTTTTCTCTCACGGGGACAGAGGTTTCCGGTCTGCAGAGGAAATACCAGACCTCGAAAGAAGCGTCCCTTGGCGCAGTCGACGTACTGACGAAAGACCTTTTGCCCCGTGTCCTGGGCGGGACCACCCTGTCGTCCGCGGTCGGTTCACTCGTTAAGCCGGCCGCCGTTCTTCCTGTTGTAGCGGTTGATGCCGGAAAAGATACCTGTTTTATGACAAAGCTCACGACGACAACGTCAGGCTGGCCCGGCGGGACATGTGATTCGGGATCGGACCCGATAACGAACCCCGACATAGTTTTCAACCTGAAGGGTAAATCGGACCAGGTGAAACCGTATGTGGTCAGCATGAAGATAATCGATACTGTTTCCGGCAATTCGGATAAGACGGGCGTTGTTCTGGACCTCGGCAGCGGCGTCGTGGACGATGCCTCGTCACTCATCCGGATCCAGCATTTCCCGTTCCTGTATACCATCGTAACCGATGCGCGGCAGCAGGGAAGCACCGCTGAGCGCGTCAATATAGAAGTCCTGTATGCCTACTAAAGCACCGTTAAAGAAACCAGTGCGGCCAGTGCGGAAACCGATCAAGCCGGTCAGGCCGATGAGCACCAGGCCTGTCATCATTGCCGTTATTGTTATCCTCGTTCTTGTCGTTGGTATTATGACGTATTACTTTTTTCAAAATCCTTCCGGCCCGGCCGCCGGCCCTGCAGCGGGACAGCAGCAGGGCACGGCTGAGAACCCGGCGGCGGACGGGGCAGAGGGCAGCGTCCAGATGGCCGTGGCGAGGGCAAGGTTGCAGCTGGAAACGGTCGACGGCAAGGCGACGATCAAAGTTGTCATCGAAAAGGCGACCGGCACCGACGGCCGTGAGGTTCTGTACAAGTTCGACTGGACGTTGAACGGTCAGCCCGTCGGCGACGGAACTGACCGTTTCACCGGTTTCAAGCGCGCGGACAGGGTCGGGGTCAAGGTGACGCCCGTCGAGGGCGACAAGCCCGGCCAGGCCCGGTTCCTGGATTTCCTCGTCAACAACATGCCCCCCGAAGTGACGGAGTCGAAACAGGTAAGCTTTGACGGCAAAACCTTCGTCTACCAGGTCACGGGGTCCGATCCGGATGGTGACACCCTCACGTATGCACTCGAGGACGCGCCCCAGGGTATGACCATAAACTCCCAGACCGGCCGCATCACGTGGCAGGTAGGCCAGAACGATTACGGGGAGAAAACCTTCAAGGTCAAGATAAGTGACGGAAAATCAGGGATTGCCACGAATACGGTCAAAGTGGATATCCCCAAACCTGTCGAAGAACAAAAACCTCCCGAAGAACAGAAATAGATCATTCAAGGAGTTTCTCCAATCCGAAAGATGATCCTTTGATTTTATTGATTATTACAAATAATTATAAAATTTTAATATTTTTGTTTATAACAATTTACATTGTTATATCAACGTGTTACACGCAATACTTCAAGGAACTGTGTTTAATATCACACCTAACATTAAAAAATTATGTTGACAAAAAAATGACCTTTTGTTAGCTTGTCAACATGATAGAACCGATAAGCCGCGCACTCCCGTCAATACTCATTCTATAGCGCGGCCGTTTTGCCCGGGGAAGGGCCGGCCCTTGTGCGGTGCCGGGTAAAACAAAGTAATGTGGCATGCTGGGCGGCCCGGAATCTCGAGGGCCTGTAACTTTAACACAGGGTGGTTATGGCGAATCCAACTGAAGCTTTTGGGCCAATGTTCTTAATCGTGTTTGTTGTGGTCTATCTTGTCATGACCTACGTGATCTACAGGATCGGGCAGAAGTTCTCCCTGGGCGAGCCATTCTGGCATTATCTCGTTCCTATATATAATGCGGTGCTCATGTGCAGGTGCGGCAACGTGTCCGCCTGGAATGTGCTGGGAATGATGATATTCCCGATCAATATCTATTCGATAATCAACGTGTGGGGGAGCATTGCGGAGCGCCTCGGGAAGAACTACTGGGTGTGGGGTATCCTGACCCTGCTTTTCGGGGTCCCTGTCTTCGTCCTTGCGTTCGATTCGTCAACGCCTGCCCGACGGTCCTCGTATGCCGCCCAACCGGAGCCTTTTCCGGCTGAGCCGGCCGGCGATACATTCGTGGAAACGACCCCCGGACCTGTCGACCCGGCACTGGCATATGCGTCCCAGGCCTTCGGCGCGAACGCAGCCGCTACCGGTGCGAATATGAGCGAAGCATCGCCCGCCGCACCCGCAGACCCCCTGCCGGAAACCCTGGAAGCTGCGCCTGTGCAGCCTGCAGGAAATGATGATCCCAAGACAAAAAAGAAGGTCAAGGCAAAACGAGGCATGTTCGATTCGATAAAGCAGTCGGGAATGTTCAGCAGTTTCATTGTCAAGCAGATCGATGAACTTGTCGGGATCGATATCGGTACGAGCTCCATCAAGATCTGCAGCCTCGGCAACATGAAGGGGTTCTTTTCCATACGGAACATCGTCAAGAAGACGTACGAGCAGGAACTCATCAGCGATGGTCACATTGTGGATATTGAATTTCTCGCGCAGGAGATCAAGACACTATTCCAGGAAAATAATATCAAGTCGAAGAACGCCGCCTGCGCCCTCTCCAGTTATTCGGTCATCTCGAAGAAGATCAGCATGCCGCAGATGGATGAGGACGCCCTGGAGAATAGCATAGGCTCCGAGGTGGAGAACGCCATTCCTTTCCCGATGAAGGACATTTATTACACCTACTCGATCATAGGTCCCGACCCGGAAAGGTCGACGATGATGAATGTCAAGATCGTGGCGGTCAAGAGGGAGATCGTCGACGCGTATATCGCGACGTTCAATATGGCGGGATTGAGCCTCTACATTCTCGATGTCGACATGTTCGGCATATCGAACGTTGTCGAACAGCTGTACGCCCCGAAGGAATATTCGGTGCTCATCGTCGACATCGGTGCATCCGTGACGAACATCGCGATCCTGAACGGCGAGAATATCGAGTTCACCCGCGAGATCCTCATGGGCGGCAAATACCTGACAAGCCAGATCCAGAAATCGATCAAGGTAAAGTTCAAGGAAGCCGAGGAAAAGAAGATAACGGCGGATGCGGACGTAATGTACCTGTTCGAAGATTTCATATTCAATATCTCGTCGGAGATCAACAAGACCGTCCGTTTCTATCTTGCAACCAAGCCGAAAGAGAACATCGGCAGGATATTCGTTACCGGCGGGTCATCGCTTCTGCCGGGCATTAAAGAGAAGATCGTTGACGAGACGGGCATACCCGTAGAGGTGATCAATCCGTTCATGCTGATACAGGATGGTAATCCGGCAATGTACGACGAGTTCAAGGAAGTCATGGTAGTGCCCATGTACCTGTCTACGAGGGTGCTCGAGCTGTGATGGTATGACATGATAAAAATAAACCTTCTACCCTACAAGAAATCCAAGGCAAGCGCCCTTAAGACGCATATCGTCACTTTTGTCCTGCTCCTCATTATAGGGAACATATTCTTCTGGGCGGCCTACGTGTACAACCAGCGGGAAATTGGCGATTATGAGCGCAATATTCAGTCCGCGAAGACGGAGATAGCGGCCCTTCAGCCCATCTACCAGGAATACCAGCAGATGCAGAAGGCGAAGGCGGAGATAGAGCGCAGGATAAAAGTGGTCAACCAGCTCAAGGCCGGCCGGGCACTGGCTGCGCGGTCTCTGTACGACCTGTCGACAACAATGAAGGAAGGCGTCTGGCTCAAGTCGTTCAAGAAGAAAGGCGACAAATTCGAGATCGATGGCAGGTCCATGGTCAATGAATCCATTTCGGAGTTCATGGAAAGCATCTCGAAACTGCCCTACATGAAAAATGTTGAACTTAAGAGCATCCAGGATGTCACCGAAGAGGGGCTCGTGGTGAAGAAATTTATCATCCAGGGGACTATGTCGCTATGAATCTCGGATTCGAACCGAAAAACCTCGGAAAAAAGATAGAGAAGATACCGCAGAAGTACGTGCTCATCGTCATGGTGGTGCTCGTCCTGGTCGTTGTGGGGCTCCTCTATTATTTCGTGATGATGCCCCAGCTCGAAACAAAGGCCAAAGTTGCCAAGGAGGCAAGCGACCTGAGGGCCGAACTGGACAAGCTCAAAGCCATAAAACGGGACATTGCGAAACATCGCCAGGAATATGCCAAAGTGCAGGAGGCCATGCAGGAGATGCTCCGGCAGCTTCCCGAATCGAAGGACATCCCCAACCTCCTCAGGAACGTGACGATGGTCAGCGAGGAGTCCCGGCTGAAAGTCAGGCAGTTTGAACCGAAGATGATCAAGTCGAAAGATTTTTATTCGGAATTGCCTTTTGAAATGAAACTTCAGGGTAATTTTAAGAACCTCGCCTCGTTTCTCGATGGGGTGAGGAAACAGGAACGTATCATAAGCATTACCGATTTCGCATTCGAGGCAAAGGGGCCCCCGAACAATGTCGTGATCGAAGGGTCCTGCGATGCGAGCGCCTACATGTATCAGAAGGAAGGTGCCGCCAAACAGGCCGGAGCAGGAGCACCGCCAAAAGGAGCGCCAAAGGCAAATGAACCGGCGAAGAAGTAGTCTGATCATAATTTTTGTGTGTCTGTTGATTGGATTGTCGGGGTACCTCTATGCCCAGACAGCCCAGGCGCCTGCACCTGCCGCCAAACCCGGCCAGGCCGCCCCGGCGAAAGTACCATCCCCGGCGGCGAAACCGGGTGATACGCCGGCAAAGGTGTCCGCACCTGCCGCCAAACCCGGCCAGGATGCAGCAAAACCCGAAGATAAATCGGCGAAGTCCGCCGAAGCGGCGAAACCTGCCACCGCCCCGGGGTCGGTGCCCGCAAAGCCCGCCGGCGCGAAGGCAGCGAAACCGGTGAAGGAAACGGTTCCAAAATATAATGTTGAGGACTTCACCTTCAACCCGGAAGAGGCCAGGAACCCGTTCGAACCCGTTCTCCTTCTCAAGGCCAAATCATCCCGGGGGGCAAGCGTTCAACCTGCCTCGGGGAATAAATCGAAAAAAGCCGCGAAGCCGGCAAAGGCTGAAAAGCTCGATTATGAGCTCGAAGAGCTTCGCCTCGTCGGTGTGATCAAGAGCGGTACGGGCATGATCGCCATGATGGAAGATTTACAGGGAAAAGGCGTTTTTTTCCGCAAGGGTGATTTCTTAAATAAGAACTTGTGGGTAATGGATGTTTCAGCCACCGGCGTTATGCTGGGATACAAGGCAAAAGGGGAAATAAAGAAAATTGCGGTCAATATCCCCGCGAAAAATTAAAAGGGTGAAATATGACGAGAAAAATGGCGGTACTACTTTTTCTGATACTTTTGGTCATACCCTTAATATGCTTTGGCCAATCCGGGAAAAAAGATTCGTCACGAGTGTCTTTTGATTTTATGGATGCTGACGTGAGGAACGTGGTCCGTATCCTCGCCGAGGTATCGTCGAAGAACATCGTTATCTCGGACGCGGTCAAAGGCAAGATCACGATGAAGCTCGACAATGTCTACTGGGATGACGCGCTCGATCTCATCGTCGAGACGGCGGGGTTGAGGAAGATAGAGGCGGATAGCGTCATTCGTATCGTAACGGCGAAAGAGTACGAAGACGAGACCAAGAGAAAAATGGTCGAGCGGGACACGTTCCGCAAGGACCGCATAGAGCGGCAGAAACTGGGTGAGGAGTTCGTTACGGAAACTGTCTACCTGAACTATGTTAACCCGGCGGACATGGAAAGGATGCTCAGGGGCGGCCTCCTGACGACGCAGGTCGTGGCGGGCCAGCCGCCGAAAGGCTTCCTGTCGGAGTACGGGACGATCACCCAGGTCCAGTGGAACAATGCGCTCATCATCAAAGATACCCGAGAGAACGTCGCAAACATGGTCCGGATCGTAAGGGAGCATGACAGGAAACCGAACCAGATACAGATCGACTGCAAGATAGTGCAGGCCAATACGAATTTTTCCCGGCAGCTGGGTATCCAGTGGGGTATAAATTCGAGCCAGACCTCGGGGGCCCTCGGGAACAAAGAGGTCCTGATAACCGGCGGGCGGTATGCGACAAGCGTTTCGGACACGGGGACCACGGTCAATTCGACCGTCGACCTGCTCGGTTTCAGGAACGGCGGCGGAAGCGCGATACCGTATAATATCAACCTGCCTGCGGCTGTCGCGGGGGGAGGTGCGGGCGGTATACTCGGTTTTTATATCGGCAGCGCCACGGACTCCTTTCAGCTCGACGTCCAGCTGTCGGCCCTCGAAGATGAAGGACAGGGCAGGATACTGTCGAATCCGAAGGTCATCACATCGGACAATAAAAAGGCCATTATACAACAGGGAAAATCTATCCCGTATAAGACCTATTCCAACTCCGGCACCCAGACACAGTTCGCAGAGGCTGTACTGGGCCTTGAAGTGACACCCTCTCTTACCAAGGATGGATTTATCCGGCTGGAGATCCTGGCAAAGAAGGACCAGGCAGACTTTGTCAACACATCGGAAGGCGTGCCGACGATCGATAAGAAACAGGCGTCGACGCTGCTCTACGTGAGAGACGGTGAAACGGCGGTGATCGGCGGCATATATGAACGTGAAGAGGGTTCATCCGAGAACGGGATCCCGGGACTCAAGAACATACCGCTGCTTGGCTGGCTGTTCAAAAAACAGACAACCCTGGATAAGCGGACCGAACTTCTTATCTTCATTACGCCAAGGGTTGTAAAGAATCTCTATAACACAGAGGGATAAATGAAAGCCATACTCGCATTTATACTATTCATATCGGTGCTCGTGCCGGGGTATACCTGCCTGGCCGCGGACCAGGATAGCGCTGCCGCCGAAAAGGTCCCGGACAATATCGTTGCCGGCAGGATCACGGAAAGCCTCGAAGGCAAGTTCAAAATGCTTTTAGGCGATAAGGCCTTCACCAACCTCGGCAGCAGAATGGGCGTTATCAAAGGTGATATCTTCACGATATACTCCAAGCTCGATACAATGCGATCGGACCCTATCGGCAGATGTGCCGTGGTCGAGATATATGAAACGAGAAGCGTATGCCAGGTCATCGAGATGCGCCGTGAAATAGGGAAAGACATTGTTACCCTTCCGAAGCTTGTATATGATGACGCTCTTCTTTACCCGGGCATTTTTACCCTGATATCGAAGATCGTCGAGCCGTACCCGCCTGAAAAAAAGATCAAGATCTACGGGTGGGAGATGTTTGACGAGAAGAACAATGTCACGGAGTTTTCCCAGAAGATACGGAAAGAGTTCATCAAGATAGGGTCCCAGAAGCCGCGACTGCAGCCGGCAAGCAGGCTGATTAGCCCTGCCCTGGCCGCATATCTTCCGGGGGAATATGACGAATACACGAAAACTATAGAAGACTATCTCAAGAAAGACAACATCGATGTGATCGTGTCGGGGACCTACAAGATAGTGGGCGACAAGATCCAGATATCTTACTACAAGGTCGACAAGACGTACGAAGACATTGTTGTCGATACGGTCGTGCCTGCCCAGCCTTATACCGCCATGACGGCAAAGGTTGTCGTGCCTTACCAGCCGAAGAAGAAAGAGCAGATCGTCAAATGCGACATAGTGTTCAAACCTGTGCAGTACAAGGCCCAGAGCCGGGATGAGAGGAATACGATACTCGCCGATGAGACCCGCGGCAACCCGATCCTGGAATCCACGCTGAAAAGGTCCGAATTCAACATCGTGGTACCGGTCAATTTCACGGTCGTTATCGACGGGAACCCTGTCAAATTCGATAAGTTCACTGAATTCAGCGTCCCCCTGACGACAGGAGAGCACACCATCACGGCGTCATACAGCAAGGGCCTGTTCATGAACGACGCCTTTCTCATGACTTTGCCCGATTCGAACGTAGTGAAGAAGACAATGATAATATCCGTGGAGAACCCGGACGATATCGTCATAGAGGTCACGGCCAATCCGTTGCCGAAGCGGGACAACCTTGTTTTCAACGTCTACCGCAAATCAAGCCGGACATCCACGATCGTGAAGCCCGTTCTGAAGAGGGAGACAACGACCCCGATAGAGGTTTTTAAAGACTAGAGTTCCGTCAATACTGTATACTATGAGATGGAAAGCCTCGTCAGGTTCTTATCGCGCACAGGACAATTCCCCCGCAGGCAAGCCGAGTCACTGATCCACGAGGGCAGGATAAAGATAAACAATATTCCTGCGTCGTCTCTGTCTCAACAGGTCGGACCTAAAGATATCGTCACGTGCGACGGGTCGGCCTTAAGCGCACAGACGATAAAGGTCTATATCGCCCTCAATAAGCCCGACGGCTACATATCGGACCTCAAGGACCCGAAGGGCCGCAAGCTGGCCCGGAACCTGATCAAGCATGATCTCAGGCTCTACCCGGTCGGCCGGCTCGATTATCATTCGGAAGGATTGATGATCTTTACGAACGATGGCGACCTTGCCAACGAGGTCATGCATCCCAGCCACAATATCACGAAAGAATACCTGGTCAAATTCAAGGGCATCCTGGACAGGGACACGGTAGGCAGGATGAAAAGAGGGATCACTATCGAGGGATCCGTCTACAAAGCCGAGACTGTTCGTCTCGCAAAAAGATCGTCCGCCAATGTCTGGTACGCGATCGTGGTGAATGAAGGGAAGAACCGGATGATCAGAAAGATGGGCGATGCCCTCGGTCACCCCGTATTGAAGCTCATCCGGGTGAGAATAGGTAAATTGAACATTCAGGATTTAAAGCCCGGGGAGTACCGCCACGTGGAAAGGTCCGACATAATTTAGCATCCTCCCGTCCTGAACTTTCACGCGGCGCGCCTCTATTTCTTGTGTCATTGCAAGCGCGGCGCGTGAAAGGGGAAAAGGACGCAGAACCGTGAAAAACTCTTTAGAAGGTCCTCTCCGGCGAAATGGCGGCCCCTCTCTTGCCCGGTCTGCCGGGCGCGTCATGCGTTTTCCTACAATCTTTCAAACTCATCATCGAAATTGTCGTGCCCGTTCCCGAGGTCCAGGGCAAACCCTGCCGGCTTCGACCCGTTGCCGTTTTGTGGAATGGCGCGGGCTCCGGCGGCGTCTTCCCGAAGACGGGATGTTTTTCCCCTGCCGGATGTGGTTCCCCCGGAAACCCGGGCCACGTTGGCTGCGCCGTTTTCTATGTGGAAGAATGCCATTGTATCCCTCAGTTGAGCTGCCTGGCTCGCAAGTTCCTCGGATGTCGAGGCCATTTGCTCCGTTGCCGAGGCATTCTGCTGGATCACCCGGTCGAGCTGCTGAATGGCCTTGTTGATCTCCCCGGCACCGTTGTTCTGTTCGTTGGAGGCCGCGTTGATCTCGCTGACAAGTTCCGCGGTATTCTGGATATCAGGAACGATCCTGGTGAGCATCGTACCCGCCTTCTCCGCCACTTCGACACTGGCCGTCGAAAGCGTGCTTATCTCCCCCGCAGCGATCTGACTTCTTTCGGCAAGTTTTCGCACCTCCGTTGCAACAACGGCAAAACCCTTGCCGTGTTCACCGGCCCTGGCTGCCTCTATGGCGGCGTTGAGGGCAAGGAGGTTCGTCTGGCGGGCGATCTCCTCGATTATCGATATCTTTGTCGCTATGTCCTTCATCGCGGCGACCGTCTCTTCCACCGCCTTTCCGCCATCTTTCGCATCCTGGGCCGCTTTGAGGGCGATCTTTTCGGTCCGCTGGGCGTTATCGGCATTCTGGCTGATATTGGCCACCATCTCTTCGGTGGAGGAGGAGATCTCCTCGGCGGAAGCGGCCTGCTCGGTGGCGCCCTGCGACAACTGCTGTGATGACGAACTCATCTGTTCGCTTCCCGAAGCTACATTATCGGTGGCTGACTGCACGTCGAGAACGATCTGGCGGAGCTTCGCCACCATCTCCTTCATCGAGTGGAGCAACTGGCCTGTTTCGTCACTGCTTCTTACCACGATATCCATCGTCAGGTCTCCCCTGGCAAGCCTGTTCGAAATGCCCAGCGCCTCGGACAGGGGTTTTGTAATGCCCTTCGTGAGAAGGAACGACAGGACAACTCCCACGACGACCGCCACGATCCCGATGACCATGAAGATCATGCGCGCCATTGCCATGCCCTTGTGGGCCTCATCATAGCGAAGGCGGTTAAAATCTTCCACGTACTTGATCAATTCCTTGTTGACCGACACAACCTTGTTGCGGACAGGTATGGAATGTTTCTCGTACAGGAGGGTTGCCTCTGCCGTCTTCCCTGCCAATCCCAGTTCGATGACCTTGTTGTTGTTCGCTGCGCCCTCTGCTAGGGCAGCCTTGAACCTGGTGATGATCGCTTTCCCTTCTTCGCGCTGTTCGAGTTTCTCGAGTTCCTCCATGGCCTTCTTGTAGGTTGCCCGGGCCTCGTCTATTTTTTTCTTTGCCTGGGTCCCGGCGTCGCGGTCATGGGTAACTGCCATCTCCGATATCAGGAACGTTATGGTATCGATCGCCCCCCGTGCCTCATTGGCAAAGGCTATCTTGGCGTTGTTTACGTTCACCACCCTCTCGAACTGGAGATTAATGTTCGAGAAATTGTAGAGGCCTACAACGGCCAGCACGATGAGCAGCAGCAGGATGCAGCCGAAACCGGCACCGAGTCTGAGCCCTATCTTCATTTTTCTCAAAAACATAGCAATTCCTCCTTACGGTATTCACCAATGTCCGGGCCGGCGCAAGCCGAAGGCGGTATCCGCCGGCTCGATATTTCCTGTTATCTTCTCAGCATCTATGGGCAGTCCCCATGGCCCTTCACGATCCCGGTCACCGGCACGTGAAACGGCCGAATCTATCAAGAGAAAGTTTCAGGGCCTTCATCACTCGTTCGCGGCCCTGTCGGCGGGCTGCCTGTCGGACATCTCGACGGCGCCTGACAGTTCCTCCTGGGAGAATACGCGCTCTATGTCGAGTATTATGACAAAGCGGTCATCCTTCTTGCCCATTCCCTTTATGAAGCCGTTGCGGAGTTGTATCCCGATGCGGGGTGCCGGCTCTATCGAGGCCGGGTCAAGTTCGAAGACCTCCTGGACGGAGTCGACAAGGGCGCCTATGATAACGTTCTCGTCCTCCATGGCCACCTCGACGACGACAATGCACGTATTGATGGTCTTTTCCGTCACGGACATACCGAATTTGAGGCGCATGTCGAGGACGGGGACGACGCTTCCCCGCAAGTTTATGACGCCGCGCATGTAATCGGGGGTCTGCGGCACCTTTGTCACCGTGTTGAACTCCAGTATCTCGCGGACGTTGACGACGTCGATCGCGAAGATCTCCTCGCCGAGCTGAAATGTCAGGTACTGTCTCGTGTTCACGCTCATCTTTCAAGTCCTCCTTATATGAACCATTCACGCTATCTCTGCGGAGGCCTGCACAGGCCCCCGCAGTCAACAGGGGGTTATTATCCGTTCGGTCCTAGAACCTTTCGAACTCGGAGTCGAGCCGGTCATTCTCCGCTGCCATATCGAGGTTGATACCGGCATGTCCGTTGTCCGCCGCCTTCCTCCCGTTCGATGAACCGTTGTTATGCGACGCGATCCTGAGCGGTTTTTTCCCATTCCCGGGCGCGGCGGGTGCCGCCTGTTTCTTTTGCATTTTGCGGTCATGATCATCGTGGCCTGTCCTGAAGAAACCGATAATGTCCTGGAGATGCCCGGCCTGTGAGGAAAGCTCCTCAGCGGTCGACGCCATCTCCTCGGTCGCGGAGGCATTTTCCTGGATGACATGGTCGAGCTGCTGGATGGCCTTGTTGATCTGTTCCGCCCCGGCGTTCTGCTCGTTGCTGGCCGCGCTTATCTCCTGGACCAGTTCAGCCGTCTTCTGGATGTCCGGTACGATCCTTGTCAGCATGGAACCGGCTTTTTCGGCGACCTCGACGCTCGTTGTCGAAAGCATACTGATCTCCGCGGCCGCGGTCTGGCTTCTCTCGGCGAGCTTGCGCACTTCTGTCGCCACGACGGCGAACCCTTTACCGTGTTCACCCGCGCGCGCCGCCTCTATCGCGGCATTGAGTGCGAGAAGGTTCGTCTGGCGCGCTATTTCTTCGATGATCGATATCTTTGTCGCGATGTCCTTCATCGCGGATACAGTCTCTGTCACTGCCTGGCCGCCTTCCCGTGCGTCTGCTGCGGCCTTGAGCGCTATCTTCTCCGTCTGCTGCGCATTGTCTGCGTTCTGTTTGATGTTCGACGTCATTTGTTCCATGGAAGAGGAGACCTCTTCGGCCGATGCCGCCTGAACGGTGGCACCTTCGGAAACCTGCTGGGCACCCGAGCTCATCTGCTGGCTTGCCGCCGCCACGTTGTCCGAGGCCGTCGACACACCCTCTACCACTTCCTTTAATTTACCGACCATGTTCTTCATTGCTCCGAGCAGTTTGCCCGTCTCGTCCTCACTGCGCGCCACGACGTCGACCGCCAGGTTGCCCGCCGCGAGATTGTTGGCGACATTGACAGCCTCGTTCAGGGCGAGCTTGATCCTGCGCGAGACCCAGAAGGCGATGCCCATGATCAGGACCGCGCAGAGAACGGTCGCTATGATGATCTGCCACTGGAGCTTTGCGGTCTCCGCGTGCACATCGTCCACGTAGATCCCGGTCCCGACTATCATGTTCCAGTCCCTGTTGTATTTCACATACGTTATCTTGGGGACGGGCTTCGTATTTCCGGCTTTCGGCCACATGTAGGAAACGAAGCCTTCACCCTTTTCTTTGGCTATTTGAGTCATCTCGCGAAAAAAGTACCTGCCCTCGGGGTCCTTTTCGTTCAGCATTTCTTTTCCATCCAGCTGCGGATTGATCGGGTGCATGATTATCTTGCCGGAGGCGTCCATGAGGAAATAATACTCATTCCCGGAATACCGTATTGCTTTTATGCTGGCAACTGCCAGTTTCTTCGCGTCCTCGATCTTGATCTCCCCTGCCTTCACCCGGGACTCATAAAAAGTCACAAGTGAATACGCCGAGTCGATGAGATGCTGTAAAGACGCCTTTTTCTCTCCCATGAGCTTGTCTTTCATCAGCGGTATGTAGTAGAAGACCATGCCTGACGTGATAATAATGATTGTGAGAAGTGATATGCTGATGACCTTGGTGGAAATTGACCAGTTGCCGAACCGTTTCATTTTAAGCCTCCCCGGCCCTTCCAGGGCCTCTCTTGCAGCGTTCTCGCATGATGGTAGGCACGACCTGAACACAGCCTACTTCACTGCTTTGATTTCTTAGCTCGCCTTGGCGTAGCTTATGTCTGCGAGCCTCGCAATATCCATAATGAGTGCGACCGTTCCGTCTCCCAGGATGGTGGCCCCCGAAATGCCATGGACGTTCCTGTAAATCTTCCCCAGGGACTTGATGACGGTCTGATGTTCACCGATCACGTGGTCAACGACAAAACCTATCCTTTCCCTGTCTATCTCGGTTACGACGATCTGTTCGATATCGGGCCGCCGGCCGCGTATGCCGAAGGTGTCACGGAGCCGGATGTAGGGGACGATGTCTCCCCGTATGTTCGCAATGTCCTTTCCGCCTGATCTCTCCACGTCGAGGCGCGTGAGCTCCACGCATTCATGGACCAGCGGCAGGGGAAGTATAAAATGCTGATCGCCTATTTCGACAAGAAGGCCCTCGATGATCGCAAGGGTGAGAGGCAGTTTCAATGTTACCGTCGTGCCTTCACCTTTTTCGCTGCTCACCTCGACTGATCCCCGCAGGCTGTCGATGGTCCTTTTCACGACGTCCATACCGACCCCGCGGCCGGATACGCTGGTCACCGCAGCGGAGGTTGAAAAACCGGGAGCGAAGATAAGGGACAATATTTCCTTGTCGCTCAGGTCGGAATCCGGGCTGATGATCCCCTTCTCCACGGCCTTCCGGCGGACGACGTCCTTGTCGATGCCGGCCCCGTCGTCGGTGATCTCGATAAGGACATGCGCCCCCGAATGACGGGCTGTTACGTGAAGCATGCCGGTTGCCGGTTTCCCGAGCCCCTGGCGGACGTCGGGGGGTTCGATACCGTGGTCGATGGAGTTCCTGATGAGATGGACGAGCGGGTCGTTCAAACGTTCGATAACGGTCTTGTCGAGCTCTGTCTCGGCCCCTTCCGTGGTCATTTCGACCTCCCGGCCGAGGTCCCGCGACAGGTCACGGACAAGCCGCTTGAACCTGCCGAACGTTGTCCCTATGGGAAGCATCCTGATCTTCAGCGTATTGTCCCGAAGGTCGCCCGTAAGCGATTCGATCTCCTCGGCTATAGATACGAGGTCGGGGGCGTCAATAAGGGACGCGAGCTGGGTCAGGCGCGCCTGCACGGTGACCAGTTCGCCGACAAGATTGACGAGCGTGTCCAGCTTTTCCGCCGCCACGCGTATGCTTGATGCCGTCTCCTGCTCGAGCCTTGAGGCCTTCCGCGTCTTTGCCACCTGTTCCTGCTCGATGAGTGCGGATTCGACCTTTTCACGTGACACCAGGCCCCGGTCGACCAGCATTTCGCCGATCTTTTTCTTTTCGGCAAGGACCTGCCTGAGGTCGGCGTCCCCGATATCTTTCCTCTCGACCAGGATCTCGCCGAGCCTTTTATACCCGGTATCGGCGTCGGGGGCATCTCTGTCGTCGACCACGGCAATATCGACGATGGATTCATCGTCGAGAAATATGAAGACATCTTTTATCGCATTTATTCCCCTGTCCGTGGTGAGAATGATGTCCCAGGAGACGTAGCAGGATTCGGGCTCGATGACATCGATCTCCGGTATCTCGTCGAGGTGTGCGAAAACGTCGAATTCACCAAGAGTGCGCAGTTCATCGATAAGCAGCAGGGGGTTGGTGCCGGTGAGAAATATCCCGCGGGACGGCCGAAAGCGGATGCGGTATGTACATTCAGTATCCGTGACCGATGGTCCCTCGGGCCCTCTCCCGGTTGCGCACAGCCCGGCTTCCGGGTTTATGCTGCCGTTGGGGCGCTGCGCTATCGCCCCGATCGCATCGAGTATGGCCTGTGCGTCCGATGGCAACGATGATTCTCCGGGGGATTCGATCATAGCGCGTATCAGGTCTTTCGCCCTGAGCGTCAGGCTCACAAGTTCCGGGGTTACCCCGAGCTCTCCTTCGCGCACCTTATCAAACGTTGTCTCTATGGTGTGCGTGAAACCCGCCATTGTGTCGAACCCGAACATGGAGCCGGAGCCTTTGATCGTGTGCAGTGAACGGAACACCCGCCCGATCAGTTCCGTATTGCCGGGGTCCTCCTCAAGTTCAAGGAGAGATTCCTCAAGGGTTGCCAGGAGCTCAAACGCCTCTTCGATAAACGCCTGAACATGCATGTCTTCGGTCATGGATAAAGTCATCCTTTTCTTGCTTCGTGCCAGGGGCACGTGTCGTTGTCATTGCCGGTACAGCCGTGGATACGCAGAATCCCGGCGGAAACGAGGGTCTCGTACACCGCGTCCGGGCAATGAAGCAGGTTCATGGACCCCGACGTCCTTATCGACCGCTTGTGTGCTGCGCACAAGAGCTGGAACAGGGAAAGATCACATTCCGTGACACCGGCAAGATCGATCGTGACGCTGCTCCCCGGCGGGGACTCTTTCATCAATAATTGCAAGAGATCGTCTGCATCCGCGATCGTGGCCCTGCCGGAAACTTTCAGGGTAATTCCGTCCGCGTTACGTATTGCTGTACCTTCCATGATAATGAACCCCTTCCATCGCTCTATTTTTCACGAAAGAATTAAATTCTTATCGTTCGCTCTGGAAATATTATCGGTATGATTAGGTTTTACTTAATATTTTTGGGATAGTTTTTGCTCAGACATAGAGAAAATAGTAGTAAAGAGTAAGGAATGTTAAGGGGTTATAGCCGGGTAAACACCCGATCCCGGGATGTATTTTTTTTGAACGTGGAACGTGGAACCGCTTTTTCCTCACTCCTCACTCCTTACTTTTCTGACATTCCAGATCTCCGGCTCGGTGTAGCGTTTTTCGGCCTCCCTGCGCCAGTATTGTTCTTCGCGCGTCGCAAGGTCGGGCATGACCACCCGCTTTATCTTTCTCTGGTAGACTGAAAAATCATCGGAGTGAAAGCGTATCGCCCGTCCTTCACAGCCGCCGAGGTCCGAAGAAATAAGCCGTATACCCTCAGTCCTTAGGAATTGCAGGACAAATCGCGCATTCATTTCGCCGACACTCGCGAAGGCGCTCGCCCGGTTTGTCACCGGAAGGACCGATGCCCCGCCGAAGGCCTTGGCGCGCAAAGTCCCCCTGTTGGCACCGAGCTTTAACATGCCGTTTACAATGATCTCCATCGAATGGACACCGTATCGTCCCGCTTCGGACTGCCATACTCCGTCCACGGGGTTGTTTTGCCTGCCGCTCAGCAGAAAATGGTTCATTCCTACGATGCGGCTGACAGGGTCATAGAGGCAGGCCGACACGCAGGAACCGAGTATGGTACCGATCACGATATCATCTTTCCTCGATACGTAATACTCACCGGGCATAATGGTTACGGTCGTCTTTGAGCCAATGGTCCTGACATTCATGGCGGGTCCCCGGGTCCCCGGGCACCAAAGAAACACGCGTGCCGGGAGGTCCTGACAGTATATCGGCCGTGTCGTCGGATAACTTAAACTAACGATATTCTATTTAATTATTGATCTTGCAGATTGACCTGGGACCACCGGGCAGACGTTATCTTCCAGTCGCCGGACCCTTTGTTGAACTCGACGTCAAACCGGTACACTCCGAGCTGTTCGGGGACAACGTCGGTCACCGAGCCCGTTTTCTGGCTGCTTGTCAGGATGGCCTTGAGGGTGGCTTTTGCGGATGCGCCGTTCACTGATATGTCAAGGTGGGTGATATACCCTGAAATCTTCGGATACCGGAAGAAATAGCCGAGCAGCATTCCCCGGAGGGTTTCGAAATTGTTTCCCTGCGGATCGCTGTAGTTTTTCGCGATATAGCCTGTTACGCCCCTGATGTTCTTTTCTTCGACGGCCGCCTGGACCCCCGTGATGACCTTCTTTATCTTTTCCTTCTCGTCTTCCTTATGACAGGCGATACCGGTGCCGATAAACAGGATAAGGATGCCGATGGCCGCTATCTTTTTCATATATGATGAATACATATCGTATCTCTTGGGAATTATCAATTGAGTATTTTTTGCTCCATCGGGTAGAATGCCTTGTAGCCAGGCAAGAATTCAACTTTTCGGGAGGTTTCAGTGAGAGTGACCGGTTCGATCATCATTGGCGTGCTGTGCATGTTCTTTGCCTTGTCCTGCGGTTCATCCGGGGACCCGTCGGCAAATACGGCGCAGGATTTTGTGCAGAAATATTCCGCGGCCTACAAGGACGGGAAGGTCGATCTTCTCGTCAAAATGACCCAACTCGCCGACGACAAGGCGAAAGAAGCGTTCAAGGATGATGCGAAAAAAGATATCGCATCGAAAGGCTTCGGATACGTGGCGTGGACGAACACGCGCTACGCCTCGGAAAAGAGCTTCGATAAGCATATCCGGGTGGATGTGACCGTAAAAGGAGCGCACAGTTCCATTGTCCTTCTAAAAGGCGCGGAAGGCTTGAAACTCGCCCTCAATCCGAGCGATTACGAATAACGTTCCGTGCTCCCCTTTGTGTTTCGATCTATCCGGCCGCTTTTGTAGTATAATGTCGGTAAAGCCACGAGGGAAATGAATATAGGCACGAACGATCCATACAGGCAGGGACGCGGGCGGGAACGCATTTTCCTCGGCAGTCCGGCCAGGAATTATGCCTGGGCCGTGCTGTCGATCCTCGCAGTCACTCTCCTGGGAGAGATATTAACGCCCCGGCTCGATCTCACCAACCTTGCCCTTATTTATCTCCTGCCCGTCCTGATAAGCGCCGTCCGCTGGGGACGCGGCCCGGCGTTCCTCGGGTCATTCCTCGGCGTTCTTGCGTTTAATTTTTTCTTTGTGCCGCCAATATTCACCTTCGAGGTTGCCAACATCCAGCATGTCTTCATCCTCGTTATCTTTCTCCTCGTGGCAATCGTTACGAGCACGCTGGCAACCAAACTGAGGGACGAGACGCGTAAAGCCACGGAACGCGAAGAAAGAACGCTCGCATTATACGACCTCAGCCGCGAGATAGCCGCGACGACCGAGCTTGACCAGGTCCTGAAAACATTTGTCGATAAGGTTGCCGGGATCGTTGACGGGAAGGCGATAGTCCTCGTGCATAACCGGGACACCAATACCATGGAGCAGGTGGCCTCCGAAGCGGCCGACACATTCCTCGACAAGAAGGAATATGCGGTCGCCCGCCAGGTGTTCGAGCAGGGCCGCCCTGCCGGCAGAGGTCTCGGGATCTTCGAGGGTGAGAAGTCGCTGTTCTTCTTTCCCGTGAAGGCTGAAGAAAGAACGCTGGCCGTTCTTGGCATAAGGCCCGGGAATGAGGCGTTGTCCCTTTCCCCGGAACAGACCCAGCTCATCGAGACCTTGAGCAACCTCGCCGCTGTGATAATAGTCCGGCTCGAGCTCGCAAAAGAGGCCGAGCAGGCCAAATGGTTGGCGGAGTCCGAAAAGCTGCACAGGACCCTTCTTAACTCCATCTCCCATGATTTCAGGACGCCGCTCGCGTCGATCATGGGGGCCGTGACCAGCCTTATCGAGGAAAAGGACATATATACCCCCGCCACGCGGGAGGTGCTCCTCGGCACGATACGGGAAGAGGCCCGCCGCATGAACCGTTTTGTGGAGAACCTTCTCGACATGGTGCGCCTGGAAAGCGGCACCCTGAAACTGAACATGAGACCGTGTGATATCCAGGACATTATCGGCGTGGTGCTCAGGGAGATGCGGGACACGTTGACGGGCCACCCGGTCAAAGTTGACATACCGCCGGACGTTCCATCCGTCATGGCCGATTTTATCCTCATAGAGCAGGTCCTGATAAATCTCCTTGAAAATGCCGCAAAGTATTCCCCGCCGGACGTTCCCGTCTCGATCTCGGTCGCCGTTCGCGAAAAGGACCTGGTTGTGACCGTGTCAAACGCGGGGCCTTCCATCCCGGGAGGCGAGCAGGAACATATCTTCGATAAATTCTACCGGCAAAGATCATCGCAGCATGTCAGCGGTACGGGGCTCGGCCTGTTCATCTGCAAGGGCATCATAGAGGCCCACGGAGGCCGCATATGGATAGACCCCTCACCGGAGCATGGCAACAGCTTCAGCTTTTCCCTGGCCGTTGCCGGGGATTTGCCGGAAAAGGAAAATTCTTAAAAAGGAACGATAATGTCGGCGGACGGAGCACGGATCCTTGTTGTGGACGATGAAAAGCAGATACGGAGAATGTTAAAGGCCGCTTTGGAAGGCTACGGGTATGACATCGCCGAGGCGGCTTCCGGCCACGAAGGCCTGAGCCAGACGTCGATATTCCACCCTGACGTTGTCATCCTGGACCTGGGGCTGCCCGATATGGACGGGATCGAGGTCATCGGGCGGCTGCGCGAATGGACGCAGGTGCCCGTCATTGTCCTGTCCGTTCGGGAGCACGAGGACGACAAGATCAAGGCCCTGGACGCCGGGGCCGACGATTATGTCACCAAGCCCTTCAGCATGGCCGAATTGCTCGCCCGTTTACGGGCCGCCCTGCGCCGCATAGCCCGTTCGGGGGATGAGCCTGTCCTCAGCTTCGGGGAGCTTTCCCTTGACCTTGCCCGCAGGAGCGTGACGGTCCGGGGAGAGGAAGTAAAACTGACCCCGACCGAATACGAGGTCCTGAAATACCTCGCCCAGAAGGCGGGCAGGGTGGTTACCCACCGGCAGCTGCTTCTCGAGATCTGGGGGTCCAACTACCAGGAGCACTCCCAGTACCTGCGTGTCTACATAGGGCAGCTGCGGCGCAAGATCGAGGAAGATCCGTCGCAGCCCGCGTACATCATCACCGAGCCGGGGGTCGGGTACCGGCTTGTTGCCGCGGACTGACACGGGCCCGGTCACGCGGCTTTTTTATATATTCTTTACAGCTTCCCGCGCAACTTTTAATACTCTATTTATATCGGGCGACTTATATTTTCTAAGAGGAGTGATTTTTCTTGGACGTCAGCTCATTTCGTATTCTCGTCGTCGATGACGAAGTAAATATCAGGAAGGTCCTTGGGTCGTACCTTGAATCGGAAGGCTGCCAGGTCACCGCGGTCAGCAATGCCGAAGATGCTTCACGGAAGGCACGCGAACAGGCGTTCGACCTTGCCTTCGTCGACCTGAGGCTCGGGATAACGAACGGGCTCGACCTGATACCGGCGTTGTTGAAGGATTCCCCGTGGCTCAAGATCATCGTGATAACGGCCTACGCATCCATCGAGACCGCGGTCGAGGCAATGCGTCGCGGCGCCACGGACTATGTGCCGAAACCTTTCACCCCGGCTCAGATCGGGATCGCGCTCAGCAAGGTAATGGAGATAAGGTCCCTGGAGGAGAGGATCGAGGCCCTTGCCCTCGACCTTGGCAGGTCGCATCCCGAGGTCGATTTCTCTACGGAGGATCCCGGGATGCAGCGGGTCGTGTACCTCGCCCGGCAGGTCGCCCCCTCCGGCGCTACGGTGCTCTTTACCGGGGAAAGCGGCACCGGAAAGACGGAACTGGCGAGGTATATCCATCAGTTGAGCCCGCGGCGCACTATGCCGTTCGGCGTTGTGTCCTGCCCGTCGCTTTCCCCGGAACTTCTCGACAGTGAACTGTTCGGGCATGTCAGGGGCGCTTTCACGGGGGCGGTCAAGGACAATCGCGGGAAGATCGCCGCCTGCGAAGGCGGTACGCTTCTTCTCGACGAGATCGGCGACCTGCCCGTGACGCTCCAGCCGAAACTGCTGCGCTTTCTCCAGGACCGGGAATACGAGATGGTCGGTGATTCTGCAACCCACAGGGCCAATGTGCGTATCCTCGCTGCAACGAATATAGACCTGGAAGGGGCCGTAAAGAAAGGGCTTTTCCGGGAAGAGCTGCTGTACCGCCTCAACGTCATTCAGGTCGAGGTACCGCCCCTGCGTGCGCGGCCGGCGGACATCAGGCTGCTGGCCGAGCGCCTCCTTGCCTTTTTCAGTTCAAACAGCCACCGACGCTTTTTGGGTTTTACCGATGAGGCCTGGAACTTCCTGCTGCAGTACGAGTGGCCGGGGAATGTCCGGGAGCTCAGGAATGCAATAGAGCGGGCGGTTATCCTTTGCAAAAGCGACCGGATAGGGATCGAGTATCTGCCGGAGAAGATAAAACCGGCGCTGTCGGTCCCGAAGGCGGGCGATCCGATGTCGCTTGCCCGGATCGAGGAGGAGCATATCCGGCGCGTCCTGGCGAACTCGCGGTCGCTGCAGGAGGCCGCCGAGGTCCTTGGCATTGACCAGGCGACATTGTGGCGGCGGCGTAAACAATACAACATGTGATCCCCGCAACCTTGCACCATGCAATGCCCGTTCCGGCCCGTCTTTGCGAAGCGCAAGGCCCCTGACCATTCTTGTTTCTTAATACACAATGATCCCGGTAGGTTAGACGAAGCCTCCCCTTGGCACGCCGTATGCTGATGAATATGAATAATGCAGGGACATTGTATGTTTCAGCTCAGGCATAAACTCTTCTTCGGCTTCGGGGGCCTTCTCGTCATCATCCTTATTGTCGGTACTCAGAGCATCATCCGCCTGTCCCAGTTGGGGGGGTCGATCGATGTCATTCTCAGGGAAAACTACCGGAGCGTTATCGCGTGCGAAGATATGAAAGAATCGGCCGAGCGCATAGACAGCGGGATCCTGTTCGTCCTGCTCGGTGAGAAAGAAAAGGGCAGGGACCTTATCGAAGCCAATGTGCCGCGGTTTGCACAGGCCCTCCAGGTCGAGCTCGACAATATCACATTGCCGGGTGAAAAGGACCTGGCCTGGCGGCTTCGTGACACGTTTGGGCAGTACAGGTCGCTCCTCGAGGAATTTCTCCGGAAGCGGGACGCATCGTTCGGCGGCAGGCACAAAATCTATTTCAATAAGTTGCTGCCAAAATTCTACGAGATGAAAAACATCGCCAATGCGATCCTCCTGATGAATCAGAAGAACATAGTGGATTCCGATGAACGGGCAAAAAGGCTCGCCGCAACATCCCGCCGGCATATGTATGTTCTCGTCATTGCCGGGATCGTTATCGGCCTCGGTTTCATGGTCTTTGCCGGTAAATGGATCGTGCAGCCCATCTCCCGTCTCACGCGCTCGGCGGACGAGATAAGGAAGGGGAACCTCGAGCTTGTCGTGCCCGTCACGTCCCGTGACGAAATAGGGGCGCTCTCCGAAGCGTTCAACCGGATGGCGGCCGCCGTGCGCGAGTTCCGGCGGAGCGACAGGACGAAGGCGTACAGGTACCAGAAGGCCACGCAGGCCGCTTTTAACAGCCTTTCGGATGCTGTCGCCGTGATAGGCCTCGACGGCATGGTGGAGGTTGCAACCGGCCCGGCAAAGGACATATTCGGTCTCAAACCCAACACCCCGATAGGCATGCTTCCCGATCGCCGTGTCGAAGGCACCTATCGGGAGGTCATGAAAAAGGGACGAAAAGTGGAGCCGGGCGACAGGGACGTCATGCAAAAGTTCGTGGGCGGCGCGGAGCGATATTTCCGCCCGCGGGGCATACCGATATTCGAGGAGAAGGAACGAATGACGGGGGTGGTGCTCCTTCTCGAGGACGTCACCCTGCTCCGGCAGCACGACGAAATGAAGCGCAGCGTCATTTCCACCGTATCACATCAACTGAAAACACCGCTTACGGCCGTGGAGATGGCCATCCACCTCCTGCTGACCGAGAAACCGGGACTCTTGACCGCGAAACAGGGTGAATTGCTGGTAGCCGCACGGGAAGAAAGCGAAAGGCTCCGCACTATTATCGATGACCTTCTCGATATCAGCAGGATAGAGTCGGGCAAAGTGAAGATGAACATCCGGACCGTGTCCCCCGCGACCCTGGTATTGAACGGCATCGAGCCCTTTCGCCGCTTGAGCCAGGAGAAGGGCATCATGCTTTCAGCCGATATTGAACCTGAGCTCCCCGATGTGAGCGCCGATGCAATGCAGATAGGGCACGTGTTCTCAAACCTGCTTTCAAACGCGTTGAGATATACGCCGCCCGGCGGCAGCGTCACGGTTTCGGCCAAAAGAGCGGATGCCCGCGTCGCTTTTTCCGTTGCAGATACGGGAAAGGGCATTCCGCGTGAATATACGGGCATTATCTTTGAAAGGTTCGTGGAACTCCCCGGGGATGATCCACACCGTGGTGCCGGCCTCGGCCTTTCGATCGTCAAAGAGATCATCAACGCACATAATGGCGAGATCACCGTCACGAGCAGGGAGGGTGAAGGTGCGACATTCACGTTCTTCCTGCCCGCAGCAGATATCGGGCACACGGAGGATGCATCATGAGCGATGTTATGTTTGTTGCGGTTGCCGTCTTGTTTTTTGCCGCCTGTCATCTTTTCGGTGCGGCCTGCGGGAGGATATGAAATGGATATCGTTGTCCTCATCGTGGGCATCCTTCTCATCATATACCTGATGATATCGGTCATCAGGCCGGAGAAGTTCTAGGAGATAGCCATGGATATGTACGGATGGTTGCAGCTCGCAATTTTTACGGGCCTTATTATCGCGGCGGCGAAGCCGATGGGCATCTATCTTTCGCGGGTGCTCGACCCTGATGCACAGACGTTCCTTGACCCGCTCATCTCCCCTCTCGAGCGGCTGTTCTACCGTCTGTTCGGTCTCGCGGGGCGGCAGGAGCAGACCTGGAGGAGCTACCTCTTCTCTCTCCTCGTGTTCAGTTGCGCGTCCATGCTCTTCAGCTACTTCATCCTGCGCCTCCAGCACCTTCTCCCCCTGAACCCGCAGGGATTGGGTCCCGTCAATCCCGATCTCTCCTTCAACACGGCGGCGAGCTTTACGACGAACACCAACTGGCAGAACTACCCGGGTGAGTCGACGATGTCCTATTTTTCCCAGATGGTCGCCCTGACGTTCCACAATTTTATCTCGGCAGCGTGCGGCATAGCGGTGTCTGCGGCGCTTGTGCGGGGAATTGCCCGCGAGAGGTCGGGGACCGTCGGGAATTTCTGGGTCGACATGGTCAGGGTCAACCTGTATCTCCTCCTGCCATTGTCCCTCGTGTTCGCCGTGTTTCTGGTGTCGCAGGGGGTGGTCCAGAATTTCAGGCCCTACGCGTCGGCACAACTCGTCGAACCTGCAATTGTCACAGTTCAGGCACCGGATGGTGCCGGCCCGGCTAAAACGGAAATGGTGACGGGCCAAACGATCGTGCAGGGACCGATGGCGTCACAGGCTGCGATAAAAATGCTGGGGACGAACGGCGGCGGCTTTACGAATGCCAATGCGGCCCACCCGTATGAGAACCCGACGCCGCTCAGCAATTTTCTGCAGATCTTCTCTATATTCCTGATCCCCGCCGGCCTTACCTATTACCTTGGGCTCACGATAAAGAACCGTAAACACGGCTGGGCCATCTTCATGACGATGCTCGTGCTGTTCCTCGCCGCGATCTGTGTATGCTGGTTCGCGGAGGTCGCCGGCAATCCGCGCATGCACGATATCGGTGTGGCTGCCGCCCCGGGGAATATGGAGGGCAAAGAAGTGCGCTTCGGCGTCTTTGGTTCGTCGCTTTTTGCGACGGTCACAACGGATGCGTCATGCGGGGCGGTGAACGCGATGCATGATTCGTTCACACCCCTCGGCGGGCTGATCACCCTCGTCAATATACAACTCGGCGAGGTCGTCTTCGGGGGCGTGGGGTCGGGCCTTTACGGCATGCTCGTCTTTGTCATTCTCGCGATCTTTCTGGCCGGCCTCATGGTGGGGAGGACCCCGGAATACTGCGGCAAGAAGATCGAGGCGTATGATGTGAAGATGTGCGCGCTTGCCGTTCTTGTATCCATCTTCTCCATCCTTGGATTTGCCGCATTCGGCGCGGTGACGAAATGGGGAACGGGGGCGCTCGGCAATGCCGGGCCGCATGGCCTGACCGAGATACTCTATGCCTTTTCGTCCGCCGTGGGCAACAACGGGAGCGCGTTCGCGGGCCTCGGCGGCAACACCCCCTGGTACAACGTTATGCTGGGCATAGCAATGCTTTTCGGCCGGTTCCTGGTGATAGTCCCTGTCATGGCACTGTCGGGGAGCCTGGCAGCAAAGAGGCCGGTGCCCGCAAGCTCCGGCAGTTTTCCGGCCTACGGCCCCATATTTGTCGCACTGGTTGCCGGAACGGTCCTGATCGTGGGGGCCCTCACATTTCTTCCCGCCCTGGCACTCGGCCCCATAGTGGAGCATTTTCTCATGAATGCCTCCCGTGCATTGTACTAGGCGAGGACGAGAATGGCTGCGAAGCGACATTCCCTTTTCGATCGCGACATCATAGCGGGTGCCGTCGTTGCTTCTTTTAAGAAGCTGAACCCCGTGTCCCTCATGAAAAACCCGGTCATTTTCGTTACCGAAACGGCGGCGGCGATCACAACAATCATGCTCTTCTACCGCTCCGGGAGCGCATCCCTCTTTTTTGATCTCCAGATAACGGTCTGGCTGTGGTTCACGGTGTTCTTCGCAAACTTCGCGGAGGCGATGGCGGAGGGGCGGGGGAAGGCACAGGCGATGGCCCTGCGCAGGACGCGCACGCAGAGCATCGCAAACCGCCTGAGGGACGGTTCGGTCACGCAGGTACCCGCCGACCGGCTCGAAAAGGGGGAACTGTTCGTGGTCTCGGCCGGCGAGGTCATACCAGCGGACGGAGAGATCATCGAAGGGGCTGCGACGGTCGACGAATCGGCGATCACGGGGGAATCAGCGCCGGTCATCCGGGAGGCGGGCGGAGACCGCAGTGCGGTGACGGGCGGCACGCGGGTCCTGTCGGACCGCATCGTTGTCCGGGTGACGGCGGAAAAGGGGCAGAGTTTTCTTGACCGCATGATCGGGCTCGTGGAAGGGGCAAAAAGGCAGAAGACCCCGAACGAGATCGCCCTGACCCTGCTTCTGTCCGCGCTTACCGTCATCTTCCTCGTCGTTATCATTTCGCTTAGGTTCTTTGGCATGTATTCCGGCGTGTCCTTTCCCATTACGGTGCTTGTCGCCCTGCTCGTGTGCCTCATTCCCACGACGATCGGCGGACTGTTGAGCGCTATCGGCATAGCGGGGATAGACCGCATGGTGCAGAAGAACGTTCTTGCAATGAGCGGCCGCGCGGTCGAAGCGGCGGGCGATGTCGATGTCCTGCTTCTCGACAAGACGGGAACGATCACGCTCGGGGACAGGCAGGCAACGAGGTTTATCCCGGCACCCGGGGTGAGTCCCGAGGCACTGGCAGACGGAGCCCAACTCAGCTCGCTTGCCGACGAGACCCCGGAAGGGCGGAGCATCGTCGTCCTCGCCAAGCAGTACGGCTTGAGGGGGCGGAACATCGGCGAGATGCCGCACGCCGATTTCATACCGTTCACCGCGCAGACCCGTATGAGCGGCATAGACCTCGATAGCAGGCGGATACGAAAGGGCGCCTCCGAGGCGGTTCGGACATTTGTCGGCGGCAGCTTCCCCGATGAGGTCAATGCGGCCATCGATGAAATAGCGGATTCGGGGGGCACCCCTCTCGTCGTAGCGGACAATGAACGGGTGCTCGGTACGATCGAGCTCAAGGATATCGTGAAGGGCGGGTTGAAAGACCGGTTCGAGCGGTTTCGGGCAATGGGCATAAAGACCGTGATGATAACCGGGGACAACCGGCTCACGGCCGCTGCAATAGCGAAAGAGGCCGGCGTCGACGAGTTTGTGGCGGAGGCGAGGCCGGAGGATAAATTGCGCCTTATCCGCACCGAGCAGGCGGCCGGCCACCTCGTCGCCATGACCGGTGACGGGACGAACGACGCCCCCGGCCTTGCACAGGCGGACGTCGGTGTCGCGATGAACACGGGGACCCAGGCGGCAAAGGAAGCAGGGAACATGGTCGATCTTGACTCGAACCCCACGAAGCTGATCGAGGTCGTGGAGATAGGCAAGCAGATGCTCATCACGCGCGGGGCGCTCACGACATTTTCCATAGCGAACGATGTAGCAAAGTATTTTGCGATCATCCCCGCCATGCTGGTCGGCATTTTCCCCGTTATCGCTCCGCTCAACATTATGATGCTCTCTTCGCCGCAGAGTGCGATCTTAAGCGCGGTGATCTTCAATGCACTTATCATAGTGTTCCTCATCCCCCTCGCCCTGAAAGGGGTCACATTCCGGCCGCTCGGAGCGTCAGCGCTCCTGAAGAGAAATCTTCTCATCTACGGTGCAGGCGGCCTTGTCGTCCCGTTCATCGGGATCAAGGCGATAGATATGATCATTACGGCCATCGGCCTGATATGATCGGGAGAGAAGCGTCATGAACACATTGTTCCGGGAGATCAGGATCAGCCTCATCGGCATTCTTGTGCTGGGCATCCTGCTGTGCGGGGTATACCCACTGATCACGTGGGCCGTCGGGCAGATGTTCTTCAACGGGAAAGCGAACGGTTCGCTCCTGACGGCGGAGGGCAGGGTGATCGGATCGACGCTGCTGGCGCAGGGTTTCGCGGGCCCGCAGTACTTTCACCCGCGCCCGTCAGCAGCGGGAAAAGGTTACGATGCGCAGGCATCGGGGGGAAGCAATCTCGGCCCCCTGTCGCGGACCTTGAGCGAGACAGTGAAGGCGCGCGTTGACGAATACCGGAAGGAGAACGGCCTTGCGCCGGATGTTCCCATTCCGGCGGACGCCGTCACGGCATCGGCAAGCGGGCTCGATCCCCATATCAGCCTTAAAAATGCGCTCATCCAGGCGAAAAGGGTCGCGCGCGAACGGGGCATGACTGAAAGGGCCGTCCTTCAGAAGATCGGGCAACACACCGAGGAACGGACCTTCGGGATATTCGGGGAACCCCGCGTCAACGTCCTTACCCTGAATTGTGCCCTGGACGGGAGGATCTAGAACATGGAACGGGCTGACAGGGCGGACGATTTCCTAAGGTTGATCCAGCGGTCGCGGCGCGGCAGGCTCAAGGTCTATCTCGGGTATGCCGCCGGCGTGGGCAAGACCTACCAGATGCTCCTCGAGGGCCACAGGCTCAAAGAGGAAGGGATCGACGTGGTCATCGGGCTCGTCGAGACGCACGGGCGGCCGGATACGGCGCGCCTCATGGAAGGGCTCGAGGTCGTTCCGAGGCTTGAGTATGAATACCACGGCATTGTTGTCGGGGAGATGGATCTTAATGCGCTCATTGCCCGCAAGCCGGAGGTCGCCCTTGTCGACGAGCTTGCCCATACCAACGTTCCGGGGACCTCGAACCCCAAGCGCTACCAGGATGTAGACGACATTCTCGCCGCCGGCATCCACGTGATCACCACGGTCAACATCCAGCACCTCGAAAGCCTTTACAACACGGTGGAGCGGGGTCTTGGGGTCGCCGTGCGCGAGCGTCTGCCGGACAATATCCTGGCCGGGGCCGACGAGATCATCAACGTCGACGTTTCGGAGGAGGACCTCCGTCAGCGTCTCGAAGACGGGAAGATCTATCCTGAAGAGCGTGTCAAAACGGCTCTTTCAAATTTTTTCACCCTGTCGAACCTGGAACAGCTCCGGGAGATGACCTTGAGGGAACTGGCGTCACAGATCGACCTGAGGCGGCGGGAGGCCCTGGATGAAGAGATCGCACCCACCCCCGACCAGGTGATGGTGTGCCTGAGCTCGCGGGGGCCCAACAGCGAAATGCTCCTCAGGTACGGCTCCCGCCTTGCCGGGCGGCTTAACAGGAACTGGTACGCGGTATACGTGCAAACGTCGGAAGAGGCGGCAACCGCGGTCGACCCGTTGACCCAGCGTCTTATCTCAAACACCCTCACCATCGCGAAGCAGTTGGGGGCGACGGTCTTCACATATAAAGGTGAAGATGTGGCCGACACCATACTCCGTTTTGCAAAGGAGTACCGTGTCGGGCATATTGTGGTGGGTTCCCCCGCAAGACGGTCTCTCTGGAGGCGGGTAGCGGGCGGAAAGAGCCTGGTACATCGCCTGATCGACAAAGCGAATAATGTGGCAGTCGTGGTGGTGGATACAGCGTCCGTTCCCGCGATGAGGACACCGGTTGAAATAGTTGGGGAAGAGGCGCCGACAGAGGCGGCCGGGCCCAGGGCGCGCAAGGTGGCGATAAACGATCTGATCGGACGCAACGTCGTGTTCTGGGATGACCCTGTCTCAAAAGTTGAAGCCATCCGGGTACTTGTCCACATGGCATGCAGGGACCTTCCGGGCTGCAGTGAGGCGTCTGCGTTGCAGGCGATAATGGCGCGCGAGTCGGAAGGGTCTACCTTCCTCAATGAAGGCCTCGCCATTCCCCACGCACGGCTCGAAAACCTTCGTGCGCCGGGCGCAGCCCTGGGGGTCGTCCGTGGAGGGGTCACCGGGGAAGACAGCCGGCCTGCAGGCTATATAGTGCTTTCGCTCACCCCCGCTGCAAGGCCGGAGGTCCAGATAGAGATCCTCGCGGAGGTAAGCCGCGTTTTTCAGGACCGGACATTTCTCAAGGCAATGGACGGCGCTTTTACAGCGGACGACATACATGATGCCCTGGCCCTGTGGAGCGGGCCGCACCGGGAAACCACGTAGGGCCTGCCGCTGCCCGGACAAAGCCTTTCCATTATCACAAAGCATCTTTACATTTTTTTTATATGATCTATGGATCTTTTAACGCCCAATTTATGCCCGAAAGCCTACATTCATAGTGAGGCAAAAGATTATGAGCTCCGGGATGACAGTGAACGGCTTCGACAGTGTTACAGCCCGTTTCGGTCTGGAGGCAGTGTCGCCCTTTGCCGGTACCAATGGAAAGGGTATAAACAGGATACTGGTGCCGACGAATTTCTCGGAATACTCGGATGCTGCGCTGCAGTTGGCGATCGATCTGGCGAAACAGCAGAACGCGTCGATCGAACTTCTCCATGTCCTGCGGTTCGGTGACGGGACGAGCGAACGGAGAATGATGCAGGAGCAGGTTGCCCGCATCCCCGGGGCGCGGGATGTCGAGATAGTACAGAGCGTAAAGAAAGGAAAGGTCCACGAAGCGATCCTGAACGCCGAAGCGGAAAGCGGGCCGGACCTCATTATCATGTCCAGGCGCAGGGAAGGGTATTCTCTATTCACTCTATTTCGGAGCATTACGGCAAAAGTGAGGAAAGGGTCCCATAGCTCGGTGCTTGTGGTAGGAGCTTGAACCCATGCAGGAAGATTTCCCCGAAAGACCAGAGAGCATACTCGAAAAGACAAAGCGCACGATCATAGGCTCCCCGCGGGACATCAAGGAACCCTCTATATTCCATAAACTTTCCCTGATACCGATCCTCGCATGGATCGGTCTCGGCGCGGACGGTCTTTCATCTTCATCCTACGGCCCGGAGGAAGCGTTCCGGACGCTCGGCCAGCACACGTACCTGGCAGTATTCCTGGCGGTGGCGACGGCCTTCACGGTCATCATCATTTCCTACGCGTATTCGAGGATCATCGAGCATTTCCCCCACGGGGGCGGCGGGTATATCGTTTCCACGCACACGATCAGCAAGTCGGCCGGTGTCGTTTCGGGGTGCGCTCTTCTCGTCGACTACATGCTCACCATCGCGGTCTCGCTCGTGTCATGCGGCGACGCGTTGTTCAGTTTCCTCCCTCTTTCGTTCCAGAAGTACAAGCTGGCCTTCGTAGCGTTCCTGATCGTCGTGCTTGTCGTCCTGAACTTGAGGGGCGTCAAGGAATCTGTCGTTTTTCTCGCCCCTATCTTCATAATATTCGTTGCAACGCATGCCCTTCTCATCGGTTACGGGATATTCACTCACGTCGGGCAGGTAAAACCGGTTTTGCACGACATCAACACCAGCCTTGGTTCCGACCTCAGGACTATAGGGTTCATCGGGGTCCTCGCCATCTTCCTGCGGGCGTTCTCCATGGGTGCCGGAACATACACGGGGATCGAGGCAGTCTCGAACGGGATGCAGATCATGCGGGAGCCACGGGTGCACACCGGTAAACGGACCATGGTATACATGGCGTCGTCGCTTGCCATCACGGCCGGCGGGCTCCTTGTCTGTTACCTTCTTTTCAGGATCAGGCCGGCAGAAGGACAGACGCTCAACGCCATACTGGCCGGGGCGGTTTTCTCGGGCTGGCCCTTGGGCGGGGTGATCGCCCTCGTCACAATACTGTCGGAAGGGGCACTCCTGATCGTGGGGGCGCAGACAGGTTTCATCGACGGTCCCCGGGTTATGTCGAACATGGCGATCGATTCGTGGTTCCCCCGCAAATTCGCGTCCCTCTCCGAGCGGCTTACCATGCAGAACGGCGTCATCCTGATGGGTGCAGCGGCCATCGCCCTTCTCATATACACGAAAGGTTCGATCACTGCCCTCGTGGTTATGTACTCGATCAATGTTTTCGTGACGTTCTCGCTGTCACAATTCGGCATGATCCGGTTCTTCCTGAAGAACAAGGAGAAGGATGCCCGGTGGAGGCAGCATCTCGTTATCCACGTGATCGGGCTTATCCTCTGCCTCACCATCCTGTGTGTGACAGTATTCGAGAAGTTCGGCGAAGGGGGTTGGGTCACGATAGTCATTACATCTGCGGTTATGGCGCTGTGCTATCTCATCCGCAGGCATTACGCAAAGGTCCGGGACAGCGTACGGCACCTGGAAAACATCCTGTCCGATATCCCGGCTGTCGGGGCCTTCAACAACGACCCGGTGAATCCCAAAGACATGACCGCGATACTGCTCGTCAGCAGTTTCAACGGGTTTGGGCTCCACACACTGCTTTCCATCGTTCAGCATTTCCCGGGCATCTATAAGAACTTCATTTTCATCTCCGTGGCCGAGGTGGATTCGGGGTCTTTCAAGGGGCTTGCCGAGATCAAGGCCCTGCAGGCATCGGTAAAGAAGGACCTCGAGAAATATATCAAGGTCACCAGGGCCCACGGGTTCCCTGCCGATTACCGGACGGAGGTAGCGACGGATGTGATCGATTCCGTCACGGAACTTGTCGAAAAGACGGTGAAAGAATTCCCGCGATCGACCGTGTTCACGGGCAAGCTGATCTTCAAGAAGGAGAACCCGTTCCAGAGGGTCCTCCACAATGAGACGGCCAATGCACTCCAGAGACGGCTTCAATGGGAAGGCATCCCGACGGTTATTCTGCCGATCAGGGTCAATATTTAAAATTATCGGGCATTGTCTCGCACCGGCACATTGCCTTTGCGGCCCTAAAATAGACAGTTCTTTCTCATTCGAGAGATCTAGCCCCGTTGTCCTCCCGTGTGCCTGGGCGTGAGTTTCGGGGGACGCAGACCGCTCCTTGACACGCTTTGCCACGACTTTAAAGAACGTTTTACCATGCCCGGCTCCAGGTATTGATTCGAAGCCTTTGCGAAGTGTTCCATCCAGTCCTTCCGCGCTTTCATGCCCCGCGGGTCCAGTTTGGTTGTCGACGAGTTCTTAAGTGGTCTCATGTTAACCTCCACAAAGAAAGTATACACCACTTTCGGGCAGTCGGCATGTTTCCTGCGACATCGTTGTCAGCCCGGGGTACAGGTTGACATCTTTGCCGGTAATAGTCAGTTGTTTCGGGATGTTATACCGATGGCATTCCACGGAACACCGGTACTGTTTAGCATTGCTTTTACGGATTACATAAAATACAAGAGGTTAAAGGGAAAAGGCCTCGTGCCTGCCGGGAGGCCTTCAGAATAGGGGTACTAGTTCCCGGTCCTTTCGTAACGGCATACCCGCATGATCTCAGGCAGGTCAGTAGACCCGTTGATGACCTTTTGGACGCCGTCAATTAAAAGGGTGGTCATTCCCTGTTTTATGGCCAGGGCTTTCAGCTCATCGAGGCCCGCGTTCCTTCGTATGAGGTCCTTGATCTGCGTGGTTCCTTCGAGCAATTCATGAACGGCGATGCGTCCCTTGTAGCCTGTCCCGCTGCAGGCTTCGCAGCCGACGGCCTTTCTGAAGCTCAGGGCCGGTGAGTACGGGACATTGATGTGTTGTTCGAAACCGGCCTTTCCGCATAAGTCTACCAGCCTGTCGTATTCTGACCTGTCCGGGTGATATGACGTACCACATTTGTTACAAACGCGCCGGGCAAGACGTTGTGCAAGCACTCCAAGAATGGAATCGGCAAAATTTACAGGGTCGAGTCCCATTTGAACGAGACGGACCAGCGTTTCAGGGGCGCTGTTCGTATGAAGGGTGCTCAACACGAGATGGCCCGTCAGGGAGGCGTCGATGGCCGTCTTTGCCGTTTCGGGGTCGCGCATTTCACCGACCATGATAATATCGGGATCGGACCTGAGGAATGATCGCAGGGCTTCGCTGAAGGTCAAGCCGATCTTCGGGGCGGCTTGCACCTGTCGAAGGCCTTTTTGTGTGATCTCAACGGGGTCCTCGATCGTCCAGATCTTCACCTCGGGCTTATTGAGATGTTTCAAAGCGCCGTGAAGCATGGTCGTCTTACCCGAGCCCGTCGGCCCCACGCACAGAATAAGGCCGTACGGCTGGGAAAGCATTCCCTTCATGATCTCGAGATTTGATGCGGAGAAATCCATCCTGGAAAGGGGCAGGGGGTCTGAATGCGGCAGGATCCTCAGCACGGCATCCTCGTTCCCTCCAATTGTCGGGGTGGTCTCGACCCGGTACTCGATCTGTCGTCCGGCGTTCCATAAAACTATTTTCCCGCTCTGGGGCTTGCGCTTCTCGGAGAAGTCCAGGTTGGCCATGATCTTTATCCGGGAGATTATGGCATTCTTGTGTGAGCGGGGGATCTTATGGACCAGCCGGCATGTTCCGTCGATCCGATAGCGCACTTCGACGGGCTGGCCCCGGCCTCCGGGCTCGAAATGTATATCGGACGCGTCTTTGCCGTGACCGTCGATCAGTATCCTGTTTACAAGCGCTACGACCTGGGAGTCGGAATCCGAGATGGTGCCTGCCTCTTTTGCCGGGCTGTCATCGTAAAGGACCGTCTCGGTCATATCGCTGATGATATCCTCAATAACGTATGCGTCCTTCTGGTAATGTTTCAGGATCGCCGCCGATATCTGCCGGGGCACGGCAACGACAAGGTCCACGTATCTTTTTCCGTGGAAGTAGAAGCGCAGGGTGTCATAGACCGTGAGGTCGGTCGGTTCCGACGTCGCGATCGTTATCCTCTCGCCGTTATCTTCGACGGGAAATATCCTCAGCTTATGGACCATGTCTGCCGGCAGCAGATCGAGCGCCGGCTGTGAAGGGGTGATCTTTTCAAGATCGACAAAGGGGATGTGGAACTTGACGGCCAGGGTCCTTACAAGCTGCTCCTCTGTTATAAGGCCTTTTTCGACCAGGAGATCGCCAATCCTCTTTTTCCTGCCTTTCACCTGGCTGGCGAAGGCGGTCTCCACTTGATCTTTCGTTACGAGACCGGCTTCTACAAGAATGTCCCCGATCTTCATGCTCTCGGAGATCCTGCCTTCCCGGTAGGCGGTATCTATCGCATTCTCAATATTCCTCTGCGGAACGCCTTGCTCTTCCGCAATGATCGCCCCCAGCTTCTTCTGCCTGAGGGCCTTTTGTTCTTCCAGTACCTTTTCTATTTCAAAAGATGTAACGAAGTTATTCTCTTCGAGCATTTTCCCGATGGGGGCAAGATCTTCCCGGGAGCTTACCCCGGAGTAGGTAAAGAAGATGAGGTTGTAAGGGCTGTCCGTCTCATTCGCTACGCCGTAAAACCCGGCTTTGACCTGCTGCCCGTTCGGGATTGCCACGTGATAATGCTTGTCGGACGTGACTGTGATGACTTCGAGCGAATGTTCAGCTCCCGGTACCGAAAAACCATTTTTCTGCATCAGGACGCAGCACAGTTCGGAAAGCGGGATCACCTTTGTCCCGTCCCCGTCGCCGGACAGAACATGTGCGGCCCTGTCTTCGGGATTGAAGGGCCGGGCCAATATTGCTTCTTCAATATGTCCGTCGGGAAAATCGAGGATAACGTCAAACTGCATAATTTCTCCTTTCCCATAAGATGAAGAGAACTGCCGCCATGTACCCCGCAGGCCTTCCCCCATAATTGTAGTTATCGTAAGTTGTTAGATATTCTTAATGTTTTAGTTATGAGAGCCTGAACGTTTCATTCCTGTGTGCAGATTGGGAGATATTTATTTAGGTCCGTGAAACGTTGCTGGTACCGCTATCGGTTATAAACTTCACTGCGGTGCCCGATCCGGACCACAAGGATCACGAGCTCCTTTTCTCTTTTCTCAAAAATGACACGATAGCTGCCGACCCGGAGCCTGTAGTATTCGGTATTTGTGAGCCTGGTGATGTTGTTGGCAAGCGCCGCCGGGCTGCTGGCCAGAATGAGCAACTTCTCTTTGATTATCTTTTGGAAAGGAAGGTCGATCCTTCCGAGGTCCCGGGAGGCGCTCCTCGTGAATCTCAGGGCATATCTGGCCTTAGATCCCAAGTTCTTTCCACACGTCATCCGCGTCAATTACTTCGTCTCTGCCTTCCTCAAGGTCCTTCATCCGCTTCTTGACCAGCTCAAGGTCCAGAAAATCGAAATAAGCCGTTAACGCCTTCTCAATGATCGAGCTCTTCTTCTCCCCGAGTTCGCCGGCTATTGTTTCCAGTTCCCGCGAGATGTCTTTATCCAGGGTTATATTGTGTCGTGTTTGCATATGTCACCTCGAATACACATAATTATACACCTATTTTATGTATTCGTCAACGTGTGATCATAGGGGGACTGATGCAAATCAGGGCGATATTTTTGGCAAACCGCAGACATCCCGATCAATGTCAACGCTTCCCACATGAACGCCGTCATTTCCTGAATAAGAGTACGTATAGGCCGCACCATACTGCAGGGAGACTTGCATTTTTTCGCCGGTGCACACTTTATTTCTTATTTCAGGATACAGGTTCCGGCGCAGTATCGAGGGATCGATCTTTTGGGATGGATGCTTGACGATGGTGTAATGATAGGTAACGCGCGGGCCCGGTCCAACCGTGACTTTTTCCAACCTCGTATCTTCGTCGACCATCATCGGCGTCTTTATTTGTTTAGCCCCGTTTTCAAGCCCCTGGATCAATTCTTTTTCGATATCCTGCGGTGTGGCCCTGGTTGGTCCCACCGATGATCTGCCGAGGTATTTTCCGAGACCGACACCGATGGCGGCAGCAATAATAACGGCAACGACACCCAGCAATATAAGACGTTTTTTGTTCATGGTTTTGCTATTATCCGATACGAAATTATTACCACAAAGTAACGAGGGGAGGGAAGTGTGGAATTATTGTCGTGATAATGCCGGATGTATGGCGGAGAGGGTGGGATTCGAACCCACGGTACGCTTATTAGACGTACAGACGATTTCGAGTCGCCCCCGTTATGGCCACTTCGGTACCTCTCCGCAGTGAGAAAAAATCTTTCAGGAGTTTGGCGCAATCCTCTTTGAGGACCCCGCCGGTTATAGCGACTTTATGGTTGAGCGGCAAAAGGTTCGCGTCAATGACGGAACCGAACGCACCGCGTTTTTCATCATGGCACCCGAATACGAGCCTCTTGAGCCGTGCCTCTATGATCGCTCCCGCACACATCAGGCATGGCTCCATCGTGACGAAGAGCGTGCATCCTGTCAGGCGGTAATTGCCCAGAACTTTGGCCGCCCGTTCGATCGCGAGCATCTCGGCATGTGCAGACGGGTTATTGAGCGAGCGCGTCATGTTGTGCGCCTGCGCCACGATCGTACCTTTTTCATCGGTGATCACGGCGCCCACCGGCACCTCATCCTCCGCCCACGCCGCCCGCGCCTCGGCAAGGCATAACTCCATGGACTCTTCGTCAAACATCCAACAAGTATACTGAAAAGAGGGGCGATAGGCAAGGGGAACGGCGTACGGCATACGGCATACGGCGTACGGCTAACGGCGTACGGCTAACGGCGTACGGCTAACGGCGAAAGGAGAGCAGGGAAAAGGTAAAGGTGTAAAGGTTCCGATAATGCAGGACAGTCAGCAGTTGCTCTAGTCAGCATTTGTGTTGACCACCGGTTCGCCCGTTAGGCTCCTATGACCACCGTTTCGCTCACCTCTTCTGAACCCGGAGTTGTCAGCAATTTTCCTGACTAATGCATCTTTATTCCTTTCCGTTAGTCCCTGGCCAGGCTTTCCATTTCCCACTTTTTCCTTCGGCTGCCTTTTCATTTTTTCCGTTAGCCGTACGCCGTACGCCGTTAGCCGTCTTTTCATTTACAAACCCATCCCCACTTGCTATCATTGTCCACATGGTGCATTCATGATCATCCTCGGCATCGATCCGGGACTCGCGAGCACGGGGTTCGGGGCGCTGCAATGCGACGGGAAGACGCCCGGCCTGATAAAGTGCGGCGCTATAAAAACATTTACAACGGATACGGTCCCGAACAGGCTCATGCAAATCCATGGCGATATGAACACGATAATTGACCAGGTGAAACCTGATCTTGTTGCGATAGAGGATGTCTTTTCGCTGGTGCGGTATCCCCGGGCGGGCATTCTTCTCGGAAGCGTCCTCGGCGTGCTTTATGTTACAGCCCGTGAACGGGGGTTGCCGGTACAGGAGATCGCGCCGAAAGAGATCAAGAATGCACTGGTGGGGTTCGGCAACGCCGGAAAGAAACAGATCAGGGACGCGGTAGTCAGTGCACTGAAGATAAACAACGTTTCATCGTTCCACGCATCGGACGCGCTTGCCGTCGCGCTTGCCACATATTACCGCAGGGAATACAGGGCCGTGATATGATCGCTTATCTGACAGGAAAAATAAAAGGCATCTACGACGAGCGCCTCACGCTCCTTGTCGGCGGGATAGGGTACGATGTGCTCATCCCGGCATTCGTGATGACGGATATCCGCAGGTCAAAGAAGGTGGATGAGGACCTGGAACTCTATATCTCCTTTCACCAGACGGAGAGGCAGCCGAAGCCGGTCCTTGTTGGTTTCCGCCACGAGCTCGACCGGGAGTTCTTCGAGCTCTTTATCATGGTCGAGGATATCGGCCCGATGGCCGCGATCAAGGCCCTGACACAGCCGATCCGCGAGATAGCCCGGTACATAGAGGGTAAGGACGCGAAATCGCTCCGGAAGCTTAAAGGTATAGGCGAGAGGAAGGCGGACAAGATCGTTGCGACATTGAAGGGAAGGGTGGCGAAATACGCCCTCATGCCCGAGACCGCGGCCGCGGCACCGGTGGTGGAGGACTTCATGAAGGACGTCGAGCACGTCCTTGTTACCCAGCTTGGCCATAAGCTTCTCGAAGCGCGGCAGATGATACAGGACGCAATGAAAAGGAACCCCCGTATCGCCTCATCCGAAGAGTTGTTCGAAGAGGTGTATAGAGGACAGAAAGAATGATACAGGAAGAAAACTCCGACATATCTGAATTGTATAAGAGGGATGAGGGCGCCGGCGATGAAACCGTTGTGACGCTGCGCCCGAGCAGGCTTTCCGAATATGTCGGCCAGAATACCATTGTCGAAACGCTCCAGATAGCGATCGAGGCCGCCTTAAAGCGCGGTGAGCCGCTCGAGCACATTCTCTTTAACGGCCCCCCGGGCCTCGGTAAAACGACACTCGCACATATCATCGCCAACGAGATGGGCACACGGATCGTTACGTCCTCCGGCCCGGCGCTTGAAAAAGGCGGGGACCTGATGGGCCTTCTCACGCATCTCGAAAAGGGGGACATCTTTTTCATCGACGAGATCCACCGTATCCCGAAGATCGTGGAAGAATTCCTCTACCCCGCAATGGAGGACTTTGCGGTCGATTTTATCTTCGACAAGGGGATTCACGCCCGGACGCACCGTTATCGCCTTGAACACTTCACACTGATCGGTGCGACGACGCGCTCCGGTCTTTTGTCGTCGCCGTTGAGGGAACGTTTCGGGATTGTCAGGGACCTCGACTTTTATATAGACGAGGACCTCGTGAAGATCATCAAGCGTTCGGCGGCAATACTCGGTGTCGCAATAGGACGAAGAGGGCGCCGTCGAGACGGCAAAACGTGCCCGCGGGACACCGCGCGTGGCAAACCGGCTCTTGAAGCGTGTCCGTGATTACGGCCGAGGTCAGGGCAAAGGGCGTGATAACGAAGAGTGTCGCCATAGATGCGCTGGGGCTCGAAGGGATCGATGATCACGGCCTAAGTGAAACCGATAGAAAACTGCTTGCCACGATAATCCTCAATTACAAGGGGGGCCCTGTCGGTATCGAGGCTCTCGCTGCAACCCTCCAGCTCGAATCCGACGTCCTCATCGAGGTCGTTGAACCGTTCCTCCTCAAAAGCGGATTCATCATCCGCACCTCGCAGGGACGCAAGGCATCGGAGAGGGCATTTCATCACCTCAACCTGTCAACAAAGCCAGCCTTGAAGATGGACAGTCTCTTTGAGGGAAAGAAGAGGAACGGCTAAAGGCTAAAGGCTAAAGGCTTCTATCTCTCTGCCGTCCATTCCGGCGAAAGCGGGAATCCTCACCACCGACCGTCATTCCCGCGAAGCGGGAATCCAGTGTCTTTTCAGTTGGTCTTTTGGGTAACACCCGCAATCATGCACGTATCGTGTGTCTATTGATCAGCCGTTGGCAGCCTTGTACACAAAAAGGCCGACATTATCAACCTATTAAAGATTAAAAGACAAAGACACTGGATTCCCGCTTTCGCGGGGAATGACGGAGGGTGAGGCGGGAATGACGCGGGGTGGGGCGGGAATGACGACGGGTTGTCGTGGTATATCCTCGTTCGCTATATCCGGGTGTTTTTTTAGTGCATGTTATTGCGGCACAAACACCAGCCCACGATGTCGCGATATTTACCCGTCAGCCGTACGCCGTACGCCGTACGCCGTTTCTTTTACGCCTTACGCCTTACGCTCTCACGCCTTACGCCTTTTTTTATCTTCTTGATTTATCCCCCATTGTACGATAGAAAAATATGTTTCATTCAATGAAATATCAGGAGAAAAAGATGGCTAACGTGGGAGTGGTCGGGGTTCAGTGGGGTGACGAAGGCAAGGGAAAAATTATCGATTACCTGAGCAGCCAGGCCGATATCATCGTCCGCTTCCAGGGCGGGGCCAATGCGGGGCCACACCATAGTGATCGGCGATAAAAAGATCATCCTTCACCTTATCCCGTCGGGGATACTCCGTGACAATACGTATTGCATCATCGGCAACGGGGTCGTCATGGACCCCCGAGGTGCTGGGAAAAAGAGATAGAGGAACTTAAAGGCCTTGGCTATATCAAGGATGACAAGCGCCTCATGATCAGCGGGTTGACCCACGTCATCATGCCGTACCATAAAAAACTCGATGCCCTGAAAGAATCAAGGGCTGCAAAAAAGATCGGCACCACGGGCCGCGGGATAGGCCCGGCATATGAGGACAGAGTGAGCCGGATGGGTATCCGCGTGGTCGATGTTATCGACCGTAAGGTTTTTCGGGAGAAATTGAAAGCGAACCTGGAGATAAAGAACTTCCTCATCCGCCGCTATTACAAGGATGAACCGGTCATGATGCGCGATGTCCTGAAGAAGTTCGAGCCATACCGGAAATTGTTCAAGAAGCACGTTGCGGATTCCACGTCATTTCTCCACAAGGCGATCGCGAAGAAGAAAAGGATCCTCTTTGAAGGCGCGCAGGGCACGTTCCTCGATGTCGACCACGGCACGTATCCGTACGTTACGTCATCGAACACCATTGCAGGGAATATATCATCGGGGTCAGGCGTCCCGTCGGGGGCGGTCAATTACATCCTCGGCATCTGCAAGGCGTATACGACCCGTGTCGGCGAGGGCCCGTTCCCGACTGAGCTCAAAGGCCCCGAGGGCGAGCTTATGAGAAAGATCGGCGATGAGTACGGCGCAACGACGGGCAGGCCCCGGCGCTGCGGTTGGTTCGACGCCGTGCTTGTGAGGCGGTCCGTGAAATTGAACGGCATAAGCGGGCTGTCGCTTATGAAGCTCGATGTCCTCGACTCGTTCGAGAAGATCTTTATATGCACCGGGTACAAGATCGGCAAGCGCATCCACAGCGAGCCGCCGATGGCGCTCGAGGATTTCTACCGCATCGAGCCTGAGTACGAAGAGATGGAAGGCTGGAACACACCACTGAAGGATATCCGGAAATTCGATGAGCTGCCGGAGAATGCAAAGAAATATATCAGGCGCATCGAAGAGCTGGTCGGTGTCCCTGCTGCTATCATATCGACGGGGCCGGACCGGGACAGCACGATCATCCTCAAGAACCCGTTCGCATGATCTTAAGCCTGTCAGTATTCTGACAGCTTTGGCCCCGTTCGGGCACACGTATTGCCCCTCCCTTTTGTAGGACCTTTATAAACAAGAGATGGCATAACTGTTGCAATATAGCCCCATCATGGCTACCGATCTCGATATATCCCAAACTGCACTGTATCGGTACACACAGGGCCTTCGGAGAAACCCGGAAAATTTTACCGTCAACCCGCAGGCATCAGGTTTCGAGCAGACCCTCCTCCAGCTCGTCAATGACCGGCCGGCAACCTTCAGTGCCGCAACATCACCGGCTGCGCCGGCCGAGGCGGTCAAGCCCGATGAAAATGCACTTTTTCGGAAATGCCTCGATTTCGTCCTCAAGAAAGAAGGGAGCAGGCTTGTCAGGGAGGACGCAGGAAAAGGAGCCTCGCGCTATGGCATACTCCAGTCGACCGCCCGGGCCTTCGGATACCAGGGAAATATCAAGAACATCCGCCCGGACCAGGTAGAGGCCATCTACCGGAAGATCTGGGACAGGTCGGGGGCAGGTTCCCTGCCATATCCCCTGTGCATCGTCCATTTTGACACGTATGTCAACAGCCCGGCAGCCGCGCAGAAGATATTGCAGAGATCGGGCGGCGACATCGATAATTACCTCGACATGCGGGAGAAGCGCTACGTCAGGCTGGCCGTCGGGAAACCGCAGGTATATGCGAAATATTTGAAGGGCTGGCGCAACAGGATAGACAGCCTCCGGACCGTCGTGGCACAGCACCAGAAAGATACGATGTTTGCGTATAAAGACGGGACTGTTCTGAAGAAGGGTTAAGAATAACAACGAACTTGAGCTTATCTTATCCGTCGATCGACGAATACCAACGTTAAAACCGCTAAAACCTGTTGACTTTGGCCGATTTTTCGGTTTTAATATGGAGCTTTAAATCTAACGGACCTACGGAGGGAGGGAAGAATGGATGCCAGCAGTTATTATAAGAGAAGGTGAATCCTTCGAGAGCGCCCTCAAAAGGTTTAAGAAGCAGTGTGAAAAAACCGGGATTCTCTCCGAGATCAAAAAAAGAGAACACTACGAAAAACCCAGCGTAAAGAGAAAAAAGAAAATTCTCGCTGCCAAGAAGAGAGCTCTGAAAAAACTCAAGAGAACCATGGACAAAGGTCTTTACTAGGAATAGATGGACTATCGATCCACAATTGAAAATGGTTTGAAAGAGGCTTTGAAGAAAAGGGACGCCATCCGGGTGTCCGTTTTCAGGATGCTCCTTGCCGCTATCAAGAACAAGGAAGTAGAGAAGATCAGGCCTCTGACGGACGAAGAGTTTTTCGCCCTCATCAAGACATCGATAAAGCAGCACAACGACTCCATCGAAAGCTTCAAAAAGGTCAGCGTTTAGAACTTGCGGAAAAAGAAGAGAAGGAGCTGGAAATCCTGAAGGAGTTCCAGCCCTCTCAATTAACTGAGGACGAGATCACGAAAGAGATCGAGGACGCTATAGCCGCTACCGGTGCGAAAGACCGCAAAGAGATGGGCAAGGTCATTAAATTCCTCATGGACAAGTTCCCCGGGAGGATTGAAGGAAAATTGTTAAGTGCAATGGTGCTTAAAAGACTGTCATCATGATAACGACAGTTGAAAGCCGGTATGGTCGATAAGACTTTATCATACCTCGATTATCTCAAGCTCCGCGACGTAATCCTCACATATTCTGAAACACCCTTTTCGAGAAACGAACTGCTCTCGTTCCGCCCGCTCGATGATATCGACGAGATACGTACGCGCCACGACAGGATCGAGGCGGTCATGGACGTGATCAAGTGGGACGGCAGGATACCGTTTGGCGACGTCCCCGACGTCACACCGATCGTTCAAAGAATAGGCATCAGGGATTCCGTCCTCGAATCCTCGGAGTTCCTGACACTGACCGGTTTTATCAGGTCGTGTTCCGACACTGCGTCTTTCCTCACGCGGGCCTTCAAGAAGAGGGAATACATCGAGACCCTCATTGCGGGCCTCGACAAGCTCTCCGCCCTGCAGAAAAAGATCACCCGTTCCGTCAATATCGAGGGATATCTCGAGGACAGTGCGTCATATGACCTGTCGCGCATACGGTCAGAGCTTTTCCAGAACAGGGAAAAGATCAAGAAGCAGCTTGACCGGATAATGGGCCGGGAATCGGTGCGGCCGATCATCCAGGACGAGTATATATCCTTGAGGAACAACAGGTACGTCATCCCGTTGAAGCCCAATTTCAATGAGGCTATCCAGGGTATCGTCCATGATTATTCGCATTCACTGAAGACATCTTTTGTCGAACCGGTCGAATGCGTCGAGCTCAACAACAGCATCAACATTCTCGTCAACGAAGAGAAGGAAGAAGAAAAGAGGATCCTTCACGAACTGACAGATTTTGCGCGCGGGTTCAGGGACCAGCTCACGCGGAATATCGAGCTCCTTGGCGAGCTCGATCTCTATCATGCCATGGCCCTTTTCTGCCACGAGTTCAAGTGCGTCAGGCCCGAGGTGACGACGAAAGGGATGATGGAGATAAAGAAGGCCGTCAATCCTTTCATATCTCTGTCGAAAAAGAATGATGCCGTACCGATAGATATCGTCATGAAGGAAAAAGAGAAGGTCATGATCATCAGCGGCCCGAATGCGGGAGGGAAGACGGCAGCGCTGAAAACGATCGGCCTCTTGTCGCTCATGGCGAAGACGGGCCTTTTCGTCCCCGCGACGGAAAAGCCTGTCATACCCCTCTTTTCCAACATATTTGCCCTCATCGGGGACGAGCAGGATATCGCGATGGAGCTTTCGAGTTTCACCGCGCACATGTACGCGATAAAGGACCTCTATCTCAGCGCGCGCGGAGACGAGCTCGTTCTCATCGACGAAATAGGCGGGAATACGGAGCCGCAGGAGGCTTCCGCCCTTGCAATGGGCGTGATGGATGCCTTTGTCGAGAAAGGGTGCCGGATGGTCGTGACAACGCACCTCAACCTGATCAAGGCATACGGCTACATGAAGGATTTCGCGCTCAACGTGGCCACATCCTTTGATTCGCAGAACATGAAGCCCCTGTACCAGCTCGTCTACGGCACTGCCGGGTATTCCAACGCGATAAACGTTGCGAAGAACATCAACGTACCGCAGGCGATAATCGAAAAAAGCTATACATATCTCAACGAACAGGAATTTTTACTCAACGACCTGATCACGAGCCTGGAAAAAGAGACGGCAAAGGCGCAAAAAGAGCGCCTGGAGCTCAAAAAATTGAAGGAAGAGGCGCGTGAACGCCTCAAACTCATCCGCGAAAAGAAGGACGAATATACCCGGAAATGGGAAGAGAAGTGCCAGGAAAAGCTGCTCCAGCTGGAGATCGAGATAGAATTTATAAAAAAAGATGTTGCAAAAAGAGAAAGAACGTCTATAACAAAGAGTAAGGAACGAATTCGTTCCTTGAGGGAAAAGGTTGGGGGACCAGCTAAGGAGGCCAGGGAGGAGATCCGAATAGGCGACTACGTTCTGGTGAAGACTCTCGGAAGCAAAGGATATGTCGTAGACATCGACAAAGAGGGTAATGTTTTCGAAGTTGCCGTTGGCAACGTAAGAACGAAGCTGAAACGGATGTTCATCACCCGGGCGATCGAAGGTCCAAAAAGGGTATCGAAAGATAACACCCAAATAACCGTGGAACCCATTGGGGCGCCTGAGCTCAACATCGTCGGTCTGCGTGTCGAGGAGGCCGTGAAAAGGCTCGACCAGTTTATCGACAGGGCAGTGGTTCAGGGTGTGTCCGGCGTGAAGGTGGTCCACGGTGTGGGGACGGGAAGGCTCATGCAGGCAGTCAGGGAAAGGCTTTCCGATACGCCGTACGTAAAGGCGTTTCACGCAGATGAACGCAACGCGGGGGTTACAGTCGTGGAGTTCGCATGAAGGCGTCGGTCGATGAACTTCTCCAGAAGGTCAACATAGTCGACGTCGTATCACAATATGTAAAATTGAGGAAAGCCGGTAAGGATTTCATGGGCCTGTGCCCTTTTCACAGGGAGAAGACCCCCTCATTCACGGTAAGCCACGAAAAGCAGATATTCTATTGCTTTGGCTGCAGGGAAGGCGGCAACGCGATCAGTTTCATCATGAAATACGAGAACCTCACGTTTGTCGAGGCCTTGGAGCACCTCGGCCGCGAATACGGCATAGAGGTGGAAAGGAAAGGCGACAGGAGAAAAGCGGGCCATTACGACGCCCTGGAGCGGCTGTGTGAGTATTATCAGAAGGGTCTTAGGGCAAGTGCCGCCTCACGGGAATACCTCGAAAAAAGGGGCATCTCCGGCGATATCATCGAGGAATTCCGGATCGGGTACAGTCCCCGGTCGCGCGACGGTCTCAAGGCGGCCCTGAACAGCACGGGGGTACCTGTTGATGTCTTTCTCTCTACCGGCATCGTCAGGGTCAAGGAAAATCAATTCTACGACATGTTCAGCGGGCGCGTCGTCATTCCCATCATAGATGTCAATAAAAGGGTGATCGGTTTTGGCGGAAGGACATTAGAGAAAGACGGGCTGCCGAAGTATGTCAATTCACCCGAATCCTCCGTATTCTCGAAACGCAATTCGCTGTTCGGCATCGACCGGACAAAGAGATATATTGCCGATGCGGACGAGGTCTTCATTGTCGAGGGGTATTTCGACCTGATAGGCCTCTACCGGGCAGGTATAAAGAACGCGGTCTCCACGCTCGGGACATCCGTGACCGAGGGGCAGATCGGGAAATTGCGGAACTACACGGAGAATATCACGCTCATGCTTGACGGCGACCCTGCCGGGATAAAGAGTGCACTGAGGCTCATCGGGCTTTTTGCGGAGATGGACGTGAACGGTATGATGGTCGTTCTGCCCGAAGGCCACGACCCCGACAGCTTTGTCCGGGAAAAAGGTGCCGGGGCATTGCAGGAGATCCTGAAGAGCAAGAAACCGGTCCTCGATTTTTACTTCGACCAGTATTCGGACAAAGAGGCACTTTCCACCGTCCGGGGAAAACAGGTCTTTATAAAACAGGTCATGCCTCATATCGAAGCGATCAGGGACACGATCAAACGGCAGTTATATATAAAACGTCTTTCCCAATTGACCGGGGTTGAAGAGGAGCATTTTGCTCCCAAAAAGATATACGGGGCCGTTAGCGGGACCGAAAAGACGGATACGGCAAAGGCCGTTATCGAAAAAAAGGTCATCAATGCCTGCATTGCCCGTCCCGAACTGCTCCAGCACTTACACGGAAAGGAGGAATTGGAATACATAAAAAATGCGGATGTCCGGGAAATAATGGCAAAGATGCTGACCTGGTTTGAACGCGGCAACACGCTCAACGTACGGGATTTCATTGATGTACTGGATAAAGAGGACTTGAAGGCGCTTGTCCTCGACGCAGCGTTTGACCGTATCCCTGAAGATGCCGACGAACCCGAAAAGGTCTTCCTGGATTATTTCAGGCACATTGAACGTCAGTTTTTCAGGGACAAGTCAAAAAAGATCACCGAGAAGCTTGCCGAAGCGGAGACGAAGGGGGACGCCGCGGCAATTACGGAACTCATGGAACAAAAGAAGCAGGTATTGGCGCATATAAAAAATAATTTTTTATAGAGAGGTGGACATGCCTGAAAAAGTAAGGAGATTTTATCCTTATGAAGAGAACCTCGAAAATGGGGAGCTCTACGCTTTCATATCCCGGGGGGAAAAACCCAGCAATATCCTCGATGACATCGATCTTTTCGAGATCGAGCACCAGGAGACGCTGGAAACCGGGGAAAACGTAGAAGCTGACGAGGTTCTGGAGGGGGACCTTGATGAGGTGTACGACGACGATCTGATCAATCCGATCCGTCACTACATCAAGGAAATGGGCAGCATGGCACTTCTTACCCGGGAGGGCGAGAAGGAGATAGCACGCCTTATGGAAGAAGCGAAGGAGGATATAAAACAGGTCCTCCTGTCTTTTCCCGGAACGGTAAAGGAATTACTGAACGCACTGATGGCCCTCAAGACATCGAAGGCGGCGGTCAAGGACATCACGATCGAAGCGGATGATGACGAGGAAGGCGACACGGAGCTTGAATTCCAGAGAGACCGGGTCATTTCACTGCTTGAGAAGCTCAAGGATGAACATTCAAAGATCAAGAATGCCCGTAAAGAGGGCCACAGCAAGGAAATGCAGAAGATAATCACGGAGATCAACCTGAGCAAAAAGATCACCGAAAAGATAATCATGCGTATGAAGCGGTATGTGGAGCGCATCGAAAAGATCGAGGCAGAGATAGCCCGGTACAAGAAATTGAAAGAAGCCGGGAACAAGAGGCACCTCGCGGCCCTGATGAACAGAAAGACGAGACTGGAGGACGAGATCGGAATATCGTCCAAGGCTCTCAGGCAGTCCTTGAAGCGCATCGAGACGGCGGAGCTTGACTTTGCGGGGGCCAAGAACGAGCTTGTCAAGGCCAACCTGCGGCTCGTCGTGAGCATTGCGAAAAGGTATATCAACAGGGGCCTGTCGCTTCTCGACCTTATCCAGGAAGGCAACATCGGGCTCATGAAAGCGGTGGACAGGTTTGAGTACAAACGCGGCTACAAGTTCAGCACCTATGCGACCTGGTGGATCCGTCAGTCTATCACGCGGGCGATAGCGGACCAGGCCCGGACCATCCGCATCCCGGTGCATATGATCGAAACGATCAACAAGATCATCCGGGTGTCCCGGGGGCTCGTGCAGGAACTAGGAAGGGAACCGTACCCTGACGAGATCGCGGACAGGATAGGCTTCTCATCGGAAAAGGTGCGGCGGGTCCTGAGGATCACAAAAGAGCCTATCTCGCTCGAGACGCCGATCAATGATGACGAAGACACGCATCTCGCTGATTTTATCGAGGACAAGAACGTCCTGACCCCCCAGGATTCGGCCATTTACGATGACCTGGTCAATAATCTCAACAATATTCTCTCGACGCTGTCACCGAGGGAAGAGAGGGTCGTCCGGATGCGTTTCGGATTGGGCGAGAGACAGGACCATACGCTCGAGGAAGTGGGGCAGGTCTTTGAGGTGACCCGGGAACGGATACGCCAGATCGAGGCAAAGGCCTTGAAGAAACTGAGGCACCCGATGAGGGCCAAGCTGCTGCGTTCATTTGTCGATCTGTAGACTGAGAACGTAGACAGCAAAAGTTAAATAAATTCAAATACTGACATCGCCTTTCAGGCCTGTTTGCCATCAATTTTTTCTTGACAAAACGGGTACGGTAAAATAATTTATCCAAAATTCCGGCCCGGTTATTTTGAAGGTAAATTCAGGATAAAAAAAGGGTTTTGGTACATTTACCATAGTAGCTGTTTCCCTGCCTTAAGACCGGTCATTTCTTTTAGTTAAGTTTATTGGACCATATCAGGAGCCAAAGGAGGCGTGAAGACGTGAATGTTCTGGTGTTTGTCAAACAGGTTGCCGATACGGAAGCCCGGATAATCATAAGCTCCGATCAGAAAAGCCTTGAGATCGAAAACAAGTATGTCGTGAATTTCTTCGACGAATTTGCCGTTGAAGAGGCGATACGGATAAAAGAGGCGCTCAAAGATGTTCAGATCACGGTATGTACCTTTGCACCGGCAAGGGCCACGGAAGCCTTGAGAACGACGATAGCGATGGGTGCCGACAGGGCCGTCCGTATCGACAGTTCGAATTTCGAAACGGATGACCCGCTTATTATTGCCCGCATCCTGGCGTCCTACGCAAAGAGTGAAGGCTTCGGCCTGATCCTGTGCGGACGGCAGGCGATGGACGATGAGAGCGCCAACGTGGGGGCAATGGCGGCCGAATTTCTCGGTATTTCCCACGTCAGCCAGATAAGCAAGCTGACCATGCTCGATGCGGCGAAGGCCGAGGTGGAAAACGAGATAGAAGGCGGCAGGAAAGTCTCGGAAATTACGCTGCCGGCGCTCTTTACCGCGCAGAAGGGCCTTAATGAACCCAGGGTCCCGCTTATCACGGGGGTGATGAAGGCGATGAAAACAGAAATAGCCGTCATCGATCCCGCCTCGCTCGGTACACCCTTTGGACCGATAGACAACGGATCGTCCCGGGTCGAGGTGCTTTCCTACGAATTGCCGGCCAAAAGACCCGAGGTGCACATCATAGACGGGCTAACCCCCGAGGAGAAGGCGAAGGGCCTCGTGAAAGCACTGAAAGACGAGGCAAAGGTCCTGTAAGGAGGAGGGTTCACCATGAGCAAGGATGTTCTGGTATTTGTTGAATATAAAGACGCGATGCCGAGGAAGGCGTCGCTGGAATTGTTGTCCGCAGGCCGGCAGGTCGCCGGGAAATTGTCGTCCTCCCTCCTGGGGGTCGTCATAGGATCGGACGTGAAGAACGTGGCCGGGGTTGTGAGCGGTTATTGCGACAAGACGATCGTTGTCGATGACGGGGCACTGGCCGATTACGGCTGGGACCTGACGAGCTCCGTTCTCGAGGAGATGTTGAAAAAATATGAACCCGCGATCGTTCTCGGCACGTCGTCCATGACGGGCAAGGACCTTTTCCCGAGGATCGCAGCACGTTTTCAGACAGCCATGGTCTCAGATGCGGTGGGACTCGACCTCGCAAGCGATGGGATAAAGTTAAAGAAACCTCTTTACGGCGGCAAGGTGATCTCGTGGGTTGCCCCCCGTTCCGACGCGATGCTGATCGCAACGTTCAGGCCAAACTCTTTCGCCGTGAATGAAGCAGGCCCGCCTGGCGAGATCGTGGAAGAAAAGGCGAGCATTCAGAAAAACCCCGGCATCAAGGTCATTTCTCTTGCGAAGGCGGAATCGAAGAAGGTCGACCTCCAGGAGGCAGACTTCATCATTTGCGGCGGCAGGGGAATGAAGGCTGCCGAGCACTTCTCACTGCTCGAGGAGATCGGAGATCTTATGGGAGGCCGCGTCGGCGCATCCCGGACGGTTGTCGACAGCAAGTGGAGAGAATATGACGACCAGATCGGGAAAAGCGGAAAGACCGTTTCCCCGAAACTGTATATCGGCTGCGGGATCTCCGGCGCACTGCATCACATCATGGGCATGGACACCTCGAAGGTGATCGTTGCCATAAATAAAGACCCGAACGCCCCCATATTTCAATACGCGGATTACGGTATCGTTGACGACGTCTTCACCGTGCTCCCCGCATTGAAAGAAGAATTGAAAAGAGTCCGGGAAGAATCCTGAAAGCGTAATTAAGTTTGATAGTGTCTAAGAGAGGCAGGCTCATAGCCTGCCTTTTTTGTAGGGGTTAGGAGTGAGGCTGATGGCGTAATGACAAACTGCTTTATCCTGTACCTTTACCAGTCTCGTCATCCCGGTGCTTGACACCGGGATCCAAGCAACTGTGTTCGATGTCAACTGATTTCTTCTTCACGAGGTGACCTCGATCCACGTTGTCTTGTTCTTCATCATGGTATTCAGAATGGTCAAAAGCTTCCTCATGCAGGCAGTAATCGCAACTTTCTTGGCCTTTCCCGCTTCGACGAGCCGTTTATAGAAGGCCCCGATGGCAGGATTGAACTTGATCGCGCTGATGGTCCCCATATACAGTATGGCCCTGACATGAGACCTGCCTCCCCATATGGTCCGTGTTCCCCGGTATCTGCCGCTGTCCCTGTTGAAGGGGGCGAGCCCGACAAGGGCCGCGATGGCCTTGCGGTTCAGTGTCCCCAGTTCGGGAAGGGCTGCGATGAGATTACAGGAGATAACGGGACCGACCCCGGGCATGCTCATGAGGATCGTCTCCTTCTCCTTCCACAGGGGGCTTTTCCTGATCGTCCGCGAGATGTCCTTGTCGATCTTCTTCAAGGCCTCGGTGAGATAGTATATGTGGTTCCGGATATCCTCGCTTCCGGCAGCGGGCGCTTTCTCGAGGCGGTTCTTCTCCATCGTCAGCATCTGGATGAGCTGCCTCCTGCGGGCAACGAGGGCACGGAGCACCTCGGCATCTTTCTCCGGAAGCGGCCGTATCTCCGGCTCGATGGCCTTTGCGAACTGCGCGAGGACACCTGCATCTATCGTGTCCGTCTTTGCGAGCCTGCCTGTCGCCTTCGCGAAGTCCCTCACCTGCCGGGGATTGACCGCTACAACAGGAAGCTTGCCGTCCGCCAGGGTACGCACTGCTCCCATCTCGTATCCTCCCGACGCCTCGATGACGATGCGGGAAGGGTTGAGAGGAAGTACGAAGGCAAGGATCGCCTCGTGGCCCTCCTCGTCGTTTGTAAACCTCTTCTGCGTGCCGCCCGGTATGACCGCGAGGTCACAATGCTCTTTCGATATGTCGATCCCGATGAAGACGTCGTCCATGATATCACCCCTTTTTCCCGTGTCCCTTCCTTGTGCAATGCGGGATCTCCTGCGAGTCCCCTGCAACTGTCCGGGTTTATAAGGAGAAGGTGTGGCGGCCCGAGCTTGGATACGGGATATCATCCCCTGGTTTTTACGGCCTGCCACACCGGCAACCTTTTTCTCTTTTCTATCATGGATTGTTCGTGATATTCCACGGGGAGTATCATACAAGGTTTTCCATCTCCGCCCTGCCCACCTTTATTTATCGTGACACCTTCAAGTAGTGCACACCCGAATCCAAGAAATAAATACAAAGACACTGGATCCCGGTGTCAAGCACCGGGATGACGGCGGCTGGGGTCTTACGGTAGTTTTAGACTGTATAACTTTTTTCTTGACAATTCATTTAGACTGTATAATTATGTAAATTGTATCGACAGCGCTGGGGATAAATGGGGGTTTTTGGCATGGGGGAACTGAACGGCCACAAGTGGATTGACAGCAAGGAACTTCTCAAGAGATCCGCGATATCACGTGCAACCCTGAACAATTACATCAAAAGGGGCATCATCCCGAAGCCGCTGGTGAAGAACGCATCGAAGGACCTGAAAGGCACGAAAAAGATCGGCTACTTCCCGGAAACTGTCTTAGACACAATAACGGAGATCAAGAAACTCAAAGAGAAGGGTAAGGCCATGGACGCAATTGCACAGGAAGTCGGACCGGCCGTGTATCTTGGACCTGACCGCCGCAGCTTTGCGAATTCACTTCTCGTTGAAAAAGGACTGAGGCCCATTGAGATGACGAATGACAGCTTGAACCTGACACTCGATGATATCAAGACGCCCGCCTACCTTCTCAATTATGAATTTGAGATAGAGTGGGTGAACGAGCACGCGGAGAAGACAATTTTCGGCAAATCCATCCGTTCGATCAGGGACGTCGAGCTCCGGAACGTCTTTCGCCTGTTCCTCAGCTGGGAATTCAATCATTTCGTGAAGAATTGGGAAGGGGTCGTCGAATACCATATGGGTTTCTATCGTATGAAGATGGACAAGGAACACCTGGGCCAGATGTATACAGGGATGTCCGGAAGGGAAACACAGTATCTCGAGTCCGTGTATGAGCGTGCGCCGAGGGTGTTGCCGGAAAAAGTACACAGAAATTACCTCGATATAGAAGGGACCAATGGCAACGCGGAAAAATTCGTGGTGTACACGACATTCTTTCGCGAGGGAATGTTTTTCCTCTATCAAAAAGCGGAAAAGGCGCAATCGGGCATCGCGGAATTCCTGTCAGACCGCGAGACCGTGGTCCGTGACCTGCTCCAGCAGCGCCTGCCCACCCTTGTATCGTTCAGCGTTCTTGTCGCGGACCTGCAGAATTCGGTCCGGATATGTGCAGAGCTTCCACCCGAGGAGTATTTCGAGCTGATAAACAGTATGTGGAAGATACTGGAAGAATCTTTCAAGGCATACCATGGGATTTACGGCAAACGGATCGGCGACGGGGTCGTGTATTATTTCCTGAAGAAACAGGACCCGGGATATCTCATGAATTCCATAAACTGTGCGCTGTCTATCCGGGAGAAGATGGCGGATTTCTCGGCCGAGTGGAAGGCCCGAAAGAGATGGCTCAACGACCTCCACCTCAACATGGGTATCAACGAGGGGCAGGAATATTTCAGTACAACGACGCCCTCATCGACGAACATCGAGTTCACGGCCCTCGGCGATACGATCAATTATGCTTCGCGGCTTTCAAACCTCTCCCGGTACGGGACGATCCTGACAACGAAGAATGTCATAAACCACCTGAACAACGACGAACGCAATTCGATCCGGTACGGCATCAGGAAGCAACTGGAGGAGAGGGAGGTCTTTGTCGAGAACGTTTTTTCCCGTGTCGATGACCTGCTGAGGGACAACGACACCTGGCGCCAGCGGTTCATTGACATCGCGACACTGCCGGTAGCGGAGATCACCGACGCGAAACCCGTCAAAAATAAACGGCACGCCTGACGCCTTCGCAGGCCGCAATTTGTAGTATCATAACTTCCAGTTGCCATCCCGTCTCAACCTGGATCGTCATTCCGCCGGCTTTTGCGGCGGAATCCCGTGTCTTTATGGCTGTTTCCGGAGGGCGTAATGAGCTGGTTTATTATCACTGAATAAAAGACAAAGACGCTGGATTCCGGCAAGCCGGAATGACGCCGCACCACAAGTATTATCAAATATTTTCCTCGACCTGTTTTCCGGTTCTGTGATTATACTATCTTCTATGGAAATAATTACGGCGAAGAACCTGACCAAGGATTACGACCATTTCCGGGCGGTCGATAACGTCGATTTCGTGATAAACAAAGGAGAGTTTTTCGGGTTCCTCGGCCCGAACGGTGCGGGAAAGACGACGATCATGCGTATCCTGTATTGCTTCATGCCGCCGACCGCGGGCTCCGTCACGGTCCTCGGCCATGATGTCATGAAAGATCCGAGCCTGATAAAATCACGGATAGGCGTCATGCCACAGGACGACAGCCTCGACCCCGATCTCTCTGTCATGCAGAACCTCGTTGTATACGCCAGGTATTTCGACATACCAAAAAAGAGGTCTGCCCCGCTGGCCCGGCAGCTCCTCGATTCCGTAGGGCTGACCGAAAAAATGAATGAGAATATCAGGAGCCTGTCGGGAGGCATGAAAAGGAGCCTTCTCCTTGTGAGGTCTCTTGTCAACGATCCCGAGATCATCATACTTGACGAGCCGACAACGGGGCTTGACCCGCACAGCAGGCAGACAGTCTGGAAGCGCCTCGAAGACCTGCAGGAGAAAGGCAAGACCCTGCTCCTTACGACACACTACATGGAAGAGGCCGAAAGGCTCTGCGACCGGGTGGCGATCATGGACAGGGGCAAGATCATCATCGTTGCCTCGCCTGAGGAATTGATGCAGGAGCACGGGGGGAACCTCGAGGCGGTCTATCTTAAGCTAACGGGGCATAAACTTGAAAATTAAACGCGCCTACCGGGTGTGGCAAAGACATCTGACCGTCTATACCAAGCTTTATCTCTCGAGCGTTGCCCTCAATTTCGTCGAGCCGGTCCTCTATCTTGTCGCGCTCGGCCTCGGCCTCGGGGGATACATCACTGAGGTGCAGGGACGCCCCTACATCAACTTCATCGCCCCCGGGATCATCGCATCGTCATCGATGTTCGCGACGGTGTATGAATGCACGTATGCTACCTACGTCAGGATATTTTACCAGAAGACCTTCGATGCGATCCTCTCGACCCCTGTCAACATAGACGATCTCATAGCGGGTGAGATGATGTGGGGTGCAAGCAAAAGCGTCCTGTACGGCATGATCATCATAGGCACGATAAGCGCGTTCCGCCTCGTCGATTCACCCCTTATCCTTATCGTCATTCCCATCCTGTTCCTGAGCGGCCTCATATTCGCCGAGATATCCCTCGTATGTGTTGCGCTCGTCCCCGGGGTCGATTCGCTCAATTATTTTTACACTCTTTTCATGTCCCCCATGTTCCTTTTTTCCGGCATATTCTTCCCCCTCGACACCCTGCCTCCTTTCGTCGCGAAAATAGCGTGGTTCACTCCACTTTACCACCTGACCAACGTCTGCCGTTCCCTCGCCGCAGGCCACGCGTGCGCGGCCGTGGAGGGGATCGTGTGGATAGTTGTCGTGGCAATGGTCCTCTCGCCGCTGCCGTTTCACTTTATGAGGAAGAGAATAGTCCGATAAAGATTTTGGTTCCACGTTCCATGTTCCACGTTCCACGTTAGAAGAAAAACAAATCGTGTATCGTGTTCCGATGTGGAGGCTCTCAAGACTAGGGATCTGGATTTTTTTAACGTGGAACGTGGAACATGGAACGTGGAACCGTTTTTATGTATTACGGTTTTTCATACTCCAGCAGCCTCAAAATGATCTTGTCCACCACCCTGTCTATTGCCGCGGTTGACGGGTGGCCGTTGGATATGATCGAGAAAACGAGGTTTTCGTTGTTGTATGTGGTCAGGTAGCCGGAGAGGCTGCGGACGCCGTTTATTGTGCCGGTCTTGGCGCGTATGAGGCCGGATGCGCGTGAACCTTTGAGGCGGCGCTTGAGTGTCCCGTCGATGCTCATGATGGGGAGGGATTCATAGAAATGAGCGGAATAGGGGCCGGCAGCCATGACCTGCAATAACCGGGTGAATTGCCGGGGTGTGACAAGGTTGTAGCGTGACAGGCCTGACCCGTCGGCCATTACCAGGCCGTCTGTCGCGATCCCGGCGTTGTTCAGGGCCGCAAGGGTGATGGAGGCCGCCTTCCCGGTGGAATACGCAGCGCCCGACGTCCTGCCGATCGTAAAAAGCAGCATTTCCGAATAGAGATTATTACTGAGCTTGTTGATGACCTTGATTATCTCGGAGAGTTTGACGGATTGGTAGACTGCCAGCGTTTTTAACGGACCGTTCTTCTTTCGCTGCGTGATATCTGCTGTATTCGGGCAGTTGCGCGAGCACAGTACATTCCCTGTTACGCTGATCCCGCCGGCCGCGAGTGTTTCCTTGAGAACGAACCCGCCGAACTCGCCGGGATAGCGCACGGGCACGTAGTGGATCGTCGCGGCACTTCCGGGATTTCTGGAACCAACGACCTGCAACGTCCTCGCGTCTTTGTAATGAAGACGGACCGTGCCTGTCCCTGCAGCTTTCCGGGAATTGAGCTTGTCCACGAGCCGTATGTAGTCGCTTACGGGCTCCATGACGAATTGAAAATCCCGGTCTTTCTGTGTCGACGGGACGATCTCGAGCTGAATGCAGTTGTTATTAAAGGTGAAGGCATCCCGGGGGGCGCAGAAACAGCGGTTCACGTCGTCCATATTCCAGCCGTCGCCATACGGTTTTTCCGGAAATGCCGAGTTGTCAATGAAAAGATCGCCCCGTATTTCCTTGATGCCCATACCGGACAGGCGTTTTGTCCAATCCTTGAAAACCCATACGGGGTCGTTGTCGTTGAAGTATCCCGAGATGGTGGGATCACCCGAGCCTTCGACAATGAGGTCCCCCCTCAGTACCCCTGCCTCAACACTTCCGTTCGTGACGAGCCGTGTTTCATACCTGTAGTCCGGTGTCAGCACGATAAGCGCTGCAGCACTGGTGAGAAGCTTCATATTCGACGCCGGTACCAGCGGTTTGTCGGGATTGAACTCGAAGATCTTTTCCCCTGTCCCCATCGATTCGACGACGACCCCGATCTTTGCCGGATGTATCCCCGGGTCCCTGGCGATGGCTTTGAGATCGCTGGCGAGACCCGTGTCCGCTCCGGATGCCGTATGCAGGTGAAAGATACCGGGAAAACAGATGATGCATATACAGAGGGCAACGGCATACACGGAAGCCTTTTTTCGACGACCGCAAAGACCTGTCTTCATCAGTAATTTGAAAGGAGGCATCGGTCGTTCTGGCATTTCAGGACCTTTATGCGGCCGGGGAATTTATTCCGCAAATTTTCGATCCTCTTGTACTTCGTTACGAAAAGGACCTTTTTCCCGGAACCCAGGGTATCGAGAAATTCTTTTTCATCCATGAAGTATTTCCGCGAGTCTTCGTATTGTGCACCCATGAGAAGCTCGCCGGTATACGACGCGATGACGACAGGCCTTCGCAGGTAAAAGGGGAGGGTAAGATCGAGCGCGGAATAATTGACGATGAGGTCAGGCTGTTCCTTTTGGGCCTTCACCGCAAGCGCCAGGTCCTTCGCGGTATTTACCCTGTCGAGTATCCCGGAGTGCGTGACGATCGCGATGATCATGGATAAGGAGAAGAGCGTCAGGATCACGAACGTATTTTTCGGAACCCTCATGGGCCGCAGCAGGAAAAGAACACAACAGACCGCCGCACTCACCGAGACGGTAAGCGCGAAAGAGAAAAGGCTTCGGGCAATTGCCCGGGATTCCATGGTAATGTCGCCAATGGATGCCATGAAAGACGGGCTCAGGTAGAGGAAAATTGCCAGCGCGAACACGGCCATAACTATGACATTCCCTATTATCTCCCAGTTGCGTTTAAACGGCGAATTCCTGTGCTCGTAAAAAAGAACCGCGATCAATAGTGCCAGCGCCGGAAAAACAGGGAGAATATAGGGAGGGAGCTTGGACCCTGACACACTGAAAAATATGAACACAAGCGCTGACCAGATCGCGAAAAGCCGGCATTCGTTCCTTTTCCAGGCGAGGGAGAACGCGCGCGGGATATAGAGCGACCAGGGGAGCATTCCTCCGAAAATTACGGGAATGAAATAATAGATCGGCCCGCTGCGCTTATGCTTCGTCGAGACAAACCTCAGCACGTGCTGGTCGATGAAAAAGAAATTGAAGAATTCCTTTTCCCTGATCGAGATCACGACAAACCACGGGGCCGCTATGAGGAGGTACAGCGCGAGACCCCGCATGAGCTTCATCTCCCTGACAAAGGCAAGTTTGCCCTCCATGACAAGGAAAATGAAGAGGGCAGCGCAAAGGAGCACAGGGGCGACGGGGCCTTTCGTCAGGGTCGCGAGCGCCATGGCTGCATAGAATACCCACAGAAGGGGTGCGGACCTCTCTCGATAATAGCCGTAGAAACTTAAGAGCGACAGGAAGAGCCAGAACGTGAGCACCATGTCGGTCGTGACGATACGGGCCATGGCGAAAAAACCGAACGACGACAGGAGAACGAGGGACCCGAGAAATGCTGCCAGGTCATCGGTCCATCGCCGCACGAAAAAGAAAAGGCTGAACACGCACAGGGCAGCGGCAAGAGCGTTCGGGAACCTGAAGGACCATTCGCTGACCCCGAATACTTTGTAGGAGAGGGCGGCGGCCCAGTAAAGCAGGGGAGGTTTCTCGAAGTACCGGACGTCGTTCAGCCGGGGCACCGTGTAGTCGCCGCTTTCCACCATTTCACGCGGGATCTCCGCGTAACGTCCCTCGTCCGGCTCTTTTAAGGAATAGGAGCCAAGCCCCGCAAAAAGGAAGATGTAAGAAAGAACAAGAAGCAGACCGATATATGCGGCAAGCTTTTTTTTCGGTTCCGTCAAATTATCCCTTACCCTTTTTTGTAATGTGAAAAATGACCATCTCCGTGTCCCCGATCGTATCCCGGGAGGCTACGGCCGCATCGGGTACTGCCTTTTTCACCTCACAGGCGTCGCGCTGGCGGGTGAGCAGGTAAAACTCTCCGTCGCGGTCCGCATAGCTCCTGAGGCCTTTTACATCGTGTTCGTCGATATGCACCGCAAATCTGCCGACATAGTATACATACACTCCACGCATACTGCCATAATATACCCAGGGTGTCGTGTCTCCGGCAAGGGACCTCAATTTTTCGGCAACGGGTTTCGGGGATTTATAGCGATTGAATTTTTCGAAGATGGATATGTTGCCGATCATGTATGCGAGACCGAGGAAGAGGGCGATAACCACAAAGGCCTTCCGGGCCGATGAAAACGTAACGGCAGCAAGAACGAGAATACAACTGCAGACCGCCGCGGCACCGAGAACGATCCGTTCCGGCGTGAATTCCCTGTACTGGGAAGGAACATAAGCAAAGAGGCCCACGCCGAGGCCGAGGAAAAGAATTGCGGCAACCGAAAATGCGATCCTGTTGTAAAGCCTGTTCCAGGTGAGCATCGGACCTGAAACGATAACGGCGAGGGCCGGCAGGGCGGGAAGCATGTACTTGCTGATCTTTCCCGAGGACAGGGAAAAAAACAGAAAGAACCAGAGGAACCACAACAGGAAGAAACGGGTCTTACTGTCGGTCCTCCAGGTCTTGAACGCAGTGTATATACCGAGCGGCAGGAATAAAGACCAGGGAAAAAAATCGAGAGGAAGCGTCGTGAAATAATAATAGAAAGGCCTTTTGTGGCTCCATGCCTCGAAAAACCTCGTGAAGTTCTGGCGAAGGATATTCTCGTAAAGGTACGGGTACCCCTCTTTCAGGTATACGGCGCAGTACCAGGGAAGAACAACGGCGAGAAATACGAGGATGCCGAAGACGGTGTGCCGGGTCAGTATAACGGACGGTCTCTTTTCGGAGAACAGGTGAAGAACGATGACGGGAACGGCGAGCACGACCGAGAGCGGACCTTTCGCCATGAATGCGAAGGCCAGCAAAATGAAGAATAAATAATACCACCGTGCCCTGCCATCTTCCGTGAATCTGAAGAACGCAAGAAGCGCAAGAACGAGGGCAGCCGAAAAGACCATGTCGACCTGGAGATAGCGCGCCTGCCAGTAAAAAAGCGGGGTGAGTCCCAGGATAACGGCGCTTACTATCGACCGTTCAAGACCGAATGCCCGCCGCGTGACGAGAACAAAGCCGATGAGGGTGACAAGTGCGGCGAAAGCCGGGGCGAGCCGCATTGAGGTTTCATCACGAAAAAACGGAAAGGCTTTTGTAAATGCGAAGGCAGTGTAATAGAACAGGGGAGGTTTCTCGCCGTACGGCGTGTTGTTGAGATGCGGTACGACCGGATTGCCGTTCAGCTCTTTCACGATCTCGGCGAAATCACCCTCATCCGGGGCCCAGAAATCCCGGCCCCCGATGTTCGTGAAGAAAAGAAGAAGCGACCCGGCGATGAGAAACACTATAATCAAATGTTTCATATAGGCTCGTGAAGGGGGATGGTCATATTAAAAGGGCAGACTGTAAGCCGGGTTCTGTTTTTCCGCTTTCAAGGCGGAAACGGCGATCATTTCTCTGTATCCGGCATGACCGGATATCAAGCGGCCTACCCGGGTATTGGACGGGCCATCCACGCCGCGTCAAGCGGCACCCTCTTTGGCCTTGCATCGGATGGGGTTTACAAAGCTCCCGCGTCACCGCGGGACTGGTGGGCTCTTACCCCGCCATTTCACCCTTACCCTTAAAGGGCGGTGTATTTTCTGTTGCACTTTCCCTGGGGTTGCCCCCGGTTCCCGTTAGGAACCATCCTGCCCTTCGATGCCCGGACTTTCCTCCCCGCACGAGTGCGGAGCGATCACCCGTCTACCCTTTTAATATGGCATCCTTCGCAAGTTTATCGGCTTCCCGATTTTGTTCCCGCGGAATATAGTGTATCGCAAAATGATCGAAATTGCTTATGGTTTGTTTTATTTTTTTCACATACTGAAAGAGGACCATGTTCTTGATCTTATACAGCCCGTTGACCTGGTTGGCGACCAGCTGCGAGTCCGTGTAGACAGTGACATCTTTTACGGAATATGCGGCCGCGTCGGTAAGGGCGATGAGCAGAGCCTCGTACTCGGCCATATTGTTGGTCATCTCTCCGAGGAAGATGCTTTTTGACAGGACGATCTTCCCGTCGCCGTCACGCGCAATGATCCCCGCGCCTGACTTTCCGGGGTTGCCCGACGATGCACCGTCGACATTGATATGCCAGTGCATCAATCGTTTTCTCTGAAAAAGAGTATGCGGTTGCAGCTCGGGCACTGAATGAGCTGCTTGTTTTTCGTTACTTCGATAAAAAGCTGCGGCGGGATGTTCATATTGCAGCCAAGGCACACACCGTTCCTGACGTTAGTGACTGCGATGCCTCCGCGCCTTTCTTTGAGAATGCCGTAAATGTTCCGTAAATTTTCGCTGACAATGGAAAGAAGGTTGTCCCTCTCCTGGCTGAGCCTTTCAATGATCTCATCCATGGACTTTACTTCTTTCTCGATAATTGCCCTTTCTACCTCGGATTCTTTTTCGATCTCTTTGAGATGGACGTGCGAACTTTCGTAATCCTTTTTGAGATCTTCCACCTTTTCCATGAGGACGAGAACATCTTCCTCGGTACGGTCGTTGACTTCTTTCGCTGCCTCGATCTCCTTTAAAAGGGCCTGGTATTCCTTGTTGGTCTTTACATCATAGAGCCGTACCTCGAGCTTCTTTATCTTTTCCTTGTCTACCTCGAGCTCTTTTTCTTTCTTGCGCCTTTCCTTTTCGAGTTCGTCGATTATTTCCTTCTCCCTGTCGATCTTTTGTTGGACCGCGAGCAGTTCTTCTTCCATTTGTTTGAGGCGTCTCGGCGCCTGAAGCAGTTTCTGTTCACCTTCCATTATCTGGGTTTCAATTTTCTGAGCTTCAAAAAGAGTTTCGAGTTCCCGCTCCAAAGTATTTCCTCCAAAAATGAGAGGGGGTGTACCCGTTGGTACACCCCCTCTTCGTTAGTCGATATCCGGTTCTATGAGAAATTTTTTCACCATATGCATTTTCAATGGGCCCACTTGGGTTCGAACCAAGGACCTACCGGTTATGAGCCGGTGGCTCTTCCAGCTGAGCTATGGGCCCAATTTTCCAATAAAATAAACAATTTTACGCCCATTGTCAATGAATGAAAGTAAGGAGTGAGGAGTAAGGAGTAAGGAGAAGTAAATTATCGGACGGGTTTTTATCTCCTCACTCCTTACTCTTTACTCCTTACTGTCTTTATAATAAAATGTTGGACACAAGTGCAAAATGAATGGAGGCGTGTCGTGAGCGACGAAAGGGTCACTAAGGAAGTATTACTTGAAAAAGCGCGGAAACCGGCGCTTGATGCCATGAAAATGCACCCCTTTTACAAGGGAAAGATAGAGATGGTACCGAAGTGCGTCATAAGGGACATCAATGATTTCGCCATATGGTATACCCCGGGCGTCGCGGAACCGTGCAAAGAGATCAATAAGAACCCCGAAAAGGTCTTTGAATATACGAACAAGGGAAACACTGTCGGCATCGTCAGTGACGGAACGCGGGTCCTGGGCTTAGGCGATATCGGCCCCATGGCCGGACTGCCCGTCATGGAAGGGAAAGCTCTTCTTTTCAAATATCTTGGCGGCGTGGATGCCTTCCCGATATGCCTCGATACGAAGGACCCCGATGAGATCATACGGACGGTTAAACTGATCGCCCCCGTGTTCGGCGGGATCAATCTTGAAGACATTGAAAACCCTAAATGTTTCTATATCCTTGAAAAATTGCGGGCGGAATCGCCGATACCCGTGTGGCACGACGACCAGCAGGGGACCGCTGCCGTGACGCTGGCGGGCCTCGTCAATGCGCTCAAGATCGTGGGCAAGAAGATCGAAGACGCGAAGATCACGATGATCGGCATCGGGGCCGCGAACGTCTGCATCGTGCGTATGCTCATCAAGGCGGGCGCCGACCCGAAGAAGATCATCGTCGTCGACAGCAAGGGCATACTCAACCGCAAACGCGATGATATAAAGCCAAACTACAAGGAAAAGCTCGAGCTCGCGCAGACGACGAACGGGGAAGATCGTGACGGGGACACGGCCGCGGCGCTCAAAGGGCAGGACGTCCTGATCGCCCTGTCGCAATCGGGGCCCGACGTGATTCAGAAAGACTGGGTCGCGTCGATGGCCGACAACGCTATCGTGTTCGTCTGTGCGAACCCGATACCCGAGATGTGGCCGTGGGATGCGAAAGAGGCGGGAGCGCGGATCGTGGCGACGGGCAGAAGCGATTTTCCGAACCAGGTAAACAATTCGGTCGGTTTTCCTGCCATCTTCCGGGGTACCCTCGACGTCATGGCGCGCACGATCACCGACCAGATGTGTATCGCGGCCGCATATGAGCTTGCCCGGTTCGCCGAGGACAAAGGGCTCGACGAGGACCACCTGCTTCCGACGATGAGTGAATGGGAGGTCTTCCCGCGCGAGGCGGTAGCCGTTGCGAAAATGGCAATGAAGCAGGGAGTGGCGCGTCTGACGATAGATGAAAAGGAACTCTACAATATGGCCGTTACCAAGATACGCAGGGCCCAGGACGAAGTGGGGCTGCTCATGGAGAAGGGCATTATAGCCCCGTACGAAGAATAAGGGGCACACCGGCAATGCGCGAGATCCATACCGACGATATTATATCAACGATAGAACGCCTGTTCATCGATGCCAATCTAAACCTTTCCGAGAATATGCGAGACGCTATCAGGAATGCTATCGACAGGGAGGAATCACCCGTCGCACAGGAAGTGCTCCGGGAATTGCTCAGGAATGCCGATGTTGCACGCGAAGAACGCATGCCCATCTGCCAGGATACGGGGCTCGCCGTAACGTTTCTCGAAATAGGGCAGGATGTGCACATCACGGGCGGCGACCTTGGCGACGCCGTCGCGGAAGGCGTCCGCCGGGCGTACCGCAACGGTTTCTTGAGGAAATCATGCTGCCATCCTTTTACGCGCAAGAATACCGGGGACAATACGCCGCCCATCATTCACACGAAGATCGTTCCCGGGGACAAACTGAAGATCACCGTCCTGCCGAAGGGAGGCGGGAGCGAAAATTACGGCGAGGTCCGTATGCTCACACCTTCCCAGGGAAGAGAGGGCGTCAAGGCGTTTATCCTCGACATGGTCCGCAAAGGCGGCCCGAACCCCTGTCCCCCGATCACGGTAGGCGTGGGGATAGGCGGGAATTTTGAAATGTCGGCCCTGCTGTCCAAGGAGGCGCTCATGGTGCCTCCCGGTGAGCGAAACCCTGACAGGGAGATGGCGGACCTGGAAAGAGAGATGCTCGACGAGATAAACAAGACGGGCATCGGTGCGCAGGGGTACGGAGGCACCGTGACCGCGCTCGATGTTCACATAAAGATGGCGCCCTGCCATCTTGCGTCATTGCCTGTGGCCGTCAATATCCAGTGCCACGCTCACAGGATCAAGGAGGCGGTCCTATGACGGGCGCAGCCGGAAACGACGCGATAAAAAGAATAGAGACGCCGCTTGCTGACGACCGTATCGGTACGCTCAGGGCCGGGGACAAGGTCCTCCTGTCCGGCTTCATCTACACTGCCCGGGATGCGGCGCATAAGAGGTTCTCGGAGACGATAGCATCGGGCGGTGAGTTGCCGTTCGACATCACGGGGCAGGTCATTTATTATTGCGGCCCTGCTCCCGCTCCCCCCGGAAGTGTCATCGGGTCCTGCGGCCCCACGACCAGTTCCCGTATGGATTCTTATGCGCCGGGGTTGATATCTCTCGGTTTGAAGGGTATGATAGGAAAGGGTAAGCGCTCGGAAGCGGTAAAGAATGCGCTGAAAGAACATAAGGCAGTTTACTTCGGGGCGACGGGAGGGGCCGGCGCGCTTCTGGCACGTACGGTTGTCGCTGCGGATGTCATTGCCTATGAGGACCTTGGCCCGGAAGCGGTTGTGAGGCTTAAGGTGAAGGACATGCCGCTTTTCGTCATTAATGACATTTTCGGGAACGATCTCTACGAGGCCGGTACAGAACGCTACAGGCGGTGAGTCCTGTCTTTTTAGGGCGTCAGGACATATATTCCTGAAAGAACGATCGATATAAGGAGATGCAATGCCTGAAATTCGTGTTGCTATTGCCGGTGTGGGGAACTGCGCTAGCTCGCTGATACAGGGTATCTTCTATTATGCCCGGCAAAGCCGGGAATCGATAGGCCTTATGCATCATGACATCTGCGGGTACGCACCCGGCGATATCAGGATCGTGGCGGCTTTTGATATCGACGAGCGCAAGGTGGGCAGGCCTCTCGAGGAGGCCATATTCGCGGCGCCCAACTGCACAAAGACGATCGAACCCAACATCCCGGCTACCGGTGTTTCCGTATCGATGGGCAATGTTCTCGACGGCGTGGCGCCCCACATGCAGCAGTACCCGGACGAGCGCACGTTCGTCATTTCCCGTGCGGAACCTGTCAATGTAGCGGCCGTGCTCGAGGATAAAAAAGTCGATATCCTTCTCAATTATCTTCCGGTCGGGTCCGAAAAGGCCGCGCGTTTCTACGCGGAAGCCTGTCTCGAAAAAGGCGTAAGCCTCATCAACTGCATCCCCGTCTTCATAGCCTCAGACCCGTCATGGGCAAAACGGTTCGAAGAAAAGGGCATACCGGTCATCGGCGATGATGTGAAATCCCAGATCGGGGCCACCATTATCCACCGGACGCTCGCCAAGCTCTTCAACGACCGCGGCGTAAAACTTGACAATACGTACCAGCTCAACACCGGGGGCAACACCGATTTCCTCAACATGCTCAACCGGGAACGGCTGACATCGAAGAAGATATCCAAAACCGAGGCGGTACAGTCGAACATCGACGTGCCGATCCCTGCGGACAATATACACATCGGCCCGTCCGATTACGTTCCCTGGCAGAAAGACAACAAGGTCTGTTTCATGCGCCTCGAGGGAAGGATATTCGGTGACATCCCGATCAACTGCGAACTGAGGCTCTCCGTCGAAGACTCGCCGAACAGCGGAGGGGTCATCATAGATGCGGTACGCTGCTGCAAGGTCGCGCGCGACAGGGGCATCGCAGGTGTCCTGGAATCGATATCCGCGTACACGATGAAGCACCCGATCAGGCAATTCCCCGACGAGGCGGCCCGCGCCATGGTCGAGGAGTTTATCCGGGGCGAAAGATCCCGGTAGGGAGCCGTACGTGATTGGCCCAAAGATCGGTCACCGGCTCGACCCCGTGGCTGTTTCCTTATGCCGCTTCGTCTTCAGAAGCAAGGCCATCTCACCGAATATGATCACCATAACGGGCACTCTTTTCGGCTTCCTCTGTGCATTCCTCGTCTATTTCGAACATCCCGCTCTTGGCGCCATAGCCCTTCTTGTCGCCGGTTTTCTCGACATCCTTGACGGGGCCCTCGCCCGCACGCAGGGCCGGGTAACTCAATTTGGAGGTTTCCTCGATTCGGTCCTCGACCGATACACGGACCTCACGGTCACGGGAGCGATCATGCTGGTATACGTCCGTCATAACGAGCCATATCTGGCGCTGGCCGCTTTCATTGCCGTCATCGGCACGGCCCTCATACCCTACGCCCGCGCCCGCGCCGAAGCCGCAGCCATCCAATGCAAAACCGGCCTCCTCGAACGCCCGGAAAGGATCGTCCTCGTTCTTATCGGCCTTTTCATCCCGCTTCTTCTCAATTATGTTGTAATTATCTTAGCCGTGCTGACGCACGTTACCGTGGTTCAGAGGGTGGTGCATGTGTGGAAGAGAAGCAACGAAAGATAAAAAGGTTCAAAGTTCAAGGTTCAAAGTTCAAGGTTAAAAACCAAAAACACCTACCCCCAACAAATTGAATTCATTTGCCAACCCAGTACTACAACCTTGAACCTTGAACTTTGAACGATCATTTATTGATCATATTATAGATCTCTTCTTTCAGCATATTTTTGGCCATCTCTTTCGGTATCCCCGACTTGATGACGTTTCCTTTCTTGAAGAGCATTGCGCTTGTGGCGCCGAAGGCGAGGCCTATGTCGGCTTCGCGGGCTTCGCCGGGGCCGTTCACCTCGCAGCCCATGATGGCGACGTCGAGGTAGGCGTCGAATTCACTGACCTCGTTCTCGAATTCCTCGACGATCTGAGCGAGGTTCGTCTTGGTGCGGCCGCACGTGGGGCAGGAGATGATATTGATTCCCCTTTTACGCAACCCCAGGCCCCTGAGGATGTGATATCCCGCAACAACCTCGAACACGGGATTGCCCGTAAGCGATACCCTGATGGTATCACCGATGCCCTCATTGAGAAGTATGCCGATCCCGATCGCGGATTTGATCGCTCCGGAGAAAACGGGGCCTGCCTCGGTTATCCCGACATGAAGCGGGTAATCCGACCGCTTCGAGAATTTCTTGTATGCAGTGATGGTTTCCTGTATGTCTGATGCCTTGAGGGAGACCTTGAGCTCCGTCCAGCCGATGTCTTCGAAAAGCGCGATGTGGTAGAGCGCGCTTTCGACCATCGCATCGGCGTTCGGACGCGAATAATTCTTCAAAACACGTTTTTCGATCGACCCGATGTTCATCCCGAGCCGCACCGGCGTATGCGTGTCCCGGGCCACGACGGCGACCTCTTTTACCTTTCTCAGGTTGTTTATAGTGCCGGGATTGATCCGGATGCCGTCTATCCCGACCTCCATCGCCTTGAGCGCAATTTTATGGTTGAAATGTATGTCGCCGATGATCGGGACATCGACCTCTTTTTTAAGGAAAGGAATGATCTTGCAGGTCTCTTCCTGGGGCAGGGCAATCCTCACGAGTTCGCACCCCGCTTTTTTGAGTTCCCGCGTCTGTATCAGGGTCTCGTTGAAATTTTCAGGGTTTGTCTTCAGCATCGACTGCACAACGACAGGGGCGCCGCCCCCTATGGGCACGCCTCCCACCTTGATCTGCCTTGTTTTTTTCCGTTTCATTTCCCTGTCCTCGAATGGATTAATGAATGTCGTGGTTATCTTATCCCCTGCAGGTAACTATGTCAAAAGAAACCGTTCCACGTTCCACGTTCCACGTTCCACGTAAAAAAATTCCCTTCATCAACCTGAGCCCGTCTTTTTCGTGGAACGTGGAACGGTGGAACCCTTTTCTTTTCACTCCTTACCTGATATAGTGTGGGGGTTATGGAAAATACGAAGAAAAAAGGCATTTTTCTCATCATCCTCGGTCTCTTGATACCGTTATTTGCTCTGCCGTTCGTATCGGGTTTCGATATTAACAAGGGTTTCATGGACAATTTCTATAATACCGGGATCAGGATAACGGGTAATAATCAGCAAATTTCTGCCCCGCCGGTAAAAACGGGAACTGAAAACCCGGGGAATGGGCTCGACCCGAAGAAGATGAGGATCGAGAAGATCCCTTTCCGGCTCTTTTTCGTGCCCATGGTCCTGCTGATATATATCGGGATCGTTTTTATAGATAAAGCGCGAAAAAAGCTTCCTGACCAGAATTCCTGAAAGTAACAGGAAATCCTCGGAAATCACCCGTCTAAGATAGCAGAAACAGAAAAAATTCCGCATGCACCGTCTTTGTTAACTATTTCACTTGACTATAATTCAATGGTGGGCTAATTTCTTACAGCAATTTCAGCTTTTTTTAGCACATCTCACTATGCAGCCAGGAGGACAGGTAGATCATGGACAAATGGACCTTTGGCTTTACGATGGTTGTTGTCGGAATGGGCGGAACGATTTGCACCCTTATTGTCTTTAGCCTCATAATGTCTGCCCTTAAAAAAGTTTTTCCGTATAGAAAAGACGAAGAATAATCAGGGGAGGATGAGCGCATGTTTGCTGATTCTGTAATGAGTGGTTTGAATGGGTTGATAGCTGGCTTCGCGAACCTGCACTGGTCGCATCCCGTGATGATGATCATTGGCGGATTGCTGTTATGGCTCGGCATTAAGAAAGATTGCGAGCCGTTGCTTTTAGTTCCTATCGGGTTTGGATGTATTCTTGTCAATGTACCTCTTGCCGGGCTTATGGAAAAAGACGGCTTCCTTCGCATCCTTTATGATGCCGGCGTTGTCACGGAGCTCTTTCCGCTTTTCATATTCGTCGGCATAGGAGCGATGACGGACTTCGGCCCGGTACTCGAGAACCCTTATACGTTCCTTCTGGGTGCGGCCGGCCAGTTCGGGATATTTATCACCCTGCTTCTCGCCCTGGCCCTGGGTTTCCCCCATAAGGACGCTGTGACCATCGGTATTATCGGCGCTTGTGACGGTCCTACTGTCATATATGTGGCCTCGAAATACGCGCAACATTTGCTGGGGCCGGTTACAGTCGCGGCATATTCGTATATGGCCCTCGTTCCGGTCCTCCAGCCACCTATCATGAGAATGCTCACGACGAAAAAGGAAAAAGTCGTCATCATGAAGACACACCAGAAGACGGTGTCCAAAACGACAAAAATGCTCTTCCCGATCGTCATAACCATTCTCGGCGGACTGATCGCCCCGATGGGCCTTCCGCTTCTGGCAACGATCATGCTCGGCAACCTCATGAAAGAATCGGGCGTTGTCAGCAGGCTCTGCAGCGCGGCTGAAAACGAGATCGCCAATATCGTTACCCTGCTTCTCGGCATATCGATCGGCGCCACGATGGCCGGCCCGGTATTTGTCAAACCTCAGACACTCCTCATCCTCATCCTCGGACTGCTCGCGATATGCCTCGACACGGTCTTCGGCATCCTTTTTGGCAAGGTCCTTTACATCGTGACGGGCGGTAAGGTGAACCCGCTTATCGGTGCGGCCGGCATCTCGGCATTCCCTATGTCAGCCAGGGTTGTTCAGAAAGAGGGTATGAAATACAACAAGAGGAATTATCTCCTCATGCACGCCATGGGCGCGAATGCAGGCGGGCAGGTCGGTTCCGTTATGGCAGCGGCGGTTATGCTGTCAGTGCTCAATGGAATGGGAGTTATATAGTAACAGGTGATAGGCAATGGGCGATAGGCAATGGGGAAGATCGTCATTGACCTGTGAGACATGACATAACAGGGGCCGGGCATTTGTGTCCGGCCCTTTTAATATGGTATTGTCCTTACGATTAAGGCTTGCACATGATGTTTAACTTGGTATACACTAGGGCAGTGGCAGGGCAGGGGAAAATAAGGGGCATTCTTTCAACAAAAATTGGGTGAATTAAGGGCGGTTGTCGCCCTTTTTTTTCGGGGTAATATTTCAAAAGGGGGTTCGGTGTATGGAGTTCATGCAAATCGCAGCTACCGTTGTGTTTCTCGCCAGCATCATTCTCGTCATAACCGGTTGGATCGATAGCGTCATTGCCGCTCTGGGCGGCATCCTGCTCATGGTATTTCTCGGGGTATATTCCGATGTTGATGCGTTCAAGATCGTCGACTGGAACGTTATTTTTATCCTGCTCAGCATCTGGATCATATCGGGATATTTCGGGCGATCCGGTGTCCCGGATTTTCTGTCAGCATTGATGCTCAAATTATCCAAGGGAAATATTGCATTTTTTGTTACGTCTATCGGCTTTTTAGCCGGCCTCGTTTCCATGCTGATCGACAATGTTGTCGTCGTCATCATGTTCGCGCCGGTTATTTTTCATGCGTGCAGAAAATTTCAATTTCCTGCCTTTGCACCTGTTCTATTTGTCGGTCTATGCTCAAATTTTATGGGAACGGCGATGCTCCTCGGCGACCTGCCGCCCCAGATGCTGCACAGCGTTTCCGGCATCGAGTTCTGGGGGTTCATCTGGCATTCCGGCAGGCCTTCATCATTTTTTATCCTTATGATATCGTATGTCGTAACGTGCTGGATGTTTTACCTTATCTTTAAAAAGAAATATACGGGGAAGAGAATGGATGTCGCGTCTATCCAGGAAAAACCCTCCGACCATATTAAGGATAAGCCCTTTGCGCTTGTCTCTTGCGGTATATTCCTCCTGACAATCCTTGCGATGGCATTCAGGCCCATCTTCGGGTACCATCTCGGTTTTATTGCAATGTGGGGAGCAATCGCCCTTATTCTCTTTTTTGAATTGTTCGGTAAGCATTTCACGGTCGAGACGCCTGACGTCGAGCATATCCTTGCGGAACTTGACTGGAGAGCGATCGGTTTTTATGTGTCATTGTTTGCACTGGTCGGCGGCCTCGAACACGCCGGCGTTATCAAGATCGTCACGAGCGCTATCACGCCCATCATCAGGGAAAGCCTGGTAGTGGGAGCTTCGGCCCTCTACTGGATCACCGCACCTATCGTTGGTATCGTCGAACACGATGCCTATATTCTGACATTGCTCTATGTCATCAGGGACCTTGGCAAAGACACGGGCATGAACCCCTGGCCGCTCTACTGGATGCTCCTGTGGGCAGGGACACTCGGCAGCAACCTTACTGTGGCGGGCGCACCGGCGCTTTTCGTAGCCAAGAATTTGGGTGAGAAAGAAGACGATAGAAAGGTCGGCCTGAAGGAATTCCTGGGTATCACCGTCCCGTATGTTGTCGTGTCGCTTATTGCCTGCTATATACCCGCGATGTTCGTTTGGGTCGTTCCTTTTGCAAAGTAAGGGAAAGGGGGAATCATGGCAATCCTAACTATATCGCGGCAATTTGGCGGTGGCGCAAAAGCCATAGCATTGCAAGTTGCGCAGGATCTGGGATATGAATATATCGACCGTTCCACGATGTTCAAGGATATTTCTGCGCGGGGAGCGAACTGGGGAAAATACGCGAAGAATTTCGATGAGCAGTATCCCAACGTCTGGGAAAAAAATGACTGGTCATTCAAGGCGTTTGTTGCGCTCGTCCAGAGCCTCGTTTATGAATATGCGCAAAGAGATAAGGTCATCATCGCGGGAACGGGAGGCACATTTCTGCTGAAAGGGATCCCCCACGTTCTGAGGATACGGATCGAAAGCAGCATGGAGGACAGGATAAACCGGGTCCAGGGTGATCAGGTTATCAATGAAAGCACCGCTAGATGGATCATCCAGAAGATCGATGCGGATATGTCCCGTTCCATGTACATTCTTTATGGAAAACACTGGGATGACCCGAAAGAATTTGACAGGGTGTTTAACAGTTCAACCGAGAGTGGTCAGACCATCGTTGACGACATCAAAAAAGGCCTTGCAGCGAAGGATGCGCTCAAGAATGAGGAAGCTCTGAATACCCTCAATCTCAGGGCCATTGCCTCAAAAGCGAAAGCGGCCGTACTCACTGACCCGAATTTCACCGTATCATATCTCGATGTGACGCCGGTTGAAGAAGGGATGCCCAAATATGGTCTCAGGCTACACGGTTTCGTTCATGAAAGGGACGATATAGCGGGCATTAAGGAAGCAGTGAAGAACATAGTGGGAGACCTGCCTGTCGAGTTCGACGTCCAGTTCCAGATGTTCCCGCGCTTCGGCCACTTCGACTTCAAATAGTATTTTTTCGAGATGAACTAAAAATCCCGGCGGGGATAACCTGCCGGGATTTTCTTTCTTGCCTGATTTTACATTTTTCCCAATTGTTCTTAGTTTTTCGCCGTTAGCCGTCAGCCGTCAGCCGTCAGCCGTTAGCCGTTAGCCGTTAGCCGTTAGCCGTTAGCCGTACGCCGTTAGCCTTCAGCCGCTTCCCTCGCCAACCTCTGTGCCTTGATCTTCATCAGCGCGCTCGTTGTCGAGCGTTCCGTTTCCTCAAGTTTCGACGTGATGAAACGTATCGTCTCCTCGATCCGGGGTATGAAGGAGTGCTCAAGCGCATTGACGCGCCGCCTGGTCTTTTCGACCTCGCTCGCCATCCTGCGGACCTTGTCCTCGGTCTCGGACATGGCAAGGAGCTTCGGGAGAAAATCCCGGAGGCGGGAGATAGCGATATCGAGTTCCGGTGATGTATGAACGAGAGAGTACCGGCCGGTCACCTCGCCGTACCGGATGTCGAGCTTCTTGATCCTGACCCCCATCATCCTGACCGGCTCGACGATGATGTCCAGTTCCTGCCGTACCGACTCGAGGGCGTTCTCCGTTATCTTCCGGGAGGATGTGATCTCCGCGAGCACGAAGAGTTTCATCACATAGGGAAGCTCGTCGTCTATCATCTGGCGCAGTTTGCGGTATTCATGGGCCACGTTCATGAATTCCTTGATGAGGCCCTCGAGCTTGTCCTTGAGGAGTTTGTGGCCCCGGCGCGCGACCACGAGGCGCCGCCTCAGTTTTAACAGCTCCATTCGTGTCGGGTTTACGGCAAGTCTCAAAGGTTATTCCTTCAGTTCGCGCCTTTCGGGTAGTACTTTTCTATGAACTCATCGCGAATACGCTTGAGGAGCTTGGTCGGAAGCATAGAGAGGAGCTGCCAGCCGATATGGAGGCTTTCCTCGATGGTCCTGTTCTCGTATTCGCCCTGGCGAATGAATTTGTCTTCAAACGCGTCGGAAAATTTTACGAAAAGGATGTCCTCGTCGGTCAATGCCGATTCACCGAGCACGACGGCGAGCTCCCGGGCATTTTTCCCATGGGCATATGCGCTGTAGAGCTGGTTCATCACGTCGGCATGGTCTTCCCGCGTCTTACCTGCGCCGATGCCTTTGTCCTTCAGGCGCGAAAGTGAAGGGAGTACATCAACGGGCGGGTATATGCCCTGCGTGTGAAGCGGGCGCAGGATGATGATCTGGCCTTCCGTGATATAGCCCGTCAGGTCGGGGATAGGGTGGGTCTTGTCATCCTCGGGCATGGTGAGGACGGGTATCTGCGTGATCGAGCCCCTCTTTCCCTTGATGCGGCCGGCCCTTTCGTAGATCGTCGAAAGGTCCGTATAGAGATAACCCGGGTAACCTCTCCTGCCGGGCACTTCCTTGCGCGCCGCCGAGACTTCGCGCAGCGCCTCGCAGTAGTTCGTGATGTCCGTCAGTATGACGAGGACGTGCATGTCCTTCTCGAACGCGAGGAATTCCGCGGTGGTAAGCGCCATGCGGGGGAGGGTGAGCCTCTCGATCGGGGGATCGTCGGCCAGGTTGATGAAGAGCACAGAGCGCTCGATAGCACCTGTCTTGCGGAAATCGTTTATGAAGAATTCCGCCTCTTCAAAGGTGATCCCCATCGCGGCAAAGACGACGGCAAATTTCTCTCCCGTCTTGAGAACGGTGGCCTGCCGAGCGATCTGGGCGGCTATGCGGGAATGGGGCAGCCCGGATGCAGAGAAAAGCGGGAGTTTCTGTCCCCTGACAAGGGTATTCAAAAGGTCGATCGTCGAGATGCCGGTCTGGATGAACTCGTTGGGATAATCGCGCGCAAAGGGATTGATCTGGTTGCCGTTCACGTTGAGGTATTTCTCCGGGATGATCGCGGGCCCGTCGTCTATCGGTTTGCCGGATCCGTCGAAAACACGCCCGAGCATGTCGATGGAAACCCCGAGTTCCATTCCCTTGGCCAGGAATTTCACCTTTATATCTTCCGGGGAAAGGCCGCGCGTACCTTCGAAAACCTGGACCATCGCCTTTTTGCCGCTGACCTCGAGGACGCGTCCCCTGCGTACGCTTCCGTCCTGCATCTTGATATCGGCAAGTTCGCCGTACGTCACGCCTTCGACGTCGTCCACCAGCATCAAAGGTCCCGCTATTTCTTTTACTGTCCTGTATTCGCGAATGATGTTGCTCATTATCTCCCCGCCTTGCTGTATTACCAGACCAGTGCCCGGATACTGTTCACGATATCATGGTCAAGAGATTCGAATTGCTGTATCTCATCCTCCGGTATCAGCTTCGCCCGCGAGATGTCCTCGAGCACGTTGAGTTTCAGAAGGGCCTCGAGGGTTGCGCCATCGGATAAGCCCGAGCGCATCTCGTCGTAATACCGCAGGATGAGGTTCAGGAGCAGGAACTGTTTTCTCGGCGATGTGTACGTATCGCGGTCGTCAAATGCGTTCTGATGGAGGAAGTCTTCCCGGATCATGCGCGCGGCCTGCATGAGGAGCCTGTCCTCTGTCGTCAGGGAATCGACCCCGACAAGGCGGACGAGTTCCTCGAGCTCCGCTTCCTTCTGCAGGATCGACATGGCGCGTTTCCTGTTGATGGACCACATCCGGTCAACGTTCTTGTCGGCGTACTCGTCGACCATATCCTGGTAGAGGGAATAGGAGGAAAGCCAGTTGATGGCGGGAAAATGGCGTGCAAACGCCAGCTTGTCATCGAGCCCCCAGTATACCTTGACGACGCGAAGGGTCGTCTGGACAACGGGTTCCGAGAGGTCGCCGCCGGGAGGGGACACCGCCCCGATAATGGATACAGCGCCGCGCCGGTCGTTGGAACCGATACAGATAACGGAACCGGACCGTTCATAAAACCCGGCGATACGCGAACCGAGATATGCGGGATATCCCTCTTCGCCCGGCATCTCTTCGAGACGCCCCGAGATCTCGCGCATGGCCTCGGCCCATCGGCTCGTGGAATCGGCCATGAGGGCGACCGAGTACCCCATGTCGCGAAAATATTCCGCAATTGCGATCCCGGTGAAAACACTTGCCTCGCGGGCTGCGACGGGCATGTTCGACGTGTTTGCAATGAGCACGGTCCGTGCCATGAGGGGCTCGCCGCTCGCCGGGTCCTTGAGATGCGGGAATTCCATGAGGACGTCGGTCATCTCGTTGCCCCGCTCGCCGCAGCCGACGTACACGACTATCTGCGCGTCAGCCCACTTGGCAAGCTGATGCTGAACGACCGTTTTGCCGCTGCCGAAAGGCCCGGGAACGCATGCGGTGCCTCCCTTTGTTATCGGGAAGAACATGTCGATAATACGTTGCCCGGTTACCATCGTCTGCTGAGGGGGGACTTTGCGCTTTGCGGGGCGCGGGTCGCGCACCGGCCACCTCTGGGTCATGGTCACGCTGAAGACCCCGTTCGGGCCCTCGATCTCGGCTACCATGGTATCGACGTTTCCCGTGACCGGCCCGATGCGCCGTACGGTACCCGACTCTCCCGGCGGGACCATTATCTTGTGGCTCACAAGCGCGCTTTCCTGGACCGTGCCGAGGATGTCCCCGCCCTGGACACTGTCGCCGGTCCGGGCGGCCGGCTGGAAATCCCATTGCCTGTTCCTGTCGAGTGCGGGCCTTTGCGTGCCCCGTACGATGTACTCGCCGAAATCACGGGCGAGCACGTCGAGAGGCCTCTGGATGCCGTCATAGATGGAACTGATAAGCCCCGGCCCCAGTTCGACGCTGAGAGGTTCCCGGGTACGGACAACGGGCTGTCCCGGCCCGATGCCTTCGGTCTCTTCATATGTCTGGATCGAATAGTCGTTGCCCTTGATCTCGATGATCTCGCCAAAAAGGCCGAGATCCCCCACGCGGACCATCTCGTACATCCGGGCGCCTTTGAGCCCCTGCGCCACGACGAGAGGCCCCGAGACCTTGATCACCCGTCCTGCTGTCTCATCCATCATTGTCCCTCGTTCTCTTCCAAGGCCTGGTCCTTTCTGAAAAGGTCTATGCCGACCGACCGCTCCACAGCCTTCCTCATTTCGTTGTATGTTGTCCGCGGGCTGTCCTCGTACATCGGGACCACCGCAACTATGACTGAACTCCGGGAGCGGAACTCCTCGATAACACCTTTTGGCGCCTCGGCGACGATGCTTTCCGTGACAAGGATAAGCCCGACGTCGTGCCTGCGCGTCAGCATAAAGAGCTCCTCGGCAAGGTCTTTCGGCTCCGCTACGGGAACAACCTCGAACCCGATCCCCTTGAAACCGAGGATGAGGTGTTTCTCACCCACTATGCAGGCTTTAGCCATGTATGTACCTCAGGCGCTGGTCCAGGATGTCCGGCTCTATCCGGTTTATTTTTCCTACGACCACGAGCTTCAAATTCTGTATTTCGGCCTCGACCGCGCTGAGAAAAGCGAATACGCGCTCGGGGCCCGACGTCTCCTTGCGGGCCTGCATCACCATGTGGAGGATGAAATTGATCACCTTGAGCTCGAATGTCGATATCTGCTCGTCATACGCTGCCTGCATCGTGCGGGCAAGCAGGTCGCCGATCTCTCCCCCGACAATGACCGGCCATTCGGCAGGGTCGGATTCTGCAAGATCGAGTATGACCCGCATGTCATCCTCGGGCGCGAAAAGAAACTCGACGAGCTGCCGCGGGTCCCTCTCCTGTCTTAAGATGCGCCACAGGGATGTAATGGCATACCCCAGGATGCGTATGTCTATACAGTCGTGGATCATGGGGCTGTCGATCTTTTCGGATATCTCGTAAAGGTGGCGCATGTATGCCCCGTCGATGAAAACGTCAGAAATCGAAGGGTCTATGTCGTCGAGATCGATCCCGGCGTCTGTCGGTTTTGGACCGAATGAAGAAGGAAGCTCGGAAAAATAACCGTCCATGATGGCCTCGACCGTTTCGGTCGGCATGACGCCCGCCGGGAAAGGCGTTCCCGATATGCCGGCATGCGCGCTTTTTATGTTCAGGTAATCATTCTTCAGAAGGAACAGGTCTGCCGGGACGGGCGATGGCGATTCGTTCCGTATGGACATCGTCATGTCATGAAAACACTCGTCTGCGACGGCGCTGAAATCTTCCCAGGGGATGCCGGGATCGAGATAATCCTCGATGAGACTTCCCTGGAAATGCTGGAATATATCGTCCGTATGGCGCATTTCGAGAATGCTCCGGTAAAAATCCCGGGTGAGCAGCCTCCCTTCAAGGGCGCTTATGCGCCCGCATACGAAGCCCCATTCAGTGCGGTTCCGTATGGGAGGCGGTATGTATCCCTTCGACCTCATAGGCGTGCAAGGTCCTCCGCTATCTCCGGAAGTATCGATCTTTCAATATCGCTGAAAATGGTTTCCAACGTGGCATCGACCTCGAACTCTTCACTGATGAAAATAAATCCGCCTTTCGTGTGGAGGCGCTCATCATCGAGCGCGAGTTGTGCGTCCTCGGTCCGGGCCCTGTTGATCTCCCGCAAAACGGAAGAGAAGATTGCCGCGTCATCCGCGTGTACGCGGACGCTCCCTTTTTTCCCGCCGGATATTTTTTCGAGGAATCCTCTCATGACATTTCCGTATTCCTCGTCCGTCAAGGCGAGCACGGTCCTGTGGGCCGTCTCCAGTATGGACCTCAGCGAGGCATTTTTGGCTTCCAGCAACTCCTTTGCCGCGTTTCCCTGAAAAACGGCGAGTTTTTTTGCATATTCTTCTTCCATCTGCCGGGAGGCTACCTGGTACTGGTATTCGAGTTCCCTGAGGAGATCGTTTTTCTTGGCCTCGAGTCTTTCCCTGGCGTCTTTTTGCGCTGCGGCATGTATCCGCTCCGCTTCGGCCGCGGATGCCTGCATTACCGTTTCTTTTATCTTCTCGAGGCTCATGTGAGATGGTGCTCCTTCGTTGTCTCCGTTACTTCGGCATGTATTGCAGTGCAACAGGCTGCGTCAGGAATATGATGAACAGGATAGTAGCGAGAAGCGCGACGACCGCGTATGTTTCGACAAATGCCGGGAACAGGATGGCCCGGCCCGCTGACTCCGGCCGGCGCGCGACGAGGGAAATACCTGCTGCGGACGCCTCCCCCTGCTTGACCGCGGAAACGAGCTGCGCCAGGCCGTCGGCAAGGCCGATAACGAACAGGGCAATACCCGTGCCGAAGCTGACCTTCAACTGCTGCCCGCCGATAAGCCCCGTTTGCGTCATCATCAGTATCGCGGCTATGAAGCCATAAAATCCCTGAGTGCCGGGCAACGCGATCATGACGAGCATTCTGCCGAAAAGTTCCGGTTTTTCCCGCATGACGCCCGCTGCCGCATGGGACGCGATCGCGATCCCCCAGGCCGATCCGATGCCTGCGAGGCCAAACGCCAGTCCGGCCCCGGCATAGCAGAGCCCGCGGCCAACTTCGATCAATTCAGGGGTCATTATAGTACCTCCACTTTTTTGGATTTATCCATTGCTCGCATCTTCTTTTTTTATTACGCACAGCGGGGAATCGAATCCCAACGGCTGGAACGGCCGGGCGTCAGAATCGTAGAACCTCCCGAAGAATTCGACGAATATGAGGCGCATCGAATGCACGAATGCGCCAAGGAGGCTTATCACAAAATTAAAGAGGTGGCCGACCACCACGATCATGATGAAAAGGATGATCCCGACGTAGGGCACGTCCTTGATGAGACCACCGAGCATATTGAACGTCATGCCGACGATACCTGTTGTCAGGCCGAGCGCAAGGAGCCTGCAGTATGAGAGGACGTCACCGATGAACGCGGTCATGCCGTAGCTCCCGATGATCCCGTACAGGCTCACGATACCGCCGAGTATCCTCCCGACCGGGTTTTTTATATCCCGTCCCTGTGTGAGGATAAGGCCGAGTACCCCTGAACAGAACAGGACGAGTCCCGTATTGTAAAGACCGGCCGGGGTCTGTACAAAGAGTTTACTGACGACGATGAGAAGGCCGGGGAGGGTGAGATACCAGAAAATGCCGTCAAACACCGCTGTTTTCCAGTCTCCTTCGCGCAGGGCGCCGTACATCTTCAGGCCTATACCGTAAAACTGGTTGAGAACACCTATAAGCAGGGTGAGCAAAAGTGCGGGTATGATCTTTGATATCGGGTCGATAACGACGAAAAGCGATTGTATGCGCATGAGGACGTTATTTTCACCAAGATATTTTTCCATATAGAGATCGCCGAACCACGATCCCATCAGTGCGCCGAAGACGACTGTGCTGATCCCGCCGTAGAGCAGGATCCTCCCGAAATCGGCCACGCCTTCGTACTGCTTCGTTCTTTTGATGAGATAGAGTGATGACGCGATAAGCATGAGGCCATACCCGACATCAGAAAAACATATCCCGAAGAAAATATAAAAATTGATGTGGAGAAAAGGCGTCGGGTCGAAACTGCGGTACGGGGGAAGCCCGAACATCTCGACGATAAGCGAAAGGGGCCTCAAGGCCTTTGGCAGCGACAGGCTGACAGGCACATTTTCGCCGGGAGCCGGGTCTTCAAAGTTTGTGACCGATTCAGGGAACTCCCTCCCGATAATGGCGTTGAACTTTTCCACGTCCCTTAACCGGATATAACCGGTCAGCAAATGGACCCATCTGCCGCCCAGAGTCTTTGCCATTGCGAGGTGTTCGTTCCTGTGGGACGTCCAGTATGCCTTGAGCGTGACCAGCATACGCCTGTCCGGTGCAAGCGCGTTAATATCAGCACGTATCTTTTCGTGCGCCGATCCGAGCTCCGCCAGGTCCTCTTCAAGCGATTCCACGTGGTCTTCTATCATTCCCGGGAGATTGGGAAGCTCGACTTCTGTAAAAGACAGCCGGCGCAGCGCATCCCTGACGTCGTCGGCGTCGTCATTCAAAACGGCGAGGAGGATGCGGGAGGTGTTCCTTGCATTTTTTGCGGATGCATTCTTTTCATCGGGTTCACCGATCGCTTCCCAGGCTGCATGCGTCCAGGGATAGGTGGTTTTGTCGAGACCGCCCATGTTCTGGACCGGGATACGGCCGTAGATGAACGTGAACCTGCGGGAACCGTGGATGTCATCCAGTTTGAACCTGAGGTCTTTGAGAGGAAGGAGTACGCCGAGTTTCGCCTCTGTCTCGGTGCGGTTGCGTTCGTTCCGGCGGATAAGCTCATCGAGTTCGTTTGCCCTTTGGTACCTTGCATCGAGATCATAGGTCTCGATGGCCTCTTCGAGCTCTTTTCGTTCTATTACCTGCGGGACGGGCGCCAGCCCCTGGAAAAAACCCTGTTCCTCGGGCGCGTATGTCTTGAGAAGATTGAGGATGGCATCGATCTTGTGAAGGGTACTGTCGACGTCCTCGGTGGACGACCCTTTCATCCTCAGGTGGACCGATTCTTCCTCGAGCTCTTCCGCTGCATCTATGACATGGACAATGCCCAGTTCCCTGACAGTCTGCATCAGCTTTTTGCTGCTTATAAGGGGACTTATGACCGTCAGCTTCTTAATGGGTTCGATCGCCATGGGTTACCAGTTGTTGAACCTGTCGATTATTTTATTGACCTGCTGATTGACGAACTGTTCGGAAAGCTGCTGCACGCTCTTCATTTTTCTTGCATGTTCCTGCGATGCCCGCGAAACATGATCGTTGTACTCTTTTTCGTGTTTTTCCCGCAGGTGTGCTATGCGCCCTTCGAGTTTCTTTGTTTCCTGTTCACGGAAGAGGGAGAATTCATCATCGGCTGACTTGAGTATGTCCTTCGACCGGGCATGGGCGTCGTCGACAAGGCGGTCGGCCTCTTTCTCAAGTGACAGTATGTTTTCTATAAGAGACGCCATATCGTAGTCCTTTTCGTCAAAAGGGCTGCGCAGTATACAGCCGGGAAATGTCAGGGCTATTTCGTCAAGTCAGTCCTAGTATTAAAATAGATTGAAGCCGGTTTGTCAAGTATTTTCGCCTAAGTAGCGCGAATGCAAGGGGTTTTGGGCGGGAGCCGGTCCTTACATTTCAACCCGTGTCACAACCCCGTGCAGCTTGTTGAGGGGCAGGTCGTGGAACTGGATGAACGGCGGGGTAAGTCTTTTCAGCATCGAGAATATCTTCCACAACGGCTTGTCTGTCGCTATCTCTTCGAGGCCGTAGAAGATGACCTTCTCGTTTATGCCTGCTTTTTGGAGGATCTTTTCGATCTCGACGACCTCCATGTATCCCATCGTTATCTCGAAAACCTCGAGGCCCTGCGCCAGCGACTCCGTGAATGTACTATTGATGCCGAACGGGTTATCCAGGGTCTTTATGGATACGATGATATTGGTCTCGTAGATAATGTGGTTCCGGAACATCGTGTGGACCATGTACGGCGGGATGAATTTCGGGTCCCGGGCAAAATACAGGGCCACGCCGCTGATCTTGTTGAGCTCCTGGTAGACCTGGTTGTAGCTTTCGAGGAACACGTCGAGGGGCAGGGGGCGGATCTTCCGGTAGAGTTTCCGCTGGCCGGCGGTGTAGATGAGCATGATGATAAGCGGTATCAGGGCGATTATTATGGACCAGTAGCCGCCGTGCGGGATCTTGTACATGTTGGACACGAGGAAAATTATGTCCACGATCGTTACAAAAACAGAGACTCCCATGCGGAAATACATCCGGCGGAAGTAAAAGATCGCGGTCATCATGATGCCCGTTAAGGTCATGGTCCCGGTGACGGCGAGGCCGTACGCCGCCGCAAGCTTGTTGGACTCCCGGAACTCGTACATGATGAACAGCACCGATATCAGGAGGAACCAGTTAACGAAACCTATGTATATCTGTGAACGCAGATGGGTCGACGTGTAATCGATCTTGAACATGGGCAAAAGCCGGGTGTTGATACCCTGGTAGACGATCGAGAACATACCGCTGATGAGCGCCTGGGAGGCGATGACGGTAGCAATTATGCTCAGGACGAGGAATGGCACGTAAAGAAGGACGGACTGACTCAGGACCATCCCGAAAAGGACGTGCGTCCCGCCCGGATGGCGCAGCAGGAAAGACCCCTGCCCGAGATAGCACAGGGCAAGGGCGACAAAGACGAAGTACCATGCCCTCAGGATGGGCTTCCGCCCGAGGTGTCCCATATCGGCATACAATGCCTCGCCGCCCGTAGCGCACAGGATGACCTCAGATAGCACGAAGAACCCGGCAACCCCGTTCTCGTACAGAAATTTTATTCCATAATACGGGTTGATCGCCTTGATCACATGCGGGGAATGTATGACAGACAGGATACCCGATACGGAGATCGCCAGGAACCATATGAGCATCATCGGCCCGAAAGCCCCGGCAACCTTGTCGGTGCCTTTCTTTTGAAAAGCGAAAAGCAGGATCGCTATGACGGCTGCAACGATGATCAGGGTCGTCTGCCGCGTCCCGGCGAACCCCGGGATGAGAAGTATGCCCTCGACGGCGCTCAATATACTGATCGCGGGCGTAATAACGCCGTCGCCGACCAGCAGGGAGATGCCTATGTACGTGATGATCGTGACGAAGACCATCGAACGGGTCTTCTTCAGGAGGCGCACGAGGATGCCCCTGAGCACGAACGCCCCGCCTTCGCCTTTTTCGCCGAGGCTCATCGCGAGCCACGCATATTCGACCGAAACAAGCACGGTGAGGGTCCAGATGATAAGGGACAGGACACCCATGACATTCGCCTCACTCGGTTTGAGCAGAATGAAAAGTATGGTCAGGGTATATATCGGGCTGGTACCGATATCGCCGAAGACAAGGCCCAGCGACCGGATGACCTCTTTTACGGCGGCAATTTTCGTTTGAGATGAGGACGGGGTCTCTATCATTTTCCCTGTAGATTCCCATTGTAGGACAAAACTGGTCGAAAAAGCAATAAATGACACAATTGCGACGGTAAGGCTAAATTTGATTGACAGCTTTTTTTGAATAAGTTCTAATGTACTTAACCTTGTTTTTTAAAAGTAATTTAATATAGAATGCGTCATAAATAGCGGTTTTAAAAGTAAAGTAAAGCATTTTAGGGGAAATGCGATAACTTTAAAAATTGTATACGAAGGGGAGTCATGGAAAAGATCTGCATAGTCAAACGAAGGAAGACAACCGCATCGATCTCACAGGACCCTGTCGTTGAAATTCATACGACTGCTCCTGCCACGAGCCCGGTCAGCGATCAGGAAGTGGTCCAGATAGAACAGCTGCCCGAGGTGTCGTCCCCGAGCCCCATGATCGCCTCCCCGGGGAGTTTCAACATCCAGGACGGCGACCACCTCATTTTCAAGGAAGTTACCGGAGAAGAGGAACAGATCTTCCTCGATCCAGTTAAGCCACGAGCAGTCCCAGGTCGTGCAGTCGATGAATTGCATCAAGGACCTTTTGAGCGGCAAGCATCACGGGGTAAAGATGTCCATGCAGGAGTCCCCGGACGGCAGCACGGCATTCAACTTCCACTTTAAACCTGTCTATACCACGCGCATGCTCAACCCGAACGATGTCGCGGCAATGCTTCAGATCAGCAAGAGCATGCTCTATCGCCTTGTGAAAGAGAAAGAGATAAAGAGCTACAAGATCGGCAAGCTCAGGAGATTTCCTCCCTCGAAGATGTCGTTGATTATTTAAGCAGCAGCGTGCAGATGTGAGGTCAACGGCACCCGGATCGTTACGAGGACCAGACAGGCAGACGCTTTCCTGCCTGAGAGAAGGAGGACGTAGCATATGTACACCGATTATTGGGGCCTAAAAAAACCGCCATTCGACAATGTGCCAGACCCATCGATGTATGTAGATTCTCACCTTTCAGTAGAAAATACCGTCGCAGAGACCCTGTTCGCCATAGAGGAAGGAAATGAGTGTCTTACCGTTATCGTCGGAGACGTAGGACTCGGCAAGACGCTTTCCCTGCGGCTTATCCTCGATTCCCTGGACCAGAGCAAATACAAGATCGCTTTTGTTACGAACCCCGATATGTCCTTCGTCCAGATCCTGCGCGAGATCATCGGTCAGCTTACCGGAAAAGAATGCGAGATCAGGGGCAGGACGGAACTCCTCGAGATATTCAACAAGCTTTTGTTTGAAACGGCTGATGAAGGCAAGAAGGTACTGGTTTTTATCGACGAGGCGAATGCGATATCCCCGACAAACCTCGAAAGCCTTCGCCTGCTGACGAATATGCAGGATGATACCCGGAACCTGTTTACGATCGTCCTCGCGGGACAGATGGAGCTCGCCAAGAGGCTCGAGCATCCGAAGAGGGCAAATCTTTTCCAGCGTATCGGCACATACAACAGGATCGAAAAAATGGACAGCGAAGATCTCCTGAGGAATTATGTCGATACCAGGCTCAAGTTGGCAGGGGCCGATAAGGCCATCTTCACCGACGATGCCATTCACAAACTGTATCAATATTCTGAAGGCGGGGTCCCCCGTCTTGTGAACAAGATAGCGAAGCTTTGCCTCAAGGCAGGAGAGACCAACAGTTTCTCATCGATCAATGGCGACATAGTGCAGCAGATCGGCCAGCGCTTCCTCAAGATGACGGGCCCTGCCGTGCAGAAAAGGACCCTTACCGAGAAACCGAAAAAGGTCGCTGAAGAGGCCGCTGAGGAAAAGCCGGCACCGAAGAGGAAAGTTGCGGCAGCACCAAAGCAGGCCGCAGCAGCGCCGCCGCCTCCTCCACCGCCGCCTCCTCCACCTCCACCGGCCGCGCCCGAGGAAAAACCTGTCTTCGCACCGCCGCCTCCTCCGCCTCCGCCGCCGCCTCCGCCGCCACCACCCGAGGAGAAACCGGTCTTTGCACCCAGGCCTGTCGAACCGGTCGCGGTTGCTGAGCCAGAGCCCGAGGCGCCGACTGAAATAGAGACGGCACCGCCCGAAGTACCTGCCGCACCTGAAGTGCCGGTACCGGACGTTGTACAGGAAATGCAGCCACCCGAACAAGAGGCATTCCAGGAAGACTTCGGGGTCAAGGAGGTATTGGAACCTATAGCCGGGATCGAGCCGGAAGAGGTAGAGCAGCCGGTCGCCGCAGCCGCTCCGCCGGTCGAGGAAATACCCATAGTTATCCCGGAGCCGGTCATAGCGCCTCCGCCTCCGCCGGTGGAAGAAAAACCTGTTGTTGCTGCTCCGGAACCACCGCCAGCTCCTGAACCTCCAACTCCCGAACCTGTTGTCGCCGCTCCCGAACCGCCTCCTCCGCCTCCGCCTCCACCGCCACCCGAGGCACCGGTCGTCGCCGCACCGGCGCCCGCACCGGAGCCGATTGTCGTGCCCGAGCCGCCTCGTCAGCCGGCTGCACCCGCTCCTGAGGCACCGGTCTTCGCACCGCCGCCTCCTGCGGCAGAACCTGCCAGGCTCACCGTAGAGCCTGCGCCGGAGCCCGCCCCCGAGTTGGAACCGGATGTCGCCGTCATCGCGGGATGCAAGATCAGGGTTGAGATACCGACACACATTTACGAGCAGACAGTCAATGCGGGATTGGACCAGAAACGGAAGATCGCCGGCGTACTCGCCGCTCAGACCCTGGAGAAGAACCCGCAGTTGACAGCATCCCCCACCGTCGACCCCGTGTCGGTGTGGAGTGAAATACTAAGTGAGATAATGAAACGTCTTGAAGCGGCTTAAAAACGGTTCAAGGTTCAAAGTTCAAGGTTCAATGCCAAAGACAATGCCCCGGATATCCGGGGCATTTTTTTGCTTCTTCTTTCACCTTGAACTTTGAACTTTGAACCTTGAATGCCAGAATAGAGCAGACTACTAGTTGTCTGCTCTATTCTGGCGTGATTTGTGCAGCTGTATCATCCCGAGCAGCTGTTTCGCTTCCTTGTGCTGGGGATTCGTGCCGAGTACATATTGAAGCCGGCTTCTTATCCCGTCAAGAAGTTGTGCATCGGGTTTTGCGCGGTATTGAATATACTGAAGGCGGGCGAGGTTATAGTGGGCGTCCTCCTGGTAGTTGTTTATACCGAGGGATGTGCTGTATGCAAATATGGCGTTTTCTACGCTTCCGAGCATTTCGTAAATGTAGCCGAGATAGTTCCATGCCATGGTGTTATCGGCGCTGAGTTCGACAACGCGGGAGAATGCGTCGAATGCCTTTCTCGGCTCGCCTTGCTGAAGGAAAAGGCGGCCCATGTTGAACCACGCCTTTACGTGGTGAGGATCGATCTCGAGCGCCTTCCGGTATTCCTCGATCGCTTCGTCGAACATGTCGTGGCGGTCCAGGATCGCCCCGAGGAAAAAATGAGGCTGGGGTGCGTAGGGGTCGATCTGGATGGCCTGTTCCCAGAGGGATATCGCGCCATTGTAATCGGCCTGCATCTCGTGGATGTGCGCCAGGTTGATGAACGCCTCCATGTGCTTCGGGTTTATCTTCAGGGCCTGCTCATACATCTGCCTCGCCATTCCGAAGCGGTCCATCTTTTCATATGTATAACCGAGGTTGATATATGCCTCGACATTTTCGGGTTCGAGCTGAACGACTCTCGTGAAATGATGGAGCGCCTTCTCGTAATCCTCCTCCTTGAGGTAGATGAGCCCCAGGTTCACATAGGCGGCCGCATAATCGGGATCGACCTGGATGCATTTCTTATATGCTTTGACAGCTTTTTCAGCCGACTGTTCGAGGAGGTCGTAGTTATACGCTTCGAGAAACCATTGTTGTGCGCTCTTTTTATTCGTAGCCATAACCATGAAAACAGTAGCACACGTAAGGCGTGAGGCGCAAGGAGTTAAAACGCCTTACGCCTTACGCTCTCACGCCTTACGTTTTAGTATCAGCGATCCGAACGCCCCTACCAGCGACACCCCCGCGGAGAGGAGGAAGGCGCCCGTGAAGCTTCCCGTCGAATCCTTGATCATCCCGCCGGCGAGCGGGCCGAGTGCCTGGCCTATCCCGAAGAAGAGCGTTATGAAGCCGAGGCCTGCCGGTGCCAGGCGGCCGCCGACGGCGTCACCCGATGCCGCTGCCATTATGGTAGGTATAGAGAAGGCGGCGATGCCGAAGACGATCGCGGAGACATAGAACCCTGCCGGGTCCTTCCAGAACGCGAAGATGACGTATGCCAGTGCGAGGGTAAGGTAGGCCAGCATAGATCCATAGCGTCTCCCGAGGACGTCCGATATCCAGCCGTATATGACCCCGCAGAATATGCTGAAGACCCCGAGGATGGCAAAGATCCTGCCGGCTGCAATGGGGGTCACGCCCATTTCCTTGGTGAGGAACGCTACGAAGAACGTGAGATAGATTATGTACGAGAAGCCGTACATGAAGTACACGGCGCCGAGTTTCCATATCTCGGGCTCGACGACGACGTCCTTGAATGCCGAGAAAAGCGTGACCTTCGGCCCTCCCTTTTGTTCCTCGATCCCGCCGAACATGGTAAGGCCTTTTTCAGACGGGTGGTTCCTCAGAAATGCGTAGCAGACGAAGGCCAGGGCAAATACGGCAATCCCCAGGGAATACCACGCGTAACGCCATCCATCCTTGCCGAAGTGAGAGATGATTGGCGGCAGGATGACACCGGCGAGGAAAAGCCCGGTCCCGATACCGCCGGACACTATCCCCGTAGCCAGGCCCCTTTTCCTGGCGATGAACCACGCCGCAGGCAGGGCCATGATCGGGACATACGCGCCTCCATTGCCGAGCCCCGCGATCAGCCTCATAAAGAATGCGAACAGGAACGACTCCGAAAAACCCGTCAGGAAGAGGCTCACACCTATAACTAAAAGAGAGATAAAGACGACTCGCCGCACACCGAAGCGGGCAGCAAGGAAGCCGCCGATAATAGCGAGACTGAGATACCCGATAAAATTGCCGGTCGCAATGGAGCCAAGCTGGGTGTAGTTGAGCATGAGCCCGTCTTTCATCGGCGGTAATATGACCGAGTAAGACATCCTGCCGAAGCCATGTGCGAGAATTGTTACGAGCGTACCGGTGAAAGCGATAATCCATGCATAATGCATCATTCACCTCCGGCAATAGTAAAAAGACTTTATTTTAATCGTACGTCCCCGGCCTTGGAAATGCAAGAAAAAGCCGCTGGCAGCGCCAGCGGCTTTTTCGGTTCTACGTTCTACGTTCTACGTTCTACGTTTAGACAAATACTAAAATAATTAGTTTTTGACGTAGAACGCGGAACGTAGAACGTAGAACGATTATTTTTTGATGCTTTCGTAATCTTTCAGGAACTTCTCGAGCCCGATCTCCGTCAGGGGGTGGTTCATGAGTTGTTTCAGTACGTTGAAAGGTATGGTCGCTATGTCGGCACCTATGAGGGCTGCGTCGAGAACGTGCACAGGGTTCCGTATGCTCGCCACGATGACCTCGGTTTCGATGGCGTAATTGTAGAATATCTTGGCGATGGCATCGATGATCTCCATCCCCCGCTGTGAGATGTCGTCGAGCCTGCCGATGAACGGGCTGACATATGTCGCGCCTGCCTTTGCGGCTATGAGGGCCTGGAGCGGCTGAAAGATAAGGGTGACATTTGTCTTGATACCTTCATCGGTCAGTGCCCTTACGGCCTTGATGCCGTTTTCCGTCATGGGTATCTTGACAACGGCGTTCTCGCCAAGGTTGGCCAGCTTCCGCGCTTCATCGATCATGCCCTTCGTATCGGTCGATATGACCTCGAGGCTCACCGGGCCGGGAACGGTTTTCAGGATCTCCCGCAGGACCGTTTCCGGGTCCTTCTTTTCCTTTGCAAGGAGCGACGGGTTCGTTGTGACCCCGTCGACAAGGCCCATCTCCATCCCTTTCCTGATCTCGTCGATATTCGCCGTATCTATAAAAAATTTCATGATCATAACCTCCGGTTTTGGTTGTGAGGATTAAAGTATACACGAACTGAAAAAATGGTTCAAGGTTCAAGGTTCAAGGTTCAAAGTAACAGAAATAAGGCGACGTTTTTAACGTTGAACCTTGAACTTTGAACCTTGAACCATTTTTCATTTTTTCACGTACAGCCTGTAATTTTCAGAGACCGCACCGTCGAGACCGACCTCGTTGCCCCATTCGTCACACACCTGTGCATCGGCATCGATCTCTTCGATGAGCGCGGCCGCCACCAGCGCGTGGCGCACGGTCATGCCCGGGGCGAGATGGACCTCCCTGTCGTTGACGAATACCTTCATCGTTTACGATGAATCTAATCCCTTATTTTCCTTCGGCCCGTATCCTTCCCTCGACGGCGGAACCTATTCTTCTTTCTTTTTCTATGTCTGCCGTGACGACGTCCCGGAGCCATCTGCCGGCGTCATTGTACACGATATTAGCGCTTCGTATCGTCCCGCCGACGATCTCGAAATCGGGGGCCTGCCGTATCGCCTCGCGGAAGACCTGGTACCCGTCACCTCCGGCGGCCAGGAAATCATTGGTCGCAACCGTGTATCGCCGCGAAAGATCGATCGGCTGCCCGGCGACCATGATCGTCCCGATGCGCTTGCCCACTTCGCGCACCGCGGAATAGGTGAAAGACATGCCTGATACCTGGGGGAAACGCCCCTCTTTGGCCTCGATCCCGGATACGCCCCACTCGAGGGCATCCTTTATTTGCTGACCGGTGAGGCGAATGGAAAGAATGTAGTTGTTAAAAGGCAGGACCGAATAGACATTGCCTACCGTGACGGGCCCCTTCCTGATGCTGGTCCGAAGGCCGCCTCCATTTATTATCGCTGCTTCGGCGCCCGCCTCTTTCCTGATGACATCTGCGACGAAGTTGCCCATGTTCGATTCGCCGCTCCTTGCCTCTTCAGCGTTGAGATCTACCAAAGCCTCGCCGATGACCTTGCCCATGGATGCCCTGACCTGGGCGGCATAATTTTCGACGATGGCCGCCACTTTTTCATCTTTCTTCATGACGGCGGGATTGATGGTTTCCAGCCTGTCCGAGGCCGCGGTGATCTGCCCGGATTCGACTGTCAGGTCGAGGACGCCGAGCGCGAGCCCGTGTTCCCATGCCTGCACGATAACCGTCCTGCCCACCATGATCTCCTTCACGGCCTTGGTATGCGAGTGCCCGCCGACGATCACATCGATCCCCTTTACCGCTGCCGCCAGTTCCATGTCCGCGTTATACCCGATATGCGAAAGCACAATGATGAGGTCGACCTTGCTCCTCAACTGGGCAACATACTGCGCCACTGTTTTGGCGACGGGCAAAAATTGAAGGCCGTCAACATTGGACGGGTGGGTGGCGGACGGGGTCTCTTCCGTTACGACACCGATGACGGCGACCTTTAAACCGTTAATTACCTGAATAACATACGGTTTGATGGGCTCGAAACCGACCACGTTCGCCCCGAGCACGGGGAACCTGGACTCTTCGATCCTCTTGGCCAGGACAGCTTTTCCGAAATCAAATTCGTGGTTCCCGACGACCATGGCGTTAATGCCCATCGCGTTCATGACCTCTATCGATGACTTGCCTGCGAAGAGGTTCGCCCATGTGTCCCCCTGTATCATGTCGCCGGCGGCAAGGAAAAGAGAGGGTTTCTCTTTTCTCAATTCGGCGGCACGCTGGCTTAAGTATGCGATGCCTCCCTGGAGCTCATCGGAGCCTATCCGCCGGGAACTCTCGGCGAACCCGTGGAAATCGTTGAAGTACAGGATCCTCAGTTCGGCGGCGACGCATGGCGAAAAGGCCGTCAGGATGACGAGCAGTACGGCTATAAAGAGGACGAAAGGGTTTTTCAGATATCTCATTGATGTGATCCCCCCACAATATTTTTCAATGTTTTAAGGTAGCGCGCATTCCATTTGTGGTCCTTGACCGGAAAGAACAAAGAACCGGATATCTCATCCACGACAATGTTGTACCGGGAAAAGACATCCGTGCCCGATCGGGCCTGTTCGCATTGCACGATGAATGAACCGCATGACGTTCCGTAAAATGATACCCCCGGTATCTTCCCGAGGTTGTCTTCGATAAAAACGCGCTCCTGTGCGATGTATGAACGTGTGCGCCGGGGATAATCCCTGTCCCGAAGGGATGCAGTCGCGGCAGCGGCCGCCGGGGTGGACGGCGGATACACGGGAGAGCCCTGCCTGATGGAACGAAGGGTCGCGGTGTCGCCGATGCAATACGCGACAGGCAGTCCCGGAAGTGCATAGTATTCTGTCATCGACGAGACAACGAGGCATTGCGGCTCACCGGTTATGTCCCTCGCCGCCGGGGCGGCACCGGCATAACCGAGGAGGGTCTCGTCGATGATGAGCCTCGTCCCGCGGTCTTTGGCGAAAGTGATCATTCTTGCCAGGTCATCACGGGCGAGGGACCTCTCCGATATAAAAGACGGGTAGGGGACGATGGCGGCATCGCATCCGGCCAGGGCCTTTTCCCAGGCCCCGGGATCGAGGTTAAAGCGTTCGTTTTCCCTGAGCTCAAGGAAATGAAAATCGATAGGGTATTCCAGGATCTTCCGGTAATACGCGGGATACGGGGCGCACACAAGCAGCGTCTTAAGGCCAAGCGCCCGGACGATCGCTGTGAAAAGCTCTTCGATGCCGCCCGACACGAGGATATTCTCCCCGGGGACATCGCTTGCTCGGGCTATTGCGCGTGTCAGGTAACGGGCCCCGTCGTCGACAGGCCTCGCGAGCATCCTGACAGACTTCCTGAGCGCGCTCCTGGCAGCCGATGAAGGCCCGAGAGGGTTCACGCTGTCCGTAAAATCCATCATACGGAGGACAGGCACCTTCTGCTCTGCCGCAATGTCATGAATGTCGCGGATTCTTCTTTTCATGTGCCGAGAATGTTATAACACGAACGAAGGGAAAAACACAGGCTGCCCCGTCACACCCCGAGATACGCCTCTACGACCCGGGGATCATGCTTGATATCGCCCGACAGTCCGACGAGGGTCATGCGCCCGTTCTCCAGGACGCACGCCCTGTGCGAGTGTTCCAAGGCCATGTGGGCATTCTGTTCGACAAGGACCATCGTAATGTTCTTTTCCCTGTTGATCTTCGTTATGAGTGAAAATATCTCGCGCGTGATTATCGGGGACAGGCCCATTGACGGCTCGTCCAGCAGGAGCAGCCTTGGGTCGGACATGAGCGCCCTGCCCATGGCCAGCATCTGCTGTTCCCCTCCCGAAAGCGTCCCTGCATGCTGCGTCATCCGTTCCTTGAGGCGCGGGAAGGTCATGACAATGAGATCGAAAAGGTCGCCGTGAATCTTTTTGTCCGGTTGGGAGTACCCGCCAAGCTCGAGGTTTTCCTTGACCGTAAGGTCCGGGAAGATCCTCCTGCCTTCGGGGACCATGGTGATCCCCATCCTCACTATCCGGTCCGTCCTCAGACCGGTTATGTTTCTTCCCTCGAAATCAATGCTGCCGGATGCCGGCCATACGATCCCCGTTATTGTTTTGAGCAGGGTCGATTTCCCGGCGCCGTTTGCCCCGATGACGGACAATATCTCACCCCTGCGCACATCAAGGCTCACGTTGTCGAGGGCCCCGATGATGCCGTAGGAAACGTTCAGGCCGCTGATAGCCAGCATGACGGGCTTGTCGTTCATGCGTTCCCGTCCTCGCCGAGGTAAGCCTCGATGACCCGCCGGTCTTTTTTTACCTCGGCTGGCGTTCCCTCCATGATCTTTTCACCGAAGTCCATGACCACGATCCGGTCGGAGATGTTCATCACAAGCCTCATCTGGTGTTCGATCATGACAATGGTGAGCCCGAACCTTTCCTTGACCTCCCGCAATGTCAGGACGAGGTCCTGGATCTCTCGCGGGTTCATTCCCGCACCGGGCTCGTCTATAAGGAGCAGCTTCGGCTCGATGGCCAGTGCCCTCGCGAGTTCCAGCCTGCGCTGCTCCCCGTAGGGAAGGCTCGCCGCCGGCGCATGTTCTTTCCCGGAGAGGCCGAGGAAATCTATAAGCGTCCATGCCTTTATTTCGGCCTTTTTCTCGACGGCCAATTGCCTGCGCGTCCTGAAGATCCCTGCGAAGGGGCTGTAGCGATTACCGCTTAAGTAGGCCGACGTTATATTTTCAAGGACGCTCAGTTCCTTGAAGAGCCTCAGGTTCTGGAACGTCCTGCCAATGCCGAGCCGCGCCAGCTTGTAGGGAGGCATGTGCGTGACCGACTTTCCCATGTAGCGTATGTCGCCGCTGTCGGGGGTGTAAAAACGGGTGATGAGATTAAAGACCGTTGTCTTTCCCGCACCGTTGGGGCCGATAATGCCGAGGGTCTCCCCCTGCCTGACGGAAAAGGAGATGCCGCCTACGGCTTGAACGCCGCCGAAACTCTTCATCAGCCTGTCCACTTCAAGAAGTCCGGTCATGGCGTCTTTTTCACCTCTTTTTCCGCGTCATGAGACCGTACGGCCTCCACATCATGAGCATGATCAGCATAAGCGGTATGAAAACCCACCTCAGGTCAAGGATGTTCGCAGGAAGGACGATCCTGAGGCCCTCGATGAAGCCCACCCACAGAAGCACGGCATAGATCGTGCCGGCAATGTTCCCCATGCCTCCCAGGATGACAATGATCAGAAAATCGATGGACCTGAGGAAATCGAAGTTGGAAGGGTGGAGAAAAGTGTAAAGATGCGCGTAGAGTGCCCCTGCGACACCGGCAAGGAAGCAGCCGTAGACAAAAGCCATGAGCTTCATGCGGGCCGTGTCTATCCCGACCGACGCGCTCGCCGTTTCATCTTCCCTGATACATCGCCAGAATAGCCCGTACCGCGAGGTGATGAGGTTCCTGGTGACCAGGAGCAGGAAAACCGTGACAAAAAAAGCTATCTCCAGGTTCGTCAGCCGCGGGATGCCTGTAAAGCCGCGTGAACCGCCGAGGGTCTCCGATATCTTGTCGGAGTTGTCGAAGAACACGCGCACGAGGATCCCGAACCCGAGCGTCGCGATCCCGAGGAAATCGTCACGCAGCCGCAAGATCGGTATCCCGATGATGCAGGCGACGATGGCGGCAGCCGCGCCTCCCGCAAGGATCGTGAGGGGAAAGAAGAGGGTGCTTTCCAGGCCTGACGTACTTGCAATGTAGGCTGAGGTGTATGCTCCGATGCCGTAAAACGCGGCGTGGCCGAGCGAAAATTGCCCGGTGTAGCCGTAGATGACATTGAGGCCTGTGGCCGCGAGGATGACGATGAAGACGTAGATGGTGATCTGCTGGATGTACTCCGAGAAGATCCCGAAGCTGAAGGTGAGCCGCAGCACAATATAGATGGCCAGGGCAAGGAGGATGAGCTTCTTCGATTCGAAGAAAAATCTCATACCTTGTCGATCCTCTTTCCAAAGATGCCGCTCGGCTTGACGAGCAGGACGATGAGGAGGATGATGAAAATGACCCCGTCCCTGTATGTCGAAGAAAGGAAAGCGGACACAATGACCTCCGACACACCGACGATAAGACCGCCGATCACGGCACCGTGAATAACGCCTATCCCCCCGAGGACCGCCGCGATGAATGACTTGATGCCCGGCATGATCCCCATGAACACATTTATCTGGGGGTAGGCGATCCCGTAGAGAATGCCTCCCATGCCCGCGAGCGCCGCGCCCACCATGAACGTAAGAGATATCGTGTTGTCAATGTTTATCCCCATGAGCGCGGCGGTCTCCCGGTCATAGGAGACGGCCCGCATAGCCTGCCCCTGTTTTGTTTTGTAAATGAGAAGGTACAGGAGCACCAGCGCCGAGAATGTGATCGCAAAGATGAGCACCTGTACATTGGTGAAGGAAAACTCGAGCCCGCCCATGGAAAAGTTATAGCTCTCTACCTCGAATGGACGGGGAAAGCCTATGTAATCGGGTGTGAATATCGGCCTCAAGCTGCAGAAATACTCGAGAAAGAGCGATACGCCGACCGCGGTGATGAGAAGCGATATCTTCGGCGCATTCCGAAGCGGTTTGTAAGCGATCTTTTCCATGAGGTACCCGGAAAGGGCCGTGACCGCCATGGTCGCGAGGAAAACGAGGTATATGGGCATGCCGAAGCGGGAGATAAGGAAATAGGCGACGAACGCGCCCAGCATGAAGATGTCCCCGTGGGCGAAGTTTATCAGCCTCAGGATGCCGTAGACCATGGTGTAGCCGAGGGCAATGAGCGCATACACTGCGCCGAGCTGGAGGCCGTTGATAACCTGGGCGACTATGTAGCTGGCTTGCTCCATCGGGACATATGCCGCGAGTTTAAGGGTTCACTGTCGTCGTGTACTTGAAACCGCTTTGCTCAACCTTGAGAATGACCGCGGACTTGACAGCATCCCCGTTTGCATCGAAACTGATGGTCCCTGTCACACCCTTGTAGCCCTTTGTCGGGGCGAGGACCTTGAGAAGCTCCTCTGACCGGGGATTTTTCGCGGCGTCGAGGGCCTTGAAAAGGATCCCCGCGGCATCATACGTCAGTGCAGCCAGGGCGTCCGGCACCATGCCGTGGCGCGCCTTATATTTCTTGATGAACGCCTCGGCGACCGGGTCCTTGCGGTCGGGGGAATAGTGGCTGACGAAATACCCGCCGATGATCGAGGTTCCGCCGATCTTGACAAGCTCGGGCGAATCCCATCCGTCCGAGCCGACGAGCGAAGCCTTGACGCCCTTCTCGCGCAGCTGCCTCGCGATGAGCGCCACCTTGTTGTAATAATCCGGGAGGAAGACGACGTCCGGCTTCTTGAGGGCGACCTTCGTGATCAGGGCAGAGAAATCGACATCGTCCTTCTGGTATGATTCGAACGCCACGATCTTTCCATTGTTCTTCGTAAACGTGGCCTTGAAATATTCTCCCAGGCCCTTGGAGTAATCGTTGCTTACATCGTAAAGAACGGCAGCGGTTTTCGCCTTGAGGTCCTTTAAGGCAAAATTGGCTGCCACGACGCCCTGGAACGGGTCGATGAAACATGCCCTGAAGATATACGGTTTTCTCTTGCCTTCGGACACCGTCACCTTGGGGTTCGTCGCCGTGCCTGTTATCATGGGGACCTTGTTCTGTGTCGAAATGACGCTTACCGGTATGGCGACCTTGGATGTGGCGGGGCCGATGATCGCCGCCACTTTATCCTGGGTGACGAGCTTCAAGGCCGCGTTCGCCCCTTCCGTGGGGTCGTTGCGGTCGTCGGCAATGACCGTCTGGACCGTGTATTTCCCTTTCTTATTATATTCTTCGACTGCAATAGCGAAGGCGTTTTTGATGGATTCACCGAAGGTCTTCACGTCCCCTGTGAGCGGAGTGATAAGGCCGACCTTAACAGTTTCCTTCGCAATGGCCACCCCTCCCGCCGGTACAAAGAGGCATAGTGCGATCATGACACAGAGTATTCTCTTCATCTTCTTCCTCCGTGGAGTTTATTGGCCTGATATTTAAATAAAACAAACTTGCCACCCGAAAGCAATGTTTTTCGCGGGTCCCGGCCCTACCGGAAAAACCCGGGGGAATCTGGTATAATAATCGCCATGAAAAAGGTTATCTCATTCGATCTCGACGGGACGCTCGTAGACGCCCGCTATGGTGACATGGTCTGGAACCACGGCATACCGGACGAATACGCGAAGGCGTACGGCATGACGTTCGAAGAAGCGAAGAGTTATATCCGGGCCCAGTATGAATCGGTCGGGGACGGCGATATCCTCTGGTACGAGATCAGGCACTGGCTGAAACGCTTCTCCTTGAACGTCGGGGCGGAAGAGTTGCTCGCGAGGTATGAATCGTATATAAGCCTCATGCCGGATGCCGCCGAGGTCCTTCGCGAGCTTCACAGCCGTTACACGCTGGTCATAGCCTCCAATGCGGCGCGGATATTCGTGGAGAAGGAACTCGATCACACGGGGATCGCCAGTCTGTTCACCCGTATTGTCTCCGCGACGACCGACTACGGGATGATCAAGAAGGAAGAGGGTTTTTTCCGGAGGCTCTGTGCCGACATGGGGATCATATCGGGGGACATGGTCCACGTGGGAGATCACCCGGTGTTCGATCACGACGTCCCGGCCGGCCTCGGCATAGAGTCTTATCACATAAACGGATCCCTGGATACCGGTGAAAGACGGACCATATCGGGCCTTAAGGAACTCCTCGAGGTGCTTTAAATGAAATGCAACAAGTGCGGCACGCCGATTGAAAGCGACACAATATCATTCCGGGATGAATGCCCGGTATGTCACGAAGACCTCCACGTATGTCTGAACTGTATCTTTTACGACACCGGTAAATCCAACTCCTGCAGGGAGGACAAGGCAGATTTCGTAAAAGAAAAGGACAGGGCCAACTTCTGCGAGTACTTCCGCTTCACCGAGCGCAAGGCCGCCGCGTCGGCGAAAGAGGAAGCGGAGAAGAAGTGGAAAGAACTGTTTAAAAAATAGTTCAAGGTTCAAGGTTCAAGGTTCAAGGAAAAAGCGATCGCTATAGTCGGTTCTCGCGTAGTTCCGTGCTTGACGCCGGAATCCACCACGCCATCGTCATTCCGGCAAGCCGGAATGACGGCATTAAGTGGTTGGGGCTCAGACTCTTCGCCGGAATGACGATAAAGGAGTCTTTTAGTTCTTTCTTTGAACCTTGAACTTTGAACCTTGAACTATTCTTTTCTTTTCGTGTATATGACCCTGTACCGCTCCGTGTCGGCGTCGTAGCAGACGGTACAGCCTTTTTCATCGCAGCTGTCACAGTCCGTATCGGCGGTTTCTTCTTTGGGGGGCAGGGGTTCGAGGAGCACTTCAAAGCCGATCTCCCGGTACATGTCGGCCATCTCGGTGAGCCTCGGCTCGCAGGCGATGAACCTTTTTTCCCAGCCGTCCCTGATAAGCTGCTCTTCGCGGGTCATGCCATTACCTTCCGGAAATATTCTATCGTTTTTTTGAGGCCCGCATCGAGTTTTGTCACGGGGTTCCAGCCAAGCGTGTTCTTAGCGAGGGCGATGTCGGGACAGCGCTGCCGGGGGTCGTCCTCGGGGAGTTTTTCGTGAATGATGACGGATGATGAACCGGTAAGGTTGATAACCGTCCGGGCGATGTCGGCGATCGATGTTTCGTCGGGGTTTCCGAGATTGACGGGGCCGGGGAAACCGGATAAAACCGGGGCCGTGTAGTCGTCCGGCTTCACGGCGCCGCTTGTCTCGAAGTCCATGAAACGGATGATCGCCTCGATCATGTCGTCGATGTACGTGAATGAACGCGTCTGCGAACCGTCGCCGTAGATCGTCACGGGGTTCCCGGCAAGCGCCTGGACAATGAAATTGCTTACGACCCGCCCGTCATCGGGCTGCATTCTCGGGCCGTACGTGTTGAAGATACGGGCGACCTTGATGTCGACCTTGTTTTGCCGCATGTAATCGAAGAAAAGGGTCTCGGCCACACGCTTGCCCTCGTCGTAGCAGCTGCGCTTCCCGATGGGGTTCACATGTCCCCAGTAGTTTTCTGTCTGGGGATGGACCTCGGGATCGCCATAGATCTCGCTCGTCGATGCCTGGAACACGCGTGCCCGGACCCTCTTTGCGAGGCCGAGGATATTGAGCGCACCGAGGACGTTTACCTTTATGGTCTTCACCGGGTTGTACTGGTAATGAATGGGGCTGGCGGGACAGGCAAGGTTGAATATCCAGTCCACTTCGAGGAGGACGGGCTGCGTTATGTCGTGCCGGACCGCCTCGAACCGGGCCGATCCGATGAGGTGTTCTATATTCTTCTTGGTCCCGGTAAAGAAGTTGTCGAGGCATATCACCTCGTGACCGTCACCGAGAAGCCGCTCGCACAGGTGCGAGCCGATAAAACCGGCCCCTCCTGTCACCAGTACCCGCTTCGGATTATTATAGGAACGATAGGTGTACATGATATCGGTCTATATGCCCGGGATCCTTTTTCTTTCCTCTCGTTTTAACCTCCGGTCATGGCAAAGTCAATAAAAATGCTGGTATTTATCATTGCATTCCCTCGAAATCTATGATAAAAGAATGAGCGTAAAGTGGGTTCCGCCCGCTTTTTTAATTTTTAGCCAGGATGATATCCGCCACGGAAACCATAGAAAAGATAGAGGCCATTGTTGCACCCATACTTGAAGAGCGGCTTCTGGAGCTGGTTGAAGTGGAATTCCGTAGTTCGGGGAAACGCTGGCTCCTGCGCATCTTCATTGACAAAGAGGGTGGGGTCACCATCGACGACTGCGAGTATGTCAGCCGCGAATTGAGCCGGGCGCTCGACGTCGAAGACCCGATAGAACACCCGTATACCCTGGAGGTCTCTTCGCCCGGTTTGACGCGGGCTTTGAAGAAACGCGAAGACTTCATCCGGTACCGGGGAAAGAAATGCCGGATAATCACCCGCGAGGAAGTTGAAGGCAGGCACGAGTTCGTCGGGAAGATAGCGGATACAACCGCTGAGGACCTCCTGATACAGGAAAAAATAGGTATGTTTACAATCCCGATATGTGCTATAAAAAAGGCACATTTGGAGTTTGATATTGAGGAGTAACGATGTATTTTGATCTCAATTATGTCATTGAGCAGGTGGGGAAGGAAAAGGGCATCCCGAAAGAGACGATAATCGAGGCTCTCGAGGAAGCTATTCTATCTGCTTCAAAAAAGAAATATGGCAGCCATCTGGACCTCGAGGCCCATTATAACGAAGAACTGGGCGAAATAGAGGTGTTCCAGTTCAAGACCGTTGTCGAAGAAGTGCATGAACCGGACATGGAGGTCATTGAAGAAGAGGCGAGGAAACACGACCCGGAATGCATGATCGGCGACGCCATAGGCATCAAGCTCGATACGTCGTCCCTTGGCCGCATCGCGGCCCAGACCGCCAAACAGATCATCATACAGAAGGTGAGGAACGCGGAAAGCGACGTCATCTATAATGAGTTCAAGAGCAAGAAAGGCGAGATCATAACGGGCGTCATCCAGAGGGTCGAGAAGAACCACTACATAGTCAACCTCGGAAGGACCGAAGCGATCATGCCCTACAAGGAGGTCATACCGGGCGAGACCTTCCGCCAGAGAGAGCGGGTGAAAGGCCTGATACTCGACGTGGAAAAGGGCCAGAAAGGGTGCATGATCCTCATGTCGAGGACGCATCCCGGTTTTCTCATGAAGCTTTTCGAGCTCGAGGTCCCGGAGATCCAGGAAGGGATCATAAAGATCATCGGCGCCGCACGGGAACCGGGCGAACGAGCGAAGATATCGGTATACAGCGAAGATCCCGACATCGATCCGATCGGTGCTTGCGTCGGTGTCAAGGGGTCGCGCGTGCAGAGCATCGTCCAGGAACTCAGGGGCGAGAAGATAGATATCATACCCTACAGCAAGGATATCGCGAAGTTCGTCTGCAACACGCTCGCGCCGGCCAGGGTATCGAAGGTGTACATCAACGAAGAAGAACATTCGATGGAGATCATCGTCAATGACGACCAACTCTCCCTCGCGATCGGCAAGAAAGGGCAGAATGTCCGGCTGGCGTCGAAGCTGACAAGCTGGAAGATCGATATCTCGAGCGAATCCGAGGTCGAAAAGACGTCCAAGAAGATAATCGATGAACTCATCGAGAACCTGAAAGTGAGCGAGATACTCGCACGCATACTGCACGACGAGTACCTGCGCGATCCGAAGGATATTGCCAAGCTGACACCGGAAGAGATGAACAAGATCACGAGCATCTCGGTCGAGGATTGCAGGCGCATCATTGACGAGGCGCGGGCGATCATGGTGCAGAAGGCGCAGAAGGCACAGGAAGAGAAACAAGCCGCTGAAGAGAACAAGGAAGTGTCTGCTTCCCTGACAGAAACAACTGAAACGACAACCACGGAAACAACCGAAACAACAACCGAAGAAGGAGGTGCCGGGGGCCGGCTCGAGGAAGAGCGGCATGAATCAGAGGCTCAAAAGGACGAAACGAACGTTTCAAACGGCGAATGAGCCTTAAGGGAGCAAGGAAGGAACAGGAATGACGAAAATTAAGATCACGGCTCTTACTGATAAGGCAAGCGATGACGAAATACTCGCGAAGCTCAAAAAGATCGGCGTAAAGATCAAGGACAAGCCAAAAGAAGGCGAGTTGTCCCACGAACCCGCTAAGGTCGAAACCTCCCCGTCGGGGGAGAGACTTGTCGAGACCCGGGTCGCATCGACGATCATCAGGCGACGCGTTCAGGCACCGCAAAGGCCAAAGGAAGAACCGAAAGAAGAAGCGAGAGAAACGGGAGAAGATAAGAACGCTGAACCTGTTTCGATCAAGGCTCCCACACGCAAAAGGGCCGCCAGGGCACCTGCGTCTGAAGAAGAAACCGTGCATGAAGTCCCGAGGAAAATGCCCGAGGACCTCCATGTCCATATAGAAGAGCGTCCGCGGGAAGCTGCCGAGGCCGGGCCCGAAGCCGGGCATGAGGTCGCAGCCGCTCCCGAAGACACCGCCCCGAAAGGCGATATCGAGCATATTGCCGAAGAAAAGGAAAAAGAGATAACCAAGGTCCTTGAAGAGGCGTACAAGCAGGACCTCGAAAAAGATTTCAAGGCCGTCGAAGGGGAGGAAGGCGAGGGGCCCGAGCGTCAGAAAAAGAAGACGGAAAAACTCCTCAAGAAGATAGAAGAGCAGGAGGCAGAGGAGTCCAAGGACAAGAAAAAAGGTGCCCTGAAACGAAAGGTCGTCATAAAGGAAGAAGACCTGTATTCGTTCAGGCGTCAGCGTCCAAAGACCGGTTCGTTCAGAAAAGACCGCAGGGGAGACCGCGGTGCCGAGAGAAGGATTGAAGAAGAAAAGAAGCCGGAACAGAAGGCGGCACGCCGCGTCGTCAAAGTTAGCGACGAGATAACGGTCGGCGAACTCGCCCGCAGAATGAACGTCAAGGCGCAGGACATCATCATAAAGCTCCTGCCCCTCGGGGTCATGGCAACGGTCAATAAATCGATAGACTACGATACCGCATACCTCGCGGCCACCGAGTTCGGGTACGAGGTAGAGAAGATCGTATCCATAGAAGAAGAATTCCTCGCACGGGAAGAAGAGGAAAAAGAAAGCCAGGAGAACCTGAAACCGAGGCCGCCCGTCGTCACTATCATGGGGCACGTCGACCACGGCAAGACCCTCCTTCTCGACACGATACGCGACACCAATGTGGCCGAGCGTGAGGCAGGCGGCATTACGCAGCACATAGGCGCATACAAGGTCAACCTTGACGGCAAGCAGATCGTGTTTGTCGATACCCCGGGCCACGAAGCGTTTACCGCCATGCGTGCCCGCGGTGCGCTCGTCACGGATATTGTCATCCTCGTCGTTGCCGCTGACGATGGTGTGATGCCGCAGACGATCGAGGCGATCAACCATGCCCGCAGCGCCGAAGTCCCCATAATTGTCGCGGTCAATAAGATCGATAAACAGAACGCGAATATAGATAAGGTGATGAAAGAACTGGCCGAGCAGAATCTCATTCCCGAGGAATGGGGAGGCACGACGCTTTTTGCCAAGATCTCGGCCAAGAAGAAAGAAGGCATCAAGGAACTCCTCGAACTCATCGTCCTGCAGTCCGAAATGCTGGAGCTCACCGCGAACCCGGATAAGCTCGCGCGCGGCACCGTGATCGAAAGCGAACTGGACAAAGGACACGGCCCTATCGGTACGGTGATCATTCAGGAAGGCACGCTGAAGATACAGGACCCGTTCATCTCCGGCATGACATTCGGGCGTGTTCGCGCAATGATCGACGACAAGGGGCAGAGGATCCAGACGGCACCGCCGGCAACCCCTGTTCTTGTGGTCGGATTCCAGGATGTTCCCCACGGCGGCGACCGCTTTATCGTCACGACAGAAGAGCGCTATGCCAAGGAGCTCTCCAAGTTCAGGCAGGAGCGTCTCCGTGAGCGGGAGGCCTTGAAGAGCGCCCGTACGACCCTCGAGGACCTCTATTCGAAGATCGGGGAAACCGAGAAGGTATTCCTTAATGTCATCGTGAAGGGCGATGTCCGCGGCACGATCGACGCCATAGCCGGGTCCCTGAAGAAGCTTTCGACCAATGCGGTCGAGGTCCAGATCACGCACAGCGGCGTCGGGGCAATTACGGAAACCGACGTGAACCTGGCAATGGCCTCGGGGTCGATCATCATCGGTTTCAACGTACGCCCGGTCGCGAAGGCGCAGGCCCTCGCCGAACAGGAAAAGGTCGATATCAGGCACTATTCGATCATCTACGAGATGATAGATGAAGTGAAAAAAGCCATGGAAGGAATGCTGGCACCGAAGATAGTGGAAACGACGATAGGCAAGGCCGAGGTAAGAAAGACCTACTCGGTCTCCCGTATCGGCATGATCGCCGGTTCGTATGTGACCGAAGGAAAAGCGACACGCAATTCACTGGTCAGGGTCATGCGCGGGGGTCAGATGCTCCATGTCGGGAAGATCGCCGCTCTCAAGCGATTCAAGGACGATGTCAAGGAAGTGCAGTCAGGATATGAGTGCGGCATTTCTTTTGAAGATTATAACGATATACAGGAAGGGGACGTCTTCGAGTTCTTCATCGAGGAGAAGGAGAAGCAGACCCTTGAATAATAAAAAGACCGTAAGGCGTCAGGCGTCAGGCGTAGGGAGTTTGGAAAGCATCATACGCCTTGCGCCTTACGCTTTACGCCTTACGGACACATGATGGTCGGCCTTTATGGTTGTTGGCATATCCCGCGTCGATATTTTCTTTCCTGAGAATCATTCTCTCAAAGACAAACGGCAGATGCTGAGGAAAGTCATTGAAAAGACCCGGGCGAAGTTTAATATTTCCATGATCGAGGTCGATCAGTCAAACCTGTGGCAGCGCGCCCGGATCGGCTTCGCGGTGGCAGGCGTCAGGCAGGACCACGTGAGCAAGGTTATCGAGAACGTGCATGAATATATGGAATCGCTCTACCTCGGTGAGATCATCGATACGTCGAGCGAGATCATCGTTATCGGGGACGAGATATGAAATATCGCCGCCTGCGCGTCCAGGACCTGCTCAGGGAAGAGATATCGCTTATTATACAGCGCGAACTGCAGGACCCCGGGCTTGGCTTTGTAACGGTTGTCGAAGTGAAGATGAGCGAGGACCTGAAAACGGGCAAGGTGTACGTCTCGATATACGGGGATGATGAAGCGCAGAAGGACACCCTCGAGGCGCTCGGGCGCTCGAAGGGTTATATAAAGTTCCTGCTCGGCAAGAGGGTCACGCTGAGGTACATACCGGAGCTGACTTTTCTCCTCGATGACACGATGGAGAGGGTGCAAAGGATAGAAGAGATCTTTAAGAAAGATGCCGATGAAAAGAAAGATTAAACAACTGATCATGGAAGGTCAGGATTTTCTCGTGACCACCCATATCGATCCCGACGGGGATGCGATCGGCTCGGCCTTTGCCTTCGCTTTTGCGCTGAAGGCGCTCGGAAAAAAAGCGACCGTTTATTTCAACGACCAGGTGCCGTACCGGTACGAGTTCCTTCCCGCTCCCCGGATCACGCATACGGTGCCGCACGGCGCGTTCGATGCGATCTTCGTCCTCGACTGCGGAAGCCTTTTCCGGATCGGCAAGGCGCACGACGCTATCGCCCTCAAGGCCCCGCTCGTCAATATCGACCACCATGATACGAACGATCAGTTCGGTACAGTGAATTACGTGGACAACACGGCCTCGTCGACCGGCGAGATCATATACCGCCTGCTCAAGTACCTCGGGGTGGAAGTCGATCAGAACATCGCGGACAACATATATACAGCCGTGTTCACGGACACGGGTTCCCTCAGGTACGAAAACACGTCGTTGAGCGCGTACAGGACATGCGAGGCGATGGTGAAGGCAGGGACGAACCCGTCCCGGATCGCGATGATGGTGTACGAGAACCATCCCAAGGAGCGGTTCCTCCTCTTAGGAGAGGTCCTGTGCACCCTTGCGACCTACAACGGGACCGTGGCGATGGTCCATGTGACGGGCGATATGTTCGAAAAGACCGGGACCAGCAGCGAGTTTGTGGATGGTTTCGTTGAAATTATCAAGGAGATCCGCGGGATCGAGGTGGCGGTGCTCATGCGCGAACTCAAGAAGGACCAGTATAAGATCAGCATGCGGGGAAAAGGCATCGTGGACGTCGCCGCGGTCTGCAACAGGTTTGGCGGCGGCGGGCACCGCAATGCAGCAGGGTGCCGGATCGAGGGGACCCTTGAAGAGGCCCGCAGGAAACTGCTCGATGCGTTGCCCGTTGGGCAATAGATCACGGGGAATCGGAGGAAATGGATATCAGCACCATGAATGGATTTTTGATAATAGATAAAAAAACCGGGATGTCGTCCTATGACGTCATCAGACGCCTGAAGAGGATCCATAAGTTCAAGAAAATAGGGTACATCGGGACCCTTGACCGGAACGCGACCGGAATATTGCCGGTTGCCCTCGACGAAGGCGTCAAGCTCATCCCGTACCTCGAGAACGTCGAGAAGCAGTACCGGGCAAAATTCCTTCTCGGCGTGACCACCGAAACACAGGACATCGAGGGGAAGGTCGTGACGGAGACCCCGACGGACCCTTTTGACCGGCAGGTGATCGAAGACTCCCTTGCATCGTACCTCGGCAGGATAACGCAAAAAATACCGGCGTATTCATCGAAAAAGGTCAACAGGAAACCTCTCTACAAGTGGGCGCGCAGCGGCGTGCCCGTCGAGTCGCCGGTAAAAGAGGTGGAGATCTTCGACATTACCCTTCTCGACTACACGCATCCGTACCTGGACGTTGAGGTCACATGCTCGAAGGGAACGTATATACGGGCCCTTGCAAGCGACCTGGGAGAGAAGCTTGGCTGCGGGGCGACCCTCTATACCCTCAAGCGGACCAAGCACGGTGATTTTACGGAAAACATGGGAACTGATATTGATTATTTCAAAATGGAGCAAGACCTGTTAAACTATCTATTACCATTGGAAAACATCCTGGGTTCTGTGCGGGGGATGGTGGTGGATACAGCACTCGAGAAGTTTCTGAAACACGGGATGCCCGTACCAATCGCAGGAAATTCCAAGGACTGGAAGCACGGGGAAGATGCGCGCCTTTTCAATAAGCAGGGCATGCTTATTGGTGTGGGTGTCGCTGACCTTGCTTCAAAGACAATTAAGATAAAAAGATTGATCAATCATTAAAGGAGGAATATACATCATGCCACTCGACACCCAGCGGAAAAAGTCAATCATCGAGGATTTCAAAACCCACGAGAGTGACACCGGTTCCCCGGAAGTGCAGATCGCACTTCTCACGGAAAGGATCAAATCCCTGACCGAACATTTCAAAAGATTTTCGAAAGACCACAACTCGCGGCGCGGCCTTCTCGTCCTCGTGGGAAGCAGGAGAAGACTGCTCAATTACCTGAAGGACAAGAACGTCGACAGGTACAAGAAAGTGGTAGAAAAGCTCGGTCTCAGAAAATAAAGGATTAATAGGAAGAATATGGAAGAGAAGATATCTATCGAATTCGCGGGTCGTCCGTTAAGTTTAACGACAGGGGGCCTCGCCAAACAGGCCGACGGGAGTGTCATTGCCCGTTATGGCGACACCGTGGTGCTTGTCACGGTTGTTTCCGAAAAGAACCCGAAGGACAAGGATTTTTTGCCTTTGACGGTCAACTACCAGGAAATGTCATATGCCGCGGGCAAATTCCCGGGAGGTTTTTTTAAACGGGAAGGACGGCCGACGACACGGGAGATTCTGACATCGCGTTTGATCGATAGACCATTGCGCCCCCTGTTTCCCAAGGGCTGGCGGTTTGAGACCCAGGTTATTGCAACTGTACTTTCAGCGGACGAGGACAACGATCCGGGCATCCTGAGCCTTGTCGGGGCATCGTGCGCGGTATCCGTGTCCGATATTCCTTTTGAAGGGCCGTTCGCCGGCGTCAAGGTGGGCAGAATAAACGGGGTGCTGGTGGCAAACCCGACCTTTCCCCAAATGGCCGACAGCGATATCGACATCGTCGTCACCGGAACACGTGACGCGATCATCATGGTTGAAGGCGAAGCACACTTCGTCAAAGGCATGGACCTCATAGAGGCGATCGAGTTCGGCCATCAGGCAATGATGCCGCTTATCGAGATGCAGGAGCAGTTGTGCGCAAAAATTGGAAAAGGCAAGCGGCAGGTGCCGGTCCAGGAAGACCTCGAAGAAAAGAAGAAAGAGGTCAGAGGTCATGTTGAAAAAGACCTGACCGACAGCTTCGCAGTAAAAGCCAAGCTCGAACGGTACGCAAAGCAAGACCGGATATTAAAGGAATTGCTCGAGAAATATCCTGAAGAAGAGGCGCCGTCCATTGCCAAGGCATATGAGGACGTGACGAGCAACCTCATGCGTGAGCAGCTTTTGTCTACAGGAAAACGAATTGACGGCCGGGCGAGCGATCAGATACGGCCCATTTCATGCCTTGTCGGGGTGCTTCCCCGCACGCACGGTTCCGCCGTTTTTACACGGGGCGAAACACAGTCGCTGGCCATAACCACCTTCGGGACATCCGATGACGAGCAGAAGATAGAGTCGCTCCACGAAGGGGAAACGTATAAGACCTTCCTCCTCCATTATAATTTTACACCCTTCTCGGTGGGTGAAGCATCGATGCTGCGCGGGCCGACACGGCGCGAGATAGGACATGGCAACCTGGCAGAACGCGCATTGACCCCCATCCTTCCCGAAAGAGAGGCGTTCCCCTACACGATACGGATCGTGTCCGAGATCCTCGAGTCCAATGGCTCATCTTCGATGGCGACGGTATGCGGCGGCTGTCTCTCCCTCATGGATGCCGGGGTCCCGATCAAAGAGCCGGTTGCCGGTATAGCCATGGGGCTCGTGAAAGAAGGCGACCGGGAGATCATCCTGAGCGATATCTTAGGCGATGAGGACCACCTCGGCGATATGGATTTCAAGATAGCCGGCACCCGCGAAGGCATAACGGCCATCCAGATGGATATCAAGATCAAGGGCATCTCGAAAGATACGATGTCGAAGGCTGTCGTCCAGGGCCAGCAGGGTGTCGGGCATATCCTCGATATCATGACGTCTACGATCGAAAAGCCCCGCGAAACCCTTTCGCCCTACGCCCCGAGGATATACACGATGATGATAAAACCCGACAAGATCCGGGAAGTCATCGGCCCGGGCGGAAAGGTCATCAGGAGCATTATCGAGAGAACGGGCGTGAAGATCGATATCGATGATTCCGGGATGGTCAACATCGTTTCAGTTGACGAGGAATCCGCAAACGCTGCTATCGAGATAGTCAAATCCATCATAAAAGAGGTCGAGGTCGGGGCTATCTACGACGGCAAGGTGCGGCGTGTTCTCGACGCGGGCGCGATCATCGAGCTCGGCCCGAACCTCGACGGTTTCTGCCATGTAAGCCAGCTTGACGACAAGTTCGTGAAAAAGGCTTCCGATGTTGTAAAGGAAGGCGATGACATCAGGGTCAAGGTTATCGGTGTCGAAGATAACGGCAGGGTCAAACTGTCACGCAAGGCTGTCCTCAGGGAAGGCCAGCGATAATTAGATGTATAAGAAGACTGTCCTCGATAATGGTATAACAGTCGTCACAGAATCCATATCGTATTATTCCACCGTGTCCATCGGCATCTGGTGGAAGGCGGGCAGCCGGTACGAAGGCCCCGCAAACAACGGTATCTGCCATTTTATCGAACACATGCTTTTCAAAGGTACGCAGGGGCGTACAGCCTATGACATCGCGCGCGAGATCGATGCCATAGGCGGTTCTATCAACGCCTTTACGGGCAGGGAGTACACCTGTCTTTACGTGCGCGTCCTCCGCAAAGATCTCGACATCGCACTCGACATCATGTCGGACATGCATCTCAAGTCGCTCTTCAGCGAGGACGACATCGAGAAAGAGCGCTACGTCATAAACCAGGAAATAAAAATGGTGGAGGACAGCCCCGAGGAATATATCTACGATATGTTCAACGCCTCGTACTACAAGGGGCACGCGCTCGGGATGCCGATACTCGGCACGGACAAGACCGTCGGGTCGCTCGAGACGGGCGCGATACGGGATTATTTCAAAGAGCACTATGGGGCGGAGAACACCATCATCACCATCAGCGGCAGGGTCAATCACGAGGCGTGTGTCGAGAATATAACCCGCTATTTTTCAGGGATCTCGAACGGCAGCTCGCACAGGAGGAAACTCCTTGCCCCGGAGCCGACGATCGGTATCGACATCTACGAAAAAGACCTCGAGCATATCTACATGTGCATAGGCACGGATGGTGTCAGCCAGGTGGACCGGCGCAGGTACATACTGTATGTGCTCAACGCGGTCATGGGGGGCTCCATGAGCTCGCACCTCTTCCAGGAGATCAGGGAGAAGCGCGGCCTTGTGTACAACATATATTCGTACGTGAATTGCTACCACGATTGCGGCACATTCGGGATCTCGACGTCGACGTCGCAGGAATCCCTGAACGAGGTGCTCGGCCTCATCAGGGAAGAGATCGTTCGCGTGCGCAATGACGGTATCACGGATGCCGAGCTTTCCTTCTCCAAGGAACACATAAAAGGGAACCTCTTCATCGCGCTCGAGGGATCGGAAACACGGATGGGCCGGCTCGCGAAGAACGAGATATATTTCGGAAGCTATATCCCCCTCAAGGAGACGCTGCACGAGATCGACAGCATCAAGAGATCGGACGTGGCAACCATTGCGCGGGAGATATTCAATGACCCGAACGAGATCTCGCTGACGATACTCGGCAATGTCGACCGGACGAAGATCGAAACCATATGGAAAGAATAGACGTTTCTATCAAAACCCGTGACGGGGCGAAGATACCCGTGTATGCAACGGACCATGCGTCGGGCGTCGACCTGTGCGCACTCGTCGATGAACCCCTCGTCCTTCAACCCCTTCAGAGGGCGCTTGTCCCGACCGGCCTTTTTATCGGGATACCGGAAGGGTACGAGGCGGAGGTCAGGCCCCGCAGCGGCATAGCGGTAAAGCACGGGGTGACGGTCCTCAACACGCCGGGGACGATCGATTCCGATTACAGGGGCGAGGTCAAGGTGATACTCATCAACCTCGGCAGCGAAGCGTTTACGATCAATAAGGGCGACCGCATCGCCCAGATGGTTTTCAAGAGGCTTGCCCGGGTCGATTTCCGGCATGTACCGGACCTGGCGGACACGACCCGCGGTGAGGGAGGCTTCGGTTCAACGGGGATATAGGGGGGATGGAACTCAGGTGGAACGTCTCTATCATTTTCTCGACAGCTTTGTCCGCCATCTCGTGTCTGAGCGGGGTGCGTCCGCCCACACCATCGAAGCGTATAATCGCGACATCCTGGCATTCATAAAATATTGCGAAGAAGTCGCCTGCACTGAGCCTGAACGGCGGCACGTGGAGGGATTCATAGCGTACCTGCGGGAAAAGGGGAAATCGACCCGGAGTATCGTACGGAACATATCGGCCCTTCGGGGATTGTTCAATTATCTCCTTCTTGACGGAAAGATATCCGCAAGCCCGCTCGAAGACGTCGATACACCGAAATTCAGGCCGCCGATCCCCCGCGTTTTGACCGAAGACGAGATGGGCGAGCTTATCCGCCTGCCGGAAGGCGAGAAGATGGCGGTCCGGGACCGCACCATCATCGAACTCATGTACGCCACGGGCCTTCGGGTGTCCGAGGTGATCGGGCTCAAGAAAAGCGATGTCAACCTTGACGGCGGTTTCGTGATCGCGATGGGAAAACGTTCGAAGGAGCGCGTGGTTCCCCTGGGATCGTATTCACGTGATGCGATAAAGGCATACCTCGCATCGGAGAAGCCACCGGGCCGCTACCTGTTCCCGAACCGAAAGGGAGCAATGATCACCCGCCAGGCGATCTGGAAGATCATCCGGAAGTACGGGCTGCAGCTCAAAAAAGGCCACGTCTCGCCCCACACGATACGGCATACCTTCGCGACCCATCTTCTTGAGGGCGGCGCAGACTTGAGGTCGGTCCAGGTCCTTCTCGGCCACGAGGACATATCGACAACCCAGATCTACACGCACGTAGACAGCAAGCGTTTAAAAGAAATTCACAAAAAGCATCATCCGAGGGGTTGATGAAGGTCATTACATCTCACGTCAATGCCGATTTCGATTCCCTCTCCTCAATGGTTGCCGCAAAGAAGCTCTACCCGGACGCTGCGCTTGTTTTCCCCGGGTCCCAGGAAAAGACCCTTCGTGATTTTCTTATCCATTCAACGCTGTACCTGTACGATATTACCAAGCTCAAGAAGGCGGACTACGACGCGATCGACACACTGATCCTTGTCGACACCCGCGACAAGTCACGGATCGGGGAGCTCGCAAGGGTGGCCGAGGATGGCAAGGCCGTCATACACGTGTACGACCACCACCCGGACTCCGAGTGCGATGTCAAGGCTGAGTTCCAGATCGTACGCAGTGTCGGGGCCTCGGTAACGATCCTGATCGGCATTATCCGGGAACGCGGCATACCGATCACGCCCGAGGAAGCAACGATCATGATGCTCGGCATATACGAGGAGACGGGAAGCTTCCGTTTCTCGTCGACCACGACGGAGGACTTCGAGGCGGCCTCCTGGCTCCTGTCGCAGGGCGCCAATATCAACCTGGTCTCCGATATGCTCGTGCGCGAGCTCACCCCGGAGCAGGTCTTCCTCCTCAACGACATCATCAAGAATGCGACCGTATACAACATCAACGGGATCGATATCGTCATCACCGAGGGGAGCACGGAACAGTACGTGGGAGACCTCGCGGTCATCGTGCACAAGTACCGGGATATGGAGAACATCAATGCCGTCTTTGCGCTTTTCCGCATGGAAGACCGCGTTCATATCATCGGGCGCAGCCGTATACCGGAGGTCGACTCGGGGTATGTCATGTCGCTCCTCGGCGGGGGCGGGCACAAGGTTGCCGCATCGACGACAGTCAAGGACTTAACGCTTCCCGAGACCAAGGAACGACTTATCGAGATCCTGCGCAACAGCGTGAAACCCCTCTGGCGGGCGAGGGACATCATGTTCTTTCCCGTCAAATCAGTGGAATCATTGAGCCCCATACGGGAAGCATTGAACGTTCTGACGAAGTACAGCATAAATGCCCTGCCGGTGCTCTCGAAAGGCCGGGTCGTGGGGGTCATCACGCGCCAGGTTGCCGGAAAGGCCCTGTTCCACAAGCTGGAGAATCAGCCGGTCGACGACTACATGTTTACCGAGTTTCAGGCGGTCCATCCCGACGACTCGATAGAGGTGGTCAAGGAGAAGATCATCGGGAGCAACCAGCGGTTCCTTCCCGTGGTCGATGACGGCGAGTTGAAAGGGGCCATAACGCGTACCGATCTCCTGCGCGTCCTCGAGGATGAGATAGCGAAGACCGTCCTGGAGAAACTCGAATTTCACGAAAAGTATGTCCAGCGGAAAAATGTACGCAGGCTCATGGAGGAGCGTCTCGATGACGCGACGATGGAGAAACTGGTCGATATGGGGACCCTGGCCGATGATATGGGTTTTCATGCCTATCTCGTCGGCGGGTTCGTCCGCGACCTTATCCTGCGCAATGACAATAACGACATAGACGTCGTCATCGAAGGCGACGGGATCATGTTTGCCGAGGAGATGGTGAAGCGCTTCAATGTCAGGATGCGGTCGCACAAGGAGTTCTCCACGGCAAAACTTATGTTCCCGGACGGATTCAAGATAGATATCGCAACGGCGCGCCTGGAATATTACCGGGCCCCGGCCGCTCTGCCCACGGTCGAGCACGGGTCGTTGAAACTCGACCTTCACCGTCGTGATTTCACGATCAACACACTCGCGATCGCGCTCAACAAGAACGCATTCGGGGAACTGGTCGATTTCTTCAGCGCCCAGCGCGACATCAAGGAGAGAACGATCCGGGTCCTGCATTCCTTGAGCTTCGTGGAGGACCCGACGCGTGTTTTCCGGGCCATACGGTTCGAGAAGCGTTTCGGGTTCAAGATAGGCAAGCAGACAATGAGCCTGATCAAGAACGCGGTAAAACTCAGCTTTCTTACCAAGATACGGGGGAAACGCATCTGGTCGGAACTGACGCTTATCCTGAAGGAGGACGCGCCCGAGGCCGTCTTTGCACGACTTGCGGAGCTCGACCTCCTGCGGTTCATATCGCCGAACCTCGTGTTCAACAAGGAAAAGGAAAGGCTTTTTATCCAGATGCACGCAGTCTACCAGTGGCATGAATTCCTCTACCAGGGCAAGCCCGTCGACAAGGTGCAGTTCTTTATCCTTGCGCTTATCGATAATATGCCCGTCACCGACGTCGCCGAGTTTGCGTCGAGAATGGAGATAACGGAGCGTTTCAGGCATCGTGCCGTGGAAAACGCGGAGAATCTCCGGAAGATCATGGCACGCTTCAGCCAGGGGATAAACGGGATAAAAAAGAGCGAAGTATACCGGATGCTCGATTCGCTCTCGCGTGAGGCGATGCTTTTTATCATGGCCAAGACCCGTTCGGAAGAGGTGAAAAAGGCCATCTCGAACTATATAACGCATCACGATTCGTTCAAGCCCGTCACTACAGGCAATGATCTCAAGAAGATGGGGATCCGGGAGGGGCCCGTGTTCAAGGATATTCTTGACCATCTCAAGGATGCCAAGATAGACCTTGACCTCAAGACGAGGGAGGATGAGGTGCAATTCATTGAGAGTTACCTTTTTCAAAAGGGGATAATGCCATGAGCCTTCTCGTCCCGACGCTTGAGGTGCAGCTCGAATGTTTCGAAGGGCCTATGGCTGTCCTCATCACGCTTATCAAGCGCAACAAGCTGAGCATCTGGGACATCCCGATCGCCATGATCACGGAGCGCTTTCTCCAGTATGTCGAAATAGCCCGGGAAATGAACCTGAAGATAGCCGAAGATTTCATCGAAATGGCCTCGCTCCTTCTCTTTATCAAGTCGAAGATGCTTCTCCCGAGGGACGGAACCGGCGAAGAAGAGGACCCGCGTGAAGAACTTGTCGAGCGCATCATCGAGTATGAACGCGTGAGAAATATGGCCGTCGCGATCAACGGACTTCCCATGCTCGAGCGCGATGTCTATTCTATAGGAAGGGGCGGATTGGAAAAAGAGGCCGATTTTGACCTCATGAGCCTCTGTACGCTGTACTTTGAGCTGATGCGCGTCAAGGAGGAGCCGTACTTTGTCGTAAGGGAAGTGAGGCCCACACTGGAAGAGAAGATAGGGGCCCTCAAGGACGTCCTGAGAATGGAAGGTTTTTTCGAGTGGGACGTTATTGTCGAAGAGGACCGCAATGAAAGGGTTGCAACGATCCTGGGTATGCTGGAGCTCGCAAAGATACGCGTGGCCACGCTTTCCCAGCGGCGCCCGTTTGGCAAGATCATCATGAAGAAAAGGGAATCGGCACAGTTCATGGACAATTGATGACGCGATAGGGAGGGATGTATAATGGCAGGTAATATCGGCAGGAAGATCCTGCTCGTCGTTTGTATCGTGATAGCGGTCATTTTCTTTGCCATTATGTTATCAGGCATATTCGGGGACAGCGGCTCGAAGATCGGGGTCGTAGAGGTCGAGGGGACGATAACGGACATGAAGGATGTCATGGCCGATATCGTCCGGCTCAAGGAAGATGACAGTGTTAAGGGTGTTATCGTCCGCATCAATTCACCAGGCGGCGCCGTCGGGCCGACCCAGGAGGCAGCCACCGAACTCAAAAAGCTGAGAGAAAGAAAGAAGGTCTACGTCTCGATGGGATCGGTATGCGCCTCGGGAGGGTACTATATAGCGGCGGTCGGTGAGAGGCTCTACGCCAACCCCTCGACGATAACGGGGTCCATCGGCGTCATCATGCAGCAGACCGTGGTCGAGGACCTGATGAAGAAGATAGGCGTCCAGGCGAACACGATCAAGGCGGGATCGATGAAAGACGTCGGGAACCCCTTCCGCAGGATGACCGATGCCGAGCGGAAATACCTGCAGGATATCATCGACAGCATTCATGGGCAGTTTATCAAGGATGTCGCCTCCGGAAGGAAAATGAAGATCGAAAAGGTCAGGGAGCTGGCGGACGGCAGGATATACACGGGGCTTCAGGCGAAGGATGCCGGCCTTATCGACAACATAGGAACATTCTACGATGCAGTCGATGCCATGAAGGCGACGCTCGGCATCAAGGGAAAACCCACCCTCGTATACGGCAAGAGGCCTTTTGCCCCCCTGAAATGGCTTCTCTCCTCCGCCCTGCAGGACATGTTCGCACGGGAGCAGGCAGCGCCGTTCAAGTACGAGTACAAACCGTAAGAAGAACGGCTAACGGCTAACGGCTAACGGCTAACGGAAAAGAAATTCTCTCGGCCCGGGAAGAAACGTTATTAGACCTAGTTTCTGTCTTTAAAGTCTGCCGTCATTCCGGCGGCTTTTGCGCCGGAATCCAGCGTCTTTCTATTATTTCACGGAAGAATGTTTCTTTGTATTGAAATAGCGGGTTTTCAACGCCTTACGCCTTACGATTTTCTCAGGCCGTAATTTTTATACAAAATTCATTTTAGATAATATACAATGAAGCGTTTCAAGGGTTTCGGGCGGGGAGCTCTTGAGGATTTTTGACAAAAAAATAATGCCGAAGACGGGACTTGAACCCACACAGGCAAATTGCCTACTAGACCCTGAATCTAGCGCGTCTGCCAATTCCGCCACTTCGGCACCCTATAAAGTTATATGTATGTGCAAGATAAGTCAAGAGGTGACGATGAAAATTTTTCAGACATTCGATACCGGTGAACGATTCCGGAATCCCGTCCTCACGATAGGCAATTATGACGGCGTACACATCGGTCACCGGAGGATCATAAAGAAGGTCATCGATAAATCACGCGAGATATCCGGCACCCCGATGCTCATGAGTTTCTATCCGCACCCCCACAGCATCCTGGAACCGGATTCCTATATCCGCCTGATAACGCCTCCGCACATAAAGGAGAGACTTGTCGCAGAGACCGGGATCGAGGTCATGTTCGAGATACCCTTCGACGACAACCTGAGGTCGATCCCTCCCGAGAGCTTTATCGAAGATATCCTTATCGGCAAGATCGGCGTGGCCGGGGTCATTGTCGGGTACGATTTCCGGTTCGGGAAAGGCGGGGCAGGCGATGTCAGGATGCTTATGGAATATTCACGGAAAAAAGGATTTTATTTTGACGTCGTGGGCGCGATCACGCTCGATGAGGAAAAGATAGGAAGCAACCGTATCCGCAAGCTCATCATGGAAGGCGACGTCAAAAAGGCCAACGAACTGCTCGGCCGCCCGCATATGATCGAAGGCGTGGTCATACACGGTGTCAACCGGGGAAAGAGCATGGGATTCCCGACGATAAACTTCGAGACGGTATTCGAGCTCATACCGGGCAACGGCGTCTATATAACGGAGGTCGAGTTTGACGGCAGGAAGTGGCCCTCCGTCACAAATATCGGTTACAACCCCACGTTTGACGGCAAGAAGCTCCTCGTCGAAACACACATCCTCGATTTCGGCGGCGACCTCTACGACCGCGACATCGTCATCTCCTTCCACGAGCGCATCCGCGCCGAGCAAAAATTCAAGGACATGGCGGAACTGATGGCGCAGATCAAGAAAGACGTGGAAACGGCAAGACAGTATTTCGGGCTACGTAAGTAATACCGTTAAACCGTTCAACGCTAAAGGCGTGCGTCGTCATTCCGCCGGCTTTTGCGGCGAAATCCAGTGTCTTTTTGTCCCTATAATAAGCCTGGCACTTAACAAAGCAAAGACGCTGGATTCCGGCAAGCCGGAATGACGACTTGAATAGGTGGATTCCCGCCAAGGCCCCGGCCGTACTCACGTCGAACGGTTGAACTGTTGAACGGTTGAACCAACGTCTTTTTTCATTTCGCTCCAATGACCACATACACGCCGCCGATGATCGGGTCTGTTTCATTGCGTTCGTTGAGGACCTCTATCATCCGGTCCTGTATCCTGACGTTCTTGGGGAGGAGCTTAACGCCGCTCGACGCGTAGATGTCTTCCGCTATCACCATGCCGGGCTTGAGTTCTTCCAGGGATATCTTACACTTGTTCCGGGCGAATTCACGGTCATTTTCGACGATGTATTCGACGAGGGATGATGCGACCATGGGGTCGAGGATACGGTTCGCCGACTGGCGTATCTCATGCAGGATATCATCCCGGCCGGACCCCGCGCGGCACAGGTCGCTCTGAAGCACGATGCCTCGAATTACCCGTGCGCCCCTCGGTATCTCGTTGCCGATCAGGCCATCGGGGGTGCCCGAGCCATCGAAGTTCTCGTACTGGTAATATATCGCATCGGATGAGATCTTGTAGCCGGAGATGGTCGATATGATGAGAGACCCTATGACGGGGTGCTTATTATAAATACTGCGGTCGCCCATGACCATATTGTTCTTGGCCTTGTCGGCAATCGCATCGGGCAGGCCTATCTTACCTATCTCGTGGAGTTGTGCCCCGAACAGTATCTTATCAGTTTCTTCCTCTTCGATACCCATTTTCTTGCAGATATAACGGGCTGACCCTTTGGCTGCGCGCGCCCTGTCGGCAGCGCCGGGGACACGGACATCGATGATCTTGAGAAGGATCTGTGTCAATTCCTTGAAGTTGCGTTCGAGCTTCTTGTTTGTTTCCGCTATGATCTGCTTTTCGGCAAGGAGCTCGTTCTGGAGCTGTTTGATCCTGATAAAGGCCTGTATCTTATGGGTCAGGATAATGGGTGGTGTTGTCTTTTCAATGCAGTCATCGGCGCCGCGCTGGAACGCCTCGGCCTTGAACTGATCATCCTTCTGATAGGTGAGGAAAAGAAAGATGGAGGAATGCGTCTCCGGCGTGCTCCTTATGCGCCGGCACAGTTCCAGGCCGTCGACCTGGGGCGGCTGGTGATCGCTTAGAATAAGGTCAGGTTCGACGTCCCGGGAACGAAGCGCCGCTTCCTGTCCCGTCGAGGCCTCAAAGACCTCGAACCCCGGATAACGGCTGAAGAACCGTACGAAGACACCCCGGACATTTGCGTCATTATCGACAATAAGGATCCGGATCGCGGGTGTTGGTCCGTCCATTATGGCTTCGCCTCAGGGGGAGTAACCTGGGGGGCCTCTGGCTTGATGGATTCTTTTTGCGGCGCGGCAGCAGGCGTTTCGGGCGCAACAGAAACATTTTCTTTAATGTCCGTCGCAACCAGTATGCTTACGCGCCGGTTGCCGACATCGAGGGGTTTATCGGGGTGTTTCAGGTTGCGGTCGGCAAACCCCCTGACCTGCAATACCTGGTCTTTTCTCATGCCGTTCTGCTCGAGGATCCGGCGGGCCATGTTTGCACGGTCGGAACTCAATTCCCAGTTCGTATAATCGGGACTGACGTACGGCCGCGCATCGGTATACCCCTCGATCATGACCTTGTTGTCGAGCTGTCCGACCTCTTTGCCGACGAGCTGCAACAGCTTGACCGTATCGGGTTTCGGTTTCGAACTGCCGACATCGAAAAAGAGGCCCGCCGCATTCTCGAGCAACTCGATCCGCAAACCTTCTTTGCTTACGGTTATCTCTATCTTATCCTTGAATTTTGCGAGATCGGAATTTGATTTGATGGCCTCTTCCAGTTTTTTTGCCTCAGCTTTCAGTTTTTCGATCTCGGCAGAAATATTCGATGTCGGGACAGGGGCGGAGCCATGCGAACCGTGAAGTATGTTCCCGCCCCGGCCGCTTTCGAAAACGCCGGGGTCCTTGAAATATGCGGAGATCGCCTGTTTCACAGAGGAGCTCTGGCCGACTATCCACAGGACTATGAAGAGCGCCATCATGGCGGTGACGAAATCGGCGTACGCTACTTTCCAGGCGCCGCCGTGATGGCCGCCATGGCCTTTTTTCTTTTTGACGACGACCCGTATCGGGGTCTGGTGGTCATCCATCGTTACTTGGCCCCCTTGACGAAGGTCTCCATCTCCTGAAAGGTGGGCCGGTAATCATTCGGGATCGACCTCCGCGCGAATTCGACGGATACGATCGGGTTGAATCCCTTGGCGAGGGATATGACACCCGATTTGATGGCCTCGTACACCTTCGATTCTTCCTCGGCTGCAAGATCGAGGTTGGTCGCGAGCGGCTGGATGAACCCGTATGACAGGAAGATGCCGAGGAAGGTGCCGACGAGCGCCACGGCTACCTTGTGGCCGATCTCTTCCGGCGGGCCGTTGATGGCCTGCATGGTGATGACGATGCCGAGGACGGCGGCGACGATCCCGAGGCCGGGCATCGAGTCGCCTATCTTCTGCAGGATCATCCCGGGCTGGATGCCTTCCTGGTGATGGGTCTCGATGTCGAGGTCCATGAGGCTCTCGATGTCGTGGGGTGCTATCCCTCCCAGGACTATTAGCCGGAACGTGTCTGTCATGAACGAAATAATGTGGTGGTGTTTGGTGATGTTGGGGTACTTCGTAAATATCTTGCTCTTGTCGGGGTGTTCAATATGTGATTCGAGGGCGATAAGGCCATCCTTCCTGGTTACCTGGAATATTTCGTACATGAGCTTCAAAAGGTCCAGGTAGAGCTGGCGGTTTACACTTCCCCCTTTGAGCGATCCCAGTATTTTTGCCACAATTTTCATGAGAAGTTTTTTGGGGGCCGAAATGATCATGGCGCCGAGAGCCGCGCCGCCGATAATGAGGAATTCGACGGGCTGGACGATGACCTTCATCGGACCACCTTCCAGGACGAATCCTCCGAAGACCGCAACGATGACTATGATCGCGCCTATAAGGACAAACATTGTTTATTCCAGGTCACTTCAAACCTCTCTCGATAGACCATCACCACAGGTCCGTCATGATGCTACACCCGTTAGTACAGTTATCGGTTTCTCGTTGAAAAATATTAAACTGGGAGGAAAATAATACGAAGTTTTACATTAATTCATTGAAAACTATCTTGCCATCGACCATGGTGAACAGGTTCTTTCCCTTCAGCGTGGTCCCGTGAAAAGGGGTATTCTTTCCCTTGGATGCGAAAGAATTCCGGTCTACGGTCCATTCCCTGTCAGGGTCGAAGATGATAATATCGGCGGGCGCACCTTCGGATAGTGTCCCGGCCTTGATCCCGAGGAGTTTTGCCGGGTTGACGGTCATCTTTGCAAGCAGTCCGGTCATGTCGAGCACTCCTTCGCGAACAAGGCTGAGCGACAGCGCGAAGGCGGTCTCGAACCCCGAAATGCCGAACGTGGCGAGGTCGTATTCGACATCCTTCGACGTGAATTCGTGCGGGGCGTGGTCTGTTGCGATAATATCGATGACGCCCTTGCGAAGGCCCTCCCGGATGGCTTCCACGTCCTTGCGTGACCTCAGCGGGGGGTTGACCTTGGTGTTCGTGTCAAAGGTCAGGGTCGCCTCGTCTGTCAGGGAAAAATAGTGGGGGCAGGTGTCGCACGTGACCTTGCGGAACATTTTGCGCCCGGATTCGATGATCCCGACGCTGCCGCGTGTCGATATATGGGTGATGTGGACCGGGGCGTCGACGTACCTGGCGATCGTGATATCGCGCTCCACCATTATCTCTTCAGCTATAGCCGGTATCCCCTCGAGGCCGTTCAAGAGGGATGCTGTCCCTTCATGCACACACCCTCCGGACAGGGTTTCATCCTCGCAATGGGAGATGACCGGCAGCCCGAAGATCTTTGCATATTCGAGGGCCTTGCGGAAAAGCCCCGCGTTGCGCACGGACCTGCCGTCATCAGATATCGCGGTAATCCCGGCGGCGAACATCTCCCCGATCTCCGCAAGCTCTTCCCCTTTGAGGCCCCGGGTTATGGCCCCGCAGGGCAGGACCTTGCATGTGCCCTCTGCCCGCGCCTTGTCGATTATGAATTCCGTTACGCTGCGGCTGTCATTTACGGGGTTTGTATTGGCCATGCAGACGATGGTCGTGAACCCGCCCCGGGCTGCGGCGCCGGTCCCCGTTTGGATCGTTTCCTTGTATTCGAAACCGGGTTCGCGCAGATGGCAGTGCACATCGATGAGGCCGGGGGCGACGGTAAGCCCCGACGCGTCGATGACCGGAACCTTGCTGTCCGTTCTTTTAATATTATCCGAGATCTCACGGATGATTGCATTCTCGACCAGGATATCAAAGACGCCGTCCCGGTTTGTTTTAGGGTCTATAACGCGTCCGCCCCGTATCAACGTCTTCACGCTTCACCCCCTATCAGGAGGTAAAGGATGGCCATCCTGACGGCGACGCCGTTCTCGACCTGGTCCAGAATGACGGATGAAGGCCCGTCGGCGACATCGTCCATTATCTCGATACCCCTGTTCATGGGGCCAGGGTGCATCACGATGACGTCGTCTGCGGCCATGTCCACGTATTTTCCTGTCAGGCCGTACAATGCCGAATATTCCTTCGTCGAGGGAATGTATTTTGTGCCCCCGCGCTCTTTCTGTATCCTGAGCATCATAATGACGTCCGCCTTCCTGACCGCCTTTTTCAGGTCGTACTCGACCCGCACACCGAGCGTTTCGATGTAGGGTGGCATCATGGTCGGGGGCCCGCAGCAGATGATCTCGTTGCCGAAGTTTTTGAGGGAAAATATATTGGAACGGGCGACCCTGCTGTGTGCTATATCCCCGACTATGGCGATCTTGAGCCCCTCTATCCTTCCTTTCTTCTCGCGTATTGTGAAAAGGTCAAGGAGGGCTTGGGTGGGATGTTCGTGTGATCCGTCGCCGCCGTTGATGATCGACGAATCCAGGATGGCGGCCAGCATGTGCGGCGCTCCGGGCATGCTGTGACGGATCACGATCGCATCGGGCCTCATGGATTCGAGGTTCCTCGCCGTGTCCTTGAGAGTCTCGCCCTTCGTCGAACTGCTTGTGCTTGAGGATATATTAATGGTATCGGCGCTTAACCGTTTCGCCGCGATCTCGAATGACGTGCGGGTGCGGGTGCTCGGTTCGTAGAACAGGGTTATGACCGTCTTGCCCCGTAAGGTAGGGACCTTCTTGATCTCTCTTTTCGAAATGTCCTTAAATGATTCCGCTGAATCGAGAATAAAAAGTATCTCCTCTTTCGAGAGGTCACGGATATCGAGGAGATCTTTTCTTTTCCAGCTCATCAGGTCTTTTCGATCACCACTTCTTCTTTGCCGTCTATTTCGCTCATTCTGACGAGAACTTCATGGTTCTCGCTGACCGGGCAGACGATGCCCGCATAGTCCGGGTGTATCGGCAATTCACGCTCGCCGCGATCAACCAGCACCGCGAGCTGTATCTTCTTCGGCCGCCCGAGGTCCATGATCGCGTCGATCGCAGCTCTTATGGTGCGCCCCGTGTGGAGGACATCGTCGACGAGGACAACGGTCATATTATTGACATCGAAGGGAATCTCGGTCTTTTTGACCTCGGGTGATTTAAGCTTCGCGATATCGTCGCGGTAAAGCGTTATATCGAGAACGCCTAAGGGCAATTTCACCCCTTCGACACTTTTTATCTTCTCCTGGATCCGGTTCGCAACGTAGACGCCGCGCGTCCTGATCCCGATAAGGCTCAAAGCGGCCGAGCCCCCGTTCTTCTCGAGTATTTCATGGGTGATCCGCGTTATCGTGCGGTCTACAGCTTTCTTGTCGAGAATGACCTTTTTTTTCATTTAATCGTCAAAATAAATGGCGGTCGCTTTACACTGCTCGATGCAAGCCCCGCATTCAATGCAGTCCTCAGGGACGGCGACGATCACGATGCCTCGATCTTCCGCAAACACCTCGTAGGGGCATATCGCTATGCATTCCCCGCATTGCGTGCATACTGATCGTGAGATATAGGGGCGCACTTCCTTTTACTACTATAGAAAGTTTTACCGAAAAAAGCAACCCGTTCTTTCCCGTATATCTGCGTGGATTCCCCCGGAATTTTTTACTTACTTTATCACCCGAAATTGGCTATATATATGTAGTAGCTCTTCGAGACTATGACAAAAAGGGGATGCCAGCATGAAGAGACTTATTTGTTTATCTACTTTCTTACTAGTTTCGCTTATCATCGTTTCGGCGTGTCTGGGTGCCGACGACCTTAAGATAACCAAGGACAAGGACGGTACCACCTGGTCGGTCGGCTCCGAAGAGAGCCGCGATCAAAGACGGGCCGAAGAGGACCGTGACCGGGACAGGGCATGGAACATGCTCCAGAACCAGTCAATAATCCTGGACAAGCGAACCACGAAGTAGGTATATGGAAAAAGGCAGGATAATAATTGTTGAGGATGAAGAGAACATCCTCAACATGCTTACAGAGTTCCTGACCTCAAACGGCTACGAGGTCGACCCGTTCAGCGACAGCCGCAAGGCCCTTTCCGCGCTGAAGAACAACGGGTATCACGTGCTCATCACCGATCTCATGATGCCGAAGGTCGACGGGCTGCAGCTCATCAATTTCATCCAGAAGGAATATATCGATACCCTCGGCATCGTCATGACCGGGTACGGCAGCATGGAAAGCGCGATAACCGCCATGCGCTGCGGGGCATTCGATTATGTCCTGAAACCCTTTAAATTCGAGGAAGTGCTCACCACCATCGACTCGGCTATCTATTATTACAACCTGCTGAAAAGCGACAATATCCCGAAAGGGCTCACGCTCAAGGCGAACCTCCTCAGGCGTTATTCCGAGAACAAGATGGTACGCGAGAACACCATCCTGAGATCGGCATTGAAGGACAAATACAAGTTCGAGAACATCATCGGCGTCAGCTTCCCGATGCAGAAGGTGTTCGAGATGATCGAGCGGGTCTCGGACACCAACGCTACCGTGCTCATTACCGGTGAAAGCGGTGTGGGCAAGGAACTTGTCGCCCGGGCCATCCATTATAATTCGTCGAAGCGTGACAATCCTCTGGTCGTCGTCAATTGCGGGGCCATTCCCGAGACCCTTCTTGAAAGCGAGCTCTTCGGCTACGAGAAAGGCGCATTCACCGGGGCCGTGGCATCACGGATCGGAAGGTTCGAACTTGCGGCCGGCGGATCTATTTTCCTCGACGAGATCGGCGATATGAGCTTCAACCTGCAGGTCAAGCTGTTGAGGGTCCTTCAGGAAAAGTCATTCGAGCGTATCGGCGGGGCGAAGACGATAAAGGTAGATGTCCGGATCATCGCGGCGACAAACCGCAAACTCGAGGACCTGGTTGAAGAGGGGAAATTCCGGGAAGACCTCTACTACCGGCTCAATGTCGTTCCCATAGACATCCCGCCCTTACGGGAGAGGCGCCAGGACATCCCCATCCTTGTCAATTTCTTCCTCGAGCAATCGAACAGGATCAATAACGCCGCCATAGAGGGTTTCTCCGAAGAGGCGATGAAGGCCCTCATTAGCTATGACTTCCCCGGGAATGTCCGGGAACTCCAGAATATCGTCGAGCGGATGGTCGTCCTGAAAAGAAGCGGCCCTATCGACATCGAAGACCTGCCCGAAAAATTCTACGGCCGTGAGAAGGAAGAGGCGGCAGTGCCGGGAACTGACATCGATATCGATAGAGGATATGACACGCTCGTCTCCGAGTTCGAAAAAACCCTCATCATGAAGGCCTTAAGCGAAACGCAGGGTGTAAAAAGCAAGGCTGCCCAGGCCCTCAACATCAACCGCACAACCCTCATAGAAAAAATGAAGCGCCTCGGCCTGGACGGATCGTCAAATTCCTGACACAAAGACCGTAAGGCGTAAGGCGTAAGGCGTAAGGCGTTTCTCGACCTGTCAAAAATTCTAAAGAACACGCTGCTCGGACTGGATATTTCCAAACACACCTGACAGAGAAAATACCGTCATTCCGGCTTGCCGGAATCCAGCGTCTTTATTCTGTAACTGGCTAAATCTGCCCGTAATTTCGAGATAGAAGTGGCGGATTTGTCTGGCGGATATGGTCTCACCCTTGAAGGAAACAAAAAGCAAAGACGCTGGATCCCGGCGACAAGCGCCGGGATGACGACGGGGGGATTTCGCGTAAGCTCCATTTGAGAATTATTTATATAACTAATTGTTTTTACGAAGTTCTGTAACGCCTTACGCCTTACGCCTTACGCCTTACGCCTTTTCATGGCACTTTTCTTGCAACTTATCCCGGCATGCCAAGACCCGAAGTCAAACTCCTTGAAAATGCTTTTACCGAATTCGCCAAGGCGTCCGATTCCATTATCAGCCACTACGGCATGCTGGAAGGGCAGATCCGGAACCTGAAGAAAGAACTCGAACAGAAGAATGCGGCCCTCGAAAGGGCAAGTGAGTATCTCTACACGATCCTCAATTCGCTTCCCGTCGGTGTTGTTGTTCTTGACGGGATGTCGGTTGTCTTTGCCAACAGGAACGCGGAGGAATTGATCCCGGAAAGGATCATGGGCAATGTAACGAGCTCTGCCGGGAAAACAGGCGAGATACGAAGCGGGATGGGGCGTTACCGGTGGAAGACCGAGGCCCTGGGCAACGGTTTCGAGGGCAATTACGTCGTGGCGATCGAGGATGTCACCGAGATCGAGAGAATGAAGGAACACATGGAGCGTGATGAGAGGCTCCGCGCCATGGGTGAAATGGCTGCCAGGATATCACATGAGATCAAGAACCCGCTCGGGAGCATGGAACTCTTTTTGTCGATGCTCATGGCCGGCAAGATGCGGGCACGAGACCGCAAATATGTCGAATATGTCCTCTTCGGCGTCAAGACGATAGACAGGATAATCAACAACATCCTCTCCTACACGCGGCCGAAAGAGCTGGCGTCGGGGGATGGCGAACTCAAGACTGTTGTCAGCGATACCCTCGAGTTCATGAGCATCTCGACGGAGGCCAGGAAGATCGACCTGCAATTTACACCGGTATCTGCGGGCCGGGCTTTCTTTGATCCCGATATGATGAAGCTCGTTGTCATGAACCTTATAAGTAACGCGATGGATGCCGTCGGCCCGAACGGAAGGATAAAGGTTGACGTACGCGAGAATGGAAAGTACGGTGTCATTGTGGTCAGCGACAACGGGCCGGGCATGACCGAGGAGATCAAGCGGAGCATCTTCAATCCTTTTTTTACAACGAAAGATAAGGGCATGGGCCTCGGACTTTTCATTGTCTACAATATCGTGAAGGCCCATGGCGGGTCGATAGAAGTCGAATCTGAAGAAGGATCCGGTTCTTCCTTCCTTATCTATATTCCAAAGGAGTCACCGTGAGCCCTATGAAAACCAATGTTCTCGTTGTCGACGACGACAACCATATGCGGATCGCGCTGAAAGAGTCCCTGGTCCGGGCGGGTTACCAGGTGGCGCTCGCCGAGGACGGGAAGATGGCCATGAACGAGATCGACCGCAAGCCCTACGACCTCGTCATCACCGATGTCAAGATGCCGCACATCGGCGGCATCGACCTGCTCAAGGCCATAAAGGAGACCTCCCCCCTGCTGCCGGTGATCCTCATGACGGGATACGGGACCGTTCAGGACGCGGTGAAGGTCATGAAGGAAGGGGCGTACGACTATATCCAGAAACCCTTCAATACGGACACCCTCTATACCGTGGTCAGGCGTGCCCTCGGCGTCAACAACGGGAAGATCATTTTCGCATCCCGGGAAATGAAAGAGGTCCTCGTAAGGGCCGAGAGGGTTGCCGCATCGGATGCGACGGTCCTGGTGCTGGGTGAGAGCGGTGTCGGCAAAGAGGTGATATCGAAATTCATCCACGAGAGTTCCAGCCGCGCACACATGCCGTTCGTCGCGGTCAATTGCGCTGCCCTGCCGGAGAACCTCCTCGAGAGCGAGCTCTTCGGGTACGAAAAGGGGGCCTTTACAGGCGCAGCCGCTCGCAAACCGGGAAAGTTTGAGCTCGCCGACAAAGGCACGATCCTTCTCGACGAGATAACGGAAATGGACCTGAGGCTCCAGGCGAAGCTGCTTCGCGTGCTCCAGGAACAGGAACTCGAGGTGCTTGGCGCACGCGGCGCGCGCAAGATCGACGTGCGCGTCATAGCGACCACGAACAGGGACATCGTGAAGACCGTTGCAGACGGCAATTTCAGGGAAGACCTGTACTATCGCCTGAGCGTGTTCCCGATAACGATCCCGGCCCTGCGCGAGCGACGCGACGATATCCCCCCGCTCGTTGACCACCTTCTGAAAAAACATTCGCGCGGTATGGACATCGGGGTCAGCGACGAGGCTATGGCCCATCTTGCGAACCGGCACTGGAAGGGGAATGTTCGCGAGCTGGAGAACGTGATAGCGCGGGCCTGCATAATGTCGGGCGGTTCAGTCATAACGATGAGCCACCTTGACGAAGGGCGCCCCGCCCAGGCGCAGGACGGCGTCGGATCGGTCCGCGAGATGGAAACGAAGCTTATTCTCGACGCCCTGCGGTCAGTGCGGGGCAACCGTTCGAAGGCCGCCGGCATCCTCGGCATAACGGTGAGGACCTTGAGGAACAAGATCAACGAATACCGGGCCATGGGGATCGAGGTCCCGGTAAGGGAGTATTGATATGCAGCTTGTTGACCTTATAGGAAAAGCCCTTTCCGTACGCGCCTTTTACCATAAGCTCGTCTCGGGGAACATCGCGAATTCCCAGACCCCCGGATACAAGGCGAAAAGCATTGATTTCAGGACTGAACTCGACAAACGCGCGACGTCGACCGGCCCGGTATCCCAGGACAACAGGGATTACAAGGTAACGGAAAACGAGTCCGAAGGGTTTGTCAAACTCGATGGGAACACGGTCGAGCTGGAGACGGAAACCGTCAGGCTGACAGAGAACCAGCTCATGTACCAGGCACTCGTCCAGATGGCGTCAAAACGTTTCTCCATGATGAAGTACGTGATCGGCGAAGGGAAGAGGTAACGTATGGGTGTATTCGATATCTTCAAAATCAGTGCATCGGGAATGAAGGCGCAGAGGACCAGGATGGACACGATCGCATCGAACCTCGCGAATGTCCAGACAACGAAGACCGACGAGGGCGGGCCCTACAGGAAGAAAGAGGTCCTCTTCAAGACCGTCGATGTCTCCGAGGATTCAGGGTTCCGGCAGGCGCTCGCGCGGCAGGTGGACGGCGTTCACGTCGACGGTGTCCGGGAGAGCGACAAGCCTTTCCAGCAGGTGTATAACCCCGGCCATCCCGATGCTGACGAAAAAGGGTATGTTACGTTGTCGAACGTGAACATGATGGAAGAGATGACGGACATGACGGCCGCGGCGCGCGCGTATGAAGCCAATGTCAACGTGCTGACCACGACCAAGGACATGTTCATCAAGACACTCGAGCTCATTAAATAGGGAGGCGTGCCATGAAGGTTGAAAGTTTCTCTCTCCCCAATTTTGGCGAGGTCCAGAAGCCGGCGAATGAAAAGGCAAAGACATCTTTCGGGGACGTCCTGAAAGACTCCATCAAGAAGGTTGTCGAGCTTGAAAAAGATGCCGGTACGGAAATGGAAAAACTGGTCAAAATGGAGAACACGGACGTTCAGAGCACGATGATCGCCGTCGAAAAAGCCGATCTCTCGTTTCAGATGATGATGCAGATACGCAACAAGATCTTGAGCGCGTATGACGAGATCATGAGAATGCAGGTATAACGTATGCCTCCGATAGACGAACTTCTCAACAACGGCAAAAATTTCCTGAGGACAGCCCCGAAAAGTAAACTGTACATGTACGTCTTTCTTTTCATAGCCGTCGTGGGCGGTTCTATCCTCGGCCTTTCGATCCTTCAGAAAGAGTCGTACCAGACGCTCTTTGCCGGCCTCTCGACGGAAGATGCCTCGGTGATCGTCGCGAAGCTCAAGGAGATGAAGGTCCCCTACAAGCTCGCGCTCGGCGGCACCTCTGTATCCGTTCCCAAGGACAAGGTGCACGACGTGAGGCTTCAGCTCGCCGGCCAGAACGCTCTTCCTGGCGGCGGCGGGATCGGGTTCGAGCTGTTCGACAAGACAAATTACGGCATGACCGAGTTCATGCAGAACATCAATTACAAACGCGCCATACAAGGTGAGCTTTCGCGCACGATAAACCAGATGCCCGAGGTCAGGGCTTCCCGGGTCCATATCGCGATCCCGGAAAAGACGCTCTTCACCGACCGGGAAAAAGAGGTCACGGCATCCGTCTTCCTGAAATTGAGGTCCGGCAAATCCCTGTCGAAAGAGCAGGTATCGGGATTGGTCCACCTCGTGTCAGGCAGCATAGAAGGGCTCAAACCGGACAATATCACGGTGGTCGATTCCTTCGGCAAGGTCCTGTACAAGGCCGGCAGCGCCGGTACCGACATGGCGATGTCGGGCCAGCAGTACGAACTTCAGAAGAACGTCGAAAGGACCATCGAGGATTCGGTCCAGTCAATGCTCAACCGCTTCCTCCCGGCCAACAAGTCGATAATCCGGGCCAATGTCGAGCTCAACCTTCGCAAGGTTGAAAAGGTGGAAGAGGAGTACGATCCGAACAAGAGGGTCCCGACAAACGAGCGCAAGAGCAGGGAAAAGAACCTGAACAGGTCATCGGGAGCTGCATCCGGCGTACCCGGCGTCGCGTCGAATGTCCCGAACGCGGTCGGTAAACAGACACCTCAAGGGGGAGCCGAGACGGCCACGTCCTCCTTCAAAGGCAGCGAATCGGAACGTGAGGAATCGCAGGTAACATACGAGGTCAGCAAGACGGTCAAGAAGATCGTCGAACCGTACGGGGATATCAAGAAAATGTCCGTCGCGATCGTGCTCGACGGCAAATATGAAAAAGTGAAAGGCCAGAACGGGGAGGAGTTGAAATACTCGCCGAGATCACAGAAAGAAATGAACGATATCAAGGGCATTGTCGCCAGGGCGGTCGGTATAGACGAAGAGCGCGGCGACAAGATCGAGGTCCTCAATGTCCCGTTCGAGACGGAGAACCTTGCCGATGAAAAAGGGCTCCTCGATGCGGCGGACCGCAAGGAAATGATCTTTTCTTTCGGCAAGTACGGCTTCTATGCCCTGATGCTCGCCGCGATATTCTTCTTCGTCGTCAAACCCCTCATGGGATTTCTCAAGTCACGGGCCGACCAGGCGTCCCTGTACCAGGTCAAGGATGTCTATATGAAAGGCGTCGGTGCGGGGCAGGATGCAGCTCCCGCGATAGAGAACAGGCAGCAGGCGGCGCTCAACGATATCATGCGCGACAAACAGGTCGTGGGTTCGGTCATCAAAGACTGGGTAAAGGAAGGGACCTGATAGATGAACACTGAAGACCTCTCCGGAGTCAGAAAGGCCGCCATTCTCCTTTTGACCATGGACGACGAGATAACGAAGGAGGTCATGAAAGGGCTCGATGAGCAGGACATCGAGGCCATCGGCAAAGAGATATCGAACCTGAAGCTCATTCCGGACCATGTTGTCCACAAGGTCCAGGAAGAGTTCATGACGAGGGTTTCGAAGAAGAGCAAGAACGTCGTTGGCGGAGAGAACAAATTCCGCCAGCTTGTGAAGCAGAGCTTCGACGAAGAGAAGGCCGATCTCCTCCTTGGCCAGCTCGATACCAAGAAGGGTGTACCCGGCGAATTCTTAAAGCGCTGCGATCCGCGTGTCCTTGCAAATGTGATCAGGGAAGAGCATCCCCAGACCATGGCCCTCGTCCTGTCCATCCTCGGGACAAAAAAAGCGGGGGAAGCGATAAGCTGTCTTCCGGACAGGGTCCAGACCGACGTTGTCGTGAGGATGGCCAACCTTGAGAAGGTCGATCTCAACATACTTGCCGAGGTCGAAAGTGTTATACGTGAACAGCTTGAAAGCACAATTGGCGGTGCCCAGGGAAAACAGTTGGGCGGCGTCGAGGTGGTCGCATCGATCTTAAACCAGATGGACAGGACGCTGGAGTCCGAACTGCTCGGCAAGCTCGAAGAAACGAACCCCGAACTGGCCGAACGCATCCGGCAGCTCATGTTCACCTTCGAAGACCTTGGCAGCCTCGACGACAGGAGCATCCAGACACTCTTGAAGGAGATCTCGTCCGAGGATGTCGGCGTGGCACTGAAGGGTGCCTCAGACAGCATGAAAGAGAAGATATTCTCCAACATGTCGGAGAGGGCCGCAGCAATGCTGAAGGAAGATCTCGAGGCAATGGGCCCCGTACGCTTATCCGATGTCGAGAAGGCCCAGGTAAAGATCGCGATGATCGCGAAAAAGCTCGAAAGCGAAGGCAAGATCGTCCTTTCGCGGGGCAATGAAGAGTTTGTGTGAGAACGTACGCCATGGAAACTTTCAACCTGACCGACCTAGCAGACGATGATAACCAGGAGAAAACATCCTCAGATTTCATCAGGCTGTTCGAGGACGGGCAGTCCGGATTCGAAGACCATGGATCTCACGCACCCCCGAAAGCCGCCGCAATAAATCTTGAAGAAGAGGCGCGGCGCGTATTTGAAGAGGCATATGCCGAGGGTGAAAAAGCCGGGCACAAGATGGGCATGCAGAGGGTGGAACCGCTCGTCAAGAGGCTGGGGACATTCCTTGCGGAACTGTCCGTGTTCAAGGAAGAGCTTATAAAAAGGGCCGAGAACCTTTCCACGGAACTGGCCCTCTTATTTGCCGAGGCGATCGTCCTCAAGGAATGCAGGGACGACCGCGAGGGCACGCTGAGAATGGTCAGGAAGGCCCTTTCCCTGTGCGAGGGAAGGAGCGGCACGACCATCCGGCTGCGCAAAGAGGATGCAGACCTCATTGGTGTGGACGAGCTGCAGGATTTCAAGATCATCAGGGATGACAACCTGCATGAGCCGGGGTTTGTCATCGAGACGAATTTCGGTGACATCGACGGGCGCGTTTCCGTCCAGATAGAGGAACTGAAAAGGGAATTCTTGAATGGACGCGCAGACTGACCAGACTTTGACGCTCACCCGCGACATGCTCGCGAACATGTACCCGTACCGCGTGTACGGGAAGGTGAACCAGGTGGTGGGCCTTGTCATAGAAGGCAAAGGCCCCATCTCGTCCGTGGGTGATTCAGCACTCATTTATCCGGTAGACAGCAACGTCCCCATTGACGCGGAAGTGGTCGGGTTCCGGGACGGCAAGACGCTTCTCATGCCGCTCGGCGATATACGGGGCGTCGGGATCGGCTCGCGGATCCTGTCGAAGAAGCGCAACGCCGATACCCTCGCGGGCGAGGGCCTGCTCGGCCGGGTCATAGACGGGCTCGGCAACCCGATGGACGGCAAGGGGCCTCTCAACTGCACGGAATCCGTACCGATCTACCGTGAAACGGTCAATCCCATGCGCAAGAAACGCATTACAGAACCGCTCGACCTGGGGGTCAGGAGCATCAATGGCCTGCTTACATGCGGCAAGGGACAGAGGATAGGTATCTTTGCCGGTTCCGGCGTGGGGAAAAGCGTCCTGCTCGGCATGATCGCCCGTCATACGGAGGCCAATGTCAACGTCATCGGCCTTATAGGCGAACGCGGCCGCGAGGTGCGTGAATTTATTGAGCGTGACCTCGGCGACGGCATCAAGAATTCCGTTGTCGTTGTCGCGACGTCGGACCAGCCGCCGCTTATCCGTGTGCGGGGCGCCTTCCTGACGATCGCGCTTGCCGAGTATTTCCGGGACCGCGGGAAAAATGTACTGCTCCTCATGGACTCGCTCACCCGATTCAGCATGGCCCAGCGCGAGATAGGGCTTGCCATCGGTGAACCCCCGACATCCAAGGGATACACGCCGAGCGTTTTTTCGCTCCTTGCAAAGGTGCTCGAAAGGGCGGGGAATGGCTACAGTGAAGGGTCGATGACCGCGATCTACACGGTCCTGGTCGAAGGCGATGACCTCGATGACCCGATTGCCGATGCCGCGCGCTCCATTCTGGACGGACACGTGGTACTCTCCCGGAAACTCTCCGACGCCAACCATTATCCCCCTATTGATGTCCTGCGCAGTGTCTCGAGGCTCATGAAGGACATAACCCCGAAAGAGCAGAGCGAATACGCGGGCCGTATCGTCGAGATACTCGCGGAGTTCGAGCGGGCCGAGGACCTCATCAACATAGGCGCCTATACACCGGGAAACAACCAGAAGGTGGACAACGCCATCGCAATGATCGACAAGGTCAGGACATTCCTGCAGCAGGGCGTGGACGAGCGCGTGCGGCTGGAAGAGACGCAGAATAGCATGAAGATACTGTTCTATGTGTAACCTACCCTTCCACGTCATTCCGGCCGGGTACCCTCCGGGTGCCGGAATCCAGCGTCTTTTCTTTCTATCTTTGGATAAACCGGTTGACTGGATCCCGGGTCAAGCCCGGGATGACGGCGAGTGTTGTATTGTCCATCACCCGGTGATTTGTCATGGATAGGAAACGCATCAACAAGATCATCGAGATCAAGGAAAATATTAAGAAAGACAAAGAACGGGAGATCGAGGAAGCGAATATCAAAATGGCGTCGATCTGCCGCGAGATCGAATCTATCGAAGGGGTGATCTCCCAGAATCATGCGAAACTATACTCGACGGCGCTGTCCGGGAATGATTTCGCCGTTCTCACTGACTACCTGGATTATCTCGATACGTCACGCTCGGCATACATCTGTGATAAGAACTCCCTGCAGGAGAATATCGATGTCCTGTACCAGGAATTATATGAATACACCAGGGAACTGAAGATGCTCTGCAAATTGCGGGACAAGGTAATGACCGCATTCCGGAAGGGCGAACTGAGGCGTGAACAAAAGATGCTCGACGCGCTCGCCCTCAGGCTCGGCCACACGAAGATCTGAAACCCGTATCACTTTCATTTATTCTCAGGAAACATCCCCGCCGCCCAATGATCTTCACCTGCGTCACCCGGGTAAAAAAGATGCGTCTCAACGTGCCGCCCGGGTCTCCAACCGGGAAAAATTTTCCCCCCGGTGGAAGTTTTTTCCATAATTTCCCTGCGCCGGGCTGACCTTCTTTTACATAAATAGTTGATATCATTATGTTTCATGATCTGGCACGGATTTTGTTTTAGGAAATGCCATGGAAAATCTCATATTGAATTGCCTGATGGCAAATTTCTTCGGAACAGGGAATCAAGTGGTGCCGCAGGGCGGCTCGAATGCCCCTCAGGAAGGACAGGACCTGTTCCTGGCCCTTTTCTCTCAGAAAATGATGAACGGCATCCTTGGCATGGCGTTGCCGGAATTGGCGAAAGATACGTCTGCGGATGCAGGCCAGGCCGGGGGAAAGGGACAAGGCAACGTCGCCGAGGGGGTCCCCCATGACAATCCGGCAATTTCGATCCTTGTCTCGGCACTCACGGAGATGATCGCAGGGCCGATCGCACCTCAACCGCCACAGCAGGACCTTTCGACCGTTACGGAGTTTCTCCACAACATCCTGGATGTTCTGTCGGGTGGTGATGAGGTGGAACTTACGGGCAAGGCCCCGGTCGAGACGGGCAACGATGCCGGCCGGGCTGACCCGGCAGGGGATGCGGGCCAAAAAGGCCTCGACAATGCCGCGGCCAATTCATTTGTCGGTTCCCTTGCCGTGTTTTTAACAGCGCTCAACGCGATGGCCCGTAAGGATACTGAAACGGCCGGGCAGGATGCAGGGGAACCCAAGTCCCCGCAGCTGGAGATTCGGCCTCCGGAGCCGCTCGAGATACGGGGGAATAGCGAGCTTAAGCCGGTCAACCCGGCCAATGGGCCGGCGCACGACGCTGGTGTTTTTGCGGCGGGACAGGGCGAAGTACAGGAAAAGCCGGCCGGGACCCCGGCATTCCTGGTTGAGGTCACCCGGTCGGCCAAAGAGGCAAAGATCGTCGACGTATCGATGCAGGACGTGCAGAAGAGACCTCCTTCCCCCGCGGTAGTGATGCTGGACGAAAAAAAGGCCGAGAATGCGCCCGACCGTCCGGATACTCCCGTGAAAGAAAAAGTCGACGTTGACAGGATCATTATCCGGGTAACCGAGAAAGAGGACCCTGACGTAAAAAATGACACCGGCGAGAAGCCTGCGAACGAGAACAATCTCAGCCTGAATGGAAATTCGCACCAGGGCAGCGAACAGCACAAACCCGCGATACATGCTGCAGCGAAAAACGATTTCGGTGCGATGATGATCGACAAGATAGAAAAGATCACGGAGCAGTACGCAGGCAAGAACCTGGGAATGGACATGACGGTCAGGCTGAAGATCGATGATTCCGAGACGATCCTCGTCGGCATGCGTAACGAGGGTACGAGCGTTACCGTGGAAGTTAAAACGGCCAATAACAATACGATGAACTTTATCCAGTCACAGAAAAATGACCTCGTGAGGAACCTGGAAGACAAGCACATCATGACGACCATCCACGTTGATATTGACCAGGATGCACAAAGGCGGCATGAGCAGGGCAGGCACCGGGAACGCGGCGAGGACGCTGCGGAACAGGCGGAAGATTTTGGTAATTTTTTTGAGGCACTGGCTTAAATAGGGAGGGACTATGTCAGTCACAGGCGTAACAACGACAGTCGACACAACGGGAAAGACAACGGGCGCAACGGGCGCAACGGGTGCTACCCAGCTTCTCAACATGGATGCCTTCATGAACCTCCTGGTTACCCAGCTCAAGTATCAGGACCCGCTTGACCCGATGAAAACGAACGAGTTCATGAACCAGCTGGCAGCCCTGACGTCGGTCGAGAGGCTCCAGAACATCAATGACTCTCTCAGCGAGCTCACGACGAAGACAGAGACGGGCAACATGCTGGACATGATCGGAAAGAAGGTCGGGGTTGCCGGGAACACGCTCTCCCAGGGAGACCAGTTCACCGTCACACCGGCCGCGGACTATGACAGGGTCGTTTTCACGGTCAAGAATCTCGGTGACGGCAGCACCCAGAGGGTCACCCGGTATAAGGGCGACTCACTGACATATACGAACGAAGGTTCAAATACCGTGCAGGTGGCAGCTGTCGCATACAACAACGGCAACGTCGTCGGCAGCACGGCTGCGGCATACCGGACAGTCACGGGGATCAAGAGCGGAACAAGCGGCGTCTCTCTTGTGACCGGAAATGGCGAGGAATACGCGGCAAGCGCGATTAAAGTGATCAAGAATTAACGAGGAGGCATACAATGTTAAGTTCATTCTTTTCAGGCATCAGCGGTCTTATCGCAAACAGTTCATCGATCAATGTTGTCGGCAACAATATTGCGAACGTGAACACCGTTGGCTTCAAGGGGAGCCGGGCAACCTTCGAGGATGTCCTGTACCAGTCGATCAACGGGACCTCCGGGTCGAGCCAGGTCGGCAGGGGCACGGCGCTCAGCTCGGTTGACACGTCGTTTTCCCAGGGCAGCTTCGAAAGCACGAGCGAGTCGACGGACCTTGCCATTGGCGGCAAGGGGTTCTTTATCGTGAGGTCCGCTGAATCGGAGACCAATTATTATACGCGGGCCGGCCAGTTCAGGTTCGATGCGGACGGTTTCATGACGAACCCCGCTGGCGACATCCTCCAGGGAAGAGAAATAGACCGGACCACGAATGCCCCGACCGGCGTCGATACGGATATCATCATCTCTCAGGCCCCCAGTGAACCGCGGGCAACCCAGTTCATCGGCATGTCCGTGAACCTGCAATCGGATTCCCCTGTTGCCGGGACGCTGGGAACCTTGAGCGGCGTGGCCAACGGCACCGTGACATCCGTCACCTTGAGCGAGGGCAAGTATCCGAGGACAGGTGCATATACCCTTTCGTACGCCGCCGCAGTGGCGGGACCGCCGGCCGTACCGGCCACGCTGACCGTGACATGCGCCCTGACCGATCCCACGGGGGTAGCTACCGGCGGTACCGTCAGCTATAGCGGCACCGTGGCGCCGGGCACGAGCTATACGAATTTTGCAGGATCAGGGCTTGATATCACGACAGATACGGCAATGACGGGCGGTAATTCCAGGACCATCCAATTCCAGGGGTTCTCTACCGATTATATGAGCGCCACACGGAACCCGACCACGACATCCAATTATTCGTCGTCGGTGACCGCGTATGACTCCCTCGGCCAGCCCCATGTCGTGACCTGTTATTTTCGTAAGGCTTACGAGATCCCCGCGACTCAGACCAGCGTCTGGGAATGGATGGCACACCTTGACGCAGCGGATTCCGCAACGGGGAACAACGACCTCGCCGGGTGGGGGACGATGACCTTCAACAACAACGGCGCACTGACGGTAGGGGGGGATGCCAATCCGGTCAGCTTCGACTTCTCGCAGGGCGCAAACCCCGGCCAGTCGATCGACATCGTGTTCGGATCAGGGTCGGGCGGCGGAACGACCACCCAGTACCCCATCGCTTCGACCACGAACTTCCAGACCCAGGACGGTTATCCTCCCGGCGTTCTCGAGAGCACAACGGTAAGCGCGGAGGGCATCATTTCGGGCCATTACTCGAACGGCCAGATCCTGAACCTCTACCAGGTCACGCTCGCCAATTTCAACAACCCGAACGGCTTGAAAAAAGAGGGCAGCAACCTGTATTCCGAAACAATAGAATCGGGCGTCGCATATACGAATGCCCCGGGCGAAGGCGGCCTCGGTAAGATCAGCGCCAACTCGCTCGAGCAGTCGAACGTGGATCTCGCGACCGAGTTCGTCAAGATGATCATAGCGCAGAGAGGATACTCCGCAAACGCCCGCGTCATCACGACGACGGACCAGATATTGGAGGAGTTGATCAATATTAAGAGGTAAGAGGTAATGGGTAATGGGCAATAGGCCATAGGAAAGAATGAACGATAATCAGGGGGGCCGTGATCCGGCCCCCCTGTGTTTGCTCCGATCATTTATGACAGTCACTTTCGGTTTGGTCGGATTTTTTGCAACTAAATCTGTATATAGCTGATTGTCATGCAGGGACCGGTACCCTCCGGGCACAGGAATCCAATTCTCCATCGGTCATTCCCGCGAAAGCCGGAATCCAAGGTATTGTTTTTTATTATTCCACTTAATCTTCTTTTTTGTTACTGATCGATTTTTAACCCCTCGCCCCTTGCCTATCGCCTATCACCTGCCTTACCGTCATTTTGCTGACGCGCCCCACCCCGTCAAATCCTTTTAGACTCGCGTTTGTCCTGTAATTCCAATGATATCTCTTTCTGGCATATTAATTGCTTTAACCTTCGGCAAGGAGAATCCTTATGGCCGAAGAAAAACGCGAGAAGAACATGTTCGATGAGGGCCCCAAGGCAGGCCCGAAGAAGGACGCACCGGCCGAGGCCGCGCCAAAAAAGGAAAAGCCGGTAAAGAAGCCCGGCGCAAAAAAGAGCAAGGCGAAACTGATACTGGTCATAGTGTTCGTGATGATAGTGGGTGCCGGTGCCGGTGCCTACTTCATGTTCGGCAAGAAATATATCTCCAATCTCCTTGGCAAGAAACCGGGGGTTGCAGTTGCCGCCGTCGCGAAGAAAGAGGCGGTCGGGCCTATTCTGCAGCTCGATCCTTTTGTCTTCAACCTCACGGGAAACCAGTCCAAGTACGCGAAGGTTTCCCTGGGAGTGGAAGTGAAAGATGTCAAGGCAATGGAGGAGACGAAGAAGATGATACCGGTCATCCGCGACCGGATACTATTTATCTTCGGCTCCAAGACCCCGGAAGTGCTCATGGACGTCAACCAGCGTGAGAATTTGAAAAAGGAAGTACATGCCAATTTGAAAGCGATCTTCAAGAACGAAGAAGAATTGAAAGCGGTGTACATCACCGACATTATCATCCAGTGAGGTATTGATGGACCAGGTCCTTTCCCAGGCTGAAATTGATGCGCTTCTGGGCGGCATATCGGAAGGCGAGATACTCACAGAGACGGCCTTTACCGAGGAAGCACCGGTCATTGAAGAGAGACAGGTCACGGATTTCGATTTCATGCGTTTTACCAAGGGGAAGAAGGAAAGACTTCCCGCCCTCGAGTTCATATACGAGCGGTTCTCGAAATCGTTCCGTTCAGCCATGTCGCTTTTCATGGAGCGCGAGATAGAGGTCGGGGCCGCCCCTGTGCAGTATGTCGAATACAATGAGTTCATCAAGACGCTTCCCCTTCCGACGAACATGAACATCGTCGTGACGGAGAACCTGAACGGTTTCTTCATCGTGATATTTGATGCGAAGCTGATCTTCTCCGTGCTCGAGACCGTTTTCGGCAGCGCGACGATCTCACCGGCGAGGATCGAGGGCAGGGAGTTCACGAAGATCGAGTTCAACGTGATCAAGAAGCTCATCGACCTCGTCTCCGGCGAGATGGAAAAGGCGTGGGAGCCTGTCTACGCAATTAACTGCAAGTACTCCCGCTCCGAGATCAACCCGAATTACATAACGATGGTGGCGAAAGAGGAGACGGTCAGCCTCAACGAGTTCTCGATAGAGGTCGGGGATATAACGAGCTGGATGAAGATCTGTATGCCCTACGGCGTTCTCGAGAGCATAAAGGGATACCTGATATCGACGCCTTCCCGGGAAGACATGGACATGCGGGAAAAATGGTATGGCAGGATGCGCGAACGCATCATGGAGGTACCCGTGGAGGTCAGGGCGATCCTCGGCCGCAAAAGAATGCCCCTTCACGAGTTTGCAGCCCTGGGGACCGGGAACGTCATCATGGTCGACCGCTACGTCAATGACGCCATCGATATCGAGATCCACAAGAAAACGAAATTTCACGGCAAGATGGGCGTTTTCAAGGGCAGCAAGGCAGTGAAGGTCGATGCCGTTGTCCAATAGTTTTCGGGAGGAAGAATGGAAGAGATGAATGAAGTTCAGGGCCAGAACGGGACGGTAAAAAAATTCGAGATGAACCTCGACAGCCTTCTCGATATCTCCGTGGAGATCAGCGTCGAGATCGGCCGGACGAAGCTTACCATCGGCGAGTTGCTTGCCCTGTCGAAAGGCTCGATAATCGAACTCAACAAGATAGCCGGTGAATCGGTCGACATTTACGTGAACGACAAGCTTCTCGGGAAGGGAGAGATAGTCCTCGTCAACGAGCGGCTCGGCGTGAGGATAATGGAGATACTCACCCCGAAGGAAAGGGTCCAGGAGCTTGGCTGATGGATATGTACCTTGGCATAATCAAAGTCATTTTTATCATGGCCGGGATGATCGCGGGGATCTATCTCTTAAGCCGGTATGCCACGAAGATGAATTTCAGGTTCGGGGCAAAGAACGCATCCGGCTACGGCCTGAAAAAAGTGGACACGATATACCTGGGATACAAGAAATTCATATCGGTCGTCGAAGTTAAGGACCACGTCCTCGTTATCGGCGCCGGGGAGAAAGAGATGTCGCTGCTTGCCCGGTGGAAGAAGGGGGGAGATAACGCATGAAACGGCTCGTTATCCTGGCCCTCATAATGACCCTGATGGCACTCCCGGCCGTTGCGGCTGCAAAGGCCGAAAAGGCACCGGCCAATACGAATATCCTTAATTCACTTGTGGGCGCTGATGGGGGCAGGAACCTCATCAATATCGTGATCGTCCTGACGGTCCTCGCATTCGCCCCCGCAATATTGCTCCTTATGAGCTCGTTTACCCGGATCATCATCGTGCTGTCATTCCTGCGCCAGGCGATGGGCATTCAGCAGCTCCCGCCGAACCAGGTCCTGATAGGCCTTTCACTCTTTCTTACGCTCTTTATCATGGCGCCGACGTACGAAAAAGTGAACGAGACCGCCCTTAAACCCTATCTTGCCAACAAGATACAGTTCGAGGAGTTCATGGACAAATCGACGCATGAGCTCGGCGTGTTCATGCTCAAGTATACCAAGGAAAAAGACCTCGCTCTTTTCATGAACATTGCGAAAATGAAAAGGCCCGATTCGCCGAAGGACCTGCCCCTTAAGGTCATAGTCCCGGCATTTGCCATCAGCGAACTGAAACGGGCGTTCCAGATCGGTTTTCTCCTGTACATACCGTTCCTCATGATAGACATGGTTGTCGCGAGCGTTCTGCTTTCCGCGGGGATGATGATGCTTCCTCCTATCTTCATATCCCTGCCGTTTAAGGTCATGCTGTTCGTCCTTGTGGACGGGTGGAACCTCCTTGTGGGCTCCATCATAAAAGGTTTTTAAAGGGAGATAATTATGAGCCAGGACCTTGTTATCCAGATCTTCAGAGACTTTCTCAAGTCGACGCTTATCCTCATGTCGCCGCTTTTGATCGCATCGATCGTTGTCGGGCTTTTGATAAGCATCTTCCAGGCGGCGACACAGATCCATGAAATGACCCTGGTCTTTGTCCCGAAGATCCTCGTCATTTCGATCTGCCTCATTGTCCTGTTCCCCTGGATGATGAATTTCGCGGTCTCTTTCACGACGAACATTATAAGCAATATCCCACTTTACGTGAAATAATGGCGAACCTGACGCTAACATTCGAGATCGAAAAATTCCTCCTGGTCTTCTTCCGCGTGGCCGCGGTTATTTTCATGGTGCCCATCTTCTCGGCGCGCATGGTATCGGCAATATTCAAAGGCGGCCTTTCCCTGCTGATAGCGTACCTCCTTTTCGATCTCGTCAAGGTGAACTTTACGCCGCAGCAGGATCCCTTCATGCTGCTCATGCTGTGCTTCAAGGAGGTCTTTATCGGGGCCACGATCGGATTTGTCGTGCGGCTTGCGTTCAATGCCGCGAGCATGTCGGGTGAGATCATCTCTCTCCAGTCGGGCATGTCCTTCGCCCGGCTCATGGACCCGACGAGCCAGCACCAGGTCTCCATGATCGAGCAGATAAAGAACCTTATCGCGATCCTGATATTCTTCGTCATCGATGCGCACCACATGCTCATACAGGGCATCGCATACAGCCTCAATACCCTTCCTGTGGGAACGGCGTCCCTCAATGCACCGCTCGCGGGGTTCCTCATCAAGGCAACGGCGGGCCTCTTCGGGGCCGCATTCAGGATAGGGGCCCCGATCATCGTGACCTTATTTCTCGTGGAACTTTCATTCGGCATCATGTCGCGCATGATACCGCAGGCGAACGTGTTCGTCGACGCCCTTCCCGCGAAGATACTGATCACCGTGCTCATGCTCGGCATGTCGCTCGGGTATATCGTGCCGGCCATGGCGTCATTGTTCAAGGGCCTTGAAACAGATTTCGTCCGGGTGATCCGGATGATGGGATAGGACATGTCAGAGAATTTTCAGGAAAAGACGGAGCAGCCAACCGATAAAAGGTTGGAGGATGCGCGCAAAAAAGGCAAGATCGCGATATCCCGCGAGGCCAACACCGCCATCATCATCCTCTTTTCCACGATCTTCCTCTATTTCATGATGTCGAAAGGCTTCCAGGAAATGTTCAAGTTCTATGCGACCTTCGCGCGCAACGCGAACCTGGAGGTCGGCCCGGGCAATATGAGCGAGATCATGTCGTTCAGCATCATGCGCTGGTGGTATATCGTCGGGCCCGTTTTCGGCGTCATCATGGTCCTCGGCCTTGCCGGGAGCATCCTCCAGTCAGGCTTCATGTTCAGCACCGAGGCCCTGAAATTCGACTTCAACAAGCTGAATCCCGTTGAGGGGATAAAGAACCTCGTGTCGCGAAAATCTATGGTCGAGCTCGTCAAGTCGGGCATAAAGATCGTGTGCCTGTGCTACGTCGCAAAAAGCCTGATCATAAGCCAGATGCCCATTATATTCGGCCTGACGGGACAGGACCCGGGCACGATCGTCAACTTCCTCGGCGAGACCGCATTCCGGCTGACCGTGAAGGTAGGGCTTGTCTTCCTCTTCATTGCGGCCCTCGATTTTGCGTACCAGAAATGGGATTTCAGGAAGTCGATGATGATGACCATGCAGGAGGTCAAGGAAGAGTACAAGGAACGGGAAGGCAACCCTCTCGTCAAGTCGCGCATCAGGAGCCTTCAGCGCGAAATGTCGCGCCGCAGGATGATGGACGATGTCAAGACGGCGGACGTGATCGTGACGAACCCGACGCATTTCGCCATCGCACTGAAATATACGGCGTATGAAATGCCCGCCCCCCGGGTCGTTGCAAAAGGGGCCGGTTTCATGGCGCTCAGGATAAAAGAGCTCGCCGCGAAACACCGGGTACCGCTCGTCGAGAACAAACCGCTCGCCCAGGGACTTTATCACGCGGTAAAAGTAGGCGATTACATCCCCGAGAATTTTTACCTGATCGTTGCCGAGCTCCTGGCGAGCATCTTCAGGCGTAAAGGGAAAGGACTGCTGTCATGAGCGTAATGGCGGCCAGTCTCAAAAACAAAAGCGACATGCTGATAGCGGTCAGTGTCGTTTTTGTCATCATGATCATGATCGTCCCGCTCAACAGCTTTTTCATCGACATCTTCCTGTCGATGAGCATCTCTATTTCGCTGCTCATCCTTTTCATAGCAATGTACATAAAGAAGCCGCTCGATTTCTCGGTCTTTCCCTCCATCCTCCTCATTGTGACCCTGTTCAGGTTGTCGCTCAACATCGCATCGACGCGCCTTATCCTGGTCCACGGCGATGAGGGGGCGAGTGCGGCGGGACAGATCATCAAGGGTTTCGGGACGTTCATCGTTGGCGGCAATTATGTTGTCGGCGCCGTTGTCTTCCTCATCCTCATGATCATCAACTTCGTCGTCATAACGAAAGGTGCGGGCCGCGTGGCCGAGGTTGCCGCGCGTTTTACCCTCGACGCCATGCCGGGCAAGCAGATGAGCATCGATGCCGATCTCAATGCCGGCCTTATCGACGACATGACGGCGCGCAGGCGCAGGGAACGCGTCGAGATGGAAGCCGATTTCTATGGCGCGATGGATGGTTCAAGCAAGTTCGTCCGCGGCGACGCGATCGCCGGCATCATCATCATTTTTGTCAACATCATCGGCGGGTTGGTGATCGGCATCGTCCAGAAGGGGATGGACATAAATGACGCCCTGTCCGTTTACACGATACTGACGATAGGCGAAGGCCTTGTCGCCCAGATCCCGGCGCTCCTGACGTCAACGGCGGCAGGCATCATCGTGACCCGCGCGGCGAGCGAGTCGAACCTCGGGAGCGACGTCGTCTCCCAGCTCTTCACGCAGCCGAAGGCGCTTGTCCTCGCCTCCTTCGTCATCCTGTCGATCGGCATGGTGCCGGGCATCCCGCTCGTCCCCTTTCTCATCCTCTCGTCCATAACCTACGGCGTGGGCCACGTGATGAAAAAGGTGCCGCAGGAAGAGCTCCCCGCCGTTCCGGATGTCTCCCTGGAGGCAAAGGAGAAGGCAGATTTCATCCAACCGCTCGAGATACTCGAGGTCGAGATCGGCTACGGTCTCATACCCATCGTGGATGCCGAGCAGAACGGCGAGCTCCTCGAAAAGATACGGGCAATCCGCAAACAGATCGCGATCGAGCTCGGCATCGTCGTGCCGCCCATGAAGCTCAGGGACAACCTGCAGCTCGGGGCGTCTGAATATATCGTCCTTTTGAAAGGGATCGAGATGGGCCGCGGCAGCCTTATCTCGGGGAGCCTCCTCGCCATGGGCCCCGAAGGCAAGGAAAGGCCCACGGACGGCATACCTACGAAGGAGCCGGTGTTCAACCTCGACGCATACTGGATAGCGGAGAGGGACCGCGAGGCGTACCTGGCGGAAGGTTTTACGGTTGTTGACCACGCGACGGTCATCGCGACGCACCTGACAGAACTTGTCCGCAACAATGCCCACGAACTGCTTACCCGGCAGGAGACCCAGAAACTGATCGATAACGTCGCGCCGACACACCAGAAGGTGATCGAGGAGATATCCCAGAACCAGGTGAACGTCGGCATAGTCCAGAAGGTCCTGCAGAACCTCTTACGGGAGCAGGTGTCCATCCGCGACCTGATAACGATCCTCGAGGCGGTGGCGGATGCATCGTCATCGACGAGGGACCCCGATACGATCACGGAATATGTCCGCCAGCGCATGGCGCGAAGCATATTGAAGCCTTACCTGGTCGACGGCATCCTCAACATCCACATCCTTGAAAAGACCCTTGAAGAGAGGCTTATCAATGCTATCCAGAACACGGACCAGGGGTCGGTCCTTGCCCTCGACCTGTCGTTCAGCCAGAAGCTCATCGAGAAGATCGGCACTGAAGCAAAAAAGGCGATGCTCCAGAACTACCAGCCTGTCCTTCTCGTCCATCCCTTGCTGCGGGGCAGGCTGAGAAGGTTCCTTGACCGTTATATCCAGGGCATCACGGTGATATCGCACAACGAGATTCCGCCGCAGATCAGAATACAATCAGTGGGGGTCATACGTATAAATGAGAGTTAAAACCTATACTTTCGAAGACGTCCGTAAGGGAATGGAAATCCTGAAGGAACAGTTCGGCCCGGATACGATCATCGTTGACGTCAAGCACAATACCGCGAACGGCAACGGGACGGAGGGCTGCGGCTGCGAGATATCGATCGCCCTTGACGACGACCCGTTCACCGCTATGGAGAACAATCTCGGTGATATCAGGAAAAAGACCGAGGCCATCTGGAGTGATGCGGCAAAGTACCTTTCCGACCGGCTGGTGTCCATTGAAACCGACATGCTCACCGACAGGCTGAAGGCCTACCCGACGGCGCTCAAGGTATTGTACGACCGGATGGTCCGGTCCGGGCTCGACCGGTACGTTGCCCTGTCCCTTGTCTCGGAAGTCTTTGCGGAAATGGGGAGCCTTTCGGAGAATAGTTTGAAATCGGCCTTCATGCTCAAGTCCCGGCTCGGGAAACGAATAAGCCTCTGTAAAGTTATGTCTGCAGGCGCGTCGATCGCCCTCATCGGGCCAACGGGGTCCGGCAAGACGGAGACAGCAAAGAAACTGGCAGCAGCCATGAAAGAAGAGGGCCTGGACCCTGTGATCATTGCTTTTGATCCGGTTAAAAGGGGTACGTACAGTGAATATATCAATTTTTCAGGAAAGACCTCGATCCCCGTTCAATTCATCTCGAATGCCGCGGACCTGAGAAACGGTGCCCAGGACGAACAGGGGGCCAGGATCGTTGACATTACGGGGCATATCACCCATCAGCGGGACGCCGTCCAGTACCTTCCCGGGATGAAGAAACTGGTGGTCATCCCTGCCGGTGCCAGGGATGAAGCAATTGACCACTATCTTGGCATAATGAATTATGTCTCGATAGAGGGACTCGTCTTTACGAAGCTTGACGAATACGACAGGTTCGGCACCGTGTGCAACACGATCTTAAGGCTCAACCGGCCTATTGCGGCCTTAACGGGCGGAACGGAAGCGAAGGACATCGTGGTCCCGGGGCCGGACACCTTCGGTACGATCCTGATCGAGGGAAAGACATGGTAAGGAACGGGCGCAGGACGATAACGATAACGAGCGGCAAGGGTGGTGTCGGGAAATCATCCATCGCATCCAACATGGCATACCTGCTCGGGAACCGGAGCAGATCGACCTTCATTCTCGATGCGGACCTTTCGCTGGGGAATATCGATATCATGTTCGGGATGGTGTCGAAATTCAACATCAAGGATGTTATGGACGGGTCGCGCCAGATGGACGAGATCATCCTGAACGGGCCGTGCGGGATCCGGATAATCCCTGCGACATCCGGGGTGAGCGAATGCTCGGAATTGAACCAGAATGAAAGGGCGGTCCTCTTGAGTTCGCTTGCTTGCCTGCCTGAGCATGATTACCTGATCGTCGACACCTCGGCGGGAATATCGTCCAACGTTGTTTACTTCAATTCCTTGAGCGAACAGATCTTTATCGTCGTCACGCCGGACCCGGCAAGCATCACGGATTCGTATGCAATGATCAAGGTCCTGAGCACGAGAACAGGCAGAAAGGATTTCAACATTGTCGTCAATATGGTGAAGGAAGAGAGCGAAGCCCTGGAACTTTACAGGAAACTGGTCGGGGTGACCGACAGGTTCCTCGACGTGTACCTCGATTATTTCGGCTTTATACCTCTCGATCAGAACGTCAACGCCGCGACGCGCAGGCAGAGATTGTGGGCCGAGCACTTTCCGAACTGCGAGGCGACGCGGGCACTTTCAAAAATTTGTGACAGGCTGGTGTCAGAATGACATGGAAAAAAGCATATGCAGGAGCATATAAGGACGACCGCGAACGGGTGATCGACGAATTTGTGCCGATCATCAAACATCTTGCCTACAAGGTATCCCGGAAATATGAGGACGACGAGATAATTGAGGACCTCATATCCGCGGGCATTGTCGGCCTGCTCGAAGCCATGGAGAAGTTCGATTCGTCGAAAGGCGCAAAGCTCAATACCTTTGCCTATCTGCGCATACGCGGGGCGATGATAGATGAGCTGAGGTCCCGGGACTGGTTCCCGCGCAGCGCCCGGTCGAAATCGAAGAAGATCAACGAGATCATCCGCAAGCTCGAGAACAAGCTCGGCAGGCTGCCCAAGGAGGAAGAGGTGGCCGAGGCCCTCGGGATGACCATTGACGACTACTACAAGATGCTCAAGAATTACGGGAACCTCTCCGTCCTCAGCATCGAAGACCTGCACGAACTCTTAGGAGAGGACCGCGACCGGATCATGCGCTATGTCACGGAAGAGACCGATGATCCGGAGAAATGCGCGGAACTGCTGGAATTGGAAGGCATAATGGCGAAAGAATTCGATAAGCTGCCAGAACGACAGCGTTATGTCCTGAGTCTTTATTACCACGAAGACCTCAACATGAAAGAAATAGCGCGCGTCCTCAGCATCACCGAGGCCCGGGTGTGCCAGATCCATTCCCAGGCGATCTTGAACCTCAGGGCAACGATGAGAAGATATCTCAACAATTAAGCTTTCGCTGCGGGCAGCCGATAATGTCTGTGATAGCTATGGAACGCGACGAAATTCTAAAAGTGCTCAGAAAGATCGACGTTCTGCCGACGTTCCCGACCGTTATGGCCTCTGTGATCAGCGTGATCGATGATCCGATGAGCTCTGCGGGGGAACTGGCAAAGGCCATGGACCCGTCGATGGCGTCCGAGGTGCTCCGTGTCGCCAACACGGCGTATTTCGGGACGCGGAGCTTCCGCAAGATCACGTCGATCGAGCACGCGATCGCAATTATCGGCCTGAGGCCGCTGTCCCAGATCATCCTGCACATGCCGTTCCTTTCGATGATGAACGGCGCGGGGGAGATCGACAGGGATACATTTATACGCCATTCGATGATGTGCGCCATCACCTCTCAGGTCGTCAGCGAGACCGTCCGCATGGGAGACAAACATGCCGTGTACATCGGGGGACTGATGCATGATATCGGTGCGATCATTATATACCGGTACTTCCACGAGGAATGGAAAATGATCGGCAGCCTCGCCGCAGAGAAGGAATGTTCGCGGGTGGAAGCAGAGGAAGAGGTCCTGTCGTGCGACCACGGCATGATAGGTGCGTGCCTGCTCACATTGTGGAACATACCGCAATCGGTCACGGACGCGGTCATGCACCACCACTGTCCCGCGAATGCCGTGGATAATACGTGGAACGCAAAGATAATAGACGTGGGGAACCGCTTCGCGAAGCAGGCGGACTTAAGCGACGGTTTCACAAATTTTGATGATTTTGTGCGGAACAACAGGCATCTTGTGCCGCTTGTCGAGGAACTGGGGGCCGAGGTGTCCCTGTCCCAGGAACTCAGCCTTTTTGACGGGGTCTACGCGCTTCTGAGGAACGCAGGGCCGCTTTTCATCAAAGCAGGGGAAGAGAACGAATGATCAGGGTATTGATTGTAGACGACTCACGCGTGATGCGCAGCTCGATCTCGAGGATCCTGTCCAAGGATCCATCAATAGAGATCGTGGGCACGGCCGACAATGGAAGAGAGGCTGTCGAAAAAGCGGGGCTGCTCAAGCCCGATGTGATAACCATGGACGTCGAGATGCCGATCATGAACGGGATCGAGGCCCTGAAAAAAATAATGGAGAATGATCCCATACCCGTCGTTATGATGAGCTCACTCACGAAGGAGGGGGCGGAGATAACGATCGAGGCCCTGTCGCTCGGGGCCTGCGACTTCATAACGAAGGATTTTGCCAATTTCGGGACACTTGCGAGCAGGGAGACCGAAATAATTGCGAAGGTGAAAAACGTTGCCCGGAACAAGATCAGGTTCATGCTGCGCAAGCTGGATGTCGTCAAAAAGCCTATGGCAGTGAACCCGGAGAGGAAAGGCCATCATGAGATCCTCGCCATAGGAGCGTCGACGGGTGGCCCTCCTGCGCTGCAGCACATTCTTACCCGGCTCCCGAAGGCCTTCCCGGTCCCTGTTGTCATCGCGCAGCATATGCCGAAGGTGTTCACGCAGTCCTTTTCGCAGCGCCTCGACGCGGTGTCACAGCTCAGCGTCAAGGAAGCGGAGGAGGGTGAGACGCTCAAATCCGGCGTGGCCTACATAGCGCCGGGGGATAGGCACATGTCGCTCAAGAGGAAGGGTAACAGTGTCTCGGTCCAGTTCAACGATGGCGCGCAGTATATTTACAGGCCGTCGGTCGACCTGCTCATGGGGTCTACGGCGGAAACTTACGATCGCCAGTCGTTCGGGGTTATCCTGACCGGGATGGGCAACGATGGACTTGCCGGAATGAAGCAGATGAAAGAGCGGGGCGGTTACATCATCGCCCAGGATGAGGAGACATGCGTGGTGTACGGCATGCCGAGGGCGGTGGTCACGGCCAACCTGGCGGATGCCGTCCTGCCCGTGGACAAGATATCGGAAGAAATAATGAGGATGTTATGAGCGGACGGAAAGAGGGTAGCGAAACGAAGGGCCTTTCAGGAGCGGAACTGGAAAGATATATCATCCTGCTCAGGGACGGGGACAATTTCGAAAAGGAAAAAGCGATCGACGCGATGGTCGCATCCCCCGGCAGGGAGGTTATCGAGAATATCGTGCCTCTTCTGCAGGAGAGCAATACCCCTGTCCGGATGGCAGTCCTTGACGTTCTCAAAAAGATAGGAAGCGTCCACATCGACAGTGTCATCGGCATGCTCGACGATGAGAACGAGGACATCCGGGTGTATGGATGCGAGGTGCTTGCGTTCCTGAGCGATCCGCGCTCGATCCCGTTCATTGCGAAGAAAGCGCAGGACGATGACCCGAACGTGCGCAACGCCGCCTGCATGGCGCTCGGTGACTTCGATGACGACGAGGCGGTGGATGCGCTGCTTCTTGCCCTCGATGATGAGGAATGGATCGCGTTCTCCGCGATCATCAGCCTCGGGCGGACCAAAAGCCCGAAGGCCGTCCCCCGCATCATGAAATTCTTCCGGGAGGCCGAGGAGGAGCTTTCGAACGCCGCCTGCGAGGTGCTTCTCGACTACGCGGACGATGCGGTACTCGACGACGTCCTCGACGTCATGAAGGGCTGGGAAAAGGGGAGGCGAAGCGCATACCTGGCTATCATGCTGGAAAAGGCGAATGAAGATATCTTCCTCAAGCTCCAGCAAAAAATAGGGGATGAGCTGTATGACCACCTGCTCGGGAACATAAGGCACAAGAAGGAGCCCCCGGTCGAGATGGTGCGCATGCTCGGTTATTTCCGGTCAGAGGAGACCTGCAAGGCGGTCCTCGGCATCCTCGGCGGCATGGAACCGGACAACGAGAATTACGAGGCGGTCCTCGAGATATTTTCCTCATTGAGCGATGTCTGGGGAGGCCGCCCCGGCGAATTCATGGATTCTGACGATGCCAGGATGCTTGCCCTGGTCAAGTCGTGCGCCGCAACAGGGATAAAGATCGCAGAAGATATACTGATCGACCGCTTCCTCACGTCTTCGGTGGAGGTGAAACGGGAGATCGTGATGAACATTCCCGGGATCGTCGAGGGTACGGGGTGCTCGATAATCAAAAAGGCCCTGGGGGATACCGACGGTCATATACGGGGCTTCGCCGTCGAGGCTGTCGGCAATCTCGGGCTGAAAGACCTGAAGGAAGACGTCCTCAAGATACTCAGGAAGGATTTCCAGGATGTCCGGATCAAGGCATTGCGGACCTATATCCGCCTTGACCCGGCGGCAGCCCTCGAGGTCATATCCGGGTTTGTCGATGAAGGTTCGATCGAGGACAAGAAGGTCTACCTTGCGGCGACCGCCCTCATCGATGCAGAAAGAAATCTCCCGTTCATTAAGCGGCTCCTGCAGGACCCGGATGAAAGCGTCCGCAGGACGTCGATAGGTGTCCTGGGAAGGTTTGCAGAGAACGAGGAATATGTTGCGCTTCTCGAAAAGATACTCAAAGACGCAGAGATACCCCATGAGGTCCTGAAGGTCATCAAGGACAGACGGCTCAAACAATTCAAGGACAGGCTTGTCAGGATCTTCGTAAGCGAAGAGAAGGGCATGTGGACGCGCTACTACGCCCTGTCGGCACTCGGTTCATTCGAGGACCCCGACCTCTTCGGTATTTTCACGGGCGGCCTGAAAGATGTGAACGGGCTGATAACCATAGGATGCATACGGGCGCTTGCGGACCTTCATGACGTGCGCGCGGTGGATTATATCCGGCCGTTCGTCGAGAGTCCCAATGACGACATTCGGTCTACGGCGGAAATGGTGCTGAGCAGAATTCAAACTGCATAGGAAAGCGGCTATGACGAAAGAGGAATTTACCGTACTGCGAGATTTCATCTACGAGAAGACCGGCATCTACTTCACCGAGACGAAAACGTACCTTCTCGAGAGCAGGCTGACGAACAGGCTGAACGAGCTCGGCCTGAGCTCTTTCGAGGACTACTATTATCACCTGAAATATGGTGCCGAAAAGGCCCGGGCGGAACTTGCGAACCTCTTCGACGTGGTTACGACCAATGAGACAAGTTTTTTCCGGAACCCGCCGCAACTCGACGCGTTCAAGGTCATCCTGCAGAAATCGTATATGAATGGGTCGGGGCCGGTCGCACCCTTGAGGATCTGGAGCGCCGCATGCTCGACAGGCGAGGAGCCATACACCCTTGCAATTATCCTGATGGAGCTCATGGAGGCGCGCAGGATCAACATTCCCTTTACCATCTTCGCCACGGACATAAGCTCGAAGGTCCTCGATTCCGCGCGCAAGGCCGTCTTCAGCCAGTACAGCGTCCGCAATACCGACGCGGCTCTCAGGAGGAAATATTTTACCGAAGAGAACAACATGTTCCGGCTCAATGAGCCGGTAAAGAAGACGGTCAAGATAGACTTCATGAACCTGATGGACGATGGTGCATACCGGATCTACCGGCAGATGGATTTTATATTCTGCCGGAACGTCCTGATCTATTTTGACGAAAAAATGAAGAAGAAGGTCATCGATAACATGTACGAATGCATAAAACCAAAGGGGTACCTGACGATCGGTCATGCCGAGTCCCTTCACAACATATCGCGGGCATTCAAGCCGCTCGTATTCCCCGGCACTATTGCCTATCAGAAAGGGTGATCTATGAAGACAATTTTGGTTGTTGACGACTCGGCCACCATCAGGAAACTACTGGCATATATTTTGAAGAAAAAGAACTACATCATTGCCGAGGCGGAGGATGGCATCGATGCCATGGAAAAACTGAGCCACGTCCAGGTCGATCTCGTCATTGTCGATCTCAACATGCCCAACATGGACGGCATCGAATTCGTAAGGAACCTTCGCGACAACTATTATTACATGGATACCCCCATCATAATGCTCACCACGACAAAGGACGATAAGCTGAAAAAGGACGCATTCGATGCGGGCGTCAACATGTTCCTGAATAAACCGGTACAACCAAATTTCTTGCTGTACAAGGTAGAGAGCCTTTTACAGGACGGGGAGGAGATCCATGGATGATCAGGCTATGCAGCATGATGAGATGAAGGAGATAATCGATGAGTTCATAGTGGAATCGGGTGAGCTCATGGATAATGTCATACAGGACATTGTCGTGATCGAGCAGAGCCAGGACGAGGAGGTCGTGAACAGTATCTTCCGGGCCGTTCACACGATCAAGGGAACGTCGAGCTTTCTCGGGTTCAACACGCTGTCGCAACTCGCGCACAAGGCGGAGGACGTCCTGGGTGTTATCCGGAAAGGAGAAATGGCAACGGACCAGGCGGTGGCGGACATTCTCCTCGAATCGTTTGACCTGATGAAAGCCATGATCGACGATATCCGTGATACCGGCGCCGAAGCTCGCGAAGCGTCCGAGGTCATCGTGAAGCTGGCGGACCTGCTCGACCCGGCAAAAAAAGCTGCCGCACCTCCCCCCGAAACGAAAAAGATCGGCGAGATCATGATCGAAGAGAATATGATCACCCGGCCGGAACTCGAAGATGCGCTCAAGAAGCAGGAGGTAGAAAAAGACAAGAAGCTTGGTGAAATAGTGGTTGAGGAGCAGCTGGTCACCGAGGGCCAGCTCAACCGCGTCCTCGTCAAGCAGAAGGCGCAAAAGGCCGAAGAGCAGAGCATCAGGATCGATGTCAAGAAGCTCGACGACCTCATGAACCTCGTGGGCGAGCTTGTTCTCGGCAAGAACAGGCTCATTCTCGTGAACAGCCTGGCAAGAAAGGGCGAGGAGACGGAGACGGTCTTTGACAACCTGACGGACGTGACGAACTACATAGAGGTCATAACGAATGAGCTCCAGCTGTCCGTCATGCGTGCGCGGCTCGTGCCGATCAGCAAGGTGTTCAACAAGATACCGAGGATGGTCCGCGACCTGTGTTCCGAGTTCAAGAAGGACATCGAACTGAAGGTGGAGGGCGAAGAGACCGAGCTTGACCGCTCCCTCATCGAAGCGCTTCACGACCCGCTCATTCATATCATTCGCAATTCCGTGGACCATGGCATCGAGACCCCCGATAACCGTGCAGCCGCCGGCAAGCGTCCGAAGGGTACCCTGTCCATCCGGGCCTATAACGAAGGGAACCACGTCATCATAGAGATCTTCGATGACGGCAAGGGCATCAACATACAGGCAGTGAAGGACAAGGTCAGGGAAAAAGGGCTCATGTCGGAAGCCGAACTGGCGACGCTCTCCCCGAAAGAGGCGATGAACCTCGTGTTCATACCGGGACTGAGCACTGCCCAGAAGCTCAGTAAGGTCTCCGGGCGGGGCGTCGGGATGGATGTGGTACGCACCAATATCGAAAAGATGAACGGGCAGGCCCACATTGATTCCGAAGAAGGTAAATGGACAAAGCTTACCATTAAGCTCCCCCTCACCCTCGCTATTATGCGGGCCCTCATCGTGAAGGTATCAAAGGAGATCTTTGCAATACCGCTGAACACCGTTACCGAGCTCGTGAAGATACGGGAAGGTCTCATCAAGACGGTGGACAAGAATGAGGTCCTTGTCCTGAGGAACACGGTCATCCCGGTCGTAGACCTGAGAAAGGCCTTCTTCTTCAATGGCGGCGACGATGGCGGTTACCTCGTGATATGCAACATCGGCGAGAAAACGATCGGCATCAAGGTGCACTCCGTCATAGGCCAGGAAGAGGTGGTTATCAAGCCGCTCGGAGAATTCCTGAAAGACATAAAGGGGATAAGCGGGGCAACCATCCGCGGTGACGGCAAGGTCATACTGATCCTCGACATTCCGTCGATAATCCTCGACTACAGCATGAACAGGAAGATGCATCAGGTGGTGAATGAATAACGGCAAACGGCGTACGGCGTACGGCTAACGGCGAAAGGCAAAAGGCGAAAAGGGGACGTCCTTAAGAAAGTAAGTAACTTGAAATCACCCGGTCCGGGAGATAATAACGACAGGGTGGTCCGTTTAGTTGTTTGACGAGTTCCTTACTTTCTTAAGGACGTCCCTCAAATGTTTCCGGAACGTTTGACAATAAATGAGTGGCAGTTGATATCCCTCTGCGGTTCGAGTGTCTTGCACTGAAACAATCTTAACCGGAAGACCGTGACTCTTCATTTATCTGAGTCTGTAATTGTCAACAGCTTATCCAGACCAGTGCATTTTTCTTGAAGATCGGGAGAAGTTATGTTTTTTCCGTCAGCCGTACGCCGTTAGCCGTCCACCGTCTCATATTCAATTATCGCGTTATTTTCCATCTCGTACAGTTCTGATGGCGAAATGTTGACGCCTTCGAGCTGGTTCTTTACCTCGTCGTAATTCTCCTGCTCCATATTCTCGATGGCGCTTACCATTTTGCCTAGCACGCCGACGCGTTTGAGGAGGGCATTCTCTATCTCGTCCGACAGGTTGAAATCTTTGACGATACTCTCAAGTGGTACCTTGAGAAGGACATCGATGAGGGACAGGACACCGGTGATGAAGGCCATGTCGGCTGCTTTAACGTCACGGGTAATGCGCATTGCCATGAGTTCCATGATGCGCCCCCGGATGGCCGCACGTTCAAAGAGCGGCGTGGACCTGGCATCATGACCTTCACCCGCGAACAAGAGGAGGGTAACCCATTTCTGGAGGTTCCGGTATCCAAGCATCGATATGGCCTGCCCGATGGAGTTTATCTTGTGTGCCGTATAAAAAGCGGCGGAATTCATGAATTGCAGGAGCTTGATGTGGAGCTCGGGATTCTTGCGGAAGAGTTCCTCTATAGTGTAGAACTCGGCTTCCCGGGCCAGGAAGCGGGAAAGTTCGAGGAGGACCATTTGTGTCGGGGAAATGCTCCGAGCCGAGATGATAGAGGGCTTCGCAAAGAAATATCCCTGGAAATAATCGAAGCCAAGGCCCAGGCACTGTTCAAATTCTTCCTCACTCTCGATCTTTTCAGCCAGCAATTTGATCTTGTGTTTTTTGAATTTTCCGACAAGTTCCGGAAGCTTTTCCCTGTCGCAGCCGATAAGGTCTATCTTGACGATCGAGGATACCGTGAGCATGTTCTCGATCCGGTCATCGTGATCGATCACGTCGTCGAGGGCGAACTTGAAACCTTTCTTGTGTACCCTGCAGCACAGGTCAAAGACCCGCTGGTCCAGTTCCACCGTTTCAAGAAGTTCCAGGATCGTTCTTTCCGCCGGCAAAAGGTCGATAATGCCGCTCTCGAGGACTGCGTCATCGACATTGATAAAGCCGACCTTGTCCCCGATAAGGCGTGATATGCCTATATTGTTGAGGGTGTTGACGAGGACGCTGGCGGTGGCCCGCATATTGTCCGCTACATCCGCCCCGTTGACGTCACCCCTGCGGAAAAGGAGCTCGTAGCCGAAGATCTTCTTGAGCCTGTTCAGGATGGGCTGTCTTCCTATATGGGCCTGGTTATGCGGATCGTCCTCGTTCATTGTCTGCCCGACTGCTGATTATGATTGAAGCTAAGGGTTTTCACCCTGCTATAATTATCGGCTGGAACGCCGGTAATATTAAGGAAATAAACACAGGGATTTAAGTATCCCGGGTTTCTTCCGACAATATGGGAAAGAGGAGGTACCCATGAACGATGGCGCTATTCTGCAGCTTGTCACTTTTAAACTTGGTACGGAAGAATTCGGTGTCGATATCCTGAAGGTGCAGGAGATCAACAAGATGATGAATATTACAAAGATCCCCAACGCACCGGGATTCATAGAGGGCGTTATCAATCTGAGGGGCAAGATCATCCCCATCGTTGACCTGAGAAAGCGCCTTGGTTTCAGAGACCAGCCGTACGACAAGTCGACGCGCATCATCGTTGTGGAACTGGACGGCCTTGTGCTCGGTTTTATCGTCGATTCCGTATCCGAGGTCTTAAGGATCCCCGAGAATACGATCGAGCCGCCGCCGTCCATGGTAGCGGGAATTGAATCGGAATACATAGAAGGGGTCGGCAAGCTCGATGAACGACTCCTTATCCTTCTCGAGCTCAAGAAGATCTTCTCCTCCCCGGAACGGAAGGATATCGAAAATATAGATATGAACTAGGGACGATGTGAGGCAATGGACGAATCCTTTCCGGTGAACCTTCTCAGAAATGTACAGCCGACCGACAGAAAGCTGTCGGTCTCGAAGGAATTCGTCGGCCCGAAAAGGCAGGATGAGAAAAATCAGAAGCGTCAGCCCAGGGAGACCCCGGCAGACGAAAAACGCGAAAAACCGATGAAATTATACGGCCGCGAATTGCCCGCCGGTGAGGATAGTGAAGAAGAGGGGGGAAGGATAAATATAACGGTATAAGGCGAAAGACCTTTCTCCCATGCCGTCATTCCGGCGGAGGCCGGAATCCAGGATTTTTCTTCTTTATATAGTCGATCAAAACCGTGTCTAATCTGAGACAGGTCTACTACCGCATATAATTAATATTATTGACTAAAAGCAAAAGCAAAGACACTGGATCCCGGCTTTCGCCGGGATGACGGAGTGGGGGGAATTGCGCTACGGCCCCTCTGGGGGATGACGATGAAAGGGGAACTCCTTACGCTCTCACGCCTTACGCCTTACGGTTTTTTCTCAGGTTCCGGCATCCCCCCGCCACCCAACACTTTGTACATATTGATCAGGTTTGCCATGCGCGAAAAATGGATGGCGATGAGGCCCTGCTGGGCGCTGTAGTAACTTCGCTCCGCGTCGAGGACGTTGAGATAACTGTCGATCCCGTTCTTGTAGCGTGCCATGGAAAGATCGCGGATCTTTTGCGATGAATCGGTGAGCAGCTGCTGAGCTCTCGTCTGGTCCATTATTGTCCCGCGACGGGCGAGCGCGTCGGCAACTTCCCTGAACGCCGCTTGTATCGCCTTCTCGTATTGTGCGATAAATATCTCGCGGTCAGCCTTTGCCGCTTTCAAATTTGCCCAGTTTATGACGTTGCTGAATATGGGGACGGTGACCTGGGGCACAAAGCTCCATGACTGGGAGCCGGCTTTGAACAGTGCCGACAATTCATCGCTCGTGGTCCCGACATTTGTCGTGAGGTAGACGCGGGGAAAGAACGCAGCCCGTGCGGCGCCTATGTTCGCATTGGCCGCTTTCAGCAGGCTTTCCGCTTCCAGAATGTCGGGCCTACCGAGGAGTATGCCGGAGGAAAGGCCCGGATAGATGTCTTTCGGGGTCTTGATCGCGGCAAGGTTTTCAGGGAGCAGCTCCGGGGGAACGGGGGAACCGACAAGAAAATTCAAGGTGTTTTCATCGTTGGCAACGAGGTTCGTGAACCGGGCCTCGTCGACCCGTGCCGCTTCCACCCTGGTCGTCACCTGGTCGTAGTCTATCTGTGACGATGCGCCGAGCTCATAGCGGCGTTTTATCATGTCCCGGGATGCCTCCTGGGACTTGAGGGTCGACCGGGCGAGTTCCAGCGCGTCACGCTCGGCTGCAAGGAGCATGTAGGCGTTCGCCACGTCGGCGATCAGGGCGATCTGGACGCCGTTGCGTGCATGCTCTGTTGCAAAGTATTGTTGGAGCGCCCTCTCGGACAGGCTGCGGATGCGGCCGAAAAAGTCTATCTCCCATGAGGTAACGCCGAAGTTCGCATTGTACAGGCGGATATTCCTGGCATCGTTGCTGTCGGCAATATCGGCGGGGTTCCTGTAATAATTCAGGCTCCCATTGGCATCCGGCAGCGGAAGCACGACGAGCCGAGAGATCCCGTACACGGCCCTCATCTTGTCGATATTGAGGGCTGCGACCCTGAGGTTGCGATTGTTATTGAGGGCCATTTCAATGACCTTCTGCAGCTTCTCATCCGTGTAAAATTCGCGCCAGTTGACATTGGCAGCAGGTGTGTCCTTGAAGTCGCTTCCCGTTTCCTTATACGCGGGGCCGGTGGGCCACGCTGCCGGCACCGGCGCATCGGGGCGCTTATATTCGGGGATAAGCGTGCACCCGGCAAGGACTGTTGCTATAAGGGCAAATATGATCGCGTATCGTGCCATATCACTCAACCTCCGGGGCTGGTACGGGATCGGGGGCCGGCTGTTGCGGTGCCTGGGAACGTTCCTTTCGCTTAAAGAACTCGGATACGACCACAAAAAGGAGCGGAATGTAGAAGAGGTCGATGAACGTGGCGGAGAGCATACCTCCGGCCACGGCGGTGCCGATGGCAGACATGGCCCCGGCCCCGGCCCCTCCGGCCAGCGCGAGCGGCAGGACGCCGAAGAAGAACGCAAGGGATGTCATGATGACGGGGCGCAGCCTTGTCCTGACGGCGCCGAGCGTTGCATCCATCAATCCTTCGCCGTTCGCCATCCTCTCGCGGGCGAACTGGATGATCAGGATCGCGTTCTTCGTGGTCAGGCCCAGCGTGGTCAAGAACCCGATCTGGAAATAAACGTCGTTGTTAAAGTTGTGCACGATAGTCCCGGGAAACCATTTGGCGAGCGAAGCACTGTAGAAGCCGCGGGACCAGGTCGCAAGCGTCGCCCCAAAGATACCGAGCGGGAGCATGAGAAGGTTGGCGATCGGTATAGGCCAGCTTTCATACAGGGCTGCCACGCAGAGAAAGATGACAATGACGGAAAAAGCATAAAGAAGGGGCGCCTGCGAACTTGACATTTTTTCCTGGTAGGATAACCCGGTCCATTCGTAACCGACCCCGGGGGGCAGTTTTGCAACAGCTTCTTCCATGGCCTTCATGGCATCGCCGGAACTCACGCCGCGGGCGGGTTCGCCCCACAGGTTGAGTGCCGGGAAGCCGTTGTAGCGTTCGAGGCGGGGCGACCCTGTCGACCAATGGCTCGTGGCAAACGCCGAGAAAGGCACCATCTGGCCCTTGCTGTTGCGCACGTAAAGCTTGTCTATATCCTTGGGCAGCATCCGGTGGGGAGCATCGGCCTGGGCGAAGACACGTTTTACGCGACCGCCCTGGATAAAGTTATTGACGTACGAACTGCCGAACGCCGTTACGATCGAGTCGTGAATGGCATTGATCGGTATCCCGAGGGCGCCGGCCTTTTCCCAGTCGATATCGACGCGGTATTCCGGAATGTCCTCCATCCCGTTCGGCCGCACCTTGGTCAGACGCTTGTCCTGAGACGCGATGTAAAGGAGCTGGTTGCGGGCCTCCATTAATTTCTGGTGCCCCAGGCCCCCGCGATCAAGCAGCATGAAATCGAACCCGGTCGCCATGCCGAGCTCGATAACGGCGGGCGGCGGGAACGCGAACACCAGGGCGCCCCGGTATTGCGAAAACGCCATGCTTGCCCGCATGGCGACCGCTTTCACCTTGAGGCTTGACTTGCCGCGGAGCTTCCAGTCCTTTAATTGGACGAATACCATGCCGTTTGTCTGGGTCCGCCCCGAAAATCCCGACCCGGAAATGGTCATGCACGACCTGACAGCATCCTTCTCTTTTTCCAGGAAATATTGCTGCAGCTTCGTGACGACCTCCTTGGTCTGCTCGATGGTGGAACCGGTCGGCAACATGACCTGGGCAAGCATTATTCCCTGGTCTTCGTCAGGGACATAGGATGTCGGCATATGGAGAAGGGTGAGCGCGGCAAGGCCGGCAATGACAATGTACCCGACAAAATACCATTTTCGCCTTCCAAAGGATTTTCCGACAATGCCGACGTATACGTCGCGCAGTCTGAAAAACTTCTTGTCGAACCACTTAAAGAACGGGCGCAGGATAGGAAGGGCATTCTCCGCGGGTTCGTGGCCTTTCGGGACCGGCTTCAGGATGGTGGCGCACAGGACAGGCGTCAGGATGAGCGCGACGACAACGGACAGGAGCATCGAGGCGATGATCGTGACCGAGAACTGCCTGTAGATGACGCCCGTCGAACCGCCAAAGAATGCCATCGGCCCGAAGACCGCGGAAAGCACGAGGCCGATGCCGATAAGCGCGCTCGTTATCTGGCCCATCGATTTGGCTGTGGCTTCCTTCGGCGGAAGCCCTTCTTCACTCATGATACGTTCGACGTTCTCCACAACGACGATCGCGTCATCGACAAGCAAGCCTATCGACAGGACCATTGCAAACATCGTCAGCATATTTATCGAAAAACCGAAGAATTGCAGGACGGCAAATGTCCCCAGGATAACGATAGGCACCGCGATGGTTGGGATGAGGGTCGCCCGGATGCTCCCCATGAAAAGCCACATGATGAGGAACACGAGGAGTATGGCTTCGAGCAGCGTCTCCACGACCTCACCGATCGCTACCCTGACAAAAGGTGTCGTATCATAGGGATAAACGACCTTGAGGCCCTTGGGGAAGAAGCGGCTCATGTCGTTGAGCTTTGCCTTGATCGCATCCGCCGTATCGAGGGCATTCGCGCCGGAGGCCATGCGTATTCCCATGGCGGCGGACGGCTTCCCGTTGAAGAAACTTTCAATGTCGTAGGCATCCGTGCCGAGTTCGATCCGCCCGATGTCCCTGATGTGCACGACGGAACCGTCGGGGTTTGTACGCACAGGTATTGCCCCGAATTCTTCCGGCGTCTTCAACATGCTTTGCACGATGATCGATGTGTTGAGCCTCTGGCCCGGGATGGCCGGGGCGCCTCCGAACTGCCCCGCCGACACCTCGACATTGTATGTTTTGAGCGCGTCGGTCACGTTGGTCACGGTCAGGTTGTAATTAACGAGTTTGGTTGGGTCGAACCAGATACGCATAGCGTACTGGGAACCGAAATTTTCCACTTCGCCGACACCGGGGATGCGCGCGATGACCTTCTCCAGGTTCGACTGGGCGTAGTCCCTCAGATCATTTCCGTCCATGCTGTTGTCATCGGAGATAAGACCGATGATCATGAGCCAGTTCCGGGTCGCCTTTCCGACGGTAACTCCCTGTTGCTGCACGGTCTGCGGCAGGCTGGCCATCGCAAGCTGAAGCTTGTTCTGGACCTTTGACCAGGCGATGTCGGGGTCAGTGCCCGGCGCAAACGTCAGTGTTATGCGCGAACTGCCGGACGAATCACTGGTAGACGACAGGTAAATCATATTCTCGAGCCCGGTCAATTTCTGTTCGATGATCTGCGTGACGCTATTTTCGACCGTTTCAGCGGAGGCACCCGGGTATGTGCTTGCGATGTATATGGATGGCGGCGCTATCGGGGGATACTGGGATATGGGAAGATTGTGGATCGCCAGGACCCCGAGGAGCATTATTATGATCGCGATAACCCATGCGAAGACGGGCCGATCGAGGAAGAATTTCGATAACATTAATTGCCTCCGCTCATTTCGCCTTTGTGGTCTCTCCAGCCGGTTTCGGATTCCCGGCTTTCGCCGGGGCCGCAGGCTGGGCAGGTGCGGCGGGCGCTGCTTTCGCCGGTGACGTATCCGCAGCCGCAGGCGTTTCCTTGGCTGGTGCGGGCGGACTCCCCGGCGCCTGAGCTGCATTCTTAGGGGCCGGTTTATAGGGCACGGGATTTACCGTAGCGCCGGGCATCGCCTTCTGAATGCCTTCAACTATCACTTTATCGCCGCTTTTCAGCCCCTCAGTGATGAACCATTTATCTCCCATTGCCCTTGGCGCAACGACCGGTCGTACCTCTACCTTGTTCTGTGCGTTGACAATGAGAACGTACGGATTGCCTTTGGGGTCGCGGGTAACGCTCTGCTGGGGGACAAGCAGCGAGTTTTCGGCCACCCCTTCGAGGACCACGGCCCGGGCATACATGCCGGGAAGCAGGGTATGTTTCGGGTTCGGGAAGACCATGCGGAGAATGAACGATCCGGTGCTCGGTTCGACCGTTATATCGGAAAATTTCAAGATCCCTTCCTGGTCATACGGCGTGCCGTCCTCGAGCATGAGCTTCACCTTTGTGCTGTCGGGCCCTTTCAGGACCAGTTTTCCCTCGGCTATGATCCGCTTGAGGTGGAGCAGGTTGGCGCTCGACTGGGTCGCGTCGACATATACCGGGTCAAGTTTCTGGATGGTGGTGAACGGTGTTGCCTGGTTTGCCGTGGCAAGAGCGCCAACCGTGACGGCGGATTTACCGATGCGCCCTGCGATGGGGGCCTTGATCCGGGTGTACTCGAGATTGATGCGCGCCGTCTCGACGGCCGCCTTCCAGTATTTCACGTCGGCCTCTGCCTGCATATGCTGGGCGGACACGTCTTCGAATTCCTGCTGACTGACGGCCTTTATCGCCACAAGTTCCTTATACCGCTGTGCCTTTGAGCGGGCGGGGGGAAGGTTGGCCTCGGCACGCGCGAGCGATGCGCTTGCGTTGTCGAATGCGGCCTGGTACGGGGCGGGATCGATCTGGTACAGGAGCTCTCCTGCCTTGACATCCGCACCTTCCGTAAAGAGACGTTTCTTGACAATTCCGTTGACCTGGGGCCTGACCTCGGCTATGAGGTACGGCGACACCCGGCCGGGCAACTCCGTGGTTATGGTCACCCTTTCCGTTTGAAGGGTAACGACGGCGACCTCGGGCGGAGGAGGAGGCGCCATCTTTCCTTTGCATCCGGACGTCATGACGGCAAGCAGCACCATGATCATGACAGCGACAATTTTCGTTGTACCGGAATACCGCATACGCCACCTCTTTCCTGTTGTGATTATCATTGTTCTGATAAGGTACCGGGGCATTTCATTCATCTTTATGCCTCTTGTTTTTAGTTTCCCCGAATTTGTCGACGAGACGGAGCAATTCTTCGAATACCCTCGACCGTTGATCTTCGTCGAAAGGCGATATAAAGAGCATTTCCTGGAACCGCATACCATCGACGGCGAGCGCAATTATGGCCGCTTTTTCGAATCCCATGTCCGACGCGGTGAATTTCCGGTAATTCTCGCGCACGACCTTTCGGATCGGCTCCTTGAGAAGGGGATCGTGGGACACGGCGGCCAACATGGACGCACCGAGCGTGTTGTGCATGGGGTTCTTGTTTTTCGCTGCAATAACGAAGCTCTTCAACTCGCGCCCCGGGTCCTTCGGAATGCTCCTCAGGATCTTTTTACGCGCATCCTGGTGCATCTTTATCTGGCGTTCCACCATTGCGACGAGAAGAGACACCTTGTTCGGGAAATGATGGAGCAGGCCGCCTTTGCTGACACCCGCCTTTGCCGCGACCGCATCGAGCGTCATGTGCGATGCGCCGGCCTCGATAACGACGGCCTCCGCCGCATCAATGATAATGTTGTAAGAACTCGCCCTGGGGCTCATGGTAGCCACCTCGTTTTTGAAAGTATACAGTCCAGACGGTACAGTTTAAAATTCAACACTGATTTTTGTCAAGAAGGAATTACATAAAAAGAAAACCCCCCGTTTCCGGGGGGCAATGTTATTTATTTTTTTGTTGTGAACAGGGTCTACCGGGCTTTTTTCCAGGACGGGTCGGGGTTGAATTGTTTCATGGATTGCGCGATCTGCGGGGTCTTTGGCCCGAGATCTTTCTGGTAAACGATCCCTTCATGATTAACGATAAATGTCATGACCCCCGAGCTGCCGTACCTGGCAGGATAGGCCACCAGGGCAAAACCGCCTATCATTTTTCCATCGATGATGTAATCGAAGGCTCCGTCATCGGCATTCTTACCCTGGGATGTCAGTATCCTGAAATAGTATCCGTGATAGGGGATGGGTTTGTCGCCTTTCCTCTTGTAGCCTTCAGCCGCGGCCCGGGCAAAAAGATCGCCGAGAGGACTCTCCTGTTCCCCTTCTTTTGCATCCCAGTAAAGCCCGTCGTGCTTTCCCGGCGAGCTGACGAATTTCCGGGCATATTCGTGAAAACCGCCGCTCCCGTGGTCTGCGTAGGCGTATTCGCGCTCTGCGTCGACGAACGCGAGGCAGGTCTCGATCGTGTTCAGTTCATTTCTTCCGATCGCCCGGTTGAGCATCTCATCTTTTCCCGCCTTCGTATCGAACGACCATTTCCCTTTTCTTCTGCACTATAGGGACCGGGAAAGGATAATCGTCCTTGCCCAACTGGAGGATAGCCTTCGTATCGCCTTGCCGTATCAGTGCGTTTTTTTTCTTTCGAACGCGGAAAATGAACTTTTCCCGCGCTGCTTTGTCGGCCACCGGGTCGCCGGAATAAAGGATCTTCTTCCCTTCCGGTCCGAAGATGGCGTTCAGCTCTTTCATATTGTTGTCTTTGAGCCCTTTGATCAGGGCATTTACGGCATCTTCCGGGGACGAAAATGTCCTTTGTCTGTCCTGAGCGCGAATGCGCCGGAAATGCCACGGTCACCATGATCGCCAGGATAAGGCAGGCAGCGAGCAGGATACCGGTCGATATTCTATTTTCAGCTCTGTTCTTTTTTCATATTCGGCCTCCTTATCGTCTGCCGCCACGTCCGCCGCCCCCGCCACGTCCCGCCG
>CAXXUO010000007.1:0-10595 GCA_963666485.2 Syntrophorhabdaceae bacterium | reverse complement strand
TATCCCGGCACCTTGCAGGCGTGTCTGAGACAGCGCAATGTATTCTCTTCCCTATAAGTCCCACAAGAACATTTGTCAATTCGACCTTGGTCTTATCGTATGCCGGCTTGCTTGCTATGAAAGAACTGGACAATGTCCCTGACTTGATAAAAAAGAAGAAACTACAGCACGATAAACTCGTATCCGAAATCTGGAATTACCTCAACTATATCAAAGCAGGCAATTTCCCAAAACCTGTTTCTGAGGCATTGAAGCAGGTAGAGATACCACTGTCCGATATACTACAAGAAGAGATCTATTTAATGGAATACCAGAAAAACGAACACCTTCACGGTGCCTCCACGAGAGTGGATTGATCACAGATTGAATAACCTCAGGGAAACCCTGAACAAAAATACTCCGTTATCCGCGGAGGCACTCAGAGAGTTGTTGGGAACTGTCCATCTGGAACCTAAAGTCGATAAAGAACGGAACATTCCCTACATTTCCGAATTCAAGCCCCGCTATGTGGCTCATACGAAAGTAAAAACCCTTGCGCTCCTCGATGATGGGCACAAGGGTTCGAATTGGTCGTACTGGCGGAGAGAGAGGGATTTGAACCCTCGGTACGCGTTAACGCACACACGATTTCCAATCGTGCTCCTTCAGCCGCTCGGACATCTCTCCAGGACATCTGTTATACCATACTTCTGAAAAAAGGTTCAAGGATCAACGAAAAGGCCGAAACGGTTCCAGGTTCCACGTTCCAGGTTCCACGCTAAAAGATGGTTCAACCGTTCAACTGCTAAAAGATAAAGGTTGAGGTCAGACAGGACAGCCAGCATCGACCATATCGGATGTTGACCGCATGCTTTTTTATTTTAACGTGGAACGTGGAACCTGGAACGTCAGTTTCCTTTCAGGCCGAAGGTGTCGGGGCAACCGGAGAAGTACCAGTCGACGAGTTTGCAGTAATAGAGATAGCGCAGGCGGGAGTTCTCACCGAGGAGGAGGAATGGCGTGAAGACGACAAATAACAAGGCTTTTATGAATTTGACGGAATCGAATGCGAAACCGTAGAGGGCGCTGTGATGCTTCCTGATGAATTTTCTCAGGGAGATGTTGTATTCCAGGCGGCCTTTGACCCAGGTCTTGCGAACGGTCTTTCCCTGGAGGTGAATGACCCGGGCGGCGGGGCAGAAGACGACGCGGTAGCCGGCCTGCCTTAAGCGCACACAGTAATCGGTTTCCTCGAGAAAGAAGAAGAAACGCTCGTCAAAACCGGCGACGGCATCGAATGCGCTTTTTCGCACCATGATCGCGGCGCCGATCAAGGATTCGACATCCTGCACTTCCTGCGACGGGCTGCCTGATTTCATCCGCTGCGAGCCGGGCAGGACCTCGCCTGACAATCGAGGTATTGACGCGACCGACCTCTGGAGCTTCAGATCTTCATAGACGAGCTGCGGCCCCATGATGCCGAGGTTGTCTATCGTGTCCGCGATGCCGGCCATCTTCGCGATCTCGCCTTCGATGAGGAGGGTATCGGAATTGAGGAACAGGATATATTTCCCCCGGGCGGTACGTCCAGCCCGGTTGACCGCGGCTGCGAAACCGGCATTGACCTCGTTGCGTATATAGACGGCATCCGGGAATTCCTGCTGCACCAAGGAATCCGTTCCGTCTGTCGATGCGTTGTCGATGATGATCGTCTCGATGCCAAGCAGCTGGAGGGATGCATCCCTTTGAACGGAGGCGAGACAGCCTTTCAGGAGTTCCTTCGTATCTTTTTGTGATGATAACGATAGATACTGTGATCGCCCGATCTTCCCGGGAACCCACGCTCGCCCCTTTTACCGCGTATGTTTAAGGATCTAAATTCCTTATTTTGACTGTGCTTTGCCGGACTCTTTAAATTTCTTCAGGTCCTTGCCTTCGGGCTGAACCGGACATGCGAAATAGCATATCCCGCAGTTCGTGCAGATGCTGTCATCGATCCTGATCTTTTTCGCATCCGCATCGAAGGAAATGGCCGGGCAGTCGAACGTACTGAAACAGCTCTTGCACCCGATGCAGCCTTCTTCGAGCCTGACCGGGTACGCGGCATCCTTTGCCTTTCCCTTTTGCAGCAAAAGGCACTCCCGCCTTGTTATAACAACGGCCGGAAGCATATCGTCGCCCTGCAGGTATGTGAAGGCATCTTTCAGTGTTCCTATGGTCAGGGAAACATCGTATGGATCGACGATCTTCAAGTACTTCACGCCAAGACCCTTGACGATATCTTCAATAGCGACGCTACGGGTCGCAATGCCGTCAACCGTAACCCCCGTCTGCGGTGTCGGCTGCATACCCGTCATGGCGGTCGTGGAGTTGTCCATGAGCACAAGAATAAATCTCTTATGGTTCTTTACGGCGTCGTAAAGCGGCGCAAGGCAGGCATGGAGGAATGTCGAATCCCCGACAGAAGCAAGGATGGGAACGAGTTTACCGTCCTGGTAAAATGCGTCGTAAAATCCCTCGGCAAGTGTGACACCCGCCCCCATGTCGAGGCACGTATCCACAGCTCCCTGCGAGATCCCGAGGGTGTAGCACCCGATGTCCCCCGGGTAGATCGCGTTCGGCCAGATATGCTGCATGGCGAAAAACGATGCCCGATGGGGACACCCGGGACACAGCTTCGGCGGCCTCGGTGTGATGGCGATATCGGAAAGGGCCGCCTCGATGCCCGTGTCGGGAACGAAGGTCTTTACCGTGCCGATCTCCCGTAAGATCCCGGAGAGTATGTCGCGCACGATATCATAGGTTATCTCACCGGACGACGGTACCGTGCCGTCCGCCCTGCCCATCACTTTCTGCCGCATCCCGAGGAGGGATTCGATGACCATGTCCGTCTCTTCGATGACGAGGACCTCGTCCATGGACACGACGAAATCGCTCAGATCTTCGGACTGGGGGTATACCCTGAGGACCTTGTAAACAGATACATCTTTCCCCGCTCCCAGTTCTTCGATAACATCGCTGACGAGCGAATAACTCATGCCCGATGCGACGATCCCGAGTTTTTGACCCGCCCCTGCACAGACACCCTCTCGCAGTGTGACGTCACGCGTACCGGGTTTATAGAGGTCAATTGATTGACGGGCATGGCTCACCCTGTGGGTCGAACGAATAATGACGGGGACTTTATTTTTAAAGGACCAGTCGAGCGCATAATACGCGACATCGGCGGCTTCCCCGGGGGATGCCGGGTCGAAAACAGGGATGCCATAGAGAGCGGCGAGAAGACGGGTGTCCTGCTCCGTCTGGGAAGACTGCGGGCCCGGATCGTCACAGGAGACTATGACCAGTCCGCCCTCGAGAACTTTTTCGCGTGCCTTGAGCAGTGCCGGGAACGCAACGTTGAGACCGACCTGCTTCATGAAGCACGCGGCGCGCACTCCCCCGTATGCCGCTGCCCCGAAGGCGACCTCGAACGCGCACAGTTCGTTCGACGACCATTCGGTATGTATGGCCAACCCTTCCCGGTTCTTGAAATAAACGACACCGGGGAGGATCTCGGAACTCGGGGTCCCGGGATATGCAGCAGCGATCTCGAGCCCCGCCTCGACAAGGCCCCGTGCGATCGCCTGGTTTCCTATGACAACTTCCTGCCTTATATCCACTTCAAGACCTCCATTAACCCTGGGGCTGAACTTATTACGTCTTACCCCTCACTGATTATAATGGCATAAAACCATTACCACATCCAAATCCTAACCAGATATCGTCATCCCGGTGCTTGACACCGGGATCCAAGGTTTTCCATCTTTCTCGTAATGTGTAGAAACCGAGGCAAAGAAGCAAAGAAAAGACACTGGATCCCGGTGTCAAGCACCGGGATGACGGCAGGTGGTAGTTGATTATTCTGCATATAACCCTTGCCCCTTCCCTACTTTTTACCGTTCACTGTTCGCCTTTTTGCCGCCTCATATCCCTTTTCAAAAACAGCGAGATTCTTTGCCATGAACTTTTCGGGAACACGGGAACGGATGGTTGTTTCGAGAATATTCCGCGTAAAGGGCTCGATCCCAAAAGAAGCGAACGCCCCGAGAAGCGCCATATTTGCCGACTGGAACATCCCTTCATCCCGGGCGATGCCGTCGGCGTCGATCAGGCGGTATGATATCTGCCTTTCTTTCAGCACGGCCTCAACAGATGCGCCGAGCCCCGCGGCGGGCGTGTTGATGAGGGCAAGCCCGCCCTTCTTGAGAAAGAAAAGAGTTTTATAGAACTCGCTTTCCTCGAATGCAAGAAGTATGTCACCATTCTCCCTGCCAATGAACGGGCTCGCAAAATCGCCGACCTTGACAAGCGATATGACCGACCCGCCCCTCTGGGACATCCCGTATTCGTCGGATGCCATGGCTTTCATGCCGCTTTGTATCGCCGCCTCTATTAATATGGTCGAAGCAAGAAGGACACCTCTTCCCCCGATCCCGGCACAGACTATCTCGCGTTTCATATCATACCCCTGTAGAGAGCGACGACGGGTTCCTGCGTATCCTTGAACCGGGCAAGCTCGGTTATCTCGTTGATGTCGAAGACATTTTTCACGCCATAGCTTTCAAACACCCTCTTCAATTCGTCGGCAAACTCGCTCACCATGATGAGAAGGACGCTTGCCGAATCATTGTACAGGCTGTTGATGTAGGCCGGCATTCCGGAATGGAAGAAATGGTCCTCGAATGTGACGGCCATGATGTTCCTGTCGGGATGCAGTTTCTTGACCCCGTGCGCCATGTTGATCGAAGACGCCGGGCCCAGCCGGTCCCGTATGACGGTAAATCCCTGTATCTTCTCCTCAAACTGAGGCCTTCCCCTTCCCCTGTCGACAAAACCGCTCCCCACCTTTGCCCGGTCCGGTATCTGGAGCTCTATCGCCGGGTAATTTTCCACGACAAGGACTTCATCCATCGCATCGATAAAATTCCTCACGAGCTTCTCGGGCAGCGGGAAAACCGTGGCGAGACGAAGGATGCTGGCGTCCTCGTCGTAGAATTCCAGGCGCGAGAACCTGTCGGTGATGAGTCCTGTCTTTCCCTTGTATTCAGCAATATTGCCTTCGTATGTCTCGAAGGCATCGCGTATCCTTCGGATCTTGTCGTTCAATTCCCCGTGAAGCTGGTACCTGAATTTGGGTGTTGCGGCCCATCGGCCCGGTTCCTTTTTCAAGAACGCGTTTTCGAGTTCGGCGGGCCGGCCCGGAGAAGCAGCGTCGGCGCCCTGTCCGTACCCGCCGGGAAATGCCTGTACGATAACGGGGATCCTGTACTCTTCCGATATCGAGAAGGCATATGCAACGGCCTTTTCCAATTCTTCGTCCGTTTCCGTGACAATGACGGGGAGCTTCGAGAAAAACCCGAGCGGGGGTGATCTCTTCCACATTCTCCTGGACGGCTATGACCACGAAGGAAGCGGCGACCCCTGTGTACGCGGAGCTCATCACGGGGTCGAGGGCATCGTAGAGGCCCTCCGTCGAAACGATACACGCCGTTCTCTTGCCCGCATACGCCCCGGCAAGCGCCAGCTCGTATGCGATCTTTTCATTTGTGGAGACATCGCAATGAAGGGGATACGGAGGAGATAACCGGCGAACCGCGGCGAGCGTCGAACGGCTTGTCACGTAGAGCTGCCGAACACTGTTCCCTATCAACAGCCTGATGATATTTTCATGCATCCGCGTATACTCCTTGAGTTTAGACCAGTTTCCTTAAGACATCGATCCCCTTGAGCAGGGTCTCCTCGGTGGCCGCGAAAGAGATGCGAACATGACTGCTTCGCGACGAAAAGACGCTTCCCGGTATTATGAAAAGATTGTTTTCCAATGCCCGCTCCACGAAGGCCATGCTGTCTTCCCCGCCCGGTACCTCGGGAAAAATGAAGAACGCGCCCTTCGGCTTCACCACATTGTACTTGTCCTTTATCCCTTCGTAAATAAGGTCGCGCTTTTTCCGGTACCCATCGATCATGGGGTCCATGGTGTCATCGAGGGCCACGAGGGCCGCCTTCTGGGCAAAAGATGTGACGCTGCTGAACGCATACTGCTGCATGGTGATCATGCACTGAATGACCTCGCTCGGCCCGGCGACGTAGCCTAAACGCCAGCCGGTCATCCCCCAGGTCTTGGAAAAACCGCCGAACGTGAGTGTTTTTTCATAGATCTGGCCCAGGTAAGGTTTCTGCGCCCCATCCTCGTCGAAGATAAAGCGGTCGTATATGTCGTCGGAGAATACGATGAGGTCTTTTTCCCGCGCCACGCGTGCGACCATTTCGAGTTCTTCACGGGAATTGACCATGCCTGTCGGGTTGTTCGGGCTGTTGATGAGGATTATCCGCGTCCTGTCCGTTATCGCCTTGCGCAATTCTTCTTCCCGCAGGGTAAAATCCGGATACGTGTTGAAAAAGACGGACCGTCCCCCCAGGAGGGCCACCTGGTATTCGTACAGAACAAAGTAGGGGTCCGGGATCACGACCTCCTGCCCGGGGTTGAGTGTCGTCATGAGGGCGAGCAAGAGGCCGCCCGTCACACCCGCGGTAATTATCACGTCATCGCAGATGATGCCTTTCGCCTTGAGTTGAAGCAAGACCTTTTCCCTGAGTTCGGGTATGCCTCCCGACGGGGTATACTTGTTGAACCCTTTTTGGATCCAGGATATCCCTTCGTTCTTGACTGCTTCCGGTATGTCGAAATCAGGTTCCCCAATGCTGAGGTTGATCGGGTTCTTTACTTTCTGCGCCAGGTCGAAGATCTTTCGCACGCCTGACGGTCTTACCTGTGTCACCCTGTCGGAAAGCAGCATCCTATGTATCCCTCCGTGCCGCTGAGGCGGACTCCATTATCTTCTGGAGCCGCGACTTCGGTATCGTATTGAAAGCTAACGCTATTTCTTCGTCAGTAAAATTTGCCTTAAGAATGGCAGTCACGTCAACCCTTTCTTTCCAGCACCCGTACGTGTTGGAACAGGGGAGACCGTTCTGCGCTTTCAGGCAATACGTCAAATAAACGAGCATGCCAAGCTGGGGACAATAAATGTGCATAAAGACCTCCGGCGATGGGCGATGGGCGATGGGCGATGGGAAAATCAAAGGCCCATATCCTTGGACCCATTTTTACAGGGTTAACAAGGCCTGGTAACCGACGATCAGACCTGTATCATCCTGCAATTCATCCTTATTGTCTAAATTCCCGAAAACAGGAAAATAATCGTCACAACAATCAATCTCCCGTGAAATCATTAATCTTCCTTCCAAAATAATCGATGGTATCATTTCTTAATCTCCCTAATCGTTTTTCTCATGGGCTTCTCGTTTGCCTATCGCCTATTGCCCATTACCTATCGCCTGCCTTCAGCCGATCTTCCTCAATTCCCTCAACAACTCCCCTATCTCGCTCTCAGGCATGCAATAGTCCTGCAGGCTGCCGGACATGAACGCGTCGTATGACGGCAGGTCTATTGTTCCCTGGCCGGAGAAATTGAAGAGAATGACCTTTTCCCTGCCCTCCTCCTTTGCCTTCCTGGCCTCATCGATGGCGCAGGCGATGGCGTGGTTCGTCTCGGGGGCCGGGATAAAACCTTCCGTTTTCGCGAAAATGAGGCCGGCGGAGAACGTCTCGATCTGATTGTACGATGTCGCCTCGATAAGCCCGTCCGCAAAGACCCTGCTGACGAGCGGGGCCATCCCGTGATAACGCAGGCCGCCTGCGTGGATCGGGGCGGGAACGAAACCGTGGCCCACGGAATACATGGGAAGGAGCGGCGTCATGCCGGCCGTATCGCCAAAGTCATAGACGTAGCGCCCTTTCGTGAGGGACGGGCACGACGTGGGCTCGGACGCGACCACGCGAACCTCTTTGCCGTTGATCTTGTCGCGGAGGAAGGGGAAAGAGATGCCGGCAAAATTGCTGCCGCCCCCTGCGCACCCTATCACGACATCGGGGTATTTCCCGACGGACGCAAGCTGTTTCTGTGCCTCGAGCCCGATGACCGACTGGTGCAGGAGGACATGGTTGAGGACGGAGCCGAGAGAGTATTTTGTGTTTTGTGACGTGACCGCGTCTTCGATCGCTTCCGATATCGCCATGCCGAGGCTGCCCGGGTGGTCCGGGTTGCCTTCGAGGAATTTTCTGCCGGCAGCGGTATCGGAACTCGGGCTCGGCACGCATTTCCCGCCCCACGTTTCCATCATGATGCGCCTGTACGGCTTCTGGTTGAAGCTCACCCTGACCATGTACACCTTGAGTTCCATCCCGAACTGGTTGCACGCAAATGACAGGGCACTCCCCCATTGCCCGGCGCCTGTTTCCGTTGTGAGTCTTTTTACCCCCGCCATTTTATTGTAATAGACCTGCGCAATAGCCGTGTTCGGCTTATGGCTGCCCGGGGGGCTCACGCTTTCGTTCTTGTAGTAAATGTGGGCCGGGGTACCGAGAAATTTCTCGAGGGCCGTGGCCCGACATAACGGCGTGGGCCGCCACATAAGGAGGCGCTCCATAACCTCGTCGGGTATCGTGATAAACCTCTCCGTGCTGACCTCCTGCTCGATAAGGTTCATGGGAAAAATCGCCTCGAGCATGTCCGGCGTTACAGGATCGCCTGTCTCGGGGTTAAGAGGTGGTGGCAGGGGCGTCGTCAGGTCAGCCTGTATGTTGTACCATGCCTTCGGCATGTCACTGTCACTCAAAAATATCTTCTTTTCCATCGTATCCTCCTTATGCGTAATAAAAAAAGGCCAGGAGTCCCAATGACCCATGGCCTTCTAAAACAAAAACGGCCATGGACGGTGTGAAACCGCCCATGGCCGGAAATTACGGTCTCACACCTAGTATTTCCGCCACCACCACCAATTATTGATTTGCACGTTCATCATAGTGATATTGTATACCCAAACAAATTTCCAAGTCAAGGAGGAAGACTAATAATTATAATGGGAGGCTTGTTCAGGAGCCGGGGGCGTGACGCTTTGCTGGTACCGGGAAATTGAGCAAGGGTGAACATTGACGTTCGACTGCCGTTTCACACGGGAAGAAATTTCGACCCGAAGACAAATTTTTGGCTTGGCGCGCCTGTGAAATCAGATATAATATTAATTATCAATTTGCGGGGCCATTGAATTATGCGCGCGTTTATTGTCTCGTTCTTCATTCAGTACGGGGACCTGATCGACAAGATAGCCGTTTCCGCCGATTCCGGATGGAAAACCCATCTGATGCTGTGCTGCTGATTTTCGCCGGGCGCCCGTACAATTTTTCCCTTTGCCGGGCATCGCGTCAGCCCACACATGGCTGATGGGGTGACAGGCAAAAAAACACGAGCAATGCCGCCCGGTAATTAGTTCCGCCGGCCGGCTGACCAAGAGAAAGGAGTAGATATGAAGAGCCGAAAAGTATTGACCACATGGTTGATCCTTGTCTGTATTATATCCCTGGTGATACCCCCGTCGGCGTATAGCCAGCAGGCACAGGGACCGTCGGCGAAGCCATTTAAACCCGAAGAGATCAGCCAGCTCGTCGCACCTATTGCCCTTTATCCCGATGAACTTATTGCACAGGTCCTGATGGCCTCCACGTATCCGCTTGAAATAGTACAGGCGTATCGGTGGACGAACCAGAACAAGAACCTCAAGGGCGACGCGCTCGCAAAGGCCCTGGAACAACAGAGCTGGGACCCGAGCGTCAAATCGCTTGTTAACTTTCCCGATGTCCTGAAGATGATGAACGAGAAACTGGACTGGACTCAGAAGCTCGGCGATGCGGTGCTGGCACAACAGGCGGAAGTGCTCGATTCGATCCAATCGTTGAGGGCAAAGGCGCAGTCACAGGGCACCCTTAAGAGCACGCAAGAGCAGACGGTCAAGGTCCAGGAAAAAGTGATCGTTATTGAACCCACGAACCCTAACTACGTTTACGTCCCGTCCTACGACCCGGCTGTTGTGTACGGGGCCTGGCCGTACCCGTCATACCCTCCGTATTATTATTACCCGCCCGGGTACGTCGCCGGGACCGCACTTGCATTCACTGCAGGGGTCGCACTGACCGCGGCATGGGGCTATGCATGGGGAAGCATGGCTTGGGGTGCGCATGCCATGCATTATGACGTAAATGCAAATATCAACAGGAACACCAATATAAACAGGTCCCAATATGCCAACAGGCAAGGGGGACAGGCGGGGCAGAACTGGCAGCACAACCCTCAGAACAGAAAGGGTGTGGCGTATCGTGATCAATCAACCGCCCAAAAATACAACAGGGGCGGTTCCGCGCAAGGGATCCAGGACCGTCAGGCGTACAGGGGAAGAGACGGCCAGGGTCCCGGTGCGTCAACCCGGCCTGCAGGAGGCGACCGCGGAGGCCCGAGTGCGTCAACCCGGCCTGCAGGAGGCGACCGCGGAGGCCCGAGTGCGTCAACCCGGCCTGCAGGAGGCGAAAGACCGGGCGGAGGTGATCGCGGCAGTCCCGGCGTGTCGACCCGGCCTGCAGGAGGCGACCGCGGAGGCCCGAGTGCGGGATCAATGGACCGTGGTGGTGGGGCCTTTGGAAATATGGACAGGGGCAGTGATGTGCGAAACCAGAGCAGCAG
>CAXXUO010000006.1:0-119405 GCA_963666485.2 Syntrophorhabdaceae bacterium | reverse complement strand
AGATCGTCGAGCTGTTGCTGCGTGTAAACATACTGCTGAGCACCGGCAGCGAGAGGCAGCAGCAGGATGAACGTCACAAGCAACGCTTTGAGCGGAACAGGTAGTTTCATACGATCCTCCCCCTAACCCGTAATACCGGGTGTATAAGGGAACATAAGTACCGGGTGAAAAGAATCAAACGGAATGGAATGCAAGTGTTCAATAATAAAGATGTTCAACAGTTCAACAGTTCAACAGTTCAACAGTTCAACAGTTCAACAGTTCAACGAAAAAAGCAAACCTTGGATCCCGGTGTCAAGCACCGGGATGACGGACAAAGCAAAATCGCGGGATACTTCTGACGTGTAAAGGCTTCGTCATTCCGGCTTGCCGGAATCCAGCGCCTTTAAAAATATGGTTTTAAGTTTCGACTCTCAGGTAAAAGTCAATTTCTAGAAAAGACAAAGACACTGGATTCCGCCGCAAAAGCCGACGGAATGACGATTAAGACAGATGTCTTTCGCGTTGAACGGTTGAACGGTGTAATGTTTGGTTTTTCGCGTTGAACGGTTGAACGGTTGAACGGTTTTTTTTACGACTGTCTATTACGATAATCTCTGTACCCGAACCGCCTGACCGTATCGACGGTACCGTCTTTTCTGACGACCGCGATATCTGGCAGGGGGATGCCGTTGAATGTGGTGTTTTTGACGATGCTGTACAGTGCCATATCTGTGAAGATGAGCTTATCGCCCCGTTCGAGGGGGGCGTCAAAAGAGTAGTCCCCGATGGTGTCGCCGGCGAGGCACGAGGGGCCGGCAAGGCGGTATGTGTGGGCCTTGACGCCGGGTTCGGCAGAATCGAGTATATGCGGACGGTAGGGCATAAGGAGCACGTCAGGCATGTGCGCTTCTGCGGAGGTGTCCATGATGGCGATATCCATTTCATTCCTCACAATATCGACGACTGACGATACGAGGAACCCCGCATGGTACACTGACGCCTCGCCCGGCTCGAGATAGACTTCGACGCCGTACTTTCCTTTGAAATCATTTATGAGCCTGACGAGCAGCTCTATATCATAATCGTCCCGGGTGACGTGATGCCCACCGCCGAAATTGACCCACGAGAGGCCTTTTATACAGTGCCCGTATAATTCTTCGAACGACCACAGGACCCTTTCGAGAACGTCCGCGTTCTGCTCGCACATGGCGTGGAAATGCAGGCCGTCGACGCGATGAGACCGGGACGGGAAAGATCTCGTGAATTCTTCGTGAACTATCCCGAGCCGCGAACAGGGGGCGCACGGGTCATACATCGGGGTCTCTATCTCGGAATGACCCGGGTTTACCCGGAGCCCGACGGCCCGTCTTTGCTTCCGGGCCATGTCCCCGTATACGTCAAGCTGAGGGAATGAATTGAAGATAACGACATCGGAATATTTCAGGACATTCCGTATTTCACTCTTCTTGTAGGCTGCGCCGAAGGTGTGGACCTCTTTGCCGAACTCCTCGCGCCCGAGGCGCGCTTCGTAGGCGCCGCTCGCGCACACCCCGTCAAGGTACGGCGTCATGACCGGAAAGGTGGAAAACGAGGCATACGCCTTGAGCGCGTGAAGTATCCGGCATCCTGTACGGTCCTTCACGTACCGCAGCACCCGCATGTTCTCTTCGATCAGGTCTTCGCCAATGAGATAGACGGGCGTTCGCCTGATGCCGCTTTTTGCGAAAGCTCGGGACTGCTCTTCACCCTTCTGGAAAATAGTTCGGCGTGAATCCTTGATAAGGCGTGTCAATACTGCAAGGCCCGCGTCATCGAGTGACCGGAGTACCGTCTGCCGCCCGCGCGTTGTGAGCTCGTGATAGGAAGCGGCACCCGCGACGTCGCCCGCGCGAATGGCGTCTATGGTTTGCCGGGCGGTGCGCATGCGATGTGCTAGACCTTTTCGGGAAGGGGTGCGTGCTCGACGACCTGCCAGGGAAGCCCGTACCGGTTCAGCTTGTCCATGAAGGGATCTGGGTCGAACTCTTCCATGTTGAAGACGCCATCCCCCTGCCAGGTGCCGGTCATGACCATCATTGCGCCGATCATGGCAGGGACGCCGGTCGTATAGGCGATCGCCTGGGTGCCCGTTTCGTTGAAGGCGTCCTCGTGGTCGCACACGTTGTAGATATACCGGCTGAGCGGCTTGCCGTCCTTCGTACCGGTCATGATGTTGCCGATGACGGTCTTGCCGGTATACTTCGTGCCGAGCGACGCCGGTTCGGGCAGGAGGGCCTTCAGGAACTGTATCGGGACTATTTTACATCCCTCGTACTCGATCTCGTCTATCCTCGTCATGCCGACATTCTTGAGGACCTTAAGATGCGTCAGGTAATTCTCCGAAAAGGTCATCCAGAACCGCGCCCTTTTGATCCCCTTCAGGTTTCTGACGAGCGACTCAAGCTCTTCATGGTACAGGAGATAACTGTCTTTGACACCTGCCACCGGGTAGTCAAAACCGAAATGGACGCTTCCCTCTTCGATGATCGCGGGGGTCTCGATCCATTTCCCTTCCTCCCAGTGGCGCACCACCTGGGTCACTTCCCGGATATTGATCTCGGGGTTGAAATTCGTCGCGAACACGTGGCCGTGCGTGCCGGCGTTGCAGTCGAGGATGTCGAGGTACTGTATCTCGTCAAAAAAATGCTTCTGGGCATATGCGGCGAACATGTTCGTTACGCCGGGGTCGAAACCCGAACCGAGAAGGGCCATGATACCTTTGTCCCTTAAAAAGGTCCTGGTACGCCCATTGCCAGCTGTATTCAAAATGTGCCTCATCGAGAGGCTCGTAATTCGCCGTGTCGATGTAATCGACGCCCGTGAGAAGGCATGCGTCCATTATGTGCAGGTCCTGGTAGGGAAGAGCAAGGTTCAGGACGACATCGGGTTTGAACGATCCGATAAGCCCGGCAAGCTCGGGGACATTGTCCGCATCGACGCCCGCTGTCTGAATATCTTTATTGTAACGGTTCTTGAGATCGGCGGCGATCGCCTTGCATTTCGATTCCGTCCTGCTCGCCACCATGATCTCCTTGAAGACCTCGGGCACCTGGGCACATTTGTGCGCTGCAACCGTCGCGACGCCGCCCGCCCCCCTATAATCATGATCTTTCCGCTTTTTGGTCTTTTCATAACATACCTCTGCCAGAGTGATTTCCTGTATTAAACAGCTCCCGAATGGATGAGCATAATGATCTCACGCGAAACCTTTGCGGCACACACGGACGAGACGAACGTGCTGTCATAGTCGGGCGCCAGTTCGACGAGGTCGGCCCCTATGATCTTCATGCCTTTCAATGCCTTCAGGTATTCCACGACCTCTTTGAACATAAGGCCTCCCGGCTCGGGTGTCGTGACGCCCGGGACGAGCGACGGGTCGAAGACGTCGATATCAAAGCTTATGTAGAGCGGTATTTCCGATTGAAGGCACTTTTTAAGTTCGGCGGGCGACGCAACCGGGTTCAGTTCCCTGAATTCCTGCCGTGTCCCCGAACGTATCCCGACCTGGTGCAGGGTGATGCCCCCGAGCTCAACCACGCGTTTCATTGCCGTGGCATGCGACAGCTTCTGCCCCTCGTAATCGTCCCTGAGATCACAGTGGGCATCAAAATGGACCACCTGCAATGCCGGGAACACCTTCCTTATCCCCTTCATTATCGGGTACGTCACGAGGTGTTCGCCCCCGAAGAAGAGCGGCCTTAAACCATCTGCCGCGATGTTGCCTGCGACCTCTTCGATCATATCCAGGGATCTCAGGAGATTGCCCGGGGGAAGTTCGAGGTCGCCTGTATCCACAAAATCTATATCTTCGAGATCCATGTCCAGGTAAGGACTGTATGTCTCCAATGTCCATGATGCCTTGCGCAGGCTCTCCGGGCCGAATTTGGACCCGTTACGGAACGAGGACGTGATATCGAGCGGACACCCGAGCAGGACAATATTCGATGACGACCCTTCCCTCGCCCCTATGAATTGATTATGAAAAACCCCATGCATACATCAACCTCTCGAAAATCTAGACATCTTAAGCAATCTAATTCTATTTCAGCTCCAGATTAAAGATGATGCCGAGGCGTCGACGAGGAGCCGACGCAGGCGTACTCCTGTACGTCGAGGAGCGCGACGAGGAAGACAACGAAGGCAGCGCTTTAATATGGAGCTGAGGATCAATCCCATAGAACGACGCCCGCGAACGCTGCGCCCATCTTGCCGACCGTGAACGTAGAGGATATCGACATGACCTCTTTGATCGGCCTTTTGCGCGTTTCCATCCCCGCCTCGACCATTCTTATCACCTGGCTGCGGACGGTTGTCTCGTCGGCCCTTGCAGAATATTCCATGATGAGGCCTGCGAGGCTTGCATCTTCGGGAATGCCTATAGCGACAGCGGCAGATATGGTCTCACCCGGGACATCGCTCGTTATCGCGGCATACGCGACGGGAACGAGGGCGCCCTGGGGAAGTGCCTTTGGCCGGGGCTTGATCTCCGTACAGCCGGGCGGGAGGATGCTGCTCATTCTTACGAGATTCGTGTCACCGACCCCGGAAGCGAGCAGTGCGCCGTCAAACGCGTTGAGCAGCGAAAAACCGTCGGATGAACCACTGACGAGAAAAAATTTTGTGGGTGTTTTGATGATCAAGGCAGCACCTCCCAAATTTTCTTAAAGCCGGGCAGCTCAAAATCCACGGGTGCGGCCTTGAAAGCCGCGCACAATCGACGTCATCCTATACGTAACGGGCATACGATACCGCAGCCCTTTCCTATTCATGATCATGCCTGTCATCACGCACCCCGGACTGTCTAGAAATTCGGGGGTGATGACACCCAGAGCAATACTGCCAGCCCCTTCTTCTTATTTACGATGTAATGCTTCCGCGTCGCTCTATAGTAAAAACATTCGCCTTTCTTAATCTTCTGAGGTTTTCCGCCGAGCACAAGCTCGACGCTTCCGGCGACAACAAGGCCAAACTCCTCACCCTCATGCGGCTCTTCCTCGGGGGTACGCTCACCGGGGGCAAGTTCCACGAGTGCCGGGTCGAGGAGCCTGTTCTGCGCTGCCGGGACAAGTATCTGGAAGGCCTTCACCCCGTCTATCTCGAGATCGACCCTGTCTTCCAGCGTGAACACGATCTTTTCATCCAGGGAACCGCTGAAAAAATTCGACGGTTTCTCATCGAGCGCGTCGAGTATGCCGATCAGGCTTTCGACAGAGAGCGACGTCAGGTTCCGCTCCACCTGCGATATAAAACCCTTCGTCAAACCCGCCCGTGTGCCCAATTCTTCCTGGGTCAGGTTCTTGGCCTGCCGAAGCACCTTTATCTTCTCCCCTATGCTTAATTCGCCCGATTTTGTCATAACAGTATACGCTTACCAAAAGTTTACAGTATTAAACAAAATAATGAATTTTTTTGTCAAGTATATTTTTATTTAACTTTAAAGTTTACTATGCTAAACTTATGCGTTGAGGCATTTTATGCAAGGAAAACAAGTAATTAGAGAGTTTTTTCTGGAAAATGATATATCCTGCATCTTCCAATTACCCGGTTTGCATACGCTTAGCCTCACTGCGGAACTTTTCCGGGCGGAAAACGTCAAATCCATAACGACGCGCCATGAGGCAAATTGCGCTTTCATGGCGGACGGTTACGCCCGGGCCTCGGGTAAACCGGCCGTTCTCATCGTCACCCCGGGCCCCGGGCTCGGCAATATCGTAGCCGGGTGCATGGAGGCATATTCGGATGATGTCCCGCTTTTTATCCTGCACGTGGATACGGACCGCAAGGATGCCGGGAAAGGTATCCTGCATGAGATCGAGAAACCCGAGAATATCTTCCGGTATTTTACAAAGGGGACCTTCAGGGTCACGGGGGCGGCCAACCTCCGTCATTTCCTCGATACGGCGCTGAGAAGATGCACCGAACCCCGCACGGGCCCGGTCCTTGTCTCAGTCCCCTTCTCACTCCTTGAAAAAGAGGTGCCCCCGGGGCAGCACAGCGAGCCTTTTTCCCCTGTCCCCGGGCCGGAGGTGCCCCTCAACCATTTTCTCAGGGGATGCGACGATATTCTGAGTCACAGGACGAAACCGGTCCTCATCGGCGGAGGAGCGCTCATGCATTCCGGTGCCGGACCCGTCGTAGAGGAGATCCTTGCACGAGGGGTGCCGTTCCTGACATCCACCGGCGGAAAAGGCATGGTAAGCGACCGGTCGCCCTTCGCGTTCGGCACTGTGACGGCCGGCGGGGTTTCTCGTGAGATCCTCGATTCCGCGGACATTGTCATTGCGGCCGGCACCCGTCTGAGGAATGCAGATTCGAAAAGGCAGGGAGTCAGGATACACAACCTCATACATATCGACGTCGACGACAGGTGGATGAACAGGAATTACCCCGCTGTTCTTTCTTTTGCAGGCGATGTTGAGGCGGCCCTCAAAGGTCTTTCCGACATCATCCGGGCCAGGACCTTCGCGTGGGACCTCGCCGCCTTGAAGGAAAAGAGGCGGGCGGAGAAGGAATCCCTCCGGAGCGCGCCCGGCCACACCCTCGTCTCGCTTATTCGCGATGCCGTTCCCGATGACACCGTGATCGTGTGCGACCTTAACATCCCGTCATACTGGGCCGAGCGTTATTTGCCCGTCTATTTCCCGCGCAGTTTCCTCATGCCGCGCGGCGTATCGCCAATCTTCTATTCCCTCTCCGCCGCGATCGGGGCAAAGTTGGCCCGCCCTGTCCTGCCGTGTCTCGCATTGTGCGGCGACGGCGGCATCCTCCCCCAGACAGCCGAACTCGCCACGATCGTCAAGTACAGGATACCCGTCGTGATCTTCGTGCATAACAACATGGGATACGGCGTACTGGAAGACGCCATTCACAGCCGCTACGGAATAGACGGCTCGATGCAGCTCGAGAACCCGGACTTCGTGGCGCTCGCCACGTCCTACGGTATACGCGGTGTAGCGACGGACAGTCTTGACGGGCTTAAGGCTTTATTCAAAGACCTTGTTACGTGGGATGAACCGTTTCTCGTCGAATACAAAGATACGTCGCTCAAACCGCCCTGGGGATAAAAAAATGGTTCAAGGTTCAAGGTTGGAGCATGAAAACCCGAAACTTGACCAGTTCGACGTTTTGCACTTAAAAGATTTACGTTAAATATTTCCGTCATCCGCTATCTCTCACCGTCTTCCCGGCCCCCGAGCCGGGACCCAAGGTTTCCTTGGAAATTGCACCAAATTATCTTTCATTTTTCGGAAACATTCATGAGTGAATCCCTCATTGGCTGGATCTCGTATCCATTAATCAGTTGCATAATCAAAAAAGTAAAAACCAAAACCTTGGGTCCCGGGTCAAGCCCGGGATGACGGCGAGGGCGAAGGGATGACGGCGAGGGCGAAGGGATGACGGCGAGGGCGAAGGGATGACGGCGAGGGCGAGTTGGCTCGGAGGCGGGATGAGGGGTATCCTTTGCGTTGAATTTTGAACGTGGAACGAACGACTTTTTTTGTTTTTATCTTTTGCGTTGAACCTTGAACCTTGAACCTTGAACGATCTTTTACGTCATTCCCGGCGCCACCCCGCATACACTGCAGTTCGGATTCCGGTCGACGGATATGTGCTGAAAGGTCATGTTGGTGCCGGAGAAATAAAGGAGCGTCCCGGCCAGCGCCGGCGGCTCGCGCATGATCAGGCGCAACGCCTCAAGAGATTGTATGGCGCCGATGATGGCGGGCAGCATCCCGAGGACGCCTTTTCTCTCCTCGTTGTCGGCGATGTGCGAGAAGATGCATTCAAAACAGGGGGTCTGGTAGGGGACGAAGGTCGATGCCATTCCGGAAAAGCCTTCGACCCCGCCGTAAATGAGCGGTATCCGGCTGTGGATCGCGGCGAAGTTGAGGATCCTGCGGGTGCCGATATTATCGAGGGCGTCGATGATGACGTCGGAATTGTCTATGAGCTCGAACACGTTGTCTTCGTTTATATCTGCCTGCACGGCCTCCACGCGGCAATACGGGTTCAAGTTCTCGAGCTTGTCGAGCGCGGAGAGGACCTTCAGCTGCCCGATATCCGGCGTGAAGTGAAGTATCTGCCTGTTGAGGTTCGATGTCTCCACCCTGTCATGGTCTATGATCCTCAATCTCCCGATACCGGCGGCTGCAAGGTAATAAGCGGATACCGAGCCAAGCCCGCCTGTTCCCGCAATGCATACCCGGGCCTTGCGAAGGTATTCCTGCTTGCCGACACCCATTCCGGGGACCATTATCTGGCGGGAATAGCGCTCAAGCTCCTCGGGTGTAAATATACCGGTCTTTTCGTTTTTCTTGCCTGGCGTCATGGTCATCCTTTCAGGGAGACGGAGTATTTCTTGATAAAGTGGTCGGGATTATAGGAGAGCTTCGCCTCGCGCAACCCCGGGTAATCCCAGGTCCTGCTCACGGTTGATATATTTCATCCCGTTCCACCTTCGGGCGCAGAATTGCTGATTGATGAGCTGATACAGTCCCGGCAGGGACGGGTCCGCTTTCTCGATGTGAATAAGCGCCATGTCATCCGCAAGGGGTTCGCCGAGCGTGAACGCCTTCACCTGCGAGTCGACGATGATGACCGCTCCGGCCACGTCGAGCTCCCTGTAATAACTCAGTATCTCCCGTATGGCGTCCCATTCGCCGAGCAGGTTGAGGTCCTCTTCGCACCTTTTCATGAGGCACCATTTTTCCTGGAGATCAAGCGCCGCCTCGATGTGGCCTTCGTTCAATTCCTCATATGTATATGATCCGTAGGTCCTCAGGAACTGGTTGATATGGTTGCGCTTGTTCCTGTTCCTGTTGCCCGGCAGGTCGATGAGGTCCCGGGTAAGGTAGACGTAATCGAAGTGTTCCCGTTTTTCCTCGGCCTTAAGCCGGGAAGACCGGGACGCTTCGGCGGCGAAGCCTTCATCTGTGCGCTCGATGGACGGCGAAGAGATGCCCTTCGTTTCTTTCAGCCATTCGAGAACGGCAAGGCCCGTTTCGACCCGTCCTTGCGGCCCGACAGGGGCCATGGCAAAGTCCGGCCCCGAATTTTCCTTGCCGATGATGCACAGGCAATCCTTGTAAAGGCACCAGCGGAACCCGTAATGTTTTCTCCAGATAAAGAGATTGGTGAACGTGAGCTCGGATGTCCCGGGGCTATCCACCCTGAGAATACCCGCTATATTTTGCCGGTCATCTATCTCTATCGGCTTGAAATCAGGAAATAGCGGAAGTACGCCCATTGTTCTATTCAAGCCGAAATAAGGCGTTTTGTCAAGGAGGTGCCGCGCGATACGGCTTGCCCATTTCCTTGGTCCATGCTTTTATGATACAATTGCTCCGATGGACGGCAAAGACCTGGCATTAGGGATGAAAATCAGTAAGATCCACACAATAACCGAATCCCTGTCGTCCTATCTGCAAGGCAAAGAAAAGCCGCTCGGCCTTTCCCTGATCTCGTTCTTCTCGAGAGGGCACCTTCTCATCGAGGACCTGCCCGGACTCGGCAAGACGACGCTCGCTATCGGCATTGCAAAATCTCTTGGCCTCACATTCGGGAGGATCCAGTGCACGAGCGACCTTCTTCCCACTGATATAACGGGCCTGTCCATTTACAACAAGACCTCGGGCGAGTTCGATTTCCATCCCGGCCCCATCTTCAACAACATCGTCCTGTGCGACGAGATAAACCGTGCAACGCCGAAGACGCAGAGCGCCCTTCTCGAAGCGATGGAAGAGAAGCAGGTGACGATCGAAGGGAAGACATACAAGCTTCCCCGCATCTTCTGCGTCATCGCGACCCAAAACCCCGCGGAGCAGTTCGGGACATTTCCCCTTCCGGAATCCCAGCTCGACAGGTTCATGATGAAGATCAGCATAGGCTACCCGTCGCGGCAGGCGGAGAAAGAGATCCTGAAGATAGGGAGCAAGCGCGAGGACATCTATCTCATCGAACCCGTTGTCGATCATGACGAGGTGTCGCACCTGCAGGACGAGATCTCCCACGGCGTGCATGTTTCCGACAGGATCCTCGAGTATACCCTGTCCATAATCCAGGCGACGCGGACAAGCGAATACCTTTCCGCCGGCCTATCGACGCGGGGCGCGCTGACGATCATCAACACGGCGAAGGCACATGCCTATTTCCATGACAGGAATTTCGTCATTCCCGAAGACATCAGGGACCTTGTCGAATATACGATCCCTCACCGCGTCATTTTCAAGGAAGAGTATGAGAACCTCAACAAAAGGGAGATTGTGCGATCGATCGTCGACACCGTTTCAGCGCCCCTGTGATCAAGATATCGAAAGCCGGGTTCCTTTACATAGCGATCACGATCTTCATGGGTATCGCCGCCGCCAATACCAACAACAACCTGGTCTTCCTCATCGTGTCGGGCCTTTTGAGCTTCATGGGCATTTCCGGCTTCTTCGGGAAGGCCAATCTCTCGAAGCTCGAGCTCGGGATAGATGTCCCGCAGGAGGTGTACGCGGGCAGCCAGGTCCCCGTCAAGATAACCATGGAAAACCATCGGCGGCATTTCCCGGCATTCCTCATCAGGCTCACGGCGGACCGCATTTCGGTCCTGATGCCTTTCACACCCGGGAAAAGCGCATCGTCCACCTTTGCGAACATTACGTTTCGTGAACGCGGCCTCCACACGATAGAAAACCCGCTCGTCTCCTCGGTCTTCCCGTTCAATTTTTTCACCCGATTCAGAACGCTCGACAAGACGTACACGGTCATCGTACTGCCGCGGCTCAAGGCATGCGACCTTGCCAACCTGTACCGCAGGGAACGCAGGTCCCGCGGGGAAAAGATATCCGATTCGATCGGCTATGACGCCGACGTCGTGTCGATCCGCGAATATGTCCGCGGCGACCCGATCAAGTACATTCACTGGAAGGCAACGGCAAAGACGGGAAAGCTCAAGACGAAAGAACTGTCATCTCTCTCGTACCAGCCGGTTGTCATAGAATTCGAAGATGTCATGATACGTGACATTGAAGAGAGGATATCCTGTATTGCTTACACGATCGTGCAGCTTCTCAAGAACAATGTCCCGGTCGGCCTCAAGATAAACGGCAGGTTGTATCCCCCTGACACCACGAGCGTGCATAAACTGAACATGCTCAGGGAGCTTGCCATGTACGAAAGGGAGGATGTCCCCGCATCCGTTATGACCGCTTAGGAATGAGACCGATGGCAGGAACACGGCAATGATGACACTCAGTTTTACCCAGCTCAAGGTCCGGACCGTCGTAAACATTTTCACCTACGCTGCAGGGATCCTGTGCATCCTGGCATTATCCGGGCATATCCCGTCCATTTACCCGGTGATCCTCCTCGGGGCGATGGCACTGTCGGTCTGGCTCGACCTGAAAAAGATCATAATCCCGCGCTGGATACTCGCCTCTCTCTCCGTTGCCGTTCTGCTCTATTTTTTCCTCCAGTTCGACATGCAGGACCTTATCGGGCACATCATGGAGATCCTCTTCGCCCTGATGGGGATAAAATACCTCGAGCACAAGCAATTCCGGGACTATATGCAGATATATGCCCTGGCGCTGTTCGTTCTTGCCGGGCTCGGCCTCATGACCTTCGGAATGGGGTTCGTGGCGTACCTGCTCGTTTTTTTCATCCTCCTGTGCCTGTCGCTCATTTTCCTCACGTTCTACTCCCAGGACCCGGAACTCGAGCTCACCAATCAGACGATCCGGATAGTGATCACGAAGAGCCTCTGGATACCGGTCCTCGCAATTCCTTTATCCGGCCTCATGTTCATTATATTACCGCGCACGAGCTACCCGCTGCTCACCTTTCTCAACAGGCCGGAGAAGGCCCGGTCAGGTTTTACGGACAACGTACGGCTTGGCCATGTATCGGACATACAGGAAGATGAAAGCATAATCTTCAGGGTGACGATGGACCGGGTCGACGAATCGCTCCTCTACTGGAGGGGGATCACTCTTGACCATTTTGACGGGATATCCTGGAGGGCGACAAGGAAGGGCTACTATTCAATGGCCCGGGGCGCAAGCCCTGCGGGAAAACGGATAAACCAGACGATATATCTCGAGCCGTACGAGAACTCGTCGCTCTTCGGCCTCGACAAGCCGATACACATGGACCTGAGGGCCGTACGGAAATATGACGATCACACGTTCGCAGTTCCGTCCTACATAGAAAAGCGGGTGCGGTACACCGTTTTTTCCATCGTGTCCGATACCATTCCCGAGACTGCCATCGACCGGGAAAAGTACCTCCAGTTGCCCCGGCGACTGTCGTCCCTCGTCGTCTCTCTCGGAAAAAGTCTGGCCGTGAAGAACGACACGGAGGCAACGATCAAGAAGATTGCCGACCATTTCAGGTCGGACAGGTATAAATATACCCTCAAGGACCTTCCCATCACGAAGAACCCGCTCGAAAGCTTTCTCTTCGATTCGCCGGCCGGCAACTGCGAATATTTCGCATCGGCCATGGCCGTCCTCCTGCGTGTGAACAACATCCCGTCACGCATCGTCGGAGGGTACCGGGGGGGGATATTACAACGAGATGGGCAATTACTATCTTGTCCCGCAAAAGTACGCGCATGTGTGGGTGGAAACGTTCATTGACGGCAAGGGGTGGGTCCGCTACGATCCGACACCCGCGTCAGCCGAAGCATTCACGCCCATCTACCGGCAGGGGATCTTCCTGAGGGCCCAGCTTCTCTTCGACACGATAAACTACTACTGGTACGGCATAATCCTGACCTATAATCTCGAAAGGCAATTATCGATGACCCGGTCGATAATCTCGGAAATAAGAAAGCCGTCCCTTTCTTTTGCCTTCTTGAGGTCGGGGGCCATCCGGTATGTCGGGATCGCCCTTATTGTCATTGTACTGATAATGGCCCTCATCGCTTTTGCCAGGTCCGCGAATTCCAGGGAGATCGCCGTCCTCAAGCGTTTCCTGAAGAAGCTCAAGGCCCTGGGTTACCCCAAGGGGGAATTCGAGGGGCTCGAGGAATACGCGTCCCGGATTCCCGATGAGAATATCCGGGCCATCTCGCTGGAATTCGTGCGCCGCTTTGAAACTATCTATTATACCGACCGGCCGTTCAGGCCTCAGGACCTGAAAGCTCTCAAGGAGATCACCGAAAGGATCGGCAATGCACGCTGAAAGCATGAGCTTATCTTCATTGATCCGGGATATAAATTCCCTGTGGAAGGATGTCTACCCTTACCTTGCACGCCACATTGCCGAGGTCTACGGCAGGCGTGACGGTACAGTTGCAGAGATAGGCCCGTTCTGTGGAGTGATATATGAGCTCGCCCGGCAGGGCATCGGCGATTCCTTTTTCATCGCCTCGTTCCCGGAACAGATGACGGCACATTATGCCGGGGAGATTGAAGCCCGCGGCCAATCCGGCCGCGTTGCGATCGTCGATACGGACTCCCTGCTTAACCGCGTCGATGACAAAAGCATTGACCTTCTTGTCTTCAGGGGGGCTTTGTTCTTCCCTTCCCTCTTTACCGTCGGCTACCGCGCGATCGAGAGGGTGCTTAAACCCGGAGGGTGTGCGTTCGTCGGCGGAGGCTTCGGCAAACACACGCCCGCCGATGTGATCTCACCCATTGCCGACCGATCACGGGAGCTCAACCTCCTCCTCGGCAAAAAGGAAGTAACGACAGACATGATCGCACGCGAGATCAACAAAGACGGTCTGGCAGAGAGTTCCACCGTGACAACGGAAGGCGGATTGTGGATAATTGTGAGAAAGGGGGGCGCATGAACAAAATTTCCCGGAAAGAGATAGGTCAATACCTCGGGTTGCCGGAACAGCATATTATTATCGATGAAGCCTATTTTGACCCGGCCTTCTCCGATGAGATCAAGCTCACGAAAAAACTGGACGAGAAGGATCCGGATTTCGCGAGCCACATACCCGACCATCCCATATACCCGGATTATGCCGTCTATAAACTAATAAACCAGGGGATACGGCTCATGATCGCCATACTCTACCCCGATCTCAAGGGAATCCCGGTCGGCATGATCGAACGTACGAAGTTCCGGGGACGCCTCTATCCCGGCGACACGATCAACGCACTCATCAAGAAATGGCAGGAAAGAAGCATGATCGCCAAGTTCGAGATAGCGATCCAGAACCAGAAAGGCAAGATCGCATACGAATCGACCATCTACGGTACGCTGGTCCAGGATGAGAAGTAACCGCGAAAAAGAAAAGGCGGTTCCAGGTTCCACGTTCCAGGTTCCACGTTCCAGGTTCCACGCTAAAGACAAAGACCCTAACATGATCCCGGCACGCACCTCGTCATTCACGCGAAGAGAGTGTGTCGCAATTCTAGAAGGTCGTCATCCCGGTGCTTGACACCGGAATTCAGTTTTTCCTCTTTATCGCCTTTATTACGCGCCTGTCTTTTTCGTGGAACGTGGAAGCGTGGAACGTGGAACCGTCTTTGTGCTATCATTTCTCAAGGAGAACGCCGTGGATAAAGCTTATTCTGAGACTTCTGTAACAATCCCCGTCGGCGATGGGCGCACGACGTCCGGTGTCTTCGCGAAACCGCGCGGCACACATAAGAAAATGGGGATCATCGTTGCGCACGGTGCGGGGAATGATATGAGGGCTCCTCTCATAGAGGCGTTTTCGCGTGGCATGGCCGGGGCAGGATATCCGTCGATGCGTTTTAATTTTCTCTACGCGGATCAGGGAAGGAAGTCTCCCGACAGCCAGGGCGTCCTTGTAAAGACATGGGCCGCCGTATATGAATTTGCCCGGTCGGGCCTCGATATTGCGGTGGATTCGTTGGTCGCCGCGGGCAAGTCGATGGGCGGCAGGATCGCATCGCAAATGGCCGCAGACGCGTCGTTGCCTGTCCAACGTCTCATTTTCCTGGGCTATCCGCTTCACCCCGCGAATAATGTTGAAAGTTTAAGGGATGAACATCTCTATAAAATAAAGGTCCCCATGCTCTTTTTCGCCGGGACGAGAGACCCGCTTTGCAGCATGCCGATGCTCCTGGGCGTGCTCGAGCGGATAAAAGCACCCCACACTTTACACACGATCGAGGGAGGCGATCACTCCTTCCACGTCCCGAAATCGCTGCGTAAAACCGAAGAAGAAATTTATAGCGAGATCGTTGGGGAATCGGCGAGCTGGCTCTCAAGTAAAGCGTAAAACGCAAGACGCAAAAAATAAAAGATGGTTCAAGGTTCAAAGGAAAAAAATGCAACCCGGACCAGCACCTCTGGATGGTGGAAAATAAAAGAACCTTGGACCCGGGCGTCAAGCGCCGGGATAAGTAAAGACAAAGGGGACGTCCTTAAGAAAGTAAGTAACTCAAGATCACCCGGTCCAGGGATAATAACGACAGGGCGATCCTTTTAGTTGTTTGAGGAGTTACTTACTTTCTTAAGGACGTCCCTCACATTTTTCGGTGTCAAGCGCCGGGATAACGGGAATGTATTGGTTTCTAACCTTGAACTTTGAACTTTGAACCTATTTTTCTCTCTCTGCTGGATTGCAAGAGATTTTCCTGTCGGATATAATGGACACATCACCACACCATACCGATCGAAAAGGGGACTGACAATGAGAAAGATCAGTGTTACAGTTGTGCTGTTGTTGACCCTCATTCTCTGCAGCACCGCATCAGGACAGGATAAAGCCGGTCCCAGGGCCGACAGGTCGCTTGATGATATCAAGGCGCGCGGAGTGATCGTGGTCGGTATCGATGATACGTTCGCACCCCTGGCATTCAGGGACAGCACGACGAAAGAGATCATCGGTCTCGATGTCGATCTCGCCCGGAGGGCGGCTGAACTTCTCGGTCTCAAGGCCGAGTTCAGGCCTGTAACCTGGGACAAGATAATCCCCCGCTTGAATACGGGCGATGTCGATATAGTCTGGAGCGGCCTGTCAATCCTGCCCGAAAGGGAGCACCAGATGCTTTTCTCGCAGCCCTATCTCGAAAGCAGGCAGGTCATCGTTGTAAAAAAAGGTTCGGGCATCGCCCGCAAGGCCGACCTTAAAGAAAAGGTGGTCGGCTTTCAGCGCGGCGCCTCGAGTGAAAAATGGATCACTTCCGATCCCGCGGTCGTCAATTCCCTGAGAAGCGTATCCGCGTACAGGACAAACCAGCTTGCCCTCAACGACCTCGAGACCGGCCTCGTTGACGCGGTCGTGATGGATGAGGTCTTCGCCCGATACACGCTGACAAAAAAGCCGGATGCGTTCACAATCCTCTCCGACAGTTTCGGTAAGGAGTCCTACGGCGTCGGCTTTCGTAAAACCGACGTTTCCCTGCGCGATGCTTTCAACAAAGTGCTGACTGAAATGAAAAAGGATGGGACAGTCGACCGAACAGTAAAGAAGTGGTTGGGGGTAACAGTTCCCGGAAAATGATGGGGTTTGATCCAAGTTTAAGGTTCAAGGTTCAAAGTTCAAGGTTCAAGGTTAACAGCTAATGCGTGCCGTAAAAATATGACGTAAAATGAAAGGGTTCCTGAATATTAAGTGGAGGCTTATTTCGTAAGGTACTGTTTTTAGCCTTGAACTTTGAACCTTGAACCTTGAACCGTTTTTCCCCTATCCGCCTGCCAGCGGGTCCATGTAGGCCTCGACGCGAACGGTGTCGCCTTCGCAGACCTTCCGCTTCAAACCTTCGGTAAAAGAGAAATGATTCTTGTCGTTGAGGTAGAGGTGGTGCAGGTCGTCCCCCATTTCACCCTTCTCGATGAATCGCAGGTAGGGGTATTTCTCCGCCAGTTTTCCCAGGACATCCTTCAAAGTGTTCTCGTCGTCCCCTAGCTCGACCTCAAGCGGGGGCTCGAAAACATTTTTGATCCTGAGGTTTGAATCGACCTTGACCTTTATCTTCATCTCCGGCACCTCCAGAACTGCAACATCATCGTAATTATAACACATTTACAGGAAATGGGAAGAGATTTTAACCTGCCGATTTAATTGACGTAAAACGCAAAACGAACAACCGCAAGAAGCGAAAGAATAAAGACACTGGGTTCCCGCTTCGCGGGAATGACGGACGGAGCCAAGCGGCTAAAATGCTCACCAACCGTCGTTCCGCCGGCTTTTGCGGCGGAATCCAGCGTCTTTGTTTTTTTAAAAATTAAAAAGACACTGGATTCCGGCTTTCGCCGGAATGACGGCAAGGAGGAGGAGCCTTACGCCTTACGGCCGTTAGCCGTTAGCCGTACGCCGTTAGCCGTTCGTTTTCTTCGCTGCGTCCTCTATCGCCTCTATCATCTTCTTATATCCCGTGCAACGGCAGATATTCGAGGATATTGTTTTTATTATCTCCTTTTTCGTCGGCTTCTTGTTGCGGTCGAGAAGTGCTTTTGCGGTCATGATCATGCCGGAGGTACAGAAACCGCACTGCACGGCGCCCTTTTCCATGAACGCCTGCTGCAGGGGGTGCAGTTTGCCGTTTTGCCGCAGGCCTTCCACGGTCGTTATCACCGCACCGTCCGCCTCGGGGGCGAGGACGAGGCATGACCTTACCGGTATCCCGTTCATGATGACCGTGCATGCGCCGCAGGAACCCATTCCGCAGGCCTCTTTGGCGCCGGTCAGAACAAGGCGCTCCCGGAGGGTTTCCAGGAGGGTTTCATAGGGACGGACGTCAAGGCTCACCTTTTCGTTGTTTATCTCGAAATTAACCCGTGTCGTCTTCATTATTTCCCCTCCCCGATGGCCCTCTTGACAGCCCTTTTAATGAGGACACCGACCATCTTTTTCCTGTATAGCGGCGAAACGACCGCGTTTGCGACCGGCTTTGCATCGGCCGCGGCCTTGTCGGCGACCTCCTTGATCCCGGCATCGGTCGTATTCTTTATTTCATACATGAGGGGTTTCAGCCCAACGCCGGTGACACAGACCTTCGCTCCCTGGCCGGCAGCGGATGCCGCGACGCCGACGAGCGGGTAATCCATGGACTCCCGCACCCGCAGTTTCTCGTATACCCCCTTTGTCTTTTTCAGGGGGATGCGCACATGCGTCAATATCTCGCCCGCCTTGATCGCGAAGGGCTTGAAGGCATCCCCGGTGAAAAGGGTGGCGAGCTTTAGCGCCCGCTGCCCCTCGGGGCCCGAGAGCTTAACCTCGGCATCGAGCGTCACAAGGGCCGGCGCATTATCGCTGCAATAGTTGGCAAAGCATATTTTTGATCCTTTGACGACGTTGCATGCCTTCCCGCCCGACCGCAGGCAAAAACCCCGCGCCGTCCTCCATTCGAGCGACTGGTTGTGCTCGAGGCAGCGGGTGTCCTGCAGGATATTGCCGCCTATCGTCCCGCGCATCTGCAGGGTCTCGCAGGCCGTCGCTTCGAGGGACTCGTACAGTGCCGGGAAATTGTCCTGAATGACAGGGTTGCTCTTGAGCTCGAACAGCGTGACATTTGCGCCGATCTCGACCCATCCGCCCTTGCTCGCGACCTTTCTCAATTCCCCGATACCTTTCAGGTCGATGACCGCTTTCGGTTTTGATAATTTCTGCTTCATGAGGGGTACAAGGTCGGTGCCGCCCGCGAGGTATACCGCCTTGCCTTTCTGTGCCGTATAAAGGGCTATCGCATCGGCAACGTTCTTCGCTTTTTTGTACTCGAACTGGGACAGGACCATTATTTCACCCCCTTCTTGCGTTCCAGGATGGTCAATACTTTATCCGGGGTAAGCGGCAGTTCGCTGAACAACTCACCCGTGGCGTTGGTCAATGCGCAGGCAACCGCACTGTATGCGTTCATGCGGACCGTGAGGCCGCCCTCTTTTGCCCCGAACGGCCCGGCAGGGTCAAGCGAACTGACGATGATCGTGTCCATCTCCGGCATGTCGCATGCCAGCGGCACCTTGTATTCGAGGAGGTTGGGGTTGAGCAGGTGCCCCTTGTCCCAGAGGTTCCCCTCGATAAGCGCCGCTACACCCGCCTGCTGAATCGAACCTTCCATCTGGCCCTCGACCGCCATCGGGTTGATAGCGCGCCCGCAGTCATGGGCTGACGTGAACTTCGGCATGGTGATCTTTCCGGTCTCCTGGTCAATCTCGATCTCGGCGACCGACGTTCCGAACGAGAACGTGCCGGCCATCTGGCCCCACGGCCGCGTGACCCACTCCCTCTCAAAGTCGATGTTCGGGAAGAACGACCCTGTCGCCACGATCGGCTCACCCCGGAAAAACGCCTCGCGTACCACCCACGATATCGGCATCTTCTTGTCGGGATGCTTGATCGAATACGCCGCACGGTCTTTGAGGCCGACGTCGTTTTCCTTTATTCCAAGCTTCTCCGCAGCAATCGCGACGATCCTCTTGCGGGCATTTTCGCATGCGACCCGCACCGCGTTCGCGCCGACAAAGGCAGCTGCCTGCGAATACGCGCCGGGATCGAGGTTCGTGACCTCCGTGTCCGCGCAAACAAGGTTTATGTCCTCCATCGGCACGCCGAGGACCTCGGCTGCGACCTGGATGACCATCGATTCATTGCCCTGACCGTTGTCCACGAGACCGGTCACGAGGGTCACCTGCCCGTCGTCGTTTATCTTGACATAGGCCGAAGACCCAGAGCGGAAACCCATCGGGAACCCGCACATGATCGCCACGCACCCCATGCCGATGCCCTTGCGTTTCGGAGGCTTCGCCCATCTCTTCTTGAAATTGGTTTTTTCGGACGCCTCGAGGATCGTTTCTTTCAGGCCGCAGCTTGTTATCTTCGATTTTGTCGCAGTCACCTCGCCGGGTTTCAAGCCATTCTTCAGCCTGACATCAACAGGATCGAGCCCCAACTCTTTGGCCATGACGTCCATCTGCGACTCATTTCCCGCGAGGAAGGCTCGCCCGTGACACCCGTACATCCCACGGATACCCTTGTTCGTAAACACCCTGTACCCGTTATAACGGACGTTCGGGAAACGGTAACATTCTTCGTAGACGTAAAACGGGATCGATGTCGCGATCGGTCCGGTTGAGCTGTATGCCCCGCCGTCGTAGACGACCTTGTAATCCTTCGCGACGATCGTGCCGTCTTTCTTCATGCCGGTCTTGATCGTGGCGATTATGTCGTGCACCTGCCGGGACGCGGTCGCGTTCTCTTCACGGGACAGGACAAGCTTCACCGGCTGTCCAGACTTGATCGCAAGAAGTGATGCGACAAGGTCACCCGGTGCAACCTCGGAGCGCCCGCCGAAGGCGCCGCCCGAATTGATGTGGCGGATGCGGACCCTGTTGAGCGGGAGTTTGAGCATGTTCGATAGGGCCTTTGCCCTGACGTGGGGTCCCGCGTTCGGCATGTACAGGTCGAGGAAGCCGTTCTTGAAGATAGCGACGACCGCGTACGGTTCCATCATCGCGTACGCCTCGCCTGCCGCCTTGAAGGTGTCCTCGCGAACGAGGAAAGCCTTTTCCATGGCCTTGTCCACCTCACCGACATCGATATGGATATGGATGTTGATGTTGTTCTTGTATTCGTTATGGATCTGCGGGGCACCCTCCTGCATTGACTCGAAGGGATCGTACACGGCCGGCAGGGGCTTGTAGTCCACCTTGATAAGGGACAGGGCCTCAAGCGCCGTCTCTTCGTCAACCGCCGCAACGGCGGCGACATCCTCCCCAATGTAGCGGACCTTGTCCGTGTGGAGCATCGCATGGTCCTGCGTGTAGCGGAAGACTCCCCATTTTATCCCGTACGAATCGAAACCGCTCACCGCGGCCTTCACACCGGGAACCTTGAGGGCCTTCGAATAATCGATCTTCAAGATCTGTGCATGCGGGTGCGGGCTCCTCAAAACCTTGGCCACAAGCATGTTCGGGAACTTGAGGTCCGCGGTGTAGCGCGCCTCCCCGGTGACCTTGGCGAGGGAATCGCTGCGCACCGCCCTCTGTCCTACTATGTTAAATTCATTCTTCATAATACCCCCTACCCCTTGAATTTCTCGCTGATGTAGGCCATCGATTCGTCGATCGCCGCCGCCGTCAGGTTAAGGTCCTCTTCCGTGTGCCTGAAGCAGATATATGCATGATGATGGGGCGTAAAGAAAAATCCCCTGCGTATCAGCTGGGTGTAAAATTCGGTCCTGAGGTCGCGTATCTTTTTCGGGTCGGCCTTGGTAAATGTTATCATGAACATCGGCGCAACACCGCTCAGTTCCGCGCCGGTGTCAGGATATTTGTCGATAATGCCCTGGATCTTCGCCATGAGCCGGTTGCCCTTATCCCAGATATTATCGATCACCTTCTCGCGCTCCATGACCTCGATCGTTTTCAATGCCGCGATGTACCCTTCGCTGTTGGGAAAGAACGTCGACGATATGAAGATTTTCGATGATGCCGCCATCATGACATCAGCCTTGCCGGTCACGACGCTGATCGCCCAGCCGTTGGCCATGCCCTTTCCAATGACAGTCAGGTCGGGGTTGACCCCGTATAATTCCTGGGCGCCGCCCATCCTCAGGCGGAAACAGGTGCGGACCTCGTCAAAGATCAGGACCGAACCATATTTGTCGGCCAATTTCCGCACGCCTTCGAGGAAACCGGGCTTTGGTTCCTGCATCTTCTGGTGGAGCGGATGGCCGAAAGGCGTCATGATGATCGCCGCAGTCTCGTCGCCGTGCTTCTTCATCAGGTCTTCGAGCATATCGAGATCGTTGTAATGAAATTCGAAGACATCCTCATAAAGTTTTTCGGGGATGCCGCCTTTCATCTCAATGCACCAGTCGTGCCAGCCGTGGTACCCGCTGCGCATGACCTTGGTCCTGCCGGTGTATGCACGGGCGATGCGGACCGCCGCGGTCGTCGCATCCGAGCCCGTCTTGAGGAAGATGCTGAGCTCGCCTGAGGGTATGAGCTCGTGGATCTTTTTCGCCAGGTCGTTCTGGTACGGCTGGGTCAGCGTGAAACAAAACCCTTTGTCCTTTATCTGCCGGAAGACGGCGTCGTCGACCTCGTCCTCCCTGTACCCGAGGATGACGGGCCCGTAGCCGCACAGGTAATCGATGAACTCGTTCCCGTCCACGTCGATGAGATGGGCCCCTTTGCCGTATTCGAGGAAGATCGGGTATTCCCCCATGATGAAATCTCCGGGCTTGCGCGCCCCGAGGACGCCGCCGGGGACCAGTGTCAGCGCCTCTTCAAAAAGCGCAAGGCTCTTTGTGATGTTAAGTTTCGGGACCTCTTTCATATCGCCCTCCTTCAAGGAAAACCTTTCATTACAAACTGAACATCGACTTTATCGACTCGGTCTGGTGTATCCTCGCGCCGCGCTTGAGCAATTCTGCCAGGAACTTGTCGGGATCAATACAGCCTTCCGGTGCGACAACACCTTTCACGGTCACTTCGCCCGCATCCATCATGAGCGCCGCTATCGAGGCCGGCAGTCCCGTCCCCGGGGCCATCCTGCCCACGATGTCCGCTGTGTACGTCACCTGTTTTCCCTGCCGTTCGCCTTTGACGATGACCTTGAGGCCGGACGCCTGGGGGCCGTTGTCCCTGTTTTCAGGGATCGTATCCCAGAGCTTCAGGGCAAGGTCGTAGGGTACGATCTTGTTGCCCCTGACGTCGACAAGCTGGTTATTCAGAAGGCCCATTTCCTTCTGCTCTTTAATAAGCTTATCTACCCACAGGGGAATGAGTGCACCTTTTATAACGACGGTCTTTACGCCCTGTATGTATTTCGGTATTGTTATCGGCTGGGGATGCCCGACGTAGCTGATGAGACATTCGCCGAGCGGTTCGAGAAAATGCTCTATCTCCTCGCCGCCGCCGCCGTCCACCTGAACGAGCTCACCGTCGATATACTGCGGTATCCTGCCGAGCACCATGTGGAGGCTGTGGTCCCACGCCGCCCCGGCAAGCTCCGCGATCGAGACGACCCAGTAGAGGTAGATCTCGTCGACCCTGTCGAGCCTGTCCGCGTACCACTTGACGAGGACATTGTTCGTCCCGGGGTCCGAGCCCATTCCGGTCAGGACCGTTATCCCGGCCGCCTTTGCCGCGTCGCCGATATCGGATGCGAACAGGATCTGGGCGGCCTCGTAATCGTCGCAGATATCGATATAGTTGACCTTCGCCTCGACAGCGGCCCGCGCGACCGCGACAGCCGTCTTATAGAAAGGCCCCGCGCAGTTGACAACAACATCCGCCGCCTTGATCGCCGCGACCATTCCGGCATGATCATTGACATCTATCTTGATAAGCGACACCTTCGGGCTCGCCTTCAGCTTCTCCTGGACCCTTTCCGGATCAATATTGATATCGCCGAGAGTTACCGTCTCGATCCTTTCCTGTTTGATGAGGTCACGTGCAACCCCCTGCCCCATTCCGCCCGTACCGCCCACAACTAATACCTTCATTCGTCCTCCTTAAATAGCGTGATTACAGCTATTAACTTCACGATCTTGAGAATACATCACTACCAAACACCACTTTACCTCTATCCGTCATCCCGGCCTTGACCCGGGACCTACCACAATCCCTCGTCCCGGCCACCGAGCCGAGATCCACCACCATCCGTCATCCCGGCGAAGGCCGGGATCCAGCGTCTTTGTCGTTGCCTTTGTTTATTAATATTACTAACATACAATAGACTTTTCTTACATTATACATTGTCCTGATCATCTCCAACAAAAGCAAAAACCTGGATTCCGGCCTTCGCCGGAATGACGTGGTAGTTCATTCCCGTCTTATTGACTCCTAATGACGTGGTAGTTCATTCACGTCTTTTATTGGCTCCTATTTATTGATGTCAAACTCCCCATCCAGCAATTCCGTCAACACCCCATGAAGCTTGTTGGGATGATGCACGAATGCATACCGCGTCCCGAACAGTTCCCGCGGCTTCTTATCGATGAGTTCAACATTCTTTTCTTCAAGCTCCCTCATCGCCTTCGGCAGGTCGTCGACCTTGTACGAAATGAGGAAAACACCTTCACCGCGTTTTTCAATAAACTTGGCAACCTCTCCATCGGGGGAGGTCGATTCCATGAACTCCACCGCAACCTCGCCTATGTAATAGCGCGACACCTTTATCATCTCCGACTCGGCGGTATATTCACACGCAGGAACGAGACCGAAATCCTCACGGTACACGCGCTTCGTCTCCTCGAGGTCACTGACCGCAAAGCATATGTGATCGATCCTTTCGATCTTCATATTCCCCCCTTTTTTAAGCCTTCTGCCCCTCTTTCTCCTTGAGGGCCCTCAGGACCTTTTCCGGCGTGATGGGCAGGTCTTTGATCCGCACGCCGACGGCGTCATAGATGGCATTCGCAAGTGCAGGTGCCGTGGGAACGAGGCCCGGCTCCCCGATGCCTTTTGCCCCGAAGGGGCCCGCCTGCTCGTCTGATTCGACGATAACTGCCTGTACGGGCGGGACGTCTTTGACTGTCGGCATCTTGTAATCAAGGAAATTGCCGTTTTTCAGAACGCCCTTGTCCCAGATCATCCGCTCACCGAGGGCATAGCCGACGCCCTGCAGGCCGCCGCCATAAATCTGGCCTTCGAGGAGCATGGGGTTGATCGCCTTGCCGACATCGTGGGCTGCTATATAGTTCAGTATCTTTACCTGTCCCGTCTCCCTGTCGACCTCGACCTCGACGCCGTGTGCGCCGTACGCATACGCGACGGACAGGTTGCCCCGGAACGTCTGGTCGAAATTCTCGTTCGGCGGGTCATAGAAATGCTCCGCCACGAGCATCCTGCCGCCCAGGGTGTAATGCGCCTTGCGCAGGACCTTGCTCAGCGGGATGTTCTTCTCCTTGTCATTTTTGGAGAAAATGATGCCGTCTTTCATATCGACCGCATCAGCCGCCTCGCCGAGGCTCTTCGCGGCGATCTCCATGATCTGCGCCTTTATCTTCTGCGCCGCACCGAGCGCGGAATTGCCTGCAACGAACGTCGTCCTGCTGGCGTGAACGCCGACATCCCAGGGACAGACGTCTGTATCGTTATTGATGACGTTGATATCGTCCATAGGGATGCCGAGCACCTCCGCGACAATCTGGGCGATGATCGTGTCCGATCCCTGCCCTATCTCGGATGACCCGGTAATAACATCGACCTTGCCGTTGTCATCGACCTTGATGATCGTCCCGCAGCCATCGGATTTGTACACACGTGCCGCACCGCCGACGTGTATGAGGGACGCCATCCCGACGCCTCTTCCGTCTCCCTTGCCGTGCTTACCCTTCCAGTCAAGCCGTTTGTTCACCTCTTCTATGCAGTCTTTCATCCCGCACGAGGTGATGCGGAAGTTCTGCGGGGTCACCTCACCGGGTTCGTTCGCGTTGATCCGCCGGATTTCCAGCGGGTCGATCCCGGCCTTTTCCGCGAGCTGGTCGAGACATGACTCGATCGCGAATGTCGCCTGCGGGTTCCCGTATCCCCTGAACGCCTGGCTGTATGTGTTGTTCGTATAGACGCACTTTGCCGTGTACTTGATGTTCGGCACCTTGTAGAGGGACGATATCGGCACCATCATGACGGACGGCGTCGTTGCGCCCCACGATGTGTACGCGCCGTTGTCAAGGACCATTGTCATTTCGCGGAACGTGAGCTTTCCGTCCTTGTCGCACCCCTGCGATATCTTCGTTATCGTGGGCTGCCGCGGTGACGTTGCGAGAAACTCCTCTTCCCGCGAAAAGACCAGCTTAACGGGCTTTCTCGTCTTGAATGCAAGAAAGATCGCAATGTACTCGTACGCATAGGTATCGAGCTTGCTTCCGAAACCCCCGCCGATGACGGTCTGGATGATCCGCACCCTTTTATTCTTGAGCCCGAGCGCCTTCAAGGCCTCGAGGAAATCATTCTGGGCAAGCGACGGGATCTGCGTGTTGCTGTACATCGTCAGATTGTTCCCGACGTCGAACGACGCGACGCATCCGCTCGTGCCGAGGCAGCAGTGGGTGACCCACTGCGTCGAAAATGAGTCCTCTGCAACGAAAGCCGATTCCGCCTTCGCCGCTTCGACATCCCCGTGGACGAACTTCCAGGGGAGCTTGAGGACGTTTGATTTGTTTTCTTCATGGAGCAGCGCGGCACCTTCCTTCATCGCCTCGATGGGGTCGAAGATGCCCGGCAATTCCTCGTATTCAACTTCTATCAGGTCGATCGCCTCTTCGGCGATCTCGGGGCTTATCGCCGCCACGGCCGCTATTTCATCACGGGTGGACAGCACCTTGCCGGACTTCAGGGGAGGATTGTCTTTCAGGAAACCGAACTTGAAATTGTTCGGGATGTCCGCGCCGGTGAGTACCGCCTTCACACCCGGCAGGGCAGCCGCTTTCGAGGTATCGAGCTTCACGATCTTCGCATGCGGGTATTTGCTGTAGAGGATCTTGGCATACAGCATACCGGGGACTTTCAGGTCCTGGATATAGATCGCTTCGCCTGTCGCCTTGAGCGGCGCGTCCTTCTTGGGTATCCTTTTTCCAACGAATTTCAGCCCGTCCATAATTACCTCCCCCCGGCAACGGATTTTATGGCATCGGTTATCTTGACGTAGCCGGTGCACCTGCAAAGGTTGCCCTCGATGCTCTCCTTGATCTCATCTTCCGTGGGTTTCGGCTTGGCATCGAGAAGGGCCTTCGCCGACATGATCATGCCGGGGATACAGAATCCGCACTGCACCGCTCCTTCATCCACGAATGCCTTCTGAATGGGGTCGAGTTGCCCGGTCTTCGTCATGAGGCCTTCGATAGTGACTATATTTTTCCCTTCCGCTTCCATGACCGGGTACAGGCACGAATTGACCGACTGGCCGTCGATGATGACCGTGCACGCACCGCATTCGCCGTAGCCGCAGCCTTCCTTGGTGCCGGTCATTTCGAGGACTTCCCTCAGGAGATAAAGAAGGGTCCATTTGGGATCGGCTTCCACGGTTGTCTTTTCATTATTTAAAGTGAAGGTGATCTCTTTTTTCATTTTCCCCTCCTTACCAGAGTCTTTCGGGCCAAATCGTGTCATCGGGCCTGATAATTCGATCGACAGCTCTCAATATTGCGCGCTTCGTCAGTACTTTGACCATGTCGCGCCGGTACCATGCCTCGCCGCGTATGCTGTCGCGCGGCTGGGATTCGGACGCGGCGATCTCGCCGATCTCCGCGAAGAGTGCCTCCGAAATGACCTTGCCCTTGAGCGCGGCTTCCGCCTTCTTCGCCCGCATGGGACGCGGGGCGACGACGCCCATGGCGATCCGGACGTCTTCGCAGATAAGCTTTTCATCTTCGAATCTTTTGAGGACATTGGAGATGCTGTCGGTCGTGCAGAGCGCATCCCTGCAGCCAACCTCATTGCCGTCGATCCTGATCGTTATGCGTGCCGCAACGCCGAGCATCGGCAGGTCCATTGCCTGGCGCCGCGTGTGCTTGATGTACGCGGACCCTGTCTTGTCGTTAAAGGCTGGCATTGCGAATCCTTTTACGATCTCTCCGGCCTCGAGTGCGACCTTGTTGGGCCCGAGGAAGAAGTCGTCGATCGGTACCATGCGTTCGCCCGATTTTCCCGCGATGACGACGTTCGCATCGAGAACGAGAAGCGGGCATGCCGTATCCGCGGACGGGGCGGCATTGCAGATATTTCCGCCCATCGTCGCGACATTGCGGATCTGCAGGGACCCGACCCTGTTTGTCGCGTCAGTGAGCGCGGTGTACTTTTTCTGGATGTAATCATTCTTCGCTATGGCGTTGTGTGTGACCCCGCTTCCGATCGCAAGGCCGGAGGCCGTGTCGAGATAGGTAATATCACCGATATTGCGCAGCGAAATAAGACATCCGGGCGATAATTTCTTCTGCCGGATAAGGACCATGACATCCGTTCCGCCGGCAATATAGACACCCTTCCCGCCCGAACCTTCCATCAGGGCAATGGCCTCGGCGATGCTTGCGGGCCTGTAATATTCAAAGCTCCCCATAAACCCTCCTATTGTGATCCTTTTTAAGGATAAATACCCTTATGCATCTCTTTCATCGAAGACGCGCTTCGTCTTGCGCTCGGACCGCGGGAGTGAGCCGTAATCCTCGACTTCCACGTCGCAGCTCACGAGGACCTGCCTCTTTATCTCTTTTTCAATGGCCTTGCGGATGTGCTTGTCCCTGTCGTGGTCCTTCTTGACACCCTGCGCACGCTCCACCTTGACGATCATGTGGTCCTTTCCGCCCTTGTCCTTTCTGTAGAGGCGTATCTGGTATTCGCTCCCGACATCCTTCATGTGCGACAGGATCTGGTCGATGTGGCTCGGGTAGATGTTGACCGCACGGAAGATGAACATGTCGTCGCTGCGGCCAAGTATCCTGTCGTGACGCGGCATGAGGCTCCCGCAGGGACATTTATCGGTCATGATCCGCGTGAGGTCCCTCGTGCGATACCGGATAAGCGGGGCCCCTTCCTTGCGCAGGGTCGTTACCACCATCTCACCGACCTCTCCCTCCGGAACGGGCTGAAGCGTTTCCGGGTCGAGGATCTCGAGGATGTAGTAATCCGCCCAGTAGTGAATCCCGGTGTGGTACCGGCAGTCGAGCCCCGTTCCCGGCCCGTAAAGCTCCGTCATGCCCGGGATATCGTAGAGCTGATCAAAAGCCACGCCGGACAGTTCCGATATCCTCTGTCGCATCGCATCGCTCGCCCTCTCAGAACCGAAGATCATTTTGTTGAGGGGGATCTTCCCGCGCAGGCCCCTTTCTTCGATAAGCTCTGCCATGAGAAGCCCCATCGACGCGGTGCATGTCATGACGGTCGTACCGAAGTCTTCGAGGAACTGGCACTGCATGTCCGTATTGCCGGGACCGATCGGGATGGACATCGCTCCAAAGCGCTCGCAGCCGTTCTGGAAGCCCCAGCCGGCCGTCCAGACACCGTACCCGACCGCGATCTGTATCCTGTCTTCGGGCGTGCAATCCGCATATGCATAACAGCGGGCGAACATGTTCGCCCAGTCTTCGATATCATTGGCGGTGTAGCACAGGACCTTGCGCTTGCCGGTCGTCCCGCTCGATGCGTGGATACGGACGACCTTCTCAAAGGGAACGCTCCTCAAGGGAAATGGATACCCCTCCTGGAGGTCCTTGCTCGTCGTGAAAGGAAGCTTGTGAATGTCGGCGAGCGACTTGATCTTGTCCGGGGTTATTCCCGCCTCGTCAAGCTTTCTGCGATAATGTGCGGAACCCTTATAGGCGTGTTCGACCGTCCATTTAAGCCCTTTGAGCTGGAGTACCTTCAGTTCCTTGTCGGATTTCACTTTACTGTCGAATGGCCGTTCCATGGTGATTCCCTCCTGTTATGGCAATATGTTCTGTCACTGCCTTAATTTTCGCGTCTCCTCCTCGTTGATCTCAAGGGTCGCCGGGTTAATATCGACCTTGTATTCCAGGCGGGCGGCGTCGATGCTGACGTAGCCCTGCATGACATCGTTGAGGACAAACGCCGGGTCGCGCTCCACGGGATTGCCGTACCCGCCGCCGCCCGGGGCGTCGATCGTCACGACATCGCCGGGCTTGAGCTGCGTCAACCCGTACGAGTTCCCCGGTTCACCGTTGACGAGGAACTGTGCCCGTGCACCGGGTTTCCCGCCAAAGAGCCCCTCCGCCGGGTAGATGTACCGGCCGGCCTGTATGCCAAGGTTGACAGGCGGCATCGGAGAATACTCGTCATCAGGGACCTTGAATATCTCCCGTTTGCCGAGCCCACCCTTCATTCTCCCAATGCCCCCTGAATCTGTCAATATCTCTCGTTTCTCGACAATGAGCGGGGTGTCGCTCTCGAATATCTCGACCGGGGTGTTCGCGCCGTTGGCGGGAAAGATGTAGACGTAATTGCCGTCATTGCGTGCACCCGCACCCATGCCGCCGCCCCGTATGATAACGCTGTGCCACGGCTTTGCATCTTTTCTCTTGCCGTAAAAGACGTTCATTGCCGCCGGGGTGCCGCCCGATGCCGCGATCACCTTTTCCGGAAGGACGTCGGAGAGGGCCCGGTAGATGACCTCGGTGAGGAAATGGCCGACGCCCATTCGTGCGGCAACCGCCGCAGGGAACTTGCAGTTGATGACCGTTCCCTCGGGCGCCGTCAGCGCGATGGGGCGTGCACAGCCTTCGTTGTTCGGGATGTCGGGGGCGAACATGCTCTTGATCGCCATGAAGACATACGCAAAGGTGAAGTTGTAGACGACGTTCCCGCCCCAGTTGACCTGGCCGGACGACCCGTCGAGATCGACGAGGATGTCACTTCCCTTGATCTCGACCTTTGCATTGATGATGATGTCGCTCAACCCCTTCATCTGCTCGATGACGCCGCGCGTACGGTAGATGCCGTCCGGGATCTTTTCGATCTCTTCCCGCATGCTCTTTTCGGTGAGCCCGATGATCTGGTCCGCCAGGTCATCTAAGTTCTCCAGGCCGCTTTCCTTGAGCATCTGGCATATCTTTTCGCCGCATACGTGGTTCGCCGCGATCTGCGAGCGGATGTCGCCGATAACCTCATCGGGCGTCCTGACATTCCACCGTATGAGATCGAGCACGGACTCATTTAAGACACCTTTATCGTAGAGCTTGACGAGCGGTATGAAGATGCCTTCTTCAAACACGTCATGGTTGTCCGACGCCACACGCCCGCCGATGTCGGAATGGTGAAAGACGCAGGCGGTGAAGGCAACCAGTTTGTCCTTGTAAAAGATCGGGCTCATGACGCAGACATCGTTGAGATGCCCGGCAAGGGCCCACGGGTCGTTCGTGATGAACGCGTCACCCGCATTGTAGTATTCGACGGGGAATTTATTGACGAGGTTCTTGATCCCGAGTGCCATGGCACCGGACTGTCCCGGAGTAGCAAAACTGCCCTGCGCCAACTCGCGTCCGAACCGGTCGGTGAACATGCAGGTGTAGTCATGGGCATCGCGCAGCAGGCTCGAAAACGCCGTCCGCGCAACGGAGCCGTCCGCTTCGTCAACGATCGATATGAGACGCCGCCATAATATTTCGAGTGTGATGGGATCGAATGTGCGTGCCATCAGATCACCTCCTTCATATCCACCCAGAGGAACCCGTAATCATCCACGGAAACATGGGATCCCTCCCCGACGATGAGTGTCGATTCCTTCTCTTCGATTATTGCAGGTCCGGGGAACCGGGCCGATGGATAGAGATTGTAGCGGTCGTAGATCGTAAAAGGGATGAAGTCCTTCGATATCGGTGAATAGGCAAGGCGTTCGCCCTTTACCGCACGGTCGAGCGTCCTTCCTGCCCCGTCCATTTTCGGGAGCTGCAGCAGTTTTTCCGGCAGGCTTGCCCGTACCTTGAAATTGATGAATTCCACTTCCGAGTCGGGGTATGTCCGGCCGTACAGCTTCTCGTAGGCATCGTCAAAATAGCGCCTGACCGCGCTTTTTTCTATCTTCGTGAAATCGCCGTCGGGCACCCCGATATTCATCTCGGAGCCCTGGCCGACGAAACGCATATCGACCGTTCTTTCGAACCGGATGACATCCCCGCTCGCCTCTTTCTTCAGGATCGCCCCCGCGTCCGCCTCGAGCTTCCGGAAGATGTCCTCTATCTCGCCGAACTTCGCATCGCCGAGCGATACCTTGTGGCTTCGCAAAAGGTCGAATGCGCGCGGCGCGGTGAAGAAACCCATCGCCGAGCCAACGCCCGCGTTGGGCGGGATCAGCATCCGCGGGGAACCCAGCTTCGTGGCAAGCCCGTAGGCATGAACAGGGCCCGCGCCCCCGAACGCCGCTATGGTGACGATCTTCGGGTTGCCGCCCTTTTCGGCGATGTGCGTCTTTGCCGCGGCGGCCATTGTTTCGTTTATCAGGTCATGGATCCCCCAGACGGCCTGGATGAAGGAAACACCGAGGGGCTTCGCTATCTTCTCCTCGACGCCGCGGCGCGCCGCTTCCTTGTCGAGCTTCATAGTACCGCCGAGAAAGTAATTTTCATCGAGGTAGCCGAGGAGGAGATCGGCGTCCGTGACGCATGGTTCCGTCCCGCCCCTGCCGTAGCAGATCGGCCCGGGGTCAGCGCCGGAGCTCTCGGGGCCTACCTGGAGCGTACCGAGCTTGCTTATCTTCGCTATCGAGCCTCCTCCCGCCCCGATCTCCATGAGGTCGACAACCGGGACCTGAATGGTGAGCCCGCTTCCCTTCATGAACCGCTGAACACGGCCCACTTCGAAGGTCGGCACAACGCCCGCGACGCCCTTCTGGATGAGGCAGGATTTCGCCGTGGTCCCGCCCATGTCAAAGCAGAACATTTCCGGGATATTGAAGTGTTTCCCGTAATACTGGCCGGCGATAACGGCCGCCGTCGGCCCCGATTCGATGATCCTGACGGGGAACTGCGCGGCCGTGTCGACCGACGTGACGCCGCCCGATGAAAGCATGATAAACAGTTTGCCGGAAAAGCCGATCGAGTTCAGGCGCCCCGACAGTTTCGACAGGTAGCGGCCCGTCAGCGGCTTGACGTACGCGTTGGTGACGGTCGTGCTCGTCCTTTCATATTCCTTGATCTGCGGGAGCACGTGATACGAGATCGACGTGGAGATGCCCGGCGCCTCCTTTGCGATCAATTCCTCGATCATGCGCTCGTGGGCAGAGTTCTCAAATGAGTTGAGCAGGCACACGGCGATGGACTCGACGCCCATGTCGAGAAGCTTCCTGACAACCGAGCGCGCATCCTCCGGGTCGAGGGGCTTTAAGACTGTGCCGTCGCTGCGTATGCGCTCATCGACCTCGAGACGGTATTTTCTCGGGATGAGGGGTTCCGGGAATTCGGCGAAAATATCGTATGGCGCATACCGGATCTCCCGTCCGATCTCGAGCACGTCACGGAAACCCTTCGTCGTGATAAGACCGGTCCTGGCGCCTTTTCTTTCGATGATGGAGTTTATGACAAGCGTCGTCCCGTGGATGATCTCATCCAGCTTTCCGACAAAGTCCGGCGTCACCTGTTCGAGCGCACGTATGCCCTCCTCGACCGCGTCCGACGGGTCGCGCGGCGTCGTCAGGCATTTGCCGGTCATGATCTCCCCTGTCTGGTCGTTGAGCAAAACGAAATCCGTGAATGTCCCGCCGATATCACACCCGAGACGGTAAAACCTCTCATCCATGAGCTGCCCCCTTTTTAGAACCTCTCCAACCCCTGGTCGTCATTCCGGCGAAGGCCGGAATCCAGGAGCTTTACGCTTCATCCACCTGCCATCCCGGTGCTTGACACGAGGATGCCAGCATACCACCTCGTCATCCCAGTGCTTGACACCGGGACCCAAGGTTTTAGTCTTTGACGTTCAGTCTTTATATATTTCATTTTGTAACCCTATGCCGCTAAAAACAAAGACACTGGATTCCCGCTTTCGCGGGAATGACGACGAAGTTTAGTGCCCGGTGATTCATTTTGCATTGTTCTTTGTATTCCATCCTGCAACCTTGCTTTCATTCTAAAGACACTGGATCCCGGCTTTCGCCGGGATGACGGTGCTTGTTCTGGATCCCGGCTTTTGCCGGGAGACGGTGCTTTTGAGTCCCGGCGTCTTACTTGCGGGGTGTGTTTGGAATCCGGTGACCGACCAGACCCATGCCGTGTATTTCGGCGACACATCGCCCGTTGAAATCTTTGTTAAAACAGCCCCGGTTCCTGGAACTCGCCGAAAACATCCCGGAAGACCCGCGCCATTTCTCCCACCGTTGCGTAGGCCTTGCAGCATTCGACGAGGTACGGCATGACGTTTTTCCCGGCCCGCGTCCCTGCTTCCAGTTCCTTAAGCGTGCGCTTCACATCGGCGTCGCTTCTTTCCCGGCGGAGCTCCTTCAGCGCCGCGATCTGTTTCTCGGCCGATTCCCCCGTATACTCGTGGAGCTCGACGTCCATCGGCTCGCCTTCCGTGTAGATATTGAGGCCGACTTTTTTCAATTCGCCGGACTGGAGCCCCTTTTCATATTCGTACGCCTGCTGCGAGACGAGGCGCTGGACATAGCCGCTCGACACAGCCGCCGTAATTCCGCCGATCTTTTCGATCTTCGCCATCTCCTCTTCGATCTTGGTCTCCATCTCCTTCGTTATGGTCTCGATGAAGTAGCTTCCTGCAAGCGGATCGACCGTGTCGCGGAGGCCTATCTCGTCCATGAGCAGCTGCAGGGTGCGCAAAGAAAGGACCGCAGAGTGCGGCGTCGGTATGGTGTATGCCTCGTCGTAGCTGCACAGGGCGATCGTCTGGGCCCCGGCGAGCGCTGCGGACAGGGCGTAATATGCGCCGCGCATGATGTTGTTCTCGGGCTGCGCCTTGGTAAGGCCGTATCCCCCGCCCCCAAAGAGACCTCTCAGATACATGTTCGAGTCCTTCTTGACGCCGTATTTCTCTTTGAGGTTGCGCGCCCAGAGCTTGCGGGCCGCACGGAACTTAGCGACCTGTTCCCAGATATTGCCGAAGACGTTGAGGTTGAACGAGAACCTGCCGACGAAATCATCGACGTCGTAACCGCGCTTGAGAACGTTATCGATATACGCGTTGGCGATGAGTATCGCATAGCCGATCTCCTGCGCGGGCGTCGCGCCCGACTCGCGGATGTGGTACCCGCAGATGCTGACCGGGTTCGTCCTCGGCAGGGTCGTCATCGAGTATTCTATCGTGTCCCCGATGAGGTTCACGGCCGGCTCGACGGGGAAGATCCACGATCCCCTTCCGATCATTTCCTTCAGGATATCGTTCTGGGGCGTTGCCGATATCCTTTTCGGGTCGAACCCGTATTTTTCAGCAACCGCCTGGTACATGGCAAGCATGATGGAAGCAACGGCGTTTATCGTAAGCCCCGACCCGATCTTTTCAAGGTTGATGCCCTTGAATGCGATCTCGAAATCCCGCAGCGAATCGATCGCCATGCCGACCCTGCCAACCTCTCCTTCGGCCATGGGATCGTCGGAGTCATATCCCATCTGCGTCGGCAGGTCGAAGGCCACGTTAAGACCTGTCTGACCGTGTGATATCATGAGCTTGAAACGCTCGTTCGATTCCTCGGGGGTCCCGAAACCGGTGTACTGTCGGGTTGTCCACGCCCTCGAGCGGAATCCTTCCGCGTGTATGCCACGTGTGAACGGGTATTCGCCCGGCGGGGCGAGGTCTTTCTCGTACGTAAAACCGACGCGCTCGAGATCTTCAGGGCCGTAACACGCCTTGACGTGTATCCCGGACTGCAGTTCAACATCGGTGATCCGATCTTTTTCGTCCTTTGTATATTTTGCTACACCCATCGATGCCTCCTCAGGAATGCTTCACGTTTTCTTTAATAAAACTGGTGATCTCGGAGAACGGCGTACCGCCGGGGAATACCCCCTTTGCGCCAAGCTCTTTGAGTTTCGGAATGTCCCGGTTCGGTATGACTCCGCCGACAACGACCATCTTGTCGCCGATGCCTTCCTCCCTCGCTCTTTTCACGAGTTTCTCCGTGATAGGGATATGCGCGCCGCTCATGATGGACAGGCCGATCACATCGACGTCCTCCTGGACCGCTATCCGTATGATCTGATCGACCGTCTTGTGGAGCCCGGTGTAGATCACCTCCATGCCCGCTTCCTTCAATGCATGGGCGACAACCTTCGCCCCGCGGTCATGTCCGTCCAAACCCGGCTTGGCTACTAAGATCTTAATGGGCCTCGTATTCAAAGATGCCTCCTTCTCAAATATCTCTTGTTCCCCTGCTTTTATACCGTTTTCCCCGCATCCATTTCCTGGATGATTATGTCCATTCCCCGAAGAATGTGTTTTCGTACCAGCTGTTCGACCTTCTTCTTGTCTTTGAGGCGCATCGCCCGCACCATGTCTTCATGGTCATGGAGGGACACCTGCGCAAAATGCTCGGATGCGAGAAGGGGCCGACGATAGCGGTGTATCGCGTCCCGGAAGGTGTTGATAAGGGTGTAGAGCTTCGCGCTTCCCGCTGCTTTGTAGATGATCTCATGGAACTGGGAGTTGAGTTGCATCAGTTTATCTGTATTGCTCCCCTTCTTTTCAAGGGCCGCCCTGTACGCCCGGATGCTGTCCTCCAGCTTTTTCAGGATCTCGTCATCGATGTGCTCCGTTGCCAGGTATGCCGCATAGCTTTCGAGCAGGGCCCTTATCCCGAGGGTCTCTTCTATCTCCTTGCGGTTCAGGCCCTTGACGACGAATCCCCGTACACCGGAGCGCTCGACGAGGCCTTCCTGTTCCAATTTCTTGACCGCCTCGCGAACGGGTACCCTGCTTACCTCCATCAATGCGGAGAGCTGGTTCTCGATAAGCCTCTGTCCGGGAGGGATATCCCCTTTTACGATTGCCTGCTTCAGGTAATCGTACGCAATGTCCCCCATTGAACGCGGTTTGCCGAGGGCCCGGATGCCTTTTAGCGCCCCGGCCTTCGGCGGCGCCTTTTTCGAACCTTCCATCCCGTGGTCCCCGGTATTATCCATATCTGTATTGAACCCCGTATTCCCCTGAAGGGTAGTCCCACACGATCGAGCCATAGGTGCAGGCGACAAGGCATGTCCCGCATTCGAGGCAGCCGGCATATTCGACCACCATTTCGCCGGTTTCCTCGTTCTTCGAATACAGGTGCGCCGGGCACACCTTGATGCACATGCGCTCTTTGCAGTTCGCGCATATCGCCTGGTTGAGCAGGATATGGCTCTTCACATCGTTCTTCATCGCATTGAGGGCGATCTTTTCCTCAACCTTTTTCGTCATAGTTTCCTCGCGGCAAGAAAATCTTTTAAGGTGTCCATGGTGAGGACATATTTCTTTGCGACACGTTTTGCCGTTGTATAAAGGCCCTGTTTCGGCCCGTCGCCTATCGTGAACAGCTCATCGAACATTTCACAGATAAACCGCGGGTATACGGTAAAGAGGCGCTTATTGTCGAGGACTTCGCGGGCATTCCTGAACGTTTCCATGTCGGGCAGGACAAAGCTTTCGCGCAACCTTTTTTCATATCCCGAAAGTACAGCGGCCGACGTGTCGTTCTTGTCCAGCGCCTCGATGGCCGTCTCGGCGGCCATAACGCCCGATGCGATCGCGAATTCCATGCCCCGTACCGTCAGTCCAAGGTTCAGGGCAAAACCCGCCGCGTCGCCGGCAACGAGCATGCCGTCCCTGACAAGTTTCGGCATGGTGCCGATCCCCGCTTCGGATATCATGTGGGCCGAATACTCCTTGAGTTCCGCGCCCCTGATATACCGTTCGACCTCGGGCCGTGCCGTAAAAGATTCCATGAGCGACGGCGCGTCAAGGCCGAGGTTGTTATGCGCAAGCTGGTGTATGCCAAGCACGAGGCCGAGCGACAGCGTATCCTGGTTCGTATAGAGGAACCCGCCGCCAAACATGCCCTGCGTGAGGGAGCCCATGTAAAGCCCGGCAGCGCCTTCGTCGTCTTTCAGTCCAAAGCGGTCCTCGATCACCTTCCGGTCGAGCTGGTATATCTCCTTGACGGCAACAGCCAGGTTCTCCGGCTTGTGCGGTGCGCGCATTTCTGCCTGCTGCGCCATGAAGGACAGGGCGCCGTCCGCTGCGATCGTCACATGAGCGCCTATCTCTTCGGCACCTGACTTAATACCCGCAACCTTGCCATCCTCCCAGATGAGGCTTTCCACCTTCTTTTTGGGGATGATGAACGCGCCCTTTGCGGCAGCCTGATCGGCAAACCAGCTGTCGAACCTCGCCCTGAGCACCGTGTAGCTCATGTAGGGTTCCTGCCGCCATCTCGCGTTCGTGTATTCGAATGAGGCCGCGCTCGTGTCGTCGAGGACGGTGATCATCTCCTTCACGACGTGACGTTCGAACGGGGCGGTGTCAATAATGCCGGGCAGGTATTTCCGTATAGGGTCGACGTAAAGCCGCCCGCCCGTTACGTTCTTGCTTCCCGGTGCATCGCCGCGTTCGAGGAGGATGACCTGTTTTCCCGCCTCTGCCAGCTTATACGCCGCGGAAAGGCCTGCGAGGCCGCCTCCGATCACGATGGCATCTATCTTTTCCATTATTCCTTTTCCTTGCGTTTCCTTATCTCTTCCGTCATTGCCGGGAGCACATCGAAGAGGTCACCGACAATACCGTAATTGGCATAATTGAAGATGATCGCGTTCGGATCACGGTTGATGGCCACCACGACCTTGGACGTGTCCATCCCCATGATATGGTGGATCGCCCCCGATATGCCGGCACCGATGTACAGCTTCGGCGACACGGTCTTCCCGCTCTTGCCGATCTGGTCCGTTTGGTCGCGCCATTTTGCGTCGACAACCGAACGGGTCGCCCCCACGGTCGCACCAATAACGCCTGCCAGGTCCTCGATGAGCTTGAAGTTCTCCGCAGCCTTGAGGCCGCGTCCGCCGGCTACGATGAGATCGGCTTCCGTAAGGTCGACTGTCCCTTCCCGCGGCTCAGCGCGCCGTACGATCTTTGTCCGGACCGTTCCCTCCGGTATGCCTGCCGGTTTTTCGACATAGTGCCCCTCGATGGCGCCGGGCATTTCGAGGCCAAAGCTGTTCGGCCGTATCGTGACGACAACGGGGGTCCGGAAAGAGACCTCGGCGAAGACCTTTCCGCCGAACTGCGGCCGGATGAACGTCATCGGGTCGCTGTCCCAGTTTGCCACGGTGGCGTCCGATATCATCCCGGCTTCGAGCATGACGGCAACACGGGGAAGGAAATCCCTCCCGATGCCGGTCGCCCCTGCCATGATGATCTTCGCCCCGGATTCTTTGGCATAACCCGCAACCGCATATGCATAGCCTTCGGGGCTGTAAGCGGCCAGAGAAGCGTCGGTAAGATGAATCAGCTTCGGCGCCATAGTGAGGAGTCTCGCCTTTACACCCTCCGAGAGGGTTCCCACGCACACGGCTTCGACGGTAAATTTTCCCCCGGCAGCGACCCGCGCACCTTCGCACAGAAGCTCCATGGAGGCTTTCCTGATCTCATCACCTTTCGTTTCGACGAATATAATGATCGTGTCCATAGCGCCCCCTATATGGCCCGTTCGACATCGACGAGGATCCGTACGATCTCCGCCGCCGCCTGCGCGGGCTCTCCCTCGATGATCTGCACGGCCGGCCGCTTCTTCGGCGGCAGGTATCGCTCTACGGATGTCTTCTGCCCGGCATCCGGCGATACGCCGAGGCTGTCCACCGTGATCTTCGGTATCTGGACTTTCATGGCCTTCATGACGCCGACAATGGAAGGGACCCGCGGCTCGTTCAGCCCTTTCTGGGCTGTAAAAATAGCGGGAAGCCCCACTTCCACAACCTCGGCCACACCCTCGAGGGCGGATTCCGCGGTCGCCTTACCGTCAGCAATGTCGAGCTTTACAATAACGCCGACATGGGGAATGCCGAGGAACTGGGCCACCATCTGCGGCACCTCGGCCCTGTCCCTGTCTATGGCCTGCCGCCCGCACAGGATGATATCGTACGTCTCGTTCTTGAGCGCCCGACTCAAGACGAGCGCTGTGTCGTACCCGTCACGGCCGGTGAATGACTCGTCCTCTATGAGTGCCGCTTCATCCACCCCCATTGCAACGGCGGTACGCAGGGCCTCTATCGCCTTCGGGCCGCCGAGGCAGATGGCCTTCACAGAGCCGCCGTGCTTCTCTTTGAGCCGCAGGGCTTCTTCCAGTGCGAATTCGTCGAAGAGGTTTATTGCGAACTTGGGCTCGATATTAAGGTCTTTTCCGCTCGCGGCAATCTCCACGAGCGCTTCCGGGTCGGGGACCTGTTTTACCAGGACTATGATGTTCATATGCCTACACCTCGCTCACCGCTTAAGTGCGGACAGCTCATGCTCATGCCTTGCCTATAAGGAGCCGCCCCATGAAATCTTTCAGTATCTCGTGCGTGCCGCCGCCATACAGGAGGAAGCGCGCATCCCTGAAATGACGCGCCGGGTTGTATTCATTGGCGAACGCGTTCGCCCCCCAGATCCTCGTCACCTCGTCCACGACCCTGCAGCATGTCTCCGTCGCGAACATTTTTGCCATCGCGGCCTCGATGCGGCTCGGCAGCTTTTCCTTCATCTTCCACGCCGCGGAATAGATGAGGAGCCGTGAGGCCTCCATCTCCGTTGCCATGTCCGCGAATTTGGCTCTGATAAGCTGATAGCTGCCAATCGGCTTGCCGAACGCTATCCTCTTGCGGGCATACTCGAGCCCCTCGTCGTAGGCGGCCTGGGCTATCCCCATCGCCATCGCGCCGGTCATGACGCGCACCTCGTCGAGGATCTCCCCGAGGTACTCGATGCCTTTATTGATCTCGGCACCAAGGAGGTTCTCTTCCGGTATCCTGACGTTGTCAAAGACCAGTTCGCCCGTCACGGTGCCGCGGCATCCCAGTTTGTCGAGGACCTGGCCCGGGGAAAATCCGGGGGTCCCTTTTTCTACCAGGAAGAAGTTAAGGCCTTTCGCACCGAGGGATAAATCCGTCGTTGCGAGGACGGTCACGAAATCGGCCACGGGGCCGTTCGTTATCCACATCTTCGTGCCATTTATGATCCACTCGTTACCGTCCTTCACGGCGGTGGTGCGTGTCGCGGAGAGGTCGGAACCCGACTGGTCCTCCGTGAAGCACATCGTCGATATCTTTTCGCCCCGCATGGCCGGATAGAGGCAGCGCTCCTTGATCGCCTGTGACCCGAAACGGTAGATGAAATACGTCCCCATGAGGATATTCATGATAACGCTCTGTGCAAAACCGACTGAGCCGCGCGCGATCTGCTCATAGAAGATCATCGCCGTTACGGGGTCGGCATTCATGCCCCCTATCTCCTCGGGATAACGCAGACCGAGATACCCGAGCTTCGTAAAATCCTTCCACAATTCCCAGGGGAACTCATCCTTCTCATCAATCTCGCGCGCCTTGGGCACGACCATCTTGTCGACCGTGTCCGTTACGATCTTTTTGAAGAATTCCTGTTCCTCCGTAAAAGCAAAATTCATACACCCCTCCTTCAGTTGATCTCGAAATCGGATCTTTTCATTATATCTTTTGCAATGATCGATTTTAATATCTCGGACGTCCCGCCGCCGAAGAGCAGGAACCGGCCGTCCCGGAAATACCTCTGTGCCGGGTATTCCTGGGCGAGCCCGTACGCGCCATGGATCCGCGATACCTCGTCGACGACATAGCACGCGGTTTCCGTCGAATAGAATTTCGCCATGGCGGCCTCTTTGCCCGTTAAGTGCCCTGTATCCTTGAGCCATGCCGCGTGATAGGTCAAAAGTTCCGCGGACTTTATCCTTACCTCCATCTCGGCCAGTTTCTCCTCGATGAGCTGGAATTTACCGATCGGCCTGCCGAACGCCTCGCGCTCACGGGCATACTTGAGGCCCGCCACGAAAGCGCTTTTTGCAAGGCCAAGCCCTAAACCCGCGATCATGATCCTGATCTCGCTCAATATGTCATTTAGGTATTTTGCGCCCTTCCCTTCTTCTCCCATGAGGCTGTCCGCGGGCACCTGGCACTCGTCGAATATGAGCTCCATCGTCGCCGCCCCCCGGGCCGACATTTTTTCGATCTTCTGGCCTGTCGTAAATCCGGGCGTGCCTTTCGGGACCAGGAAGAAGCCGATCCCGCTGAGCCGTTTTGACGGGTCGGTAGTCGCGGCAACGGTCACGAAATCGGCGACGTCGCCGTCCGTGATCCAGAGCTTGCGGCCGTTCAGTACATATCCCCTGTCGGTCCTCACCGCCCGCGTCTTGATCCCGCCGAGGTCGGAGCCGCAATCCGGCTCGGTGAACGCGATCGTGCCGATCTTTTCGCCCTTGATCGCCGGGATGAGGTAGTTCTTCTTCTGTTCAGCATTCCCGAACCGGTATATGAAGTCTGTTCCCATGAGGCATTGCATCGTCACGATCGCCGCAAACCCGATCGAGGCCCGTGCAAGTTCTTCGGCCAGTATGGTGAAAGATATACAGTCGGCGCCCATCCCCCCTATATCCAACGGATAGCGTATCCCGTAATACCCGAGTGCGCCGAGTTCCCGGAAAAGCTCCCCGGGGAACACATCGGTCCTGTCGATGGAATCCGCGAACGGCGCGACAATACGCTCGAGAGCGCGTGACACCTGCCCCTTGAAGAATTTTTGTTCCGTGGTCAACGAGAAGTCCATTTAGCGCCAGCCTTTCGCGTATTTTCCTACCGCCAATTGCCTATAGCCTATCGCCTTTTCCTAGTATCCATTACCTATTACTAATTCCCGTTCCAATTTTTCAAGTATGATATGCACGGCGCTGTACGGGTCCATCTTTCCGGACAGGACCTCGTTCGAGAATTCCCTGAACACATCGTGCCCTGTTATCCTGTCGGATATCCTTTGCCACAATTCTTCCTTGAGAAGTGCGGTCAGGAATGCCTCGAGATGCCCGGCCTTTCTCTCGGAGAGTTTATCATGCCCCTTCACGGCAAGACGGTGCGCCTCCACGGCATCCGCGAGGTTGCCGACCCCCGTACCGCTTACGGCCTGCGAGGCAAGCACCGGGACATGCCATCCATTCGACCTGGCACTCCGGTCAACCGCGATGCTAATTTCGCGCACGGCATCGTCCGCGCCGGGCTTGTCCGATTTATTGACAACGATGATGTCCCCGATCTCCATGAGCCCGGCCTTGAAAAGCTGTATATCGTCACCGTATTCCGGGGTAAAGAGCGTGATCACTGTATCACACAGGAAAAAGAGGTCTTTGTCCGACTGTCCGGCCCCTATGCTCTCCATGATGATGCAGTCCTTGCCGAGTCCCTCCATGACGTAGGCCGCGGCCGCCGATGCCTTCGCGACCCCTCCGGGATACGACCGGTGGGCCATCGAACGGATGAATATGTCCCGGTCCTCGGCCCCTTTCATGCGCACCCGGTCCCCGAGGAATGCGCCCTTTCCGCTCACGCTCGAAGGGTCCGTAGCGATGATCCCGACATGCCTGCCGCGCCCGGCCATCTCCACGGCAAGGCGCCCCACGAGCGTGCTCTTGCCCGCGCCTGCCGGGCCCGTCACACCGATGACATGCGCATTGCCCGCACGGGAAAAGAGGACCGCGAGATCCCGGTACGCGCTCGCATCCCCGTTCTCTATGCTGGTGATCAGCCGGGCCGCGCTTCTTTCGTTACCGCTCAGGATGTCATCGACGATGCTCATGCATCCTCTTTACAAAAGTGGAGACTATATGACTCCCTTTTCCTTGAAGCCGGCCTGTTTCTCGGCTGAATATCCGATCTTTCCGTATATCTCGGCGTTGTTCTCCCCAAATCTCGGGGGAAACGTCATTGCGCGGTTCGATTCCTTGAGGAACTCGGTCATGAACGGCGGGGGCGCCATCCAGATCTTCGTGCCCGTCTTCGGGTCTGTCGAGGAAAGCATCGCGTTCTTGACGTACACGTCCTCGATCACCTCTTCGACAGTGTTGACCTTGGATATTGCGATGGTTGCCTTGTTGCACATCTCGATCATTTCGGCGGTCGTCTTCTGCCGCGTGCATTCATTGATAATATCATTGAGGTTCTTTACGTCCGCAATGCGGCCCTTGTTCTTTTCATACTCGGGTTTGGCAAGCTTCTCGAAGCCGGGCAGTTGGGTCATCGACTGGAACTGCCGGTCGTTCCCCACGGCGATGTAAACGTAGCCGTCTTTCGTCTCGTAGACGGAGACAGGTGCGAAAAACTCGTGCGTATTGCCCCTGCGCGAGATCTTGTTGCCGAATGATTTTGTGAGCGTGATGGGGACCGTGAGCCAGGATGTCGTGGACATAAACATCGACACGTCGATCCGGCTGCCTTCACCCGTCATTGCCCGTTTCGCGAGGGATTTCATGACAAGGCCGTAGGCGTGTTCGCTCGTCCCCATGTCGGGAAGCGGAATGCCGACGACCTGGGGGTCTTTGCCTGCTTCTCCCGTTAACTCCATCAGGCCGCCGCGCGCCTGGAGGATCGGGTCGTACGCTGCCTCGTTGCTGTCCGGCCCGAAACCGGTGAGCCCCACCCATATAATGTCGGGTTTGATCGATTTTAGCGTGGCATAATCGATGCCGAGCTTTTCATAGTTCCTCGGCAGCTGGTTTGTGGCGAAGATATCGACATTGAGCTTGAGGATCAGGTCCTTTAAGATCTCCTTGCCTTCCGGCGACCCGAGGTCGAGGGTCACGCATTTCTTGCCGGAATTGATGGCCATGAAATAGGTGTTCATCTTTTCCTCGCCCAGGCGGTTCTCGCCGATCATCCGGTTCGGGTCCCCGTAGACCGGGTGTTCGAGCCTGATGATGTTCATTCCGTCCATTGCAAGGCGATAACTGAGATAAGGAAGTACGGTTGCCTGCTCCAACGACAGCATTGTCATTTTTTTAAAAACATCCATCGAAACCCTCCTTCAATGTATGCTGACGCCGGCATCGAAAATCTTTCCCGCCGGCTAATGAAATGCAGATCGTTTTTTCCTTGACACAAATACTGCTTTGTATACAGTATACCTATATGGTCAATGATAGTAGATGCACAAATCAGTGTCAAGCGATATTTTTTATATTTTTTCGATTGTCATTTACGGGATTTTGTATACAATAGTAGGATAGAGTTTTCAGGGGATCTTTTAGGATGTAACCGGCATGTGTTGGTAACAATTCGGGAAAAGCTTTAAAAAAACACGGTTTTTTTCATGGAAATGGCCATAGGGTGTCAGGGGAAGGGTTGCACTTCTGGTTTCATATCTCCCGTTCATACGCACATTCTAACTTTTGCATCACGCAAGAAACATTATAGGAACACCGGCCCGCACACGGGGCCGCAAAACCAAAGGGGGTTGTTATGAAGGGCAAAAGATCGCTGTTTGTTCTCGGTTTAGCTGTCTTGTTACTCGGGGCGTTCGTCATCTACAGCGGCAATCTTCAGAGTCAGACCAAAATAACGCTGACCTACGCGAATTTCCCGCCAGCAAAGACCTTTCCGTGCGTCCAGATGGAACGCTGGGCCAAGGAGGTGGAGAAGAGGACGAACGGCAAGGTAAAAGTGCAGACATTCCCGGGCGGCACGCTGCTGCCCGCAAAGAATATCTTTGACGGCGTCATCGCCGGCACCGCCGATATCGGTAACTTTGCGATGAGCTACCAGCCGGGCCGTTTCCCGGTATCCGAGGCGATCGACCTGCCGCTCGGCTTCACAAGCTCCAAGGCGGCGAGCCGGGCCCTTTTTGACCTCCTCGAGAAATATCCCCAGGAATTCGACAAGGTAAAGCTCCTCACCGTCTTCACCTGCCCGCCTGCCGACTTCATGACAACGAAACCTGTAAAATCCCTGAAAGACCTGAAGGGTATGGAACTGAGGGTCTCCGGTACCGGTGCCGAGGCGGTCAAGAAACTGGGCGCGATCCCGATCGCAATGCCGCAGTCTGACACCCCCGAGGCCCTGCAGAAAGGCGTCGTGAAGGGCGTCGTATCGTCGATGGAGATCCTCCAGGATTTCAATTTCGCCGCATACACACCGTATGCGACCGAGACGAACCTCTTCGTCGTGACATTCGCCGTCGTCATGAACAAGGAAAAATGGAATGCGCTGCCGGCCGATGTCAAGAAAGTCCTGGATGACTTAAGGCGTGAGCAGATGGAATGGACCGGGAAATACGTTGATGACCATGTTAACGAAGCCATCAAATGGTCCAAGGACAAATACAAACTCGAGATCATAAAGCTTCCTGCTTCCGAGATGGCAGAGATCCCGAGGCTCACAAAACCGATGATCGACGACTATATCAAACGCGTCAGCGCCAAGGGCCTTGCCGGCGACAAGATCATCAAGGACGCATACATGCTGAGGGACAAATACGAAAAACAGTTCAAGGGTAAATAACGTCTAAGGATGACCGGGGCCGTGCGTCATGGCCCCGGTTTATTCGGACCTGTACGTGTTGTATACAGTATACGTGACATCCGGATAGATCCTGGGAGGGTTCATGAAGTACCTGGACATGATCAACAATTTCTTCAACAAGATCCTGATGTTCCTGGCCGGTATCGCCGTTCTTGCCCTGATGCTGCTCGCCACGGGCAATGTTGTCATGAGGATCTTTCACATGCCTTTCAGGGGCACATACGAGATCGTCTCTTTTCTCGGGGCGGTCGTTATCGCCTTTGCCCTCGGATACACGCAGAAGCGAAGGGACCACATCGTCGTCGATATCCTTACGGACAGGTTCCCTGACATTGCAAAACAGACCATCGATAAAGTGGCGTCCATCGCCATGACGATATTTTTCGGGATCGTGGCCTGGCAGCTTTACGTCTGGGGAATGAAGATCATGGAGGGGGACGAGGTCTCCGAAACCCTGAAGGTCGTATTCCATCCCTACATTTTCATGACAGCCGCGGGCTTCATTCTGCTCGCGTTTACCACGTTCGTCCAGTTTCTCAAAAACCTGTTCCACGAGGAGGACTAGGGATGGAAGGACCAATCGTTGGCGTATTCGGTATCATCATCATGTTTGCCACCCTGTTCTTCCTGCGGATACCTGCGGGTTTCACGATGGCGATCATCGGGTTCCTCGGTGTCGCGTACGTGACGAATTTCAAGGCCGCGTTCGGGATGATCGGCGGGGACATGTGGGGCATATTCTCGAACTACGGGCTGACCGTCATACCCATGTTCATCCTCGTCGGGGAGTTCGTCCACTATGCGGGCTACAATAACGGCCTCTACAACGCGACGCATAAGTGGTTCGGGCACTACAAGGGCGGACTCGCGATAACGACGATCATGGCATGCGCGGCCTTCTCCGCGATATCGGGGAGCAATACGGCGACTGCCGCGACAATGAGCTCCGTCGCGATCCCCGAGATGAAGAAGTATAACTACCATCCCATGCTCAATGCCGGGTCCGTCGCCGCAGGGGCCACGCTGGGTGTCCTTATACCTCCCAGCATCGTCCTTGTCGTCTACGGCCTCTATACGGGGCAATCGATCGGGAAACTCTTCTTCGGGAACGTTATCCCGAGTGCTATCCTCACCGCCGCCATCGCGGCGACCGTCGGGTTCATCTGCTGGCGCCATCCCGACTGGGGGCCCAAGGCGGAAAAGAGCACGTGGCGCGAACGTTTCCGGGCACTGCCGGACATCATTGATATCCTGATCCTCTTCGCGATCATCATGTACGCCCTCTTCACGGGCGTCGTGACAGCCACGGAAGCGGCCGCGGCGAGCTGCACCCTCGCACTCATCATATGCCTCGTACGCAGGAAGCTCTCGTGGGACGGCTTCATGAAATCGGTCGTCGACACGCTCCGGATATCCTGCCTCGTTTTCATGATCGTAGCCGGGGCCGTCATATTCGGCCGGTTTATCACCGTAACCCGGCTTCCCTTTGAAATTGCGGGGTGGATCAGCGGCCTTGCCTTGCCGAACTGGGTCCTCCTGTGGCTCATTATTTTTTGCTACATAATCGGCGGGTGCGTCATGGATGCCCTTGCATTTCTCCTCGTGTCGCTGCCGATCTTTTACCCGCTTGTCACCCAGCTCGGTTACGACCCGATATGGTTCGGCCAGGTCATATGCATCGTCACGACAATGGGTTCGATCATGCCGCCCATTGGAATATGCTGTTACGTCGTGGCCGGCATGGCCAAGGATATCCCTCTCGGGACGGTGTTCAGAGGCTCGTTCTATTACGTCCCCGCATACATCGTCTCTATCATCCTTCTTATGTTCTCCCCGTACTGGACGGTCCTTGTCCTGTCCAATCTCGTAAATTAAAAAAACTAAAGGCCGGTGGGTCGCACCACCGGCCTTCCATCTATGAAACTAAGGGGGGTATATTACTCTTTTATACCTGCGAGCCTCTTGGCTGCCTTTTTCTTCTGGGCCGTATCGGTTTCCCTCAAAATGGTAACCCTGTGGGCTGCCGGTGAGCCGCCGCCGTGGATGTCGGATATCGTGTCGGCGCTTTCAAGGGCCAGCTTTTCTGCAAGCCGGTACATTCTTATGCGGTTCTCGACGGGCACGCTGTCGACGCCTTTCAGGTATTTCTTAAGCAGGCCGCCGATCTCCGGGTTCGAGAAATCCCTGTCGGATGGCATGTCGGCGACAAAACCGCCGCACGCATCGATCATCATCCTCGTCGCCTCGGCCATTTCCTTGCCTTCGTGGATCTTGGATGCGTTGGCGAGGACCGTGTCGATGAAGTATGCGCCGGACGGCTGCTTCTGGCCTTCGTAGGATGACGCAAGACAGCATCCGTACAATGTCTCGGCCCTGTGGATCATGTCGGTTACTTTTTCTTTCAGGTGGCCGACCTTGGCGGTGCCGTTGTAGTCCATCATTGTGAGCGCGCAGCCTATCATGCAGTCGATCTTGCCTGACTTGCAGCCGCCGTGGCTCTGGCGATGGAAAGAGGAGAACTTGATGACCATCTCCTGAGCAAATTCCGTCTCACCACATAAGAAAACCCTGTCCCACGGGACGAACACGTCGTCAAAGATGAGGGTCGGGCAATATTTGGAGTAATACGCGTTGCCTATGTCGCAACCGTCAAGCTCGCGCATATCGAGCGTCGACCGGCCCACAACATGGATCAGGCCCTTCGTGTCGGCAGGAATCGCAAAAGCAACCGCGTAGTCCTTGTCATCTTTCCCCATTGCGCGCGTCGGCAGGACGATGATCTGGTGCGCTGAAAGCGACCCGGTCTGGTGGGCCTTGGCGCCGCGGACAACAATACCGTCGGCTTTCTTCTCTACGATACGGAGGAACATATCTTTGTCAACCTGTTCGTGCGGGGCGAGCGACCTGTCGCCTTTCACGTCCGTCACGCCCGCGTTGCCTGTCAGGTCGTTTTTCTGCATGAATTTCAGGAATTCCTGGAACCTCGGGTAATACTCGGTCTTGTATTTCTGGTCGATGTCATAGGTGACGATGGCAAGAGTCGAAAGGCAGTCAAGGCCCGTACACCTCTGGTGGCATGTACCGACATAGTTGGCGACCTTCCGGTTCAACTTGACCCGCGCCACGAGGTCTTCGACGCTCGCCGGGGGAAGCGTGAAACGGCTGACAGGCTCGTTGATCAGCGGGCTCTGCGTAATGACCAGGCCGGGGTCGAGCTGGGCCATCTCATAGGTGGCGCCTGTCGCTTCCATACCTGCACGGAGGCGCGGATTGTCAACGATATTGGTGAGCCTTTCTCCAAACATGTAGGCCACCGGGTTGAGGGAGCGCAATGATTCAATATATTCGTCTTTTGTCTTGATACCCATATTTTGCCTCCTTATGGCGTGTGATCGGTCAGGACGTCTTTCCTAGAATTCAGAGCGTTCCTGTTCTTCAAGCATCTTGCGGACGCTCGTTAAGACCTGGACCTTGACATTGGTCACATGGTTCTTGAGAATGGTCTGTGCACGGTCCATGCTCCTAAGCGAAACGGCGTCATAGATCTCCTGGTGTTCCTGGTCCGTTGCAACGAGCGATGACCGCGGCAGGTCGCTGTACTTGAGAAACAGGATGTCGAACAAATTCCGGAGGATTCGTATCTGTGTCTCTTTTTTCGAAAGCCCCGCAAGGGTCAGGTGAAATTCCCTGTTCTTGAAAAGCCTTTCTTTCAGGTAAAAATCCCGTTCGGCAGACAGGTGCGCTTCCAGGGCGCTTTTTAGATCGGCGAGCCCTTTCTTGTCGATGTTCTGGACCGTCGAGGCCACGAGAGACGGCTCGATGAGTTCGCGCATCTCGTAGATCTGTTCGATCTCTCTCACGCTGAACGGCGACATGAAGAAACCCCTGTTGGGCTCATGGTTGACGAAACCGAGAAGCTCAAGTCTCCTTAATGCCTGGATGATCGGCGTCGGGCTTAAGTCGAGTTTCTCTGCCAGGTCCCTGTAGGCTATCTTCTGTCCCGGTACCAGTTCCTTCGCATAGATCATGCGCCGGATACCCTGATACGCTACCTGACTGCTGTCCTCTGACTGTTTGGTTGATTTTTTCTTTATCTGTGCCATGGGCAACAACTTACACAAATGTGATTAAAAATGCAATTAAAAAAATAGGTAATGGGTAACAAGCAGAAAAGCAGGCGAGGGGCGAGGGGCAATAGGCGATGGGATACTTTTCATCCGTCATTCCCGCGAAAGCAGGAATCCAGCGTCTCTGCATCACAAGGTAATAGCGGTAATGAGTGATAGGTAAGGGTAGGAAGGGAGGGGGGAAGGGCGACGGACGTTATCTGCCACCGCCGTCATCCCGGTGCTTGACACCGGGATCCAGGGTTTTGCCTCTTTATATCGCGTCGACGAAAGACCCCGGATCCCGGCCTTCGCCGGGATGACGCGGGGGGAAGGTCCCATCGCCTATTGCCCCTCGCCCCTTGCCCCTCGCCTGCTTTTCTGCTTATTACCCATTACCTCTTTTCAATTTCATTATTAATCAATTACATTGACTTTAAACGCGATTACAATTTATACTTGCCTGTTGCGGCTGCGGTCTTCCCGCGGTGCACTGGGAGTCAAATCAACACCACAAGGGACGTAACTGTATGAGACTTCACGAATACGAAGCACTGGACATTTTTGAACAGAACCGGATCCCTGTTCCCCGGCGCGCGCTCGTCAGCGATATGCACGAGGCCCTGCACGTCGCGGGCGAGATAGGGTATCCCGTCATTCTCAAGGCGCAGGTCCTCGTCGGCGGGCGCGGACTCGCGGGCGGCATCAAGGTGGCGGAGAACCCCGACCAGCTCAAAGAAGCGGCGGACCATCTTTTCATGTGCGAGGTGAAGGGCATGCCTGTCCGCAAGGTCCTCGTGTGCGAGAAGGTTGATATCACACGGGAACTGTACCTCGGCATGACCATCGACGGCTATTCCGGTAAACCGGTCATCGTTGCAAGTACCGAGGGCGGTGTACTCATCGAGGAGACCGCCAAGACATCCCCGGAAAAGATCGCTGCGATACACATCGAACCTTCTTTCGGATATTACCCGTACCAGGCACGGGGTCTTTTGCGCATGCTCGGGATCGAGCAGAAGATGATCACCGCCTGGAGCGATATAATAGGCCAGCTTTATCACATAGCGACCCGGTATGAAGCCCTCATTGCGGAGATCAACCCGCTCGTCGTCCTTGCGAACGGCGGGCTTATGGCGGTCGATGCCGTGCTCGAGGTCGATGACTCGGCACTTTCCCGTATAAGATTTCCTCTTCCCGACCGGGTTGACCGCATCGAGAACCCTCTCGAAAGGCGCGGCAGGGAGATCGGCGTCACCTACGTCGACCTTGACGGCGACATCGGGCTTATCTCCTCGGGCGCCGGGCTCGGGATGGCGTCCATGGACATCATAGGGCAGAAGATGCGGCCTGCGAACTTCCTCGAAACGGGGGGAGGCATCACCGCCGACCTGCTCTACCGCTGCATGGAGCTCATCATGATGAAGCCCGGCTTACGGGGTATCTTCATCAACGTGTACGGCGGGATCAACCCCATTCACGAGGGCGCCAAGGGTGTTATCCGGTATATGCAGGAACACAACGTGAAGCTGCCCGTCGTGGCAAAGGCACTCGGCAACCGCCAGGAAGAGACGTGGGAAATTTTCAAATCAGGCGGCGTCCACGTGGTGACGGAAGCGGCCACGGAAAAGGCGGTCGACGTCCTGTACAAGCTTGTCGGGCCGGACGAAAAAGGCCCTGCAGCCAAACCGAAGAAAAAATAAGGCCATGGAGGGAATATCCCTCCCTGGAGAAGTGATAACTGAAATGAATGAGGTTTCCCTATGAGCATATTGATGAATGAGTCCACACGAGTCATCGTGCAAGGCATCACCGGCCGGATCGGAAGCGCCCAGACACACTGGATGCTTGAGTACGGCACGCGGGTCGTTGGCGGCGTCACCCCGGGGAAAGGCGGCATGAACGTCGAGGGCGTCCCGGTCTTCAACGGCGTTCTCGAAGCAGTCAAAGAGACAGGGGCAAATGCGTCTGTATTCTTTGTACCAGCTGCCGGGGTGCTCGATGCGTTTCTCGAGACAATCGACGCCGGTATAAAGCTGATCGTCATAGTCCCCGAGCATATCCCGGTCAAGGACGTCCTGAGAATGCGCAGCTACGCCCTCGAAAAAGGCGTCTTCGCGCTCGGTCCGACAACACCCGGTATCCTCGTGCCCGGGATGGGAAAAATGGGCATCATGCCCGCATCGCTGTTTCAGCCGGGCCGGGTTGGCATCATTTCCCGCAGCGGAACGCTTTCCTATGAATTTGCCGGCATCCTGTCCGAGAGCAAGGTCGGGCAGAGCACGGTCGTCGGCATGGGCGCCGACCCCGTGGTACTCAGGAACCTCGCCGACATTCTCGAATTGTTTGAAAATGACAAGGACACCGATGCAGTAATAATCGTCGGAGAGGTCGGCGGTGAGCAGGAAGAGAAAGCGGCAGGCTTCATCTCACGGAAGATGACGAAACCCGTCGCCGCCTACATAGCAGGGCGCTACTCGCCTCAGGGCAAGAAAATGGGCCATGCAGGAGCGATCGTACGCGGAAGCACCGGCACCGTCTCCGGCAAGCATGAGGCCCTGAAGAACGCCGGGGTCGCCGTTCTCGACAGCCCCATCGACGTTGCGAAGTGGGCGAAGAAGAATAAGTTAAAATAACGGCGTACGGCTGACGGCGTACGGCTGACGGCAAAACCTGTATCTTCTGTTTTTTTTGCCTTTGCCTTTAACCGTACGCCGTATGCCGTACGCCGTAAGCCGGGTTTTTATCATGCCTCGAATAAAACTCATAGAACAACCCACCTACGAATTTTCCTACCATACCACCCTTATGCCCCGTGACATCAACTACGGCGGACACCTGGGAAACGATTCAATTGTCACGCTCTTCGGAAATGCACGGGCCAGTATGTACCATGCGATGGGGTTCAGTGAAGGGGACCTCGGCGACGGGGAGAATGGGACGATCATGTCGGACCTGGCCGTGAATTACAAGTCTGAAGGGTTCGTCTTCGACGAGATACGCATCGACTCCCATATCGGCGAACTGGCGGCGGGTAATTTCAGGATATTTCAGCGCATCGTCCGGAATAATACGGTGATCGCCCTCGCTGAAACGGGGATCGTGGTATTCAACTACTCGCAACACAGGATAGGCCGCCTGCCCGATATTTTCACGGAAAGACTCCGGGAGATCCAGCAGAACAAATAAACGGCGGCCTTTACGGCATGCCGAGCTGCCTAAATAATCCGAGTGCGTCGAACTGCGCCCAGAGGACGGTGATCTTCCCGTTGTGCACACGGGCCAGGATAATATCCGTAAATTCTACCTGTTTTTGGGTCGGCGGAATATCCTGAAAATTGCCTTTATGCGTGCCCCGCACGGCAACGAGGCTCGCCACCTCGTCGCCTTCCGCGATCTGGAACGTGACCTCATGGTGAAGATCAGGGAAAGCAGCATACAGCATCCCTGCAAAACCTTTAAAGCCGTTCCTGTCGAGCGGAACGTTCTGCCCCGGGAGATGTGCGCTGCAATCGGGAGAGAGAAATTCCTCTACCGCACCGATATCTGCATCGAGGCGAGCGAGAAAATTCTTGATAACTGCCTTTATTTCACGAGGTGTGGCGATGTTTGCCATGGAGACACCTACTTTCCGGCAACGGGCCGGGACGCGACGATCCGCCACTCGGTGCCGTGCATCCCCACCGTTGTCCAGAACGCTTCTTTCCGTATGATCAATTTTGTTTTGGCATCTGTGAAATCGTAAAAACCGTGCCCTTCCGCCTGTCGAACTATTTTTTCTCCCAACCTGATAAGCTCAGGGAAGGGCTTATAGAGAGGGTCCGAAAAAAGCATCCGGCCGATCTCATTCCTGTGTATATCGTAGAGTATCCTTCCATCTTTCTGCACAACCCATATCTCGGCGGAGGAAAACCCCCGGACGAGCGGCCCGATCACGAACGACAGGAATTCCTCGGGCTTGAAAAGAATGCTGACCGAACCCATGAATGCCTGGTCCGCGGAAAATACCGGGTGCTCCATATCGACCGCGTCTATGCCCTCTTCCGACCGGAAAACACGGCTCAGGACCGCCTGTTTTGTTTTCTGCAAAGCGATCACCTGGTCCTGCTTGCTGATGCTGACGCCTTCAAATTTCCTGAACGCCGGCGGCTCGATCGTCACCATAACCCCGGCACTATTGACGGCGGCGCAATCGATCGCGTAGACCTTATCCGCACAGAGACCTCTGAGCGCGGCCCGGGCATCGTTTCCTGTGAGACCCGACTTTGCGATGCGGCCGGCAGCGTTCGACAGGTCCCCGTCGAGTTGCGCGAACGATCGTAGGAGCTCTTCGTGAACATTCTTGAGGACCGACGGATAATCGCGGGAAGCATCTCCCTGGCACAGTCCCATGCCGGGCATAACGAGCAACGCCAGCACTGCCCCCAAGACCGTGACGTATGTTTTGACCATACTATCCTCCCCTGTTTTAGAATACCAAACTCTAGCCGTATCCCCCCCGAATTGTAAAGATTTTAAATTGCTTTTTGCCGTCCGTATCATGTAGATTGATGAGGAAATACATTCCTGACGGAGGCGACATAATGCCATACACCTGTGAGCTCAGCAGTATAGACCCGCAACCGGTGATCATGATCAGGTCGCGAGCGACAGCTGAAGACCTTCCGGAGATATTCGAAGGATCGTTCGCCCGCCTTATAGCGTATCTCGAAGAGATCGGCGAAGACATTTCGGGGCCTCCGTTTGCTATCTATCACGACATGCTGTCCGACGAACCCGACGTCGAGATGTGCCTTCCCATCACAAAGATGGTTTCAGGCCACGGGGAGATCGACTGCAGGGAAATAGTCCTCGCCAATGCCGCCACCACGGTGCACACGGGACCGTACGAGGAGATCGAATCCGCATACATGGCGCTCGCTGAGTGGATAAGCGAGAACGGACACGAACCGACAGGGGAAAGTTACGAGTTCTATCTGAACGACCCCGGTACGACATCGCCGGAGGATCTGCAGACCGTGCTTTTCATGCCCCTGAAATAAGACGCGAAATATTTTTGTTGACAACCCCTATCCGCTCCATTAGACTTTCGCTAACATGTTGAGAAACGACACCTCTATCCGGCTCACCTCTTATTATTACTACTATTATTCTCCCGGGCACTCGTGTCGATCTTTCTCCTGACAGGGTAAAGAAAGGGGCCATGGGTGCTAAACCCATGGCCCTTAAAGCTTTTTAGGGCTATGGAAAACTCCATGGCCCTTTTTTATTGGGCAAAAATTGGAGGAAACGATGAATGAAAATTCAATAATCCATAAAGGAGGAAACAAATGAATCGTCGGGAAGAAATGGAGGCACGGCAGGGCCAGAGGGCCCTCAACGTTCTCGAGGGAGAAAAGCTGTCGACTTTCGGCATGAGGTTCGACCCTGTCCAGGGAGGCGGCGCTCAGCGCCTCCACATGATCCGGGAATCTTTCATCAGGGAAATGACGCGGCTGGCAATTACGCACAACGCGATCAACCTGTCGCAGGGGTTCCCGGATTTCGATCCGCCGCGCGAAGCGATCGAGGCGGCCCAGAAGGCCCTGGAGTCGGGCGGAAATCAGTACACGATCACCTGGGGGACGCTTCCCCTGCGCGAGGCCATCACGGCCAAGATGGAGAAATGGTATGGCCTGAAATTCGACCCCAACGAACACGTAACGGTCACGTGCGGGGTCACGGAGGCCATTCTTGCGACACTGATGGGGATCATCAACAAGGGCGATGAGGTCATCATTATCGAACCGTACCATGAGGGATATCTCCCCGCCGTGGTCTTCTCGGGCGGCACGGCCCGCTTTGTGCCCCTTGAAGCGCCTGATTATACCCTGAACCTCGACTGGCTTCGTGACGCATTCAACGAAAGGACGAAGGCAATTATCGTCAATACCCCGCACAACCCGACCGGACACGTCTTCACGCAGGACGAAATGGAAGGCATCGCCGGGCTGTGCCAGGAATTCAATGTCGTCGCTATAACCGACGAGATCTACGAACATATAACCTACGATGGGCTCAGGCACGTCCCGCTCGCGTCGGTACCCGGCATGGCTGAACGCACTGTGACGATCAGCGGCCTCGGCAAGACATTCGCGATGACGGGGTGGCGGCTCGGGTACGCGTGCGCCATGAACCCCTTGAGCACGATCCTGAGGACCGTTCATGACTTTATGACGATATGCGCACCTGCCCCGCTGCAGGCGGCGTGTGCGGCAGTCCTTCAGCTTCCCGACACGTACTACACGCAGCTTCAGGCCGATTACACCGCGCGGCGCGCAAAAATGATGTCGATTATCGACAAGGCCGGTTTCTCAGCCTCGGCCCCGCAGGGCTCCTACTATGTGATGGCCGATTTCAGCAACTGGGATTTCGACGGGGACGATTACTCCTTTGCGCGGTGGCTGCCCTCCAACCTCGGCGTGGCGGTCGTTCCGGGATCGTGCTTCTATGGAACAAAAGGGATGGGCAAGAAAATGGTACGTTTCGCTTTCGCCAAGAAACTGGCCACGCTCGAAGCCGCAGAGGAGCGCCTGTGCGGTAAATGACGTAAGGACCGATAATGATCCGGGACCAGGAAACCCCGGGGTTTTCCACCCCGGGGTTTTCATTATGTCGGGAGTGCTTATGATATCACATCATGCGCTATTTTCCGCCGGCTTCAAGAAAAATAATGTTTATAAAATATGTGATAGGTTTTTTAATTATATTTTCGGTTATTTTTCAGGTTTCCCGCGGAAAATTACAGGTGTGCGGATTTCATGAAGATACAAAAAAGGTTGACTACGTCAAAAAAAAGGTGGTAAAAAGCATGCATACAAAACCACAGGACACGCCGGTATAAAAAGGGGAGTCTGGTACACAGCAGCGAGGCGTTGTTCCGTACATTGAATAATAATTAAACTGGGGAGGTTTGTTACATGAGTGAACAAAACTTGGAGAGTAAGCGCTGGTTTCTTGCAATCGCCGGTGTCGTGATCATGCTCATTCTGGGCACCGTTTACGCATGGTCGGTTTTCGTGAAACCTATCGTGGCCGCCCAGGGTTGGGAAGCCAAGATGGTAGCGCGCGTGTTCATGCTGATCATCGGCGTCATCGGTTGTTCCGCCGCTTTCGGCGGCATGCTCGTTGATAAAAAAGGGCCGAAATTCGTTGCAATACTGGGCGCCTGTTTTTACGGTGTTGGTGTTCTCCTGGGCGGCGTGGCGCTCAAGGCCGGCAGCTTCTGGTTCCTGCTCATCGGCTACGGGGTCATCGCCGGTATCGGAAATGGTCTCGCCTATGTCGTGCCAATCGCTACCTTGATCCGGTGGTTCCCGGATAAGCGCGGTATGATAACCGGCCTTGCTGTCATGGGGTTCGGTTTTGGCGCATTCTTTATTGGTATGATCATTCCCAAACTTATCGTTAATGTCGGTGTGGCCAACTCCTTTTTCATACTCGGCGCGGTCTACCTGGTGCTCAACCTGATCTGTTCCTCGACCCTGAAAAACCCCCCCGCGGGCTGGCTTCCCAAGGGCTTTACACCGGCTGCCACAACGGTCAGCGCGGCCGATTCCTTCAGTTGGACAGAGGCAAAACGGACACGCCAGTGGTACATGCTCTGGGGCATGCTCTTTTTGAACGTCACGGCAGGCATGGGGCTTCTGTCGAAACTTTCACCCATGGCACAGGAAGTCATCAAGGTTGCCCAGAACGTCGATGACCCGGCGAAACTGGCAGTGCTCGGTGGCGGCGTCCTGGCCACGGCGTCTATATTCAACGGATTGGGACGTCTTTTCTGGGCTGCCGTTTCCGATAAGATCGGCCGGAAGGGCACCTACATGGTCATGTTCATTACGCAGGCAATCCTGTATGTCATCCTTCCCCAGATCAGCAGTGTGCTCGTATTCACGATCATCGCCTGCTATCTCCTTGCGTGCCTGGGCGGCGGCTTTGCTGTCATGCCTGCCTTCTCGGCCGACTCGTTCGGACCGACGTATATTGGAAGGATCTACGGTTTCTTGCTCACGGCATGGGGCGCGGCGGGCGTTGTCGGCGGTTTTGTGTTCGCCGAATTCAACAAACAGCAGTCGCTCTATACCGCAGCGGGCCTGTTGGTCGTCGGCTTTATCATCGCCCTCGCATTCACACGGCCGAAACATGTTTCCGAATACAAAAGGTAAGAGGATCACTTCTCGCGTTTAATAGAAGAGCGCCGGTTTCAAGCCGGCGCTCTTTTTTTCTAAGAACCTGCCTCCGATCAGTGCTTTGGCCTGACAAGAACGACCGGGCATTTGGCCCCGTGTGTGACCTTTTCCGCTACGCTGCCGATGAGATGGCTTAAAAGGCCGGTCCTGCCGTGGGACGCGATGACGATCAGGTCAATATTCTTTGATTGCTGTTCATTCAGGATCTCCCGGTACGGTGTCCCTTTCCTGATGTCCGTCGTGATCTCGACATCTTTCGTTTTGATGACCCGCTCGATCTGCTTTTTCATGAGGTCTTCCGAGGCCGTTAACGTTTGTGTTTCGAGCGATTCTACCGTTTGGATGTCGAGGCAATAGTCCACGGTACATTGCCGGATGATCTCGATGACGTGAAGAAGGCAGATCTTCGCGTTGTACTGTTTTGCAATGTCATAAGCGAGTTCCAGAGCGTCATCGGAAAAGTCTGAAAAATCGGTCGGTACCAGGATCGCTTGTGGTGGTTTCATATGCCCCTCCCTTGGACCTTCTTATAAAGGAAATGTAAGATTCCTTCGTCAGATTTCAAGGAAGGGGGATGAAATGTTACGCGCCGCACCTTGCGACAAACGAGCGCACGGCTTCCATGTATTGTTTCAGCCCGTGATACATAATATCGTTGTGACCGGCATGGGGAATAAATAAAGATGTTTTATCCGCGGCACCGGACAGCTCGAATAAGTGCCGTCCTTCCGATGCGGGAATTATTTCGTCCCATTCACCGTGGATTATCAGGGTGGGCAGCCTCACATCTCCTATCTTCAGGTCGTTTCCGAACCCTACCGGCTCAGTCCCGTCGTCAAAAAGGTACTCGACGCCCAGGCGGCCGATCTGATTGTGCGCGCTCGCGAACCCGCTTTCGATGATAAGGCCTTTCAGGGCGTCCCCGTAATGAAAGGCGAGTTCTATCGCGGGAGCGCTTCCGAGGGAACGGCCCATTGCAAAAAGGGGGCCCGTATACCCGGTTTCCTTCAGATAGTTCGCGAAATACCGAAATACCGGATGGGCATCCTTTATCATTGCGGTGCATGTCGGGGTCCCGCCGCTTCCGCCGTACCCCCGGTAATCGGCCACAAACAGGTTGAGGCCGTACTGTGCATAAACAGGAGCAACATAATCATAGTCGGCGGCAATCTCACCATTTCCATGGAAGTAGATAAGATTGGGCGCATCATTCCGGACCGTGAAGAAACGGCAGCCGATCGCTATGCCGGGGGCGGCATCGACGTAATGGTTCCTGGCTGTGTCCGAATCCGGGGCCACTTCCCGCCGCGGAAAAAAAAGCCGGTACAGGATCTCCGGCCTATCATACAATTCAAGTCCCCTGTCAAAATCCGCCATGCTTTTTTCTCCTTCGAAAGCCGCAGTTTTTCGCTGCAAAGTAAAAGATTAATAAAAATTCATGCAGCGTTTCAAGCGAAAATAGCGGTATTCCTTCGTTTCCGGACGGCCCTCGATAATTATTTCTTGCACATGACTGATTTTTATGCGATAATCGACCTCGGAACAAAGGAAGGGAACACGCTGTTCGTCACATACCGCAGGAATATACATTTTTGTCGTTTGTCCGTAGCACAGTTCCTTCTTCTTCCACATTCTATCAGGAGGTTTCATTAGCATGGCAAAAGGAACTGTGAAGTGGTTCAACGAGTCAAAAGGTTTTGGTTTTATCACAGGTGATGACGGCACAGACGTGTTCGTCCACTATTCAGCGATCCAGGGCAGCGGCTTCAAATCCCTGTCCGAGGGCGATTCAGTGACATTTGATGTCGTCAGCGGCCCGAAGGGCCCTGCAGCATCGAACGTAGCAAAGGCATAAAACAGACCAACCTAAGGCCCGGTTAACCCCGGGCCTTACAACCTTCTAACTTATCCCTTATGGAACAGAATAAGATCAGGAATATTGCGATCATCGCCCACGTCGATCATGGGAAGACCACGCTTGTAGACCAATTCTTCAGGCAGAGCGGGATGTTCCGCGACAATGAGCACGTAGAAGAGCGCCTTATGGACTCCATGGACCTCGAACGCGAGCGCGGTATAACGATCTCGTCAAAAAATGGATCTTTCGTATATAAAGACCATTTTATCAATATTATCGATACACCCGGTCATGCCGATTTCGGCGGGCAGGTCGAAAGAGTGCTCAAGATGGCGGACGGCGTGCTTCTGCTCGTCGATGCCGCGGAAGGGCCGATGCCCCAGACACGGTTCGTCCTGAAAAAAGCCCTGGGCCTCAAGCTCCCGGTCATTGTCGTTGTCAACAAGATCGACAAACCGGCGGCCCGGTGCGACTGGGTCGTGGACCAGGTGTTCGATCTCTTCGTCAAGCTCGATGCGCCGGACGACATCCTTGATTTCCCGATCATTTACACGTCGGCGAAGGCAGGGTATGCGACGCTCGATCACGAAGTTCCCAATTCTTCGATGCTTCCCCTGTTCGATATGATCATCGATGCGGTCCCGCCTCCTATGGGCAATCCCGAGGCCCCGCTGCAGATGCTGGTAAGCTCGCTTTCGTACTCCCCTTTCCTCGGCAGGCTCGCGATCGGCAAGATAACATCCGGTGTGCTCAACCTCAACAAGGATGTCATCGTCGCGACTGAAGGCGTGCCCTCTTCCCCGGCCCGGATCACAAAGGTCTACCGGTTCAAGGGAAGTTCTATGGAGGAGACGCAAATTGCGGGAACGGGTGAAATAGTAGCCGTGGCCGGAATGGAGTCGATCACGATCGGCCAGACACTTACCGATCCCGAAAATCCTGCCCCCCTGCCCGGCATCGATATCGACCCGCCCACGATATCCATGAACTTCATTCCCAACGATTCTCCTTTCGCCGGAAAGGAAGGACGTTTTCTGACGTCACGGCATATCAGGGAAAGGCTCATGCGGGAGACGCTGTCGGATGTCGCGCTCGTCGTCGAGGAGCTCAATGATTCGATCGGGTATAAGGTCTCGGGGCGCGGCGAACTGCACCTGTCGATCCTCATCGAAAAGATGCGCCGTGAAGGGTACGAATTTCAGGTCACCCGGCCAAAGGTCATCTATCACGACACCGAAGACGGGGTCCTCGAGCCATATGAAGAACTCACTATCGACGTCGATGAAGCGTATGCCGGCAACGTCATAGAAAATCTCGGAAAACGCAAAGGCCTGATGGTCCACATGGACCAGAACAAGGGTATCGTGAGGCTGAGCTACCGCATACCGACGCGCGGGCTCATTGGTTTTCGTTCACAGTTCCTGACCGAGACAAAAGGAACAGGTACGATGAACTACATCTTTGACGGGTATGACCGGTATGCCGGTGAGATGAAAAACCGCAACAATGGCGTTCTCGTTGTCATGGAGGAATGTACCACGGTAGCGTATGCCCTGTTCAACCTCCAGGACCGTGGAGAACTCTTCCTGGGACCCGGAGAAAAGGTCTACGGAGGCCAGATCATCGGCGAACACAGCCGTGAGATAGACCTCGTCATAAATCCCGCAAAAGGGAAAAAGCTCACCAACATGAGGGCCGCCGGGTCCGACGACGCCGTCATCCTCACGCCTGCCCGGTACATGAGCCTTGAAGATTGCATATCCTACATTAACGAAGATGAGTTGGTTGAGATAACCCCGAAATCGATCAGGCTGCGCAAGACCATCCTCGACGGGCTGGAACGGAAACGGTCGAAGATAGCCGGGCAAAAAATATAACCGCAACATCCCCAGGGATCGTCATTCCGGCGAAGGCCGGAATCCAGATCTTTTTTCATTCTTTCATAAACATCTCAGATCGGGTAACGACAAAAAAGCAAAAAACCTGGACCCCGGCCTTCGCCGGGGTGACGGCAGGTTGTCAGGCTCGGCCCGGAGTGCAGGACGACATGCAGAAATTGATAAAATTGGGAAACTGAATGGGGACCGCGGCATGGCCTCAGGTCCAAGATAAAACCGATACGGATAGATGATATCTTATGCTCTTTGCCGGATTATCCCGTCTTCATCCATTCCTTCCAAATCTCGGGCTGAAAACCTATCGTCGATCTTCCGCCGTTGCGGACGATGGGGGTTTTAAAAAGAAGGGGATGCTCAAGAAGCTGTTCTTCTACATCGTGTGTGAGGTACTTGAGATTCAGTTTCGCGTATTCCTTCCCTTCCGTGTCTACCAGGTTTTCAAGCCCGACCGATGCCTTGACGCTATTAAGCTCGCCCTTGCTCAATCCCTTCATGCCAAGGTCAATGTACTGGAACTTTATCCCGCGTTCCTTAAAGAAACGCTGCGCCGCCCTCGTATCCTGGCACTTGCTCACCCCGAAAATTTGTATATTCATACCCCCCACCCTCGATCACAATTCTCACTGCCTTGAACCTTGAACCTCTTTCTTTACTCCTAAACACCTTGAACCTTGAACTTTGAACCTTGAACCCCTTTCTTTACCCCTTACGGTTTCTTTTCACTTCTTCCAGTATCGCCGCCATTATCGTCCCCGCCTGGCCGTTTATGATCACGTCGGCCCGCCTGTCGCATGCGGTTTCATCGCGGTTTATGATAACGAGCTTTGCACCCGACTGTTTTGCGACCACGGGCATCTGCGCCGCGGGATACACAACGAGCGACGACCCGATCACGATAAAAAGATCGCAGTCCGAACTGCGGCGGAACGCCTCCGCCGTCTCCCGTTCGGGCATGGCCTGTCCGAAGGATATGGTGGCAGGTTTCAAAAGGCCGCCGCACGCATCACATTCAGGCGCCTTGTCGCCGGCTGCGATGCGCTCCTGGATAAGGGCCCTTTCATATCGCCTGTGGCAATCGAGGCATGCGACGTGCATTGCTGTCCCGTGCAGCTCGAATACCTTCGTCTCCGAATTGCCGGCCTTGAAATGAAGGCCGTCAATGTTCTGGGTGATCAGGCAGTCGAGTTTCCCCAGCTTCTCAAGCTCTGCCACCGCTCTATGGCCGGCATTGGGTTTCGCCTCTTTCATCGCCTCGTACATCTCGGTCGCCATTTCCCAGTATTTTTCCCGTTTCGCGCGATTCGAGACAAAATTCTGAAAATAGAAATCCTCCGGATCGTATTTGTCCCACACCCCGCCGGGGCTGCGAAAATCGGGTATGCCCGACTCCGTGCTCAGGCCGGCTCCCACGAAAACGACGATCTTTTCAGCCTTGCCGATCATGCGCGCAACACGTTTCACCAGGTCTTCCATTTTCTCCCCTTAGCATGTACTGTAAGAACAAGATTATTATGAGCAGGCAGACAAATCAACAGGAAAAACCCGAGGGCAAACCCTGAATCCCGGGTCAAGAAACTGTCTCACAATTCCCTACCAATCGTTTGGACCGTCACGTTTATATACTCGGGAATATTTCGCTCCCCGTCATCCCGGGCTTGACCCGGGACCCAAGGTTTTGTTTTTTATGATTCTTTTCTCATGTGGTCGTTGCTAAAAGGATATAAAAGAAAAACCTTGGGTCCCGGCTCTTACGGCCGGGATGACGGGGTTGGAGGAGATGACGAAGATGAGTAATTCAGAGATGATTGAATCGGCTACTTCCCCGTGGCCCCCTCACCGTCAGCCGTACGCCGTTAGCCGTTAGCCTTTCCCCTTTAGCCTTTCGCCTTTCGCCTTTCGCCTTTCGCCGTACGCCGTACGCCGTTAGCCGTTAGCCTTTCCCCTTTAGCCTTTAGCCTTTCGCCGTACGCCGTTAGCCGTTAGCCTTTCCCCTTTAGCCTTTAGCCTTTAGCCGTACGCCGTCAGCCGTACGCCGTACGCCGTACGCCGTTCTTTCACCCTTCCTCAAAATCCGTCGCAAACGTCAGGACACAGATGGGATAGAAATCTCCCGTACACCCGACGCCAACAACCGTGTATTGAGGGTCGAGGAAGTATATCTCCGGCTTCTGACCCTCCGAAACCGGTCCCGGCTTCATCAGCTGCTCGACGACTATCCGCTGGGGATATCCGTGGCTGACGAGCTCGGCAACCTTTCCCGTAACTTTTCCAAATTTTTGTACCCGGGCCATGAGCGGCTGCGGTGCCTGCGCGTTCTCTTTCCGACCCGTGTCCGCGGTTTCCACCGCCTTTTGCTTCGCTGCAAACGAAAGGCCTTTCGACAGTTTAAGCGGCTTTAAGCCCGCGCCGCCCGACTTCGCCCGGACCTTCAGCATATCATGCACTATTTCCAACTCGCCCGAGGAAAGTAAGGACGTGTCCGCGACCCCCGTATTGAGAGGAACATACACGCTTTCATACCCGGGCCAGTTTACCGTCGAACATCCCGTAACAAGAAAAATTCCCAGCAAAACGATCATCCGGCATGACTTGTTCATAGCACCTTCCTTTCCCGATGTTAAGCGGATAATACGTATCAGGCACCGCATTGTCAAGTATATCATGGATGGCTGGCGGGCTTGAAGAGAGAGCGAACCGCAGCCATACGCCGGACATCGCCTGATTGACCTAAATTTATCGGCAGAATACGCGATAAAAATAGCGAGGCAGCATCCCGGCGGGATGAGGCCGGGCCATGCTAACATGAAAACCAGAACAAAACAGAACAATAACCGGGAACTCGAGAAACGAATATCGTCCTTGCAGGAAAGGATCGTTGAGCTGGAACACGAACTGGCGGGCCTCAGGCAAGCCCGGATGCTAAGCGAAGAGACCCTTAGTTCGCTGATCAACGCCACTGACGAGACTCTGATGCTCATCGATGCGTCCGGAAAGATCCTCATGGCAAACGAATGTGCCGCGCAGAGGTTCGAGAAAACTGCGGAGCAGCTCCTGGGGGTCTGCCTGTACGAACTCCTGCCGCCTTCCCTTGCTGCGCTCAGGAGAAAGGAATTTGACGAAGTCGCCCGGACGGGGAAACAGACGATCTTTATCGATGAAAGAGAGGGCCGCACCTATGAATCATTCGCATACCCCGTGTTTGACACCGCAGGTTCGGTCTCGAAGATAGCTATATTCGCAAAGGATATAACAGACCGCAGGAAGACCGAGCAGAACCTCATCGAATCCGAGGACAAGTTCAGGAGCCTGGCGGAAAAATCCATTGTCGGCATATACGTCCTCCAGGACGATACGTACCGGTATGCCAACGAACGGCTGGCCGAGCTGACGGGCTACTCTATCCCCGAGATGGTCGATGCCATGGGGCCAAAGGACATCATTCATCCCGAGGACCTGCCGATGATGGAGGAGAATATCCGCCGCAGGATAAGCGGTGAGATAGAGTCGCTTCAGTCTGAGTTCCGCATCATCACGAAGTCCGGCGAGGTGCGGAACATCGAGGTCTACAGTTCGCGTGCCATGTACAAAGGCAAGCCGTCCGTTATGGGAACATTTCTCGATGTGACCGAACGCAAGAAGGCCGAGGCGAACCTCAAATATTTCAGCATCCACGACTCATTGACCGGCCTTTACAACCGGTTCTTCTTTGAAGAAGAATTGAGAAGGTTGGGTTCCGGGCGCTTCGACCCGGTCGGGATCATCATGTGCGACCTCGACGGGTTGAAGATCGTCAACGATACGCTGGGCCATGCGCGGGGCGATTTTCAGCTCATCGCCGCGGCCCACCTGCTCAGGGAACAGTTCCGGGGCAGTGACGTCGTGGCCCGCATTGGCGGCGATGAATTCGCTGTCCTTTTGCCAAATTGTTCAAAGCAGATCCTGTACGATGTCCGGAAAAGACTCGAAGAAGCACTCAGGGACAAATTCATCCCGAACACCACGATCCCCCTCATGATATCAGCCGGGTATGTGCTGGGAAATGCAAAGGATAGTCCCATCGAGGACCTTCTCAAAACAGCAGATGCGGACATGTATGACGAAAAGGCGCGGCACCGCGAGATACTGAAAAAATATTTCGCTCATTCAGCCGGCCGTTAGATACCTTCTTTTATTCCGCAGCCCCGGCCTCTCTGAGAATGTCCGCTATATCGGTCCGGCCCCGTCCCAGGGCGTCCATAAGCGGCGTATAGCCCCCCTCCCCCTTCATGTTCACATCTGCCCCGGCAAGCACGAGGACCCTCACGACATCCGCATGGCCCATCATGGCAGCAAGCATGAGGGCCGTCAGATGGTTCTTGTCATAGGCATCCACGTCTGCGAACGCCTCGATCAGCATGCGGACGACATCCGCATGGCCCTTCCCGGACGCGTCCATGAGTGCCGTGTACCCGCTCTCGCCCCGCGCATTGACATCCGCCCCGGCATCGAGGAGGGCCTGCACGACATCACCGTGCCCTTCTGTCGATGCCCACATCAGGGCCGTCGTTCCCCTGTGGTCCCGCGCATGAATATCAGCTCCCGCCGCTAAAAGCGCCTCCACTATTTCCATGAATCCGCCCGACGCTGCCGCCATCAGCACCGTTACACCGAGCTCGTCGGCCGCGTTGACGTTCGCACCGGCGGCGATGAGGGCACGGACCATGTCGGCACGCCCTGCCTGGGACGCCATCATAAGCGCTGTCCACCCGGTGTCGTCCGCGGCGTTCACATCGGCGCCCGAAGCAATGAGCGCCGCCAGCTCCGTCATACTGCCTTTCTCGATTGCATCAAGAATTACCAATGGATCTCTATTCTCTTTCATTCCCCGTTCCCTTATGTAATTGGCCAAAACCGAAACCCACCACCTCTAACCCATTACCCATTATCTATAATCTATTACCTTCTTTATTCTATCCATTCTACCCGCGCAGGGTCCCGTTCGATCCAGCGCGAAAAACCGATGCGGACGTGGCCGAGGGCCATCCCCGCAAAAACGGTATGGCCGCGCGGGACGTGAAGGAGGTCGCTTATTTCCCTCGAATGCCTGCAGGCGGTAACGACATATCCGGTATAGAAACTGCCGAGCCCGAGGCCGCATGCGGCAAGGGTGGCGTTATGCTGGGCAAGATTGGCATTTGCCTCTGCGAAACGAACATTTTTACCCGCATGAAACAGGATCAGGACGGGGGCATTGTAAAGGATCGTGTTTAAGCCGTTCTTCATATTGCGGGCCGTCAACTCGAACTGTCCCACCCACCGCTCAAATTCCTCGCTCGTGGTCAATCCGCGTAGGATATACATTTTCCGTACGATCGGGTTTCTGAGCTTTGCAGCCGATCGTCCGAGCCATTCGGCAGTCATCGACGCGACCCGCTGCAACACATCGGGGTCCCGGACAACGGTGTAGTGTGTGCTCTGCGTGTTCTTTGCACTCGGTGCAAACCGTGCGCAATCAATTACCTTTTCGATGAGTTCTTTCTCAACCGGCTGATCGGAGAAATTGCGGATCGACCTGCGGGTCTTTAACATCGCTTCCAGCTGTGAAAACTTGGGCACAGGGTCTTTCGGCATACGTCGGACACGGGACGGATGAATAGTGTCGACGGTTATGGCGTCCGCCGGGCAGATAAGCAGGCAATGACCGCATCCGTTGCAGAACTCCGGGCGTGACGCGACCGGGACGGCGCCCTCTCCCTCCTGCGTAAAGACCTTCGGACATATTCGGGCACACAGGCCGTCTTTCATGCAGGCCGTACTGTCTATTTGTATCACGGGTTCATTTTTCATGTGTCGGGTTCGGCCTCCGCCCTGTATGCCTTACCCGCCTGTGAGGAACATGCGGCCGGAGGACTTTTCGATGATCAGGAAAAAATCGAGTTTTTCTTCATTGTACCGGTTGGTGTAGTAGATATGTTTGCCCGTGAAATGTGCCTTGTAACGGTCCGTCGAATCATCCTCCGATACCAGGCAGAGTATCGACTCGACGTGCCAGTACGTGGTTATGACCTGCGATTCGAGGAGGAAAAGGACAACATCGCGAAACGGGGGCTTGCCCGACGATGCGCCGAGGAATGTCCCGATCTCCTTTTTCTGCCCCGGCTCAATCCGGGTGGCGTCGCCACGTGAAAGGGTCGAAAAGTAGTGCGACGACACGACGGGCTCACGTGTTTTCCGGTCCATCCCCATAAGCATCTGTCCCGATACCGCATACCGGGCGAGTGAGGGAACCGCCTCGTAATCTCCGCCTTTCAGGTCCACGGCCCTGACCGACCATGCCTGCGAGCCGGCCATTCGTGAATCCCACTCCTTGAACGGGCTCGCTGCCCTGGCAATACGCACGTTCTCGACACATGATGCTGCCGTATGCGGCTCTTTTGGCGGGCTGGCAAAGGCAATGCATGGCCATGCCGCACAAAAAACCATCATGAACAGGGGGAGGGGAAAGATGAGCCTGAGATCTCGCGCCATGTCTCTACTATTCCAAAAAAACGGCGAAAACACAAGGTAATTCACGGCCAATAAAAACCGGCGAGAGGGACGTACCGGCCTTGCTGACCGGTACGTCCCCTGCCGGGCGTGATATCGATCCTTTCGGGCCCTTAGTCTTCGAGTCTCTTTATGAGGCCCTGAAGCTGAGCCGCAAGGGCTTCGGGCAGCCGTTCACCAAATTGGGCGAAATGGTCCTGCATGTCTTTCGCTTCTTCTTTCCACCCTGCCGCATCGACGCGCAGCAGTTCTTTTACGTCTTCCACCGGAACATCGAGCCCGGTGAGGTCGAGGTCCTCGACCGACGGCATATAGCCTATCGCGGTTTTCTGAGCATTCGCCTTGCCGTCAACGCGCTCGCACATCCATTTCAAGACCCGGCTGTTCTCCCCGAATCCCGGCCAGAGCCACCTGCCGTCCTCGGTTTTCCGGAACCAGTTCGTGTAGAAAATGCGCGGTGCTTTCTCGCCGAGGCGTTTGCCCATCGCGAGCCAGTGGGCGAAATAATCCCCCATGTGATACCCGCAGAAAGGCTTCATGGCAAAGGGGTCGCGCCTGACGTTCCCGATCGCGCCGATGTTCGCGGCGGTCGTCTCGGATGAGGCGGTCGCACCCATGAAAACCCCGTGTTCCCAGTCGAACGCCTCGTGGACCAGCGGGACCACCGACGCCCGGCGGCCGCCAAATATAAAAATATCTATCGGCACTCCTTCGAGTTTCTCCCAGTCGGGGCTGATGATCGGGCACTGGTTTGCCGGCGCCGTGAAACGCGCGTTGGCGTGGGCCGTCGGTTCCGTCGAATCCGGGGTCCAGTCGTGCCCCTTCCAGTCGATCGTATGTGCCGGGGGCTCCTTTGTCATGCCTTCCCACCATATGTCGCCGTCGTCGGTGAGGCCGCAGTTCGTGAATATGCAGTTCTCCTTGATAGTATCCATGGCCGCCGGGTTGGATGAATACGAGGTCCCGGGCGCCACGCCGAAGAAGCCCGCCTCCGGGTTGATCGCGTGCAGCCTTCCGTCCGGCCGTATCTTCATCCACGATATATCGTCCCCGATACACTCGGCCTTCCAGCCGGGGATGGTCGGGTATATCATGGCGAGGTTCGTCTTGCCCGATGCCGAGGGGAATGCGGCGGCAATATGGTACTGCCGTCCCTCAGGGTTCGTCAGCCGCAGGATAAGCATGTGCTCCGCCATCCAGCCTTCACGGCGCGCCATGGCGGAGGCGATCCTCAGCGCAAGGCACTTCTTGCCGAGAAGGGCGTTTCCGCCGTAACCCGAGCCGTACGACCAGATAAGGTTCTCGGCGGGAAAATGGCTGATATATTTCTTTTCCATCGGCGCGCACGGCCAGGATACGTCCTTTTCTCCCGGTGCCAAGGGCGCGCCCAGCGAATGGAGGCACGGGATGAATTCGCCGTCCGTTCCCAGCTGTTCGATCACCTTCGTGCCGACCCGTGTCATGACGTGCATGTTGCAGACGACGTACGGGCTGTCCGTTATCTCGATGCCGATCTTTGCGATGGGCGACCCGATGGGCCCCATGGAGAACGGGATGACATACATGGTCCTCCCCGTCATGCACCCGTCATACAGGCCGCGCATAAGCGTCTTCAATTCTTTCGGTTCGACCCAGTTGTTCGTCGGGCCTGCCTCGTCCCGGTCGTCCGTGGAGATGTACGTACGGTCCTCGACGCGTGCAACGTCCGACGGCTGTGAACGGAAGAGAAAGCTGTTCGGCCGCTTCTTCAGCGGCGTGGCGGAACCGCTTTCCACCATGCCTGCCATGAGGCGGTCATACTCTTCTTTTGAACCGTCGCACCAGTAAACGCTGTCAGGTTTGCACATGCGCGCCATCTCGTCGACCCATTGGAGAAGTTGTGTGTGTTGTGTGTTCGCGCTGTTCATGTTCTTCGATCCTCCTGTCAATATCTGCAGCGCAATAGTTAACAACATTTTTGGGGGGGAATTCAATAAGAAGATGGGGCGATGGGCGATGGGCGATGGGCAATTGGCTGAGATATTTGTCTGGACTTACAGAAGATTATGATGAGGTCAGGGACCATGATTTCGGGGGACGCCTTCCCTATCGCCTATTGCCCATTGCCTATAGCCTTATTTTTACAGTTTCTTTCTATTGTCCAGCGAACTCTTGATCGTGAGCGGATCTATGTAGACGATGTCGCCGCCGACGGGGATGCCGGAGGCTATGCGGGTGATCCTGACGTCGAAAGGCTTCAGGATCTCAGCGATGTAATGGGCGGTCGTGTTGCCCTCGATGTTCGGGTTGGTCGCGACGATAACCTCGGTGATGCCCTCGTTGACGATCCTGTCACGAAGTTCGTTGATCCTTATGTCGTCGGGGCCGACCCCTTCGAGGGGGTTTATCACGCCGTGAAGGATGTGGTAGCGCAGCTGCCCGGGGTTTGACGATTCGATGACCATCATGTGGGAGGATTCTTCCACCACACACACGGATGTTTTGTCGCGCCTTTCATCCCTGCAGATAACGCAGGGGTCGGTATCGGTTATGTTGAAGCAGACGCTGCACAGCCGTATCTTTTCCTTGATGTCGATAAGGCTCCGCGAAAGGTCCGTTATATATCCCTCGCGTGCATTGAGAAGATAAAAGGCAAGCCTTGTTGCTGTCTTTCTCCCGATGCCGGGAAGCCGGGTCAGGTTATCGATGAGACGTTCTATCGGTTCGGGGTAGAACACGGTACCTACATTCCAAACGGCATCTGCATGCCGCCGGTCACCTTCGACATTTCCTCCTGGACCATTTCACGGGAACGATTGAGGCCCTCGTTAATGGCCGCTACGATGAGGTCTTCGAGAAGCTCGTTGTCTTTTTCTTCGAGGACCTCGGGTGAGATCTTGAGCGATACCAGTTCCTGCCTGCCGTTGACAACGCACGTGACCATTCCGCCGCCGGACTGGGCCTCGACCGTTTTATCGCCCATCTCCTCCTGGAGCTTCACAAGGCGGTCCTGCATCTTCTTTGCCTGCTGCAGTATCTGGTTAAAACCTTTTGCCATACTTCCTCCTCTTAAAGGTTGAAGAGAGATTCAGCTTCTTTCACATATTCTTCGAGGATGTTCCTCTTCTTGTCCGAGGCATCTCTGAACTCCAAATTCATGGCCCGGCCAAAAAACTGGCCCTGCCAGGTTCTTTATCTCTTCATACTCACTTTTTATAAAATTGCTGTACTTTTTATCGATAAGAACGACGAGTTCCTGGCCTTCCAACAGGCATTCGCACGAATCGAACATGCTTCCGAGGAATGGTTTCTTCTTCTTCAGGAACTCGACAAACCCATGGACATCTTCGGCCGGGCGCCCGGTCCGGGGCGCATCGCCCGGGGCTGCAGCGTGCTCCGTGCCATCGCCAGGCCTCTTGCCCGATGACGGTCTCGGGGCGGCTTCGTCCCGCGCGGCAGCGGGGACGGGGCGCTGCACCTGAGGAACGGGGACTGCCCTGTCGAGTTCGGCAATGACCCTGTCAACATCCTTTAACTGTGACAGGTTGTAGAGATTGATATAGAGGGTCTCCAGTGCGATCCTCGGGAACAGGCCGCGCATGAGGTCTTCGCTGCGCAGCATATAATACAGCATGTTCTGCACCTCGTAGTACTCGACCTCCTGAAGGAGCCTGCCGACCTCGGCCGCTTCCTCTTCACCCATCGATATAAAATCCGGTACGCCGCCGCAGGCCTTCACGATCATCATATTCCTGAGGTACGAGACGAGCCCCCGGTAGATCTGGCCCACGTCGTATCCCTCGCTCAGCGTCGATTCGATGGCGTTGAGGCCTCCTGCAAGGTCCTTCCCGATGATCGACCTCACGATGCCGGATATGACGTTCTTCTCCACGATACCGATGATGTTTATCACGTCGCTTTCAGATATGTGCTTCCCGCTGTACGCGATGATCTGCTCGAGGACCGATTCGGCGTCCCGCATGGAGCCGTCAGCCTCGATAGCGACATGGTGGAAAGCTCCCGGATCGAACGTGATACCGTCTTTTGCGCAAATGGCCTCGAGCTGCATAACGATCTCACGCTCGGTGATGCGCCTGAAGTCAAATCGCTGGCAGCGGGACATGATCGTGTAGGGGATCTTTTGCGATTCCGTCGTGGCGAGGATGAATATGTTGTGCCCCGGCGGCTCCTCAAGGGTCTTCAGGAACGCGTTGCGGGCCTGGTCCGTCAGCATGTGCGCCTCGTCAAGGATATATACCTTGTACTTCGCCTTCATGGGAAGGTAACGGACTGTCTCGCGAAGCTCCTTGATATCGTCGATCCCGCGCGTTGACGCCGCATCGATCTCGATGACATCGACGAAGCTGCCGCCCGCTATGCCGACACAGTTCTCGCAGACATTGCACGGCTCGTCGGTCGGCCCGTTTATGCAGTTGACCGCCTTCGCAAAGATGCGGGCAAGCGAGGTCTTGCCGACGCCCCGCGGTCCCGTGAAAAGGAACGCGTGGGCTATCCTGCCGGCCTTGATCGAATTTTTCAGCGTGGTGATGATATGCGGCTGCCCGACGACATCGTCGAATCTCTGCGGCCTGAACCGTCGTGCGATAACTGTGTAACTCAAATAGCAGTGCCTCTTGGGAGGATCATAATGCTCGATCAAAAAAGCCAGGCTACCTGCGGCACACGGCTGAGCTATTACCGCTGCTTCCTTCCGGACCTGACGGGGTTCATAACCTCCACGTTGCGCAGGGCCTGGCAGCAAATATTATACAAGACATCAACCCTCAAAGCAAACCAATTGCACGCCGCACATACCCCCAGGAAATACCTGATGGAACATGTTCTCCTTAGTTTCCCGCCGAAAATCATAGGGCAATCTCTTCATCTTGCGATGAGTTTGCCATTTCCATAATCGGAGGGTTATGCTTCTTGTTATCGGAAGACAATCTCACCATTCGATGCTCTGAAAAACATGCATTAAAGCATTGGATATAATGCATAATATTCTTGACTAAGACAAATGCATCGTATATAACTCATATATGCTGTTTTCCATCGGTAAAGAGATTCGTCAGGCGCGAAAGAGACGCAAGCTTTCCCAGGAACAGGTGGCAAAGGCCTTAGGGATGAGCCGGACTACCATCGGGCAGATCGAGAACGGTAGCGTTCAAGATATCGGAGTGAGAAAGCTGATCCGGCTGCTGGAATTTCTGCACCTGGAATTACGGGTCCGGCCGTCGGGTGCACCTCCAACCCTTGAAGAACTCCGCGAAGAGGAGGGTGGCTGATGCCGAACGTACCTTCCCTTGCCGTGTGGGCCGGAAGCAGACGCGCGGGCCTTCTCGGCCGCGAATCACCGGGAGAATACGTGTTTGCCTACCACCCTGATGCGGACCCGGAGTCGCAGGTTTCCCTGACTATGCCTGTGAGGCTGGCAAGCTGGGTGAACCGTGAACTCCACCCCATATTCCAGATGAACCTTCCGGAAGGTGCGCTATTGGAGGCCATCCGACGTGCCATCGCCAAGGTGGTGGGTGAGGATGACCTCTCCATTCTGCGCGTGACGGGGGGCAACCAGGTGGGAAGGAACCGCTTTTCACTTCCGGGCGATGGATCCCCCTGTATTGAGGAAACACCCGAATCCCTGGAGGAATTACTTACCTATCCCGATACCAGGGAACTCTTCAACGAACTGGTTGCCCGGCACGCCCTTCGTTCAGGGGTATCGGGAATCCAGCCAAAGGTCCTGCTCGACGCCTCGGATCGCGGTGCTGTAACGTCCTCGGGTTACATCGTCAAATCATGGGGAACAGATTATCCCTTCCTCGCCGCGAACGAATATTTCTGCATGTCGGCTGCAAAACGGGCCGGGCTGTCAACCCCGGAGTTCTTTCTCTCCGATAACGGCGGCCTGTTCATCATGCGCCGATTTGACATTGCTCAGGATGGCACCCCGATCGGCTTCGAAGACATGTGCAGCCTTCAGGCCCTCGGGACATCCAGGAAATATTCCAGCAGTTATGAAAGGGTCGCAAAGAGCATCACTGACTTTGTCTCCAGCGACCGGCTTATGCCGTCGCGGGAACAGTTCTTTGCGGCACTTGTATTGTCGGTGATGGTGCGAAACGGTGATGCCCATCTGAAAAACTTTGGCGTTTTGTATTCGGCTCCCCGGAACACCGTGGAACTGGCACCCGTCTATGACGTGGTCACAACTACTGTCTACATCCGCAAAGACGTACCTGCTCTCACAATTGACGGGACAAAAAGATGGTGGTCACGAAAGGTGCTCGAACGGTTCGCAGTGGCCCATCTCTCTCTGCCCGTGAAAAAGGTGTCCGATATAATTACAAAGACGGCCGAAGCTGTCATGGGCACAAAAGAAACGATTCCCGGCTACATATCGGAACATCCGGAATTCCGTGAGATCGGAGAGCGAATAATGGCACAATGGGAAGAGGGAGTTAAGGGGTTGCAAGGTTGAGAGCCTGTCTCCGTGCCTTCAGGCAACCTTCCGGATCAAGATAGCCGTTCCACCCACACAAAAAAGTGAAAGGCCCAGGGAGCAAGGTCAATGTAAAATCCCGGGCCGTATATTTCATCACCATTCCTCTCATAGAGAGCGGAGGTAAACACATCTTTGAGCGGCCATGCCCTCCCTTTAAGATCATCCCAGGGAACCCTCACGAGTCCTTGCACATGCATGCCCGAGAGATTCACCACGATGAGGCAGCGGTCGGTTTGACCCTTCCAGCACCAGGCCACCAGGTTCAGGTGACTGGCGTTGTCAGGCCAACCGCCGGTTTCACAAAGACGCCAGGTACCGTCAAAGTAATCGCCGGTCTGTAGTTCCCTGAGCAGCTGACCGTAGAAAGACATCAGTTCCGTATCGGGATCCTCCCCGGGTCTGCGCCCCAGAAAGACAGGCAGGCGGGTCAGCCGGCCCTCCATCTGGCCCTCGTGAACGAGGCGCGCCCCGGGAATGGAGAGGGCCGTGAGAGCCGCGGCCCGGTTCTTCGGACCCGGGAACGCAGCGGCAGCACGGGGTTCGTCGTGGTTCTCTACGAACCTGACCAGCTTTTCCTGGAAGGTATCTTCGGCACATAAATGGAGCCGGATGGTCTCTGCATGGTCGTGCTCAAGCCGGTCGTAGAGCCGTTTGTCGTAACAAAAATCAAACCCCTGCTGCTGGAGTTCCCACTCCAGGTCCCAGTATGCCTCGGCGATGAAACGGAATTCCGGGTATTTTTCCTTGACGGCGGGGATGATCTCCCGCCAGTATTCGGTCCCCGGCCTCCCTCCTGCGCGTTCTCCCCATGTTCTCTCGAAAACGCCGGTTATGAGGAGCATCGCCATATCACAGCGGACACCATCGCACTGTTCTGCAATAGCCTGAACGGTCCGGGTCATGGCGCGCCGCAGGTCCCCATCGAAGGCATTGAGCTGCAAGACATCGGGCCAGGCAGGGAAATAAGGGTCCTTGCCGCAGGCAAAGACCTGTCCGCCCACTTTCATGAAGGAGCCCGGATCACGGTTGAGGTCCTCTTCGCTGCCGCGAATAAAGTATTCAGGGTGGTCGAGTGCCCACGGGTGATCGGGTGCCACGTGATTGGGCACAAGATCGAGAAGCAGGCGGATACCCTTTTTGGAAAGCTTTTGCCGGACAATGGCGAGAGCCTCGGCGCCTCCCAGATGGGCATCCACGACATAGTTGCGGACGCAGTAGGGTGAGCCTACGTTATCCGCGGGCGTAAAATCGGGTAAAGCCCTCCGGAAATCGGCAAGGAGTCCCTCATTAGACATCGAGATGCCAATACCCATGGGGCTTCGCTCCCAGACCCCCATGAGCCATACCGCATTGAAACCTGTGGCGGCGATCCGGTCCCACTCGTCGTCAGGGACCGTGGCCAGGGTAAGCGCCTCTCCGGCCTTCTTGCTGAGCTCGTCAAGCCAGACCCAGGCGTTGATCTCATAGATAAGCGGGTGCTTCGGCCATGCTCCCATAGTTCCCTCCCTGCGTTCTTAGTTTTCTTGCTTGCCCTTGTCCAGGACACGCTTCCCTTTTTTCAGGTAAGAATCGGGGTCAAGCAGGCCGAAAAGCTCGATGAACTTCGCGACGAGGCCGGTCCAGCCGGTTTGATGACTTGCGCCGAGTCCCGCGCCATTGTCGCCATGGAAGTATTCGTAGAACAGTATGTGATCGCGCCAGTGGGGGTCGGTCTGGAACTTATCGGTACCCCCGTAAACAGGCCGGCGGCCCTGTTCGTTGCGCAGGAAGATGCGGGTGAGCCTGTCTGAGATCTCCCTGGCCACCTCGAAGAGGTTCATCATCCTGCCTGAACCGGTCGGGCACTCGATTGTGAAATTATCACCATAGTACAGGTAGTAGTTAAGCAGTGCCCTGATGATCATGGCGTTCACGGGCATCCATACAGGTCCCCGCCAGTTGGAGTTGCCGCCGAACATGCCCGTGTTCGACTCTGCCGGCAGGTAGCTCACACGATACTCCTCGCCGCCCGCATGGAAGACGTACGGGTGCTGCTCGTGGAACTTCGAGAGCGAGCGGATGCCATAAGGCCCCAGGAACTCGTTCTCGTCGAGCATCTTCGTGAGGACCCTTCTGAGCCGCTCCGGGTTGAGCAGGGCGATCATCCCCCGCCCGGACACACCGTAGTGACCGGGGCCTGTGGGGTGCATGGTCTCCAGGAGTTCAGGTATGCGGCGCGTGCGGGCCTGTATTTGAACCATCGCCCGCGGGAGGCGCTTCCGCTGCCATTCTTCGGTAACGGTCGCCGCGCACAGGGGAAGGAGCCCTACCATGGAGCGCACCTTGAGCCGTGTGGCGCTGCCGTCGGGGAGCCGCAGCAGATCATAGTAGAAACCGTCCTCTTCATCCCACATGCCGTCGGGCCGGTTCATGCCCCGGGCGATATAGTAGATGTGCTCCGCGAACTTTACGACCATGTCCTCGTACTCGGGATCGTAAGCGGCAATTTCCACCGCGAGTTCGAGCATGTTCTGACTGAAAAGCGCCATCCACGCCGTGCCGTCCGCCTGTTCCAGGTGTCCGCCCGTGGGCAGTGGTGCGCTTCTGTCAAAAATGCCGATATTGTCGAGACCGAGAAAGCCTCCCTCGAAAACATTCTTGCCGAACCGGTCTTTGCGGTTCACCCACCAGGTGAAGTTCAGGAGCAATTTGTTGAATGCCGACCTGAGGAAATCGAGGTCCGTTTGACCGCGCACCGCCTTTTCGGTACGGTGCAGGAAAAGCGTCGCGAAGGCATGGACCGGGGGGTTCACGTCGCTGAAGTTCCACTCATAAGCGGGCATCTGGCCGTTGGGGTGCAGATAAACCCCTTTGAGCATCAGCTTCATCTGCTCCTTGGCAAAATCGGGATCGACGATCGAGAGCGGGAGGGTGTGAAAGGCCAGGTCCCAGGCTGCATACCAGGGATACTCCCACTTGTCGGGCATGGAGATGATGTCCTCGTTCAGCATGTGGAACCAATCCGAGTTCCGGGCGTTGTGATATCCGGAATGGAGGGGGTTGGAGTTGTGCTCGTCCAGCCAGTTGTCACCGTCGAAGAAGTAAAACTGCTTGCTCCATAGCATGCCGGCGATGGCCTGGCGCATGACACTGGCGGCGTCCGGGGAAACTGAGGGCGGGGTCACGGAGCGATAGAACTCGTCCGCCTCCGTCAACCGGGTGGCCAGGGTTTTGTCAAAATCGCCGCCGAAAGGGGACGGGCCAGCTTTTCCCTTCCTCCTGCCGCCGGCGGCGGCCGCACGGGCAAGGCGCAGCCTTACGGTAGCGGAATCGCCGGGTGCGACTTTCAGCCTGTAGTGAGCTGCGGCCTTTGTGCCCTGTTTGCCCGGGTTCACCGCGCCCTCGCGGCCCTCTACCACATAGTCGTTGATGCCGTCTTTCACGTAAGGGCTTTCGTTCGGATAGCCCGGAAACAGGCGGACATTATTCGTTTCATTCTCGGTAAAGAGCAGAGGTACCTCACCTTCACAGGAAAGGGTGAATTCGCCCAGCAGCGGATGTGTTGCCGCGACCGCCCTCGCGCCGGGCGCCGCCTCGACCTCCTTAAGGCCCGGTTTCTCGGGGGACCTGTTGGATTCGGCAATCCACGCCGCCCAGTCATTACGGAACCAGAGCGTCGGCAGAAGGTGCAGTTCGGCCGCGTCAGGTCCCCGGTTGACCGCCGTGATGCGCACCAGAATGTCTTCGGGTCCGGCCTTGGCGTACTCCACAAAGATGTCAAAGTAGCGATCGTCGTTGAAGATGCCGGTATCGAGGAGTTCATACTCCATCTCTTCCCGGCTCCGCCGCCGGTTCGTCTCCACAAGATCGGCGTAGGGATATGCTGCCTGGGGATATTTGTAGAGATATTTCATATAGGAGTGGGTGGGGGTCGAGTCGAGGTAAAAATAATACTCCTTCACGTCCTCACCATGGTTCGCCTCGCTGTTCGTGAGCCCGAAGAGCCGTTCCTTGAGGATGCCGTCTTTCCCGTTCCAGAGTGCGAGGGCAAAGCAGAGGTGCTGCTTGTCGTCAGATATGCCGGCGATGCCGTCCTCGCCCCAGCGGTAGGCGCGCGAACGTGCATGGTCATGGGTAAAGAAATTCCAGGCGTCTCCCCCTTCGCTGTAATCCTCGCGTACCGTCCCCCACTGTCTCTCAGAGAGGTAGGGACCCCATTTTTTCCAGGGGACCTTCCCGGTACTGCATTCCTCAGTGCCACCCGCGCACTCAGCAAGACGTTTCAGCTCGGGATTCTGCTTTAAAACAGCCATGAGTTCCTCCTGTCCTCTTCTTGTTTACCCGGCTTTCCGTGCGATCACCGGCTTCTTTTACGATCGGTCATCCGGCAAAGGGTCATTTCCCCTGTTTTCCTTCCTGGTACCCCTTTTCGTAGGCAGCCTTTTCCGATTCCTTGTGTTTGCCATAGAGGTAGCCCCCGCTGGCACCTGCAGCGGCACCAATGGCCGCTCCCATTCCGGCGTTGCCCGCGATGGCCCCTACAATCGTCCCTCCGGCAGCACCAATGATCGTTCCGCTGGCGGTCCGCTGCTGGGTCTCAGACATGCCCGCGCACCCGCCGAGAACGAGGGTGACAACAAAAATTGATATTATAGCGATCTTACCCATGATGTCCTCCTTGTCTTTCCCGTCGGTTAAGGTTTGCACGGCCATTTTTCCATGAGGAAGCGAAATTCAGTTTCTACCGGCCGTTCATTCAAATACTGGGGGTGCGCCTTAACCCATTCGACAAACATGCTAACGGCCTCGTTTCGTGTCGGGGACGGGTCCGGGAGACAAACCAGGCGGTCCCCATCGGGGCCGGAAACCTGGGCAAGGTAGTAGCTGTAAGCTCCAACAAGAAATCCGTGGCAGAAGTGGATCGATTCCTTTACCAGGGGGTCGTTCGCGGACACCGTGCACAGGCCGATGAGGTCCTTCGTTGTCCTTACCTGAAAATCTTCGGCTGTGACCGCCCGGGCCAGGCCCGGCGTGGCGAACATCGCCGCCAATAACACACAGATGAGTACGTACTTCATAGTCCTTTCCTCCTTTCTCGAAACTCTCCCTGGTCTAATGTAAGACATTTTTCGTTCCCTGCAGGGTTCCTTTGCCGCAAAACCTTGCTGAATGGCCTCCTTCATTTATCGCGTGGGAATCGTTACAACGGGCATCCCTTCTTTTATGCCCGTGTCGACGAGGTTCAGCACGAATTCCAGGAACGAGAAGAGTCCCTTCGATTGCACATCCTTGTCGTCGATCCAGAACCAGTGGTCACGATAGGGGATCGCGACAAATGCATCAACCGGTCTAACGGAGGAACTCCTGATACGGATGAGAGGGGGCACCCGGGTCCCGTCCACCTCTTCCGCAACGGGGCCTGGCAAGGCGCGCTTTTCCGCAATGTGCGCTTCCGGGACTTCAATGTAAGAGGCCAGACCGATGATCACCTGCAGGACCGAACGGCTGAGGATAGCGATCTCCGTGTTTCCTGAGGCGAACGCCCCGTACACCACTTTGAACTCAGTAGCCGAATGGTCGAGGCCCAGCATATCCCGAATCTCCCTGATATCTTTTTGGGTCTTTTCGTCGACCTTCTGGCTGAAAACCGCGGCGAGGGCCTCCTGGCCGCTATTCTTGCGGATACGGATCTCATATGCCCCCGAGGCCTGGACCCTCACCAGCCTCTCGGTGAGACGGTAAAAGTCCGGGTCTGCCGGGAGACTCCTGGTTATCTGGGAACGGTTGTTTCGAATGCCATTGATGGATTGGACGAGGACCCGGAAGACCGCCGCGGCGTTATACCCGGACTGAATGAAATAGAAGATCGACGAGGGAGGGATCGGGGTCAGCATGCTTCTCGAGAACCTTTCGCCTCTGAGCGGTGCATACGTGATGGTCGGGCGGTCGGCGTAGAACCCGGATGTTCCCGCACTCGCCCCCGACTCGTAAGAGGGGTTGAATTTCCACGTCCCTCCCAGGCTGGCGGCCCCGGAAACCTCGTAGGAATTAATGACCGACACGACATCGAGAAAGACGGGAGTATCGCCATATCGCAGCTTCACCATATTGAGAAGCATCTCGCTTTTCCAGGACTCAGAAAGCGCTGCCGTGTAATTCAACCGGTCACGCCCTATGATGACCGGCCCGACCCCGGCACACCCTGTCATCAGCATCGCCATGGCTATCAACAAAATAGAAGCCTTCTTCAGCGTTATTTTCATAAGCCTTCCCTCATTGTCCCACTGCTATTTTTGAATCCCGGTTATATTGATCCCTTAAAGCTCGATTCTCTCACAGCACTTTCCGGTCAATCCTTCTCGGCGGGTTTACCCCCTGTCGCCGGGATGGTCATCCTGTCAGCTTCTGCAACCCATCCTCCCCCCATTGACTTATAGAGATTGACCAGCGCCTGGAAGAGCACCCCCTGTGTCGCGGCGTAATTGAGCTCGGCGTTAAAAAGGCTTCGCTCTGCATCAAGGACCTCGATGTAGCTCGTGTACCCTTCCTCGTAACGCAGCCGTGCGATACGGGCATAGTCCTTGAGAGTCTCCACCTGCTGCTTCTGTGCGGCCAGCTGCTCCCGGGTGCGCTTCTGGTCGGCCAGTGCGTCATCCACTTCCCTGAAAGCGTTCTGGACGACCTGTTGATACCGGATAAGGGCCTGCTGCTGCCGTGCTTCCGCTGCCATGTAATTGCCGGTGATGGCACCACCCGTAAAAACCGGACCGATGAAATTCCCCGCGTAGCTCCACATCTGGGAGGGCCCGGAGAAGAGGGACGACAGTTCCGTGCTCGACCACCCGAAAAGCCCGGTGAGGGAAATGGTGGGGAAAAAGAGCGCCTTTGCCGCACCAAGGCGCGCATTGGCGGCAATGAGGTCCTGTTCGGCCTTGCGGATGTCGGGACGGCGTTCGAGAAGGTCCGAGGGCAGACCGGCGGGAACGGCCGGGAGGGTGAGTTCGTCTATCGTCTTGCCGCGGGCGATGGGTCCGGGGTTCTTTCCGAGGAGGATGCTCAGGGCATTCTCCTGAAAGGTGATCTGCTTCTGGGTGAGGGGGATCTGCGACAGGGCAAGCTCATACTCCGATTTGACCTGTGAGAGTTCGAGCTCCGAGATTATTCCCCCCTCCAAACGCAGCTGGAAAAGCCTGTATGATTCTGCACGGCTCCTGGTAGTGCGTTCCGTCACCTCCAGCTGTTTGTCGAGGTCGCGAAGGTTTACGTAAGAGTTTGCTACGGAGGTGACGAGCGTCAGGATTATCGACCTCCTGCCCTCTTCCGTGCTTATAAGGTCCGCCCTGGCCGCTTCGGTAAGGCGGCGCAGACGGCCCCAGATATCAAGTTCCCAGGAACCGCTGAGGCCCGCCTGATAAAAGTCCGAGGGGTTCTTTGTCGTATCCGGCAGGACTGTTGCTCCCCGTTCGCTCACACGCTGCCTGGCGCCGCTGCCGGATCCGTATATCTGCGGGAACAGGGTGGAACGGCCCACCCAGTAGTACCCGACATATTCTTCTATTCTGGCCGCGGCAATCCTGAGATCGTAGTTCGCTCTCAAGGCTGTTTCGATGAGATCTTCGAGAACGGGATCGCGGAACTGCGTCCACCATTTCGTGTCCGCAAGGGCGGCGGCGTCCTTTTCCTCTATACGCCACGCCTGGGGGGTGTCAATGGCCGGCCGCTTGTAATCCGGCCCCATGGCACAGGAAAGAAGCGACAGGAATATGATCGCTATGACCAGGGGTCTCATGAGGCACCTCCCGTTGCGTCTTCAGGCCCTGCGGGTGGCGGCGCGGTGGCGGCTGGCCCTTTTTTCAGGAACAGCTTTTCCACGAAGTAGTAGGTAACGGGAATGATGAATATGGCGATACAGGTCGCCGTGAGCATGCCGCCGATGACGGCAAAGCCCATGACCTGCCTCGCTATGGATCCCGACCCCGTGGCCTTCGCCAGGGGAACACATCCGAGGATGAAGGCAAAAGAGGTCATGAGAATGGGCCTTAAGCGCAGGCGCGCACCTTCAAGGGCCGCATCGATAAGGTCCCTGCCCTTCTCATGCTCCACCTTGGCGAACTCGACGATAAGGATCGCGTTCTTTGCCGATAGCCCGATAAGCATGATGAGCCCGATCTGGGCATAGATGTTGAATTCCAGCCTCCCGATCAGGATGGCCGCGAAGGCACCGAACACGGCAATCGGCGTCCCGAGAAGCACGCCGAAGGGAAGCGACCAGCTTTCGTACTGTGCTGCGAGGATCAGGAAAACGAAAAGGAGTGAGAGGCCGAAAATGACGGATATCGGCACGCCTTCCTGGGCCTTCTTCTCCTGGAAGCTCATGCCCATATAGTCATATCCCATTTCACTCGGCATGGTTTTTTTGAATATGTCCTCGAGGGCCTTCATGGCCTGCTGGGAGCTGACCCCCGGGGCCGGGGTAACGTTGACCTGCGCAGACCTGTAAAGGTTGTAACGCATGGTAAAGTCCGGCCCGGCGCGGTTCTCAAATTTCGTCACGGACGCGAGAGGCACGCTCTGGCCCTTCGTGTTGCGCACGTAGAACTGGCCGAGCTGCTGTGCCTCGGTGCGGTAGTCGCCTTCGGCCTGGAGATAGACCTGCCATTGACGGCCGAAACGGTTGAAGTAATTGATAAAGTACCCCCCCATAAACGTCTGGAGGCACTGATAGACATCCCTGAGGTCGACCCCTTGCGTCAAGACCTTGTCCCGGTCGACGTCGACGAACATCTGGGGGACGGTCGGAAGGAAGGTCGTTGTCACGCGCGCAAGCTCGGGGCGCTTCTTTGCCTCGGCCATAAATTTCTGTGTGTTCTCCCAGAGAAAAGCGATGTCTTTTCCCGCCCGGTCCTCGATGAGCATCGTGACACCGCCCGAGGTGCCGATGCCCTGGATCGCGGGGGGAGAAAATGCAAACGCGACCGCCTGGGGCAGTTTCGAAAGCTCCCGGTTGAGGTTGGCCATTATGGCGGCGTACTTCTCCTCCGACTTCTTGCGCTCGTGCCACGGCTTGAGGGTGATAAAGAAGAAACTGCTGTACGTGTTCGTGACGCCGCTTAACATGTTGTAGCCGGCGATGGCCGTGCAGTATTGCACGCCGGGCGTGTTCATGATTATTTTCTCGGCCTCTTTGGTCGCGGCATCGGTCCTCTGGAGGGATGCCGCATTGGGAAGCTGAAGGCCGGCGTAAATGTAGCCCTGGTCCTCTTCAGGCAGGAAGCCTCCGGGCAGGCGCGTGCCGAGAAAGCCCGTGGCAGCTGTAATTATAACGAGAAAAAGGAGGCTCATGACCATCTTGCGGATGAAATGACGGCTCCACTTGACATAGCCGTCGGTGGCCCTTCCAAAAATCCTGTTGAACCATTTGTAGAATTTGCCCAGGATCCCCCGTGTCTCTTTCTTCGGTTTCAGGAGCAGACTGGCGAGCGCCGGGCTCAGTGTCAGCGCATTGAAGGCGGAGATGAGGACAGATATGGCGATGGTGACCGCAAACTGCTGGTAAAGACGGCCCGTAATGCCGGGGATGAAGATGGTGGGCAGAAAGACGGCCGACAGGACGCAGGCAATCGCGACGACGGGACCGGAAACCTCTTCCATGGCCTTCTTGGTCGCCTCCTTGGGAGACAGACCCTGTCCTATGTGGTGTTCCACCGCTTCGACGACGACGATGGCATCATCGACAACGAGGCCGATGGCAAGGACCATTCCCATAAGTGCGATAGTGTTGATGCTGAATCCGAGCAAGGGAAACATGGCGAAGGTGGCGATGAGGGAGACCGGCACTGCAAGCGCCGGTATGAGGGTTGCCCGCCAGCCCTGGAGGAAAATGAAAACAACGATAATGACGAGGATCATGGCCTCGTAGAGTGTTTTCAGGATCTCCTTAATACCTTCGCGAACCGAGAGGGTCGTATCGAGGGATATTTTATAGTCGAGATCGGGAGGAAAAGATTTCTTCGCCTGCTCCATCAGTTTGGTGATGCCGTCGGCTGACTGGATCGCGTTGCTTCCCGGCAACTGGTAGAGTGCCAGAACTGCTGACGGCTTACCGTTGAGCCTTCCCAGCATCGAGTAGTTCTGCGCTCCGAGTTCTACCCTTCCTACGTCCTTGAGCCGCACCATTGAACCGTCGGGATTTGCGCGCACCACGATCTGCCCGAATTGCTCCGGTGTCTCGAGCCGGCCCTGGGCCTTGATGGCATACGTGTATTCCTGGCCCGCCGGCGCCGGCTCCGCACCGACCTGACCCGCCGGGTTCACCGTATTCTGGTCCTGGACCGCGTTCACGATCTCCGACACGGTGATGTTCATCTTCGCAAGCTGGTCCGGTTTGACCCAGATGCGCATGGCGTATTGTCCCGCCCCGAAAACCGTGACGCTCGCGATGCCGGCCACACGGGTGAGCTGGTCGTTGAGGTTGATGTAGGCATAGTTTGCCAGAAAAATGGCGTCGTAGGTGCCTTTCGGCGAGTACAGGGAGACCAGCATGAGAGGGGCGGCGGTGGATTTTTTCACGGTGACCCCGTAGTTGGTCACCTCTTTGGGGAGCTTCGAAGCCGCCTGGCTCTGGCGCATCTGCGAGAGCACCTGGTCTATATTGGGGTCCGTCTTCACGTCGAAATTGACGTACATCCTCAATTCGCCGTTGTTCGCGTTGAGCGAGTACATGTAGTTCATGTTGTCGACGCCGCTCATCTCCTGTTCGATCGGCGTCGCCACGGACTGCTCAACCGTCTGCGCATCGGCGCCCGTGTAGAATGTATTTATGAATATCTCGGGGGGAACGATGTTCGGGTATTGCGCTATGGGGAGGCCAAGCATGGCAACGACACCGACGATGACCATGACGATGGCGAGAACGATAGCAACGATTGGTCTGTTAATGAAGAATTTAGCCATGGCGCCCTACCTCTTTTCAGGTTTGGGCTGACCGGCCGGTTCCGCTTTTTTCGGAGCGGTCTCCGGTTTTCCCGGGGCCTTCTCCCCTTCAGCCTTTGCCGGTGCCTTTTCCACAGGAGGGCTTTTTACGGCAGGTTCCGTTTTTGCCGCCGCTTCCTCCGGCTTCCCGGGTTTCTTTTCAGCTTCAGGCTGGTAGGGTTTGGGGCTCACGATCATACCGTCCCGGATCTTCTGAACACCCTCAGCCACTACCTTGTCGCCGGCTTTCAGGCCTTCATCGATGACCCATAACGATCCGTACCTCTCTGCAGCCTTGACCTGTTTTATCGCTACTTTATTATCGGTGCCGACAACCGCTACCAGAAATTTCCCCTGGACCTCGGTAACGGCCCTCTGAGGCACGAGGAGGGCGTTCTTCTTCAAACCCATCTGCGCCTTGATGCGGGCGAACTGTCCGGGACGAAGCAGATTGTTCGGGTTGGGGAAAAGCGCGGCAATCCTGATGGTCCCGGTCCGCACGTCCACCTGCCTGTCTGCGAAGGCAAACTCCCCCTTGTGGGGGAAAACGCTCCCGTCTGCGAGGATGAGCTGCAGGGGGACCTTTCCCGTCTGCTGCCTCGATTCCTGTGCCTTCAGATATTCCTGTTCGCTCAAACCGGCATACGCCTTAATGGGGTTCACGGTGGAGACCGTGGTCAGTTCCTCGATAGATCCCGGCCCGACGAGGTTTCCTATCTGGGCCTTGGCGATCCCGGCTATACCGTCGATGGGAGATGTGATGCGCGTGAAGCCGAGGTCGAGGGACGCCTTGTCGTACACCGCCTTCGCCGACATGACCGCTGCCTGGGCGGACTGTTCGGCGGCTATTGCATCGTCAAGGTCCTTCTGGCTGACGGCCCTTTGGGCCGCGAGCGGCCGTATCCGCGTCAGATTGGCTTTGGTCTGCGTCAGGCGGGCCTCCGCCCGTCCGAGTTCGCCTTTCGCCTGCTCCTGGGTCGCCTGGAAGGTCCTCGGGTCGATCTGGAAGAGGACCTGGCCCTTCTTGACCACGTCTCCTTCCTTATAACTCTGCTTGATAAGGTATCCCTGGACCTGGGCCCGGATGGTAGCGTTCACCATACCGTCAAGGGTGGCGACCCACTCCGCGAAGATCGGTACATCCTGTTGGATTACTGCCACTACTTCAACGGGCGGGGGTGTTTCCGCCTTCTTCTCCCCACATCCCCCGAAGCTCAGAACGAGAAGGGCTGTGCAGACCAGCGTAGAAATGACCATTCGAAAAACCGATCTCTTCATAGTTGTCTCTCCATTCGTGCCTTTTAGTCTCATACGTTTTCTTTATACAATGTTTTATGGTTCCCCGCAATCCTTGCCTGTCCTGTGATTAGCCGTTTCAGCGCCTCCGGATACTTCGCCGGCGGGATCATCACCCTGAAGGCGCCGGGACGCTCATGTGCCCTCCCCTTCAGTGCCCTTGACCGTCGACGATGCGGGCTCCTTGTCCGGGTTTATCACATAGATCGCCTCGCTTCTCTGGACCACCGGTTCGGCATACCGGTTGTCCATTCTCAGGCACTTGACGGGGCATACCTCGACGCAGAGGTTGCACGTACAGCATTTGAGACGGTCGATCTGCCATTGCTTCGCATCCTTTGTGACAATAATGGCGTAGGTAGGGCAGCGCCGGGAGCACAATCCGCAGAAAATGCACCGGTTGATATCATTCTCGACCCTTCCCTTCGTGATGGGCGTGAATGTGCGTTTCTTCTTCGGGTGCATGAGCGTGACAGGCCCTTTAAGGAGGTTCCTGATCACCGTCTTCGACATCGTAAAAGATCTCATCGTCACCTCTCGGTGCAGCTGATGCAGGGGTCGAGGGTCAGTATGATGTTGGGAACGTCAGCGATCTCCGAACCCTTCAAGACCGTGATCATTGCCGGGATATTGCTGAAAGTGGGCACTCTTACCCGGAACCTCTGCAGGAACTTCGACCCGTTCCCTTTGACATAGTGGATGACCTCGCCGCGGGGCTGCTCGATGCGGGAAAAGTATTCGCCGTCAGGGGCACCCTTCACCTTGACGTCGAACGGTCCCTCGGGTATCTTTCCCGCCGCCTCGCGGATGAGATCAATGGAATCAAAGATCTCGCGGATCCTGACGAGGCACCGCGCGTAGCAGTCACCCCCGGTTTCTACCACGGGCTTGACCTCGAGGTCCTTATATGCGGCATACCCGAGCGTGCGCATATCGATGCTGAGCCCGCTTGCCCGCGCCATCGGCCCGACGCAGCCTAACGCATGGGCGTCTTCTTTTGATATGTACCCTACCCCGACCAGACGGTGCTTGATCGAATAATCGTCGATAAAGACGCGGCTTACCTCGCGTAGATGCGCCGTGAGGTTCGTGAGTTTGGCCAGGACCCCTTTCAGCATATCAGCGTCTATATCCCTTCTGACGCCTCCCACCTTGCACGTTCCCAGGATCACCCTGGCCCCCGTTGTCTCTTCGAATATGTCGAGGATTGTCTCTCTGAGCCGCAGGGATTGCATGAACAGGCTCTCGTAACCGAAGGCATCGGCTGCCACACCGAGCCAGAAGATGTGGCTGTGGACCCGTGCCAACTCTGCCCAGATGGTCCTCAGGTAGACCGCCCGCGGCGGCACTTCTATGCCCATGATCTGTTCCACGGCCTGGCAATAACCCATGCAGTGCATAAAGCTGCACAGGCCGCATATCCTGTCGGCGACGTGCACAAAATCGATGAAATCCCTCTTTTCGATCAGCCTTTCCAGTCCCCGGTGGACGTAACTTATGGAGGGAATCGCGTCTACAACCCTTTCATCCTCTATCACGAGATCGAAGTGGATCGGTTCGGGCAGGACCGGGTGTTGTGGTCCAAAGGGTAAAACTGCTATCCGCGCCATAAGAGACTGCTCCTTCCGTTCTTTTTGGCCTTCAGGCCCTTCAAGCCTGTTCCTTTGGTTCCTTAGGGGCTTTTCCCGGAGCGTCCGTCTTTGCCTTCGGAGGCTCGGGAAACTTTACGTTGTCAATACTGAACGGGGCCTTGATAGCGGTCCGGTAAAGCGTCCCGCCATAGTCGATAGAGATGTTCGTGACCGTGACGCCGAACAGGTCATGGATCTCGTTCTCATACAGGAAAGCGTTCTGGTAGATCATGCTGATACTGGGAACGTCTTCCCCGGGACCTACGCTAACGCGAAGGTTTTTAAATTGATAGTCCTTGTCGAATGAATAGTTGAGTTCGTATTCAGCCGGAAGGGTGTTGCAGCTGATCTGTACGAGCCGGTAGCCTTCCGCATAAAGGCGGGCAACCACCCCCACGAGATCGTGCTTCGGCAGCGGTATTATTTCCTGAGGTTCGCTCATGACTTGTTCCCCGCGCTCCTTTTCCTTTCGGCCTGTTTTTGTTCGAGAATATCGCAGGCCCGGAGTATCCCGTCGATAATAGCTTCGGGCCGCGCCGCACATCCCGGGACATACACGTCTACGGGCAGGACCTTGTCGACGCCTCCCCTGACGTTGTAACAATCCTGGAACACACATCCTGAAGTGGCGCAGATGCCGACCGCTACGACGACCTTGGGATTCGGCATCTGATCGTAGAGGTTTTTCACCACCTGGACGCTCTTCTCGTTCACCGATCCCGTGACGGCCAGGATATCGGCGTGCTTGGGATTGCCCGTGCTCATAATGCCGAACCGCTCCAGATCATACAGGGGGGTGAGGCAGACGATGACCTCCGTGTCGCACCCGTTGCAGCTCGTGGCGTTATAGTGGAGGACCCATGGCGATCGTTTGAACCATTTCATCTATCTATTCCCCTCTATTATTTCATCATACTGAGAACGATAATATTGGAGACCCCGGCCACGGCCGTGAATGCCCAGGCGCTCCCGAGCGTCAGCTGCCATTTGAAACGGGCGTAATTCATATCGATAAAGATCTCGAATGCGTACGTCCCCAGGGTGGCCGCGAGGGCGATCCAGGGGTTAAAGCCGAAGAAAAGATATACGATGCCGAGGAGAAGGACATTTTCATACCAGTGCGTCACCTCGATGAGGGCGAGTGTGGGACCCGAAAATTCGGTGGTTATCCCGCGGACGATCTCCTGGTGCGCATGGTGGCTCATGGAAAGGTCAAAGGGCGATTTCCTGAACTTGATCGTGAGAATATACAAAAAGCCCGCAAAGATCCCGGGAAGGTACAGTATCAGCGGTCCCTGGTGCTGCACGAGATCGCCGACGTTGAACGTGCCCGCCGCCTGGTACATCCCCACGGCCACGAGGATCACCATCGGTTCGTAGGACGCCATCTGTATCACCTCGCGTTCGGCACCGATGTGGCTGTAGGGAGAGCTGACGGAAAACCCTGCCAGGATGAAAAACGTTTCCGCCAGGGCCAGGGCGAAGATAGTGAGAAGGAGGTCCGCACCGGCAAAAAAGAGGGCGCCGGACAGCACGGTGAACAGGAAGAAGAGGATGACGTTGAAGTTCTGGAATTTGTTGACAACGATCCTTTCCTTGTGGAGAAGCTTCATGACGTCGAAGAAAGGCTGTCTCACGGGCGGACCGTACCTGCCCTGCAGACGTGCGCTCAATTTCCGGTCAAGGCCGGCCAGGAGCGCCCCGACAATCGGCGCCAGCACGATAAAGGCCAGTATCCTTTCGAAGATGCCGAGAGCCTGGTATATTTCATACACGCTGTTCATATCAATGCCGCCCCGAACATGACGAGAAGCAGGGTCAGGGAAACCAGGACGCCGGCATTGAACAGGCGTTCCTCCCCGAAGTACTTCTCGAGGTAATAGTTCTTCATCCGTATCATCTGCCTCGACCTCCATCGCTCCTTCGAAGGTGACGTTGTCGATGTTCGCCCCTCCGAGGTAGGTCCCTACCCTTCTGTAATTCTTATTGGCAAACGCAAAATAGAGGAGTCCGAGGGGTAGGATAATGAGCAGGCCGACAAATATGAAAAAGGTTATCGTGATGTTAAGGGTCTCGAGCACGGGGACGGCCGTGAACAATTCCGCCAGGTAGGGTCGATGATCCCCCGGGAGATAAAGGGGAAGGCAAAACAGACCGCTACCGTGGAGAGGGCCAGCACTGTGAGCGTGAACCATTCCCAGCCGCTTATCCGGTTTTCCACGACGTCCGTCATTCCGTGCCTGATGGACATGATCTTGCCCATCCATTTCACCCAGAAGATGACCGTTGCTGCGCTGCCGTACGCCAGGATCACCGCCATTCCGGGGTTCGTTTCGATGAACGCCTTGAGCGTTACGAACTTGCTGATGATCATCCCGAAGGGTGCGATGAACATCCCCGCCATGCCGATCATCATCACGGCCGTCAGTTTCGGCAGGCGCATGATCAGGTAATCCATATCCTCTATGTCGCGGCTGTCGAGCTTGTATTCGATGATGCCCACGCAGAGGAAGAGAAGCGACTTGGCCACGGCATGGAAGATGATCAGGAGCAGTGCCGACCATATCGCGGCTGCCGTATTGATGCCCGCACAGGCCACGATGAGGCCCAGGTTGGAGATAGTCGAATAGGCGAGCACCTTCTTGGCGTTGCTCTGGGAGATGGCTATGAAGGCGGTAACGATGAAACTGACGCCGCCGATGAGCATGAGCATCTTTGCCGCTGCCGTGTTCTCGAGCGCCGGGGCCACTCTCAGGATCAGGTACACCCCGGCTTTTACCATGGTGCTCGAATGGAGCAGTGCGGACACGGGCGTGGGGGCGACCATGGCGCCTGTGAGCCAGGAGGAGAACGGAAGCTGGGCCGATTTCACAAGACCGGCAAAGGAAAGGCATACCGCGGGAAGCAGCGCATACGTCTGCTCGAGCCGTATCAGTTTATCGAGTTCCATAACCCCGGTCGAGCTATAGAGATAGACGAGGCCAACGGCAAATACGGACGCCTCCCAGCAGGTTCATGTTGAGCGCCCGGAACATGCTCTGGATCGACTGCTCGTCGTTCCTGTAACCGATGAGCAGGGCGGAGCAGATCGTCGTTATTTCCCAGAAGAAGTAGAGCCACATCAGGTTATTGGAGAAGACTATGCCGAACATGGCGGAGAGAAAGAGGTATATGAGGAAGAAGAAATACCTGCGCCTCGGCCTGACCTCCTTGTGGTGCTCGTGATATTCCGGGAAATAGCCGATCGCGTAGAGACAGATGGCGCTTCCGATAACGCCGACGATAAGCGCCATGATGATGGAGAACTTGTCCACGAACAGGCCGTGTTCAACCGTCATTCCGCGGCCCGCCGTGAACTCGAAGATCACCATGATCAGCGACTGGACAACCACGAGGACAACGGGCAGGGACCTCTTCGACCTCAAGGAGATGTACACGATGAGAGCTGCGATGCCCATCTCTGCAATAAGCATGGCAATATTGACCGTATGGCTCTCGACAGGAAAATACACAGGCCCTTTGTCGATATAGGAGACGAGCAGGTAGATCGGGACGGCGCTTAAAGCAACTGCTGCTATAACGCCGAGCGTCTTTCTCAGCGCAAGCCGCGCGGCAGGCAGCAATGCGGCCACTCCCGCGACAAAGAGAGGAAAAACTATAAGGAAGATCAGGGACTTCACAACGGGGCACCCTCCCCGGCTGCCGCCAGCTTACGGATGGTCCTGGCATACTCTTTCATCAGTTCATCCAAAAATGCCGCGTCCACGGCGCCTTTCACCGTTGTCACTTCGTAAAAGCGCTTCGGGATTGCGATGTCCTCCGGCTTGTAGCCGGTATCAAGCCTCATCTTCCAGCGCAGCTGCTGGATCGCCCGTGAGACGGGCCCCATGTTCTCGGCAAGATTATCGTAGCCGACCGACTTCAAGCACCTCGCCAGCAGCTCGTCCGTGTACACGCCCCGTGCAAAAAGGCACGCCACCATTGAGGTAAGCAGCACCCTGCCCTGCTCATCCTTAACGAGGAAATCGATCGCCTTGGACACATCCTTGCCGGTTTCTTTCTGATCATAGGAATAACCGCCGCTATCGAGGTGTGAGTGGCGCAACCCCAGGGCCTGCGAGGCAAAGTACACCTCGCCGGTCGCGTAGCCCGCCATTTCCTGACCGAGAACGCACGAATACTCCCTTCCGCCGTAATGGTCGGCGGCCTTGAGTGTCCCCTGCGTCAACAGGCGGTAAAACTCGTTCGTTCCCCGCCCGAGGTGCTCCATCGCGTCCTTATAGGCCTCGGTATCACCAAACGAAAGGCGGACGAGTGTCTCCCGTTCCGAAAGAAGACCTTTTTCCGTCGCTTCGGTGGCCCAGGCGAGGGCAACACCCGCAGACATCACGTCGAGTCCCATCTTCTCGGATACGTCGATTATCGCGAGGACCTGGAAAGGGTCCATGACGGACAGCATCGCTCCCACGGCGAAGATCGGCTCATGATCGTAGGAAACCTGATGGTAAATATAGCGGTGCTCTTTCGTGAAGCGCTCGCGGACAAACCCTATGTGAATGCACCCCACCGGGCAGCCCGCGCAGGCGGCGTTCCTGAGAAGGGTGTCATCGGCAAACCTTTCACCCGTTATTGCATCGATGCCCCGGTCCGTTGTCAGCTGAAGGTTACGGATGGGAAGCATATTCAGCTTGTTGAGCGCGGCCATGTTTATCGGTGTGCCTATGTCGTGGTATTTGCTCATCATGTCAGTATCGGTAAGCTTTGTGTAAACCTCCTGGAAAATCTTCTGATACTCCTTCGATTCCGGGAGAGGAAAAGCGGCGTCACCCCTTATTACTATAGCCTTGAGGTTCTTGTTCCCCATGACGGTCCCGCCGCCAAGCCGCCCGAAATGCCGGTACGTGTCGACGTTGATCTCCGCGTAGGACGAGCCAAGCTCACCGGCGGGCCCGATCCGCAGAATACTGCGATGTCCCGAACCCTTCGACATCCCGCGCAGCATCTTCCCTGTCTCGAATACATCCTTGCCCCAGAGGTAGGAAGCATCGATAATCCCCAGGTGACGTGACCCGAGCGCTATTACGGATGGATTCTGTGCCCTGCCCGTCACCACCAGCGCATCGTAATCTGCAAAACGAAGTGCAAGGGCCGAGCGTCCGCCGCCGTGGCTCTCCGCATACTGGTCGTGATAGGGGGACTTGAAGGCGCAGACTGTCTTGCTCATGAGCGGGAAATAACCTGTAAGCGGCCCTATTGCGAAAATGAGGGGCTGGTCCGGGTCATCCCATGGTTTGTCCGGATGCCCGTGCCTTTCGAAAAGCAGGGCTGCGAGGCCGCTTCCGCCGGCAACCAGGTCCCTGCCTTCGACGATCTCGACGTTCCCGCGGCCCGTCGTAAGATCGACTCCCAGGACCCTGAAATGATCCCTGATCATGCCGCACCTCCCTTCTGAACTGACCTCTTTCCGGGGGCATCCGCCATCTCGAGGCAGTCATGCGGGCAGAAAGGGACACAGCGCCCGCAATGTAAACATACGAACGGTTCGGTGGAGTCGTCAAGATATATGGCATCCACAGGGCAGGCCTCAGCGCACTTCCCGCAGCGAATGCAGAGACTCTTCTTCACGATAACGCCGCCGTCCTTCCGCTGCGAGTAAGCGCCAGTAGGGCAGGCCTCAGCGCAGGGGGCGGGGTCGCAGGCGAGACAGGTCTTTGCCTCGAAACCCGTCGATAATCCGCCTGACGAGTGTATCCGTATCCCGGCGGTAGCCCATGACAGATTTTTGTGCACAAGCCTCGCACAGGCGAGAGCACAGGAGTGGCATCCGATGCACCGCTCCATTCTCGGTGTGGTCAATATTTTCATAGCATTATCTCCTTGCGCACCCCGCGTCTTTTCCCGGCAATGCGGGATGAGCTTCCCGGCGTATGCCTCGAGAGCTTTTTAACCCATCATCCGGACAGGCTGTCACGCATCGGGCGCTATGTTTCCTTCTTCGCCTGGTCTGCCACTGCCTGAACAGACCTTTCCACAGTATCAGGGTCGCCGAGGTAGTATCTCCGGATGATCCTCATATCGTCCTCCAGTTCATACACGACCGGCACCGCCGTGGGAATATTGAGGCCGGCGATATCTTCGTCGGATATCCTCTCGGCATATTTGATGAAGCCCCTCAAGGTGTTCCCGTGGGCGACGACCAGTACGCGTTTCCCTTCCCTGAGCGCCGGACCGATACTTTCTTGTGCGTATGGCAGGACACGATTCACCGTGTCCTTGAGACACTCCGTGGCAGGAAGGTCCCCGGGGTGGAGCATGGCGTACTTCGGGTCATGACGGGGGTGGCGCGGGTCGTCGGGACTTAAAGGGGGTGGCGGCACATTGTAGCTGCGGCGCCACAGGCGCACCTGTTCCTCTCCGTGCTCGACGGCCGACTCGCTCTTGTTGAACCCTTGAAGCGCACCATAGTGGCGTTCGTTCAGACGCCAGCTGCGCATAACGAGGATCCACATCAGGTCCATCTCCTCGAGGACGATCCACAGGGTCTTGATGGACCGCTTCAACACAGAGGTAAATGCGATATCGAAGGTGAAACCTCCCTCCTTCAGAAGGCGACCAGCCTTAAGCGCCTCCTCGATGCCCGTTTCCGAGAGGGGCACGTCGGTCCACCCGGTGAAACGGTTTTCCCTGTTCCATGTGCTCTCGCCGTGGCGGAGCAGGACGAGTTTCTTCACGACACTCCTTCCCGGCCGGTTTCGGCCAAGAGTTCGATGATATCCATACTGTGGTTGGCTTCCGGATGCCGGGATGAAGGCCCCTCTGTAACAAGGGCCAGATCTCCTTTCAGGCCGTGGGCATCCACCCACGCTCTCACGTATTCTTTCCAGTTTTCCGGGGTTTGCCCTTCCTGTACCGCAAATACACCTGAGGAGAACTGAAGGTGCCGGCATGTCGCCTCATTCCTGCTGATGGCAACGGTCCAGACAGGAAGGCGGAACCGCGCTATGTTCCGGGCCGTGGCCCCGCTGCTGGTGGGGACGAATACAGCCGCCGGCATTGAGTACTCCATGCAGGCCTGTACACTGATGGCAACGAGATGTTCGGGGCGTACCTTTCCCTCGAGATCGATATCCTTGAACAACCCCCGCACCGTGTGGGAGGGCCGGTGGGCCTCTGAGGACGCCGCGATCTTCGCAAGCATGGCGACGGCGTCCACAGGGTACCTCCCCATGGCGGATTCGGCGGACAACATGACGCAGTCGGTCCCGTCAAAGATCGCATTCGCCACGTCTGTTGCCTCCGCCCGTGTCGGACGGCGGTTGTCGACCATGGACTCGAGCATCTGGGTGGCCGTAATGACCGGTTTACCGAGCATATTTGCCAAACGGATGATCCTCTTTTGTACAACAGCGATGTCCTCGATAGGGATCTCCACACCCAGGTCACCGCGCGCGACCATGATGCCGTCGGCCGCCCTGAGTATCCGCTCGATGTGTTCAAGGGCGCCGGAACGTTCTATCTTGGCGATGACGAAGGGAGAATGGCCGAGGTCTGCCGCCGCCTTGCGCACCGCCTCGATATCGGCAGCGCGTTCGACGAAAGACTGGCTGACGGCGTCTACCCCGTTCTCCAGGGCGAACTTCAGGCACTCGCGGTCCCTTTCCGTGAATGCGTCGATCCCGAGGTCGATCCCCGGCAGGTTAAGCCCTTTGCGGGAACGGATCTCTCCCCCTACCAGCACCGTGCAGATGACATCGTTTCCTTTTACCTCTGCTACTTTCAACTGGATGTACCCATCGTTGAGAAAGAGTATGTCGCCGGGTTTCACGGCCCCGGGGAGACCCATGAAGGTGACCGATACCCGACCGGTCCCGCTTGCGTCCTGGTCGGTGGTAAGCACGAAAGTATCACCGGCTTTGAGTTCCGTCGGCTCCGGGGTGACGTTCCCGATCCGCATCTTCGGTCCGGAAAGGTCGGCCATGATGGCAATCCTTGTGCCCAATGACCCGGAAACGGCCCGCAGATTGTCGATGACTTTTTTGTGGGCTGCGAATTCACCGTGCGAAAAATTGAGCCGTGCGATATTCATACCTGCCTCGATCATCTGCTTCATCATTTGGGGCGACTCGGAGGCGGGTCCGATAGTACACACGATCTTCGTTTTTGGTGAATCGATGTTCATTCCTTCCCTCCTGTTTCGCTCACGCGGCGCGGGGCCGACATCTTTTAAGGCCGCGTCCGCCGGCTGGCTTTAGCCTGCTACGTCCCCCACGAGTCCATGAGATGCATGTAGTGGGCCCTCGAAAAGGCCCCGGGCTCCGGGATCCGCTCAATATTCATGCTGCCCCGCATTTGCCCCAGCGATTCGTACTCTTTATGCTGAAGCCAGGCCTCAAGCCCTTGACGCAAGGATGCCGCGTACCCTATCCCGTTTTTCAAAAGCGCCGAGGTCACCTGCACACAGTCTGCCCCCGTCATGATGGCCTTGACCGCGTCCTCAACCGAATGGACACCACCACTCGCAGCAAGGGAACAGGCGGCCTTGCCGGAGATGATCGCGAGCCACCTCAGCCTCAAGGGCAATTCCCGGGAATCGGAAAGCTTAAGCCTCGAGATGGGCTCCAGGTTCTCAATATCCAGGTCGGGCTCATAAAACCGGTGAAGGAGGACTATGCCGTCGGCCCCCGCTTTCTCCAGGCTCCACCCAAAGTGCGCGAGAGAGGTGTGAAAGGGTGTGATCTTTACGCTTACGGGGATCCGTACAGACTGTTTCACCGCTGTCAGGGCATCGATAAAGCGCCCTTCGATTTCGGAGCCTGACTGGTCTGCATCGTTCCCGACGAAGTAAAAATCAAGCTCCAGCGCATCGACGCCCGCATCCTCCATCCGCCTCGCGTAGTCGGTCCACCGGTCCCGCGTGACAGCGTTAATAGCCGCTATGACGGGAACGCCAGCCTGTTTCTTCAGTTCTGCTATATGCGCCACGTAGCCTTCGACAGCGACCAGGGGGCGTTCGGGTTCGGCGAAATACGACAGCGCCTCGGGGAAAGACTCGGCCGGAGTGTCGATAGATCGGAAGAGGTCCATCTCGGCGTCCTTAAGCTGCTCTTCGAAAAGCGGTGGAGTCACGATGGCCCCAATGCCGGCCTCCTCAAGGCCCCTGACCGTGTCGAAACGGCCGGTAAGGGGGGACGGGCCTGCAATGAACGGGTTGGAGAGCTTAAGTCCGAGATATGTGGTCGAGAGGTCCATATATCACCTTTCCTTTTCCGGCTGCAAGCCAGTCTCTGAGCGTTCTTCGGACGCGGTTGTACCGCCCCGGTCGGCGGTGGGAAGGCGCAGCTGAGACATGTGCTTGTAGACGGCCATCCGGCGCTCCGCCGAAAGCTGTGACTGTACCGCGTATTTCCTGAATTTCTCGGGATCGAGCTTTTCCACCATCCTGAAGCGGGTTTCGTTCTTCATGTATTCCGAGACGGGAATCTTACCCCCTACAGCGTCCACGATCAGGGGCGGCTCCCCCTCGCCGATTCGCCGGGGGTCATACCGGTAGAGCGGCCATACTCCGCAGTCCACGGCCAGTTTCTGCTGCTGGGCCCCGAACTTGAGTTCATATCCGTGGGCAATACAATGTGCGTATGCCATGATGAGGGATGGTCCCGGATACGACACGGCCTCGAGAAAAGCCTTCAGGGTATGCCCTTCCTGAGCACCAAGCGCCACGCTTGCTACGTAGACGTACCCGTAGCTCATGGCCATCAGTCCGAGGTCCTTCTTGCTCACATCCTTTCCGTGGGCCGCGAACTTGGCGGCAGCACCGAGAGGTGTCGCTTTCGATGCCTGTCCTCCCGTGTTGGAGTAAACCCCGGTATCCAGAACGAGAACATTGACGTTGCGCCGGGTGCTCAGCACATGGTCCAGTCCCCCGTACCCTATGTCATAAGCCCAGCCGTCACCGCCAACGATCCAGACGCTCTTGGGCACGAGATAATCCGCGAGCATCTCCAACTGGCGCGCCTCCATCGTATCGATAGATTTCAGGCGCCGCTTCAGGTCGGCGACGAGCGCACGCTGATCAGCGATAGCCTTGTCGCTTTCCGGAACGGGATCGAGAAGCTTCCCGATAAGGCCGCCGTCAAGAGTCCCTGTGAAGCCCTTTAAGAGCCGCTCTGCCTGATCGCGCTGCGCATCCAGCGCTAGCCGGAACCCGAGACCGAATTCGGCATTGTCTTCGAAAAGAGAATTTGACCATGCGGGGCCCCTCCCTTCCGGGTCGGTCGCGTACGGGCACGTGGGCAAGTTCCCCCCGTAGATCGAGGAGCACCCCGTCGCGTTGGCAACGAGCAGGCGGTCGCCGTACAATTGGGTAAGGAGCCGGATATACGGGGTCTCTCCGCAGCCGGCACATGCGCCCGAGTATTCGAAGAGCGGCGTCACGAACTGCGATGTCCTGACGTCAAGCTTTTCAACGGTAGAGCGGTCGAAATCCGGAATGCTGAGAAAGAAAGCGTAATTGTCTCTTTCCTGCTCGCGCAAAGGGGCCTGCGGCTCCATGTTGATCGCCCTGCGCCGCGGGTTCTCTTTATTCTTCGCCGGGCAGACGGCAACACAGAGGCCGCACCCGGTACAATCCTCGACGGCCACCTGAACAGTAAACTGTTTATCTTTGAAATCCTTGGAACGAAGGGGCACCGACCGGAAGGACTGCGGGGCGTTGGAAAGCAGTGAAGGGTCGTAGATCTTCCCCCGTATAGTCGCGTGGGGGCAGTGCATCGCGCATTTCATGCACTGGATGCAAACCGACGGGTCCCAGACGGGAACCTCGTATGCGATATTGCGCTTTTCCCACTGTGTCGTTGCCGTAGGCCATGTGCCGTCGGGAGAAAAGGCGCTTACGGGCAGACTGTCCCCTTCGCCGAGCATCATCGGCACGATCGTGCGCTTGACAAGGTCAGGCGCTTGATCGGATACGATCGAAGGGCGCGGCAGGCCTGTTATGGTCCTCCCGCTCACCGACACCTCATGGAGGTTTTCGAGCGTGGTGTCAACGGCGGCACAATTCCGCTCGACCACCTCCTCGCCTTTCTTCCCGTAAGTCTTCCTGATCGACTGCTTGATTTTCTCAATTGCCGCCTCTCGGGCCAGGACCCCCGATATGGCAAAAAAACATGTCTGCATGACCGTATTTATCCTGTTCCCCATACCCGCTTCCCTCGCCACCCGGCCGGCGTCGATCACGTAGAAACGAAGTTCTTTATCGAGGATCGCCGACTGGACCTCCCCGGGGAGGTGCTCCCAGACATCGTCGGCCCCATACGGGCTGTTCAGAAGGAATACGGCGCCCGGCAGGGCATACCTCAGGACGTCGATCTTCTCGAGGAAGGAGAACTGGTGACAGGCGACAAACCTTGCCTGCCGCAGAAGATAGGCCGACCTGATGGGCGCCGGGCTGAACCTGAGATGCGATACCGTTACCGACCCGGACTTTTTCGAGTCGTACACGTAGTAACCCTGGGCAAAATTGTCCGTCTCTTCCCCGATGATCTTTATCGAATTCTTGTTGGCACCCACCGTCCCGTCGGCCCCGAGGCCGAAAAATACGGCACCCACGGTGTCACCGCCCTCAATGTCGTATGCTCCATCATAGGGCAGCGAAAGGTTTGTCACGTCATCTTCAATGCCGATGGTGAAATGGTCCGCAGGCCGTGCTTTCTTTAATTCATCGAATACGGCCTTTACCATGCCGGGAGTGAACTCCTTGCTGGACAGACCGTACCGTCCGCCGATAACGCTCACGTTCCGGAAATGCTCTCCCTCATCGTTGCCGCGCCCTTGCAGGGACGCAATGATGTCAAGGTGGAGCGGTTCGGCTACCGAACCCGCCTCCTTCGTGCGATCAAGCACGGCCAATCCTTTCAAGGACCTGGGGAGGGCAGCGATAAAACGGTCCGACTGGAAGGGCCGGAAGAGCCGGACCACAAGTACCCCAACCTTTTCGCCCTGCCGTACAAGATGGTCCACGGTCTCAATGGCCGTCTGTGCTCCGGACCCCATCAAAACAATGACCCGTTCGGCAGCCGCATCGCCATAATAATCGAACAGATTATATGCCCGGCCGGTCCGTGCGGCAAACCGCTCCATCACGCGCTGGACCGTTTCCGGAAGCGCCAGGTAAAAGGTGTTGGCGGCCTCACGCGTTTGAAAGAATGTGTCGGCGTTCTCGCTCGTGCCCCTGAGCATTGGACGGTCCGGCGAGAGACTGCGGGCGCGGTGTTCCTGAATGAGATCGCTGCGCATCATGAAATGCAGGTCATCATCGGACAAAAGTTCGATCTTTGCCTCTTCGTGGGAGGTCCGGAACCCGTCGAAAAAGTGGAGGAACGGGATACGGCCCTCGAGTGTCGCCGCCTGCGCGATGCAGGCCATGTCATGGGCTTCCTGAACGGAACCGGAGGCGAGCAGGGCAAATCCTGTCTGCCGGCAGGCCATCACGTCGGAGTGGTCACCGAATATTGACAGGGCGTGGGTCGCCACTGTCCTTGCCGCGACGTGCATCGCACAGGAAGTAAGCTCGCCGGCTATTTTGTACATGTCCGGTATCATCAACAGAAGTCCCTGCGACGCGGTAAACGTGGTGGTTAGCGCCCCGGCCTGGAGGGCCCCATGCACCGCCCCTGCCGCACCGGCCTCGGATTGCATCTCCATTATGGATACGGCGTCCCCCCATATGTTCTTTTTCCCTGCGGCAGCCCACGCATCGCAAAGTTCCGCCATGGGCGACGAGGGTGTTATCGGATAAATGGCTACGACTTCATTGAGTCGGAAAGCAACTGAAGCGGCAGCCTCGTTCCCGTCGATAGTGACCATTTTACGTGCCATGGTCTCTTCTCCTTAAGTTTCTTCATCTGGCCGCCGCCGGTATACATCCGGCGGCTTATACGTTCCCTGCCCTTTCGATGGACCTGACGGTCTGACGGGCAATCTCGCGTTCCTCGTCCGTCTTTATCACCAGTATCCTGACCGGCGCCCCATTCTGTCCGATGTCGGTAATGTCCGTCGTGGCGGCCGCATTTTTTGCCTCATCTACTATTATACCCATATTCTCCAAACCCTTGCAGATCCAACCGCGTACGGCGCCTGAATTCTCGCCGATGCCGCCGGTGAACACTATGGCGTGGACTCGGCCAAGGGCCGCCGCGTATGCACCGATATATTTTTTGATGCGGTAGCAGAACATTTCGACGGCGAGGCGGGCGCGTTCGTTGCCGCTTTCGGCCTGGTCGATAATGTCTCTCATATCGTTCAGCCCGCAGATACCCTTAAGGCCGCTTGACGAGTTGAGGGACCTCTCCAACTCATCTGCCGGTACCCTCGTCTGTCTCATGACGTAGAAGGGGACGGCCGGGTCGATGTCCCCGGACCTCGTACCCATGACGAGGCCTTCGAGGGGCGTCATGCCCATGGACGTATCTATGCTCATGCCTCCCCGGATCGCAGCGGCACTGGCCCCGTTCCCGAGATGAAGGGTGATGAGGTTAAGCGCCTCGGGCTCCCTGCCAAGATAGCGCGCAGCCTCTCTCGACACGTAGAAATGCGAGGTGCCGTGAAACCCGTATCTGCGGACGTGTAATTCCGTATACCAGTCATAGGGCACGGCATAATGAAATGCATGCGGGGGCAGCGTGTGATGGAATGCCGTGTCGAACACCGCTACCTGGGGCACCCCGGGGAACCTAGTTCTGGCAGCCTCTATTCCGAGCAGGTTGGAAGGGTTATGCAGGGGGGCGAGCGGTATGAGCGCGCGGATCGCCTCGACGACATCATCGTCGATGAGGGCCGCCTCCCGGAAAACTTCACCCCCATGGACTACCCGGTGCCCGATACCGATGAGTTCCGTGTCGTCTCCTATAACGGGGTCCTCCCTGTTCACGTCCGCCATGAAATGGAACCCGTCGTTATGATCGGCCAGTTTTTTCGCATAGACCCGCTCCCCGGTAGTCCCTTCAGGGCCGAACCTCTGCTGGTGCAGACAGCTGTCGCCGCTTCCGATCTTCTCGACAAGACCCTTCGCGTACAGGGAGAAACCCGGCACGTTGAAGACTTCGTACTTGATGGAGGAGCTTCCACAATTAACTACAGCCACTTTCATCATAAAGACCCGCCTGCCTGGGCCTGGATGGCCGTGATCACGATGGTGTTGATAATGTCCGGAACGAGGGCGCCGCGGCTCAGATCGTTAACGGGCTTGTTGAGCCCCTGGAGGACGGGCCCGATGGCAACAGCGTTGGTGGCGCGCTGCACGGCCTTGTATGCGTTGTTGCCGGCGTTGAGGTCCGGAAAGATGAAGACAGTGGCCTGGCCCGCAACCTCGCTGCCCGGCATCTTCAGCTTCGCGACCGTCGAGTCGATGGCGGCGTCATACTGTATCGGGCCTTCGACCTTGATGTCAGGCCTGCGCGTGCGCACAAGGTGCGTCGCCTCCCGTACCCGGTCCACCTCGGGCCCGTGGCCCGATTCACCGGTCGAATACGAAAGCATTGCGATCCTTGGCTCGATGCCGAAACCGGCTGCGGTCCCAGCCGCACTGATCGCGATGTCGGCAAGCTGTTCGCTTGTCGGATCGGGGACGATCGCGCAGTCTCCGTAGACGAGCACCCTGTCGGCAAGGCACATGAAGGAAACGCTCGACACGATGGAGATCCCCGGCCGGGTCTTTACAAACTCGAGGGACGGCCTGATGGTGTGCGCCGTTGTGTGCACCGACCCGGAGACCATGCCGTCCGCATGGCCGAGGTGCACCATCATGGTGCCGAAGTAGCTGACATCTGTCATTGTGTCCCGCGCCATGTCAGGCGAGATACCCTTGTGTTTGCGCAATTGATAGTACGCATCGGCGTAGACGGGGAGGAGTTCGGAGGTAAGGGGGTCGACGATCCTGGCGCGATCGATCGAAAGCCCGAGGTTCGATGCCTTTTCTTTTACGGCCTCCGGATCGCCGAGCAGCGTGATATCGCAGACATCCCGGTAGAGGACGATCTCCGCCGCCCTCAAAATGCGCTCCTCCATGCCTTCCGGCAGAACGATATGCTTGCGCTGTAGCTTGGCTTTTCTGATGAGCTCGTATTGGAACATGAGCGGCGTGGTCTGCCCGGGACGCTTGAGGATCGCCTTCCCGAGAATATCTCCAAAATCCACGTAAGCGTCGGCAAGACCGAGCGCGGCGGCGATCTGCCTCTTGCTCTTGGCCGTAAAGGAGGGCAAAAGGCTGTGTATGCTCATAGCAGCTGTAAAGGTGTCCGTCTCGACGTGCATCACCGGGACCGGGGACGCCTGTCCTTCCATGAGTCTCAATATCTGTGGTGCCACTTTCAGGCCGCCCGTCAACACCACCCCGGAAATATGCGGGTAGTTCGCAGACCTGTCGGCAACGAGGGCGCCCACGACAATATCGGACCGATCCCCGGGGGTGATGACGAGGCTTCCCGACTCCAGCCGCTCAAGAAAGTTCGGCAGTTCCATCGCACCTATCTTAAAGTCGACGACCTCTCCTTCCAGCCGTTCGGCATCACCGCTTATGACCGCCGCGCGGAGCGCGGTGGCGATCTCGCCTACCGTCGGTCTATCGAGCATGGGCTCTTCGGGCAGTACGTATACAGGCGGGGACCCGGTCGGTCTTTTACTGACAACCGCGATGAGGTCTTGACGCCGGTCAGGCGCAATCCGGTTGACGATAACCGCAGCCATGTCGCACTTCTCATTCTCCATTTCCTCCTCGAGGGCCCGAATGCCGGTTACCAGCGTACCTGCATCTTTGCCACGCCCGTTGAGGACAGGGATGAGAGATGAGCCGAGGTTCCGTGCGCACTCGACGTTAAAGTCGAACTCGAGGGCCATCGAAGCGCCGCTGTAATCCGTACCGACGCAGAGAACGAAATCCGACCTCTCCTCCAGTGCCTTGTACTTTTCGAGGATGCGTGTGTAAAGCCCGTCGTAATCTCCTGCAGCGAGAAGGGGCATGGCCTCGGCCCCGGTAACACCATACATCTCTTCCGGCGAAAAATTAAGGCCGTAGAGGGACATTGCGAGAGCAATGAACCTGTCCGGCCCCTTGTCGGTGAATATTACGGGCCTGAAGAAGCCGGGGTTCCCGACCCGTCCTGCCAGGTGCTCCATCAGGGCAAGTGCCGCAAGGGTCTTGCCGCTTTGTCTCTCAAGGCTCATGATATAAAGACTTTTGGACATTGACGATACCCCTATCCGTCTTGGACGACGGAACTTTCGGTCACATCTCTCTCGGCTGTCCGGTGGATGCGATGACAACGCTCCAGAGAGCGCCCAGCGGGTCGATCTTCTTGCGTTGTGACACCGCGAGTGATATGGGTACGTGGGTGAACTGGTGGTTCCAGAAGCCGACCACCATGTTCGTCCGGCCGCTCATGCCGGCGTGGACGGCACTGTGGCCGAGAAGGAGACAGAAGGCGGAGTCGTGCGGATTCGAAGGTGTGCTCCTGATGGTGTAGCTGGGGTCTATATATTTCAGGTTCATCTCCATGCCGTCTCTTTTGAAATAGTCCTTGATCGCGTCCCTGAGGAAAATGCCGATGTCGCCGTATTTTAGGTTGCCCGAAGCGTCTCTCTCGGACGTCTGTTCCATCAAGTGCTGGCCTGCACCTTCAGCAACGACGACAACCGCATGGCCCCTGGCCTCGAGCTGCCGTTTCAGGGCCCCGAGAAATCCGTCGAGTGTGAAAGGTACCTCGGGGACGAGGCAGAAGTCGATGTTGTTGTTCACGAGCGCCGAGTAAGCGGCGATAAACCCTGAATCACGCCCCATGAGCTTTACGAGGCCGACGCCGTTGCGCGCCGCTTCCGCCTCGGTGTTTGCGGCATCGGTGGCCCGCCTCGCCTCGGCTACCGCCGTCTCGAACCCGAATGTGGTCTGTACAAATGAAATATCGTTGTCGATGGTCTTCGGAATGCCGATGACACTTATCGCGAGCCCCCGTGCCGCCGCTTCTTCGGCGATCTTCTGCGCCCCGCGGAGCGTCCCGTCGCCGCCGACGGTAAAAAGTATGCCGACTTTGAGTTGTTCGAGGTACCGCACCATCTCTGCCGGGTCCTGCGGCCCCCGGGAGGAGCCGAGGATGGTCCCGCCGGCGTCGTAGATCCGGTCAACCGCCTCGGGCGTCAATTCGAGGGGTTTGTGCCCGTACCGGGGAACAAGGCCCTCATACCCGAAACGGAACCCGTACACCGTGCTCACGCCATAGTGATTGTAGAGGCTCAGGACGACGGACCGGATCACGTCGTTGAGCCCCGGGCATATCCCCCCGCATGTCACGATCCCGCACGAAAGCCGGGAGGGGTTGAAAAAGATCGTTTCCCGCGGCCCGGCGACCTCCAGCGCGGGCAGGTCCGCCCGCTCATCGATCAATGCCTGGGTATCGTCCAGACGGGAGTGATAAAGCACCCGGTCGTTGTCCCGGATAAACCGGGCACCCTTCATCGGGGACGTGATCGTACATTCACCAAGCCTTGGTATCGTAAAATCGAGATTTGCATTACTCATCGTGTTTCCCTCCACGGTCTATGCGTTCCGTCGCATCAGTATCATACAAACTTTTGCCGGCGGTACCGCCGGATCAGGGAATTGGTCGAAGTATCGTGGGCCAGCACCGGTTCCTCGACGCTTGTGAGTTCCGGCATGATGCGCTGTGCAAGGGCCTTGCCCAATTCGACGCCCCACTGGTCAAAGGGATTGATCTGCCAGATGGCACCCTGCGTGAATACCGAATGCTCGTACAGGGAGACGAGCTTTCCGAGAGCTTCCGGCGTGAGCCTTTCCACCAGGATCGTATTCGACGGCCGGTTCCCCTCGAAGACCCGGTGGGCTTTAAGCCATTCAGGTGTGCCATCAGCCGCGACCTCGTCCGGCGTTTTACCGAAGGCCAGGGCCTCCGCCTGGGCGAACACGTTGGCGATGAGCATGTCGTGATGTCCACCGGTGGCATTGAGAGGCCTGCTGAACGCAATAAAGTCGCAGGGCACGAGCTTGGTCCCCTGGTGGATAAGCTGATAAAAAGAGTGCTGACCATTGGTCCCCGGTTCCCCCCAGTAAATGGGCCCTGTCTGGTATGCGACGCGCGCCCCTTTGCGTGTGACGTATTTGCCGCTGCTCTCCATTGTCAGCTGTTGCAGATAGGCCGGAAACCGTTTCAGGTACTGGTCGTAAGGCAGCACGGCATGCGTCTCCGCGCCGAAGAAATTGTTGTACCACACGGCAAGGAGGCCCATGAGCACCGGGAGGTTGCGTTCGAACGGGGCCGTGCGGAAATGCTCGTCCATCTCGTGAAATCCGGCGAGAAGAGCACTGAAGTTGTCAGACCCGATAGCGAGCATTGTCGAAAGACCGATCGCCGAGTCCATGGAGTAGCGTCCTCCCACCCAGTCCCAGAACTCGAACATATTCTCCGTATCGATACCGAAGCGGGCGACTGCGGCCGCGTTGGTCGAGACAGCGACGAAATGGCGCGCCACTGCCCTCTCATCACCGCCGAGACCGGCTATGAGCCAGTCGCGGGCCGTACCGGCATTCGACATCGTCTCCAATGTGGTAAAAGTCTTTGAGGAGATGATAAAAAGCGTCTCCGCAGGATCGAGACCGTAGACGGCTTCAACAAAGTCGGTGCCGTCCACGTTCGAAACGAAACGGAATGTCATTGCCCGGTCGCTATAGTACTTGAGGGCCTCGTAGGCCATCACCGGACCTAAGTCCGAACCGCCGATGCCGACATTGACGACATTGCGGATCCGCCTGCCCGTGTGGCCCGTCCATTGCCCGCTGCGCACGCGGCCGCAGAAATCTGCCATTCTGTCGAGGACGGCGTGGACCTCAGGCACGACATTCTCGCCGTCCACGAGGATCGACGTTCCCCGTGGAGCACGCAGGGCGACATGGAGCACGGCCCTCTTCTCGGTGACATTGATCTTTTCCCCGGCAAACATGGCGTCGATCCGCGCCCGCAGGCCCGACTGCCCGGCAAGCCTGATGAGCAGCCGCACCGTCTCGTCGGTGATGCGGTTCTTTGAGTAATCAAGGTAGATCCCGACCGCCTCGGCCGCCAACCTTTGTCCACGCCCTGGATCATCCGCGAACAGTTTCCGCAAATGCAGTTCCACGACCTTCTTATAGTGTTCTTCGAGAGAGCTCCATGCGGGCCGCTTATCCGGCGGCAGGCCCCGGCTGTGTATGTCCGCGTCACCTTTGCCCAATGGCGACCCGCCCTCCGATACGGACATCGTGGCGCGGCACACGTGGCCGGGCTCATCCCACATGAGAAATCCTCCGAGGAATGCATTATCATTATGACCTTTGCGGCAACGCGGCGGCAGGTCCTTCAACCTGCGCACATTTCCCCCTCCAATGACCACGTCATCGAGTTGCAGGGCCGCCATCAGACGGGTCACACAGTCAAGGACATACTGATGCCATCTCTTGAAGCCGAGGCGCTCCAAGCCCCTTTTTCCCAGATATTCTTCGTAGGTCGCTTTCTTGTACGGCAGGTGAGAGAGCTCCATGGGCTGCATGCTTCCGTCCACGATCAGGGCCGTGCCGAGCCCGGTTCCGAGGCCCATGAAAAACATCCTGCCCCCCCGGTAACTGCCCAGGGCCTGCATGGCCGCATCGTTCATGATCTTTACCGGACGGTTGAAGGCCTCTTCGTAGTCGAACATTACCCAGCCCGGTCCCAGGTTGAGAGGTTCCCCCACGGGGCGGCCATTTACCACCGGGCAGGGAATGCCCATGGATACGGCGTCATACTTCCACTCCCCTGCGGCCGAAAGGACACGTGAGACCATCTCGCCGGGCGTAAGGCCGGGCCCGGACGGGAATGAACGGGCAGTCTCCTCTCCCGTGACGAGCATCTTGACACTTGTCCCGCCCACATCCACCACGAGAATCTTCATAGTGACCCCACTGGCTTTTATCGGTTCAAATGTCACAGGCTACCCTCCACACTCCGCGATCCTGAGCGGATGTGCGTCTTTTCGTATACCCGTCAGTTGAAAATACCCAATATCGATAGGTGCAAATTATTTATCCGCCCTGCGATACCTTCCGCCCGCACCTGTTCATATCATCAGTTAGACTGATCATCTCGAATATAATTAAGTATCCTCTGCGAAACGGCGTTTGTCAACGTGCAAAGCTGTACTCCCGCCCTGAACAATGGGTTCAGGCGTGGACATGCGTGCATCAGGCTTTTGAAGCGCGGGTGATCGGCCCGCGGAAGCACATAGGTTATGCCCCATACGGCCCGGTCCTCATCGGCGGTTGTTCTTGACAATTAACCGGAAGACGCTATTATAAACCAACGGGGTTACATACCAGGGGGTAGCGATGGTTCTGGCAATAATTTTTGTCTTGCTGATATTCCTGTACAGTTTATTTTCGAAATCACTCAGCCGGACCATTATCACCGCTCCCATCGTTTTTACCACCGCAGGTTTAATCGTTCCCCTGTTCACTCCTGTTTCGCTGGAGATAGACAAGGACCTCAAATTTCTTCTCTTCATCGCCGAAATGGGGCTTGTTCTCCTGCTGTTCACGGATTCCAGCAAGATCGATCTCAGAGACGTGCGAAGTCTCCGCCGCCTCCCTGCCCGTCTTCTCTCGACAGGCATGCTGTTGACGATAGTTCTCGGCGCCGCTGCGGCCCTTCTCGTATTTCCCGGTCTTTCGGTCTGGGAGGCAGGTGTTCTCGCAGCCATCCTGGCACCCACCGACGCGGGCCTTGGGCAGGTGATCGTATCGAGTCCCCGTGTGCCTGCGCGTATCCGTAACGCTCTCAACATAGAAGCGGGCCTCAATGACGGGATGTCGGTCCCCTTTCTCATGTTCTTCATCGCCATGGCCCAGCCGGCTTCCGCAGGCGGGCACATCCTGGCGAAGTTCCTGATGGAGCAGCTCGGTTACGGGATCATCACCGGTGCGGTGATCGGGTTGGTGGGGGGCTTCCTTCTCGGGTGGGCACACAAGAGAAAATGGATGGATGAGGCCACCGAACAGCTTGGTATCGTCGCCCTGCCCATCCTGTCAATGATATTCTCCGAACCTTCGGGCGCGAGCATGTTCATTGCCGCATTCGTTGCCGGTATGGCTTCGCAGATCGGGTTCAAGGACATCGGAAAACACAGCCTGGAATTTACGGAAGGCTGGGGGCAGGTTTTCAATTATTTCGTCTTTTTCTTTCTCGGCCTCATGGCTTCGAAGGGATGGCACCTCTTCACGTACGACCTCGTGATCTATGCCGCCTTGAGCCTCACCGTGGTCAGGATGCTTCCCGTGGCGGTCGCTCTGATCGGCACCCGGCTGAAGAAGAGCACAATCCTTTTCATGGGGTGGTACGGCCCCCGGGGGCTTGCTTCGATCGTCCTCGGTCTGGTATTCATCGAGCATGAAGCACAGCTCCCCGGAGAACTCACGATCCGCCTCGCAGTGACGGTGACGGTGCTCATAAGTGTTTTTGCCCACGGATTGAGCGCCCTGCCGGGGATCAGCCTCTATGAAAAAAGCGTTGCTGCGATGGCCCCTGATGCGCCCGAGGTCATACAATGATAGCGCCCGCCGATAAACTGCCCGGATGTGCGCGGGCGAGGGTCGCCTGAGGGACCGGCATGGCTATTAAGAAGCGGCCAGTATCGTTTATCACGTCCACCGAAGTGGGTTTGTCCGTTTTTCTCGCCATGATAGTGGTCTTTACATTCATTCTTCCTCCGCTGGGCCGCATCGGTCTCGCGGGCCGGCTCGTGATCGACATTTTTTTCTCTCTCCTCCTCATATCGGGTATAGCGTCCCTGTCGGAAAGCAAGGCTTCTTTTCTGACAGGTGCCGGGATAACTGTGGTCGCGCTCGTCTTGCGCTGGACGGACCACCTGTTTCCCCTGCCCGCCCTCCAGGTGGCGGACTATCTTGCGACGATCGCATGCGTCCTCCTCTTTTGCCTGATCATCCTGGCCCGGGTTTTCAAAAGTGGGCCGGTAACGTTCCGGCGTATAGAAGGGGCCATAGCGGTTTACCTTCTCCTTGGACTCGCCTGGGCCTATGCGTATCAACTCCTTGAATATACCGATCCCGGCTCCTTCTCCGGTGCTGTGACCCAATCGGGCGGATTCTCGTCCTGGACATACTTCAGTTTCGTTACTCTCGCGACTCTGGGATATGGGGACATTGCGCCTGTGCATCCCGTCGCTCGCTCTCTTGCAACCGCGGAAGCAATTACAGGCCAGCTTTATCTCGCCATCCTCATTGCCCGCCTGGTCTCCCAGGAATTATTCCATCGGCAGCGAAGGTCTGACGAATAAAAGCATCAGGGGGTCTGGCATTACATGCATGAATTATCTGTAACCAACCAGCTTCTGGACGTAACGCTGGAGCATGCCGAAAGGGCCATGGCGTCAAAAGTGCTCAAGATCAACCTGGTGATCGGGGACCTTACCGGCTTCATCGAGGAGAGCATCCGGTTCTATTTTGATATCCTTTCCGAGGGCACAAAGGCGCACAACGCGCGCCTGTCGGTCGTGCACGTTCCCGTCCGGGCGCGTTGCGGGCAATGCCGGACGGAATTTACCCCGGGGAAAGGGAACTGGCGCTGCCCCCTGTGCCATAGCGTGTTAGAGGAGATCACAGGCGGACGTGAATTCTACGTGGAGAGCATCGAGGTCGAGTGAACGGCGGAGGTAAAATGACGAAGGTAGAGGTCATCACCCAGGTTCTCAATGCCAATGACCTTACGGCCAAAGAAAACCGTGAACTGCTGAAGGACCGCGGCGTCCTCGCCGTGAATCTTATGGCATCTCCGGGCGCCGGGAAGACTAGCCTCATCCTCGAGACTGTCAGGGCGTGGGGCAGACGGATCCGGGCGGGCGTTATCGAGGGCGATGTGGCTTCGCGTATCGACGCTGACAGAATAGCGAGTGCAGACATCCCTGTCGTTCAGATCAATACCGGGGGTGAATGCCACCTTGACGCTCTCACCGTTCAAAAGGCCCTGAAGGCCCTCCCCCTCAATGAGATTGACGTACTTTTTATCGAGAACGTGGGCAACCTGATCTGTCCCGTGGAATTTCAACTGGGTGAAGAGGTCCGCGTTGTCGTTGCCAGTGTCCCCGAAGGAGACGACAAACCGTACAAGTACCCGGGGATCTTCACCGCTGTGAATGCGGTCGTCCTGAATAAGATCGACCTGGCCCCGTACGTGGACTTCGCCATGGAAGCCATGCGCGAGGGGGTCTCATCGCTCAACCCGGGGGCGCAGGTATTCGAGGTCTCCTGCCGGACCCGTGAAGGTGTGGGGGCATGGGCGGAATGGCTGGAATCCCTCGTGAAAAGCGTGTAGGAGAGCATAAGGCAATGGATACTTCCTCGGCTCTGCGTGTTCATGTCAGAGGTGTCGTGCAGGGAGTTGGCTTTCGACCTTTCGTATACGGCCTTGCCACAAGGCACCATGTAAAGGGGTGGGTCCTGAACACGACCTCGGGGGTCGTGATGGAGGTGGAAAGCAACCCGTCCGCCCTTGATCTCTTCTGCCGGGACCTTGTCGCGCTGTCCCCGCCCCTGTCCCGGATCGAGATGGTGGAGACAGAGCCGATCCCTCCTAACGGCTATCTTCATTTTGACATCCGCCCGAGCGAGGCTGAGGCCGGATACGTTTTGATATCCCCCGATATCGCGACATGCCGCGCATGCCGCAACGAGCTGTTCGACCGCGCCGACCGGCGGTATAGATACCCTTTCACCAACTGTACGAACTGCGGCCCCCGTTTTACCATTATCGCCGATGTGCCCTACGACCGGCGTCTGACCACGATGGCCCCGTTCACAATGTGTCCTGACTGCCAACAGGAATACGACGACCCTCTGAACCGCCGGTTCCATGCGCAGCCGAACGCCTGCCCGGTGTGCGGCCCGAGGGTCTGGCTTGCGCCGTCGTCGGCACGCACCGAAGACGCCCTGAGGGCACCCGAGGGTGACAACGCAAGTTCAGTGATGATCGAAGCCTGTGCACACATGCTCCTCTCGGGAAAGATCGTTGCCCTTAAAGGCCTCGGCGGGTTCCACCTCGCATGCGATGCCACAAACGAAGAGGCGGTGCGAAGGCTCCGGGAAAAGAAAGGCCGCCCATCGAGGCCCTTTGCCGTGATGATGGCATCCCTCGATGAGATCCGGCAGCATTGCAAGACCACTCCCCGGGAAGAAGAGGTCATCGACAGGCCCTCTTGCCCCATTGTACTTGCCTTACGGCGCGCGGGCTCGACTGTGGCCCCGGAGGTGGCGCCCGGGAACAACTACCTCGGGGTGATGCTGCCGTACACGCCGCTCCATCATCTTCTCCTCAATGACGTCGGCAGGCCGCTCGTAATGACAAGCGGCAACGTGTCGGAGGAACCGATAGCACGGACGAACGACGAGGCATGGGACCGCTTGCGGCACCTCGCTGACGCGTTCCTCTTTCACAACCGGGAGATCTATGCCCGGTACGATGACGGCGTCTGGTTTGTCCCGTCACTCCCCGCTCAAGCAGAAGGCGCTTATTCCGCTCAGCCCATCCGGCGTTCGAGAGGGGATGCCCCTTACCCGCTCAAGCTCCCCTTCGCCTCCCGCGAACTCCTTGCGTGCGGCCCGGAATTGAAAAACACGTTCTGCTTTACGAGAGACAGGTATGCACTCCTCAGCCCGCATATCGGGGACATGGAGAACCTCGAGACGATGGAGCATTTTGAAACGTCCGTCCGCACCTACGAGAGGCTCTTTCGCTTGCGGCCTGAAGGCCTGGTTCACGACTTGCACCCGGATTATCTTTCGACTCGTTATGCCGAGGAGCGGGCATTGCGAGATACGCTGCCTCTCCTCGGGGTTCAGCATCACCACGCCCACGCTGTGGCCTGTATGATAGATAACGGCGTCACGGAACCCGTCATTGCCGTCACAATGGACGGGACAGGCTATGGGCTCGATGGCCGTATATGGGGAGGTGAATGGCTGATAGCCGGCCCGGGAGGGTTCTGTCGGGCCGCCTCCCTCGAATGCCTTCCGTTACCGGGAGGGGACACGGGCATCCGCCATCCCGGAAGGGTTGCTTTTGCGTATCTTCACCGGCTCTTCGGTCCCGCCTTCCCGCTGCCGCCAACGTTGAAACTCGGGGAACCGGAAAAAAAAGTGCTCGCCTTCCAGGTCGAACGCGGCGTCAACCTCTTCCAGACCTCTTCCTGCGGGAGGTTGTTCGATGTGGTGGCGGCGATCGGGGGCGGACGCCTCCATACAGACTACGAAGCCCAGGGGGCCATTGAGATGGAAATGGTCTCCCGTGATTCAACGGACCTCTATCCCTACGACCTCCGTTTGACCGGGTCACCCATGAGCTGGGGAGAAACAGGCGACCTTCCGCCGTACCCTTCCTTTCACGAGGTTGTCCTCACACCTTTACTGCGATCGGTCCTTGAGGACGCGCTCGCTTCAAGAACGCTCGCAGAGATCGGGAGCAAATTTCACCGGAGCATTGCCCGGATGGCGGGCGAGGTAAGCCGTCATATCGCAGCGGGTACCGGCCTTAAGAAGGTCGTTCTTTCAGGCGGATGCTTCCAGAACCGTCTTCTCCTCAGGCTAACGGTGGAAGAACTCCTCGAGCATGATCTGCAGCCCTTGCTGCACCGCCAGGTCCCTGCCAACGACGGCGGTGTCGCTTTCGGGCAGGCAGTGATCGGTCATTTTGCGTTGAAGTAGAGAGAGGACCTATGTGTCTTGCAACACCCGTACTCATACTGGAGAAGAAAGAGACCGGGGCCATAGTCGAGATCGGCGGCGTAAAAAGGCTGGTAAGCCTGGCGCTCACCCCGGAAGCACAACCGGGGGATTACGTGCTCGTCCATGCCGGGTATGCCATCGGCACCCTGGATAAAGAAGAAGCGCGGGAGACCCTCGAGCTTCTCAAGCAGATGGAGGACCTGAGCAGGAGCGAATGAAATTTATCGACGAATATCGCAATCCGCTAACAGTTCGGGCCCTCGCGGCAGACATTGAGAAGCGCGTGCGCAAACCCCTTAAGCTGATGGAATTCTGCGGCGGGCACACGCACGCCATCGCGCGATTCGGCATCCGGAAACTCCTGCCCCCGGACGTTCAGATGCTGGCCGGCCCGGGTTGCCCCGTGTGCGTCACCTCTTCCGCCGATGTCGACAGGGCTCAAGCCATGGCCGGGATAAAAGGCGTCATCTTAACGACCTTTGGAGATATGGTCCGTGTCCCCGGAAGCCGGGGCAGTCTCGAGGAGGCGCGCGCACAGGGCGCCGACGTCCGGATCGTCTACTCCCCGATGGACGCGGTGGCCATGGCCGCAAAGGACCCCGGCCGGCCCGTGATCTTCCTGGGTGTCGGGTTCGAAACAACAGCGCCGGCAGTCGCAGCCTCGATCCTTCAGGCCCGTCAACAGGGGGTGAAAAATTATTTCGTTCTCTCATTCCACAAGCTGACCCCTCCGGCCACCGCGGCCATCCTGGATGCCGGCGAAGTGAACATATCTGGAATACTGGGACCGGGACATGTAACAACGGTGATCGGCTCTAACGCCTGGAAGTTCGTCCCGGAAAAGTGGAGGGTCCCGGTGGCAGTGGCAGGTTTTGAACCCGTCGATATCCTGCTTGCTATCCGTATGCTCGTCGACCAGGTCAGCGAAGGCCGCTCGCAGGTAGACAATGCCTACTCGAGGAGTGTCCTGCCCGAGGGGAACCGGACGGCGCTCAAGGTCATGAACGAGGTGTTCACGGCCTGCGACACCGAATGGCGGGGACTCGGGCCCCTTCGGGCAAGCGGCCTTTGCATTCGTGAAGAATATGCCGAATTCGATGCCTTGAGGATCTTCCCGGTCACCGTAGCTATGGACCGCGAGCCTTCGGCCTGTCGTTGTGGGGAGATCCTGTGTGGGGTCGCTTCTCCTGCGGACTGCCCCCTTTTCGGTAGCACCTGTGACCCACAGCATCCCGTCGGCCCGTGCATGATCTCTTCTGAAGGTGCATGCATGGCCTATTTTCAATTTGGAGACAGACTATTGTGAAGATTGGAATGATAGGTCTCGACCATGGTGAGGGCGGACGTTCAACCCACGAGTTGATCGAACAGTTGTTCAAACGCCATTTTTCCAACACATACCTCGACCCTCTGTGTGACGCGGCAGTCCTGCCCCGCCCGGGAGGCACCCTCGCCTTCACAACGGACTCTTACGTGGTCCAGCCCATCTTCTTCCCGGGAGGTGACATCGGAAAGCTCGCGGTCTGCGGCACAGTCAATGACCTCAGCATGGTGGGAGCAGTGCCTCTTTACCTTACGGCAGGCTATATCCTGGAGGAAGGCCTGCCGCTTCCCGACCTCGAGCGGGTCGTCACCTCGATGGCCGAGGCCGCGCGGCAGGCGGGGTGCGTGATCGTCGCAGGTGACACCAAGGTGGTTGGGCGGGGAAACGCCGACGGGATCTTCATCAATACGGCAGGGATCGGGTGGATACCTGATGGTGTGGACCTCTCTCCGGGAATGGTCCGGGAGGGCGACAGGATCATCGTTTCGGGAAGCATGGGGGACCACGGGATGGCCGTCCTCTGCCAGAGGGAAGGCCTGGAATTCGCCACATCGCTCGAAAGTGACTGTGCCCCCCTGAACGGTCTTGTCCGGAGGGTCCTGAATTCTCACAAAGGGGTGCGGGTTATGAGAGACCCCACGCGGGGAGGTCTGGCCACCGCCCTGGTTGAGCTTGCACAAGGCAGCGGTCTCGGGTTCGAGATCGAGGAAGCCGCAGTCCCTGTCCATGAAGGAGTTCGTGCCGGCTGTGAACTCCTGGGGCTAAACCCGTTTTATCTCCCAAACGAAGGAAAGCTCGTTCTCATCGCCGATCCGGAAGAAGCGGACGACATTCTCGAAACGGTGCGCGGCCATTTTCTCGGTCACGAGGCCGGGATCGTTGGACAGGTGGTGAGAGACCACCCCGGAAGGGTTGCCCTCAAGACCGTCATTGGTACGAGACGGGTCCTCGAGATGCTGACGGGGGCACAATTGCCCAGAATATGCTAAACTTTTTGAACGGGCCCCGAACAGTCTCTCGCCGGCCGTAAGGTCCTTCATGTGGCCATTAGCGGGCACCAACTGACAAAGGAACCGGGACGGTTTATGGACGGCAGGCCCATTGAGAGTATAAGACGAGACATCCAATTGACAAAACTCATGAGGGGTGAAATTGTATTATTAGTAAAGTGTTCCCCCATGTTCAGGTCGAGTTGCTTGTTTCGGCAATGTGAAGGGCCGGGCGGTGAAAACGGGTGCCGATATTGCATAACGCGCCACCCTCAACACCCGGCCGGGCTGTAATATCGATGAACGCAAAAGGAGTTGCCAAGATGAAGATCAGGACAGTGACCTCCCGTATTTTGATTTTTTGCTGCATGGCATTGTTGATCGTCCCCCCCATGTCGTATGCGCAGGGGACGTCATCGGCCCAGCCTTTCAAGGCGGAGGAACTCGAGCAGATACTGGCCCCGGTCGCCCTTTACCCCGATCCCCTCCTCACCCAGTTGCTCATGGCCTCCACGTATCCCCTGGAGATCGTGCAGGCGGACAGGTGGGCGAAAGCAGAACAAGAACGTGAAGGGGGATGCCCTGGCAAAGGCGCTCGAGGCGCAGCCCCTGGGACCCCCAGCGTCAAATCCATGGTGAACTTCCCCGACGTCCTGTCTATGATGAGTGAAAAAACTCGACTGGACACAAAAACTGGGGGACGCGTTCCTCGCGCAGGAAAAGGATGTCATGGCAACCGTCCAGAAGCTCAGGTCGAAGGCCCAGACATCGGGCAACCTGAAGACGACAAAGGAACAGGTGGTCAAGTCCGATCAGAACGTCATCGTCATCGAACCGGCGAACCCCCAGGTCATCTACGTGCCGGCCTACAACCCGACCGTCGTGTACGGCGCATGGGCATACCCGGCGTACCCTCCCTATCCCGTTTACCCTCCGGGTTATGTGGCCGGGACGGCCGCCCTTTCCTTCATGACCGGTGCCGCCGTGGGCGCGGCATGGGGTTATGCCTGGGGGGCACGCGAACTGGCATGGCGGCGACGTCAATATCAATGTCAACCAGAACGCGAACCTGAACAGGAACATCAACCGCGAACAGTACAAGCAGCAGTATCAGGCGCAGGGAGGCAAGGCGGGTCAGGGCCAATGGCAGCACGACGCGAGCCACCGCGGCGGAGTCGCGTACAGGGACCAGGGTACCGCACAAAAATATAACAGGGGGACCTCCGGGAGCGAGTCCCGGGATGCGTATAGAGGCAGAAGCGGTCAGGGTGCCGGAGGGCCTTCGGCCCAGACGCGGCCGGCTTCGATGGACCGCCCGGGGCAAAAGACCGGATGGCGGGAGGCCGACCTCCTCAACGATGGACCGCGGCGGAAGACAGGATGCCTTTGGCGGTATGGACAAGGGAAGCACTGCAAGGATGGATAGCAGCAGGGGCCAGTCGAGCCGGGCAAGCACGCCCTCGCCGTCCATGCAGAGGGGCGGTGGTGGCGGTGGCGGCGCATCCTTAGGCGGTGGCGGCGGCGGTCGTGGCGGCGGTGGCGGCGGTCGTGGCGGCGGTGGCGGCGGCGGTCGTGGCGGCAGACGATAAGGAGGCGAGATCATGAACTCTTCTATAAATCAAAAAGCAAGATATATGGTGACCTGTGTTTGTATGCTCCTGGCCCTGGCGATCATGATCCCTGTTCCCCTGCCGGTCCATGCGGCGAAAACCGTCCAAAGCTCGTTCGGTTCTCCTGAGGAGGCCGTGAAAGCACTGATCGAGGCAATAAGGGACCGACAATTCGCAGACTTTGAATGACATCTTCGGAAAGGGTGCAAAGGAGATTCTTTCCTCGGGAGACCCGGTACAGGACAAGGTAGGGAGAGAGGAATTCCTCAAGGCGTATGATGCGAAGAACGCCCTGGTGATGGAGGGCGATAAGAAAGCCATCCTTCAGGTAGGGGCAGAGGACTGGCCGTTCCCGGTCCCTGTCATGAAAAAGGGCAAGAAATGGTTCTTCGATACAAAGCAGGGCAAGGAAGAACTCATCAACCGCCGTATCGGGAAGAATGAACTCTCCACCATACAGACATGCCTGGCGTACGTGGACGCACAGAGAGAATACGCGGCCCATGACAGGGATGCGGACGGCTTTCGCGAGTATGCGCAAAAAATTCGTCAGTTCGCCGGGTAAAAAGGACGGCCTCTACTGGGAGACCAGGCCGGGCGAAGAGCCAAGCCCCTTCGGAGAACTCTTTGCGCAGGCGACAAAGGAGGGGTACAAGGCGGGGAGATAAACCCATACCCTATCACGGGTATTACTTCAAGATCCTGACAGCCCAGGGAAAGATGCACCGGGCGGGAGCCTCGATTATATCGTCAAGGGGAAAATGATCGGCGGGTTTGCCATGGTGGCCTACCCGGCGCAGTACGGGGCATCGGGGATCATGACG
>CAXXUO010000005.1:0-18484 GCA_963666485.2 Syntrophorhabdaceae bacterium | reverse complement strand
TCGGTTTCATCCAGAGCACCTTGAACGCGATCGCGCCCCGCACACCGAACCGTTTTTACTCCCTGCTCCGGAAGACCGCCAAAAGGGCCTCCCCTGCCGCCTTTCTCGCCTGGGCCGCGCTCGCCGCATGCACCCTTCCCTTTGCCGCAGCCGAGCACGTGCTATCGGGCATTGCGGGAAAAGGGGCAACGCTGATACTATATTCTCGCAAGCATGATGTGTGAGATGAATCATAGACAAAATAAATAATTCATTGTATGTAAGAAAAGCGAGGTTCGATCGTAATGTACAAGGACCAGAAGGTCATCGTCGTCATGCCGGCCTACAACGCGGCGGGCACACTGCAGAAGACGTACGACGAGGTCATGGACCAGGGGATAGTCGACCTTATCATCGTTGTCGACGACAACAGTCAGGATGACACGGTCGCGCTCGCCCCGCCGCCTCCCTCACACAAAAATATATGAACACAAAAAGAACCTCGGGTACGGTGCGAACCAGAAATCATGCTACAGGCTCGCCCTCGAAGAGGCGGGAGACATCATTATAATGGTCCACCCCGATTACCAGTACACCCCCCTTCTCATCCCCGCAATGGCATCGCTCATCGGCAGCGGCCTGTATCATTGCGTCCTGGGATCGCGGATCCTCGGCGGTTATGCCCTCAAGGGCGGGATGCCCCCGTGGCGGTACATAGCGAACAGGTTCCTCACCCTTGCCGAGAACATCCTCTTCGGGGCCAAGCTGTCGGAATATCACACGGGCTACAGGGCATTTTCCCGGGACCTGCTCCAGAAGATCCCCTTCGAGATGAACTCAGCCGATTTCATTTTCGACAACCAGATGCTTGCCCAGATCATCTGGTGCGGATACACGATCGCAGAGGTCAGCTGCCCCACGAAATATTACGCCGACTCGTCCTCGATCAATTTCGGCCGGAGCGTGAAGTACGGCTTCGGCTGCCTCTGGACCGCACTAAAATTCCGTCTCGCCAAACTCGGCATGATCCATCCGAGAACCTTGCCGCGATAAGAAAAGATATTCTCTCGCCCGTTCGTCGCTTGCGCTCCTCTCTAGAGCTCGCAGAGATCGCGGAGAACGGCGGAGGCCGCGGGAGCCCGGAGCCGACCATCGCCACCCGCCAATAGCAAGCTCGGAGGCGGGTACCCGGCTACCAGGGCGGCATCTTCGGTCCTGCCCTTCAGGCAGGAGGACCGCTTGGACCGTTAATTTCCTTGTATTGTTTTTTCTTTTCCTCGGCGAAGCCGACGAAAGTGCCGGCTGGTCGTGGTCGGCTCCGCGACCAGCCGGCAAAGTCTTTTCCTTCGCAGTTCTCTGTGCTCTCTGCGAGCTCGAGCGAAGCGGGCGAGAGAATGTCTTTTTCGCTTACGTGAAACAGGCAACTTTGTGGTCGTCGGCGCCGGTCAGATGCGGGGTCTCGGTTCGGCAGTGGGGCTTTCTGTCCCTGCATTTGTCATAGTAGGGGCACTGTCCGGGTTCAGCGGTGCCGGCGGGCTCGGACCTCAGGGATAACTCGCCTTTTGCCGCGTCTATGAGCATTCTTGTGTACGGATGCTGAGGATTGAGAAAGACCTGGTCGCGCTCACCCATCTCGACGACCTTTCCTTTGTACAGGACGAGTATGTTGTCCGAGATAAAGCGGACTATGTTGAGGTCATGGGAGACGAATATCATCGCGATGTTCAGTTTCTCGCGGATATCGATGAACAGGTTGATTATCTGGGCCTGGATCGAGACGTCGAGAGACGACACGGGCTCATCCGCTATAAGGAGAGCGGGTTCCGTGGCGAGCGCCCGGCCGATCGCGACCCTCTGCCTCTGGCCGCCGCTCATCTCGTGGGGGTATTTCTTCAGGAAATCATCGTTGATGCCCACACTCTTCAACACATCGATGACCCGGGCATTTAAGGCCTCCCCGGCCTCGTACCATACGATGAAACCTGATGGGCTCGGCGATGATGTCTCGCACCGTCATCCGGGGATTCAGCGAGGAATAGGGGTCCTGGAAAATGATCTGGAGCTTCCTGCGGAGCTTGCGGATCTCGGCGGAGCTTGCCGTGACAAGGTTGACACCGTCGAAGGTTATCGTGCCGCTGTCCGGCCTCTCGAGGAACATCAGGCACCGTGCGAGCGTGCTCTTGCCGGAACCGCTCTCTCCCACGACCCCGAGGGTTTTCCCTGCATGAAGCTCGAAGCTCACACCGTCGACCGCCTTGATGATCTCCTTTTCAACGGAGAAGACGGACCTGCGGACCTCGTAGTACTTCCTGACATCTAGTACAGATAGCAGCGGACCCATTGATCCTTCCCCACCCTCTTTTATGACCGGTTCGTCCCCCTTGCAGATGTCCATGACATACGGGCAGCGCGGGTGGAACGTGCATCCTTTCGGCAGTTCGCTCAAGTTCGGGACCGAGCCGGGGATGGCCTTGAGCCTTCCCGAACCCGAAAACCCGTATATGGATTCGAGCAGTCCCTCGCCATACGGGTGCAGCGGTTTCTTGAAAAACTCGCCCACAGAGTTCCTCTCGACCATCCTGCCCGCATACATGAGCCCCACGGACTGGCCCATCGACCTCACGATGGTCAGGTCGTGCGTTATGAAGAGCATCGACATCTCCAGTTTTTCGATGAGGCCCTCTATCAGCCCGAGAATTTGCGATTCGGTCGCGACGTCAAGTGCGGTCGTCGGCTCGTCGGCGATGATGAGCGAAGGGTTGCAGGCGATCGCTATCGCCATCAAGACCCTTTGCCTCTGACCGCCGGAAAGCTGGTGGGGGTACTGTATATACCTTTTTTCAGGCTCGTCGAACCCGACCTGCCGAAGAAGCTCGAGCGTTCTCTTGCGAGTCTCATTGCCGGACGATACCTTATGTATGTCGATGACCTCCGCTATCTGCTCCCCGATCCGCAGCACGGGGTTCAAGGCGGTCATAGGTTCCTGGAAGACCATTCCGATACGGTTCCCCCGCACATCTTCCATCTGTTTCTGGCCCAGCGTCAAAAGATCGCTCCCTTCGAAGATGATCTGCCCCGAGACCACCCTGCCCGGCGGGTGAACGAGCCCCATGATCGAATGGGCCGTTACCGTCTTGCCGGACCCGCTTTCCCCGACGAGGCCGAAGATCTCGCCCTTCTTTATCGTGAAAGAGACATCGTTGACGGCGGGAATGACCCCGTCCTCCGTGAAAAAACGGGTATTGAGGCCGATGACGTCGAGAAGGACCTTATCGTTGATTTTGACCATGAATGACCGATGCTGCCCAAAGGAAAAAGTTTTTGATTATTTGGACCTTATGCATTATACTTAACCCTATTAAAATGGCAAGCCTTTTATGTATGAGCTAATGAAAACCGGCACATACATGTTTTATAGAGCAATTCCTATTTTTATCCCCATGAGGTGAATCATGCCACACAAAGAGCCGACGGATTTCAGGGAGGGTCTAACCTTCGATGATGTTCTCCTGGAACCGGCATCGAGCGAGATCATGCCCGCCGACGTGGACGTCTCCACATACCTGACGCCTGCCATAAAGCTCAGCATCCCGATACTCAGCGCCGCCATGGACACGGTGACCGAATCGAAAACGGCGATCTGCCTCGCCCAGGAGGGCGGCATCGGCATCATACACCGGAACATGACCGTCGCCGAGCAGGCGCACGAGGTCGAAAAGGTCAAAAAATCGGAGAGCGGGATGATCGTCGACCCGATAACCATCTCCCCGGAAAACAAGATAAAGGATGCGCTGGACCTCATGGCCCGCTACCGCATCTCGGGCATACCCGTGACGAAGGGGACGCGTCTCGTCGGCATCATCACGAACAGGGACCTGCGGTTCGAGACCAACCTCAACAGGAAGGTCGAGAACGTCATGACGAAAGAGAACCTCGTGACGGTCAAGGAAGGGATCGGGCTCGAGGAATCGAAAAAAATACTGCACAAGCACAAGATAGGAAAAGCTTCTTGTCGTCGATAAGAATTTCGACCTGAGGGGGCTCATCACGATCAAAGACATTGAAAAGATGCGGAAATTCCCGTATTCATGCAAAGACCAGCTGGGAAGGCTCCGCGTGGGCGCAGCGGTGGGCGTCGGCCCGGACAGGGACGAACGCGTGGAAGCCCTCCTGAAAGCGGCGTGCGATGTCATCGTGGTCGACACCGCGCACGGCCATTCCCGCAATGTCATCGAATCTATAAAAGCAATACGGAAGAATTTCCCGAACGTTCAGCTCATAGCGGGCAACATTGCCACTGCCGAGGGCTGCGAGGCCCTTATCAAGGCGGGATGTGATGCGGTCAAGATCGGTGTCGGGCCGGGCTCTATCTGTACGACGCGGATCGTCGCCGGCATCGGTGTCCCCCAGATCACGGCGATCCTGGACGCGGCGAAGATCGCCCGTAAATATAATGTGCCGCTCGTCGCCGACGGCGGGATAAAGTTCTCGGGCGATATAACGAAAGCGCTGGCAGCCGGTGCGCAGACCGCAATGATCGGCAACCTTTTCGCCGGGACGGACGAGACGCCGGGAGAAACGGTCCTCTACCAGGGCCGGACGTACAAGGTATACCGCGGGATGGGATCGCTCGAGGCGATGCGCGAGGGAAAGACACGCGACCGGTATTCAATCCCGGAAGACGAGATCGAATCGAAGATCGTTCCGGAAGGGATCGAGGGCCGTGTCCCGTACCGCGGCGCACTGTCCATCTCCATCAACCAGCTCGTCGGCGGCTTAAAGGCCGGGATGGGCTATACCGGGACGCGGACCATCGCGGAGCTCCAGGCGAAGAGACGCTTTATAAGGATAACATCCGCATCCTTACGGGAAAGCCACGTACACGATGTTATCATCACGAAGGAAGCCCCCAATTACAGGATCGAGTAAACATGAAGCGATACAATGATTATCACAAGGAACTGATACTCATTCTCGATTTCGGCTCCCAGTACACCCAGCTCATCGCCCGCAAGGTGCGGGAGCTCGGCGTCTACTGCGAGATCTATCCTTACAACATAGGCATGGACGCGATCCGGTCCATGGACCCGCGCGGGATCATTCTCTCGGGCGGGCCGGCCAGCATCAATGAAAAGAACGCCCCGTTCTGCGAAAAGGAGGTCTTTGACCTCAAGGTCCCGGTCCTCGGGATCTGCTACGGGCTGCAATTACTATCGAGCATCTTCGGCGGCAAGGTCGAGAAGGCCCCGAAAAGGGAATTCGGCAAGGCCCACGTCTACGTCGAGACCAAAGATAAGTTTCTCGACGGTATAAAGGACGGCGACATCGTCTGGATGAGCCACAGCGACAAGGTGCTCACCATGCCCCGCGGGTTCATCACCCTCGCCCGGTCGGACAACTCCCCCCACGCGGCCATCCGCAACAGGGAAGGGACGATCTACGGTGTCCAGTTCCATCCCGAGGTCCACCATACGCCGAAGGGCAAGCGGATATTGAAAAATTTCCTTTACAAGATCTGCAAACTCAAAGGCTTATTCTCCCCGAAATCTTTTGTCGAGCTTGCGACAGAAAAGATCCGCGAAGAATCGGGCGGCCAGAGGGTCATTTGCGCGCTGAGCGGCGGCGTCGACTCGTCCGTTGTCGCGGCCCTCATCCACCGCGCGATCGGGGACAACCTCCAGTGCATCTTCGTGAACAACGGCGTCTTGAGGAAGAACGAGGCGGAGGAAGTTATCGAGGCATACAGGGATGTCCTCCATCTCAACCTGAAATATATCGATGCGGAGGACAGGTTCCTCAAGGCCCTGAAGGGAATAAAGGACCCGGAACGAAAAAGAAAAGTGATCGGCAGGCTTTTCATCAAGATATTCGAGGAGGAGGCCGGAAAGAACGGCTCCGCCCGGTTCCTTGCCCAGGGAACGCTCTATCCCGATGTCATCGAGAGCGTGTCGGCGAAAGGGCCGTCTGCCACGATAAAGAGCCATCACAACGTGGGCGGGTTGCCCAAGAGAATGAAAATGAAGCTGATAGAGCCTCTCCGGGAGCTTTTCAAGGATGAGGTCCGGGTGGTCGGGCGGGAGCTCGGCGTCCCCGAAAATATTGTCAGCAGGCAGCCCTTCCCGGGCCCCGGCCTTGCGATCAGGATCATCGGCGACGTGAACAGGGAAAGGCTCGAGATCCTGAAGGAAGCAGACAGCATCATCCGCCAGGAAGTTGAGCACAACCCGGCCTTCAAGCACATCTGGCAGTCGTTCGCCATACTTATCCCGGTCAAGACCGTCGGGGTCATGGGAGACGAAAGGACATATGCCAACGTTATCGCGCTGAGGGTCGTCGAGAGCGAAGACGCGATGACGGCAGACTGGGCCCGGCTTCCCTACACGACGCTCGATACGACGGCCCGGAGAATAATCAACGAGGTCCCCGGCGTCAACAGGGTGGTCTACGATATATCGTCGAAGCCGCCCAGCACGATCGAATGGGAGTGATCTTCAGTGCCCGATTTCGTTCACCTGCATCTCCATACGCAGTACAGCCTTCTTGACGGGGCCATCCGGTTCGACCGCCTCTTCAACGCGGTGAATGAGTTCAAGATGCCCGCCTGCGCCATAACGGACCATGGCAACATGTTCGGCGCGGCCCAGTTCTATCTTGAAGCGGGCCAGAAGAACATCAAGCCCATCATCGGGTGCGAGGCCTACATCGCGCCGCGGTCGCGTCATGAGCAGAAGAGGGTCAAGGGCGAGGACATTGCCTATCACGTGGTCCTCCTCGCCATGAACAATACCGGGTACCAGAACCTCCTGAAGCTCATAAGCCTTGCCCATCTCGAAGGGTTCTACTACCAGCCGCGGATCGACCGCGAAATACTGACCCAATATAATGAAGGCCTCATCTGCCTGACCGCCTGCATAAAAGGCGAGATACCGAATTCGATCCTGCGGGGCGACGACGCGCTCGTCCGCAAAAACATTGATTATTACCTCGGCCTTTTCGGGGACCGGCTGTTCTTCGAACTGCAGGACAACGGGCTCGACGAGCAGAAGATCGTCAACGAGCGCCTCATCGAGCTTTCTTCCTATTACAATGTACCGATCGTGGCGACGAACGATTGTCACTACCTGCGCCGCGAAGAGTCGAAGGCGCACGAGCTTCTTCTGTGCATCCAGACGGGGAAAACGGTCAACGACAAGGACCGCCTTACCTTCTCGAGCGACCAGTTCTATTTTAAATCCCCCGAGGAGATCGCGCTCGCCTTCTCCCGTTACCCCGAGGCCCTGTCGAACACGATGCGCATCGCGGAGATGTGCAACGTCGAGATCGACATGAAGACCTATCATTTTCCCGAGTTCCACCCGCCTGCGGAGATGGACCTCAACGAGTATTTCGAAGAGCTGTCGCGGGACGGGTTCAACAAGAGGATGCCCGAGATACGGTCGCGCTACGAATCCTTCGGCGAAGACCTGCAAAAAAAGTACGAAGACCGTTTCAATTACGAAATGGGCGTCATCAAGAACACCGGTTTCTCGGGGTATTTCCTCATCGTGGCAGACTTCATCAACTATGCCAAGACCCATGGCATCCCCGTGGGACCGGGCAGGGGCTCGGCAGCGGGGAGCCTCATCGCATACTGCCTCGGGATCACCGATATTGAGCCGATCAAATACGACCTTATTTTCGAAAGGTTCTTAAACCCCGAACGCATCAGCATGCCGGACATCGACGTTGATTTTTGCCGGAAAGGGCGTGATGAGGTCATCCAGTACGTAACCGACAAATACGGCAAGGACAATGTCGCCCAGATCATTACGTTCGGGACCATGAAATCCAAGGCCGCCGTGCGTGACATCGGGCGTGCGCTCGGGATACCGTACGCCGAGGTCGACAAGATCGCCAAGCTCATAACGACAGATGAGCGGGGGATAGAACGTGCCATAAACGAAGAGCCCCAGATCCGTGAGCTCTATGAGACCGACGAGCGGGTCAGGGAGCTGCTCGACAATGCGTCCGTTGTCGAGGGCCTTGCGCGCCATGCATCGACACACGCCGCAGGGATCGTCATCGCGAACAAGCACCTGTCGGAATACCTTCCCCTCTACAGAGGGAAACACGAGGAAACCGTCACGCAGTACGACATGAAGATGATCGAGAAGATCGGCCTTATCAAGATCGACTTTCTCGGCCTCGAAACGCTCACACTCATGGATACGGTCGTGAAACTCCTCAAGGAGGAAGGGATCGACATAGACCTCGCTTCGCTTCCGCTCGACGATAAAAAAACGTACGACCTGTTGTCATCGGGCAACACGTCCGGGGTGTTCCAGCTTGAAAGCCGCGGGATGCGCGACCTGCTCACGCGGCTCAAGCCGTCCCAGTTCGACGACATCATGCCGCTCATCGCACTGTATCGCCCCGGGCCCTTGAAAAGCGGCATGGTTGACGAGTTCATCAAACGCAGGAACGACCCGACCCAGGTAACGTACGAGACACCGAAGCTCAGGGAGATCCTTAACGACACGTACGGGGTCATCATATATCAGGAACAGATCATGAAGATCGCCTCGGTGCTCGCCGGCTTCTCGATGAAGGACGCCGACGCCCTGCGCAAGGCGATGAGCAAGAAGATCCCGGAACAGCTCGAGATGTACAAGCAGCAGTTCGTCGACGGTTCCGTGGCGAACAGCGTACCGAAGGACGTCGCCGAGAAGATCTATGACGTCATACAGCGCTTCGGTGAGTATGGCTTTAATAAATCCCACAGCACGGCCTACGGGTACATCGCATACCAGACGGCATACCTCAAGGCGCATTACCCGATCCACTACTTTGCCGCCATGCTGACGACCGAGGTCGGGGACACAGACAAGCTGGTGAAATACATCGGCGAATGCCGCGAATCCGGCATCGAGATCCTGCCGCCCGACGTCAACATGAGCCAGAGCGACTTCACGATCGTCAACGGGAAGATACGGTACGGTCTCGCGGGTATCCGCAATGTCGGCGAAGCGGCCATAGACAGCATCATACAGGCCCGGGAAGAGGCCGACGGGTTCAAGTCGTTCACACACTTCTGCAGTATCATCGATTCACGCAAGGTCAACAAGAAGGTCATCGAGAGCCTGGCATATGCCGGGTGCTTCGACAGTCTCAACCTGAAACGTTCGCAGGTGCTCTTTCTTGCGCAGGAGATGCTCGATAAGCTCACGAAACGCGACACGAAGGCGAACCTGAAACAGGGCAGCATATTCGGCGAAAGCGATGTGGAAGAGACGACCATGTCGTTCGATATCCCCGCCATGGACGAACTCGCGCACGATGAGATCCTCAGCGGCGAAAAAGAGGCCCTCGGTTTTTACTTCAGCAAGCATCCCCTGAAACCATATGAGACGTTGATCGCTGAGCTTACCCCATACGACAGCCAGACCTTGAAGGAAGCAGACAACCTGGAAGACGTCGACATCGCCGGGATCGTGAGCAGCCTGCGCGAGATAGTGACGCGGCGCGGGGACAGGATGGCGTACGTCAACCTCGAGGATACGAAGGGGATCGTGGAGGTCATATTCTTTCCCGACCTCTACGGCAAGCAATACGCGACGATCCAGAGCGGCAAGCCGCTCATGGTGTCAGGCTCGCTGGAGAGGTCCGACGAGAGTTCGGCGAAGATCAAGGCAAAGGGTGTCGCACTGCTCGAATCCCTTACAGGCGAATTATTGAAAATCGTCAAGATAACGGTCCACTGCGAGGTCATCAGGAAGGACCAGCTGCGGGTGCTCAAGGACATCCTCGTCAGCACCCGGGGAAGGTCCGCCGTGATGCTCGAATTCCGGCTCAACGGCGAAAAGCAAACGGTTCCGGTCAAAAATATTAGGATTGACCCGAAGAAAAAAGATGTTATATTGAAACACTTTAAAAAAGGCATAGACGTAGAGGTCATCGATGAGATATTACCTTGATTTTGAAAAAAAGCTTGAACCGCTTGAAAGACGGATCTTTGAAATAGAGCGTTTCTATGACGAGAACGATCCGTATTATGCAAAAGAGCTGTCTGCGCTGCGCAAGAAGATTGCGAAGCTCGAAAAAGAAACATACGCGGAGCTCTCCAACTGGCAGCGCTCGCAGCTGTCCCGCCACCTCAACAGGCCCCACACGCTCGATTATGTCAATGCCATCTTCAAGGACTTCGTGGAACTCCACGGCGACCGGAAATTCAAGGACGATGCGGCCCTGATCGCGGGCTTCGCCCGGTTCGAGGGAATAAATGTCGCCGTGGTCGGTCATCAGAAAGGCAAGGATGTCCGTGAAATGGCCCACAGGAATTTCGGGATGGCGCATCCCGACGGGTACCGCAAGTCGATGCGCGTTATGGAAATGGCGGCCCGCTGGGGAAAACCGATCATCACGTTCATCGACACACCCGGCGCTTTCCCCGGGGTCGGCGCCGAAGAGCGCGGACAGGCGGAAGCGATAGCATCGAGCATATTTTTCATGTTCTCCCTCGGCGTCCCCATCATCTCCGTTGTTATCGGGGAGGGGGGAAGCGGCGGCGCCCTCGCGATCGGCGTCGGCAACCGGCTGCTCATGCTCGAGAACGCAACATACTCGGTGATATCCCCCGAGGGGTGCGCGGCGATCCTCTGGAGGGACGGCTCGAAAGGCCACCTTGCCGCGGATGCCTTAAAGCCGACGGCGCGCGACCTGCTCAACCTCAAGGTTGCCGACGACGTGGTCCACGAACCGTTCGGGGGCGCACACAGGGACTGGCAGGAAACATTCGACAACACGCGGTCTGTCATTGCAAAACATCTCAACGAACTGATAGGCCTCGAACCTGACAAGCTAAAAGCCATGCGCTACGAAAAATTCCGCAACATGGGTGTATTCGAGGAAAAAAGGCGATGAAGACAATAACGATGGACCTGTCCAACGCCCTTGCCGCAGCCGTTGGCCAGAATGGCATCGAGGAGAACGACTTCAGGCTGACCCTCGGCAAGATCAGCGAATATTACACGAGGCTCCTAACGAAGCCTTTTCCGTTCATGACCCTTCCTTCGACGCCGTTCCAGGTCAAAGAGATGTACGATCTCGCCGACAAGATCTCGAAAATGAATATCAAGAACCTTGTCATCCTCGGGATAGGCGGGTCATCACTCGGCACGCAGACGATCTTCGAAGCTTTGCTCCATCCTTTCCATAACCAGGAAGAACAGTTCCGCAACGGGAAACCGCGTTATTTCATCCTCGACAACATTGATCCGCACAAGATGACGGCAGTCGTCGAAACGGTCCTGCCGGATATCGATCGCACGCTGCTCGTCGTGATCAGCAAGTCGGGGGAGACGCCCGAGACCATCTCCCAGTTCATGCTCTTCAATGAGTTCATGAAGAAATCGGACGGGTATAAAGACAGGATAGTCCTGATAACAGATATCGAAACGGGGCTCCTCAACAAGATCGCCGGGAAGGAGGGCTACCCGGTCCTTAACCTTCCGCCGGGCATCGGCGGCAGGTTCTCGGTCCTGACCCCGGTCGGTCTTTTCCCGTCAGCCCTCATGGGGATCAACATAAAGAAACTGGCCGACGGCGCAGCCGGGATGGCGGCGCATATCGTCAGGTACGACGGGGATGAGAACATGGCCTTCGTTCTTGCCGCGATACTCTACCTCATGTATAAGAACGGCAAGCCGGTCCACGTCATGATGCCCTACTGCGAACGCCTGGCCGCGTTTGCGAACTGGTTCAGGCAGCTCGAAGCGGAAAGCCTCGGTAAGAAGGGCGTTGGCCCGACGCCAGCCAAATCCGTGGGCGTCACCGACCAGCATTCACAGCTGCAGCTTTATGTCGAAGGGCCGAAGGACAAATGCGTCATGCTCCTTTACAGCGCGACGAGTGAAGTGCCGATACCCGACAGCTTCAGCTACCTCGAGGATGTCGCGTATCTTGCCAACAAAAATATGAAGGACCTTTTCCATGCCGAGTTCCAGGGGACGCGCATGTCGCTTACGGATGCCGGCACGCCCAATATTGCCATCACGCTCGATGAGGTAAGCGACTACAACGTCGGCGCCCTCTTCTACCTTTTCGAGATGGTCATCGCCTTCATGGGAAATCTCCTCGGCATCAACGCCTTCGATCAGCCCGGCGTCGAGCAGGGCAAGATCTACGCAAAAGCAATGATGGGGAAACCGGGATTCGAAAAAGAAAAGGAAAAGACCGACAACTTCCTCTGCTGCCCGGTGAGACAGGTAATATTTTAAAGCGGACGAAAGCCCCTCAAAATAACTTACCCTCGCCGTCATCCCGGGCTTGACCCGGGACCCAAGGTTTTGCTTTTTTTATTGCTTTTTACTTTTCACGTTCCCGGAAAAACGAAAAAGAAAAACCTTGTATGATACTCCCCGTGGAATATCACGAACAATCCATGATAGAAAAGAGAAAAAGGTTGCCGGTGTGGCAGGCCGTAAAAACCAGGGGATGATATCCCGTATCCAAGCTCGGGCCGCCACACCTTCTCCTTATAAACCCGGACAGTTGCAGGGGACTCGCAGGAGATCCCGCATTGCACAAGGAAGGGACACGGGAAAAAGGGGTGATATCATGGACGACGTCTTCATCGGGATCGACATATCGAAAGAGCATTGTGACCTCGCGGTCATACCGGGCGGCACGCAGAAGAGGTTTACAAACGACGAGGAGGGCCACGAGGCGATCCTTGCCTTCGTACTTCCTCTCAACCCTTCCCGCATCGTCATCGAGGCGTCGGGAGGATACGAGATGGGAGCAGTGCGTACCCTGGCGGACGGCAAGCTTCCTGTTGTAGCGGTCAATCCCCGGCAGGTGAGGGACTTCGCGAAGGCGACAGGCAGGCTCGCAAAGACGGACACGATAGATGCAGGTGTCCTCGCGCAGTTCGCAAAGGCCATCGAGCCGGAGATACGGCCGCTTCCGGAGAAAGATGCCGAGGTGCTCCGTGCCCTCGTTGCCCGCAGGAGGCAGCTCATCCAGATGCTGACGATGGAGAAGAACCGCCTCGAGAAAGCGCCCGCTGCCGGAAGCGAGGATATCCGGAACCACATATACTATCTCACCGAGGCCTTGAAGAAGATCGACAAGGACATCTCGCGGACGATCAGGAAAAGCCCCCTGTGGAAGGAGAAGGAGACGATCCTCATGAGCATGCCCGGGGTCGGTCCCGTTATCTCCTGTAATCTCATCGCAGCCCTTCCCGAACTGGGGACACTGAACCGCAAGGCCATCGCGGCCCTTGTCGGGCTCGCCCCCTTCAACAGGGACAGCGGCAGATACCGGGGAACACGGACCATATGGGGAGGCAGGTCTCATGTCAGGGCCATACTGTATATGGGGACCATCAGCGCGATCAAGTTCAATCCTGCCATCGGGGCCTTCTATAAACGGCTCGTCGAAGCGGGAAAGGCCAAGAAAGTTGCGATTACTGCCTGCATGAGGAAGCTTTTGACCATTCTGAATACCATGATGAAGAACAAGACAACGTGGATCGAGGTCACCTCGTGAAGAAGAAATCAGTTGACATCGAACACAGTTGCTTGGATCCCGGCTCTTCGGCCGGGATGACGGTGGGAGTTGTTGGGATTGGTTCGAATTGCGTGGAACCTGGAACGTGGAACCGATTTTAAGTTCTGGTCCTTGCTAATCTTTCAAACTTCACTTTGACAATGCGACGTGCATCTACATCCACTACCGTGAAGCGGTAGCGGCCGAAGTATATGACCTCACCGCCTTTTGCGATTCCCTGCAGCTGCGTGGTGATGAACCCCCCGAGGGTCTCGTAGTCGGGGGATTCGGGCAGGTCAAGGTCGAGCCTGCTATTTAAGTCGCGTATCGAGTAGGATGCATCGATAAGGTAAGAACCGTCGCGGTGGCGCTCAATCTTGTCCTCGACATCGGTTTCGTCGAGGATCTCGCCGAAGATCTCCTCCATGATGTCTTCGAGGGTAATGATGCCGACCATTGTCCCGTATTCGTCGATCACGACGGCGAGATGGAGGCGCGTGCGCTGCATCTCTTTCAGGAGGACGCTGACCTCCATGGTCGCAGGGACGAAGAAGGGGCGTTTCATAAGCCGCTCCAGCTGGAACGACTCCTGGTCCCTCCATATCTGGCGGGATATGTCCTTCTGGTAGACAAAACCGACGACGTTGTCCATGCTTTCCCGGTACACCGGGTACCGTGAAAATTCATTTTCAATGATGTATGAAAGGATCTTTTCCTTGCTCTCATCCGCGTCGATGGCATAGACGTTGGGCCGCGGGACCATGACCTCGCGCACGGAGCGGTCGCTGAAGCGGAAGACCCTGTTTATCAGTTCCTCCTCTGTCTTGTCGAAGACACCCTTGCGCCTGCCCTCTTCGAGGAGGATCTTTATCTCACCCTCCCCTATGTGCTCCTCCCCTTTGCTTAAGCCCAGCGCCTTGACGAAGAACAGGGTAGTGACGGACAGGAAATTTACGAAAACGGAAAAGATGCGGGCCACGAAATTAAACAGCGGCAAAAGTCCCAGTGCCGCCTTTTCTTTATAATGGAGGCCGACGTATTTCGGGACGAGCTCCCCAAAGACGATAAAGAGGTATGTCAGGATAATGACGACGATAGCGACGGAGATCGTTTCCGAAAGGGGTTTTAAAAATTCAACCCGGCCTATGTAGGGCATCAGGTATTTTGTGGCCATGACGCCGCTTATGGCGGATGCGAGCGTGCCGAAAAGGGTAATGCCGATCTGGACCGTCGAAAGAAAACGCTCCGGGTTCTCCTTCATACCGAGGAGGATCTCGATCTTCTTGTCCTGCCTTTTCTTCTGGAGCTCCTTGATCTTGCTTTTACGGGAGGCGATGATCGCCGTCTCGGCTGCCGAAAAGATGGCATTGAGGATAAGAAGGACGACAATTATCGCTATATCGATCAAGGGGTTGATCATTTACGTCCTGGTGTGCTCCTTAACCTGGTGCATGAAAGCTTCGAGCCGTGTCAGGATGTTCGTGTTGCCCTGCCCGTCATACGCGACATTGATGACGGGTATGTCATGGTTCTTCTGTATGAGACGCATGATCGCGCTCGAAATCGTACCGGGCATGCAGGTGAACGGCATTGCATTGATAATGCCCGAAACCCCTTTGTGCGCGAAATCGACGCTCTTGCCGACGGTAAGCACCGCCTCGCCTTCAAAGCTGTCGTGTATATAAGGGCTCGCCTTTTTCAGGATATCTTTTATCTTGGGCTCGTGGCCATACTTTATGAAAGGCACGAAGATATCTTCCATCAGATGCTCGTCCTTATTCTGTATATACTCGGTTATCAGGAAATCGACAACCCCGAAGAGACTGTCCCTCTTCTTGCTTTTCCTTTTCCCCGTGTAATTCACGTAGGATATCCATTCCGACACGGGGGCAAGCCACACCTCCCCTCCCAGGTCTTCCACGGTCCGTATGAGCTCGGCGTTGCTGAACCTGTTCGTGCGTATGTAAATTTCGCCGACGAGGCCTATTATCGGTCTTTTTTCCTGTATGCGTTCGATCGATGAGAATTTGCCAAGCACATCTTTCAGAACCTGATCGATGTCCTGTGCGCCCCTTTCTATGCACTCGCATACCTGTTTGAGCGATTCAGCGTATACCCTGTCAGCCTCGCCCCGTATTTTTTCATAGGGCCGCATCTCGAGCAGGATCTTCATCAGGAGGTCCGCCGCGACCACCGCACGCCAGCCGAGGCGCTTGAACTTGCCTCCGACGATATTCAGGTTCTTGTAGAACTGGTGATCCTGGTTCGGTGCGTATATCGGGACGCTCTCGAAGCCTTCCTCATCGAGGACCATCCTGTGGAAACGGTTGTATTGCCCGAAACGGCACGGGCCCTCGCCGGACGGCATGAAAAAGGCGCTCTTTTCGGCATCGAAATCGGGCCTGCGGACGATCCGGAGCATGTCTCCCGTCGTCAGGATACAGGGGTAGCATTCCTTGCCTGATGTGAAGCGCCGCCCGATGAGAACGGTCTCCTCGGTCGATTCCTGTATGACCTCCGCATCTACCCCGCATCCCCGGAAGGCTGCCGCGAGGGTATGCGCGTGGTCGCACATATAAGGGACATAGAGCTTCCTGCGCTTGCCGTTCATCTCGAACGGCACATGCTCCCGCTCGGGAATGTGCTCGTCGAATTTGGCGTTGTTAATGCTGTCAAGGAACGCTTCGAGCCGTGTGACGATGCCTGCATCGGCGCTGTGCTCGTCTATCTCGAGCTGGAGGTACGGCTTGTTCCCCATTATCTTCTTGAAGAAATGGGATATGAACGAATCGGGGCCGCAGCCAAAGCTCGTCACGTAAATGCCGTACAGGTTTCTGTTGTTCTTTACGGCGCGTGCAGCCTTGAGTATCTTCTGCCCGTACCCCCAGTACATCTGTTCGAGATCGACAGGGTCTTCGATCATCTCGTTGACGGGCAGCATGTCCATGGGTATCGCCTGAACGCCGAGGCTGAGCAGCTTCTTGTGGATGTTCAGGTTCGCGCCGGCATCTGCGCTGTTATAGGGCCTGCCGATTATTACCATGACCTTTTCGTCGCTCTTGACCGAACGCAGGAAATCGTTTCCCATCTGCGTCAGGCCACTATAGAATGAATCCTGGACCCGGCCCGCTTTCTCAAATGCGTCCTTCACCCTCTTCTTCGATATTCTGTACGGTTTCAAATGCTCCGCAAGATCGGCGAGGACCTCTTCGTTCCCTTCGCTGAACTTGATTATGGGGGTGAACACCTTCGCCCCTTTATGGTCGAAATCTATCGAACCTTTTATCGTATAGGGAAGGGACTGGGCGTACGGGCACGCAAAGGCGTTCCTTGCATGTCGTGAGGGCTTCTTGAGGCTGATAATGCTGGGCAGAAATATATTGCGGACGTCCTTCTGTATGAGGTTCATCACGTGGCCGTGCGCAAGCTTTATCGGGAAGCAGCTCTCGACAATGATATTCTCGACGCCGTCCCGCACGGTCTTCTTGTTCGTCATGTCGGACACGACCACATTGAAACCGAGCTCGGTGAGGAAGGTCTTCCAGAATGGCAGGAGCTCATGCATGTGGAGGACCTTCGGTATGCCGACCGTATATTTCCCGCCGTTCTTGTTGTAGATCTCGTTGAGGAGCTGTTCGCGCTGTGCAAAAAGGTCCGTCATCTCTTTTTTGGCGCCCTTGCGGACGACATCATATTTTTCGCACCTGCTCCCGTAATAGAGCGGCGCCTCGTTCTCGACGGTGACCCTGCGTATCTCGCAGAGGTTCTCGCACCCCTTGCACTCGAATGTGTCCACTGTGTACGGCCTCTTGCTGAGGTCGAATCCCTTGAAGCCGCTCTTGTCCCACGTCCTTTCTTTCATGGCGAGGATCGCGACCCCGATGGCACCCGTCACGTCATGGTGGGGAGGAACGGTGATCGGCGACCCGACAACCTTTTCGAAGGCCGCCACGACGCCTTTATTGAAGGCGGTGCCGCCCTGGAAGAATATCCTTTTCCCGACACGGCGGTCGACGACGACCTTGTTCAGGTAATTCTGGACTATCGAGTATGCCAGCCCGCTCACGATATCTTCACGGTCCCGCGCCCCTCTGCTGCTGGTGGATAACGTCGGACTCTATGAAGACGGTGCAGCGCTCCCCCATCTTGACGGGCTTCTTTGACTTCAGCGCCAGTTTCCCGAACTCTTCCTTTATCGATATGTCGAGCCTTTCCGCCTGTTCCTCGAGAAAAGACCCTGTGCCCGCGGCGCACGCCTTGTTCATTTCGAAATCGACGATGACCCCGTTGTCTATGCTGATATACTTGGAATCCTGGCCGCCGATCTCGAAGATCGTGTCGACCGAAGGATCGATGGATATCGCCGCCTGCGCCTGCGCCGTTATCTCGTTGCGGACTATGTCGGCCCCCAGGAAGTCGGCCGTGAGATACCGCCCGGAACCGGTCGTGCCGGCACCGATGATCTCAACCCTGTCGCCGATCTCGTCGCCTATCTCGGCAAGCCCTCTCTTGACTGCTTCCAGCGGCCTGCCTTCCGTCATGAGATATCTCTTCGCGAGCACATTCTTCGCTTCATCGATGATCACGAGGTTTGTGCTGATGGACCCGACATCGACCCCGAGGTAGACCGGGGTCTTTTCCGTGACGGATTTCATGTCGTAAGCGACATTCATGTTCCTTTCAGAGATGGCAAGGGGCTCATGCGTGGGTTCGTCACTCTCTTCATTGAGGTAGGCATCGAGTTTTTCAAGGCCGGCAAACGGGACCTTCAAGGCAGGATCTTCCATGACCGCGAAGACGGCCCCTGCCGCTCCTATCGATGTATAATTCTCCGGGACGAAAAATGTATTGTCACTCAGCTCGAAGACATCCTTGATGGCCTTTCTCATACCTGCATTGGCGGCGACTCCGCCTATGAATGCAACGGGGGTCTTGAGCTCCTTTCCCTTGCTGATATTGCCTTTAAAATTGCGCG
>CAXXUO010000004.1:0-301194 GCA_963666485.2 Syntrophorhabdaceae bacterium | reverse complement strand
GACGACGTACGGAGGGCCTTGCCCGCCGTCAGGTACGCACAGGTATTTTTTCAAGCTCTATGCCCTCGATGCGAAACTGGACCTCAAGCCCGGCGCAGTCAAGAAAGACATCGAAAAGGCCATGAAAGGGCATATACTCGGTGAAGCGCAAACGATGGGCCTTTACAAAAGATAACGAGGGACCGTAAATCGCTATTCACGTTTCACGATTCCTTCGAAGGAAAAAGCAGTTGACACTGACGGTATCACCCTGATAACCTTGATAAAAACAATCGGGAGGGTTATATGAAGTCTGACGGCAGAGTAGCACGCATAACGGAGGTCATCGCAGGTTCTCCGAAAAGCTTTGAAGATGCCATTATCATAGGTTTCAGACGCGCCTCGAAAACGCTCCGCGGTATAACCGGCCTTCGCGTCAAAGAACAACGCGCCCGGGTGGAAGACGGTAAAATTGTTGAATTCCGCGTGACCCTCGAAGTCATTTTTATATTGGAGAGCTGATAAAAAAACGGTTCAAGGTTCAATGTTCAAGGTTCAATGCAGAAAACATAAGGTAGTGCCCCGATAAACCGGGCATTAATTATTCAAATACAAAGGCCGAATTCATCGGCCTTTTTTCTTTTCTTCTTTTTTACCTTGAACCTTGAACATTGAACTTTGAACTGTTTTTTTGTTTGCATGCGCCGCCGCTTTCTGTTACCTGTATGGGAGGGGTAGGAAAGGTCTTTTGCGGTCAGATGCCGCGAAGGCCCGGACTTTTGATCAAAGGAGGCAGCGATGAAAAAAATTTATCTCAGAAAAAGTCTCGCCCTGATCGTATTACTGGTTGTGTGCCTGATCGCAGGTTCTGCTTTCGCGGGTAAACCGCCATGGGCAGGAGGAGGCAAGAACAAATCCGGCGATGCGGCGGTGTCGGACCCAAAGGGCCAACCGGATGACGATTCTCACGGAAAAGGCCAGGATAAACACAAAGACAAGGGAAAGGACGGCGAACACCACAAGTACTTCACGGATGATAAACGGGTGATCATAAACAATTATTACGCCGGCCAGTACAAACATGGCAAGGGATGCCCTCCGGGGCTTGCCAAGAAACAGAACGGGTGCATGCCTCCGGGCCAGGCCAAAAAATGGGCAGTCGGCAAGCCCCTGCCGGCTGGTGTCGTCGCGTACCCGCTGCCATCCAGCCTTGTGGTCCAGCTGGGCCCACCGCCCCCGAACACCAAGTACGTCCGCGTCGCACAGGACGTCCTCCTGCTGGCAACGGGCACGGGCATGGTCGTGGATGCAGTCCAGAACTTGAACTGGGAGTTCAAGCATTAGAAAAACGTTCCAGGTTCCAGGTTCCAGGTTCCAGGGAAAAACCGGATTTTGAAAAAAAACCGCATGATTCGAAAATCATGCGGTTTTTACTTGCATTTAAAACAATTATATCTTTGTTTTTTCTTTGAACCTTGAACCTTGAACCTTGAACCTTGAACCTTGAACCTTGAACCTTGAACCTTGAACCTTGAACCTTGAACCTTGAACCTTGAACCTTGAACCTTGAACCTTGAACCTTGAACCTTGAACCTTGAACCTTGAACCTTGAACCTTGAACCTTGAACCTTGAACCTTGAACCTTGAACCTTGAACCTTGAACCTTGAACCTTGAACCTTGAACCTTGAACCTTGAACCTTGAACCTTGAACCTTGAACCTTGAACCTTGAACCTTGAACCCGGAACCTTGAACCTTGAACCTTGAACCTTGAACCCGGAATCTTTTTATTCTTTCGCTTCTTTTTTCACTGCTTTCTTTCTTACCGAGGTTTTTCTGGCCGGTTTTTTGGCTGCCATTGTTTCGAGCTTTTCGGATAATCCCGATAACTGGCGTGTGAGGCGTTCAGAGACGATGACCTGAACGTCTGTGGAAACCATGGTTTTCAATCGGTCCAGTTTTTGACTTGCTTCTTCCAGACGTTTTTTTGAGACCTCAACATTTTTGTCTTTAATGGAGACGGCTAACTGCCCGGCGAGAGCCTCGATGCTCTCTCTTAATTCGATGAATTCTGCGACGCTCATTCTCAAAACTCCCTTTGGTAAGAACTCGCTTGTGATATGCCTGTAATTATTATGTTATCCCGTAATGACCAACCCGCGAACAATCCGGCAACGATACGAGGTTGATCGGTCATATTTATAGTATACACCTTTCCTCGGGCAAAAAACAGGAGGTTTATGTCATTATTTCTTGTCTACTATTTCGCCCGTCTTTACAGAAAATGTATAGGAGATCCCGTCGACAGTTTTCAGAAACACCGTTCCTTCCTTATCGTCGTACCTGAGGTCCGTACGCCAGAAGAAATGGCTGACCGTGCGGCGCAACCTATCGGTGTCTTTAACGAGGTCCGAGATCGCGTATTGTTTCAGTTCTTTGCCGTTCTCGTAAAAAGCAATGGCCAGGTCGCTTGTTGCCTGCGCCCAGGGCCCCATCCTGACGACATGTTTTCCATCGGAGGCCGGATATACGGCGAATGAATACCAGTAGACTGTCCATAAAGGATCGTAAGGGCCGTCCTTGACATACAATCCTGAATGTTTGTAGAGCGCACGTATCTCCGTATTTCTCGATGCGCCCCGGTGCGGGCTTTCGGGAGCAAGCATAACGAAAACATATTTGCCGTCCTCCGTCTCTTTCGTATAATCGGTCGGAGGCATTTCCGTGTCGGCCAATGCGGGCCCCGGGTGAGCCAGCGCGAGTGCGACCAATAATGCAAGCAGGACGAGGTTGATATGTTTCATGTGCCCTCCTTCTGAATACCAGTGTATACTATAGATTAGTATGCTTTGCCGAGCCAAAGCAAGAGTCCCCCATGCATCGTTTCAGCCCGGGCCGGGAAGTAAGGCCTCCGGTCTGTGCATTATATTCTTATTCTCCTTCATAGTCTTCGGGTGCAACGTTCAGGACCACTTCCTTTATTTTCCCGATAAGGCCCGGCCCTCAGCTAAGGCCCTCAATGCAGCCCACCTGGCATTCTGGAGATCTTACGGGGATAATTACCACGGCCTCATCGACACCGTCGCGATCGGTGATGTGAAGGGGACGATCATCGTTTTTCATGGCAATGCAGGCAGTGCGGCCGATCGTGACTTTTATACCGGGATGTTCCGGCCGCTCGGGTATCGCGTCATCCTGGCCGAGTACCCGGGCTATGGCGGCCGGCCGGGTAAACCCGGCGAGAGGGTTTTTCTCAATGCCGCCAGAGAGACGCTGCATCTTGCGTTCAACGAATTCGGCGGACCCATCTACCTCATTGGTGAATCGCTGGGATGTGGTGTCGTAACGTGGCTTGCCGGGCATACATCGGTCTCCGTGGAGGGGATACTCCTCTTTACGCCCTGGGATACGCTTGCATCCGTGGCCCGCGAAAGGGCCCCGTCCTTTATCGTCGGCCTCGCCCTGAAGGACCGCTATGACAGCGTGGCGAACCTCAGGACGTACAGTAAGAAAGTGGCGATCGTTGGTGCCGGGCTCGACGATATCATCCCGGTCGGACATGCCAGGGCGCTGTTTGACTCTTATGCAGGGCAAAAACGGATGTGGGTCATCCCGCACGCCGGACACAACGACTGGCCTCTCATTATTGGCAATGATATGATAAAAGACATCATGAATTTCCTTACCGGATCACGGTCCGTGCAAAAACCGTAATCATATCCGGTATTCATCGGTCCTTTCCTGAGACCTCCTGATTTTTTGTAGGTCAAACACCGACAATTTAATCATCCGCCTGCCGATACCACGCTGATAGTTTTTGTTCTATTCTGCTGATGTGGGATTGGTAACAGGATGGAAAACGCGGATGGTACGTGCCGCGGCCGGTAAAAACTTCAAGGAGAAGGAGAAAGAAAATGGCTAACGAAACCGATTTTTACGACAAGATATTCAAGGTGCCTGACAGGGTCAGAGAAAAATCGTACGTCAAGGGCAGGGAAGAGTATGACAAGATGTACGCCGAATCGATCAAGGACCCGAACGCATTCTGGGCCAAACTGGCGGAACAGAGGCTGAGCTGGTTCAAGATGTTCGATAAGAGCAAGGTCTCGGACTGGTCCTTTGCCGCTGACAACCTCCATGTGAAATGGTTCGAGGGCGGGAAGATGAATGTCTCCTACAACTGCCTCGACCGTCACCTGGAAACGAAGAAAACGAAGGCCGCCATCATATTCGAGGGCAATGACCCGAACGATTGGAAGATATATACGTATTTCGACATGTACCGCGAAGTCAACAAGTGCGCCAACGTCCTGAAGAAACTGGGCGTCAAGAAAGGCGACCGTGTTGCCATCTACCTGCCCATGATCCCCGAGCTCGCGATCACCATGCTGGCCTGTGCACGCATCGGCGCGATCCATGCGATCGTGTTCGGCGGGTTCTCCGCAGAGGCCTTGAGAGACCGCGTCAATGACTGCGAATGCTCGCTCCTTATCACGTGCGACGGAAGCTACCGCGGCGCAAAAGCGGTCCCGCAGAAAGAAAGCGCAGACAAGGCGCTCCCCCAGTGCCCGTCAGTCAAGAAGATGATCGTCGTGAAACGCACCGGCACCCAGGTCCCCATGGTTGAGGGCCGCGACCTCTGGTACGAAGAATTAATGGCAGAAGCAGCGCCGTATTGCGAACCGGAGCCGATGGACGCCGAAGACCCGCTCTTCATCCTCTATACATCAGGCTCGACCGGAAAGCCGAAGGGCGCCGTCCATACCCAGGCCGGGTACCTTCTGTATGCATCGATGACGCAGCAGTACGCATTCGACGTTCGCGATGAAGACGTCTTCTGGTGCACGGCCGACATCGGCTGGGTAACAGGCCACAGCTACGTCGTGTATGGGCCGCTCTGCAACGGTTTCTCCAGCATCCTCTTCGAGGGCGTTCCTAACTACCCGGCATTCGACCGGTTCTGGGCAGTTATCGAAAAATACAATGTCAATAATTTCTACACCGCGCCGACCGTCATTCGCTCCGTTGCGAAAGAAGGCGATGAGCATGTCGAAAAGCACGACCTGTCGTCACTGCGCGTCCTCGGCTCGGTCGGCGAACCGCTGAACCCCGAAGCGTGGTGGTGGTTCTACAACAAGATCGGCGCAGGCCGCTGCACGATCGTCGACACCTGGTGGCAGACCGAGAACGGCGGCCACCTGATCCTCCCGCTCCCCGGCGCGGTCGATATCAAGCCCGCGAAGGCGATGAAGCCCTTCTTCGGGGTCATCCCGGGAATCTTCGACGTTGAGAGCGGAAAAGAGATACAGGGAGTCGGAAGCGGCGCACTCTGTATCAAGAACTGCTGGCCGGGAATGTTCAGGGGCATCTGGAAAAATCCCGACCTTTACAAAGAAAACTACTTCGTTCAGTATCCGGGAACATACTTCTCGGGTGACGGCGCGGAGCGCGATAAAGACGGCGACTACAAGATCACCGGTCGTATCGACGATGTCATCAACGTGTCCGGCCACAGGATCGGCACCGCAGAGGTGGAAAGCGCCCTTACACTGCACCCCGACGTCGCGGAAGCAGCCGTTGTCGGTTTCCCGCACGACATCAAGGGCCAGGGCATCTTTGCCTATGTCACGCTGAACAATAACGTCGAAAAGACGGATGCACTCAAGAAAGACCTCATTGCAACCGTCCGGAAAGAGATCGGTCCTATAGCAACGCCAGACCAGATCCAGTGGGCCGACGGCCTTCCCAAGACACGTTCCGGCAAGATCATGCGCCGCGTTCTGCGGCAGGTTGCAGCAAAGAAGTTCGAGGACTTCGGCGACACATCCACACTCGCGGAACCGCATGTTGTCGATGATCTCGTAAATGAAAGAAAGAAACTAGCTTAACGTAAGCACCAGGCCCGGCCGGGGTATGACCGGCCGGGCGCATTACAATAGTTCATCACCGGTCGTACCCCGTATATACGGCCGGCGTCTGCCAAAATTGGGGGGACTGTATCGGCAGCTCCCCTCAATCCAACTAAAAGAACGTTCAAAGTTCAAAGCTCAAAGCTCAAAGCTAAAAACCAAAAGCTCCCCTGAAAAAGGGGTTTTGTTGCAGTTTGTTTAGCTTTGAACCTTGAACTTTGAACCTTGAATAAAAAAAGACCGGACAATGTCCGGTCTTTTTTTAGCCGTTGCCGAGGTCCCTCGATAGGAGAAGCATATTCCTTTCTTTTGCATGGAGCGTAAAGTGGCAGTGGTTGAGGACTTTGTTCATCGGGAAGTTCTCTTGCAGTATTTCGGCGTTGACGACGCGGATATCGAGGCGGCGTGCGAGGTCGAGGCATGCTTCGAGAAGGAGGCGGCCTAAGGTTTTCTGCTGCCATTTATCTGTTACGATGACGGCATATTCGGCCTGACCGGTGTTGCCGCATTTTATGAGGCGGGCAATGGCCACGAGCTTGCAACGCCCCTGCTCGACGGTTTCTGCGACGACCGCTATTTCTTCGTCGGGATCTATGTCGCAGAAGCGCCGGGCATTTTCCTGGGTGGGGCTGAAGGGTGAAAGAAAACGCATCCATAATGATCTCTCGGAACAGCTTTTGACGAAATCTGTCCAGAGACCGATATCGTCATGTGTCAGGAGCCGTAAGTGAATGCGGCGTTCATCAACGTTAAATGAGCGTTCTTTGAGCAGCTGGTTGAGTTCTTCGAGCCTGCTCTTATGCTGGCTGCGGCCGTATTTGTACATCTCCGAGAGGACGTCGACAGCCGCCTCGGGAGTGGAGTAAACCGGAATACCCTTCTGTTCCATTTTAGTAACCCCCTCCATCATGAATTCCTTGCATGCGACACAGCACAGAACGGGTTTCCCCCTGTAATCTATGCCTGCAAGGGTCTCGACGTACGAATCGAGTATCTCGCCCTGAAGGATGACGATAATGCTGTGCACATCGCTGCTTGCGAGTCCGGTCTCTATGATGTTCTTTGCCTGGTCCGGGCCCATACTGAAGGAGCAGTCGACGGGGTTGCGGACATTGAGATACCCGTCGATGTATGACGACAGACGTGTTGTGAGCGGCAGTTCGAGTTCGGCGAGCTTCAAGCCCGCGGTGTAGATCGCGTCCGTTGCAGCGACGCCGAGCGACCCGGTATAGGTTATAACGAAGACGCCGGGGCCTTTTGGCAGAGGCTGCTTCGAGAATGCGCGGATCAGGCCGAAAAGATGCTCGTTGTCGCGTGCGCGGATGACGCCGCTTTGCCGGAAGGCCGCGCTGTTGACCGCGTCATTGCCGGCCATGGATGCGGTGTGCGAAGAGACGGCCTTCTTGCCTTCGTCGGTACGGCCGGTCTTGAGGGCAATGACGGGTTTCACGGGCGAGACGCGCCGGGCGACGTCCATGAAATGACGGCCGCTCGTGACATCCTCCATGTAAAGCGCGATCACCCTGATGTTGTCGTCACGGCCCATGAATTCGAGAATGTCCGTCTCGGTTATATCCATTTTGTTGCCGATCGTCGCGATGATCCCGAAATTGATGATGTGCCGTAAACCCGTCAGGATGCCGGCTGCGTAAACGCCCGCCTGGGCTATAAGGCCGACGTTGCCTTTTTCGAGGCTGTCGATGATGCCGATCGACTGGACCATGTTGTGGTGCGTATTGATTATTCCCGAGCAATTGGGACCGAGAAGACGGGAACTGGCGGATGTGATCACCGACTTGATCCGGGATTGCACATCGCGCCCCGCCTGACCGGTTTCCGCAAAACCCGCTGTCTCGACGATTATGTACGGGACCTTTTTTTCACAGCATTCCTCTATCGCGCGGGAGGCCCTGTCGGCAGGGACTATGATGATCGCTGCATCTACAGCGCCGGGCACATCACCGACGGCCGGATAGGCGTCAAGGCCCATAATTTTATCTTTCCGCGGATTGACCGGGTAGATCCTTCCGGCAAAATTGTGCGAGAGAAGATTGTGTATGACGTTATACCCCAGTTTCCCCTTTGTGTCGGTTGCGCCCAGCACAGCGATCGACCCCGGGTAGAAGAGCCGGGTAAGGTCGCCGCCTGTCCGTTCGAGCGAAGCCTTGTTCGGGGAATTGTCGATGAACATGCGGGCGTCGACGGCCACATAGCCCGCCGGGTAGAGGAATGCCGGGTTTATATCGAGCTCGCGTATCGATGGGTTGGAAAGCGCGATATCCGATACCTTTACGAGCAGGTCAATCAGCGCTTCCCTGTCGACCTTCATGCCGCGGTATCCCGTGAGAAGGGAAAATCCCCTGATCTCCCGTATCATCTCGCCGATCTCATCGGGGGTGACAGGTAAGACCCTGAATGCCACATCGTTCAGGACCTCGGCGAAGACGCCGCCAAGACCGAACATGAGCACCGGTCCGAAGCTTTCGTCCCGTGTGAAGCCGGCGATGATCTCCAAACCGGGATCGGCCATCTTTTGCACCGCCACCCCGAGGAACCCCTCACCTGCAAACGCCGATATGATCTCCCGGAAGGCATCCCGCACGCCGTCGTCATTCCTGATGCCGAGCTTGACGCCGCCCGCATCTGTCTTGTGGATCACGGTCCTGGATACGACCTTGAGGACGACGGGGTAGCCGATGCCCCGGGCGAGCTCTATAGCTTCGTCCTCCTCCTTCGCAATTTCGGCGCCGGTTGTTACGATGTTGTATGCCTCGAGGATCGCCTTGCTTTCATTCTCGAGGAGGTAGGTGCGGTCTTCGCTCCTCGCCGTCCGGAAGACGTCGGAGGTGACGCTTGCGATGCGGGCCGCTGCGGGACATATATTAATGTGGGGCTTTGTATCTTTCATGGCCCTGTTATCCTTAGTCTAGTAATAACACCGGAACAAGGATGGCGGTATCAGCAGGCCACTGTTTATTATGTCAGGATGATGAAGGCGGGTCGTGACGGGATATGTCTGACAGGGCAGGGCGGGTTGACGGATAGGGATGCAGGCGTGACGCCGATACGTGAATTTCCCGTTTGACGGGCATGGTTCACACGATCAGGTTGTTCTTGACCGCGTAAAGCGTCAGCTCGGCGTTCTTTTTCATGTCCATCTTTTCCAGGATACGCGTCCGGTATGTGCTGATGGTCTTGGCACTCAGGCACAGCTCGTCCGCCACCTCGCTCACGGATTGCCCGGAAGCGAGCATGAGCATGACCTGGTATTCGCGGTTGGATAATCTTTCATGGCGGGGTTTTTCGGCCCCCGCGTCAAGCTCGAAGGCGAGTTTTTCCGCCAGGGAAACCGTTACGTATTTTCCCCCTTTCGACACTTTACGAATGGCGTTCATCAATTCCTGCGGAGCGCTGGCCTTCGTCAGGTACCCGGCCGCACCCGCACGGAGCATCCGGACGGCGTATTGTTCCTCCGGGTGCATGCTGAGGATGAGAACGGGAAGCTTCGGCTGCACGATCTTGATCTCCTCGAGCACCTCGAGTCCGCTCTTTCCGGGCATCGAGATATCAAGAAGAATGAGGTCGTATTTTTTCGCGGCGATCCTGGACAGGACTTCCTGGCCGCTTTCCGCTTCGTCTTCTACGATCATGTCGTCCAGCCCGGCAAGTATCTGTTTTATCCCCTCCCGGACGACCGCGTGGTCATCGGCGACTAAAATTCGTATCATGATCTTCTCCCGTTTTGGACAGGGATCCGGACGCTGACCTTCGTCCCTTTGTAGGGTTTCCCGGATACATGGACGGTCCCTCCCCAGAGGTTGGCCCTTTCACGTATCCCGACGATCCCGAAGGACGAGGAATTATTGATGTCGCCCTCCGTTATCCCTATCCCGTTATCACTGACATCGAGGCGCAGTTCGCTGCCTTTTTGCGCGAGGCGCACACGTACGCGGGTCGCGTTCGCGTGGCGCGCTATGTTGGTAAGGGTCTCCTGGAAAATACGAAAAACGGTGGTCGCAAGTTCTTTGTCGATCGCGGATTCCTTGAGATCGAACCGGGCGTCGCACGGGATATTCGTCCGGTCCCGGAATTCCCCTGCCTGCCACTCCATCGCCGCGATGAGACCGAGGTCGTCGAGCAGTATCGGCCTTAATTCCGTCGATATCCTGTGCACGTTCTCTATCGTTGTGTCGATAACGCTTTTCATGCGCTTTATTTTCGCTGTGAGCGCGAGGTCCGCCTGCGGCACGGATACGGCGAGCCATGCCAGGTCCATCTGGAGCGCCGTGAGATATTGCCCGAGCTCGTCATGGATCTCCCGGGCGATCCGGGTGCTTTCCTTTTCCCGGACCGACTGAAGGTGGACGGACAGGTTTCTGAGCCGCTCGCGTGAGTTGGCGAGCTCCTCCTCGGCCTTTCTCTGCTCCGTAATATCTTCGTATGTTATGACGATCCGTTTTTGTTTCAATGCGTCGCCGATGCGCGCCGACCGCATCCGGCACAGGATGTCCCTGCCGTCCTTGCGCCGGCAATTGTACTCGGAAACGAACGTCCGCTGATGCTCCAGTGTGCTGTAGAAATGACGGCCGATCTCTTCGGCTTCCCGCGCGTTCCGGTAGAAGACGGTGACACTCTTTCCGATCAGTTCTTCGGGCTTCCACCCGAAGACCTCTTCCACGGCGGTGTTGGCGAAATTTATCCGCCTGTTTTCGAGGCCGACGACGGCCTGGGGTATGGCATCAAGTATCGAGGCCTTCAGGGCGTCAAACTCCTGGAGGTCCATTTTCGCGGTCTTGTATTCGGTTATATCGATCGAATTGCCGAGGATGGCATTGCTGCCCTTGAACATTATCGGGACAACTGTCTCGAGGATCCACTTTACCTGGCCATCCTTTGATATCAGCCGGTATTCGTACGGTGAGAACCGGAGCCCCTTGAGCATGTTGGCGGCGTCGATAACGGCCCTGTCCCGATCATCCGGATGAACGAGGTCGAGCGGGTCCATATCGATCATCTCGGACCGCGAATAACCCGTGTATTCCTGCAGGTGGAAGTTCGTGAACCGAAGCCTTTTGTCGACCGCGATGTAGACGCCCAGCTGCAGGTTATTCGCCAGCGTCTTGTAAAGATCGTCTTCCGTTGTTTCGGTTGTCAACCGGCGCGGTACCGTGTCTTTTGTCGCCACGATCGCATCAACAATCTTTTTCTTCATCACCTGACCTCCGGAATATGCATCCGGCAATCTGCGTAACTATGAAAGGGTACAATCATACCCGCTGGTAATGGCCGCACAACGACTTGCCGTTGAGCCGCCACCTGTGTGGGGTTGGTAACTTCGTGGGTTTTTCTCAACGCGGACCGGCGGGAAATCACGTGTCTAATCTCTCTAACCGGTGAATAAATCTTACAATACCGGTAAGAATATGTCAATGAATAACGGCTAACGGCGAACGGCGAACGGCAAAAGGCTAAAGGCGAACTATCATTCCTCCGCCGTCCTTCCAACGCTTGACGCCGGAATCGAAGGTTTTTCTTTTAGGCCTTTTCACAAGAATGATTATTCCCGTTAATTTATTTGAATACTGTTCCTGCGAAATGAGAAAATATCCAATGGGCGATCTATTTAATAACCTTGTACATTGCAATTGAGGGCAGGTGATCATGCATAAGAAATCGATATATTGGCGAAGTATTGTCATTGCAGCCATAACACTGCTTTTATGGTGCACATCCCCTGCATGGGCCGGGGATGGACCGAAGAATGTCATTCTGCTCGTTGCGGATGGGATGGGGTCGACGCATACGACGATAGCCCGCTGGTACAAAGGGTCTGCCCTCAACCTCGATTCCATGTACATCGGGGGGATGCGAACATATGGTTCCGATTCCCTGATCACCGATTCGGCCCCGGCAGCGACCGCATTTGCCTGCGGGCAGAAGGCACAGGATAAGGAGATCGGTATCGCGCCGCACCGGGTGACCATCCCCGGTATTCCCGGCCCCGGCAACCTTGCAGGCAAGCCGGTAGCGTCGATCCTGGAAGGGGCGAGGCTCAGCGGGAGAAGAACGGGGATCGTGGCCACATCCAACGTCCAGCACGCGACGCCCGGAGCGTTCTCATCCCACTGGCCCGACAGGGATGATTTCGAAGAGATCGCGCAACAGCAGGTGTATGGGAACATCGATGTTGTCCTGGGCGGCGGCCGGGCATTTCTCCTTCCCGGAAAAAATGGAGGTACGAGAAAGGACGGCGAGGACCTGACGCGGACCTTGCTTTTGCGTGGATATACCATCGTCACGACAAGGCAGGATATGCTGGGTTCGCGCACGGAACGCCTGTGGGGCCTCTTTGCCGATCGCGCGATGGCGTACGAGTTCGACCGCAGGACCTTCCCGGGCGAAGAACCGAGCCTCGCGGAGATGACGCACAAAGCACTCGAGGTACTGTCCCGCGGCAATGGCTTTTTTCTTTTCGTCGAAGGAAGCAAGATCGACTGGGCCTCGCACTCGCACGACCCTGTCGGCGTCGTCAGTGATGTCCTTGCATTCGACGAGGCCGTGGGTGTGGCGCTCGATTTCGCCCGGAAGGACGGGAACACGGTTGTCGTTGCCGTGTCCGACCATGGCAACGGGGGGATGTCCCTCGGCAGTGTACGGAGCGACGCTATGTATGCCCGGATGCAGTATGATGACCTCGTCTCACCGCTGAAGAAGGCTGTCTGTACAGGGGAAGGCCTTGAGAAAGTCCTCGGCGACAGGTCGGACAAGAATATCAGGGAGGCCGTACAAAAATATTTCGGCATAACGGACCTTACCGAAACGGAGATCGGGGACATCAGGGCCGCGAAGCCGGGGAAAATGATAGTGGCCACCGGCCAGATCGTGACCCGCAGAAGCCACATCGGGTGGACAACGCATGGACATACCGGTGAGGACCTCTTTTTCTATTACCGGGGCATCGAAAGACCAATGCGTATTCTCGAGAATTCAGACATCGCCCACGTACTCGCGCGGGAAATGGGTTTCGACCTGAAGGAGATCGACAATCAGCTTTTCGTCGAGGCCGGTGAGGCGTTCAGGGGTATAGGTGCATCCGTGGCAGTCGACAGTGGCACTCCCGGAAAGCGGGTCCTCGTTGTGGAAAAGACCGGGAAAAAGGCCCGGCTCATCGTGAGCACAAACATCATGGAGGTATCCGCGGGGCAGACGAGGGTACACGAATTGAACGGGATCATCGTTCTCGCCCCGGCAACCGGAAAAGTCTATATTCCGCGCGAAGCGATCTCTATTTTCGAGGAGGTGATGTAAAGGGCAAAGGGGTGGTTACTGGGAGAGTCTTTCCGATATCTTGCGGGCTGTCCCGATCAGGCGCTCGGCCATGTCCGGCAATTTCTCCGTCGGCATCGACCCGGTAAAACCGAGTATGCAAATGGCCCCGACAGGGTAGTCGTTTGCATAAACGAGCGTGGCTATGGCCCTGACGCCCATGAGGTACTCCTCGAGGTCGAGGCTGTAGTTCCGGTTGCGCGTGACCCGTATCTCTTCCAGAAAACGATCCATATCGGTAATGCTGTTCTCCGTGTATTTCGGCAGGCCCTTTTCCCTGAGGAAATCGCGGATCTCGTGGTCCTGCATCGGGGCGAGGAATGCCTTGCAGAACACGGATGCCGTGATGGGAAGCCGGGTGCCGACGGGCGATGATATCTTCAGTTTCTTCCGGGTCTCGATCGTGTCGATCACTTTGACGAGGCTGTCCTCGCGGACGCACAGGAACACGGTCTCGTCGACGTCCTCAACGAGTTTTTCCATGAACGGCCGGGCGATCGCGCTGAGCTCTCCTCCCTGAAGCACCCGTTTCGCTATTTTGAAAAGCTCCTCGCCGACCGCGTATCTCTTCGTCGACTTGCTCTTGACGATGAGGTTGCCTTCCTGGAGGGCCTTCAGTATGCCGAAAACGGTGCTCTTGCTCAGGGCGAGCGTCCTCGCTATCTCGGTCACGCCGAGCGGCCGCTTGCTGTCCACAACGAGGGACAGGACCTCAAATGTTTTCTTTATGACGGGCGCACTATACATAATTCATTATGATGAACAGTATATAATATCGACCAATGTTTGTCAATGTTAATTTATTGAAAATACTGGTTGAAGTAATTAGACTCCGCAGCGGTATATCTTTATTTATGATACTGAACAGGTTCTGATGTTCGGCTTTGAAGGGTCAAATAAAGTTACAATTAGGGTATGTTCAAAGATATGATAATTTGGTAGAATGGTGTGTCTAAAATACTATGCCAGAAGAAGAATACAGGATAAAGTTTCTGCCGATAGACAGGGTCTATCCGGCTGCAAAGGGAGAGAACCTTCTCGAGATAGCGCTGCAGGCCGGGGTGCACATCAATGCCTCGTGCGGGGGCCGGGGTGTGTGCGGCAAATGCAGGGTCCGTATCGCCGGCGGGTCTGTAGATTCAGCGTCGAGCCCGCTCCTTTCCGAGGCTGACCGGGCGATGGGGTTTAGTCTTGCGTGCAATTCTGCGATAACGGGGGATGCCGTGATCGAGGTCCCTCTCGAATCCCAGATCGACAGGAGCGTCCTCACACGCACCGTTATATTGAATGAGCTGAATGCTTCTGCGGATGCTGCCGTGCTGCAAAGCTGCGGGCAGGAACCCCTGGTGGGGCGGTATTACTGTGAGCTTCCGCGTCCCGATATCAACGATAACATTTCGGATGCCGCGCGCGTCGCACGTGCTGTTTCAGCCAGGGCTGATTGTGACGAACCCGCGATGCGGCCGAGCGTTCTGCGCGATCTCAGCCTCAACCTGCGCGAGGCGCAATGGATGGTGACCGCGGATGTTGCCGGGGATGCATGTGAGATCATCCGCATTGCCCGGGGAGATCGCGAGGATATGCATTATGCGGTCGCGGTCGACATCGGGACAACGACCATTTCTGCGGAACTTATCGACTGCCGGTCCTTATCCGCCGGCCCTGAGGTCGTCGCATCCTCTACGGATTACAACAGGCAGATCAGCTTCGGGGAAGACGTTATCACGCGGATAATGTATTGCCGGAAACGCCGGGGGCTCAAAAAACTCCACGACGTGGTCGTCGCGACGATAAACGGGCTTATCTCGGAGATCATACGGGAGGCGAAGATCGATGCCGCGGATGTCACGCATATCGTCGTCGCCGGGAATACGACGATGATGCACCTCTTTTACCGCATCGACCCCACGCACATCATGCTGGCGCCGTACACCCCTGCGGCCGCATCGTTTTCTCCCTGGGATGCTCGTGACCTCGGGTTCATGCCGGAACTCGATGCGCGGGTTTATTCGGTCCCCGGGGTCTCGTCGTACGTCGGCGGCGATATCGTCTCGGGGGTCGCCCTGTCGGGAATGACGGAACAGAAAGGGATATCGCTCTTCATGGACATCGGGACGAACGGCGAGATCGTGCTCGGGAACGATGAATGGCTCCTGTGCGCATCGTGTTCCGCCGGGCCGGCCTTCGAGGGAGGCGGCATTGAGTTCGGCATGCGGGCCGCGCCCGGGGCGATCGAAAAGGTCCATATCAATCCGGTGACGCTCGAGCCGATGCTGCTCACGATCAGCCGCGCCCGGCCGCTCGGGATATGCGGGTCGGGACTGATCGATCTCGTGGCCGGGCTTTTCATGGCCGGGGCTATCGACAGGAATGGGAAATTCTCCGTGCGGAAAGAGGGCAGGCGCCTGCGGCAGGGCGCAAACGGAATGGAGTACGTTCTCTGCTTTGCCTCTGAGACCGGGATCGAGCGGGATATAGTGCTGACCGAGATAGATCTCGACAATATCATGAGGACAAAGGGCGCGGTGTATGCCGGATGCACGGTCCTTCTCCAGAACGGGGGCATACATTTCACAGACCTCGAGTCGGTGATCATAGCAGGGGGATTCGGCCATTCGATCGACATAGAAAAGGCGATGATCATCGGGCTTCTTCCCGAGCTCCCGGTCAGCCGTTTCCGGTTCATGGGGAACGCCTCGCTCGGCGGCGCGCGGATGGCCGCTTTATCGCGCTGCTTTTACGAAAAGGCCGCCGATATAGCGCGATCGATGACGAACATAGAGCTTTCCGGCAACACGCAGTTCATGCATGAGTTCATGGCGGCAATGTTCCTCCCCCATACGGATGAGAAAATGTTTCCGGAGACGGTAAAGATGATAGGCGATGGGCGATAGGCAATGGGCAAGAGGAAAAAAATAGAAGGCGATAGGCGATGGGCAATGGGCAATGGGGTAAAGAATATCGATAATTTGTTTTTTGTTTTTCCCATCGCCCATCGCCCATCGCCCATCGCCCGGGGTTCTTTATGACCCGCGTTTTCGCTTTTGCCGGTAAAGGCGGGGTAGGCAAGACGACGCTCGGCGGGATGCTGGTCCGGTACCTTATCGAAGAGGTAAAGAAGGGTCCCATCCTTGCCGTGGACGCCGATCCCAACTCCAACCTCAACGAGATACTCGGTGTTTCCGTGCTCTCAACGATAGGCCAGGCGCGCGAAGACCTGAAGAAGGACGTTCCGGCGGGCATGGCCAAGGACACCTGGGTCGAGTACAAGGTGCAGGAGGCCGTGATCGAGGCGAAGGGTTTCGATCTCCTGGTAATGGGGCGGCCGGAAGGGCCGGGGTGCTATTGCGCTGCAAACAGCCTTGCGAAGAAATACATCGACGCCCTTAAGTCGAATTACCCTTTTGTTGTCGTCGATAACGAGGCGGGTATGGAGCACATGAGCAGGCTCGTCACGCAGGATGTCGACGTCCTCTATGTTGTGTCGGACCCGACGCCGCGGGGAATCCTCACGGTGTCCCGTATCCTGTCCATCATCGGCGAACTCGGGCTCACGATCGGGAAGACCGAGGTCATCGTGAATCGTGTCGATGCTCGCAATAAAGAGGCGTTGCTGCGTGCGGCCGGGGAAAGGTCGGTTGCGATAACGGGGACCATCATGAATGATGATCTTCTCATGGAGAACGACTCGGCGGGGAATTCCATATTTCAGCTCGATCGCGCATCCGACGCCTTAAAAGATGCTTACGCGGTCTTTCGTAAGACAATAGGAGAGATATGACGGCAAGGATCATAAGCGGAACTGAAACGGCAAAACTGGTTCGCGAGAGGATAGCGCGGGACGTGATCGCATTGCGCGATGCCCACGGGGTCACCCCGGGGCTCGTCACGATCCTCGTCGGCAACAACCCTGCCTCGGTAAGCTACGTCACCGGCAAGCAGAAGACGGCTAAAGAACTGGGGTTCTATTCCGTGCAGGATGACCAGCCCGGGAATATCACCGAAGACGACCTTGTGCGGCTTGTCGAACGCTACAATAAGGACCCGAAGATCCACGGAATCCTGGTGCAGCTTCCGCTGCCCGCGCATATCAATGAGACCCGCGTCCTCAACGCGATCGATCCGGATAAGGACGTGGACGGCCTGCACCCGACGAACCTGGGAAGGCTCATGATCGGTCAGGCACGGTTCTACCCCTGCACGCCGTTCGGCATCAGGGAATTGCTCGCAATAGCCGGCATCGAGACGAAGGGTGCGGAGGTCGTCGTTGTGGGGCGCAGCAATCTCGTGGGCAAACCCATTTCGATGATGCTCGTCCAGAAGGAGGCCGGTGCGAACGCCACGGTGACAATGTGTCACACGGCAACGCGCGACCTTGCATCGCATACGACGAAGGCCGACATCCTTATCGTTGCGGCCGGCAGGGCGAAGGCGATCACCGCGGACATGGTGAAGGACGGGGCGGTCGTGATCGATGTCGGCGTCAACAGGATCGGCATGACCCCCGAGGGCAAGGCGAAACTCTGCGGGGATGTCGATTTTGAGGCCGTAAAGGAAAAGGCGTCCGTGATCACGCCGGTCCCCGGCGGGGTCGGGCCGATGACGATCACGATGCTCATGCAGAATACGCTCAAGGCGGCTGAGTTGGCCGCAAAAGGATAGATGTGATATGAATAGGTACTCCTATGAGGAAAAGGAAGATTTTTCGGGGAAGAAGGTGAAGGTCCTCGGCGCGACATATGAAGAAGGCAAACCCGATGAAAGCGCGGACTGGCGCGGAAAGCTTGCATCGCGCGACGAGAGGCTCGGGTTCATACGCACCGCCATGCGCTATTGGTATAACAGCGACTGGTATGGCAGCGAAAAGAGAAAACAGGAAGCCTGACAGGCACGTAAAGTTCCGGGAAAGGGGAGGAAAAGATGGCGTTTGAAATTCCCAGGGTGAAATATACAGGGCGGATCCGGGAGGTTGTTGTGGGGTCCGGGCCGAAGGCCGTCACGGTCGGCGGTGCCGGCTGTTACCCGTTCTATCGTTTCGAAGGCGAGATGCCGAATCCTCCTGAGGTTGCCTTCGAGGTCTGGGACAGCGCCCCCGGGGAGTGGCAGGAATGGGCGATCGAGCCGTTCCGGGATGTTATTCACGATCCGGTCCTGTGGGCGAAGAAATGTATTGAAACGTACGGGGCCCGGATGATCGTCCTGCAGCTGAAAAGCGCCGACCCGAACGGCGAGAACAAACCTGTCGACGATGTTGTCGCAGTCGTGAAAAAGGTTTCAGACGCGATTGATGTTCCCCTGCTCGTCTGGGGAACGGCGAACGATGATAAGGACGCGGAACTTCTGCGCAGGGTAGCGGAGATCACTGAAGGCAGGAACGTGGCAGTCGGCCCGGTGTCGGACAAAAACTACAAGCAGGTCGGTGCAACGGCGATCGGTTACGGACAGGTCGTCATGGCGTCGTCCCCGATAGACGTCAATCTCGCGAAACAGCTCAACATACTGCTCACCAATCTTGGCGTCAGCGAGGAAAAGGTTCTGATAGACCCGACAACCGGAGGGCTCGGTTACGGACTCGAATATACATACTCGGTCATAGAGCGTGACCGGATGGCGGCACTCACGCAGGAAGACGCGAAGCTCCAGTTCCCCATTATCTGCAACCTTGCGCCGGAGGTCTGGAAGACGCGGGAGACGCGCCTGACAAAAGACGATGACCCGAAGCTCGGGGACGAGAGGAAGCGCTCGGTCCTCATGGAAGCCGTGACGGCGATGACGCTCCTCGTGGCGGGGGCGGATATCGTGGTCATGCGCCACCCGGACAGCGTGTCCCTTGTGAAGGATATGATCGGGGAGCTCTGCTCTTAAGAAGGAGAATCAATGGCCGATGGCAAGGAAAAAAGCGTCGACAGGGCGTCGGCGGAGATGATCGACAAGGCGGTGCGGGAAGATATCCCCACGGTTTTCTCCCGGGCCGATGAACTCAAGCCGTGCCCGATCGGTGTCGAGGAAAGCTGCTGCAAGGTCTGCTCGATGGGCCCGTGCAGGCTGCCCCGTTCAAAGAAAAGCGACGTAAAACAGCGTGCCGGTGTGTGCGGGGCGACGGTCGATACGGTGGTTGCCCGCAACTTCGCCCGGAAGATCGCGGCCGGCTCTGCATCCCACTCGGACCATGCCCGGGAGGTTGCGCGGACGTTTCTCATGGCCGCTAAGGGCGAGACCCAGGATTTCTCGATAAAAGACGAGATAAAGCTCTTCGAGGTCGCCCTCGATTTCGGGATCGACATCGAAAAGCGGGAAGTAAAAGATATAGCAGTAGAACTCGGTGAGAAGGCGCTCAGCGAGTTCGGCAAGCAGGGAGGCGAGCTGATCTTCACAGGAAAAGCGCCGCTCGCCAGGCAGGAATTGTGGAGAAAACAGAATGTGATGCCCCGCGGCATTGACCGGGAGGTCGTCGAGGTCATGCACCGCACGCACATGGGTGTTGACCAGGACTACCATCATATCCTTCAGCAGGCGACGCGCGCGGCCCTCGCCGACGGCTGGGGCGGTTCGATGATATCGACGGAGCTCCAGGACATCATGTTCGGCACGCCGGTCCCGGTGCTCGGTTCGATAAACTTGGGTGTCCTGAAAGAAGACCATGTCAATATCGTGGTCCACGGCCACGAGCCGCTCCTGCCGGAGATGCTGGTCGTGGCGAGCCGCGATCCGGCCATCAAGGAGCTTGCCGAGAAAACGGGCGCCAAAGGGATTAACCTCGCGGGAATGTGCTGCAGTGCGAACGAGGTCCTCATGCGCCACGGGATACCGTGCGCGGGGAACTTCCTCCAGCAGGAATTGGCGCTTATCACGGGCGCCGTGGAACTGATGACCGTCGATGTCCAGTGCCAGATGCAGGGGCTCGCAAACGTGGCCGAATGTTTCCACACGAAACTGATCACGACATCCGACCGCGCGATGATCGAAGGCGCGGAACATATCGAGTTCCATCCTGAAAAAGGCCTGGAGACGGCAAAGCGCATCCTCAGGATGGCCATAGAGAACTATCCGAGCAGGCGCGGCCCGGTGCACATCCCGGCCGAGAAACAGGATATGATAGCCGGCTTCAGCCACGAGACGATCACCTATCTCCTGGGAGGGCTTTTCCGCGCCAGTTACCGGCCTCTCAACGACAACATAGCCAACGGCCGCATACGCGGCGTGGCCGGCGTCGTGGGATGCAACAATGTCCGCACGCAGCATGACGCGGCGCATCTTGCTATGATCACAGAGCTCATCAAGAATGATGTTCTCGTCCTGTCAACGGGATGCAGTGCCATGGCATGCGGCAAGGCGCGGCTTTTAACGCCTGAAGCTGCCAGGATGTACGCGGGCTCGGGGCTCGCCGAGGTGTGCGAAGCCATTGGCATTCCGCCGGTCCTGCACATGGGTGCCTGTGTCGACAATTCCCGGATACTCATTGCGGCAACGGCAATGGTCAAGGAAGGCGGTCTCGGGGAAGACCTGTCCGACCTGCCGGTCGCAGGGGCGGCCCCTGAATGGATGAGCGAAAAAGCGCTCGCCATCGGTCAGTATTTCGTCGCCTCGGGCGTCTTTACCGTTTTTGGCACGACGTGGCCGACGATGGGAAGCGAGAACGTGACCCGGCACCTGTTCGAGGAATACGAGGACATATACAAGGGAATGTGGGCGTTTGAACCGGACCCGATCAAAGCGGCGCATCTCATGATCGCCCATATAGACAAGAAGCGAAAAGCGCTCGGTATAGATAAAGCACGTGATCGCGTGCTGTACGACATGGCAATGAGAAGGGCTATGGAGTAAAGAATGTCAAAAATAATTGCATCTGCCGCAATTCGCGGCGCCCGGAAAATATTTGACGATGCACGGCAAACGTATAAGAATGCCCTTGAAAAATACGGGCCGGACCAGGAGATCGGGTTTCCCAATACGGCGTATTACCTGCCGATCATATACTCGATGACGGGGATCGCGGTATCCCGGATCAGGGACGTGGAAAAGGTCCTCGACCTGTGCGGCCGGCTTATCCCGCCTCCCGTGAGGGAAATAACGCCGCTGCCGTATCTCGCCCCGGCACTCGATGCGGGCATGGCGACTTTTTTCGCGGAAGAGGTCATCGAGGCGGTACGCTACCTCGAAGAACCCGACCGGTATGCGGCTGACGCCGAGGAACTCGGTAATGGGAAAAAATGGCTCGGTGCAGCCAATGACGTCATATTCAGGAAGAGGGGCGTTGAATTCGTTGACGGGACCGCGCCCGGGTTCGCGGCAATTGTCGGTGCCGCACCGGACCCGGCGACCGCCGCAAAGATCGCGCTCGAATTGCAGGAAAAAAACCTGTATGTGTTCATGTGTGGTGAGAATAACGGCGTCAGGTTCTCGGACCAGCTGATAGAGGCCGGTGTCCAGATAGGCTGGCCTACGCGCCTCGTCCCGTTCGGCCCCGACATCTACCAGGCCGTGTTCGCCATCGGGTTTGCCTGCCGTGTCGCGATGGCATTTGGCGGTGTACGCCCGGGTGATTTTAGACGGAATCTCATATACAACAAAGATCGCACATATGCCTTCGTTCTCGCGCTCGGTGATGTGACGGATGAATGGTACGCGAATGCCGCAGGGGCCATCAACTGGGGTTTCCCCGCGATCGCGGACACCCCGATACCGCAGGTGCTCCCGACGGGCATCTGCACGTACGAACATGTGGTGTCGAACATACCGCACGACCAGATCGTGCAGAAGGCTGTGGAGATACGCGGCTTAAAGGTCCAGGTCGCAAAGGTGCCCATCCCCGTGTCGTACGGGCCGGCATTCGAAGGGGAACGTGTCCGCGGCGAGGACATCTACCTTGAGATGGGCGGCGGCAGGACCATCGCGGTCGAGCTGACAACATCGAAGAATATGGACGAGGTGGAGGACGGGAGGATAGAGATCATCGGCCCCGATGTGTCCGACATCACCGCCGGCTCGCGGCTGCATTTTGCAATGGTCGCCGAGGTTGCGGGCCGGAATTTCCAGGAGGATTTCGAGCCGATCCTCGAGCGCCAGAACCACCACCTGATCAACCAGGCCCAGGGGGTCATGCATATCGGGCAGAGGGATATCGCGTGGATCAGGGTATCGCGCCAGGCCGTGGAGAAGGGATTCACCCTCAAGGACATAGGGAAGATCATTCATGCGAAATACCACCAGGATTTCGGTGCGATATTCGACAAGGTCCAGGTAAAGATATATACCGACGAGTCAAAAGTACGGGAGGTCCTTGACACAGCCCGGGCGGCCTACGCCCACCGGGACGCCCGTATCGAGGGCATGACGGACGAGAGCGTCGAGACATTCTACTCGTGCATCCTGTGCCAATCGTTCGCACCGAACCACGTCTGCGTGATAAGCCCCGAGCGGACGGGCCTGTGCGGGGCATACAACTGGCTCGATTGCCGCGCGGCATACGAGATAAATCCGGAAGGGCCGAATCAGCCGATACAGAAAGGGGCGACCATCGACGAGCGGTACGGCCAGTTCCGCGGGTGCAACGAGTACATCCGGAAGGCGTCGCGTCAGAAGGTGGAGAATGTGAGCCTCTACAGTCTCATGGTCGACCCCATGACGACGTGCGGCTGCTGTGAGTGCATAGCCGCCATCCTGCCCATGTGCAACGCCATTATGACCGTTGACAGGGATTTTACCGACATGACACCGTGCGGCATGAAGTTCACGAGCCTCGCAGGTTCGGTCGGCGGCGGTGCGCAGGTGCCCGGATTCCTCGGCCACAGCAAGTACAACATCACGCAAAAGAAATTCTTGAGCGGCGACGGCGGATTATTACGCATCGCATGGATGCCGAAACGCCTCAAGGACGAGATATATGACCGGCTCAAGAAACGCGGAGAGGAACTGGGATATCCCGACCTCCCCGATATGATCGCGGATGAAACGGTCGCAAAGACAGAAGATGAAGTGCTGGAGTACATAACGGAAAAAGGGCATCCGTGTTTGGGGATGGAAGATTTGTTGTCATAAAGCAGGCGATAGGCGATAGGCGATAGGCGATAAGGGAAGTCCCCCCCATTGCCCATTGCCTATCGCCCATAGCCTATTATCAAAGGAGATGATATGGCTTTAACCGGGATCCAGATCTTGAAGCTTCTTCCCAAGACGAATTGCGGCGAGTGCAAGTTCCCGACGTGCCTTGCCTTTGCCATGGCGCTTGCTGCGGGAAAAACAGAGCTCGACCTCTGCCCGCATGTCTCTGACGCGGCGAGGAGCGAGTTGTCGGATGCAAGCGCTCCTCCCATCCGGCAGTTGTCGATCGGCGTCGATGACTATGCCGTCAAGATCGGAGGTGAGACGGTCCTGTTTCGCCATGAAAAGACGTTCTTCAACAAGCCGGGCATCGGGGTCCTGATCACGGATACGATGGATGACGGTGAAATCGACAGGCGCCTTGGGGCACTCGAGTATTTCCAGTACGAGAGGGTCGGGGTGTTGATGAAGCCCGAGATTGCCGCCATCCGCTTCACGGGCAACAGGGACAGGTTCCTGACCATTGCAAAGAGTGCTTCGGTCCGCCCCTGTTCGGTCGTAGTCATGTGCGATGATGCCGTGGTGATGAAGGAAGCCCTCGAGGTCCTGAAGAACAAGAAACCGCTCATCTACGCGGCGCGTCCCGGCAATTACGAGGCGTTCGGCGCGCTCGCGAAAGAATATTCCCTGCCGCTCGCTGTCGCAGGCAACGGGTTCGACGAGGTTGCCGCATTGACGGAAAAATTGATCGCCATGGGCCTGAAGGACCTCGTGATAGACACGTCGACCCGAAAGGTCAAAGATGCTTTCATTGACCAGGTGGCGATACGGCGGGCGGCCCTGACAGCGAAATTCAAGCCGCTCGGATTCCCCACGATAACGTTTCCCTGCGAAATGACGGCGGACCCGATGAAGGAGATCGTCATAGCGTCCCTTTTTGTTGCCAAGTATGCAGGGATAATCATTGTGAGCGATATCACCGGAGAGATGATATTCCCGCTCCTTCTCCAGCGCCTCAATATCTACACCGATCCGCAGCGTCCCATGACGACGAAGGAGGGTATATACCCTATAAACAACCCGGATGAAAATTCTCCCGTGCTCGTCACCTGCAATTTCTCGCTCACATATTTCATCGTGAGCGGTGAGATCGAGAACTCCCGTGTGCCCAGCTGGCTGGCCATAATGGACACGGAGGGCCTCTCGGTCATGACCGCGTGGGCCGCCGGGAAATTCGTCGGCGACCTTGTCGGGTCATTTATCAAGAAATCGGGTATCGAGAACAATATAAAGCACCGTGATCTCATCATCCCGGGATACGCAGCCGCAATTCTTGGAGACCTTGAGGAAGAGCTCAAAGGTTGGAAGATCCTCATAGGGCCGAGAGAAGCGGCGCATATACCGGCATATCTGAAAAACCTGGGTTCATAAAAAAGTTCAAGGTTCAAGGTTCAAAGTTCAAGGCCGGGAAAGCCCGAACCTTGAACTTTGAACCTTGAACCATCTTTTGGAGGGATCATGTTCCTTATCGGCGAGAATTTGAATGTTATGTCAAAAAAGCTTGGCGAGGCGTTCCTCAACAGGGATGCGGGACCTATACAGGACATGGCGCGGGCGCAGGCTCAGGCCGGCATGGACATGATCGATCTCAATATCGGGCCGGCCCGGAAGACAGGCCCCGATTTCATGGAGTGGCTTGTCACGACCGTACAGGACGCGACCGATCTTCCTTTATCTCTCGATACATCGAATGTGGAAGCGATCGAGGCGGGACTTAAGGTTGCAAAGACGCGGCCGCTCATTAATTCTATCTCCGCCCGTCCCGAGAGGATAGAGGCGCTGATGCCGTTGGCGAAGAAATACAATGCTCCCTTCATCGGGCTTACGCTGAGCGCGGAGGGGATCCCCCGGGACGCCAACGAACGGGGGTTGTGCGCCGCCGAGATCCTGGCTGCCGCGGCCGGGTACGGCATATCGGAAGAGGATATCTGGATCGACCCGATCGTGCTTCCTGTCAATACGCAGCAGATGCAGATCCAGGGCTGCACGGAATTCATGATGATGCTTCCCGACCTTGCACCTGCCGCGCGGTCGACGTGCGGCCTGTCCAACGTATCGAACGGTGTGCCGACGCACCTGCGCGGGGTGATGAACAGGACGTACCTCATCATGCTGAAACGGTACGGGCTCTATTCGGCAATTGTCGACGCGTTCGACGAGAAGCTTATCGCCATAGCGCGCGACCGGGAACCTGAACTCGAGGCCCTGGTCCACGGCGTGATGGATGGGGCAGATATCGATATGTCGGGGCTTTCGAAAGAATATGTTGATTACGTCAAGACGGCCCGCGTGCTTATCGGACAGACGCTTTACTCGGATTCGTGGCTGGAAATATAAGCGGCTAACGGCTAACGGCTAACGGCTAACGGCGAAAGGCGAAAGGCGAAAGGCGAAAGGCGAAAGGCGAAAGGCGAAAGGCGAAAGGCGAAAGAAAAAAAACGAAACAGGGTGGCTGTGGGGGCTTATTTTCTGGTTGAGATAATGGAAATCATTGATGCTGCGGCGTATGGGGAGTATATCGCGGGCGTTAAAGATATCGTTGAAAAGAATGGGGGGGAATATGTTGTCAGGAGCAACCGCGTATCCCCTTTTTTCGGGGGGCCGTGCCCGGTACGGGTCATTATGATCAGGTTCAGGGACAGGGACGGTCTCGAAAGATGCTTCGGCTCGGAAGAATATAAAAGAATTGGCCCGCTGCGCGAGTCGTCGACACGGGCGAATGCCTGTATTGTCGAAGAAGATTGACGCGTGTGCTGAAGGTTTGCCCGGCCCAAATATCAGGTTGAGGTAAAGCGGGCCTTGTAGGAGAGTTTTTTCGTGGTTGCCGTTCCGTAGATATCAGGAGGAGCACGATGAATAAGCTATATGCACGCACATTGGTTTGGATCCTTGTTGTGTCCCTGGTCGTTCCTTTCAGTTTGTCGGCCCAGTCAAAGCCGGCCTATACACAGGAGGAACTCAACCAGGTCCTCGCGCCGATCGCCCTGTACCCGGACGATCTTGTAGCACAGATCCTCATGGCGTCGACGTATCCCCTGGAGGTCGTGGAAGCGGCCCGGTGGGCAAAGTCAAACGCGAACCTGAAAGGATCGCAGCTTGCTTCTGCGCTCGAAAAGCAGAGCTGGGACCCGTCGGTCAAGTCGCTTGTCACTTTTCCCCAGGTGCTCACCATGATGAATGACCAGCTCGACTGGACGCAGAAACTGGGGAATGCTTTCCTGGCACAGGAGAAGGATGTTATGAATACCATCCAGAGCTTGAGGGCCAAGGCACAGGCGCAGGGAAACCTGAAGACGACGAAGGAGCAGAAAGTCGTTGTCCAGGACCAGGTCATCGTCATTCAGCCCGCCGACCCGCAGGTTGTCTATGTCCCGACGTATAATCCCACTGTCGTTTACGGGGCATGGCCGTATCCCGCATACCCGCCGTACTCCTATTATCCGCCCGGATACACGGCCGGTGTTGCAGCATTCTCCTTCGCGGCGGGCGTAGCCGTCGGGGCGGCCTGGGGATATGCCTGGGGCAACTGCAACTGGCACGGCGGGGATGTGAATGTGAATGTCAACAAGAACGTCTCGTATAACAACACGATCAACCGCAACGCGTATGTCAATCAGAATGGCAACTGGCAGCATAACCCGGACCACAGGGGGCCCGTTGCGTACCAGGACAAGGGAACGGCTGCCAAGTACGGCCAACAGACACGCCCGGGACCTGATACGCGAAAGGATTACCGGGGCTACTCGCCCGATGCCCGGGGACAGCAGCCCGGCAACCGGCCCGGTTCGGGAGGATCGGGGACCCAGACGCTCGGTCAACAGAGGCCTTCGTCACAGACAGGTCAGCAGCACGGCCAGGCTTCACAGTATGCACAGAGGGACCAGTCCGGTCAGGCATTTGACGGCATGAACAGGCCGGGCGGTGAGACGCGCATGTCGAGTGATCGCGGTCGCACGAGCCAGCAGAGCATGGCCGGTACGCGTCCGCAAGGCGGCGGTTCAGGCGGCCTTGGGGGCGGGGGCGGGGGCGGCGGCCGGAGGCGGTAATGCCCGGTCATATCGATGAATATACGAGGAGGAGAACGTATGGATCGCGTTATGAATAGAAAAGCAGCATGGATTCACAGATCTGTATTTTTCTGCGCTGTCGCCGTGTTCCTGGTATGTGCGATCGTGTCGGTGGGATCGGCAGCGACAAAGAGCGTGAAACAGAAGACATTCGGCTCGGCTGAGGATGCCGCGCAAGCCCTCTTCGGCGCGGCAAAGGCTGAGGACAGCAGCCAGATGGACGCTATTTTCGGACCGAAGGGAAAAGACCTTGTCGTGTCCAAAGACCCGGCGGTCAATAAAGACCTTTACCAGCGCTTCGTGAAGGCGTTCGAGGAAAAGAACAGGCTCGACATCTCCCCGGACAACAGGGCGTTTCTTTACGTCGGCAATAACGAGTGGCCTTTCCCCGTCCCCATTGTCAAAAAAGGGAACGCGTGGCTTTTCGATACGAACCAGGGCAAAACGGAGGTCCTGCGCAGGAGGATCGGGAGAAACGAGCTCGATACGATCCAGTCCTGCCTCGCATATGTCGATGCTCAGAAGGATTACGTGAGTATGACGATGCCAAAAAGCGGGATAGGCGAGTATGCCCAAAAATTCATGTCCGACCCGGGTATGCGCAACGGGCTTTACTGGGAAACGAAGGACAATGAAGTGCCAAGTCCCCTGGGCATCTTCATGGCCCAGGCACGCAAGGAAGGGTTTACGCCCGGGAAGGACACGCCGGTCCCCTACCACGGGTATTACTACAGGATACTGACCTCCCAGGGAAAGAACGCGTCAGGGGGCGCCCGGGATTATGTCGTGAACGGCAAAATGAGCGGGGGCTTTGCGCTTGTCGCCTATCCCGCCGAGTACGGGTCGACGGGAGTGATGACCTTCATCGTGAACCAGGACGGGGTTGTCTATCAAAAGGACCTCGGCAAAAAGTCGGCGAAGACGGCGCAGGCGATGAAGGCATTCGATCCCGATAAGACCTGGACGCAGGTAAAGTAAATGGCGGATATGAAGAATAATATCAGATCAGAGATGCGGCAGTTGCCGCTTATGCTGGGCAAGCTTGCAGGCGGTATTCTAGCCGTCATTGGGTTTGGCGGGCTAACCTATATTTCGACGAGACCGCCGGAGCCGACGACGCTTTCTCAGATAGCATGGGCCGCTGTCGGTATTATCGGGGTCGCCGTATTTGTTGCCTGCAACAGGACGATGTCGTCATGTTTTCCTGATGACGCCCGTGACAAGGCGGGCAAGAAGGATAAGCCGCGGTGATTTTTTCCTCGAAAGGCTGTCACTGCAGACAGATTTCGGGGGCATTAAAGGGGACGTACTCATGAAGGGCCTCATCGATTTTTGCGACCTGTCCTGCAAATATGCCTCGATGCCCAAGGAAAGCGGTGTAGACGGGTCAGGCAGCTGCCGGACATTCGTCGCCGTTCAGTGCAGCCTCAAGAAGATGCTCGTCCACAAGAACATGCCGTGCAAAGAGAAAGTACTGGCTGGTTCGAAAAAGAAGAAAGAATAAAGAACCCGCAACCCCGACTGGTCATTCTCCTCCAACCCCGTCATCCCGGCCTCCGAGCCGGGACCCAAGGTTTTTCTTTTGAATCCTTTAGCAATGACCAAATGAAAAAAGAATCATAAAAAACAAAACCTTGGGTCCCGGGTCAAGCCCGGGATGACGGGGGGGGTGAACCTTGGGTCCCGGGTCAAGCCCGGGATGACGGGGGGGGGTGAACCTTGGGTCCCGGGTCAAGCCCGGGATGACGACGAGGTATCGTTTACTTTTCTCTTTCCACCACTGCCCTGTTGGCTTCCTGGATTATGGAGATCAATTTTTCGAGCTGATAACCCGATGCGAGGGATGCACGGTGCAGGAATTCGATCATGGTGAAGCACCGCTTCAGGCTGCGCAGCATCTCTTTTTCGTCACCATCCTCGCCGGACATTGTCGAGATGCCTGCCGTGAAGTACATCCAGGCGATCATCTCCTCGAAGGCCTCTTTGCTGAACCAGAGGATACCCTGGTAGCGGTTGACCCCAAGAAAGAACTGGACGTCCCCATCGCCCATGAATGAATTGAGGATGGCGCGCGGGTCTGTTTCAGCGCACCAGTCCTGGTGCGTTGTAAATATCTTGATGAGGAGCAGGGCGCCGTGGACCTCCTTTTCATCGTATCCGAGGTCTTTGAGCGTCTCGCCTATTATGCGCCCGAAGAGCCATTCGTCGATCCAGCTGCGGCTTATTTCCTCGCGCCCCTCCGCGCCGTCGACGAGCCCCCCGAGGACGTGGACAAAGAGCCATGCGAGGTTGGAAGCGGAAAGCTCACGCGCGAGGAGCATGTGCAGGTCGCCCTCACCGTCGGTAATATCCTGCACGAAGGGATGGGACTGAATTAGAGCGGTGAATTTCCTTTTCACTTCATCCACGATCACTGTTTCATCCCGCGTCGAGCCCAGGTATGCCTTGATCTCGTGGAGAAGGCCGAATAGCCTTGTGGTTGCCTGGTCTATGAGGTCGTCCGCAGGCAGGAGCGCCTCGCGGTTCATGATATCCTTGTGGCTCGCGAGGACATACCGGAAAAACCCGGGGTTCACGAGCTCTCTGAAGCTGTGATGGATGGGCTGCAGGAAGATCTCGCGGACCGTGTCGTCTATGCTGGGTACGCCTCTTCCGTTGAGGTACCCGCAGATCTGCCCGTAATGGCTCCATTCGTTGTCCTCGACCTCGCGGAAATCGAGAAACACGTGGTACTGGTATGCCTGGAGCTCTATGAAGAGCCCGTTGTCGGACAATTCCCTGTTCTCCCGAATGTATTCAAGGTTTGAGACATGGTCCCTGAAGATCGTGTAATATCGGCCGTTCGCCGTGATACTGAGGCCTTCTTTGAGGTCTCTCTGGACGAGATGGCGGGCATCGGAGGCTTCATCCTTGACGGAGAATGAGACCGACCTCTTTATCCATCCCCGTGCTGTCGCGTACCTGTTGTTGAAGACGAACAATGTTCTCGCATCACCGTGCCTGTTGGTGTATGCGAAGACATCCTCGTTTACGCCGCCTTCGGGCGTGAAAAAATCGTAGAGGAGGAAGTTCTCCACGTCCGCGAACAGGTGACGCTTGTGGAGAAGAGGGGATATCTCGCGTTCATGCCTGTCGACGAGGTACTGATTGGGCGTCTCTTCCCAGTATGCACGCCGGTATTCCATCCCGTATTTTTCGGCGTAGCCCTCAATCTGGCCGTGGCCGAACATGGGCAGGCCCGGCATTGTGACCATCATCGTGCACACCCCGAAATATTTGTCGCCGGTGCCGAACTGGTCGACCGCGGTCCGTTCGTCGGGGTTGTTCATAAAATTGACGAAACGGCGCAGGATCTGGGGATCGAACTCCATCGTGTTCTTCATGACGAGGCGGTACTTGGAATTCTCCTCGTCCCGAAGCATGTTCATGAAGGCACTGTTGTATACGCGGTGCATTCCCAGGGTCCTGACAAAATATCCCTCGAGGAGCCAGAAGGCCTCGGCGAGAAGGAGGGTGTCCGGCGCCTCTTCGGCCACGCGATCGACGACCTCGCGCCAGAACTCGTGGGGCATGGCCTTCGAGAAATCGTCGTATGTCAGGCTGTGCTCCGCACGGGTCGGGATAGCGCCGCCGGTCCCCGGTTCAGGGAACCACAGGCGCTGGAAATGCTTCTTTGTCAACGTCATAGCGGCGTCAAAACGAATGACGGGAAATTTACCCGCAACGTGGATAATGGTCCGGATCATCGCCTCGCGGACCTCGGGGTTGAGATAGTTGAGCTGGGCCGTGTCGTTCCATGGCATGCTCGTGCCGTCGTTGCCGTGATAGACGAATTTCTCACTGCCCGTCCAGTTGTCGCGCCGCTTGAAAACGACCGCCGCGTCGGTGCGGTCGTAGTAATGGTCTTCTATGTGGATCGAAACGCGATCGTCATGGGACAGGTTCGTCCCGGCGTAGGTGTACCAGGGATACGGGTTCTGATCGAGGGAAACGAACCAGTCGGGATGCTCGATCATCCAGCGTGAGTATATGCCGACATGATTGGGCACCATGTCGCTTGCGAGCCGGATGCCCCGGCGCGTTGCCCGTGTCTTGAGTTCGAGAAAAGCCTCCTCACCGCCTAAGTCCTCGGCGATGATGTAGTCATGAAGGGAGTAGGCGGAGGGGACCGCTTCAGGGTTGCCGCACATCTGCTTGATGCGCTGGGATGCCGCACTCCTTTCCCAGACCCCGATGAGCCAGATGCCGGTAAAGCCGCGCCTGCGCATGATATCCAGCTCATCGTCGGGTATGTCGTCGAGCTTTGTTATAGGGCGCCCGTACGCCTTCGACAGCTGGTCGAGCCAGACGTAGATATTCTTGGCGATGAGGATGAGACGGGGCATCCAGTCCTTGTCGGCGCTGAACTTCTCCGGCTCGAACTCGAGACCGGTATAGCGATAGATCTCTGCCTTGCCCGGCCCGAGAAAGGGCATCTTCTCTTCTTCCTTGAAGAGATCGAGGCTCTTGAGCATCCGCGATATGAAGCGGGTGCCAAGCAGGTATCCCCATCGCTCCATGATATATTCGAGCTGGCCGGAGAGAGAGTGGGGCACGGCGATGGCGGGGCTGCGGAGCATGTCTATGATGTTCTGCCCGTCCGGGCCGAAGGGCGGCTCGTGATCGAAAAATGACCGCAGCTCTGCAATGACCTTGAGGTACACAGTGTCCCTTTTCAGGGATGAATCGTCGAAAAGCTCGAGGAAAGGATGGAATGCCGGGTTCATGTTGGCAAGCCACAGGAGAAGCATCTCTTCGAGCGATACCTGATTGTTCGGAGTTCCCTCCGTATCGCCGTTCAAATAGTCGTCCGTCGCGGCTGTCCTCTGGTACACGGCAACGGGGGGGAATTCATCGGTGAACTGCTTCAGGACCCTGTGAACGTCATCGCGCCCCAGTTTCGACTCGAGGTGCGTGAGGACACCCTGCATGATATTCTTTTGTGTTGACTCGGCGTAAACACTGACAACGAAATGGAGGATCTCGTCTATGAGCCCCATCGCGATGAGGGCGCCGGCGCGAACAGCGCTTTCCGGATAGAGGACAAGGTCCTTCTTCTGGTTCATTTTTTGCGCGAAGCTGCGCGCAGCGAGGAAATTTGTGAAGACGACGTTGCCGCTCAATGTGAAAAGCGTGTCGCTGAACTGGTACGCATCCCTGCTTCTGCGCGAAACGTGGAATTCTCTTATCGTTCTCATGTGTTCACTTTGAGCATCACCGGTAAAAATGCTAACACAGGGCTACCGGTGAGTCAAGAAAGCCCCCTTGCGCGCGTGCGGGAAATGCCCGTGATATTTTCCTATCGCCTGCGCAGAATTTTCAGGTAATAACTTTTAAAGGCCAGGCCGTAGATCGCGATGGTCAGCGCGGCGCTGACGGCGAGTGCCATGATGATGCCGCCCGGAAGGAAGCGGCGTGCGAGAACAATGAGGATTACCAGCAGTATCCCCGCGGACAGCGATTTTATTATATCACGTACGGCAGGCCGTGCGAGGCCATAGCCGGTCTTTCGTTTCAGGATCACGAAGAGGAACACGAAATTGTAAAGCGATACGATCGACGTCGCTAGCGCAATGCCGAGGTTCCTGAACGGGACCATGAGGACCGAAGCGAGGACGGCATTTATAATTATCGATGAAATGCCGATGATCGCGGGGGTCTTCATGTCGTGCATCGCGTTGAATATTCGCACGAAGGAGATCGACAGCGCATAAAAGACGAGTCCCACGCTGTAGCCGAACAATGCCCTGTTCGTCATCGCGGTGTCGGCCGGCGTGAATGCGCCTCGCTCGTAAAGGACCTTGACGCATATATCGCCGAGCGAGCACAGGAGGATGGTTGCCGGGACCAGAGTGACGCATATCAGGACGATCGAGCTGTCAATGTGCGCCTTGAAATCCTTCATGTCGTTATCGTGATAAAGGCGCGACAGCTTTGAGAACATCACCGTGTAGACAGGGACGGCGAACAGGCTGAACGGCAGGATAAAGATCCTGAACGCATAGGACAGGGATGCCACCTCGCCGTGCGGCAGGTACGATGCGATAATGCGGCCGACGAAGCTGTTGATCGGGACGATGGACGTCGCGATCAGGGCACCGGTGAAGAGTTTCTTCGCAGTGGCGACGGCAGGGTGCTTTAGATCAAGTGTGGCCTTATAGCGGATGCCGAGCTTTCTCAAGTACGGGTACTGCATCACGATCTGGAGAAGTGATCCCACGGTCACGCCAATGGCGAGGCTGTATATGCCGAGTTTCTTTCCGAGGAGCACCGCGGACGCGATGAAGAGGATGTTCCACACTATCCCCGATAATTCGGGCGCGGCGAAGTGCTCGCGCGCATTGAGAAAGGCCTTCATCACGGACAGGATCGTGTGGAACGCTATGACCGGTATCATGATGATGAACAGGTTGTTCGTGATGACCTTGGCCTCGGCTGTGAACCCGGGCGCAATGAGCTTGACGACCGTGTTGCTGAAAAGAAAGAAGAGAAGGGACACGAACAGGGTGATAACGATCGATATGTTAATGAACGTCGAATAGATATGGGAATACTGCTCACGGTCATTGAGGTATTTCGTGCAGACGGGGATCAAAAAGGCGCTTGTCGCACCGGAGAAAAAGAGCGTCTGGATGAGTTCGGGAAAATTGAATGCGACGATAAAGGCGTCGACGAGCAGCGTCGCCCCGAAAAGATACGCCTGGATGGCCTCCCTCACGTAGCCGAGCGGCCTCGATATCAGCGTGATGATCGTTATGACGGAGCCTTTTCGGATAATGTCAAGCGCCGGGTTTCTCCGTGCGGCTTCAGATGCTTTCGGTTCCAATGTTCCGTCTCTTGACAATTTTGCGCAGCTTGTTGAGGGCTTTCTGTTCGATCTGGCGGATGCGTTCCCGCGTGACGCCGAAGGTCTTGCCGATCATTTCGAGTGTCTGCGGTTCGTCCCCGTCAAGCCCGAAACGCAGGAGGATGACCTTTCTCTCATCGGAGTTGAGCGCATCGAGCCACGATGCGACCTCCTCCATTCGCCGGGTGTGCTCGAGGATGGACAGGGGCTCTTCGTTATCGGGGTTGGGTATTACCTCTTCAAGCGTGAGCTTGCTGTTCTCGTCGATATAACTTTCGAGCGAATAGGTCTTGATCGCCATGGTAAAGAGGTTCCGCACGAAATCGATGCGGAAACCTGATTCCTGCGATATCTCCTCCAGGGACGGCTCCCTCCCGTTCTTTTCGACCCACATGTTGATTATCTTCGATATCCTGTTCACCCGGGAGGAAACGTGAACAGGCAGCCGGATGGTGCGCGAGTGATTCGCTATGGAACGCTCGATAGACTGTTTTATCCACCACGTCGCGTAGGTCGAGAAACGGCACTCCTTGGCGAGGTTGAACTTCTCGACGGCCTTTATGAGACCGATATTCCCCTCTTCTATGAGATCGAGAAGGCTCATGCCCTGGTTGACGTACCGGCGCGCGATCTTGACGACGAGCCTCAAGTTCGCCTCGATCATCTTCCTGCGCGCGTCGGGGTTGCCTTCCGCTACCTTGCGGGCGTAGGCTTTTTCCTCTTCAACGGTTATGACGGGAAGCTTCCTCAGGTCGCGCATGTAGAGCCGTTCGACCTGGATATCATCGTAACGGACATAGTCGAGAGAATCCTTTTCCCCGCTCATTCTCTCCACCCCTGGGCACCTATCAGTTTCACGAACCGGCAGCTTCCATAATTTTCTTCCGAATAATCATTCTTGTCCTCACGCGTGAAGACGATGAGTTCCTGCGTGAATTCGTCGCCAATGGGGATGACGAGCCTGCCTTTCATGGCAAGCTGCTCGAGGAGGGCCTTCGGAGGGTGCGGCGCGGCGGCGGTCACGATGATCCCGTCGTACGGGCTGTGTTCCTTCCATCCCAAAGTTCCGTCACCGATGTGGACCATGATGTTCGCATACTTGAGCTGGTCGAATATCTTGCGCGCCCGCTTCGCTATTGACGGGATGCGCTCGATCGTAAAGACCTGGCCGGCAAGCTCCGCGAGCACAGCGCACTGGTACCCGGAGCCCGTTCCGATCTCGAGCACTTTTTCCTTGCCCGTAAGCTGAAGCAACTCCGACATCAGGGCAACGATGTACGGCTGAGAAATGGTCTGCTTCTCTCCTATAGGGAGAGGGTGGTCCTCGTACGCCTCGGGCCACAGGGCCTCGTCGACGAACAGGTGCCGCGGGACCTTCAGTATGGCATTGATGACGCGCCTGTCATGTATCCCCCGCCGGATGATCTGGGTCTCGACCATCAGCTGGCGCTTGCTCTGGTATTGGTTCATCATGAAGAAAGCTCTTTTGCCCTGCGTGCCGCCCTTTCGATGGCCTCCATGATGCTCCCCTTGAACGCGTTGGCTTCGAGGGATGCGATCCCGCTTATCGTGGTGCCGCCGGGTGACGTGATTAACTCACGCATGACCGCGGGGTGTATCTGGTCCTGCTCGAGCATCTCGATGGTCCCCTTGACGACCTGTATCGAGATCGCTTTCGCCTTGTCGCGGGGCAGCCCGATGTGGACCCCCGCGTCTATCATGGCTTCAAGGAAAAGAAGGAAAAATGCCGGGCTGCTCGCGCCGAGGGACGTTATAGCATCCATGTGTCCTTCGTCTACATCAACGATAAGGCCTGCTCGCGAAAAAAGTGACTGGATGGCGGAAAATTCATCGGCTGAAACGTCCGGGCTCGCGGTCATGCCGATAACCCCTTCGTTCACCTTGATGGCGAGGTTCGGCATCATCCTGACGACGCGCAGGTCGGTGCCCGCGAGGGAGATGATCTTCGCTATCGTTATGCCTGCCATGATGGATACGAGGATATGCGAGGTGCCGATCGAGGAGGCCACCTTCGGCAGGACCTTTGCGGCGTCCTGCGGTTTTACCGCGAGAACGATAACATCCGAGCGCTCTGCCATTTCGGGCATCTCATGGACCTCGTCGATACCGTAGGCTGCCGCGATATGACCGGCCCTTTCTTTTTTTGCCTCGATAAAGCAGATGTTCTTGTGCGGGATGTTATTCTTGAGAAGGGCTTTGATGACAGACTCCCCCATATTCCCCGCACCAATGATGCCAACCCGATCCATGGAATTTCCTCCTTGTACCTTATAACAGAAAAATCCTCCCGATTCCATACTTAAAGCTCCATCATCCCCACTTCCCGCAATCCACACTCCTCCATCATCCCCACTCCTCCATCATCCCCACTTCCCGCAATCCACACTCCTCCGTCATTCCCGCGAAGCGGGAATCCAGTGTCTTTGCTTTTTGTTTTTTTCGGATGAATACTCACTGTATATTAAGACGAACGTTTGGTCACCAGCGGTGCCTTACCCGTTGTCTACTCTATCTGAACACTGAAAACAAAGAAAAAGACGCTGGATTCCCGCTTCGCGGGAATGACGGGACGGGGGATGTTATGCGGTGTACTTAAAAAACCAAAGATGCTGGATTCCCACTTGGCGGGAATGACGGCCTTTTGTACCCCTCAACACCCTGGGAGTATATCGAGGTCGAGAATAGTTACCAGCTTTAGGATGCCCTTTACAACCGCGTAATCCTGTCCAGCCCATGCATGTATGGCCGCAGCGCGTCAGGCACGCGGATCGTACCGTCGGATTCCTGGTAGTTCTCCATCACGGCCATGACCGTCCTGCCTATCGCGAGGCCCGAACCATTGAGCGTGTGGACAAGCTCGGTCTTTCCACCCTGCCTGCGGAACCTGATCTTTGCCCTGCGTGCCTGGAAATCGGTGAAACAGCTGCAGGAGGATATTTCACGGTATATCTCCTGACCGGGCAGCCACACCTCGATGTCGTACGTCTTTGCGGAAGAAAAACCGAGGTCACCGGTGCACAGTGCGCTGACGCGGTAGTGAATATTGAGCCTCTTCAAAACGTCCTCGGCATCGAGGGTGAGATTTTCGAGCTCGTCGAACGAATTGTCGGGGTGCGCGAACTTTACGAGCTCGACCTTGTTGAACTGGTGCAGGCGCGTAAGGCCCCGGGTATCTTTTCCATGGGCGCCGGCCTCCTTGCGGAAGCAGGGGGTGTAGGAAACGTATTTTATGGGGAGCTGGTCCTCTTTCAGTATCTCGTCGGCATGGATATTGGTGACGGGCACCTCGGCCGTCGGGATGAGGAAGTAATCGACGCCTTCGAGGTGGAAGAGCTCCTCTTCGAATTTCGGCAGCTGCCCCGTTCCGGTCATTGACGTACGGTTCACCATGAAGGGCGGCAGGACCTCGGTGTACCCGTGCTCCCGGACGTGGAGGTCGAGCATGAAATTTATGAGCGCACGTTCGAGCAGCGCCCCGCCGGACTTGTACAGCGCGAAGCGTGACCCGGTTATCTTGACCGCCCGCTTCGCATCGAGGATATCGAGCTCTTCACCTAAGTCCCAGTGGGCCTTTGGCGCGAAATCAAAGACGGGTTTTTCACCCCAGGCCTTTACGACCTTGTTGTCCTCGTCACACGTCCCGACAGGGACGGAACTGTCCGGTATATTGGGTATCACAAGCGCCAGCTGTTCCCATTCATCCTCGGCTATTTTAAGGTCGCGTCCGCACGCCTCGATCCTCTGACCGAGCGAACGCTGGTATTCTATCTTGTCCGCGGCATCCGTGCCCGACCTTTTCAATTTAGCGATCTCATTGGACAGGACGTTCTTTTCATTTTTCAGTTTTTCCGTTTCCTGGATCAGGCTGCGCCTTTTTTCATCGATCTCCTTCAATTTTGCCGTATCGAACGCCGCCTGCCTATTCGCGAGCGCCCCTTCCAGTATCTCGATGTGTTCGCGGATTATTTTTGGATCTATCATTTAATCCTCCAGGATCTGACTGTTGAACTCCAGTGGCTTATACGTGTAGGCGGTGCCGTTGATCGTAAAGAATGCCTGCCCCCCGGCGAGAAGCTGAACGCTTTTTGCCCGGGTGAAATTTGCCAGGAAAGAGTTTACGATCGCATATACCGTCTGGATCTCTGTTAAAGGGTCAAGCTTCATCGTGGCTATCTCGTGCGAGAAATTGAGAAGCAAGGTCCCGTCCTGGTCGGCGGCGAACTCTGTAAGAGCGATGCTCTCCGGCAGGACCCTGCCCGACTTCAGTGCGGAGATGATCACATCGGCCTTTTCCCTGTCCAGTGCGTTCGCCTTGACCGGGATACCCTTGACCGCCAATTTTGCCGGGGGCGCCGGGTAATAGAGCTTGAGCTCGACCATATCTGAAACGACGATCTGTTTTGGTTGTCTCGCAAACCCGAGATATTTCCAGGCAAAGTAGCCGCCCGCCGCAACGACCAGGCAGATAAGAACTATGATGTACGGCACAGAGGGGCGCCGTTTGTCCGGCGGTGCTCCCCCGGAGAGCACTTCGATGCCGTTTTGTTTCTTGTAAGGCATCATGTGTTGTCCTTCCCGGCCTCCATCATAAAATCATCGGATGTCATGACCCTGAAGATGGGGTAGATCGCGGAATTCCTGTATGCGGCAAGGAAATTTTCATGGATCTCCCTTTTGAATGCAGCGCTCGCATCCTCCAGGATGACCGTGTAAAAGTCATTGCAGACCGCGTCAAAGGCCGTCGCAAGCACGCAGAAATGCGTGTTCAGTCCGCCGATGGCGACCGTATCGACGCCATACGTGCGGAGCGTCTGGTCGAGGTCCGTCTTGAAGAAAGCACTGAAGCGCCGTTTGTCGAGTACGATGTCCGATTCTTCGACCTCCAGTTCCTTCAAGGGTTTTGTGCCGGCGGTCCCCCGGATCGCGTGGGGTTTCATGCGGCCGCGGAAGAGGAAGTCCTGTTCCAGAAAGCTGTCACAGGCAAAGATGACCGGGATCTTCCTGGTACGTGCACGCTTGAGAAGGTCGCGAATAACCGGCACGATCTTTTCTTCTTCCTTCGTGTCGCCGAGGGGTTTCTGAAAATTTCCGTCGAGAACATCCACAATAATGATCGCAGGCTTCATGAGCAGTCCCTCTATTTTTTCAGAAATAACCGTACGAAATTATCACGCAGCGTCGCAGCCAATTCTTCCGCCGTTGTCCCGAGTTCCGCTGCCATCGCCGCTATCGTCAGCTTGACGTACCAGGGGACATTGCGCTTGCCGCGGTGGGGCACCGGCGTCAAAAACGGGGCGTCCGTCTCGGCGAGGAGCCGGTCACGGGGTATATACCGGAGCGCTTCCCGCAAGGGCGCCGCAGTCTTGTACGTCACCGTTCCGGGGATCGAAATGTAAAACCCCATGTCAAGGAAAACCGCGGCCGCGCTGCGGTCATACGAGAAGCAGTGGATAACGCCCCGCCCGCTCTCATATTCCTTCTTCAGGATATCGATCGTCTCCTTTTTTGCATCGCGCGAATGGACGATGACCGGCAGGTTGAGCTCACCGGCAAGGGCAAGCTGCCGTACAAATATTCTTTTCTGTACGTCGTGCGGCGAATAGTTCTTGAAAAGATCGAGACCCACTTCCCCATAGCCGACGATCTTCGGGTGTGCGGCGGCCTTCCTGATCGCCTTCTCCGTCCTGTCCGTAAAATCCGCGGCATTGTGAGGGTGGATGCCGATGGCACCATATATGAACGGGTACCGGTCTACAAGATCGATGACGCTTTTAAAATATGACTCTTCCGTGCCGACAGTGAGAACGTATTCCATCCCTTCATCGATGCATTTTTGGATGACATCGCCCCTATCGCCCTGATAAGACTCCATTTCGAGATGGCAGTGAGAATCGACGAACATGGGAGTTTTATACCATATAAGCGGCGAGGAATGGAAGCGGCTAACGGCTAACGGCTAACGGCTAACGGCAAAAGACTAAAGGCTAAAAACAAAAGGCTCAATGTAAAGGTTTCGATCATACAGGATAGTCAGATTGAAACCATCTCGGTGAATCGTACATACAGACTCGAAAGGCTTCCATCTCGGTCTGTTTTTCCCGTTCGCCGTTAGCCGTTCGCCGTTAGCCGTCACACATGACACATATCCCGCACGCTGCACTGCATGCATCTCTTCGTATCGAATGCGGCGAAGGGAATGTCGGGGTTGAGCATATGAGCGACAACGGTCCTTATGCCTTCCGTGTATGCGGCGATGAGGTCCGCCCTGCTATCCTGCCGCGGTTTGTAAAATTGTTCCTCGGTGTTCTTTCCGAGGAGGATGAGGCGCGCGTTTATGTTTTCGATCGGGATGTTTTTTGCGGAGGAGAAGATATTTATGTAGACGGGAAGCTGGAAAGAAGGCACGCGCTCGTGTATCGATGCGATGTCGAGGAAATCGGTCTTTTTGAGTACCCCGGCCGGATATTGCCCGCGGCCCCCGCCTGTTTTGTAATCGTTGACGGTGAATGCTGTCCCCGTCGTATCGCAATCGATCCGGTCGACCTTGCCCGACAGGTTTACCGGCACGCCGTCCACGAGAAACGGTGCGGCAAGTTTCTCTTCGAGGTATTGCACGATGAACGGTTCCTCGCAATTTTTCAGATGGGTCTTCACGAACGACCGGAGCTTGTACTGCGCCATTCCTCGGAAGAGGTAGTATTCCCCTGAATTGGAGTTTTCTGTGAAATGCTTTTTGAGGGCGTTGTCGAGGCTTCCGAGGATAGTATCCTCTATCTCCCGCGTCAGGGGCATCCCCTGCAAGGGCAGGAAGGTATCGTACAGGATGCGGTGGACGATATCCCCGCGGCTCGTCGCGTCTATATCGGTCGAGAAACCCTCGTGCTCCTCAAGGCCGATGAGGCGCGTGAAATAGAAAAAGAGCGGGCATGCGATATACGCGTCGAGTATGCTCGGTGAAAAACCCCTCACGGAGAGCGCCGAAATAACAGACGGCGTCTTTTCAATGGCCGGCGGGAGGATATCGCGTTTTAAGTTGACCTGCATGATGGTCTGCCCGACCGGCATAACGTTCAGCATCTTTTGCTTTTTTTCTTCGCGCCACACGATCTCTTCGATGTAGCGGCTTCTCTGCCGGTCGACGCTCCCCCGGAATACAAGATGGACCTCCCGGGCACTTCCGGTGAGCCGGTAAAAATTGTAGCGGTATATGGCCTCGCTGAACTCGGGCGTGGGGATGCCGATGGTTTCGAAGACCCCGATGGGGACGACCGGGTTCACCTGGCGCGGGCCCGGCAGAACGCCCTCGTTGACATCGAGCATGACGAGCCTTTCAAAGGAGATGGTACGCGCCTCGAGCATGCCGAGTATCTCGAGTTCCTCTATGGGATGGGTATCGAATGGAATGCCGGCCATTGTGAGGCGGCCGAGAACGATCTCGTGAAGGGCCCGGGCATTTTGTGCCGGGTTGCCGGACAGTACCTCTTTTGCGAAGAGGGTCCTTTTCAAAGCCTCGAGTGCCCTGAACAAGCTGGTGAACATGGGCCCCGACAGTGCGTAAGACCTGATCCCGGTCGCATCGAGCACGGCCTCAAGAATATTTTCGAGGTTCATCGCAACATCGTGTATCGTGGCCGAGGCGGCGAGGTTGCGGAAGAGAAGCGTGTGGATCCTTTTCAGGGCATCGATCGACCCGGCATCGAAAGCGCCGCTGCCCGGAGACGAGACAAAAGTCTCGATCTCGTCGGGGAGAACGGCCGAACGGCCTGTCAGGGACGCATCGTTCGTATCGCCCGAGAGTGACCGCTCGACGTAAAGCAGCAGTCTGCGCAGGTCGGTACCGGAAAACATGTTCTTGACGAACGGGTGCAGCACAACGTCGAGGTAGAGGCTGACCGGGTAGAGCCCGTCCGGGCCCCGGGCGCATGCGGCGTCGAGGATATTGCGGATGAGCCCGAAAAGGGCCGTTCTCTCCATCGGGTATCCGAGTGAAATATTACAGGGGACATCGATTCTGTCAGCAACGAGATCCAGTACAGGGAAGAGGGATTCCGCGGCCGGAAGGATAACGGCCCACGGCCCGGGGCCGCCCCCCCGTATTATCCGGTATGCCTCGAGGGCTTCGGAGTGTGTATCGTGGCCCGAGTGGAGATAGATCACCGGGCGTCTCACTTCGGCATCTTCCCTTATGTCCGGGGTTGCCTTGAGATATGACGCGAGTTCATGAAGAAGCGGCCATTCATCGAGGCTGCCGCTCACGAGAACATCGCACCGGCCGGCATCCCAAAGCGACCTGACGATGCTTTTTTCTGTCCCCGTCAGTCCATAGATCCCCGCGAAGAGGACGTGCCCCGCGTCCGGGCCCCATGCCGTCTTCGCTTCTTCGGCGGCTGCCAGGTGTTTTGTCCCCCGTGTGAACCACGAACCTGCGGCAAGGGCGGCGTGAAATTCCTGTCGCACAGCCGATATATTAGCCAGCAATTCGTTGACGCTCTGCGGGATGTCATAGCCTATGGCGGCATTGCGTTCGACATTGACCAGGGCATCGTTACCGATATCTTCCATATCGAGGCGCTCGATGAAATTGAGAAGATGCGCTCCCCAGCTTAGGAATTCCCCGAAATTTTTCGTGCGGAAAGGGTGCCCGTCAAACACCGGCAGTGTGGTGATGAGCGTGAAGATAAGCCAGATGGCGTCGATACCGTCAATGTCCTCGCGTGCCGGGAATTTCCTGCGGGCGAGATGGTCGATGAAATCCTCGAAGGAGAAACAGACCGGCGGGAAGAAGGCCCCCGCGGCACGCCGCGCAAGGTTTTCCTTGAGATAAAGGGAAGGGCGCCTTCCCGGGAAGACGATCGTGGTATTTTCATACGGACCGGTGATCATCCCGGCGGCTTCGTCGATAAGGTCGGACTGAAAAGGGATAACACGGAAACGGCTCATGCTTCGAACACCTCGCCGTTCTCGATGTAAAGAATATACTTCCGGACCTCCTTAGCGGGATAGAGAGCGGAAACGAGGCCGGCATACGTCGCCACCTGTTCCGCGTGCTGCGGGAGATGGCTGCCGCCCGTCTTGTAGTCGACGACCTCGATCACATCGGGCCTGACGATAAGCCGGTCGAGCTTGAACGTATTACCCCGGCCGTCGACAATCTCTTTTTCATTATAGGCGGTCACGCCGGGACCCGGCTCAAAAAAGCGGCAGAACGCAGGATTGCGGAAAAATGTCCTGAGTGACGCGGCGATGTCGTCCGTTATTTCCGTCGCGTGTTCGAGCGACGCGGCAGTCCGGCATAGCGACGTGATAAAGGCATCATCGACAGGAAGCGTGTCGACGAGCGATAAGGCCCGGTGCACCGCATCGCCCAGTTTTCTCGCCTGAAGGGAGCGTGTCCCGTATCCCGCGGCGCCGGATGATGCGGTCTTGATGCCGAGGGCCCATCGTGAGCCGCCGGTAAGGTCCGTGAACGACAGGGCCTCACCGGGCCCCGCGGGCGGGATGTTGTCCTGAGAGGCGGAATTTGTGGTGCCGATAGCGATCCGGTTGCCGGATGTGAAGGCCTCAAATTCCGGGATGGCGAAAAGGTAATCCCCGAGGTGGTTCTTCTTCCCTTTCCTCTCGGTGAGCAGGATGTAGAGCTCTTCTTCGGCCCTTGTCATCGCAACGTACAGGTTGTTGAGTTCGTCCTCCAGGTATTCCCGTTCCTTCGACCGGTAAATAGCCTTAAGTTCCGGCGAAGCCTCGATATAATCCTTCCTGAGATAACGCATTGTGAGGCCGTCGCTTCCGGTTTCAAAGAAGCGCTGCCTGTCCGGGCCGCCGAGCGATCCGAATGGCGACAGGGACAGGAAAGGGAGTATGACGACGGGGAATTGAAGCCCTTTTGCCTTGTGTATCGTCAGGACCTTTATGGCGCTCAGCGATTCGGGGGAATTAAGGAGCCATATGGCGTCGTCCTCCCGGTCGAGAGGGCCGCCGGATAAGCGGTCCGTGAGGCCTTTTATCGTGGATATCCCTTGCTGCTCGAGGTCTTTGACGACTTCCAAGAAATGGAGGACATAGGGGATATCATCGGGAAACCGCGCCAGTACCTCCCAGTGCCTGATGAGTTCGACGAGAAGGTCATAGAGCGGAAGGTACCCCGAACGGTCGAGAAATCTCCTGAACCCGTCGTCGTAGAGGTCCGCGAGATCAACCCTGAAGTCGAGGTAAAACGGGCGCGGCGTGCCGGAGATACGTTTTGCCGTAAGCCATGCAACCATCGCGGACCTGTCGGTCCCGGCCCTCAGGGGAAATATCCTGCCCGTTATGAACGAGCCGAACGACAGGTCATCGTCGGGCCTGTCGATGAATTTAAGGAGGCTGATAATCTCCCGTACAAGGGGATTGTTCCTGACGCTGACGGTAAATTCCGATTCAACGCTGACGTCCATGGAAAGGAGGACCTCGACGATGGTCCGTGCTTCTTCGCGTGTCCTGACAAGAAACGCGATGTCCTTCTCAGAGCAGGCACGGCGGTCGCGGACCTCCCCGATGATCTGACGGACCCTTTCCTCGACGATGGCGCCGGCCTCCTCTTTTGTCAGGGTCTCCGGGCACCCTTCCTCAGCGTCGCCGCCCACCAGGTATTCGATGGATACATATCCTGTGCCGCGCTTCGTCTCGAGAAATTTCTGTTTTGAAGAACGGTACGGGCCGATGATCCTTTGTATGTCGTCTTCTTCGCATTCCTTGAGGGCGGCCTTTACCAGGATCTCAAGGTTTTCATCACGGAAGACGGCATTGTTGAAGTCGACTATATGCTCGCCGCTGCGATAGTTCGTGTCGAGCTCGAGATGCTGGGGAGCGTAGCTTTTATACCGCTCTTCTACGGTGTCGATAAGGTCGGCCCTGCCTCCGCGCCATCGGTAGATAGCCTGTTTTTTGTCCCCGACGAGAAAAAGCGAGCCTCCGCGGCTTAACGCCTCGTCCGCAAGCACCTCGATATTTTTCCACTGGAGATAACTTGTGTCCTGGAATTCATCGATCAGGAAGTGAAGGTACTGCTCGGAAAGCGTATAGCATATCTCCGGAACGAAGTCGCTGCGGTCCATGATCGCAATGAGGAGCCGGTTCAGCTCCTCTATGGGGATGACGCGCTTTCGTGACAATACCTCCGACGTGAATATGTTTTTGAAGAGCGCGAACACGTCGAGGTACGGCAGGCACTTCGACAGGGACACTATCCCGGCATATGTACGCCTGAGGGTTATCAGGGCCTCCCAGAGCGCACTATCCTCACCACACGGCGCGCAGCTCTTCTGCGTCATGCATCCCGTGAGGCTGCGTTGAAAATATGCGCTTGAGGCAAGCGGTTCGGCAAGGCTCTTCTCGATAGCTTTCACAACGCTTGCGTGGGGGCGCAGGTCTTGCTGTCCCGAGAACGAATCGAGAAGACGGCGTGCGGTTTTGGCTATTTCCGCCTGTGCGACGCGGTGCGCGTTGTATGCGCTCACCGGCGGGACGAAAAAATCCTTGTTCTCCCGCGCTTCCTCTTTCCAAAGCGACGTTATCATCGACGCCAGGGACCCTTTCGGCACCCAGTCGGCCTGGTCTCCTTCGAGGTCAATGTAGCTTTCGAGGAACCTGTCGAAAACAGCCCGCACCCGGGGATCCTCACCGGTCTTTCGTAAGGCCTCATCGAGGGCGGCATCGATGAGCTCCTGGGTCTCGGTGGTGACATCGAAGTCAGGCGGCAGGTTGAGCCGCATGGCGGACGCCTTGAGCGTGAGGTTAACGAAACTGTCTATCGTGCCGACATTGAAGTGTCCGAAATCGTTAAGAAGCTCGGAAAAGCGGCGGTCCATCGCCTCTATGAGGTAATCCCTGACCTTGCGGGCCGCGCCGGCAGAGCCTGTCTCACCGCTCCCCTCGCTGCCCCCGGGAAATTCCAGTATATCGTCCATGATCTCGTCGAGGGGCTTCCCCGTGGAATTTTCAAAAGGCACATCGAGGATGATGCGCTTCATCCAGTCGATGATGCGTGTGCGCATCTCCTGGGCTGCTTTGTTGGTGAATGTTATGGCGACAATGTTCGCCATGCGGGTTTGCAGGGGAGCATCGTAGAGGGCGCTGGCGAGAAGGACTGTAAGATAGTGCCGGGCAAGGCGATACGTCTTGCCCGAACCGGCCGATGACCGGACGGCGATTATGTGCGGCCTTGTAGTGCCTGTCAGGTCATCGGCCATTTCATCGTTTTATCTGTAATCCTGTTCCTGGGTGATGCCCGAGAGCCTCCAGGTGCGTTCGCCGACCCTGCGGGTATATGTCCAGTATTCGAGAAACTTCACGGGATCGGTCGAACTTCCGGAGAGTACGCTCCCCGATTCATCCGTGGTAAAATCGAGAAGGCTGGCCGTGTAGCGGACCGTGATGTACTCTTCTCCCCGGTCCTGAACGGCATCCACGATCTCGACGTTCCGTACGGCGATATTTTCCAGGCGGTTTATCTTCTTATCCGCTATATACCGGTTGATGTCCCCCTGGAATGTCTCGCGCATCTGAGTCGTCAGGAGATCGGATATAGCCGTCAGGTCGCGCCGCGTCCATCCTCCCTGGATCTTGAAGAAGAGGTCCTCGGCCTTTTCACAGAATGCATCTGCGTTGAAGGTCGGGTCCATTTCCCCGATATGGCGCAGGCCGTCCCCGACAGGATCGCCTGACGGCTGGGTGTTGTACGCCGGGTTCCCGTAATCGTACGCCGGCTGTTGCTCGTTGTACGCATACGAATTGTATCCGGTTGCGGACGACGTGCTCATTTCCATCTGCTTGCGTGCCTTGTACCGCCTGTAGACCCAGAAGAGGACCCCCGCGATGATCAGGAGGATGAGGATATCGCCGAAACCGAATCCGCCGCCCCCCATTCCGCCGCCCATTCCATAGCCGGAGCGCCCGAAAAGCAGACTGCCGATCATGCTGCCCGCAAGTCCGCCTCCCAGACCGTAGAGGAAACTCCTTCCCGGGCTGGTGGTTTGCTGCGGCGGCATCGGCTGCTGCGGATTCGTGCTCCGGTACGGGGTTGAACTGTTATACGTAGAACCCGAACTCCTGCTGCCGGAACTGATGCCCCTGCTCCCCGACGATCTGCCGCCCCCCGCCCGTGCATCCGCAGCTGTTTCAAGGATTATGCATGAAAGGAAAAAAACGGCGATACCAAGGACCACGACCCCGAATATCCTTTTCCATCGTGTGTTCATTTTTCACCTACCCCCATGTAGTTAAAAAACAGTGACAATAAGGATACCATACACTCTTTTATCGAGTCAAAAAAGCGTTATCCACGCCATTTCATCAAGAATTTCGCTTCCCGTCACCGGGTCATTCGTCCGGGTCGACCGGGACCGCCTCTTCGGCCAGCCTCTTCTTTTTGGAATCGGTCATCTTCGCAACGAGGAACATGAGGAGGATGATAAAGGCGATGCCTGCAGCCATCACGGGCACCGTGAGGTGTTTCGGGGGCAGGTATTCCTTGAGCCCGATCACCCCGAACAGTATGAAAACGATCGCTGCAAACCATTTGACGGCCCGCTCCGGTATCTTTTTCCCGAGGACGATGCCGATGATGATTCCCAATGCGTCGGCAATAACCATCGCGGTGGTAGTCCCGAGCCACACGACAATGATGCTGTTGTACTTGGTTGCCAGGGCAACGGTTGCCAGCTGGGTCTTGTCCCCCATCTCTGCAATGAAGAATGCGACGGCGACCGTCCAGAACGGGCTGAAATTGAAGCGTTTGTCCTCACCTTCCAGCGTATCTCCGCGGATCGTCCAGAGCCCGAACAGTATGAAGGACGCGGCGGCCGCTATCTGGATGTACTGCAGGGGAATGATCCGCGTCATATAGTTTCCTGCGACGACGGCCATGAAGTGATTCACGAGCGTCGCCACAAAAACGCCGGCAAGCACCGTCTGCCACCGGAACCGCGATGCGAAGGCCATGGCGAGAAGCTGGGTCTTGTCACCCATTTCAGCGAGAACGACGAAAATAACCGATGCCAGGTAGGCGTCCATGCATTTCCTCCTAAAAAAAAGACCTTCAGCGGATGATCCGCTGAAGGTCTCGCTTATTGGCTTTTACCAACGGCAGGACCAGGGTCTCCCCAGTATGTTGATCCTGCCTGAAGTTAGCTACTCCCCTTCAAACAACAGCCAAAATATAACGGGATTTTGGGAAAAAAGCAAGATGTTAGGCGAACGGCGAAAGGCGAAAGGAACGGCGAACGGCGAACGGCGAACGGTTGATACGCCGTCATCCCGCGGCCAGGTACCTTAACAACTTTCCATCCTTCCCCCCGCCGTCATTCCGGTGCTCGACACCGGAATCCAAGGTTTTTTCCATGTTGTTCATGTTGCTCTTAATACGGGAAAACCGAGTAAAAACAAAACCTTGGGCCCCGGTGTCAAGCACCGGAATGACGATATTGGTAACTGGCGCAGATCGTTCACGACATGGTAGTCGTTTATTTTGCATATAACCGCTAAGGGCTGACGACGAACGGAAAAAAGAGGATAGTGCGGCGGTCAGTACCGATCTTCTATATTCTTGTAAAGAATTGGTCGCCTGTGTATAATCAAATGACTTTCAGCCTTTAAATGACAGACTACTCATCAGAACGGGGTGACAATGAAGATCAGGTTCTTGGGAGCGGCGAGGAAGGTTACCGGGTCGTGTTTTGAACTGGTGACGGACGGTACGGAAATGATCGTTGACTGCGGTATGAACCAGGGAAGGCACTCGGATGTCCTGAACGAGCAGCCGTTCCGTTTCGAGCCTGCCAAACTGGAGACTATGCTCCTTACGCACGCCCATCTCGATCACTCCGGGCTTATCCCCCGGCTCGTGTCCGAAGGGTTCAAGGGCAAGATAATAACGACGTCCGCAACGGCCGAGCTCGCCGAGATCATCCTTCTCGATTCGGCCCATATACAGGAAAAAGATGCCGAATGGCACACGAAAAAGGCGTTGAGGGCGGGAAAAACCGAGACCTTCGAACCGCTCTACACGACCGACGACGTAAAGGCGTGCCTTCCGTACTTTGAGCACAACGGTTATGACACCGTCCATGAATTGCCGGGCGGCGTTAAATTCCGCCTCATCGATGCGGGCCACATCCTGGGCTCGGCGACCCTGGAGCTGTGGTTTAAGGACAAGGGAAAAGAGAAGAAGATCGTTTTTTCCGGGGACATAGGGAAGAACGGCAACCCGATCATCCGGGACCCGCAGCACGTCACCGAGGCCGATTATGTCGTGGTCGAATCCACGTACGGCAACCGTTTCCACAAGGACCTCGAGGCAAGCATCGAAGAAATGGCGCAGGTGATCAAGGACACGTTCAAGCACGGGGGAAACGTGTTGATGCCGTCTTTTGCCGTCGGGAGGACACAGGATGTCCTGTATATCCTGAACAGGCTCGTGAAGGAAGGCCGGCTCAAGGACCTCGACGTCTACATCGACAGCCCGCTCGCCGACAAGGCAACGAAGATATATATGTCGCACCCGGAATTTTTCGACGGCGAAGCTGTCAACGCGTTCAAGTTCAGGAGCGCGGAAGGGATGAAGATACATTTTACTACCACGATCGAGGAATCACAGAAGATAAACAAGATAAAGTCAGGCGCCATTATCATTGCAGGCAGCGGAATGTGCGAGGGCGGCAGGATACGGCACCATTTCAAGCACAATATCTGGCGGCCGGAATGCAGCATCATCTTCACCGGCTTCCAGGTTCCCGGGACGCTCGGCCGGCTCATTGTCGACGGGTCGAAAAGGGCATATATTCTCGGTGAGGAAATGGCGATACGGGCGAAAGTCCATACGATCGGCGGATTCTCTGCCCACGCGGACCAGGGTGAACTGCTGGAATGGTTGAGCACCTTCACAACGAATCCGAAGGTATACATCGTACACGGTGAAGAAGCGGTCGCCCTGGAATTTGAGCAGATCGTCCGGGAAAGGCTGGGGCTGACGACGTATGTCCCCCATCTTGGCGAAGAACTGGAGATCTAGCGACTCAAGGCAGGAAGGATATGAGAGGGAAAGTGGAGGAACAGGCTTCTCTCTTTAGCGATACAGAATTCTTGAATTACAGGGTCGTTCGCAGCAAGAACCGTAAACGGACGATGACCCTGAAACTGGAGCGCAGCGGGGCGGTCGTCATTTTGGTCCCCGACAGGACCCCGAAGGACGAGATCCACCGGTTTTTCAATTCCAAGGTCCCGTGGATCCACAAAAAATTGATTGAATACCGGGAGTCGGGAAGGAATGTGAACGAGCCGAGGAGTTTTGCACCCGGGGAAAAATTCCTGTACCTCGGCGAGGAATACCCGCTCCAAGTAACCCCGGACCGCGTGACCCGGCTGGCCCTTTCCCATGGCGCGTTCATTCTTCGCAGGGACCACAACACCGATGTGAGGCAGATATTTGTCGAGTGGTACAAGAGGCGCGCGCGTGAGATCTTTGCGGAACGCGTCGCTTTTTATGCGAGGGACATGGGGCTCGCCTTTAACGGCATACGCGTGACAAGCGCCCGGACGCGGTATGGCTCATGTTCATCCGACAACAGGCTTTCCTTCAGCTACAGGCTCGTGATGGCGCCCTATCGGATCATAGATTACATCATTGTCCATGAGCTTGCGCACGTAAAGATAAAGAACCATTCGAGGAAATTCTGGGATTACGTGGAAGCGAGGCTGCCGTCTTACAGGGACAGCAAGGCATGGCTCAGGTCAAAAGGGCATCTTCTCGATGTGTGACGGCCACAGTCATCCGGAAAAGGGGCGGTAATGAAACAGAAGATAGTCGTTGTCCTGGCCACGATCGTCGCATTCTTGCTCGTTTCGGGCAGCTTTGACCTTGCCGGGTCACAGGGCAAGGCCCCGGCGCCGAAGAAGGGCAAGAACAAGGTCGTCATCGAATACGTCGCCTTTCCGGACCAGTACAAGAAATACGACGTGTACCCCTGGGAAACGCTCAAGGTGGAGGAATTCGAAAGATCGTTCGCCGCAATGACCCGTGAAGGGAAGTTCGAGGAATGGGTCCGGCTGCTCACCGGTACAGCGGCGAACAAGAACAGGATGATCCAGGCGTTCAAGCAGCAGTTCGTGCTGATCGTCTCGTGCAAGCCGCATCTGTGTGATGCAAGCCAGATAATCATCCTGTATGATCCTGTAAAAAAGCATACGTACAGTCTCCTGGCGAACGACGGGAAGTTTCATTTTTATGGCCAGCCGCCCGAAAATGTCCGTGACATCCTGAACATTCTTCTTGTCGAAGAGTTCAAGGCGATATACCAGGGACAGAGCTAGTTCAAGCCGCCGGGCATATCTCGGCGAAATGTGACAATAAAAGGAAGAATCATGATAAATCACGGGCCTCACGCAGCTTTACTGTCCGACATTACCGGTTTCATGAAGAGCAGGGTCATTCTTACCGGTTCCGAGATCGATATCTTCACGCATCTCGACGGTTCCCCCGCGACACTGTCGGGGTTGGTCAAACAAACGGGTTTCAACAGGCGGTCCCTCGAAAGATTGCTCGATGCACTGGCCGGCCTCGGATTTCTCGGAAAAAAGGACGGCATGTACTCTTTGACCGAAAAGGGGGAACTTCTGTCGTCCAAACACCCGGGATCCGTCCTGCCCATGGTGCTCCATATGAACAGGGTCTGGGATGCGTGGGGCGACCTTTCTTCCATGGTAAGGAAAGGAATGCGGGGTAAACGCAAGCACGAGGACCATATGGAACCCGCGGCGCTCGAGGCCTTCATCGGCGCTATGGACGTTGTGGGCAGGGACCTTTCAGAGGAACTGGTCGGCGCATATGACGCCGGGCCCTGTAAGAAACTGCTGGATGTCGGGGGCGCATCGGGAACGTACACGATAGCCTTTCTTCGGAAATACCCGTCACTGCAAGCGACCATCTTCGACCGAGATGGCGTCATCCCCATGGCCCGTGCACGGATGGAAAAGGAGGGCCTCACCGGCCGCGTCTCTTTGGCGGCAGGTGATTTCTACAAGGATGACCTGCCCGGCGGTCATGATCTCGTCCTGCTGTCGGCCATCATTCACCAGAATGATTCCCGGGAAAATGTCGAGCTTTACCGCAAGGCATTGAATGCCCTTCTTCCCGGCGGGAAAATACTCATCCGTGACCATGTTATGAAAGAGGACCGGACGACTCCCGTTCCCGGGACCCTTTTTGCCATAAACATGCTCGTCAACACGCGGGGCGGGAATACGTACACGTTCAAAGAGATAAAGAAAGATCTGCATGCGGCCGGGTTCAGGAACGTACGGCTGTTGCGGACCGGTGACAGGATGGATGGGCTGGTAGAGGCAAGAAAACCGTAAAAAATGGTTCAAGGTTCAAGGTTCAAAGTTCAAAGCTCCCCTAAGTAAACCAAAAGCAAAAGACACTGGATCCCGGCTTTCGCCGGGATGACGGGGCGAGGTAATTGCAGTGCCTTGACACCGGGGCCCATACTCTCTACCGTCATCCCGGTGCTTGACACCGGGATCCAAGGTTTTGTTTTTTTCTTTCATTGAACCTTGAACCTTGAACCCTCTTTTGTCATTATTTTTCACGACAGCATTATCGTAGTTTTTGCTACAGAAATGCCCCAACCCCTGCATTAGCCTTGTATTTGTGCACACATTCCACAGATTGATCACAGCATTTCTCTTCATTGTCCTCTTTCCGGCCGGCCCCTGTTTGGCTGAGGAGATATTTTACGTGGGCGGCGGTGTCGGCCGTGACGTCACGACGGGCAGCAGCACTACCCACGCGTATTGGTCTGCCGGGGGGTATTCACAGGCAATTACAGATAACACAATGTTCAGTATCACCTATCTGAACGAGGGGCACGTGCCCGATCACGCGCGGGATGGGCTGACCCCGCAGTTATGGGTGCGGACCTCCCCGTTAAAGTCGCGCTTGTCCATGGCGGCAGGGGCGGGACCGTACCTGTACGCCGACACAAGGATCGGAGAAAATGATCAAAAAGAGATCAAACACGGTGTCGGAGCGGTGGGGAGCATCGCGGCGACGTGGTACGGTTTGAGCCCTGTCATCCTGCAGACGCGGGCGGATTATATTTATGCCTCCAATCAATTCGACACACTCGGGTTGACGTTCAGCGTTGGTTACCTCCTCAGCGATGAAAAGACATCAGCTTCGGATGCGTTCACCGCGGGAAAGAATGAGATCGATGTCTACATCGGAAGGACGACATTGAATATAGACCATAGCGAGTCTACACCGGTGGCAGTTGAGTACAGGAGAAAACTATTCCGTTACCTGGATTGGTCGATCGGCTATCTCCATGAGGGAAACGAGAGGCCGGTAGGCCGTTATGGCATTCTGACGGAGGTATGGCTCGCACGGGAGTTCTTCCATGACTGCATCGCACTGGGTATCGGCGCGGGTCCCTATTTTTCACACGACAGGTACAGCGGGGACAACGGGGACAGCAATCGGGATGCAGTTTTGGGAGCAATGTCACTCACCGGGGCCGTGCGGTTCACGCCGCATGTCGGCCTCCGCCTGATACTTCATCGCATCATAACCGATAACGACCGTGACGCGGACGTGGTTATGGGAGGGCTGGCGATAAGGTTTTAAAAGAACGGCGTACGGCGTACGGCGTACGGCTGACGGCGAAAGGCGAAAGGCTAAAGGCTAAAGGCGTAAGAAACGGTACATCCACGTTTTTACTTTATTAATTTTATATCGCCGGGTTTCCAGGTTTTGTTGATGGCGGCTTCGGTCGGTCCGTAGAGGCGCAGGACGACGAAGTAGTTTTTCCCGGGCACGGTGGCGAGCCAGTTTGATTTCTTGCCGTCAGGCGGCTTCGGAGCGAGGTAGAGGTCGGTGCTGCCGTCGGCGTTGCGCAAGGGGCGGTCGCGGGACCCGAGGGAAGGGAAGGGCTGGCCGTTCGCAAGGCCGGAACCGCTCCCGGCATCGTAAAGGGTGACCGACCAGAAGTGGGCGGCAGGAATGTCGCGCGGCAGAGTCAGTGAATAACCGGCGCTGCCGGAAAGGGGCGCCCCATCGGCGTCCGTGAGGCTTATCATATACCGGGCACCGGTTCCCGGGACCTGGGAGACCATTCCGGGGCTCACCGAGAAATAGTTCGTAAAATACCATATGCGCATATCGTGGTCGAGGTATCCCCCGTCCCTAATCCCGCCAAGCCCGGTGAAGGCGCCGTAGGGTTTCCCGGGTGACGCGTCCGCCATGGGATTTACCCAGCGGCGGTCCGGGTATACCCGTAATGACCGGCCCGTGACGATCCTGTCAAACCCGATGACACGGCTCATCCTGTACCCGGTCCTTGCCGCGCGGTCGAGGATGGCCCGGGTCCGTGCATCAGGGTCAAAGGGCACGCCTTTGACAATGCCTATGGCGGCGAGCATGCCGAGCCAGTCGGGATCGGCGATATTTGCGACCTCGGTGTCCACGAGCTTCTTGAGATCATCGAAAACGGCACCGTCACTGCGGGGCAGCATGTTGACCGGAACACCCGACGCATCGGGGAACACCATCGGTTTTGCCTTTTCCCCGGCGCCCAGGGGGTATATCCGTGTTTTTTCGACCAGGGCGGCGGCCGGCGCAAGGTTTCCCGGGTCTTCGTAGAACAGGCGGAGGAAGACGAAGACATTGTTGGTCTGCGGCCTGTAGACGTAATAACCTTCCGGGACCGCCCCTGCATACCCCGGCGGCAGCAGCAGGAATTTGCCGCCTCTTCCCGCGTCGGGGCCGACACGCCCGATATCGCCGAAGAACACGCCCCCGTCACAGGGGATCGGGCGCTGCCATATGTCGAGAAGGACCCCCTGCAGGCCCGGCGGGGCCTCGAATACGAGGGGACCGTCCCTGCCGGGATCAAGGTAGCTAAGGGCGTAGATAAGATCGGAATTGGGGGTGGTGATGAGGGTCCTGGCATCGAGCCTTTTTTTCCAGACGGGCAGGACGTTGTAACCGGCCCCGAAGGCCTTCTCGGAACCGTTCTTCATCCCAAGGGTATTGATGAGCGGCATCGCCCAGAGATAGACCTGCGTCGCACGCTGGAAAAGAAGTTCATCGCGCAGCATCTGTGCGGTTTCCCGGGCGGGCGCCTCTTTCGCGGACATGCCGGCGAGGGTGTCGAAACGTGCCGGCTGGGCCAATGCGGACGCATGGAAGGCCAGGAACAGGAAAAGGATGGGCAGAGATCTCGTCATATCACCAGGGTCAGCCGTTCTTCATCGTAAACCGCCACTTGCAGAAAAGGTCGGGCGGGTGGTCGGGCGGGGCGAGGAGGCATTCCACCCGTATGTCGGGATCGATGGCGTGGGCGAAAGATTCGAATTCCGTCTGGTGCATGTCCTGGCAGTGAAATTCCGGCAGGCCGTGCTTCACGCGCGCCACCTGGGTCGGGCACTCGGGCACGGTGACGAGCACCTCGTCCTCTCCCTGTTCGCTGACGTGGTATCCGACGATCATTGTCCAGGGGAGGTACTGGAAGGCCTTGACCAGCCCTTTAAGCCCTTTCTCTTGGATGTTGAATCTCTTGACGAGGTCTTTGGCCGACATTCCGGCTATCTTGCCCCAGACGACCTCATCGAAATGTTCCGCCACTTTCCGGCCGTAATTTTCCTCGACACACAGGAACCAGAAGCCGTCGACCACACGGTAATGCCACAGGAGGAACCGTAAATATTCGCGGAGCTCGGGGGCCTCCATATGCTCGAGAATGCCGATGTTCATGACTACCTCCGTACTGAAAATGTAAAAGTAAATATCAAAGGTTGAAAAAAGTAAATATCAAATATACGTCTTAATGCAAGGGCTTACAGGTGGCCTGTCTTGAATTTCCCGCAAATCACGTTAAAATATTTAAGACATGCTATTCGTGCGATTACGAGGGCCTCTCTATCCGTGAACGATAAATTCAAGATACTCGTTACCGATGACGATCCTGATATACTCGAAATAAATTCGACCGCTTTGCGCAACGCAGGGTACGACGTTTACGAGGCGGCTACCGGGAAGGAATGTCTGGAGAAAGTGCGGCAGTACCATCCCGACCTCGTTCTTCTCGACGTTGTTCTGCCCGATATGACGGGCATCGAGGTTTGCAGGATAATTAAAACTGACTCGGAGATTCAGGGTCCTTTTGTGATCCTCATGTCGGGGATCCAGGTGTCGCCGGACAACCAGGCGGAGGGGTTGTCCGTCGGCGCGGACGGCTACCTGATCAAGCCGTTGTCGAGAAAGGAGTTCCTTGCCCGCATACAGGCGATGGAGCGTATAAAACGAACCGAGGAAAGGTTGATCCAGACGCAGAAGGATCAGGCCGTTATCATCGAGGAACTCAAGCGCGCGATGGATGAGATCAAGACCTTGAGAGGACTTATCCCTATATGTGCATGGTGTAAAAGGATACGGGATGACAAGGGGTATTGGGACCAGCTGGAAGTGTATCTCAGCAAACATAGTGAAGCGGTATTCAGCCATGGCCTTTGCCCTGATTGTTCCCGGGCCGAAAGGGAAAAGCTGGACATGAGGCCCGTAAAGCCCGGGGAACGTAAACGCCTGCACAAAAAACGGATGCCGCCAGTTTCCAAATAAGGGTTTCCCGGCCTTGCAGAGGGCCGCACTTTTTCTTTTCTCTCTTGTAAATTGCCTTAATCTTCGGCACAATAAAAGATCATCCGGAACATAATTACCGCCCGGAGGCCTGAGGCGCGGAATACCCCGGGAGGCATGATTGGACAGGGAACGTGTTGAACGAATAATCGAGAACAAATACTCCCTGCTCCTGTTCTTCCTCGTATCGCTCTTGCTCCTGTCGATAGTGAGCATCCAAAATTTCATGATCTATTCGATATCGGCGTCGTTTGTGTCCCTGGTCGTCTATCTGATCATGCTCAGGATCCTCAACGCACCCCGTTATTTGTTGATCGCATACATGGCAGGCGCATTCCTGGCGCTTCTGTGTCATTATCTCGCGCTCTTTGAGCTGAACAGCCGGCTCCTCGGTATCGTTGCCATGACCGTTTATTTGCTTATGATCGGGGTCATCGTCATTTTTATGATCAGACGCATTTTTTCGGAAAGGACGGTCACCGGCGACACTATAAAGGGCGGCATTTCTGTGTATATCCTGATGGCGAACTGGTGGCAGCTGGTCTACTATTTTTTTTGGGTCATGGACCCACATTCCTTCGTGTTCACCACGGGTGAGGGGCACCAGGCGGATTTTCTCTATTACAGCATCGTCACGATGACAACCGTCGGTTTTGGCGATATCCTGCCCAGGTCCTATCCTGTGCGCGTATTTTCCATGCTGCAGGCGCTTGTCGGGCAGCTTTACATGGCCATCTTTGTTGCCCGGCTTGTCGGCCTGCACATAGCAAACCGCCAGCACCACAAGTAGGTCTCTTCCGCGGGTCGCGGTCTGTCCCTTAATTCTTTGGGTTACTATTTCTTCTTTATGTCAGGAGAAAAGTGCCGATAAAACGATGTAAGGACAGGACTGTATGCAAATTGGAAGTGCCATCTCAGAACGGGCGGAACTACTTGAGGACACGTCGCTCAGCATGGAGTTCACCTGGACCGAGCTTATGGAACTGTCCCAGTATATGGGGACCATGAGGTTAAGGACAGGCGCGACCGTGTTCAAGGAAGGCGACCGCGAGGTCTTTATGTGCATCGTCGTCAAGGGCGGCGTCAACATACTCAAGAAGGACGAGCACATGACGGACAGGCGCGTGGCCCAGATAGGGCGGGGAAAAATGATCGGGGAGATGTCGATGATCGACAATTGCCCGCGTTCAGCGACCGCCGTCGCAGTGATCGACACGACGCTCGTCACGCTTACGAAGGAGAGCATGACCAGGCTTTTTAAGGAAAAGCCCGCGATAGGGATAAAGATCCTTCAGAAGATCGCATTCTCCATGAGCCAGAGGCTGCGCCAGACAACGGGGGTCCTTGTCGATTACCTGGAAAGAGCCGAATCGGACCGGGAAGACGAATAAAGCCCGCCGTCCATGCGTCTTTGTGAAAGATAGATAAGAGGAAAAAAACACTCTCTCGCCCGCTTCGCTCGAGCTCACAGAGAACACAGAGAACTGCGAAGGGGAAAGACTTTGCCGGCTGGTCGCGGAGCCGACCACGACCAGCCGGCACTTTCGTCGGCTTCGCCGAGGAAAAGAAATAAACAATACAAGGAAATTAATACTCCAAGCGGTCCATCCTGCCGAAAGGCAGGATCGAAGATGCCGCCCTGATAGCCGGGTACCCGCCTCCGAGCTTGCTATTGGCGGGTGGCAATGGTAAGGCTCCGGGCTCCCGCGGCCTCCGCCTTTCTCCGCGAGCTCTGTGAACTCTAGAGAGGAGCGCAAGCGACGAACGGGCGAGAGAGAGTTTTTTGAATGTGTTACCGGTCGAGCACTTCGCGTATCTTCTGGAGCAGGTCCACGGGCTTTAAGGGTTTGGCAACGAACTCGAGATCGCGGCCCCGTATTCCCTTGTCCAGGACGATATCTTTTGTGTACCCGCTGGTGAAGATCACCTTGATCCCGGGTGCTAACCCGTCTATCTTCTCGTATACTTCCCTTCCATTCTTCTTTGGCATGACTGAATCGAGGATGAGAAGGGATATCCCGGGGTTCTGCTTGAATTTCTCGATGGCCTCCGTACCGTCCTGCGCCTCGATCACCCCGTATCCGTGCTCGGTCAGGATGCTGGTTATCAGTCCTCTCACATCCTCGTTGTCCTCGGCGACGAGGACCGTCTCGGAACCTGTCAGGTCCGGCATGGCGGGCTCCTCACGGGTATGGGCAGCATGTGTCTTCACGGCCGGAAGATAGAGATTGAACGTCGTGCCCCGGCCCGGCTCGCTTGTGAGCGTTATATGGCCGTCATGCTGTTTGACGATCCCGTAGACGGTTGACAGGCCGAGCCCCGTCCCCTTGCCGACCTCTTTCGTCGTAAAGAACGGCTCGAAGATCTTTGCCCGGGTCGTTTCATCCATTCCGCAGCCCGTGTCGGATATCGAAATGAGGGCGTACATCCCGGGTTCGCCGAACCCCTGGGCCCTGGCGAATTCGGCATCCGCGTCGATGGCGGTTATTGCGATCGCCAGTGTCCCGCCGTTTTTCATTGCATCCCGGGCATTCGCCGCCAGGTTGAACAGTATCTGGTCTATCTGGGTCGGGTCTGCCCGTACAACGATCTCTTCCCCGGGATAGGTCGTCTTCAGCTCGACATCGTCCGTGACGAGCCTTTTCAGTAAATGCTCCGTCTTCTGGATAGCTTCAACGATGTTTATGGGGTTTAGGGTGATGGGCTGCTGCCGGCTGAAGGCGAGCAGGCTCTGGGTCAGGCTTGCCGCCTTCTGGGATGCGGAAAGTATCTGGTCGACGTACATGATGAGAGGGTCCGATCTGTCCATGTTTCGCTGAAGGAGCGAACCGTACCCTTGCAGAACGGTGAGTATGTTATTGAAGTCGTGTGCGATCCCGCCCGAGAGCGTGCCCAGGGCCTGCATCTTCTCTGCCTGTATAAGCCGGGATTCGAGCCGTTTTCGTTCTGTGATGTCCTCGATCGTCGTATCGAATCTCAGTATCTTTCCCTGCCGGTTCCTGTGGGCGCGGATGTTGATCGAGGTCCATATCTTGCTGCCGTCCTTGCGGTAATGCTCGGCCTCGAAGCCTTCGACGATATCGTTTTTCCCGACGAGTTCCATCAACAGCTTTCTTTCGTGCGGGTCAACATACAGTTGGCGGGCAAGGTCCGTGACTGTAGCGATCATCTCCTTCGCTGAATCGTATCCATACATCCTGGCGCCGGCAGGGTTTATGCTCAGGTATCTCCCGTCAGGCGTCGTTTGAAAGATGCCCATTATCGCATTTTCGAAAATACCGCGGTATTTTTCCTCGCTCTTCGCAAGCTGCCTTTTTGCCCTGTTCTTTTCGGTTGTGTCCGAGAACATGGTGATCGATGTGCCGTCGGCCAGCTTCGCGGCGCGAAACTCGACCTCCTTGACGGACCTGTCTTTGCAATGGACGAAAAATGTCCTGTCAATACCCCGGGTGGTGACGTCATGTTTCCACGTATCGATCACGTTCTTCCTGTAGTTCCTGTTCGGGTATGCCTTCGCAAACCAGTCGGAACCCGTCGGCGTGTCTTCGCGGGTATACCCCGTGATATTGGTGGCTTCGGGATTTATGACCGTGAAATTGCCTTCCTGGTCGTTCGCGAATATCCCGTAGGGTGCTTTTTCCAGGGTCGAAAAAAAGGTTTCGCGTTCTTTTCGAAGCTGTTCCCCGGCATTTTTGCTGTCTGTTATATCACGCGCGAAAATAGCAGCCTGGGATACGACCGTGCCGTTCGTCAGTACCGGGTAGCAGAAAAGCTCGAAGTGCCTTTCGTTTCGCGCATCCTGGAAGTGAACGGGTTTTCCCGTGGAAAAGACCTTGTCCCACTCTCTCTTTCTCGTCGCGGCGACATCCGGCGGGAAGTGATCGTAAAGGCATGTCCCGACCATTTCTTCCACGGTAAGGCCAAGCCTGCGGGCGCCCGTCTCGTTCGACATGAGAACGGTCCCTGTGCTGTCGATCAGGACAAGGCTCTCATGAGTGGCATTCATAAGCGCCTGCCAGACCGCTCCATCATTGGTGGGGCCCGGGTATTGGTTTATTGTCATGGGTTTTTATGGTCCCGAAGGACTGCCTCCAGCATTTTATCGCATAATATCGGGATAATTAAAGCTTTATTTGTCGGTGTGGTGCAGCCTGGCAACGGAAATTGGTCAAAAGGTGTATACATTGTTTCAAAATAGGGACAGTGATATTATAGAGGCTCGACGTGTGCCGGGTATACCGGCGCGAATCTCTCGCTGTACGCCGGTCCCGGCAGGAGGTAATGCATGGCTGCAGATCCCAACGCGGTGTATCGGGCCTCTCCCGACATGGGGATGCCCGTTCAGCTGTTTATATCGCCATCCCAATATATACAGGGACGGGGCGTTATCGAACGCCTTGGCCGGTACCTGTCGCTGTGTGCATCCGGAACGGCAGGAGTATTGATCACCCCGGGCCGCGACCGCTCCCTGGGTGATATTATTGCCGCAAGCCTGACGGCGGCCGGCTTCCGTGTCAAAAAGACCATCTTTGAGGGCGAGTCAACGCTCGACGAGGTCGAAAGGGTGGTCCGGTCCTTTGGCGGTTCGGCGTCCGACATTCATGTTCTTATCGGTGTTGGCGGGGGCAAATGCCTGGATACGGCGAGAATGGCCGCCGCAAGACTCTCTGTCCCGGTCGTCACCGTGCCTACCACCGCATCGACAGATGCCCCGACAGCCGCCCACTCGGTGATCTATGACGCAGGGGGCACCTTTGCCGGCATCGAGTTCCATGCAACGAATCCGCTGATGGTCATTGCCGATCTCGATGTGCTCAGCGCTGCGCCCGCCCGATATATCATAGCCGGGATGGGCGACGCTTTCTCGACCTTTTATGAAGCACGCTGCTGCATGGAAAACCCGCAGGCGCTGACAGCCCGCGGGGCACGGCCTACGATGGCCGCCCTCGCGATCGCCCGTCAGTGCCGCGATGCCCTTGTCGAACACGGTACCGCCGCGCTCGACGAGATCCGGGGCGGCAGTGCCGGCGAGCATGTCGCGCGCATCGTGGAGGCCAATATCCTTCTGAGCGGGTTGGGATTCGAAAGCGGCGGCCTGGCAGGGGCCCACGGTGTGGCGCAGGGGCTGACGGCCGTACCTGAACTGCATCACAACTGTCTGCACGGGGAACTGGTGGCGATAGGCGTCATGGCACAGCTCATCATGGAAAAGAGAATGGACGAGGCCGCAGACGCTGCGCGGTTCTTCCGCAATGTCGGCCTGCCGCTCAGCCTCAGGCAGCTGGGTTTTGACCCGCACGTCCGCAGCACCGGGCTTGAAGACATAGTCGACACGAGCCTGAACGTGTTCTTTATCCACTACGAACCGTTTGAGGTCACGCGGGAGCTGTTGAAGGGCGCGCTGCTCGAAGCATACGAGTTCGGCATTTCGATGGAATAAATAAGCCATGCAGGGCAGGAGGGATATATGAAGATCGAGACCGTTGCTGTACTGGGGGCAGGGACAATGGGGCATGGAATAGCCCAGCTGGCAGCCGGGGCCGGTTCCCGTGTCATATTGTGCGATGTTTCGGAAGAGGTCCTTGAACGGGCAAAAGGGGCCATCGCGACAAGCCTTGCTGCCTCAGGGAAAACAGGCGGGGAATCCCGCGCTATCCTGGGAAGGATCGAAGGCCTGACATCCATCAGTGATGCGGCAAGGCCGGCCGGCATCGTTGTTGAATGCCTCCCCGAGGACCTCGGATTCAAGAAAAAGGTGTTCAAAGAGCTCGACGGCACATGCCCTCCCGGGGTCATCCTCGCGACGAACACGTCGGGCCTGAGCCCCACGGAAATTGCGAAGGGCCTGGCCTTTCCGGACAGGGTCGTCGTCGCGCATTTTTGGAACCCTCCCCAGCTCATCCCGCTCGTCGAGGTCGTCCCGGGCGAGCGAACGTCCCGGGAGGTCGTCGATGCGACCGTGGAATGGGTGAGGTCGCTCGGCAAAGAGCCTGTCCGCCTCAAGAAGGAATGCCCGGGATTTATCGGCAACAGGCTCCAGCTTGCGCTCCTGAGGGAGGCGCTCTACATAGTCGAAGAGGGGTATGCGGACATCGAAGAGGTCGACAGGTCGATGACGTACGGGCATGGAAGGCGGCTGCCCGTCACCGGCCCGCTCTTAAGTGCGGACATGGGGGGCCTCGACATCTTCCATATCATATCCACCTACCTGTTCCCTGTCCTGTGCAATTCGTCCGAGCCCTCGAAACTGATGCGGGACCTCGTGGAAAAAGGCGATCTTGGCCTCAAGTCCGGCAGGGGGTTCTATGACTGGACCCCTGAAATGAAGGAAAAGATGGTGAAGCTCAGGACCGGGACCTTGCTGCACTTCCTCGAAAAGGACAGGCAAAAAGACTAGGCGAGGTAATCGTAGACAACCTTTCCCGGCCCGATCGTCATGTCGCCGATGAAGTGCGTCGCACCAACAATACGCCTGACCGGCAGGTCGGCAACGGGCGCCAGGCAGTGAGCGAATAGCTGCAGGGACGCGGGTCCGGTCCACGTTTCCTTGATCGTGACATCCGTCAGGGGATACTGAACGAGCTGGCAGATCTTCGGTGCGCCGTCAACGTCGGGGATGACCTTGAGGAGGAAGTTTGGCGTGGCATCCACCGCCCTGCGCACAGGTTCGTTGTCCAGCTGCCGCCATTTGTATGCCATCGTGGCCCTCGCCACTTCCAGTTCGCCATATTTCAGGATACCGATATAACAGTCCTTGTTGACACGGTCGACGCGCATCTCGGGATGGGCGTATTTTTTCGGGAAACCCCATACCTCCCGGCCGCCCACGATCGGGGATATGTCGTCGAGGTACATGGAGTGGAGGTAATTGCCTGAGACGCCGTTAAAACGCACGGGAATGACCTGTCCAGATTCCGCGTAGGAGCCGAACCCGTCCGAATCCGGCATTTTTATAAACTCGTACTTGACCGCCGGCCTTTCTATCTGGAGGGGTTCGGGAACAGCTTCCCTCAGTGCAGCCATGTCCGTTTCGTATTCGATGATCAGGTATTCCCGGTCGCGGAACCGGTAGGGCCCCCGCGAAAAAGACGGGCTGGTGACGGGCATCGCGAAACTTTTCCGTACGTCTTCAATTTTCATGGGTTCTCCTTTCGCATCTTCCTGTCTTTATTTTTTGCCACGCCATCCACCGGCCTGTCAAGGTTATCCGGCGCACCCCGCAAGCGCATTTTGCGCTAATAACGATTGCAGAATTAAATCCGGAATAGTATCCTGTCCATTGGAGCCGCCTAGGGTGACGGTAATCTATATAATACTCGCTTTGATCATCGTTATCGGGTTGATCCTTTATTTCCGCGGGAGGGCGCCGGGCACTCAAGAGCCTGAACCGCCGCCGGACCGAGGTCCGAAAAGGAAGGAACCCGATGCGGGTGACAGCGCCGGCGCTGCGGCGTACAACGAAAAAGCGGCGATAATGGAAACCTATCCCCTGCTTCGGGATATCCCGTTCGTATCCGCCGGTGAAGGCGTGTTCCCCCTGACATCCCCGATGGTGGACGCGGGTATGAGGACGATGCTTGTCAGCCAGATATCGAATATCCCCGTCGGCACCCCGTCTTTGAGCCTGCTCAGCCTTTTGCAGAACCCTGAATCGAATACGCGCGAAGTGATATCCCTCGTGTCGACAAACCCCTCATTTTCGGCCAAGGTGCTGCAGACGGTGAATTCGGCATATTTTCGCCAGACGGAAAAGGTCACATCGATCGGAAGGGCGATAACGCTCCTCGGGTACAACAATGTCCGGACGCTTGTTCTCGAAGACCTGCTCGGCAATTCCGTCCCGGCGGTGCGCGACCGTGACCGGGAAAGTTACGCCATGATATGGACCCATTCGGCGGTCGTGTCCGCCGCGGCGGGCCATCTCGGAAGGGTGTTCCACCTTCCCGAATATACGCTCGGGACGATCGGCCTTCTGCACGATATCGGGAAATTCTTTCTTGATGCGATCTTCCGGCCGGATGGGGACGGGCAGGGTTTTGTCGGGGTGGTGCGCGAGGACAGGCAGTACGGGATCAACCATGCCGTGATCGGGGGGATCATCGCTGAGCAATGGCGGCTTCCCCACCTCATCAGCGATTGCGTGGAACAGCATCATGCACCGTGTTTTGTCCCGCCCGAGCAGGTCCCGGATGCCATCCGGAAGTACTGTGCCGTCATCTGCCTGGCGGACCTCATAAGCAACGTCATGGGGATGAACAGCCCCAATCCCCAGTATCTGCGGGTCAGGGCCGAATACCAAAAAATAACGGGTTTCACCGGCAGCCTGTCAGATCTCGTGACCGCCGCGCTCGCCGCGGATATGGAAAAGGCCCGCCAGACCGTCCGGTCATACATGAAAACCGCGTAATTATTTCGTCAACGCCTTGCGCATAAGTTTTTCCGCGGCAGTTTTCTGTGCCGTTTCGGATGACCCGGGCAAAAGCATCGTGATGATATAATACCGGGAGCCCTTGAAGGTGTTCAGCTGGATCATCCCGAAGCCCGGGCTCGAGAAAAACGAGCGGTCCCCGATCCCCGGGGCGTCGGATACGGGGATCTTCATCTTTTTTAATTCAGCAGAAACCTTGTCGGCGTTTTCTCCCGGCCCCGCGGTTTTTACGAGGATACTGACCTTGCCGCCTGAGGCGGCCGAGTATTCACAGGGGAACCCTACGAGCGGGTTTGCCTTGGTGTTGAGTTTGCCGTCGCCCACGTTCTGGCCGGTAACATCTTTTATATCGGTCTTAGTCAGGAAGCCGCAGGAATCTATCTTCCCCTGGGCCAACCCTGCGCCGTTGCAGGACAAGACGATGGCCATAGCGATAAACACCAGGCACAGCATGCGACCGGATCCGCTCATATGTATCCTCCCGTTTTGAATTTGTTTACACACGGAATAGGGATAACACAGGAAAAGGGAAGTATCAATACAAACCGGCCCGTTCTTCCCGTTTTCGTGTAATTTACAAAAAATGAATGTATGGAAAACGCATATATCCTCGTCTACCAAGGGTTGACAGGTGGCAGCACTTGCGCTGTCGCTGAATTGTGATAATTTTATTGTTACCACATGCCTACCACTTTGGCCTGAAAAGGACCGGCTCCCCGCCGCGTGAAGAAACCCACCCTTTCTTCCCAAAGTGGTACTTTCTTGACCACCCCCCGGGGATGCTTTTACGCTGGTCGGGCCTTACGTGTTTCCGGGTTGTTGTCCGCTTTTTTATGGTATAGTACCATAAGAGGGATAATTCTGCGCACGCTGTTATGTTATTCCTTAATTGTTTTTGGTATGTGGCGATAATAGTAAAGTAATGCGTTGTATTACAGTCTCGGGATCGTGAATATGAGCGCAACAATATATATCCTCGGGATCGTACTGCAGGCTGTTGCCGGGATCGTTGCCGTGATGCAGCTGCGGTTCGCACCGCGCCGGCTCCCGTGGCTCCTGATCGCCGTATCGTCACTTCTCATCGTCGCCCGCCGCTCGGCAACGCTTGGCCAATTTATGAGAACGAACAGGGAACTGGCCAGCGCCGAGGTCTTGACGCTTATCATCTCGTTTGTGTTCTTCCTGGGGGTTTTGCTGATGAGCCGCATGTTCCGCGAGACCCGGGAGGCGGAAAAGGCCGTCCTGACGGCATTTGCCTACAACCGCAGCCTGATCGAAGCGAGCCTCGATCCCCTCGTTACGATAGGGCCGGACGGCACGATCACGGATGTCAACAGCGCGACGGAAAAGGCGACCGGGCTTACCCGGCAGGCCCTTATCGGGACGAACTTCGCTGATTATTTCACCGACCCTCAGAAGGCCCGGGCAGGCTATATAAAGGTGTTCGAAGAGGGACAGGTCCAGGATTACGGGCTCGAACTGAAGCACACTGACGGCAGCTCAATCCCGGTCCTGTACAATGCATCCGTATACAAAGATGATGAGGGGCATGTAACAGGTGTTTTTGCGGCGGCCCGCGATATCACCGAACTCAGGAAGGCGGAATCCGCCTTGCAGGAATCATTGAAAGAAAAAGAGGTCCTTCTCAAGGAGATCCATCACCGGGTGAAGAACAACCTCATGGTTGTGGCCAGCATCATCAACCTGCAATCGGGCATGGTCGATGACAGCGCGGTGCGGGTCATGATGGACGAATGCCGCAAGCGGATCCAGGTCATGTCCCTGATCCACAACAAGCTGTACCGGTCCTCAGACCTTGCCCGCATCAATTTCAGGGAGTACGCCGACGATCTTCTCACAGATCTCGTCAGATCGTACGAAGGGTACCATGATGGCATCGCCATTGCGAAGGATATCGGGGATTTCTTCTTCGACATAGACACAACGATACCGCTCGGTCTTATCGTGAATGAACTCTTTTCGAATGCAATGAAGCACGCTTTCCCGGCGGACATGCAGGGGACTATAACAGTCAAGCTCGAAAGGCGCCCCGACCGGTACGAACTGTCGGTGACAGATGACGGGGTCGGCTTCCCGGAGGATCTCGATTTTACACAGACGGAATCACTGGGAATGCAGCTCGTCGTGACGCTCGCCGAACAGCTCGAAGGCTCCATAGAGCTTATACGGGACCGTGGAACGACATTCAGACTTGCTTTCGGGCAGGAACAAGACAGATAAAATTCCCCTGGCGCCTGATGGAGCAAAACGAAGATGCATAGGAAAATCTGCGCAAATCTGGTATAAGATCACGAGCACATGGTATTTCAGCTAAAGCCTGTCGGCATCATCCATTCCCCGTTCATAACAAAGGAGGAGGCCCCGATCCAGGGGACATTCCGCCCGGACGCACGGGGCGAGATCGAGGTTTTTCCCGAATTCGAAGAGGGGCTTAAGGACATCGAGCTTTTTTCGCACCTGTTCCTGATCTATGTTTTTGACCGGACTGCGCCGGGTGAGTTGATACGGAATACGTTCCTTGATGACGAGCCGCACGGGGTCTTTGCGTGCCGCCATCCTTCGCGGCCCAACAGCATCGGTTTTACGGTGGTCCGGCTGGACGAACGGATCGGCAACAGACTTGTTGTCCGGGGCGTTGACGTGCTCGATGGGACGCCTCTCATCGACATAAAGCCCTACATCCCGCGCTTTGACTGTTTTCCGGATGCGTCCGAAGGCTGGACGGCGGGTAAGCAGGAACGTCCGAAGCCTCCCGGCCGGGAATGACCTGACGGGCCCCTTATTTTTTCGGATAATTTGTCGCGAGATAACCCACTATCTTTTCCGTGTCCTCGCGGGAAATAACGGCTCCGTTGCTTATCATCCTCACCACGGTCGAACGCCACTCCTTCTCGGTCATTCCCTTTGACTTTGATTTTCCGGCGCCATGGCATGAGACGCATTTCAATTGGAACAGGCGCTCTCCATCATCGGCTGCGCTTAAAGCTACCGCAGGGACAGCAAAGAAGAGCAGAATAATTAATGACTGCCGACAGAGTTTTCTTGTAACTGCCCGGATACCCGATCTTTTTATATACTCACAATTCTTCATCAATACCCCCCCCTTTTTTTTCTGAACAGCGCCCTCGGCGGCACTTGAAATCTATTTACCACGCTTTAGATTAATTTCATAGATTGAAGGCGAAAGGAGGGAAGGAAGAATGGAGATCATTCAATATTCATGCAACGATTGCGGGTGCAGATTTGAATACAGGATCCTGGAAAGAAAGGAGCCTGCTCAGAAAAAGGCCAAGAAGAAGAGTGAAGCGCAGCCGCGGCGCGTGATGTGCCCGGAGTGCGAAAGCTACAATATTACAACAGCGTAAGGCGCCGGAACTGACGTCACTGCCTTCGAGCTTCCGGCGTTAATCCGGCCGATCCTGTGTATAGGGCTTGCCTTCCGTGTACAGGCTGAGACGGGCGGTGAATTCCTTCATGGTTTGCGGATCAGCCTTATCTTTTCGAAGCAGGTCAAGCGCGGCTTGCTGGGTCTCGAGGGCCTGCCGGAAATCTCCTTTCCTCGCATACGCGGCAGCAAGTGTGTCGAGGTGCTGGGCGCTCTTGTCGATACTTGCTGCCTTGAGCGCAAGGCGGACAGCCTCTTTGCCATCCCTGACCCCCGGCTCGGGGCATGTAGCCAGGAGCCAGGCGAGGGCGTTCGCATATTGAGCGGTCCCCGGCGATAAAGTTTCCGCCCTCAGCAGGTCGTTCTTTGCCGGTCCGTACCGGCCCATATCGGCGAGAAGCCGGCCGCGGTCGAACAGAACGCTGATAGCATCGGGGTTGACCTTAAGTGCGCGGTTGAAATCGGCGAGGGCACGCTCCTTCTGGCCCAGTGCCTGGTGTGTCAGGCCGCGCTGGTGCAGCGCCCAGACATGGCTGCCGTATCCTTTGTCTATAACGCGATCATAGTCCGCGAGCGCTTCGGCAAAGCGGCCGAGGTCGAACAAAGCGTTCGCCCGATGAAAGTACATGACATCGCGCTGATAGTCTTTGAGCTGCCTGTCGGACGCATCGCTGCGATCGAGGCAGCGTGTGTACAGTCGGACCTTGACCTCGGCGTCCGCCGCCTCTTCCGCCAGTGCGCAAGCGGCCGGCAGCGGGGGTTCCTTCGTCAATGCGTGTACATTTTGCGAGGCCAGTATTCCGATCAGAACGAGAACAGGAACAAGTTTTCCGCTATGCCGCATGATTTTCTTTCACTCCCGGTATTTTAATAGAACAGGCTCGCTATCCTGCCAATGATCAGTATTACCATGAACACAAGGGTCAGCAGAGACGAATTATGCGGTATTCTCGACATCTCGATCCGCCGGATTGCATTTATGATTATATGGACCGCGATAATGAACCCGAACAATGAGAGGTATACCGATAGCGTCAGCGTTACCCCGTGCGCCAGGTATGCCGGAGAGCCCGGTTCGTAGTGAAGGGGGGGACACTGTCAGGAATATGATGAATCCATAGATTGCTATTGCAATGATATGCGATATGAAAAGGAGCGTATTTCTCCTTTTTTCGGGATTATCAGGAATTGCATCCCGTGTTTCGTCTCCCGGGTCTTCGGCACTCGGTTGCCGCAGGAACGCGCCCCCATGCCCGTACATAAATGCTTCATCCCTTAATGCCCCTGCGGAGAAAAGGCATCCATTCAAAGCATCCCCCTCTAAATTATTTCAGAAGCGCCTGAACCCTTGCATCTCCCTTTTCCATTCAGTCTATGTATTCTAACCGTACCACAACGGCCGAATTGTTCCCACCTCATTTTTTGCCGCCATGGAATCGGCGAATATGCGGAATATGCGGATCATGAGTTCGACGCCGGTAAATTAGCGTGTTCTTATCGATGAAAATGTGGTAACAAGGAAGAAAATCTGTTTGAAACAGGCGGGGGTAATGAAATTGAAAATGTTGTTTCTCGCAATAATAGCTTTTCTGGCGGTGCCTGCCGTTGTTTTCCCGGCGGATTGGGTGATGGTCGCGCAGACAAAAGATGGCGGCACAACAACGTATTATGACAGGGAGAGCATAACGGCCATCCCGGACAACACCGTAAGAGTGAATACAAAGACGGTCTATAACGAACAGGGGCGAAAAGTTTTCATCGACAGGCTGAAGAAACGAAATCCTGACATACAGGGTTATGAGAACCTCTCCTATGCTTTTTATCATGAAGAAATAAATTGCAGGACAAGAGAACACGCCCTCCTGGAAGTAGCAGACCATTCGGGTGACGGAAAAGTGATATATCATCAAAAAATGAGTAACAAAAAATGGATCAGGGTCCTGCCCGGGAGCATGGCGGATCATTTGTTTCAGAAGATCTGCCCGGGAAAAGAGGAAAAATGATCCGCGAGGGTTAGCTCAGACCCGACCGGTTTATGGCAGCAGGCCGGTTAAAAAAATGTCCTTGTCAGGGACCTGGTATATTGATAGACTCTAAATGGCTGGGGAATTTTCGTGGATGCATGAGACTGTTGTTAAAAGGAGGGCTCAATGAAAAAGGTAATATTGTTTTTAGTGCTTCCCATGATCCTGATTGTCTCTACGATAAATCTTGCACTTGCCGGAGACGATCCGCCTGCGCCTAAACTGTATACCACTTCGGTCCCGACTGGCGAAAGATGAACGCATGACCTGATGGCTACATAGGAAATCAGGCAGATATCAAGGGGTACATGATCACTCATGTACCCCTTATATTTTCATTCAATGTCAATGAAAGGCAAGACAGGAACAGTGAAAAAGTTGATGCACCGCCTGGCGGTCATTTTTCTCGTTGCACTCGGCCTCACCTTTTCCCTGCTGGGCACCGTAAGCCCGGCCCGGCCCGAGGCGTCCCGGGAACTTTCCGGCCAGGGACATGCCTTCCTCAATACGGGCGGTATCCGGTTCCGGGCCGGGGACAATAAAGAAGCAAAAGCGTCCTACGAGAAGGCATTTCAGTTTTTTGAAAAGGCGGGAGATGCCTCCGGCAAGGGCGATGCCCTCAGGGGCCTTGCCGGAATCAACTCCCGGACGTGCGACTATGCACCGGCGTGGCAGCAGTTCGGCAGGGCGCTCGCATATTATAAAAAAGCCCGTTCCGCCGTGGGCAGGGCCGACACGTACCTCGGGATGGGCGAACTGTATTTGAAGCTCCGTGAATACCAGAAGGCCGAGACAATGTACCGGAAGGCGCAGTCGATCTACCTGCGGCTTGGAGACATCATTGGTGACGCCAACGTGTCATACGGTATGGGACAGATCTACCTCAAGGTTGGCAATATACCCGAGGCTATGAAGATGTACGAAAAGGCCCTCGCGGTGTACCGGGGAAAGGAAAACCTTGTCGGGCAGGGGAATGTCTGTCAGAGCATGGGCGCCGTATATTTCTACCGCGGCGATAACAGCAGGGCGCGTGACCTGCTCCATAAAGCCGTTTCGTTCTTCCGGCGCGCAGGCGACCCTGCCAGCCAGGGTTACGCCCACCGGATCCTGGGGCTGATAGCCATGAGGACAGGAGACAGCAAAGATGCTCTTGAACAGTACAACATTGCCCTTGCCGGCTACCTGAAGGCCGAGGACGTTCTCGGCCAGGCAGACGTCTACAAGGGGATCGGGGACCTTTACTTCTACACCCGGGATTTCGTCAGGGCCATGGAGATGTACGACAAGGGGCTCCCGTCCTACCTGAAGGCCAGGGAGCCTGTCGGGCAGGGCAACATATACCGGAGCATGGGGGACATCTATTTCTTCACCGGGGACAATGAAAAGGCACTGGAGATGTACGGGCGCGCCGCTGATTTTTACGAGAAGGCACATTCCCCTATAGGGCAGGGCAACGCCTACCGCAGTATCGGGGACGTTTATTTCGCAAAAAGGGATTTTGCGAAGTCGATCATGATGCAGGAAAAGGCCATACCGCTCTTCGAAAAAGGTAACTCCGCGATCGGGCTGGGGGATTCCTACCGCAGCCTCGGGGACGACTACCTGATGGCCGGTCATCCCGAGAAGGCACTGGCCATGTACACGAGGTCGCTCCCGTATTATTCGACGGCACGGTCTTCTATCGGGATGGGCAACGTGTATCAGAGCATCGGCGATTCCCATCTTTATCTCAAGGAGCCGGACAAGGCGATGGAGAGTTTCACGACCTCGCTTGACCATTACAGGAAGCTGGGAGACATAGAATCCGAGGCGTTCGTGTCGTTCAAGATCGCAGGGCTCCACGCAGACAGGGGGGACAAAGACATTGCCCTCACGTTATACGAAGAAGGGCTTGCCCGGTTGGAGAGGGTCAGGAGGCAGACCGGTTTTTCCGAGTTGAAGAAGAGCTACATGGCAAAGGTCTATGATCTTTATAACGATGCTGCTGTCTTCATGATCGAAAACGGTTACAAGGAAAAGGCCTTCACGTATGTGGAAGCGATGAAGGCACGGGTGTTCCTGGACCGGCTCTCCGAAGGTCTGGTCGATCTCGAGAAAGGGATAGACCCCTTGCTGAAAGAAAAGAGGGATGCCCTGGAAAAAAAGATCGCGCTTCTCGGCAGCCAGGTCCTCAATGAATCGCAAAAGCCGGTCCCTGAACAGGCTGTGCTTGCATCAATAAAAAAAGAGATGGGAAAGGCGGAAGAGGAGCTTGACGGGATCAGGCGGGAGATACGTTATCGCAATCCCCTTTACGCCTCTGTTCAATACCCACAGCCCGTAGCCCTGCAGGCACTGCAAGAAAAGGTCCTGAAGAAGAATGAGGTCTTGATCGAGTATTTCCTGTCAGGAAAAGGGGTATACTGCTTTGTCGTGCGTACGGACGGGTATGAACTTGTGCGGCTCCCTGTTTCGCAGGCGATCCTTGAACGAAGGGTGAGGGATCTTCTTGGCAAGATCAGGGAAGGCGGCATGCTCGGATCGCGGTATCCCGCAGAAGATGCGGCAAGGCTGTATGAGGTGCTCATTCACCCGGTAGAGTCGTTCCTCGAGGGCAGGGAAGCCATACTTGTACCGGATGGCGTGCTTGCGCTTTTCCCTTTTGAGGCTTTGATAGCAAAGGAAAATGAACGCAGGTCGTATCTCATCGAGAAATATCCTCTGAAATATGTCCAGTCTGCATCCGTGCTGGGCATGCTGAGAACACAATACAAGAAAGAAGGGACAAACTACTGGTTCATCGGTTTCGGTGACCCTGTTTATGATTACAAGAATTTCAGGCAGGGACTCCCCGAAGGCGTTGAGGATACCAGGGGAGATAAAGGGGATAAGGCCCGCCTGCTCGTCAGGGGCGGCTATCTCCGGTCGGGTGGAAACCTGTCCCGCCTGGAGGGGAGTGGTTTGGAGGTCTCGGAGATCGAAAATATTTTCAGGGACCGGTCCAAACAGGCAAAAAGCTTCCTGAGGGCCCAGGCGAGGGAGGAGGAGGCCAAGTCCGGCAGTCTAGAACGTTATGGATTTATCCACTTCTCTACGCACGGGATCGTGGACGATAATTTTCAGGCGATCGCGCTTTCCCAGATCCCCGGGAGTAAAGAGGACGGCTTCTTCACTCTGGCCGAAATAATGAACAGCCGTTTCAATGCCCAACTGGTCACATTGTCGGCCTGCGAGACCGGACTTGGCAAAACCGATCGCGGCGAGGGGATCACGGGCCTCACGCGAGCGGTCATGTACGCGGGGAGCCCGGCGGCAGTGGTCAGTCTCTGGAGCGTGAGCGACGAAAAAACAAGAGAATTAATGGTCCTGTTCTATAAGAACATGATCAACGAAGGCATGACGAAAGAGGCGGCGCTTCGGAGGACTAAAATAGAGTTCATAAAGGCTTCATCCCATCCGTTCTTCTGGGCCCCCTTTATAATGTACGGCGAGTAAAGCCTGAACACGGAATTCCCGTTGGAGGCTATACTTTTCTTTCCGCCACGGCATCGGCAATTATGCAGAATATACGGAAGAGCAGGTCGGCCCCGGCAAGGGACGTGATACCCGCGCTGTCAAAGGGGGGAGACACCTCCACGAGGTCGGCCCCGACGAAGTTCAGCCCTTTGAGGCCCCGGACCATCTGTTGTGCCTCGAAGCTCGTCATCCCGCCAACCTCCGGCGTTCCGGTGCCGGGCGCGAAGGCCGGGTCGAGACAATCGATGTCAAAGCTGAGATAGACCGGCCCCGTACCGATACGTTCGCGTACCTCTTCGAGGACCGTGTGCCGGCCCATTTCGTAGAATTCTTCAATATGGATCACCCTCATGCCGCTCTCATACGAAAAGCCCCACAGTACCTCGCTCCTGCCCCGTATCCCGATCTGGACCGTGCGCTTCGGGTCGAGAACGCCGGCGTCCACGGCCTGGCGGAACGGCGCTCCGTGATGGAACCTGTTTCCATGCAGGTCTCCGGCCGTATCGCAATGGGCGTCGAAATGGATGAGGCCTACGGGGCTTGTCGCCCCCACCGCCTTCAGGATGGGATAGGTGATCGAATGATCGCCGCCGCAGGTGACAGGAACTACACCCATGCCGACGAGGCGGCGGTAATATAGTTCCAGTTCTTCGATCGCGGCATCATGGCGGTACCGGTTGTGAAAGATCACGTCCCCCGCGTCGGCGCTTCTGCACATTGCCTGCGGTATGATCTGAAGCTGGTGATCGTAACCTGCCACGAGACACGACGCATCGCGGACAGCCCGGGGACCGCCCCGCGCTCCTGTCCGGCCCGTCAATCCCCCGTCATAGGGGACGCCGACGAGGGCGACGTCCAAACCTGATAGATCAGTTGCATAGGGCAGCCGGAAGAAGGTGGCAATCCCCACATACGGCGGCTCCAGCAGCAATTCGTCAACGGGCGTTTTAGACTCGGCTTGCATCTTCCTTATGAAGTCGCCTATCCCGGGCCGCGCGGTTTTACCTCCCCGGTCCTTCTTGTTCACGGAACACCTCCACCTGTTCTTGTGCGGGTTTTTGTCTCGGCAATGTGCGAGGGCATACGAACCCAATTATATGATGCCGCGGCCAAGTCTTGCAATGTTACATTTCTGGTTTTGAAGCTGCGGTTCTGCCAGGCCTGAAGACCGTTTGTTTTTCAACAAATTTTTAAAGAATGTCGTATTTCGAGACCCCCGCCATGGTGTTGCCCCATGGCGGGGTGCGTCAGTTCATGGTTTTGTTCACTCGACCTTGATCAGGTCCACCTCGAAGATCAGGGTACTGTTGGGAGGAATGACCTGGGCGATGGCACGCTCTCCGTAGGCGAGGTCAGGGGGGATGAAAAGCTGCCATTTCGATCCCTCTTTCATGTGCTGCAGGGCCTCGGACCAGCCTTTGATGACCTCGCCAACTTTAAAGGTTATTGGCTGGCCTTTCTTGTAAGAGCTGTCAAACTCCGTACCGTCGAGCAGTGTGCCCTTGTAGTTGACGGATACAGTGTCGGTCTCTTTCGGGGTCTTGCCGGACCCTTCCTTCAGGACCTTGTATTGAAGGCCGCTCGGCAGGATCTTGACATCTTTCTTTTTTTTGTTTTCCGCAAGGAACGCTTTACCTTCCTCAAGATTTTTGGCCGCTTTTTCCTTTAACGCTTTCTGTCGCGTCTCCTGTACCCTCTGCTCGATGCCCCTGATGGTTGTAATAATGTCATCCTTGCTCATCTGGGGCTCTTTATTGTTGAGGGCGTCTTTGATCGCCGATGTGTAAACATCCAGGTTGATATCGACCCCCTGCAATTTCAGGTATTGCCCGAACTGGTAGCCAAGGCTGTAGCTTTCCCGGTCCCTGGGGTTTTTCAAGTCCGGCTTTCCCTGGGCGGAGCACACACCGGACAGGAGAACGATACTGAGGACCAGCGCCGAAAGATATTTCATGGTAACCTCCCTTTAATTTCGTGGCGTCTCAGAAGATTATAGTTTATCCATCCGCTTCGCCTCAATTGTTATTTATGCCCGGGCATGGCTAAAGCGTTATTCACGGCCGATTCCTGGCGGCAGGGTTCGGACGGGCTCCCTTGACAGTGTGCGGCGCTTGCCTTATCCAACGTATAAGGGGGACTTCTTCGGGCAGTCTTCCGCGCTCAGCGAAATACGTGAATAAGGAGATGCTATGGACAACAGGAAGGGACTGTTAATTGTCGGCTTGTTAATAGGCGTGTTTGTTCTGGCAGGCGGCGCTCTTTTCGCTCAGGAAGACGTTCAGAAACACAGATCCTGCAGTTATTGCGGAATGGACAGAGGTGCATTTGCCCATAGCCGGATGCTCATCGTCTACGACGACGGTACCCGGGTTGGCACGTGCAGTATCCACTGCGCGGCAACGGACCTTTCTATCAAGCTGGATAAAACACCGGGGAGCATTCATGTCGCGGCGTACAACACGAAGAAATTGATCGATGCGGAGCAGGCGGTCTGGGTCATTGGAGGGACAAAACAAGGGGTCATGTCGAAGCGTGCGAAATGGGCCTTTGCAAGCGAGACCGACGCGAGGGCTTTCATCGAGGAGAATGGCGGCACTATCGCGACGTTCGATGACGCGATAAAGGCAGCCTATGAGGATATGTATGTCGACACGAAGATGATACGGGAGAAGAGAAAGGCGAAGAGGATGCAGGCGCCTGACCCGGCAGGGCAGAAGCACTAGCAGGTTAGAGACATCTTCATGAAACGTACTATTCTTATAGTTGCAGCGGCGGTCTTTCTTTCATGGACGGCCTTGCAGGGTGCACAGAAGGTAACCGTAAAACCGGGCGGACGCGACAGGTGCCCTGTTTGCGGCATGTTCGTAGCAAAGTACCCCGACTTCATCGCCCAGATTGTTTTTCGGGACGGCTCCGTTGTTTTCTTTGACGGGGTCAAGGACATGCTCAAGTATTACCTGAATATGAATAAATACGACCCCCGGCACAGCAGGGCCGATATCGCGTCGGTCTATGTGAACGACTATTACAGCTTGACCCTTATTGACGGCCTGAAGGCACACTACGTTCAGGGAAGCGACGTCTTCGGGCCCATGGGCAAGGAACTCATACCTTTTGAAAAGGAAGAGGAGGCTGCGGAGTTCATGAGGGACCATAAAGGTAAAAGCCTGCTCAGGTTTCACGATATCTCTGCTTCGGTCATAAAGGGACTGGATTGAGCCCGGTTAATCCTGTGTTCTTTCTACTGTCTTGCAACATATGAAAATCACTTGGAATATGGCATCACTCGGTTGACAGATAGACGGGGATGACCAAATTTTAGTAGGTGACAATGGAGGAGAAGTATCGGGAACCGAATAAGAATTGGTTCGAAATGATGCGGAAGGGATTAAGGTACCGGTGCGAAGCGATGGTTCAACCGGCTTTGCCCGGCGCGTTCATATAAATAGATATCTGGATTATTGAATACCACAGCCGCAAAACACGTTAGTGTTGTCGGCTTAGCTTCCGCTGCGCGGATAATGAAAATAACGGCAGCCGCACTGCGGTCGACTACGATGGGGACGATTCGGGGAGGTAAGTTGGTATGAGATTAAAATTTGTTTCTCTCGTCGTACTGAGCATGGCATTGCTTTTAGGTTCCGGTGTGGGCACTTCCCACGCCTTCTATCAGAGCCCGCCCGGACTGACGCTTTTCACGGAAACCCTGCGCGGCAGCGATGCAACGTCACTGGCTACACAGATCGGCATAGCTGCCCCCGACCCTGCGCCGACGGTTGCGCCTGTCACGGGGGTTACGCATTACACCATCGGCATACAGCAGTTCACTGACCGGCTGCATTCTTTTTTCGCCCCGAGCAGCACGACACTCTGGGGGTACGTCCCGACTAATTATTTGGTAGCCGGTCCTCCGACTCCGAGGCACCTCGGGGGCATCATCGTCGCAGAGAGGGGTGTGCCTATTCAGATCACGTTCAGGAATCAACTTACCTCAGATAAAACTCCGACGGGGACTGCTCTCGCCAGTCCCATCCCCGTGGATACTACGATTCCCGGCGTAAACACTGCGATGCCGAACAGAACGGCTGTTCACCTTCACGGCGGTCTTGTGCCGTGGATCAGTGATGGCGGTCCGTTTGATTGGTTTACTCCTGCCGGGGCCCACGGGGCCAGCTTTCTGAACAACGCGGTCTTCAACCCGACGCCACTAACCGTTGGCGACGCTGAATATTACTATCCCAATAACCAGAGCGCGCGGTTTGTGTGGTACCACGATCATGCCTATGGGATCACGCGTACGAACGCATATGCGGGTGTCGCATCAGGCTACATCATCAGAGATACTTTCGAAGCAGGTTTGGGGTTGCCTCGAATTGAAAATTCCGTTCTTGCGCCTGGATTGTCATCGGCGGAGATACCTATTGTAATCCAGGACAAGATATTCGTGGGACCAAGCATCAAGACGGCGGTCGGTGGTGATCCCACGTGGACTGGACCCACGACCGTAGGCAGTCTCTGGTACGCCCATGTGTATGAGAAGGCCCGGTGGAAGATGCAGGGAAATTTCGCCAAAGGGAATACCATTCCTGTCGATCCTTCCGTCATTCCCGAATTCTTCGGTGACACTATGCTCGTCAACGGCACGGTCTATCCGAAGGTAGCGGTAGAGCCGAAACGTTACCGCCTCCGTATACTCAACGCCTGCAACGCCCGTTTCCTGAACCTGCAGCTTTTTGTTGATGATTCGACTGCTGCCCTACCTAACCGCAACGGCATCACGCTGAATGCGGCAACCGGCATCCCCACCAATCTACCCGGCCCTGCCTGGACGGTTTTAGGAACGGAGGGCGGATTCATCCAAAACCCGGTCGCTGTACCATCTAATGTACCCTTCAACCCCGTTACCCTGACGGGCAGCCTTGTTACCGGCAACGCTGAGCGGTGGGACGTTATCGTCGACTTCAGTGCCTTTGCCAATAAGAGCATCGTACTCTACAACGACGCTCCGGCTCCTTTTCCGATCGGCGACCCGCGCAACGACTATTTCCCCGGATGGAACATAAAGGCGAATCCCGTCAATGCAACCACGCTGGCGGGCCAGGGGCCCAATACCCGCGTGATCATGCGTTTTGACGTGGCCGGTGCAGTGACTTCGGGGGATGCTGGTGCGCCACTCATTAATGCAAATTGGAACAACAAACCAATCGGTATCGATCCTTTCCTGGCTGTAGGCGGTGTCCCGGCGCCCGGCGTCGTCGTAAAAACCGTAAGGCCGCTCACGCTCAATGAAACTTTCGACGCGTATGGTCGCCTTATCCAGCTTTTGGGCACGAATGTCCCCCTCGTGAAGGGCACCTACGGGAGGGCCTACATTGATCCGGTCACCGAAAATCCCGTGGAAGGGGATGTTGAGATCTGGGAAATCGCCAACCTCACCGGCGACACCCACCCGATCCACTTCCACCTGGTGAACGTCCAGATACTCGACCGGCGACCCTTCAAGGTAGGGCAGTATACAGGTGTCCCCATGTATCTCGGGCCGGCCGTGCCACCCACCCCGCAAGAGAACGGCTGGAAAGAAACCGTCCGGATGAACCCGGGTGAAGTAACAAGGGTAATCATGAAATTCGATGTGCCCAGGATTACGGGTCCAGACGGTGTGACAAACATCACTACGACAGCCAACGCGGCCACCGGTCAACTGGCTATCACCAACGGGAAACCCCCACTGAGTTCCCGTACCGGTCTGACGACCGGTTACGAGTATGTCTGGCACTGCCACATACTGGAGCATGAAGAACACGATATGATGAGACCGCTGCTTGTCACACCAAACGGTTTACCGTGATGAGGTGACCTTGCAGCAGCGAAGAAGCCTCGCATGACCACGTGCGGGGCTTCTTTTTGGATATGAAGTGCGTGGGTCATCGGTGTCGGTAACGAATCAGAAGTACGGAGTTAAAGTATGCGGAAATTGTTTTTCTGGATCTTTCTCGCAGTGCTGTTGATCGCGGCCTTTATTACGGGTTCGTTTTTCGGCCACCGTGGCGGCACCACGGAGGATCCGCCGCGTGGACGCCGCGTCCTCTACTACGTCGACCCCATGAACCCCGGCCACACCTCTGACAAGCCGGGTGTCGCGCCCTGCGGCATGAAGATGGAGCCCATCTATGCTGATGCGGGGGCTGCGCCGGTTCCCAACGGGGTGCCTGAGGCATATCCGCCGGGGACGGTTCGCGTCACGCCCGAAAAACAGCAGTTGATCGGGGTCAGGACCGGTCGGGTCGAAAGGACTCCCACGCATCGCGAACTCCGGACGACCGGTAAGGTCGAAGCAGATGAAACAAGGACGTACCGTCTCAACGCGGCCATTGACGGATGGATCGTAAAGGTCATGCCCGTCAGGGTAGGGAGTCTGGTAAAGAAGAACGAAAAGCTGGGATCCTTCTACGCCCCTGAGTTCATCGGGCCGGAACAGGCCTACCTTTACTCCCTCGGGGCGCTGGATCGTTTTCAGAGCACCGGCAAAGAGACGCAGGCGCAGCTCGAGGTGTCGCGCAATACCATCCGGCAGAACCGGGAAGCGTTAAGAAATCTGGGCATGGGAGACGCCCAGTTGGAGAAGATCGCGCGGACCCGTCAGTATAGTGAGGAGATAGACATCATCTCACCGAGTGACGGCTTCGTCCTCCTCCGGGCGATTACGCCCGGCGAACGCATCGATAAGGGGAAAGAACTCTTTCGCATCGCCGATCTCGGCAAGGTATGGGTCCTTGCCGATCTTTTCCGCAACGAGATGGATTACGTGAAGCCGGGGACGAAAGTCCGGGTCAGGGTGCCCCACCAGACACGATTGTACGACACAGAGGTGAGCAAGGTTTTGCCGAGGTTCGACCCGAACTCGAGGACGCTGAAGGTGGGCATGGTGGTCGATAACCCCGGCTACCTGCTCCGGCCCGACATGTTCGTGGATGTTGAGTTTTCGGTCACGCTGCCGCCTGCCCTTGCGGTCCCGGCCGATGCGGTCCTCGATTCCGGCCTTAGGAAGATCGTCTTTGTCGACCGGGGCAACGGGTTTTTCGAGCCCCGCGAGGTAGAGACGGGCTGGCGCCTGGGCGACCGGGTCGAGATCACGAAGGGCCTGACGGAAGGCGACCAGATCGTTGTATCGGGCAACTTTCTCATCGATTCGGAGAGCAGGATGAAGAAGGCGGCTGCAGGCATGTCCCCGGCCCCCGCTCGGCCGGAGGGGAACGGGCAGCCGGTGAAGGACGAGCCAGGCCGCCCCGATAGAACTGTCAAGACTTTGGCGCCTGTTCCTCCGGTTCCCGGTGCTGGAAATGTCCGGTGACCGCCCATGATTAACCGGATCATCGATTTTTCCGTAAACAACAAATTCTTCGTTCTCGCCATGGTGGCCGCCGCCTGCCTCGCGGGCTGGTGGTCGATGAATCACGTGGCCCTCGACGCCGTTCCCGACCTTTCGGACACGCAGGTCATCATTTACTCGCAATGGGACCGGAGTCCCGACATCATTGAAGAGCAGGTGACCTACCCCATCGTGACGGCCATGCTCGGCGCCCCCCGTGTGAAGGCTGTCCGCGGCTTCTCCGATTTCGGCTACTCCTACGTCTACATCATCTTCGAGGACGGGACGGATATTTACTGGGCGCGCTCGCGTACGCAGGAATACCTCTCGTCCGTGCTTCCGGGCCTTCCCCGGGGCGTGCGCACGGAAATAGGGCCTGATGCCACGGCCCTCGGCTGGGTCTTCCAGTATGCCCTGACCGATGAATCGGGCATGCGGAGCCTCGCCGATTTGCGCTCATACCAGGACTGGTACCTGCGCTACTATCTCAAGGCGGTCCCCGGTGTAGCCGAGGTGGCGACTTTTGGTGGTTTCGGTAAACAGTACCAGGTCAATGTCGACCCGAACCGCCTGAAGTCCTTTGGCCTGCCTATAGCGAAGGTTGTAGAAGCGGTACGGAGCGGCAACACGGAAACCGGCGGGCGCCTCATCGAATTTGGCGGTACGGAGTACATGGTGCGCGGCCGCGGTTATGCCCGCTCGGTGAAAGATTTCGAAGAGATCGTCGTCGCTTCCGGTGAGGGGGGCACACCCATCCGTGTCAAAGACGTAGGAACGGTGGTGAAAGGTCCTGATCTTCGCCGGGGAGCCTCCGATCTCGACGGAAAAGGGGAGGTGGTCTCGGGGATCGTCATCATGCGCCAGGGCCAGAATGCGCTTGAGGTGATCGATCGTGTCAAGAAGAAGATCGAGGAGATCAAGCCAGGTCTGCCTAAAGGCGTCACGATCCTTCCTATTTACGACCGCTCCGACCTGATCCGCCGGGCCATTGACAACCTGAAGTCGACGCTTGCGGAAGTTATCATCACGGTCGCCCTCATCATTCTGCTCTTCCTCTGGCATATCCCCAGCGCCGTCATCCCCTTGATTACGATACCGGTGGTGGTCCTCCTTTCCTTCATCCCCTTCAGGATGATGGGGATCACCGCCAATATCATGTCCCTGGGAGGCATCGCTATCGCTATCGGTGCACTTGTCGACGCGGCCATCGTCGTCGTCGAGCAGGTGCATAAGAACCTCGAGCAATGGAAGTCGACAGGCAGCCGGGAGGATTACCGCACGGTGGTCGTGAATGCCATCAAGCAGGTGGCCGGCCCGAGCTTCTTTGCGCTTCTCGTCATCGGCGTCTCCTTTATACCCGTCCTCGCCCTGGAGGCCCAGGAAGGGCGCCTGTTCAAGCCGCTTGCCTACACGAAGAACCTGTCCATGATCATCGCCGCGGTGCTGACGATCACCCTCGACCCGGCCCTGCGTGTAATTTTTACGCGCATGGTCCCTTTTACCTTCAAACCGCGCCTCTTGTGCCGGGTGACGAACGCGGCACTCGTGGGGACCATCCACTCCGAGGAGAAGCACCCCGTCAGCCGCTTCCTCATCCGCTTCTACGAACCGGTGGTCACATGGGCACTGCGATGGAAGTGGGGGGTCATCGCGGGCGCCCTCGGCCTCGTGATCGTCACGGTCCCGGTCTACATGAAGCTTGGTTCTGAGTTCATGCCTCCCCTGGAGGAGGGGTCCATTCTTTACATGCCCTCCACCATGCCGGGCATCTCCATTACGGAGGCCCAGAAGCTCCTGCAGGTGACGGATCGGGTCATCAAACAGTTTCCTGAGGTCAAGACCGTGCTCGGCAAGGCGGGGCGCGCGAATACCTCCACGGACCCGGCGCCGCTCTCTATGCTCGAAACGGTGATCATTCTGAAACCGAAAAAAGAGTGGCGCCCGGTTGACACATGGTATTCATCATGGGCCCCCGGCTTTGCGGCGGCGATCTTCCGGCACATAACACCGGACCGCATCTCGCAAGAGCAACTCATCGGCGAGATGAACGAGGCCCTGAAATTGCCCGGGTTGGCCGCGGGCTGGACCATGCCCATCAAGGGCCGCATCGAAATGCTCAGCACCGGTATCCGGACGCCCGTCGGCCTCAAGATCTCAGGGCCGGACCTGGCTGTGATCGAACAGATCGGGGCCCAGGTCGAGGGCGTGCTGCCACAGGTCAAAGGGACACGCAGCGTCTTCGCGGAACGCACGGGGTCGGGGAGTTTTCTCGATTTCACGTGGGACCGCACGGAACTTGCCCGCTACAACCTGAGCATGGAGGAGGTGCAGGACATAGTGGCACGGGCGATAGGCGGGGAGATCGTGACCACCACTATCGAGGGACGGGAACGGTACCCCGTGAACGTGCGGTACAAGCGCGACTTCAGGCAGGACATAGATGCACTTGGCCGCGTGCTCGTTTCGGTCCCGGACGGACAGAAGCAGATCCCTCTGTCCGAACTTGCCGCCATCAGCGCCGCCAGCGGGCCGTCCATGATCCGCAACGAAGACGGCCTTCTGACCGGCTACGTCTATGTGGACACCGAAGGGCGCGATCCTAAGGGGTACATCGACGAGGCCTCACGGCTTCTGAACGACAGGATCAAACCGCCGGCGGGCTATACGATCTCGTGGAGTGGCCAGTACGAGGGCATGGAACGAACCAAAGAACGGCTGAAGGTAGTGGTGCCCATCACGCTCTTCCTTATCTGCATCCTTCTGTGGCTCAATACGCGTTCTCTCACCAAGACATTCATCATTCTCCTTGCGGTGCCTTTTTCCGCGGTCGGCGCCTTCTGGTTCCTTTACCTCCTCGGTTACAACATGAGCATCGCCGTCTGGGTGGGGCTTATCGCGCTTCTCGGGGTTGACGCGGAGACAGGCGTTTTCATGCTCCTCTACCTCGACCTGGCCTACGGGCAGGCGAAGAAGGAGGGGAGGCTAAAGTCTCTTGCGGACCTGCAGGAGGTCATCCGCTACGGGGCGGTGAAGAGGCTGCGGCCCAAGTTCATGACCATGACAACTATGTTCGTGGGACTCATACCGATACTCTGGTCGATGGGCGCGGGGGCAGACGTGATGAAGCGCATCGCGGCGCCCATGGTCGGAGGTATCCTCACATCCTTCCTGTTGGAGCTGGTTGTTTACCCGCCGATATTTCAGATCTGGAAATGGAATTTTGAGTTGAGGAGAGAACGGGAAATAAACATATCGCACGGAGGTAGCTGAAATGAAAAAGGGAGCGATACAGATCATTGTTCTATCTTTACTGTTCCTGGGGTTCATGACAGGGCATATTCTCGAGGCCCAGTGTGTGGATCCTGCAAAAGCGGAGAAGGAAACGATCAAGGGCACCATCGGTTTTAACGAGCGTCTCGGCGGTTATTTCATACAGGGCCAGGAACCGGGCGGGGAGTTTTTCATCGTCAATCAAAATAAGGCAGTGCTGAAGAAGCTCAAGGATAAGGGCGATCCCCTGACCATTCAGGGACATACAGATGACAAGGGGGCGGAATTCTTCTTCATCGAGACGATCGATGGAAAGAAATATACCGCAAAGAAAGCGGCCGGCAAGAAGGCCGCACCAAAATAGAGGAGGGTTGACAAGGGTGAGAAGATCGTCTGCCTATCTTATATCTGCCTCGATCGTACTCCTGTTTTTTTGCGGGATGTTCGTTCACGCTGCCTTAAAGCAAAGAAAAGACGCGGAGGTGTTCGACGGCATGAGGATGATGGCGGGTGTGTTGCAAATCACAGACCTTTGCCTCTTCACAGATGCCCGGTACGTGAGGCACCTGTCCCAGACCGATCTGCACACACCCTTCCAGGACCACCCGGGTGCCCTGGAGCACTTCCCTTCGGGGTCGCTTGTTTCACCACCGGTGACGCTTACAGGGAGTTATGAAAAAAAGCCTGATTGAAAAGCAGAAGAACATTATCGATTTCACCCTGTCCTCGCTCTGGCGCAGGAAATGGAAGAACATCGCACTCATCATGGTCTGCACGATGATCGTCTTTGTTCTTGCATCGGTGATGTTCTTCGCTGATTCACTGAAACGCGGGGCTGCCTTCATACTGAAAGATGCCCCGGAAATAGTCGTTCAGAGAATGGTAGCGGGCAGACATGAATTGATCCCGGTCGCGCATGCCGACAGCCTCTCGGCGGTAAGGGGGGTGGCGGGCGTAAAAGCGCGGCTCTGGGGCTATTATTTCTATACCTCCGCCAAGGTGAACTACACGGTCATGGCACCCCGAGGGTTTGGCCACCCGGAAGGCAACATCATGATCGGGGCAGGGGTTGCCCGCACTCACGGAATCGGGAAGGGCGACACGATGTGGTTTACGAGATCCGACGGCGCCGCCATGAACCTCACGGTAGCAGGCATATTGCCGGCGGAATACGAGATCATTTCATCCGACCTGATCCTCATGAGGGAAGGGGATTTCAGGCAGCTGTTCGGGATCCCCGACGGCTATGCCACCGACCTCACGGTCAGTGTCCGCAACCCGAGGGAACTCACAACCATAGCTGCCAAGATCGCGGAAATCCTGCCCGGCACACGGCCGATCATCAGGGACGAAATACTCAGGACCTACGAGGCCGTTTTCAACTGGCGCCAGGGCATCATGATCGCTATTTTTCTCGGGGCGCTGCTTTCTTTCGTGATCCTTGCCTGGGACAAGGCGTCGGGCTTAAGCGCCGAGGAGAAGAGGGAGATCGGCATACTGAAGGCCGTCGGATGGGAGACGTCGGAAGTTATAACCATGAAATTCTGGGAGGGCGTGACGGTCTCTGTCTTTGCATTTTTGATGGGGACCCTCCTTGCGTACCTCCACGTCTTTTTTGCCTCGTACATTCTCTTTGAACCGGTCCTCAAGGGGTGGTCGGTGCTCTACCCCCGTTTCCACCTCGTCCCTCACGTAGAACTTTACCAGATAGCGGCATTGTTCTTCCTTGCGGTTGTCCCCTATATGGCGGCCACTATCATACCTTCCTGGAAGGCGGCGATCGTGGACCCTGACGAAGTAATGAGACTCTAGACCGATGATCGAGCTCATGCATGTGACAAAGATCTTTCACAAGGGCAACTCGAACGAGTTTCTGGCCCTCGACGATATCAGTCTCACCATAGCCCCCAACCTGATCACGGTCCTGAAGGGGCCGAGCGGCTCAGGGAAAACGACCCTCCTCAGCATCATAGGCGCCATGACGAAACCGACGACGGGGAGGGTTCAGGTCCTCAACCGCGAGATAACAAGCCTTCCGGAGCGATTTCTCACGGAAATACGCCGCAGGACCTTTGGATTCATCTTTCAGCACTACAACCTCATCAAAGGCATAACGGCCCTCGAGAATGTCATGATACCCGCATATCCCAACGGAGAGCATCATGCACAACTCAAGAGACGGGCCCTCGGCCTTCTCGACCTCTTCAATATGTCCCATAAGGCGGCGTCCAAAGTGGAATGGCTGTCCGGCGGGGAGGCCCAGCGCGTGACGATCGCGCGGGCGTTGATCAACGATCCGCAGATCATCATTGCCGACGAGCCTACCGCACACCTGGATACGAAACTGTCGAATGAATTTATCGGGATCATGGCAAATCTCAACCGGCAAGGGAAGACCGTCCTGATCGCGGGCCACGATCCTCTCGTTTACGAGTCGGCGGCAGTGAACAAGGTGATGGAGTTCCGCGACGGCAGGGTTTTGTCGGCGGCTGAAACAAACCCATGATCATGCAGCCCGCCATAATCGCCCTTTTCCTTGGTTCGTTCCTCGTGAGTTCCATGGTCTTGTATGCCGCTTTCTACGGCATGAGCATTTTGAGGCACTGGGACCTCAAGGACGGCAGCGAACGTCAACTGAACCTCGAGAGAAAGACATACCTTATCTCGACGATTATGGGCTATACGTTCGGCTTCCAGCTCTTTTCCCTTCTCCTGTTCATCTTTACCGCCGATAAACTGAGCGGTCTTTTTATCGGCGCCATGTGCGCGGCGGGTACCCTGAACATGAACGGTTTTGGGTATCCGGCGCTCGTTTTCAAGATCGTCAATTTTATCCTCGGCGGGGTCTGGCTCATCGTGAACTATGCCGATAACCGGGCCGTCGATTATCCGCTGATAAAGAAGAAATATGCGTTCCTTCTCGCCGCGGTACCGTTGATCCTTTGCGAAACGGTGTTTCAAACGGCGTTCTTTCTCAATCTGGACGCGCATGTCATCACTTCCTGCTGCGGGAGCCTGTTCAGCCCGGAGGGGAGGGGCATTGGGTCGCTTTTCATTTCGACCCTTCCGACCGCGCCCATGAAGGTCCTCCTGTACGCGGCAGTTGTCCTGACGGGGATATCCGGGACTCTGTATTACCGCCGGGGCAGACCCGCGACGGGCTATTTCTTTTCGTCCACGAGCATCATCACTTTTATCGTGGCGGTTTCAGCCCTTATCTCGTTCATCTCGCTCTATTTCTATCAACTGCCAACCCACCACTGTCCGTTCTGTATCCTCCAGAAGGACTATTATTACGCAGGCTACTTCCTCTATGCGACCCTGGCCGGCGGCGTCGTGAGCGGCGCCTCTGTCGGGGCGCTCCTGCACGCCCGGAACGTTCCCAGCCTTCAGGGTTACCTGCCGGCAATCGCGAGGCGGCTGACCCTCGCATCGATCCTCTTTTACCTTCTTTTCGCCATCATAGCGACCTGCGCGATGATATTCACGAATTTGCGCCTGGAAGGGTACTGAGGCGCGGGACAAACAGGCTGCAGACGCTCCATTGAAGGTCTGTCGGAAGAATGTTGACAATCTCCGTAGTCGAAAATGGTGCCAAATATTAGTTGATTTGATGACAGACACAAACCGGGTTGTGAATTAGGTAATAATAAGACGGACGTTGCGAACATGAGGTATGGCGATAACGGTGTCAACGGAGCAATCGTCATCATCGCGAAAATATGTGACGTCGACCTGGAGAGGGCAGCAATGAGGTCACGGAAGGCTCCATGAGGGAAACGGTTGCCGCAGCAGCAATTTTAGGATGCATATTCACGTTTGTGTTGAGCGTTTTCCCAGCGGTGGCGTATTCGCAAGTATACACGTACGCGGACAGCAGCGGCATAACTTACTACACCAATATTCTCCCCGTTAGCAAGAAGTTCCGCGTCGTCGGGTTGGAACGGATAAAGCATGTCCGCAAAGGGGCCTTCGACGTAACGACATATGACACAATCATTAAATATCACGCGAACGCGCACGGGATCGATGCATCGCTTGTCAAGGCGGTCATGAAGGCTGAATCTAACTTCAATCCCAACGCCGTGTCCCACAAGGGTGCGCAGGGGCTCATGCAGTTGATGCCGGACACGGCAAAATTGATGAAGGTCGAAAATCCCCTGGACCCGGAAGATAATATCAGCGGAGGGACGAAATACCTGAAATATTTACGCGACACGTTCGGGGGCGACCTCGACCTGATGCTGGCGGCATATAACGCGGGGCCTCAACGGGTCAGGGAATACAATATGAACATCCCGCCTTACGCCGAGACACACACGTACATCCAACGGGTCAAATCCTACTATAACATGCTCAAGAAGAGGATCAATAATCTGAAACAGTAGCTCTTTGAGGGCGACTATGCACAGTCCCTCATTTTCCCAACAATATTTTAACGAATTCGCGGTATCTTTCCAAAACGTCGTCCTGGGTCTTCACGCCGGGTTCGCCGCCTTTTTCGATCAGTGCATCCCGGATGTATCCCGCGACGGTGAGGTTTGAAGCGACGAGTTGAACGATAAGGTCTCTTTCCTGCTTATCGAGCGCCATGATGTTCCTCCTTCTTTAATGTGGCGTTCATGCGGCCCGCCTATACTGCGGGTGCGGGTACAGCGCATGAGGCCCGATCGGTACGTTTTATTTTACGGTAGCACAACGACCGGGATGTTCCAAGCATTTTTGACGGACCGGACTCCAGGGGACCGATCCGGGAGTTACCATAACCCGTAGTTCTTGATCATCCCCGGTGCTTTCCCGCGTGCAAGACCGGGATGGTTTTTGAGTATCCGATGAAGATCGCCCGTATCAGAGTCACAGGGGCTTTTCCTATTGCCTGTAAACCGCGGCCAATTTCGTATTCCTTAAATTCCGGATGTGTGTTAATCAATTACTGTCTCAGAATGCAACACCGGCAAAAAGCCCAAAAAAGACGGAGGATGATATGGAAAAGATCGTGATATTTGTGCTGTGCCTGGCCGCGATGATGTGCGGAATATTTGCAGCTGCGGATACATCCCGGGCCGACTGCTCCACCTTTCGAAGCACGAAGGCCTGCGTGGGGTGTGGACTGAATAAGTGCAATTTTGATAATCTCGTACTCGACGGCGCTGCGCTGTGTGTGGCAGACATAAGCCAGGCTTCCTTTAAAGGGGCCTCACTTAACATGGCATGCTTAGTTAAAGCCACTGCTATTCAAGCGACATTTGAGGGTGCGAAACTGAAATCTGCAACAATGATATCGTCTAAGTTTAATCAAGCTATATTTATCAAGGCCGATTTAAGCAACGCCGATTTGAGAGACAGTGATTTTACCGGGGCAGATCTGACCGGTGCCAACCTCACGGGTGCCGATTTAACCAGGGCTAAATTTAACAATGCAAAGTGGACTGATGGCAGGAAATGCGGGGCGAATTCCATCGGGGGATGCAGCCATTAAAGGGGTGACCGGGGGGGCGACCGGGACGTAGGGGCGACCGGGACGTAGGGGCGACCGGGACGCCCTTAAATATGTCAATATCCCAACTTGAAACCCTCTCTGTCGCGCCCCTATCTCACCGATCTCAATGTGCCCGATACCAGTCGCATGATCAAAACGAGTGGGAAAGGGAAGCAGGTCCTGCAAGGCTACGTTTGAGTATGCGAATGACCATTGCCGGTCATATCCGGGCATTACTTTTTCAAAGGTGTGGTTGTTGCCAGGCTTGAAGATTAAGGACTTTTCAAGAAGACCGTTTCAGGAATTGCCGTATTGCAAGACGTGACTCCATACCAAAAGTAAACGATCACGATTTATGCCGCCTTTAAATCATTAATGCCTGGGACGAGAATCGAACTCGTACACTCATACGAGCGAGGGATTTTAAGTCCCTTGCGTCTACCTATTCCGCCACCCAGGCACCCATTCTTTATAATAATAAAAGATTAGGTTGTCAAACGTAAAAGGCCGATTTGTTGACAGGGCGGGATTTTTCACCTATTCTGTCGACGTATGGTGAGTAACAATGTAATAAGCGTTATTTTCATTGTCCTGGCGTACCTTATCGGGTCGATACCTGTGGGTGTTATCCTGGGGAAAATGAAGGGGGTCGATCCGAGAAAAACGGGGAGCGGCAACATAGGCGCGACGAATGTCATGCGGGCCGGAGGGAAGGCGCTCGGTATTATTACGCTTCTCGGGGACGCGGCGAAAGGGTTTATCCCGACTGTTGCCGCGATACTGTCCGGTCTCGACCCGTTGATCATAGCGATCGTCGGCCTCGCGGCATTCCTGGGACATATCTTTCCCGTTTTTCTCAAGTTCAAGGGAGGGAAGGGGGTTGCAACAGGCCTCGGGGTTTACATCGCGATACGCCCGCTCGTTGTCCTCGGCGCATTCATTATTTTCCTTCTTGTCTTTATCGTGTGGCGCTATATCTCTCTCGCGTCAATGATAGGCGCAATAATAGTGCCAGTCGCCCTTCACCTCGTTCACGCGCCCTGCGAATATGTCATTATGGCAAGCGTGGTAGCCATCATCGTCCTTATCCGTCATAAGGAGAACATATCCCGCCTCATCAGCGGAACAGAGAACAAACTATCTTTCAAGAAAAGATAAATCCCCAACACTTCCAGAAATGATAAAGACACTGGATTCCCGCTTTCGCGGGAATGACGATGGGGGTTGGGGTAATCTGGTTCCCGTATAAAAAGATAAAGACACTGGATTCCCGCTTTCGCGGGAATGACGTTATTGAGGGTTCGAGGTTCAACGGTCCAACCGTCCAACGAAACAGCCCCATTAGTTCGTCATTCCGCCGGCTTTTGCGGCGGAATCCAGCGTCTTTAAGAAAGTTCTACCGGGTATTAAAAGGCACTGGATCCCGGCCTTCGCCGGGATGACGATGCAGGGGAGGGTTTGGGTTAAACTATGTGCGGTCTAAAAAGACAAAGACACTGGATTCCCGCTTTCGCGGGAATGACGGGAGTATGGTGGATTCCTGCTTCCGCGGGGATGACGATGGGGGTTTGGCAGAATGGGGTTAGCCGGTATACTGTAGCGGTTTTTTTAGCCTTGAACCTTGAACTTTGAACCTTGAACCATTTTTATTTACGTATGAAGCACGACGGATCTTCCGCGAGGTAATCGCCGGTGAGTGCCATGGCGCGGCCGCGGCAGCCGCCGCAGATGCCATGGTATTTGCAGTCGCCGCAGCGGCCTTTCAGTGTATGCTCGCGGTTTCTCAAGTTTACGAACACTTCACTGTCCCGCCAGATGGAATCGAACGAACGGTCGCGCACATTACCGGCGCTTACCTCGACAAAGGGGCAGGGCCAGATATCGCCGTTCGCCTTGATGTATACAAAACCCCTGCCGGCCGCGCATCCGTGAAATGTCTTCTCGGCCATCTTCATCCATATACCGTCTGTTTTGCCGTTTTGTTCCATGAGGAAGGGCCAATATTGCGGGCCTGCTACCGGTTCGACGATCGTCGACACATCCCTCTGCTTGTCCTTCAGGAAATTGAGGAGCCTCTCGTTCTCCGTGATATCGAGGGTAGCGCTCTCTATATTGCTTCCCCGTCCCACGGGAACGAGCTGGTACATGAGCATGATGCCGGAGCCTTTCGCGTCGGCAAGCTCGATGAGGTCCTGCAAAGTGTCGAAGTTGTATTCCATTGCCGTGACATTGATCTGCAGGAGGATGCCCGCTTTCGTTATGGCTTTCATTCCCCTCATCGCCAGTTCGAAGGCATTCGGGTTCGCCCGGATCCTGTTGTGTATCTCAGGGACGGATGAATCGAGACTCACAGCGGCTCCCACGACCCCGGCGTTTACGAGCCGCTCTGCCATGGCGTCGTCGATAAGGGTCGCGTTCGTGGCTATGACGTTCGCGAAACCCGCCTTGCGGGAATGCTCGAAGAGCTCAAAGATATCGGGACGGACGAGCGGTTCTCCGCCGGTGTAGACAAGCATCCGGAACTCGTCGGCGAGGGCGAGTTCGTCAATGAAGCGCTTCGCCTCGGCGGTTGTAAGCTCATCCGGGGCCGGCTTGCCGGACGTTGCGTGACAGTGGATGCACCGCAGGTTGCAGGCACCGGTCACTTCCCATGCGGGATGTGCGGGAAACCCGATGCATCCCATGCCGTACGCGCCTGCCGCGACGGGAAGGGATTTCATGCTGTGCCTGAAAAGCCACGTGCCGAAGTGTTCCCACTTGACGAGGTGCTTGAAGAGAAGGACGCTGCCGAGCTGTTTTGTCACGAGGCTCGGGGGCCAGAATATTCGCCTGAGCGCTATAGGACATTTCCCGAAAAGACCCATCTAAGACCTCATGAAAAAGAGGGTAAGGATATAGGCAAGGGCGCTTCCGAGGTTCGTGACTATGGTCAGCGCACATATGGTTTCGAGCATTTTCTTGTCCATGTACCTCTTTGATCCCACCATAATGCATAACCAGAGGCAGATGGCCGCGACCGGCGCATAATAGATGAGCGCCGATACCGGCAGGCCCTGAGTTACGGAGACGACATAGCCGGCGATGCCGATGAGGTGCATGGCAACATAAAGGACCGCTGACTTTGCCTTTCCAAAGCGTACGACGAGGTTGCTCTTTTTCGCGATGACGTCCGCGGGATGATCGGGAAATTCGTTAATGAGAATAATATTGAAAACCGTGCACGCGATCGGGATTGACATATAATTGATGATACTATGAATCCTGCCCGTCTGCAGATAATACGCCACGGCCACGGGAAGCCAGCCGTAGGCGAACCCGATGATTATCTCGCCCACGCCTCGCGTTACCCACCGGATCGGCATCATTGAATAGAAGAACCCCGCCAGTATGCCGATGACGCCGAGTGGTATCGTGAGGAGACCGGTGTCATATTTGAACTGAATAATGAGTCCCGTGATGACGGTGAGGCCGAGGGCGATGTAACTCGCCACGTGAGCGTGATGCCGGGGAAGAAGATTCTTGACAACGACCTGGGTACCCCCGGAAAATGCGTTCCTGTCCATCGAGGCTGAGAGTTTATCTTCCATCACGTCGGCATACTCCCCGCCATAATAGGTTGCCAGCATGATGAATATGACAGCGACCGTTCCCAAAATGAAAAGCGGGAGATTGAAGACATTATCGAGTCTCCAGGCGAGGATCGTCCCGAGGAAGAAGGGAAAAACCCCAACCGTATGAAACGGGGGCCTCGATAACGTGACCCACGCCTTCACTGTCCCGGCGATCGACATTCTTTCAATAGTATTTTCCATAAACAGGCAAACAAACTAACATCATTTTACCAAATGACGCAAGTTCCACGTTCCAGGTTCCACGTTCCACGTTAAAGACGGGTCTTGGCCCACCCAGCTTTTAGGATATAGAGGAGTTTCTTCTTTTTCGTGGAACGTGGAACCTGGAACGTGGAACCGTCTTTTGTTTTTATTCTATGAACAACGGTACCAGTTTCCGTTGTTTGATATCCGCGAGTCCCTTATCTGTGATGCGCAGGAAGGGTAACCCGGAGAAGGGTATGGTTTGGAGGGTAAGGAAGGGGCGCTCGAGTGTCACGCCGATCTTGCGAATGCTTTCCACCATTTCCCGCGTCTTGTCCGCTATCTCGGGAATGCTTCCGAGCGGCATGGTCCCGAAAACGGGCATCGGGAATTCGAAGATAACTGTACCGTCTTTTACTATGACCGTGCCGCCCTGGAGATCGATCAGGCGGTTGACCGCTTTCGCCATATCATCCTCTGAGCTTCCCATGACGAGGATGTTGCCCGTGTCCCAGATGAGCGTCGTTGCGAATGCACCCTGACTGATGCCTGTACCGGTGATGAAGCCTTTTCCCCTGACGGAACTGTCGTAGCGGTTTATCACGGAAACGGGGATTATGTCGGCTGAAAGGTCCTTTTCGAGATATCCGCCCCTGACGGGGGCATCCCAGGCCATCTCCTGTGTTATCGTCTGGTTGAGCACCTTGATAATGCGTATCTTGCGCGGGCCTTTATCCGAGGCGATCCTGAGATCGACAGGGCGGATCTTTCGGGCCTTGACCGTGGTGCGCGCGGATTTCGGGTACTGGTGGGGCCTCACATCCCCGATGTATTCCCCCGCATCGAAGACCATCTTTCCCCCGGCCATGACCTTTTTCACCGAGACGTCCTCCAGGCTGTCGAGGAAGAGGATGTCGGCGTGGCGAAGGGGTGCAATGGCGCCGAGGTGGCGCAGGCCGTAATAATCGGCCGGGTTTATCGTCGCCATCTTTATCGCGTCGATGGGCCTGAAGCCGTACGATATCGCGGTCCTGACGATCGAGTCGAGGTAGCCTTCCTCGATGAGCATGACCGCGTCGAAGACGTCGGAGGTGAGGATCAGCCGCCTCACGTCGATGTCCATGTCCTTGAGTCCCTTGAGCTCGGGCAGTTCCTTGCGGACGAAGCCCTGCCGGATCATTATGTAGATCCCGAGCCGGAGCTTCTCAATAACTTCGTCAATGGTGATCGATTCATGGCAGGACGTGATGCCGGTCAGGACATACTCTATAAGCCGTCTGCCGCGTGCCCCCGCTGCGTGGCCGTCCAGTTTCTTATTGAGGTCAAGCGCGGCCGCGGCCTGGCTCAAGATGCGCCGGTCCCCCTCGACGATCCGGGTCCAGTACGCCTCCCCGATCGCCACGACATCATCGCGCTTCAGGAATTTCTTGAACTCACCGAGGCTCAGACCCTTCGATCCCTCCATTTCGGGGAAGGGAGGGGTGAGGGGCGGCGCAAGAAAGTAGCAGCGCACCGGGTAGCCCCGCGTGCTTTCGACGAAGGAATTGACACCCTCCATTCCGCATGCGCATGCAACGGCGCTGGTTTCGGTCACCACCGTCGTCGTGCCCCCGCGGATCGCGTACGGGGCAAGTGAATGGAACGGGTAAAGGCTGTCAATGTGTGTATGCGCATCGATAAACCCCGGACAGAGGTACGACCCCCGGGCATCGATGACCTCTCGCGCGTCATATTCCAGCGCCTTGCCATCATCCTCTACCGATGCGATGAGGCCGTCTTTTATGACAACAGACGAGCCATCCTCCACGCGGTTCGTGAAGACGTTGACGATCCTGCCGTTGATGATGACGCTATCCGGGCGCGTCTTACCCTTCGTAACATCGAGAAGTGTCCGTATTGTCGCGGCGTCCATGCTGGTTATGTCTTTCCCGTCGAAGTATTTTTATTCTACTTGAAAAAGCCGTTCCATGCCAAGTATTGTTTTCAGGCCTTTCGATGATCGCCGGGTGATAAGCTAATTTCTTGCCAAGCGGTGGGCTTTTGGGCTACATTGAATCGAATATCCTATGAGATGCAGGGAATGATCAAGAAGACGCTACAGGACCTGAAAGACCTCGTTGCCGTCGCGACCGCGGACAAGCCGCCGGATGTCGTCATAGAGGGTGGCTCGGTCTTCGACGTGTTCACGGGCGAGGTCATTCCGGGTGACGTTTGGATATCCGGTAACTGGATCGCGTACGTGGGGACGGCAAAGGCGAGGACAGGGCCGCACACCCGCATTGTGGATGCGAAAGGCCTCGTCGTCATACCGGGATACATCGATGCGCACGGCCATGCCGACCTTTTCTACAATCCCGCCACATTTTCCGATATCGCCGTCACGAAAGGTACGACGACCGTCTTCTCGGACAGCCATGACCTCATAAACTCGGTTGGCCCCAAAGGTTTCCGCGAGATCTTAAGGCAGGCCCCGCATTTCAATGTCAAGTATCTCTGGGGGGTCCCGGCAACATATCCCCCTTATCCGGAGATCGAAGGCGGGGACATCTTCTCGCTTTATGATGTCTTCAGCCTCCTGTCGGACCATCCTGAATGCGTGTCTTTAAGCGAGGTCTCGCCCTATCTCAGGATTACGAAGAACGAGGACGACATACTGCAGCGGATCCTGCTGGCGCGATCGATGGGAAAAAATGCAGAGGGGCATACCCTGGGCGCGTCATACGACCGCTTAAACGCCCTCGCCGCCGCGGGGATAACGTCATGCCATGAGTCAATCCGGCCGGACGACATCAGGAACCGTGTACGACTCGGTCTGTATACCATGGTGCGCATGAGCTCCATCAGGAACGACCTTGAGTCGCTGTGCCCCACGATCAATTCCCTGCCGAAGGATTCGGTCATCCTCGTCTCCGACGGTATATTTGCGGGTGATCTCGTCAATAAAGGCTACATGGACCATATCGTGAGCGGGGCGATCGGCTTCGGCATCCGCCCTGAAGACGCCATCAGGATGACGACGCTCAACCCGGCCCGCTATTTTAAAGTTGATCACGATGTCGGAAGCGTTGCTCCCGGAAGGATCGCCGATATACTTTTGTGCCCGGCCCTTGAGAGGCCTCAACCTGTCATGGTCTATGAAAGGGGCACGCTGGCTGCGCGCGATGGCGTACTTGCGAGGGAGCGCTCAACCCGGCTCGAAGGCGACATCCGGTCCTATCCTTACTCGTTTTCGTCGGTAGAGCCTTCCGAACTCAAGATCGAACGGAAAGAGACCGGCCCGGTACCTGTGATCGGCATCATCGACAGGACCGTGACAAAGAGGATGGATGCTGACCTGCCGAGGGAGGGCAACGTGATACTGCCCAGCCGCGACCGCGATATCCGGAAGATCCTGTACAGCCGCAGGGAGGAGAAGAAGTGGGGGCAGGGATTCCTCTACGGGTTCGGTGCACGCGCCGCCGTCGCTTCGACCGTCGCCCACGAGACGCACGGACTTATCGTTCACGGTTTCGACGATGAGGATATGGCCCTCGCGGCAAATACCGTACTGGCCATTAATGGCGGCATTGCGGTCGTCGAAGGAGGAAAGGTCCTCGATGTACTTGCCCTTCCCATCGGCTCGACCATGTCGAACCTTTCCGTCCTCGAAATAAGCTCCGCCTACGGGAAATTGAATTCCATCCTCCACACCTCGGGCAGCACGCTCGACGACCCGGTCTGGACAACATGTTTTTTGACCTTCACCTCTATCGTAGAGCTCAGGATAACGGTATCAGGGACATATGATGTCCGAAAAGGTTCGATAGTATTTTGAAGCAGGAACAACGCAGGAAACCAGCACCAAGGACCTCTTCGGGAAAGATATTCAAATACTTTCTCATTCTCCTCATCGCTTCGGGGGTCCTGTGCGTCGCGGCGTTCGTTTTCTTCCTGATCAATGACATCCCCTCCGTGGTTGCGCTGAAAGACCTGAAAAATAAGCCGGTTACAAGCGTGTACGACGCTCACGATGAGCTGATATACCTTTTCGTACCCGACAACCGCGTTTTCGTGCCGTACAAGAAGATACCGAAGCATGTCAGGGCGGCATTTCTCGCGGCTGAGGATGCGGACTTTTTCAAGCACAGGGGGGTCGATCCGCTCGGCATATTGCGGGCCTTCGTCAAGAATGTCATGTACGGGCGTATGGCGCAGGGCGGCAGCACCATAACCCAGCAGGTGATCAAGTCTCTCGTTCTCGGCCCGGAAAAGAGCCTGAACAGGAAGATACGCGAGGCGATCCTTGCCTGGAAGCTCGAGACGTACCTCAACAAGAACGAGATCCTGAACCTGTATCTCAACAATATCTACATGGGACACGGGGTTTACGGGGTGGAGGCGGCATCCCAGGTGTATTTCGGCAAGCATGTCTCGAATATCACGGTAGCTGAAGCGGCGCTCCTCGCCGGGATCGTCCAGGCGCCATCCCGCTATACGCCGAAAAGACACCCGGGTAACGCCCGGATCCGGCAGGAATACGTCGTCGACCAGATGGTCCAGAAGAATTTCATCAGTGAAAAGGCAAAGCAGCAGATCCTCAAGGAAAAGGTAGCGATACGGGAGGATGACGGCGTTTTCCAGGACAGTTATTACAAAGATCATATCTTTCGCTACATGGAGGCCAAATACGGCAGGGGCATACTCTCGCAGAAGGCTTTTAAAATATATGCCGCCGTTGATAAATCCATGCAGAAGGCGGCTGAGGGAGCAATAATCCGGGGGCTTAACCAGTACGAGCAGAGGAACGGCGAATTTACCGTTCTTTACCGCATGCCCCACAGGAAGTGGGATGATTTCAGGAGGGCCGAGGAGCGTGACCTCAAGCTCTTCCCTGCCGTGAAGGGAAAGAGCTGTAATCTCCTCGTATCCGAGCGGATAAAAGAGGGCTACGCCGTGTTCGTCGGCGACAAAAAAGGGACCCTGAAGATGGATGACCACCCCTTCAAGCCGGGCGATGTCGTGAAGGGGTTGTGCACGGGCGAGGACCCGAAGAAAAAAACACTCCTCTTTCAGCCGGTACGTTCGCTGAAGGTCGAGGGGGCACTTGTCAGTCTGGATGTCAACACGGGGTTTGTCTATGCCCTCGTCGGCGGCCGCGACTTCGAAAAAAGCCCGTACAACAGGGCCACGACGGCCAAAGTGCAGGCGGGGAGCGCATTCAAGCCGTTCATCTATGTGACCGCACTCAAGAAGGGCTATACCCCGGACTCCGTACTGCACGACGAGGCAAAATCCTATGGCGGCTGGACCCCGAAAAATTATGACGGCCGGTATTCCGGCGATATCTCGATGAGGGACGCCGTCGCCTATTCGAAGAATGCGGCAGCAGTGAGGCTTCTCGAGGAGATAGGGGTGGCCTCGGTGAAGGAAACGGTCAAGGACCTCGGGATAGATGCGGATGTCCCGAGCAACCTCTCCGTTGCCCTCGGGTCATCGAATATCACCCTGATCGAGCTCGTTAAGGGATTCGCCGCATTTGCCAATGGCGGCAGCCGGATAAGACCGATCTTTGTCCGCAGGGTCGTAGAGATGAACGGGAATGTCCTCGAAGATACCGTCATTCAGAAGGAACGGGCCCTGCCGGAAGAAGTCGCGGCATCCATGAATATCCTGCTGAAAGGGCCCGTTCAATACGGGACCGCAAAGGGAGCATCTGCCCTCGGATACCCCATCGCGGGGAAGACCGGGACGACGAGCAATTACTACGATGCGCTTTTTGTCGGTTATTCACCCCATATCGCGACAGGGGTCTGGGTTGGCTTCGATGCACGGACCTCACTGGGGAAGGGCGAAAGCGGGGGCCGCGTTTGCCTGCCAATATGGATGAATTACATGGGTTCGGCACTGCGCCACTTTCCTCCTGATGATTTCCCGGTCACGTACTCCGCGCCCGCACCCGCGCCTGCCGACCCGTCGGCCCCCCTTGAGCGACCCACGCCGGGCGAGCCTTCTTCGCGCAATAACCCTTACTGACATAAGGGCCGATATATGGTATAGAGAACGGATAACCGTTATAAAAGGAGTGGATATGGAAGGGAAAAGGGTAGGGATCGTATGCGCTGTTTGTCTGTCACTCATCTTACTGTCAACGTGGGTATTTGCGCAGCCTTCACCCGTGGCGCAGCCGAAAACCCCGGAAAAAGCCCCGGAATGGAAGATATATATGGAATCCCAGACGAAACGGTACTATTTCAACCCCGCCAGTGTTCAAATGATCGACAGACAAAGGGCCAGGGTATGGGAGAAGATCGCGGTCAAGACGGCTGACGGTGAGGTCGATTCATTGAAGAGCCTGATAGAGCTTGATTGCTCCTCGAGCAAATACCGTGTTGTCGCATCAAAGGAATACGACCCGGTCACCGGTACCGACAAGAACGAAATGGTGACCGAGAACGAGCCCTGGCAATACTTCAGCCAGGAAACGATCCTCGGCGTTCTCTGGGACAACGTCTGTTACAAGCACGGCGTAAGGGTAGATAAATTGAATACAATACCTTTAATGGTCGAGCCTCCCAAGGGAGAGAAGAAAAAATAAAAAAAAGGTTCCACGTTCCACGTTCCAGGTTCCACGGAAAAGCTTTTCCCTAAATCGTGGAACCTGGAACGTGGAACCGTCTTTACTTTCCAATACAGAACTGTCCGAATATCGTATCCAGTATTTCTTCCGTACAGGTTTCTCCCGTTATTTCCCCAAGGTGATGCAGGGCTTCGTGGAGCTCGAATGCCAGGAGTTCGGCGTGGGTTTCTTTTTGTGTGAGGCCCGCTATAACCCTCCCGATGTTGCCGGAGACCTTTCGAAGAATGTCCCGGTGGCGCAGTGTCGTGATAAGGAGCGAATTTTTCCGTCTCGTCTTTAATATCTTTGAAAATATTAAGTTTTTGGCTTCGCTGAGACCCTCGCCTGTTTTTGCCGAGATATTTAGATACGATGTAACATTTAATGATTTCAGTATATTAATATCAAAAAGTTGTTCAATGTCTGATTTATTTATTATAACGACTTGATTATACTGGTTAATTTCATCATATACCTGCTGATCCTCAGCGGAGTAGGGTTGAGACCCGTCGATGACCCATGCGATGAGGTCGGCCGTGGCAGCCCTTTCCTTCACTTTGCGTATCCCTTCTTCCTCAACGATATTTTCGGGTGCTCTGAAGCCGGCGGTGTCGACGAGGTGCACCTTCATTCCCTTGATGTACAGGGTCTCTTCAATGAGATCGCGGGTCGTCCCGGGCAGTTCGGTTACGATCGCCCGTTCCTTGAGCGCCAGGGCATTCAGGAAACTCGATTTGCCGACATTGGTCCGGCCTGCTATCAATACCTCGAACCCGCTCTTGAAACCCTTGCCTTCATAATAGGACGAGACGAGACCGTCGATCTCTTTCCTGGCCCTGGTGAGTGATACCAGGTGCCCTGAAAAGTCGATATCGATGTCCTCCTCGGGGAAATCGATAGACGCCTCAAGGGCAGCCAGGGCATGTTTGAGAATATCACGGAACCCGTGCAGTTTTTTCGAGAGGCGCCCCTTCAGGTAGCTGACGGCATATTCCAGTTCTTCATCGGTCTCACTTTTGATGACGTCGAGAACCGACTCCGCCTGCACCAGGTCTATCCTTCCGTTCAGGAACGCCCGTTTTGTGAATTCGCCCGGCTCGGCAAGCCGGGCCCCCTGGGCCAGTATGGCCTTCATTATCGCGGACTGGGCAGCGAATCCCCCGTGGGAATGGATCTCTGCAATATCCTCGCGCGTGTATGTTCCCGGTGCCTTCATAAGGACGGCAAAGACCTCGTCTATATCGTTTCCCGTCCCGGGATCGCGTATATACCCCAGGCGCAGCATTCCTGCCGTCGATCTTTTCGATCTGTTCCTGGGTTTGAAGATAGTGTCGAGTATGCGGTGAGCGTTCGGTCCGCTCAGGCGAATTATGTTTATCCCGCCTTCACCGGGTGGGGTAGAGACGGCACATATGGTCTCAGCGCTTTCCGCGGGCATTTCCACGGAAGCCTCCACGCTGGGAACGGGGGTTGCCGCGATCGAACGGTTTGCCGGTAGGCGTGATGATGACTTTCTTGATGTGGCCGTCACCTTCACTTTTGGTTGTAACCCCTTTATTATGTTTAAAAAGAGTGTGAATGATACGGCGTTCATACGGGTTCAGAGGATCCGTTTTCATCTTTCTTCCCGTCCTTTTTGCCTTATCTGCCATTCTCTTAGCCATGATTGTTAAAGCTTTTTTTCGTCTTTCTCTGTAACCATTTATATCTATTAACAATTTGAGGTTATGTTTGAATTTTTTGGCGACCGCCAATCTCAAAAGGTGCTGCATGGCCTCGAGTATCTCGCCGTCCTTGCCGATAAGGATATCACCGTCATCGCACTGGATAAGAAAGAGTATCCGGTCCGTCTTTTCGCTGATATCCGTCACCATTATCTGGAAATCCAGGCCGACATGCCTGCCGAACTCCTTGAGGAAGACCGCGCCGAAGGATTCAGGCGTTTCTTCCGAGGTGTCGGTGATGACCCGGGCCGGGGCGCCGGGGGCCGGGGTATCATGAATGTGAGCCGGAGCCGGGGTATCATGAATGTGAGCCGGAGCCGGGGGTTCGGGGGATGCGCTCTCCTGCGACCGCAACTTTACGGTGATACGGATCTTCTTTGTTCCGAGGAGGCCAAGGATCCCCTTGGTATCTACTTCCTTGACATCAATATCCAGTTCCCTTTCTTCAACGTTGAGCTGAACACACGCCTTTTTGACAGCCTCTTCGTATGTTTTTCCTTCGAATTCGAGTATCTCCATGAGTGTATCATCCTTATTTCTTCAACTTCGTATTGATGTAGTATTGCTGGCCTATGGAGGCCACGTTATAGACGAGCCAGTAAAGGACGAGCCCTGACGGGAAACCCCAGAAGATGAACGTGAACACGATAGGCATGAACATCATCATCTTCTGCTGCATGGGGTCGGCGCTCGTCGGCGTCATCTTCTGCTGGATGACCTGCGTCGCGCCCATGATGATCGGAAGGATCCTGATGGGCAGGGTGTATCCCATGACCGTGAACGACCACAGGTCTTCGGGGGCCGACAGGTCGTTTATCCACCAGAGGAACGGTGCGTGCCTGAGTTCGATCGCCCCCGACAACGCCTTGTACAGGGCAAAGAAGACGGGGATCTGGGGGAGCATGGGCAGACACCCGCTCATGGGGTTGACGCCGCGCGATTTATAGATCGCCATTAACTCCTGGTTGAGGCGCGCCTTGTCATCCTTGTATTTTTCCTGCAGCTTTTTGATCTCGGGCTGGACCGCCTGCATCTTCGCCATGTTCTTGAAGCTCATCACGCTGAGCGGGTGAAAGATTATCTTGATCAGTATGGTGAGCAGGATAATGTCGATACCGTAGTTGTGCGTGAAGCGGTTAAAGAAATCGAGAAGCCATACGAGCGGCTTCGCGATGACATCGAACCATCCGAAATCAATGATCTTCTCGGCTTTGACATTGAGGCTTGCAAGGATGTCGCTCTTTTTGGGGCCGAAATAGAGCTTGCCGGACAGCTTGTTCGTTCCTGATGCGAGGCGGACGTAGGGTATGTTCGTATCCGTCTTGCCGATCGACAGCCACGGTTTGGCGTCCGAGGGGATATAAATGAAGGTAAAGAAACCTTCATCGAACCCGGCGTACTGGTAATCCTCTTTGAAATTAAGAGTTTCCTTGATCTTTTCGATCTGATTCAAACTTTTCCCGTTGTAGACGAACGGGCCCTTGAAGACGTAGCTTGACTCGTTCTTGTCGTTGATGATGGCAAAGTCTGCGTACACGGGCCGGGTACCTGACCCTTCGACGGTAAGCCCGACAACATAATTATCGGGATAGAAGGTATATGTCTTTTTGATTTTCGTACCGTTCGGAAGATCACCTGTCATCGTCAGGGTGGCGGATGAGTCGGTCACAACGAGCTTATCCTTGTCCGCCTTGAAGTAAACCTTGTCCTGTACGGCGTTCTCATAAACGGTCGGGTTGTAGCTGTATGGTGCGACCTGCTCGATTATTTCTTTTTCTTCCGGGCCCTTGACAGTGGCCTTGTATTTTTTCAGTTTGACACTCGAGATGCCCCCGCCAAGGTCCGTGAGCGCCACATCGAGGTACGGTGTCGATACCGTGATAACTTTCGTTGCCTTCTTTTCGGTGGATGCCGCGGCAGGTGCAGACCCTCCGGGTGCTGTGCCCGTCGCCTTTTGCGGAGCTGCTTTATCAGCGGGTTTTGCCGTGTCGGCCGGAGGCGCCGGCTGGGTCTGTGTCTGCGGTTTTGGCTGCTGGGGCGTTTCTTTTGGCATGAAATATGTCTGGAAGACAAAAAGCATTGCCATTGTAAGCACGAGCACTATAATGGTGCGTTTATCCATTCGTTACCTCCGGTTAAGGTACCGGGTCGTATCCGCCCGGGAAGAGAGGATTGCATTTTAATATCCGCTTGATGCCGAGGAGCGTTCCTCTTAAGGCGCCCTTCTTTTCAACGGCTTCGATCATGTATTGGGAACAGGTCGGGAAATACCGGCACTGGACCGGCAAAAAAGCGGAGAATGTCACCCTGTATAGCTTTACAGCAAAGATGATGATTTTTTTCATTACCTGATGCTTATGTGCGCAGGTACTGCAGCAAGAAGGGCCTCGAGCTCCGGTCCCATCGCGTTCATCGACAGTTCGTCCGGCAGCCCCTTTACCCTTATAAGGTTATTCGATCCTTCTATGAAGAGTTCTTTATGCAGGCGGAAATATTCCTTTACGACCCTCTTCACCCTGTTGCGCACTACGGCAACCCCCGTTTTTTTACGTATGGTGACGGCAAATCGTCTGATGGTGCACCGGTTGACCGCAGCGAACAGGACAAAATGCGCCGTCTCTGAGCATCGTGTCCATCTTACGCCTCGGAAGTCCCCCTTTTTGAGCCTTTCTTGTTTCGTCAACGTGCGGGTCATCAGGTATAAATTAAGCGGCTTTACGGGTAACAAGCCGCCGCACTATGTTCTGCTTTCAGGGTCCTCAGACCGACAGGCTCTTGCGTCCCTTCGCCCGCCTGCGCCTTATCACGTCGCGCCCTGAGGCCGTTCTCATGCGTACGAGGAACCCGTGGGTCCTTTTCCTGCTTTTGTTATGCGGCTGGTATGTTCTTTTCATCTTTCATCCCTTGTTCTAATTTGAAATTACTACTTAAACATAAAACTATCAGGGAGTCAAGACACAAGCGATGCCGCTTGCTTCCTGACGCTATGCCTTTCCGGTTTACGCTTGATTTCTGACGGAAAATCGTGTTAAATTCACTGACTTTTAAACGATTTTACGGGTATCGAAAGGAGTTTTGAATGAAAAAGTACGAGCCTGATGCGATCAGGAATGTTGGGATTTTTTCTCACGGCGGTGAAGGGAAGACCTCTATCGTCGAGGCAATGCTCTTTCTGGCGGGTGAAAATACGAGGCTCGGCAGCGTCAACGACGGGACGTCGCTGATGGATTACGAGCCGGAAGAAGTGGAACGGAAGATCACGATCGGTTCGTCGCTCGCCTGTTTTGAATGGGGCAAGAACAAGATCAATCTCCTCGATACCCCGGGTGATGACAACTTTATATCCGACGCCAAGCTCTGCATGAGGGTCGTTGACGGTGCCATCATTGTCGTGAGCGCGGTATCGGGGGTTAAAGTCCAGACCGAAAAGGTCTGGGGATATGCGAACGAATTCGGCGCGACCGCCGGTATCTTCATCAACAAGATGGACAGGGAACGGGCTGATTTCGCGAGAACGGTCGAAGACATCAAGAAGAATTTCACCGACAAGACATGCCTCGCCGTACAGGTCCCGATCGGCCAGGAAGAAAATTTCAAGGGGATCGTCGATCTCCTTTCGATGAAGGCATATGTCTTTAAGGGCGATGTGTCCGGGGCCTTCGATACGGTCGATATCCCGGCTGCCGAAGCGGAACTCGCACAGAAATACCGCGAACAGCTCGTCGAGACAGCAGTAGAGATGGACGACGAGGTCATGGAGCGCTACCTCAACGGTGACGAGATAAAACCGGAAGAGATCGAGAAATGCCTTAACGCCGGGATCGCGGGCAATAAGATCGTTCCGATCTTTTGCGGGTCGGCTGCGAAGAATATCGGCATCAACACCCTGCTCGACAATATCGTGAAACTGTTCCCGGCCCCGACCTTCAAAAAGGAGATCGAAGGCATAAATCCGAAGAACGGGGAAAAGATGGTCAGGGAGCAGTCCGCAGATAAACCTTTCAGTGCCCTCGTTTTCAAGACCATAACAGATCCCTTCGCCGGGAAGTTGACGATGTTCCGGGTCTATTCGGGAGAGGTGCATCCGGATATGACGGCCCTCAACGTGCTCAAGGATGAGAAAGAGCGCATCGGGCAGATCTTCTACCTCGTGGGAAAGAAACAGAAACCCGCGGGTGCGGCAGGCGCCGGCGACATTGCCGTTGTTGCAAAACTCAAGGATGTCCAGACGGGCGACACGCTCTGTGATGAGAAGGCCCCGATCAGGTATGAGGGTGTAACGGTCGCGAACCCCGTTATTTCCTTCTCGCTTCAGCCGAAGGCCAAGGGAGACGAAGACAAGCTCAATACCTCTCTCGCACGGCTCATCGAAGAAGACCAGACCATCAAGTATTCGCGCGACGAACAGACAAAAGAGTTCCTCCTCTCCGGCATGGGGCAGGTACATATCGAGGTCGTCGTCGAAAGGATGAAGCGCAAGTTCGGCGTCGAAGTTGAATTGAAGGACCCGAAGGTCCCGTACAAGGAAACCATCAAGGGGTCTTGCAAGATCCAGGGGAAATACAAGAAACAGTCGGGCGGCAAGGGCCAGTACGGCGACACCTGGCTTGAAATGGGACCGAAGCCCCGCGGTGAAGGTTTCGAGTTCGTCGATAAGATCGTCGGCGGTGCAATTCCGAGACAGTATATCCCCGCCGTGGAGAAAGGTATTGTCGAGGCCATGAACCAGGGGATCCTTGCCGGGTATCCGGTCATCGATTTCCGGGTCATGCTGTATGACGGTTCGTACCACGATGTCGACTCCTCTGAAATGGCGTTCAAGATCGCGGCGTCGATGGGCTTCAAGAAAGGCCTCGAACAGTGCAAGCCGGTATTGCTCGAGCCCATCATGAAAATGGAAGTGATCGTTCCCGATGAAAACATGGGGGACATCATGGGCGACATGAACTCCCGCAGGGGCAAGATAATGGGCGTGGAAACAAAGGGCAGCAACCAGGTGGTAAAAGCTGTCGTTCCCATGGCCGAGGTCCTGCGGTACGCACCGGACCTGAGGTCCATGACCGGTGGGCGCGGCACGTTCACAATGGAATTTTCCCATTACGAAGAGGTGCCGGCACAGATCGCCGACAAGATCGTTGAAGCCGCAAAACGAGAGAAAGAAGCACAGGAAAAATAGGCAATGCCTGTGGGGAATAACACGAGGGCCCGTGAAGCGGGCCCTTTTTTTATGGAATGGAGGGTTTAGGATATGCGCGCCGTCGTGCAGCGGGTTAAAGAATCGTCTGTTTTCGTCGATAATTCATGTGTCGGGCATATAGGCAAGGGCCTTCTCGTATTGCTCGGTATCGCTAAGGGTGATACCGGGGAGAACATTGACTGGCTGGTCGACAAGATAGTTAATCTCAGGATCTTTGAAAAAGAGGATGGCAAATTCGACGAATCTTTGCTCGACGTCAACGGGGCGCTCCTTGTCGTATCGCAGTTCACCCTGTATGGAGACTGCTCAAAGGGGCGCAGGCCGTCGTTCTCCGATGCCATGCCGTCGTCGGAGGCCCGTGAATTCTTCAATCTCTTCGTAGAAAAGGCAAAGACGCGCGTCGCCCGGGTTGAGACCGGTGTATTCCAGGCGCACATGGATGTCTCGCTCGTCAATGACGGACCTGTGACCGTGATAATCGACACGGCTAAATAGGGCACATCCCGTTCATATCGGTTGGTCCGATGCACACCCGCATGAGGCCGGGTATTGACAGTATTTTTTATGAATGGGTATAATCAGTTGATTTAACGGAGCTTTTGAGAAAATCGGGGAAGCGTGAGGCCCGACGCGCAAGCGGGTGCGGAAGAAGGTCGAATAATTGAAGAAGGCATTTGACGGAGATCTTGAAAAGGGAGAGGATCCGGGAGGACCGGATGACCGTCCTTCTTTGAGCGAAAAAGCATTCCGCTATTTATTTTCCCTTCAGAACAGTGACGGAGGCTGGGGCGCCGCACGAGGCGATGCGAGCACGATAGCAATGACGGCGATGGCCCTGATATCGCTCAGGCAATGCCCCGAAACACCGCGAAAAAGGATCTCCGCGAATAAGGCCGTTGCATACCTCCTGGCGGGGCGCCGCGAAGACGGGGGATTTGGCGACCGGGTTTCCACGGTCAAGGATACCGCCCTTGTCTATAATGCCCTTCACGGAATGCCCGGCCAGTCGGACACCCTTGATAAGGCCCGCGATTTCATCGCATCTTCCCAATTAAATAATGGTTCGTGGAATGATGACCTCTATGTGACGATCCTTGCGATGGATGCCTCGAGCCTTTTTGGGCCCGGGCGCGAGGATGAGGCTGCCCGTCCGTCCGCGGCTGAGGACGACAAAGCCCGGAATGAGGTGAACGAGGCTCCTCCGCCGGTATCGGGCAGGCAGCGTGTTAAGGGGGGCGAAGGTGCACCCCCCGCTGAAACCCCGGCCCCGACAAAACGAGCGGCCCGTGAAAGGTCCCAGCCTACAAAGATATCCCTCGTTTCCCGCCGTAAGGCCAGCGCTTCGACTGCGTCTGAGCCCCCGGCCGCTGCGGCCATCCGGGATGTTGCAATTCAATCGGTGAATACCGACAGGAAGAAATACCCGCCGAACGAGACTGTTCATATATATTCGACGATCGACAATAAGTCCGATCTTGACCGGAGTATCGTCGTGAGCGCCCAGATCGCCGATCCGTCAGGGTATATCGCGGGCACTGCATCGCATGACACAGGGCCGTCCGTGAACCTCAGCCCCGGTGCGTTCGAACCCGTCGCCATGTCATGGCATACGGGTATGTACCCTGCGGGTGCGTACAGCGTGCGCCTATCCGTGGCCGATGCCGCCGAAGGCCATATTCTTGATGAGAAGAAAATAAACTTTTCCATAACCCCGGCCATCGTGATCGAAGAGGTGAGCATATCGGCAACCCCGGCGTACTGCAGTGCGAACGAGGAAGGGAGCATTGCGCTTACGATGTCCCTTAAGAACAGATCGAACACGAATGCTCCCCTGAAAGCTGACGTCGTGTTGAAAGACCCCGACGGCAATACCGTGCACCGGGAGTCGGTCAAATTTGAACTTCCCGTTTCTGCGCCGGATACCGTCATGGAGCTGGGATCGATACTGTACAATTTCAAGAAATGCGGTCAATATTCCATCGAGGCGGCGGTCAGGTCAGGAAACACCCTTTTTTCACAGGCAAGGACGGCCGTTCATGTCAACCCTCCCGTTCGTATCGACGCGACACGGAGCCTCGATCCCTCGATCGTTACCCCCGACGGCGACAAGGCCGTCCGGGTAGGCATCCGCCTCGAGGGTGTCGGGATCACGGCCAACCCGTCCATCGTGCATGCGCGGACGAACACCGTGGGGGACGCGATATACATAACCTGCGACAAGGCAATGGCGGACCCGACGGGGAATGAATCACGGTTTGCCGTGACAGTCGATGGGAGTCCCGTTGTCATAAAGGACCTTTCTCTCGATATTCCCGACATCACGACCCTTAAACTGATGCTCGAAGATGCGGTCTCCGAGGGCGCACAGATATATATCTCGCTTTCGTCCGAGGATCTGGTATGCGTCGACGGAAGACCCCTTATACCGTTTGTTAATGAACTGGTAGCGAACCGGGTATCCCCTCCTGTCTTCAACCAGGACGGGTTCGGCTTCAGCGGGGCGATAGCGCCGAAGCCGCTCACCGAGCGTGTGTTCATGACCGGCTACGGCCAGTGGCCCACCGGCTTTCGCAAGGGCAACCAGGCATTCACCGGCGCAGTCTTTGATGGCGGGCACATCTGGATGGTACCGGCAAATGCCCACAGCGTCGTCAAGGTTGACAGGAACACGGGGGAAATGACGGCATACGGTCAATGGCCGGAGGGTTTCCGCAAGGGCAACCAGGCGTTCTCGGGCGGCGTCTTCGACGGCCGGTATGTCTGGCTCATTCCGGGAAATGCCGAGGGCCTCATACGGATCGACATAACGAATGGCGCGATGACATCGTACAATGCGTGGCCCCAGGGTTTTACGAAAGGCGAGCAGGCCTTCGCCGGCGGCGTCTTCGACGGCCGGTCGATCTTTATGGTCCCGTCTTATGCGGACAGTGTTGTAAAGATCGACACCATAAGCGGTGATATGACGGCCTACAATAATTGGCCCGAAGGTTTTGCAAAGGGCGGGCATGCCTTTTCCGGCGGCGCCTTCGACGGCCGCAGCGTTTTTATGATCCCGGCAAATGCAGACAGCGTGATCGCGTTCGACACCGTGACGGCTGAAATGAAAAGATTATAACGAGTGGCCCGAAGGGCACGCGATGGTGGAATACGCCTTTTCCGGCGGCGTCTTCGACGGCCGGTCCCTATGGATGGTCCCGTATTATTCGGAACAGGTCGTCAGGATGGACAACGTCAAACGGCCGCATGACCGGTCATCACCCGAGGCCGGCCGAGATGGGAAAGACCGAATATGCCTTTTCCGGCGGCGCCTTCGACGGCCCGGTCCCTATGGATGGTCCCCCTCAATGCGGACCGCGTCGTCAGGATCGACAAAGACACCGGTGAGGTTTTTGAGCTTCACGATTGGCCGCAGGGCTTCCACAAGGGCGTGAATGCATTCACGGGAGGCGTTTTTGACGGTGACTGCATCTGGATGATCCCCTTCTTATGCGGACCGGGTCGTGAAGATATGCTCCTATTCGTCGATGTCCGTTACGGCCAATATTACGTCGAACGATCTATTTTCCCTGTACGTCAGCCAGGACGAATCGGAGGAGGGCACGCTGGTCGGGAAGGGCCAGGGATGGGCATCCACTCCAGAGCATCAATGCCTGCCTTGTCCCCGGCGTTACCAACTATCTCCATGTAAAGTGCGTCGATACGAAGGGACCGGTCCCGGCGTTTATCGCGCGACCTCACCCTGAACGACCCTAATTTTCATTTTGCGGATGGTACGCAGAAGATCGTGACTTCGGAAGATCACTGGTGGTTCATATCTCGACCGGTTTGGGGGCACCCCGGGGGCGGTCCGTTTCGATCGGCAAGAACGGGCTTGGGTCGGTGGTCGACCCTCTTCGGGATCGACCTCGAAGCCAACTGGATATGGACGCACAGGGGTGCCGACAAAGCTACCCGGTATTTCTCCACACCCCGTTTATTATTCACCTTTTCCCGTGAAGCCGATGGAGGATGTCCGCGTCACAACCTCGATCGGCGGCCCCGACGTCATGGTGGACCAGGCATCTTTTACGCGGGAAACCGGACCCGGCTCGAGAAGAACGGCGACACGATCACCGTGGAATGGGACCTGAAGAGCTTGAGAGTTGGCCAGAAAGAGGATACGCTCTTCAATGTTACGGTGCTCGGCCCCCGCCCGGGGGAAGAACGCGTTATCAGCGATTCGTTGCACATAACATACACGGACGCCGGCGGGTGTCGCCATACACAGGGAATTCGGCCCCTGCCACGTCCACGTACTGCCCTCGTCGTGTCATCTCTTCCATCGATCTCAACGATGACGTATTTACAGCGGGGCGACAACGTGAGTATCGGGTGTTCCCTTCAAGAACGTCAGCAATTCCGAGAAAACCGCCCGGCTGACGGCCAGTATCGAAGACGCCGATGGTTCCATCATCCAGCAGGCCTCACGCAGGGGCATTAACTTCCCGCCAGGCGTAGATAAACGGATAGATGGGATAGTGCTCAACCTCACATCGGCATTTCCCGGGTATCACAGGGCGCGCGTTGTCCTGTCCGACGGGGAGGAAGACCTGGCAGAAGCGATCGCGGAGTTTTTCGTTGAGCACGATTTTTTGAAAAAGCCCCGACGCCGTACCGCCTGCGGGGGCTCCTGTAAAGCAGGGAGGTGTTGAAAAGGCCGGCCCGGCGGCTGTGTTGAACAAGGATGCCCCTGTTGATATTGGCTTAACGATACTTCTCGACGCCACGATAATGGCACAGCCAAGTCCGATATATCAAGGCCTGCCGGAAACCGTCTACTATAAGATCATCACCGGTGGACGGGGCTGATATCACGGCGGGTGCTGGTCGAAGTTGCCATTCTCACGATGGACGGCAGGGAAAAGAAACAGACGCTCACGCCCCCCGGTCGTGTTTTGCCGAGGACGGTTCCTGTTCCGGTACGTTTTCATTTTCGACAGGAAACCTGGCACCGGGACAATATTTAGCGTGCCTCATGGCCACATTCGACCGGGCGGCCAGGCCCGAGGAAATAGCAAGCACGCAGTTCGGCCGTGCGCAGGATCGATGTGGTCATGACCTGATCATACGCGAGCTACGAGGTCGACATGATGCTCAACATGAATCCCGTCCTTTTTGGGCCAGTTTCTTGAAAAACTGAAGAAGGAGGGCTACACCGGCTCTCTAGATGTCTTCAGCAGGGCCGGGGGACAGGATTGGGTCCCTGTCGTTAAGAGACGGGAAGACAACGGGGTTTCCAGATGATCTCCGGGTCGGGGAATATTAATGTCTACGACGGAGAATCGCTGCTCCCCGCCCTTAACTACGCGGTAAGAAATGGCGCAGTCTTTGACGTATATGATAGTGCCGGCATGTCGGGTGAGGCATCCGGACCTCTTCCGGCCGAAGATCAAACGACAGCACCCCCTGAGCCACCGCCCGCGGTCCCCGAACCTGAATCGCTTTTGACTCCCGAACCTGAAACTCGTTGCGGCTCCTGAGCCCCGAACTGCTGTCAAATTCCGGAACCCGAACCTGACAGGGTTTTCGAACCTGAATCTACCATAGTCCCCGGGCCTCAGGTCTCAGCGGTCCCCGAAACTGAAATCCCTGCAGTTGATGGTCCGGAACCCCCGGCGGTCATAGAGCTTGAATCCTCCGCCGGCCCTGTCCTTGAGGCCGTCCCGGAGCCTGGTGCCTTCAAGCCCGGCACAGGTACCCGATGAAGAGCTTACCTGTGAGAGCACCGGGACCGGTCCGTTAATATGCGAAGGCAAACCTGCCGAAGAGCCGGTAAAAATAGAAGAAGAGGCGGTTCCCAAAGAGGAGGACGCGCCCTATATTATCGAGGACGAAGAATCGATAAAGAACAGGGCCCGATTGATCGAGGACCTGGAGAAGGTATTGCGCAGGCTTGGAATCATTGACGGACCATATCGGGAGGGAAGGTGATTTCCAGCACCTGTTCCGCCAAAATTGCATCGAACGATCGGGAGGACCATCGTAGTTCCTTCATCCTTCAGCGGGGGAAATTCGAATATGGTTCAGGCGAAATAACCCTGTGCGATACGGTAGGTTCCTGCAATTTTGCGATCGGTATGGCGGCCTGCTGCAATGCCGTCCTCGCCCGGTCTCAACAGCGATATCCTGAAAAGGGGGCCGCCCTGCCCGCCGGGCCCTCAAGGCGGAGATCGAGAGCGAGCGTTCAAGCGTTACAGGGATATCATCAGGGATGCAGGGCTCGCATCCGTAGTCCCTGCCTGTATGAAATAGGCCGGGTTGAAGGTAATTTCCCCTGGTTTCACACAAGAGAATTGAAAGGGAGGTACGGTAATGAAAAAGATCCCAACGGTATTCATCGTATCGGGAATTATCGCAGGACTTTTTTTCACGGCAGGTCTCACAACCCCAGCGTCCGCGCAAACGATCATTGACCTGTGGGGCCAGGTAAAGACACCAACCGGCGCCCGAAGTAAAACCCGTGGTTCTCGAGAGTTCCAAAACAATGCTGCTCCTTCTCGATTTTAACAAGCAGGTGTGCAATAACGAGCGGCGCCCGAGGTGCATAGCGTCGGTACCTGCGGTCGAGAAACTGACGCAGAGGGCCCGCAGCGCCAAGGTCCCGGTCACCTACAGCCTGTCGGCGGGTGCCGTCCTCGGCGACGTTGCTCCTGCCCTGGCCGCAAAGCCCGGCGAACGTTCCGTGATCTCGGGCCCGGACAAGTTTCTGGGCACCGACCTTGAAAATATTCTGAAAACGGCCGGCGTGACACACGTGATCGTCACCGGCACCGCCGCGCACGGCGCCGTGCTGCACACGGCGAGCGAAGCGGCCCTTCGCGGTTTTAAAGTTATTATACCTGTCGACGGGATATCTGCCGAGGACCTTTACCCGGAACAGTATACGGTCTGGCATCTGCTCAATGCGCCGCGGGTCTCCCAGCAGGTGACGGCCACCCGCACGGACATGATATCCTTCAAATAATTATACTCACAGATTTTGTTGTGCCCAGGCGACCCGTGCTGCAGGATCTGAAAATAGTGAGGCAGGGGCAGAATCTACTCTTTTGATGCGGTCCATAAGGCCGGCCCTGTTCGCCATCTGGATGGCAAGCCCCGGCCGTGCGTTAAGCTCAAGGAGAAGCGGGCCTTTCGCGCGGTCGAGCACCAGGTCCGCGCCGATATACCCGAGTCCGGTCATTTCCCATGAAACAGCGGCCATATGAAGTATCTTATCCCAGTCGGGTATGGTGATGCCGCTTACGGGGTTCAGTGTGTCGGGATGGACGTTTACGATGGTGTTTTTGTGCACGGCAGTGTTCGTCAGGCCCGTCCCGATCTGGATTCCTGCCCCGATCGCGCCCCCGTGAAGATTGGCTTTCCCGTCCGAAGCGGACGTGGGAAACCGGACCATTGACATAATGGGAATGCCCCGGTACACGATCACCCTTATGTCCGGGATACCCTTGTAGGTGACCGGTTCGAAAACGGGATGCGGTTCTATAAGCGCCTCGATGATCGCGCTGTCCTCCTGGCCTTCGAGGGAAAAGATACCCGACAGGATATCCGAGATATGATACACGAGATCTACCGGGGTTATCTTCCTTCCGCTTGTTGTCACGAAGAATCGGGGCAGTGCTTCCCGGACAAGGACAATGCCGCTTCCACCGGATCCGCGGGCTGGCTTCAACGCGAAGGAATCAACGTTCCCAATGATCGAATTGAATTTCCCGAGGTCACCGTGTTTCTTTATAACGCCATAGAGCGACGGGGTCGGGATCCCGTGCAGGGCGGCAGCTTCCTTTGTTAAGATCTTGTTATCGACGAGGGGAAAGCCGGACCGGGGATTATACGCCATTATGATGTCGGAATTTCTGCTGTTCATGCCGAGGATCCCGGCTTGGCGCAGGTTCTTGAATGCCGCAAACCGGATCACTCGTGACTCCCGAACGAACGGAACCGGAAAAGTTCGGATATTCGGTACCCCGTGTACCTGCCAACGAGTATTTGCAGGCCCATGACGAAGAGAAGCAATTCAGGGTACACAAAAAAGGTGATCTGGAGTATCTCCCACTGAAGTATGAGAAAGGCGATGACTGAAACGATCGCGCTGCCGAGTGCGGTCTGCAGCGCTGTCTTCGCGCCGTGTTCCTCGACGACAACGAAAAAGCGTTCTATCGTCATCGTGAGGATAACGAATGGGAGAAGGCCGACGGCCATGAGCTGCCGGATGCCCGCTTTGTTCCCGATCAATGCAAGTATGACAAAACAGAATATGACCAGGGTGACGAGGACCGACATCCGGGGAATGAGGAGAAGGCGCAGGGTGTTCAAATAGCGGCGCGCCCCGTAGCCTATGACAATAATGCCGGCAAACATCGCAAGTCCGTAAAAAAGGCCCGTGTTCCGGAAAGCGAGCGCCATGAGAAGCGGCATGAAGATGCCGAAAGTCTGAAACCCGATCATATTGCGGAGGAATGCAATCAGGAGGGCTCCGAGGGGGACAAGGAGCAGTAGCCTGAACGTCTGCTGATATTCGGGCGGGATCCTGAAGAGCGACCACCGGTCGAGTATCTTGCGTGAACGGTTGATCCTTTCGAAAAATATATGCCATCGGCTCATGATATCGCGCGTAAGTTCGAACCGGCCCGACGAGAGCTGCCCGCCGGACATCCTCATGGCCGACATACCCCCCACGCTCAAGGGGAAAAATCCTGTTTTTTGCGGATAAAGCTGGAGATTCGCCATATCGATATGGTCCCAGCGCTGTCCTGTCCAGGCATCTACCCACGATGATGTCCGGTCGGTTACCCCTTCTTTGAGCATAAGGCCTTCGACGGCCCGGGACGGGATGTTCACGGAGGAAAGGAGGATGATGAGGCGGGTGGTCCGGTCATATTTCTCGATCACGGGCCGAAGCCTGGCTATGTCCTCTTCCTTCCCGGCATCCCTGTCAATTCCTCTCATAATTCCGAGTATAACCTGTACGCGCGCCGGGATGCTGAGCGGCCGCCATCCCTGCGTAACGCCTTCAATGACCGGTATATCCTCTGTTTTCGTCCCATAAGGGTACTGCGCACCGGGATGCTCCGCCAGTGCCACAGCGCCCTTGTGCTGCATCAGGATCGATGCTTTGTAAGAGACGTATTCGTCGCCTTCGCCGGTTTTTCCCGACCATACGCCGATGCGGTTGTCATATTCCCTGAGCAGGTTAAAATTCATTGAGCCGGACCCTATGGATTCCTCGAGCACGATCTGGCCATGGTCCTGGGATGGCAATGAAAGAAGGAGCAGCGTCTCGCTGCCCGTGCCTTCAACCGTTCCGTCGAAACGGAACGTCCAGACGTAATCGGGCGTGGCCGGGGACAGCGGGTACCCCAGGATGAGTATCCGGTACGCGGTGATTAAAAGCGAAAGAAACATCAGCGTCAACGCAACGATCAACGCTGGACGTTTCACTTATCTTTGTCCCCGCAATCCTTTGATGGCCTTGTGAGATATGAACTCGACGGGTCGACCACGAAATTTCCTATAATGACATTTCTTCCCAGGAGCAGGGGGTAGCGCATCTCCGAGCGGTCAGTAAGATTTACAAGGACGCGGAGCCGCTTCGAGTCGATGCACACGTCCATCTCTACGAGGGGCCTCTCTTCCCGTGACCCGGCTGTGCGGACGTGCTTCCAGCCGACGATCGGCATGGTCACCTCGGCCCCGCCGAATTTGGGGGAAAGGTTGAACGTGACCTTGTCTTCGGAAACCTTCACGTTTCGTGCATCGAGGGACGTGGTTGCAGCCCCTGTGTCTATACGAGCGGTGATCTTGATTCCCTGGGGCTCGAGGATCACGTGTTCTACTGCGCCTATAACAGGTTTGTCAGTGGCCACGGCAGCTCCGGCAGCAATGAATCCGGCGGCGCATAGCGAAAGAAGAATGCATACGGCAAGCCGGGTATGGAAAGTTCTTTTCAGTTCGTTAAGCATAGCATGTATTATAGCATTGCCAGTCACGGTTTGCCAAAAAAGCCGCGCACTGTCAAAAGTATAATATGTTATAATGGACTCATGGGTATGATATGACAAGCGTGCGCGAACCAGCTGTGAGCGGGATGTTTTATCCTGGTGATCCGGTCAGCTTGAGGAGAGATGTCGGGAGTTACCTGAAGGCTGCCGATTCCGGACCGGTCCCGGACAATATCCTGGCGGTCATTTCGCCGCACGCGGGATATATGTATTCAGGGCAGGTCGCTGCCTACGGGTACAGGGCTGTGTCTTCACAAGAGTTTGACACAGTCATCGTTCTTGCCCCGAGCCACAGGGCTTATTTCCAGGGGATCGCCGCGTGGGAAGAAGGGGTGTTCAGGACGCCTCTCGGGGACATCGCAATAGACGCCGCATCCGCCGCCGATATTGTCGGGCGGGGTGGTCCCTTCCGGGCAAACAGGGAGGTCCACAAGGGTGAACATTCTCTCGAGGTCCAACTGCCCTTTCTCCAGTTCATATTCAAGGACTTCCTGCTGTTGCCGCTGCTCGTTGGCGCGGGGGATGACGACATGTACGAAGAGGCGGCGGGAATACTTGGACAGGTCATATCAGGTAGTGATAAGCGGTTCCTCATTGTCGCCAGTACTGACCTTTCTCACTACTATCCCTATGATGCGGCGGTGAAAATTGACAGCGTTACAATTGAGCATCTGAAGAATTTCGACATCGCGGGAATGGTGCGTGACATCAGGACCGAAAAGGCCCAGGCATGCGGAGCGGGCCCTATGATCACCACCATGATGGCGGCCGGGAAACTGGGCGCTCATTCGAGTTCGATCCTGAAATATGCCAACTCGGGTGATGTGTCGGGTGACCGGAGCGGTGTCGTCGGGTACGTGTCCGCCGTGTTGTTTAGAAGCGACAGCTGACAGGACGGATCATGGCACTATCACAGGAAGAAAGGGATAAACTGAAGAAACTGGTCAAGGACGCCATCGAAGGCGTTCTTTTCGGCAAGGAATGCCTGCCGGTCGAAACCTCCGGTCTTCTTGACGAAAAATGCGGGGCTTTTGTCACCATAAAGAACTGCGGGTCTTTAAGGGGATGCATAGGGTACCTGCGGGGCTACCTGCCCCTGCATGAAACCGTGCGGCATATGGCGGTGCAGGCCGCTTTTCACGACCCGCGCTTCGAGCCTGTCTCGAAAGACGAGTGGAAGGATTGCGATTTCGAGATCTCGGTCCTGACCCCCATGAAAAAGATCGAAAATGTAGACGAGATCGAGGTTGGCGTCCACGGATTGTATATCGAGAAAGGCGTTCATTCGGGCCTTTTGCTTCCCCAGGTCGCGACAGAGCAGGGCTGGGACAGGACCGAGTTCCTGGAATATACATGCTATAAAGCGGGCCTGCCGAAGGACGCCTGGAAATCTGAAGACGCAGACATATATATCTTTTCTGCCGACGTTTTCTAAAAATTTCGGGCCGTGCGCACATGCACCGGTCACAACCGGAGAGGCTATGATCGATAGAAAGATGTCCGTCAGTGAAGTTCTGAGCAAATACCCGGGGTCTTTGAAAGTCTTCGAGGATTTCGGTCTCGGGTGTGCCGGTTGCGAGGCCGCACTTTTTGAAAATATCGAACAGGCAGCACAGGTCCACGGCGCAGATGTCGACAGGCTTCTCGCCGGCCTGATGCTGATCGTCGGGGAAGAATAGAATGTATCATAACGGTGTTTTGGTTTCATGAGAGACATCTGTTCCGTCATCCTGGCGGCAGGGTCTTCACGACGGCTCGGTTTCAACAAGCTTACACTGAAGATCGATTCCGAGGCGGTTATCCGCAGATCGGTCCTCCCTTTCATAGAGGCAGGCCTGGGAGATGTTGTCGTCGTTGCCGGTCCTTATCTGCCTGAAATAAACCGCGAACTCACGGGGCTTAACGTCACCGTCGTACATAATAAAGACCACGACACGGGCATGTCGAGTTCGGTCAAGGCCGCCATTCCGTGGGTGCGTGGTGCGAAGGCGGTATTTTTCCACCTGGGGGACAAGCCATTTATCAGCAAGGAATTGCTGGAAGATATGGTCGAAGCTTTCCGCGCGGCAGGAAAGCCCATAATCGTCCCTGTGTGCGGCGGGCAGAAAGGCCACCCGGTCCTGATCGATGCCGCCCTGTATATCGAGGAAATGGAAGGCCTCGCGGGGGACAAAGGCCTCCGTGAAGTTATAGAAAATCATAAAGAAGATGTGCTATTTATAGAAACGGATAACGGCGCGTTGTTCGATATCGACACCGCCGACGATATCCAGAATCTGACACGAAAAGGATACAACGTTGAAAAAGGTACGAGTTGAAGACGCCCCGGGCATGATACTTGCCCACGACATTACGGAGATCATTCCCGGAAAGAAGAAGGATGTCGCTTTCACGAAAGGGACGGTCATCAAGGCATCAGACGTGGAAAGGCTCCTCGATCTCGGGAAGAGGCATTTGTTTGTCTTTGACGATTCCATACAGGGGGTGCACGAGGACGACGCGGGCATGAGGATCGCGCGTGCTGTCATGGGAAAATTCATGGAGATGGTGCCGCCGAAGGAAGGCAAGGTCGTTATCAAAAGCACCGTCGACGGACTGTTCAAGGTCGACCCTGACATGCTGTACGCGTTGAACCGGATCGAGGATGTACTCGTGACGACGCTGCCGAACAGGTACCCCGTCAAAGCGGGCGATATGATAGCCGCCGCCAGGATAATACCGCTCTATATCAATGAAAGGTCCCTGGCCCGTGTCGAAAAAGGCGGGAAGTACAAGAAGACGATCAAGGTAATGCCGTTTAAGGCACTGTCCGCAGGTATCGTCGTCACCGGCAGCGAGGTATATGACGGGCGGGTGCCGGACAGTTCCCATATCGTGGAGGCCAAGGTCAGAAAATACGGTTCAGACGTGATCGGGAAAAGGGTTGTTACCGACGAGGTCCCCATGATCCGGGACGCGATCCTCGACCTTTTTGCGAAAGGGGCCGATATCGTGATCACTACGGCCGGTCTCTCGGTCGATCCCGACGACGTCACACAGGAGGGGATCGAGGCGACAGGGGCAAAAACGTTATTCTATGGCACGCCGATCGCCCCGGGCGCGATGTTCCTTCTCGCGCAACTGGATGGCAAATATATCCTCGGCGCTCCCGCATGCGTCTATTACAATGGCTATACGGCACTCGATATCGTGCTCCTGAGGCTTTTGGCCGGGGAAAAGGTTTCAAAGCGTGATGTGGCGATGCTCGGGTATGGCGGACTGTGCACGTACTGTGATGTCTGCCATTATCCGGCGTGTCACTTCGGAAAAGGGTTATAGCGAGGTTTCGGGCATGCCCGCGACAGAAAAAAAGATAACGGATGCGACCGTCGTCATAAAAGGCGCCGGTGAGATGGCGTCGGGAATAGCCCACAGGCTCTACCGGTCGGGGATGACGCGCATCCTCATGCTGGAGGTTGCGAACCCCCTGTGCGTGCGGCGTTTCGTGTCATTTTGTGAAGCCGTGCATGACGGCATGGTCGCCGTTGAGAACATCAGCGCGAGATTCGTTGAGAACGCCCGGGATGCGGAGTCGGCATGGAAGGCAGGGCAGATCGCTGTGACCGTGGACCCCGAATGGAGAAGCCTGAAGGACGTGAGGCCTGATATTGTTATCGATGCAATTATGGCCAAGAGGAACGTCGGGACGCGAAAGGAAGAAGCTCCCTTTGTTATCGGGGTTGGCCCTGGCTTCATCGCCCCGCACGATGTCCATGCGGTTATCGAGAGCAACCGCGGACATGACCTCGGGCGCGTTATCTACGATGGTTCGGCTGAACCCTATACCGGGATGCCGGGCGAGATCAAGGGTGTTGCGAAAGAACGCGTTTTGCGGGCACCTGTTCCAGGACCGGTGAAGCATGTGCATCTTCTCGGAGACGAGGTGAAGCAGGGAGACCTTGTGCTGTATGTCGGCGATGCTCCCGTTCATGCGCCGTTTGACGGGATACTTCGGGGGCTCATCAGGGAAATGGTGGTCGAAAAAGGCGAAAAGGTCGGTGATGTCGACCCGAGGGCCAAAAAGGAGTATTGTTTTACGATCTCCGAAAAGGCGCGCGGCATCGCGGGAGGAGTGCTCGAGGCAGTTCTCCATTATTATTTTGGTCAAGATGAAAGGTAAATGATCGATGAGCATATATGACACCATCAGAGAAAGCCTTGAAGCAGGCAGAAGAGGGGTCCTTGCGACCGTGATCAGCCGTACCGGTTCGGCACCCCGGGATGTCGGGGCAAGGATGTTCGTAGACGAGATGGGGCAAAGTGACGGAACGGTTGGCGGCGGACTGATCGAACTGCAGGTACAGAACGCTGCTGTCGAGCGTAAGGATAACGGCGCGGCCGCTATCATGCATTTCCAGATGAACGCGAAAACCGTTGCGGACCAGGGGATGATCTGCGGCGGCAACGTCGATGTTCTCCTCGAACCTGTCATGGCACGGCATGGTGCATTATATCAACGGCTCGCGGACATGGAACGGAAAGGAAAGAAGGGGATCGTCGTCACGTCACTGACGGATGTTTTTTCGAAGACCCTTATCGATGAAAACCTGGGCATTACCGGTGATGAGATGAGCGAAAGCAATGCGATGCAGTGCCTGGGCCTTGTCTCCGGGGCAAGGCCCGTCATCTCCGACGACGGCGCTTTCCTCGTTGAACCCGTATTTAACCGGGCACGGCTCTATATTTTCGGTGCCGGCCATGTCTCCCAATTTATCGCTAAAGTTGCCGCAATGGTTGAATTCGCCGTGACCGTCATCGATGACAGGCAGGAATTCGCCAATTCCGCCCGTTTCCCCGAGGCGGACGAGATCATGGTTGAAGATTTCGTGAAAAGCTTTTCGAATTTATCTTTTTCCGGGAGCGAATTTGTCGTTATTGTGACCCGCGGCCATGCGCACGACGCGGTGGTCCTTCGCGAGGCCCTGGGAAAAGATGTCCGGTATATCGGAATGATCGGGAGCAGGAGAAAAGTGAAGATGATATTTGACATGTTGCGTGAGTCCGGTTTTTCCAACGAAGCGATATCAAAGGTTCACGCTCCGATCGGCCTTGCGATCAAGGCTGAAACACCGCAGGAAATAGCTGTGAGCATCGTGGGCCAGCTTATTCAGGTCCGCGCTGAGTAGAGGCGCTTTATATGGATGAAGATAAGACAGAAAAAAGACCATCACCGCCCCGGACAGAGGACAGTTCTTTACCGACCACGTTCGATCCGTTGCGGAAATACCTTTCCGAGGTGTCCCGTTACAGTGTCCTGTCGCGGGAGGAGGAGTTCGAGGTCGCCCGCCTGGTATACGAGGACAAGGACCGGCTTGCAGCACAGAAGCTCGTCATGTCGAACCTCAAACTGGTGGTCAAGATCTCCCTCGAATATTACAACACGTATCTCAACGTGCTCGACCTCATCCAGGAAGGGAATGTCGGGCTCCTGCACGCAGTGAAAAAGTTCAACCCTTACAAGGGCACGAAATTCTCTACCTATGCCTCGTTCTGGATCAGGGCCTATATCCTGAAGTACATCATGGATTCGTGGAGCCTCGTCAAGGTCGGGACGACACAGAGCCAGAGAAAGCTATTCTACCGCCTCAACAAGGAAAAGCAGAAACTGGAGGCGCTCGGCATGATCCCCGCGCCGGCGCTGCTTGCCACCAACCTCGACGTGAAGGAAGAAGAGATAGAAGAGATGCAAAAACGTCTTGCATTCACGGATGTATCTCTCGATTCGCCCATTCACGATGAGAGCGATGATACGATCATGGATATGATCCGTGGCGGCGACGATGTGGAAGAAGTCGTTTCAAGCAAAGAAAAGCGCGAGATACTTGCCCAGAGAGTAAAAGAATTCAAGAAGGGCCTCAACGATAAAGAAGTCTTCATCTTCGAGCAGAGGATCATGTCCGAAGATCCTCTTACCCTCCAGGAGATCGGCCAGCAATTCAAGATCTCCCGTGAAAGGGCGCGGCAGATAGAGAACAGGGTCATCAAGAAATTCAAGGAACGTTTTCAGAGCGAGTTCCATGAGATGGATTTTTAAAAGACCGGCGTACGGCTAAAGGCTAAAGGCTAACGGCTAAAGGCTAAAGGCTAAAGGCTAACGGCTAACGGCTAACGGCTAACGGCTAAAGGCTAAAGGCTAAAGGCTAACGGCTAAAGGCTAAAGGCTAAAGGCTAAAGGCTAAAGGCTTCTGTGGCCCTGTCGTCATTCCGGCGAAGGCCGGAATCCAGGGTTTTTCTGGTGTTGCTCCCGCCGACTTTCTTTATCAGGTTCCCGGCGTGAGTATCATTCCCAACCATAGATTGATCAGGCGGTAGTATGACGTGACCATCAACAGGCCGAGAATGATAAGAAGTATCCCGAGCACGCGTACTACGTACCGGGATATAAAGCTGTATTTTTTCAGCAAGGAAAAAAGCCTGTCAAAAAGAAGGGAAGATAGCAAAAATGGGATGGCAAGTCCCAGCGAATAAAGAGAAAGCAGATACAGGCCGTCCAATGCCTTGCCGGACACCGATGCGACGATGAGGATCGATGACAGGGCGGGGCCGACACAGGGTGTCCATCCGAGGGAAAAAATGATGCCGACTATGAACGAACCGAAAAGCCCGATGGGTTTTTGGTTGAGCTGAAGCGCATACTGCCGGTTAAAAACAGGGATCTTCAGGATGTCGAGGTAGAACAGGCCGAGGAGAATAAGGACCGCTCCGCCTATCCGGATGATATATGCCTGGTATTTAAAAAGAAATGTGCCGATCAGTGACGACGAGACGCCGAGCGCCACGAAAACGAAGGAAAAACCGAGAATGAAGAGAAGCGAATGAAGAAAGACCTTTTTCCTGTGGCCGGCTTCCGGGGCCGACATATCACGGACCGTTATGCCGCTGATATAAATTATGTACGAAGGTACGAGAGGCAGGATACACGGGGTGAAGAAGGACAGCAGGCCTGACAGAAAAGCTGCGATCCCGCTCACATTTATTGAAGCAGGGGTCATGTCAGGTAATTTAGTGATTATATAGCAGGGATGTCAAATGAAATGTGCGGCCATAGATATCGGAACGAACACGGTCCTCCTCCTGATCGCCGAGAAGAACGGGGAGGCGCTTACCGACATAGCTGATGTCTCGAACATAGTAAGGCTCGGGGAAGACCTGGTCCGGTCAGGCAGCCTCAAGAAAGAGGCAATCTCCCGGACCATCGAGGGATTGCGAAATTATCTCGGCATTATCGAATCCAACACGGTCGATAAAATTATATGCGTCGGCACCGAAGCGCTGAGAAAAGCGAAGAACGGAAATGAATTTGTAGCCCGGGTCAAAGACATGTTCGGTCTGGATATCGAGATAATAAGCGGGCGTGACGAGGCGTATTACACGTACCTGTCTGTCAGCAATGATGAGGTTTTGCAGTGCTCCGATATGACGATAGTCGATATCGGGGGAGGCAGTACGGAGATAATCGACGGGGCTGAGAACCGTTTCGCCGGGTATGTCTCTTTACCGATAGGCAGCGTGGTGCTGACAGACGCGTATGTTTCGCACGATCCGCCTCGCGCCGATGAATTGCACAATGTATCCTCGTTCATCCGGGAAAATCTCACAAACCTGCGCATGAACAAGAATGGGCCGCTCATCGGCACGGCAGGGACAGTGACAAATATTGCCGCGCTGATACTGGGCCTCAATGAATATGATAAGTCCAGGATACACGGGTATGCTATCCGCATGAAAGACCTCGAGGGCCTTATTGCTTCGCTCCGGCCGCTGAAAAGCTCGGCCCGAAGGGATGTACCGGGTATGGAAGCCGGCAGGGAAGATATTATAGTGCAGGGAGCGATGATACTGAAGGAAGTCATGCTGCACGGCGGTTTCGAATCCTGCATTGTCAGCGCGGCGGGCGTCCGGTATGGTCTGCTTTACGAAAGATGCTGACCGGGTCAGATTTTTGTGGACGGTCATTTTCGTTTAATGATAAAACTGCAGTGCAAGACAAGAGAGAATAGATCTGGAAAAATTCATAGAGCTCATTTCGGCCACGCCTGACCTGTTTCAGGCGCTTATCGATAACATCCCCAGTCCGGTTTATTACAAGGACACCCGGGGTGTCTATATCATCATCAATAAAGCATTCAGGGAATATTTTGGCATTAGTGACCAATTCATCGGTAAGGATGTCTCGGCCCTGCCGATGCGCCCCGAGAATGCCGAGGTGCATCGGAAAGCAGACCTGGAACTCCTTAAAGAACCCGGCTCCAAGATGTATGAACTGCAATGGGTAAAAAATGACGGGTCGATATGCCACCAGTTAGTGAAAAAAGCGACCATCACAGGTCCCGACGGGAAAATAGCAGGTATTGTCGGCCTGCTGATGGATATCAGTGAGCAGAAGAATATGGAAGCCGAGGTCTCAAGATCGCGGAACCTTGAGTCGCTCGCAACGCTCGCCGGGGGCATCGCCCATGATTTCAATAACCTTTTGATGGCGATCGTCGGGAATCTCTCGCTTGCCAAGCTCAACGTCTCGAAGAATATCAATGCGGCCGAATATATCGACGAGGCCGAGCGCATTACATTTTTGGGAAAGAACCTGACGCAGCAATTGCTGACCTTTTCGCGGGGCGGAAATCCGGTCAGGCGTATAATCGAACTCGAATCGATCGTGGCGTCCGTGGCAAAAGATATACTGCGGGGCACCGCGATAACGTGCGTTTTTGACATTCCGCCCGGCGTTCATTCTATCGAGGCCGACCGGGAGCAATTGAGGCAGGTTTTTGAAAATATATTGAGAAACTCGAGGGATGCAATGCCGGCCGGCGGGAAGATAACTGTGAAAGTCAGCAATATCAGGCTCGCACCGGACGACAGGCTTCCCCTTATCCAGGAGAATTATGTCAGGATATCCATCATCGATGAGGGGGTGGGGATTCTGCCGGAGGACATTCCCCGGGTGTTTGACCCTTATTATACAACCAAGGTGATGGGTGCCGAAAAGGGCGTTGGCCTCGGGCTCGCCATTTCCTATGCGATCATCAAAAAGCATGGCGGGAACATAACCCTCGAATCCACACGGGGACACGGAACAGCCTTTCATATCGACCTTCCCGCGTACGGGAGCGATGTTTCGGCGGATAGAACGGCGGAGGACCGTCCATCGAAAAAGACGGGCAGAATACTGCTTCTCGACGATGAGGCCCTGATCCTCGAGATCGCGCAGGAGCTCCTGAATTATCTCGGCTACACGGCGATCACCGCCCAAAGCGGCGAGGAGGCGGTAACCCTGTTCAACCAGGCAGTAAAATTGAACGAACCTTTTGACGCGGTCATCCTCGATCTTGCGGTTCCGGGCGGCATGGGAGGCAAGGAAGTGATGCGTGAACTTCTTCGGGCCGATCCCGACGTCAAGGCGATCATATCGAGCGGATACCTCACCGACCCGATCATACAAAACTACAAGGAATACGGTTTCGCGGAAGTCCTCACAAAGCCCTACGACGCGGGCGAGCTCGAAAGAAAGCTGCACAAAATAATCGACGGCTAGACGGCAGACCACATTTACCGCTGTTCTGTTTGAACGGTCAGGTTTTTGCCGTCGGTGCACACGCGGACGCATCCGTCCCTGTCTGTCCTGTAAAGAGGGATATTGAAAGCCCTGTAGCGCGCGATTGCCTCATTGGAGGGGATGCCCCGTATGCCGGGCCCGGCGCTGAGCACGGCTATATCGGGTCTCACGGCCCGTATGAATGCCACGGTGCTTGAATGGCGGCTTCCATGATGGGGGATCTTGAGGACATTCGCCCTGATGTCGCCCTTGCGCAGTATAAGCGACCTCTCGACGTCTTCCCCGATATCCCCGGTCAGCAGGAAGGCGATGCTGCCATACGTGAGCTTGAGGACAAGGGAAGAGTCATTAGTGTTCCCCGGGACCGGGAAAGAATAGAGGGCCTGGATGGACAGGTCGCTCCCGATCCGGATGACATCTCCCGTGCGCATGTGCGTGAACGGTATTTTTGCGGCGGAAGTGATCTTCCTGATACTGCGGGGTTCCGGGCCTTCCGTTCCCGCAGCGAAATTTCGGACGCCAAAGTGCTGCAGGATGTGCTGAAGACCGGCAAAATGGTCCTGGTGCGGGTGCGTGTTGATAACGTAATCCAGGGTCGATATTTTTTTCGCGAGAAGGAATGGACCTATAACTGATTTGCCGATATCGAAATTATCTCCGTAAAACCCGCCGCCGTCTATGAGAAGCCGGGCACCGCGGGGTGCCTGTACAAGTATGGCATCGCCGAGCCCGACGTCGATATAGTCCAGGCACAGGTCCTTATTTCCAAGCCGCTCGTGGCAGGCGAGCCCCGCAGTGAGAAGAGAGATCGGCAGAACCAGTGTGATGAAGATAGATCTGACCGGTTTTGTCCTGATGTAGACGAGCGAGATTGCGAAGGTAAGGTAAATGATCGCCTCCAGAGGGCTCGGCCGTATGACGGGGTAAATATATCCCCAGTTAAGCCTGTCGAGCACCAGGATGGTGTATTCGATAATATTCCCGGAGAGCCGTAAAAGATGCTCGCCAAACGGTGCTATGATGCCCGCGAGGGAAAGAGGCGTCGCCACGGTGCACATTAGGGGCACCGCTATAAGGTTGTGGACCATGCTTAAAGGGTTAAATCCATAGAAGTGATAGAGCACAACGGGGAGCGTTCCGGCCGTGGCCGCTATTGTTACGAGAATCATGGATATGACCCAGCGCAAGGGCCGGGGCATCCTTGAAAGCCTATGTCCAAAGGCTTTATTTACCAGGATTATGAAGAGCACGCTCAGAAACGTCAATTGAAATGACGGTGAGAACAGGGAGAGCGGATAGATGGTCAAAATGACGAGGGCACTCAAAAAAAGGCCATTCTCGATATGCCGGTTGCGGTCGAAGATGATGGCGAACATATAGATGACAACCATAATGGTGGCCCGGATGGCGGGAAGGCTGGACCCGCTTATCAGCATGAAACCGACCGCGAAAGGGATCGCAACAAAGGCGGCATACTTTTTGTCCGATCCTTTGAGCCGCAGACGGGGATTGATGCACATAAGGCGGGTGGCCAGAAAAAAGACAAGGCCGGTGACGACCGCGAGATGCGACCCTGATATGGAGAGGATGTGGGTCGTGCCCGTCCTGAGGAAGAGGTCTTTTGTTGCGCCATCGAGGTCTGCCGTATCGCCGATCGTCAGGGCCTTTATTACGTCCCGATGTGCCGCTCCGCTCGCATCTATCCTGTCAGCACAATAGCGCCGTATCCGCTCGATGATGCCGGGGTCCGCACGAACCGAGATGATGCGTCCCCGGATCTCGTACAGTATCCCCTCCTGCTTCTTTATCCATGTCCAGGATATCCGGCCGGGGTTCTTGAAATTGAGCGCAAGTTCCTTTGGTGTCCCGTATGCAACGATGGTGTCCCCGATCCCTGCGCTTTCATCCGAACGGATCAAAGCTTTTGCCCCTCGCATCTCTTCCGGGGAGGTTATGGTGATCGTCTTTGTGGTCTGTGAGGATTCAACCACCGTACCGCTGAATACGGCCGCATCCGTGTACACAAGCGGTTTTTCGTCTGTGCTTGTCAGCGATACCCGCACTATCCCCGTCAGGAAGAAGGCGGCAACGAGAGCAACAGCCGATATGCGCAGAAGACCGTGCCTGAGGAGAAAAGGCACGAGTACTATTATAGCGAGGAGAAGAGCTCCTGCCCAGGTGATTATGTGATATTCGAAGGTCCCGAGATATATGCCTGCTATGAAAGCACTGATCGACGCTACGAACAAGCCTTCAGGATGCCCTGGAGGAGAAACTGGGCATTGATCCCGAGGTCTGCTACATAATAGCCGCCCTCGAGGAGGCAGAACAGGCGCCGATTGGCGGTAACGAGCATAGAGCCGACCTTGTGGTAATCCTCTCCGAACAGGAGGCCGCCCCAGTCCCTGATGTACGTGTCAAAGCCCACCGAGCATCCCAGTATGTCAAACTTCGATGCATCCGTGAGGGCTTCCTCGAGGTCCTGAAAAAAAGACTCTCTTGAACGGGCGTCTATGTTCCGGAATGCGATCCGGGGATCGGACTTTACGATATCCTCCGTACCATTCCCGTAATGGAGATCGATATCCACTATCAGTGCACTTTCTATCGTATCATGTGCCAGGAGGTTCTTGACGGCGATCGCCATGTTGTTGAAAAAGCAGAACCCGCCATTGAAATTATGTCCGGCGTGATGTCCGGGCGGCCTGATAAGAGCAAAAGACGGCTCCCTCAGTGCGATCTCCGCAGCCATCATCGCTCCGCCGGCGGCAAGGACCGCGGTGTCGAAAACTTCCTTCGTCCGCTGGACGGTCTTGATCAGGGCGTCGCTGTGGCACAGGGCGAGATCGGACAGGGTGCATGGTTCCGGTTCGATAAGATCTACGATGTCTTTTATCTTGGCATGGATGAATTCGACCCTGCCGGGGTTCTCGCAATCGACAGTGGGATAATCCGTAAGGAATACGGGGCTGTATATAGTCTTGATCTTTTCCATGCATTTATAAATCATATGCGGAGGGGGGAAGTCAAGAGAAGACGGGCGATGGGCGATAGGCGATAGGCGATAGGGAACAACCAAAATGATGGAAAAGATTCCTGTTTTTCCCATAGGCTATTGACGGGCGATAGGCGATAGGGAACAACCAAAATGACGGAAAAGATCCCTGTTTTTCCCATAGGCTATTGACGGGCGATGGGCAATGGGCGATAGGCGATAGGGAACAACCAAAATGATGGAAAAGATCTCTGTTTTTCCCATAGCCTATTGCCTATCGCCTATTGCCCGTCTTTTATGTTATATTTTACCCACCCATGAAACGCATAGTTATCGGCACTGCCGGGCATATTGACCACGGGAAGACGACCCTGATCAAGGCCTTGACGGGAATAGACTGCGACCGGCTGAAGGAAGAGAAGGAGAGGGGGATCACTACGGAATTGGGGTTCGCCCACTGGCACCTCGACGACGATCTCCTTGTCGGTATCGTAGACGTGCCGGGCCATGAGAAGTTCGTGCGCCACATGGTGGCGGGTGCGTGGGGCATCGACACCGTCCTTCTCGTTGTGGCCGCGGATGAGGGTGTGATGCCGCAGACACGGGAACATCTCGACATATGCGAAATGCTGGGGCTTACGAAGGGCATCGTCGTCATCACGAAGAAGGACCTCGTCGATGACGATATGGTCGAGCTTGTCGAGGAGGATATCAAGGATTTCCTCAAGGGCCGGGCACTGGAAGGAGCCCCTGTCGTGGCTGTTTCCGCGGCGACGGGTGAGAATCTCGATATTCTGAAAGATATGCTGCGCACCATCGCGGACACGATAGAGGAGAGGTCCCGCGAGGGCATATTCCGCCTGCCGGTTGACAGGGTTTTCACGCTGAAAGGTCTCGGCACCATTGTAACGGGCACATGCATATCGGGCTCGCTCAAGATCGGTGAAGACGTTGAGCTTTTCCCTTTCGCCAGGCGGGCACGGGTCCGCAGCATCCAGGCATATCATGACGATGTAAAAGAGGCTATGGCAGGCCAGCGTATCGCCCTCAATCTGCAGGGCCTCGACAGGCAGGAGGTCGAGCGCGGCAGCATGATCGCGCGGCCCGACACGCTTCTGCTCACGTCACGGATTGACGCTTCGCTGAAACTTTTGAAGCTCCCGATAAAACCGATACGGCACGACAGCATCCTGCGTTTTCATATCGCGACGACGCAGGAGGAGGCAAGGCTGGTGCTCCTCGGGTCCGACCAGATAGAACCGGGTCAGGAGCAATTTGTGCAATTCGTATTCAAGAAGCCGATCGTTGTCCTTCCGGGAGATCGCTTCATCCTGCGCGGTTCCTACGCGATACAGACCGTGGGAGGGGGTAATGTCCTCGACATCATGCCTGCCCGCCACAAGAGGAAGAGCGACACCCTCGCGAACGTGTATAAGGTCCTCAATAGGGGCTCAGACGTCGATAAAATGGCCTATCATATAAAGAAGGGCTCGTACCGGGGAATAAAACAGGAGACGCTTTCGATCCTGATCGGGAAAGACCTCGCGTTCACCGAAAGGACGGGCGAGGTCCTGATAAAGAATTCCAGCGTGAAGCTTATCGGCAAGTCTTATATCCATAATGATTTTTGGAAGGATTATATAGAGCGGATCACTTCTTTGGTCAATGAATACCACAAGGCGAACCCCTTAAAGGTTGGTATATCGAAAGAAGAACTGCGGATGCGGCTCCCGGCCACCGATGTCCAGATATTTCAGGCAGCGCTTGATGAATGTGCTGCAGACGGTCGTATTGTCCTCGAGAAGGACCGCGTGACGTCAGGGGCGCACGCCAGGGCAAACCAGAACAATGAGACGGAACGAAAGATCGTAGAGGCGCTCCGTTCGTCTGCGTTTACACCGCCGGGCCCGAAAGACCTTGCAGCCGGCATCGGCATCAACGAAAAAAATGCGCGGGAACTTCTTGACCGCCTTGCCTTCCGTGGCGGCGTGATCAAGGTTGCCCAGGACATGTACTTTCATCCGGACATGATCGAAGAGGTCAAGCGCAAGGCGATAGATTACCTCAAGCAGCACCAGGAAATGGGACCGTCCGAGTTTAAATCAGAACTGAACCTGTCCCGTAAGTTCCTTATTCCGCTGCTCGAATATCTCGATCAGATAAAACTGACGATCCGTAAGGGTGATAAGCGAGTACTTAGAGGCTGAAAGACCGTTCAAGGTTCAAAGTTCAAAGTTCAAAGTTAAAAAAACTTACGTAAGCCTCAAAGAGACATAATTTTTTGATGGGGGATTTTTTGCTTGAACTTTGAACCTTGAACTTTGAACCGTTTATCTGTTCTTCGCTTCCGCCACTATCGATGCGATCCACCCGGTCCGGCTGCCGTACAGGTTTACCTTGTACCATTTCATTCCGTCACTGTCTTCCTTCTCCCCGATAATGGCAAGCCTCTCACCCCGGACTATCGTCAGGATCCGTGAGGATCCAATGTCGGGGGCACTGCGAACGTTTGCGGACTCCACTGTGATAACCGCGTATCGGCTTGCTTCACGCCTTTTTTTGGTCTCTTCCCTGAAGGACTCTATGATGTCTTTCTGAGAACCGGGTTCAAATGACAGTTGGCCCGCCGGCTCTGTCTTGGCGGGTTCTTCCGCATTTTGTACGGGGGGAGTGGCGGGGGCGGGTTTTTTGGGCGCTTCCGGTTTTTCCACTTCCTTGATTATAACAGTGTTTGGCGGCGGAGGGGTGATCGCGGACGAGAACAAGCGGTAACCCAATGCACCTATGAAGATGAAAGTGATTATAAGAAGTACAATAATGACTGGCCGTAGAGCCTGCACCGAATCGAAAAAACCCCTGCCGGGGGGCCGGGATGTGTTTTCAACAGGTGATAAGCCATTCCGGGTGGAAAACGCTTCGGCCACCCGTGAAGCAGATTCCCCGCCATTGCCATTCTTGTCCGATATAACATACGGCATGGTCTCGCCCCTGCCGCTCATCGAATTGATCGCCTTTGTGACCTCTTTGAAGCCCACCTTTCGTGTTTTGTCGTTATAACCGGTGAGGAGAGCGAGATCGGAAACAGCTATAATAGTCCGCGGCAGGCCCTGCGCATATTTATGGATGATCTCGATGGCCTCATCGGTGAATAGCTCGCGAGCTACGTCGAGGCCGGCCTTGTTGAGACGATATCGGATCACTTCGCGCGTCTCTTCAAAGCGCAGCGGTGTGAGATAATAGCGGACAGGCAGCCTCTGCCAGAACTCGGGCATTTCCTGCAGGGTGTCCCAGAGCGCCTTTTGTCCGGACAGGATAAACGTGTGAAGGTACTGGCCGTGATGGGTCAGATTTATGAGTGCCCGCAATTCCTGCAGCACAGGGCGGGCGTCGCAGAGCATTTGCCCTTCGTCGACGACGATAATGTTCCGGCTTCCTTCCATTTTACCGGCGATAAGGGCATTTTTGAGGGTCGCCAGGTTTTGGATCTTATTTTCCGAAGCGGGTATACCGCTTATCATTTCCGTTATCTGCCCGATCATCTCGTCGGCGCTAACAGTGGGATGATCGATATAGGCGTACCGGAAATTCTTGCCGTGCTCCTCGGTCATGTCTTCGATCAGCTTGAGCAGTATAGTTGTCTTGCCGAGCCCCGCCTCTTCGGATGCGATAAGGACACCGCCCTTGTTTGTCATGATCGCATATTTCAGGCGCTCGTAACACTCGAAGTACTGGCCCGTAACGCACATCATGTGACCGTCGGGGGCCAGGAGGAAAGGGTGGTGCTCAAGGCCCCAGTAGCGGAGATATTCTTCGGCTATGGCTTGCATATCTTGCATGGTACGTAACCTATCTTTATTGCGTCGCTCCTGCTATGGAAGACGATCCTGCCCTTGTCGGGTATCTTCTCGACCAATTTGCATGACGGCCTGTGAAACATGGAGGCCCGTTTGTTGCCGACATAGTATTTTTCCGTGTCTCTCTTTTTCTCGGCCCAGATGCCTTTATCCTCGGACATCGCCTTCTTCTGCGCATCGAGGAGGGCGTCTTTATACCTCAGGTTAGGAGGCTGAACTTCCGCCCGTGCGCAGCCGTTCCGTATGAGTTCCGCATTTACCAGCGTCTTTTTGACGAAGACATAAGCGAGCATGTTGCCTTTCTCGTCCTTCCTCTTCGCATCAAACTCGAGTCTGACCTTCTTCATAAAAACGAGTTTCTTATTGTAGTTCACCGCTTGCCTTGCGTAAAACTCGGGCCCTTCCTTCTTGTTCATCTCGGGCGCCGCCACCCCGATGTACTTCACTATCTCTCCCGTTTCGAGCTGGACCGTATTTCCATCGATGATCTTGCGCACGACCGTGTCTCTGGCAAAAAGGGGAATGGCGGGCAAAAGAAGCGCGATAAAAAGGGCCGAGGCGATAAGTCTCCTAAGCATATCGAGATGATTTTACACTATATTCTCCGATACAGGAAACAAAATATGCGCGTGATAAAAAATAATCTTTACAGGGATATGGAAGGGAAGGTGACAGGTGATGGGTAAGGGGTGGGGGATAAGGCTTGAAAATGTTGATTAAAAAACGGCGTACGGCTGACGGCGTACGGCTGACGGTGAAAAGCAAAAAGGCGGAAGGCGAAAGGGCGGCAGTATAGTGTAACAATCTGGATATTTTTTCCGTACGCCGTACGCCGTACGCCGTACGCCGCCAAATAAAAAAGGCCGGATTGCTCCGGCCTTTTTTATTTGGCATGCTTTTTTACTTCTTTACCGGTTCGAAAGCAAAAAACACTCTATCGGACATAATTGTTCCCTGTTTGCCTTTATCGATAGGAAGGGCAGGGACCGGAAAAACGATGAGCTGCACTTCGTCGCCTCTCTGGAGCTGTCCGGCGGCGCAGTTCATGATCCTGGTGAGAACCCTGCGTGCCGGGTCCTGTCCGAGATCGATAACCGCGTGGATGAGCGGTGACTCAAATCCCAGGGGCACACCTTTCACCTCTTCGGAGAAAACGATAACTTTTCCCTTTGTCGGAAGATCGGTGTATTCGAGATCCTCGGAATAGCATTCCGGGCAGATAACCCTGGGCGGGTATGAAACGTTCCCGCAGGCTTTGCATTTTGTTGTCGTCAGTCTGCCAGCTTTCAGGTTTTCATAAAACTGCCAGGACCTGTTAAATTCTTTAGCCTCGAGAGGCCACATATCCATCGTTGATGGGTAAAGGTCTTCAAGTATAGGGATTCCCAAAACAGCCATATTTCTCCTCCTTATTTTACTGGGGTCTGGCCATACACTAAGATCGTATGTTCCGCGTTGGCTCCGCTGAGGTTATGCGTGAGTCCAATGTCGGCGCCTTTCACCTGATGACGTGCTCTTCCCTGGAGCTGCTTCATGATCTCGGTACCCTGCCGGATACCCGTTGCGCCGAAGGGATGGCCAACTGCCAGCAACCCGCCGTCTGTGTTCACGGGAACCTTGCCGCCGAGCTCTATCTGTTTGGAGCTGCAGAACTCTCCGCCTTCACCTTTCTTACAGAATCCGAGTTCCTCAACTTCGATGACTTCGGAAATCGAGAAGCAGTCATGTGTCTGGGCAACCTTAACGTCGTTTGCCGTGACTCCTGCTCTTTCGTATGCCTTCGCAGCCGCGATCCTGGTGTGTGCCCAGTCTGCGAGGTGCGCGCCCGGGAAGTTCGCTGAAACGCTGTTCAAGCATGTCTGTGCGGTGCCCCTGATGTAAACGAGAGGCCTGTCGCTGAATCTCTTTGCGATCTCATCGGTCGTGATGATAGCCGCCGCAGCGCCGTCCGTGATCGGGCAGCAATCGTACAGTGTCAGCGGGGGAACGACGACCGGAGCGCTCATCGCCTCTTCAAGTGTCAGAGGTCTCTGCATCTGGGCAACCGGGTTCGTTGCAGCGTAGTTGTAGTTGGCTACCGATACGGCCGCAAGGTCTTCTTTCTTTGTGTTGTAGTGCATCATGTGTTCCTGTGCGGTCAATGAGAAAAATGGAGGCGGAAGGCCCATGCCGTGCACGCCGTCCCAGTCGTGGTCGACTGACGCGAGTTCGCTGTAGAAGACTTCCCATTTCTGCGGTGTGTAGAGTTTCTCACCGCCGAGCACCATGACGATGTCGGCACAGCCTGATTCCACGAGGCCCTTTGCGAGGATGATAGCAGTCGAGCCGCCTGCGCACAGTGTGTCGCAGCGTGTACAGATGGATGTCGGTTTCAGACCGCATCTCTCGGCGATGACGGGAGCGGTATTAACCTGGAACGAGCACCTTCCGGCGTATGACGTGGCAACGACGACACCGTCAACGTCCTTCGGTTTGAGATTGGGGACGTCGTCCATGCAGGCTTTCGCTGCTTCCTGGAAGAGGTCGACAATGTGGGCCTCTCTGACACCCCATTTGGATTGGCCACCGGCCAATATTACTGCATTTCGTGCCATAAATTCCTCCTTATATCGGTTGGTCCTACTTACTTACCCTTGAAAACCGGTTTTCTCTTTTCGACAAAGGCATTAATGCCTTCGCGCCCGTCTTCCGACGTGAACGCGATAGCGAAAGAATCCATCTCGAGGGTCAATCCCGCTGCAATATCTGTGTCCATACCGGTATCGACACATTTCTTGATCAGTGCAAGCGCCGCCTTCGGTTTCGCCGCAAGCTTGCTTGCCCATTTCTTTGCTTCTTCCTGCAATTTGTCTTTCGGTACGACCTTGTTGACAAGGCCGACCCGGTATGCCTCTTCGGCATTGACCGTGTCACCGAAATAGAGCATCTCTTTTGCCTTGGGGAGGCCGACGAGCCTCGGCAGGCGCTGTGTCGCACCGGAACCCGGCATAATGCCGAGGTTGATCTCCGGCACACCAAAGACTGCGTCTTCGGATGCTATGCGAAGATCGCAGCAGATCGCCACTTCGCATCCGCCGCCGAGTGCCAGGCCGAAAACGGCCGCTATGGTCGGCTTTGCGATAGAGGTTAATTTATCAAACGTTTTCCTGGGTGCTTTCCAGAGGAAATCGAGCGTCTCGACCCCGGATTTTCCCATGACATCCTTGACATCGAGGCCGGCGCCAAAGGCCTTGTCGCCGTTGCCCGTGATGATGATTGCGCCGATTGAATCGTCTTTTTCGAGATCTACGATCGCGTCGTAGAGGTCATAGTAGGACTGGACACTCAACGGGTTCACGGGAGGCCTGTTCAGCTTGATGATCCCGATCGGTGCTTCCTTTTCGACTATGATAGTTTCATAGGCCATGAGGAGCCCTCCTTTCCCGTGTCTTATTTAGAAAAATCGTACCAGCCTTTTCCGCTCTTGCGGCCGAGGTTGCCTGATTTCACGAGGTTCTTGAGCGCCAGCGGGGGATCCCATTTGAGCTCTTTCGGCAGGTTGTCATAGAAATACTGCTGTACGTGAAGGTTGATGTCGAGGCCGGTGAGGTCCATCAGTTCGAACGGGCCCATCGGGTAGTTGAGGCCGAGTTTCGCTGCCTTGTCGATATCTTCCTTGGATGCGATGCCCTGCTCGTAAAGTTTGATAGCTTCGATGAAGTGGGGAACCATCAGCCTGTTGACGAGGAAGCCGGGGATGTCGACTTTGACTTCGACGGGAACTTTGCCGAACTTCTCGGTGAGGGCGAGGGTTGCCGCCACTGTTGCATCGCTTGTCTGGACCGCACGGATAACCTCAACGAGCCTCATGAGGGGGACCGGGTTGAAGAAGTGCATGCCGACGACCTTGTCCGGCTTCTTTGTTGCGGTCGCCATTTCGGTCAGTGACATTGATGATGTATTTGAGGAAAGGATGACATCGGGTTTCGTGATCTCATCGAGTTCCTTGAAGACTTTCTTCTTGATATCCATGACTTCGACAACAACCTCGACGACGAAGTCCGCATCCTTCATGGCGCCCATATCGGTGGTGCCTTTGATCCTGCCCATGATGGCGTTTTTGTCGTCAGCCGACATTTTGCCTTTTTCGACTGTCTTTGCGAGGAACTTATCGATATTTTTTATTCCGCCTTCGACGAACCTGTCTTCGATATCTCTTAAGATGACATTGTACCCGGCCATTGAGGCTACCTGAGCAATGCCGTTACCCATGACGCCAGCGCCCAAAACTCCGATCGTTTTTATATCCATACAGCCCCTCCTAATTAGATTTGGTTTTTGAAAAATTAAAAAATTCACATGGTCATATATCTAACTATTATTATGCATAACGTGTCAACAGTTTTCGTCCCTAAAGCCAATATTATTGCGGGGTATCATGCCTCAAGGCGGGACCGCTGTCAGAACGCAGACGATGAAGGTAACGCTTAACCTTTCCGGGAAAGCCCGGCAAGGTGACTGACACGGGTCCTGAGGTTGAGGAGGTATGCAGTTTCGGGCTGTTTCGGCCCGGGATTCGGGTCGTATTCCTCTTGTTTTACCCTCGTTACCACCTTTTCCACGTCACCACCCTCCGCATCCAGAAGCTCGTTGACATGGGAACGGAAGTCGAGGGCGGCCTTCAGGGAGTCATCGAAAAACCTCTGAACGTCGGTCCCTGTATATATAAAATGATGTCCCTGGCAGACGATGTCGCAGTCAAGACGGGACAGTTTTTTCAACGATTCGACATATTCATCGAAATTTACAAGGAATTCCGTGACGATCTCCCCCGTGTGACTGCGGCATCCCGCGGATTCCGTGGCAATGAGTATCTTGCGCTCCGGGACGTAAAAGCTCAGCATGTCCCGGGTATGCCCCGGGGTGACGAGCACCTGAACGGTAAGGGAGGGGCCGGCCTCGAAAAGCTGATCGCTGTCGAAGACGATGTCCGGGGTGAAGGGTTCGAAATCGGCGGTGAGGATGTCATCCCTGTTTATCCCCGGGAGATCTTCGGCGATGTGGGCGAAATTACGGCTCAATTCCGTCATGAGCTCTATCGCGTTAGGCCTTTTCAGTATCTCTGCCGCCCTTTTCGAGGTGCAGATCTTCATGCCGGGAAAGTGTTGCCGGAAATATGCTGCCGCCCCGCAATGATCGTAATGGACATGGGTCAGAAAGAGATAGGAAGGCTGACGTTCGCCGATGACCTTCCGGATGTCTCTGAGATAGACCGGAGCGATAGGGTAGAACCCTGCCTCGAAAAGCAAGGGTGTGACAGCATTCACAAGGTATGTTGGCGACCACGCCATGCCGGCGACGTACAATTCCCGGTCTACGAGTCCAGTTCTATTGATGATCATTCTTTTCTTCTTGCCATGCAGACGGATTAATTATATAAAATAATAAGCACTTATGCAATGATTCCTGCCCGTTATCCAGACAAAATTCGGGGCGGGAACTAAGGGTGTACCGGCAATCGGTTAACCACCTTAAATCATTGGTAAACGCTTAAAATATTTATCAGAATTAGCTTGACAGGCGAAAAGCGCTTTTGCTAAGATAGGTTTGCTAATTGTTTCACAATATTGCCATAAAAATACCGAAAAGAAAGGAGAGCAAAATATGGAATTTAAGATTTCCGACGAACTCGAATCAATGCGTAAGATGGCCTATGACTTTGCAGTAAAGAATATTAAACCGACGATGGAAGAAGACGAGAAAGAGCACAAATATCGTCCGGAACTTCTCAAGAAAATGGGCGATCAGGGCATGTTCGCTTGCTTGGCCCCGGAAAAATTCGGCGGCCTGGGACTCGAAGAAGGCAACATGGCAGCAACTCTCATGGCAACCGAGCTCGCACGGGTCAGCCCGTCATGGGGTCTTCCCTTCAACCTTCAGATGAACGGTCCCCAGAATGTTCTCCTTAAGTATGCCAGCGAAGAACTCAAAGAGCAGTTCCTTCCCGGCCTGATCGCAGGCACAAGCGGCGGCTGCTTTGCAATCACCGAGCCGAACTCCGGTTCCGACGTTGCAAGCATGAAGACCACCGCAGTCGAAGTCGATGACGGTTATATCCTCAACGGTTCAAAGACATGGATCTCCGGCGTACCGTATTGCGGCTGCGGCGTAGTCTATGCAATGACCGACAAGGCAGCGAAGCACAAAGGCATGTCGGCCTTCTTCATCGATTTCAACACCCCGGGCGTTGTCCAGAGAGCCATCACCACGAAACTCGGCCTCCACTGCGCACCCACCGGCGAGATCTTCTTCGAAGAAGCGAAGATCCCGAAAAGCGCACTCGTCGGCAAGCTCGGCCAGGGCTTCAACATTTGTATGACGATGCTCAACTTCACCCGCTTGAGCTCAGCAGCCAGGGCAGTCGGCGTTGCAGAAAGCTGTATCGAAGAAGCATGCCGCTATGCAAATGAAAGAGAGCAGTTCGGTCAGGCGATCGGCCAGTTCCAGATGGTCCAGGAGCAGATCGGCCGCATGTCAGTTGAGCACGAAGCCGCGAAGCTTCTCGTCCTCAGGGCAGCATGGCAGAAAGACCAGGGAATGAACAACACCCTCGAGACCTCGATGGCTAAATACTATGCCGGCGAATCAGCAAACTTCTGCGCCGGTGAAGCAGTGAAGATCTTCGGCTCCTACGGTTTCTCTTCAGAATATCCTGTCGAGAGATACCTCAGGGATGCGAAGTCCTATCAGATCGTGGAAGGAACATCAAACGTACAGAAGATGATCATCGCCCAGTTCGCACTCGGGTACAGGAAATAAAAATTTAACAGTCAATCTCGTAAGGAGGAAATATGGCTACAGAAATTACATGCCCCATGGTTGGAAAGATCATTAAAGTTGACGTTAAAGTTGGCGACAAGGTAGCGGAAGACGATCAGGTTGCAATCCTCGAAGCAATGAAGATGGAAATGCCGATCGTATCGCCTGCAGCCGGCACGATCAAGTCGATCAACGTCGAAGCTGGCCAGGAAGTCGAAGCGGATGCAGTTATTGCCACACTCGAATAGTTAAAAAGGGGGAGAAGCTTATGTTAGTTGCCGGGATAGATATAGGTTCGATTACAACTGAAGCTCTGCTTCTCGATAAGGACTCTGGAATATTGGGTTATACGATACTTCAAACAGGCGCGGATTCGAAGAAAACGGCGGAAATGGCACTTGAGAAAGTGCTTGCCTATCCGGGCAAAAGTCCTTCAGATGTTTCCTATATTGTAGCGACCGGTTGCGGGAGAAAACGCGCGTCCTTCGCGAAACAGGCAGTTACCGAAATTACCTGCATAGCACGGGGCGTCAATCATCTTTTCCCGCAGGCGAGGACGATCATTGATATCGGCGGCCAGGACACGAAGGTCATAAGGATCGACGAAAAAGGCCGCGTTGTTGAGTTTGAAATGAACGACAAGTGTGCCGCGGGGACCGGAAGGTTCATCGAGGTCATGGCAAAAGCGTTGAACGTAGAACTTGACAGGATCGGTGATATTTCTCTGAAACACAAAAAAGAAGTAACGATCAGCAGCATATGTACTGTTTTCGCCGAATCAGAGGTCATTTCTCTCGTCAGCGAAGGCGAGGAGCTTGAGGATATCCTGTATGGTATTCACAAAGCGATCGCCGACAGGACGATGGGCCTCATCAACAGGCTTGGCGGGATCCAGAATGACGTCATCATGGCGGGCGGCGTCGCCAAGAACATCGGTGTCGTAAAAGCCCTCGAAGCAGCACTCGGAACGCAGCTCAAGATTCACGTCGAACCGCAGATAGTCGGTTCGCTCGGCGCCGCCATCATAGCGATGGAAAAAGCGTAAAAAAAAGGAACAGATAAAAAAGCCGGCCAAGAAATTGGCCGGCTTTTTTGTTCCACGTTCCACGTTCCACGCTAAAACCCCGCTAAATAAGAAAAGCTTTTAACCTGGAACGTGGAACCGTTTTTACATTGGAACGTTGTACCCTCTCTCCGCAAAAAACTTCTGCGCGCCCGGATGGTAGGGGACTGAGGTCAGGGAAGCGCCTGTTTCGAGGCCCATCTGCTTCGCCTGTGCGTGGGCGGCGGATATCTCGCCGAGGTGCTCGAACATGATCTTGAGTATGTTATATGCCGTGCGGTTTTCCATATCTTTATGGCAGATAATGATATTCTGGAATGCGCATACGGAAACATCCTCTTTCATGCCGGGGTACGTTGTCTGGGGAATGAGTGACCGGTAATAAACGGGCCCGTACGTGGCATTGACGGCAGGCACGAGGTTCCCGTGGCCCACGAGCGACATGCCAAGGCCCGGGGTTTGTGCAAGGTCAGCTATAGATGCGGAAGGAATCCCTCCGGTCCAGACATAGGCGTCGATCTTGCCGTCCCGCAGCGCGCGGGGCGATTCGGACGATGACATGGTTACTTTCTTTACATCGTTATCACTGCCGATTCCCGCAGCCTCTATGAGCCGAAGCGCCACGGTGTGAGTTGCACCTGACTTGATGCCGATGGCTACCCGCCTGCCCGCCAGGTCTTTTACAGAAGCTATTTTGCTGTTCTTTAAGGTCACGATGTGCGTGTAGCTGGGATAAAGGGCCGTGAGCACGCGGATCGGGACCGGTTTTCCCTCGAACATTCCCGTACCGCGAAAGGCGTCATAGGCCATATCGGCGGCGATGAGCCCGAGGTCTGACCTTTTCGATCCTACGAGTTCGCAATTATCGGCCCGCCCCGACGTTATCTCGGCGATGGCCTCGAGCCCGGTATATTGCGCAATAGTGCGCGCTATTGCCCCGCCAATTGTAAATTGAACGCTCCCGATGCCGGCTGTCGCAACAGTCATCCTCTTGGCTGACAGTGCAAATACATCCGGTATCCCGGCAAGGGCAACAGCACCCCCGGCAAGTGACGCGATCCTCAAGAAATCCCTTCTGTTTATCCTGCGGCCCGTATCCGGAGCATCCTTGGGTCCCATATTATCCCCCTGAAAAATGAACTGCCATTCCATATATAGTAATCGCCGATTTGCGCCGGTTATTTAATGTTACAGAGGCAAGCGCGCCAACCGGACCGCGTTGCCGGACAAAACGAGCTCTTTTTCCTTGTCGCTCAGTGACAGGCCGGTGATCTTTGCGAGTTCACCCCGCATCGTGCCGAACGGGATATCAGAACCGAACAATACGCGCTCCGGGCCGATCGTCCGGATAAACTCGAAGATCGTATCGCGCGAGCCGAGTGCGGTGTCAAAGTAAATGTTTTCATTCGCCTTGAATGCCTTGAGAAAATCGAGGGGATAACCGCCGAGAAGCCCGAGGTGCGGGATTATGATCGTCATATCCGGGAACATCTCGACAAAGGTCCGGGTAAAATCCAGCTCTTCCTCGAAGATGACCGGCTTGCCGGTTGCCGTGATCTTCTCCACAAGCCCGGGAAGCAGGGGGTCGTTGAGCACCCTGTAATTGGACGACGAATCCTGTATACCCCGCATCCAGTGCCATTTCCCGCCGTAATACTGAGCCGGAAGGGGATTGAAGCCCGGAGAATCGTAATTCTCGCGTACGTAATGATACGGAAAGAAACTTTCTATCCGGTTGGATTCGTCGAGCAGGCGGACATTGATCGAATTGTTTTCGATTGCCGTGGAAGGGAAGGGTATGATAATAACGTAATCAACACCGGACTCCTTCTGCTGCTTGAGGAGTTCCGACGTGGATACGGTTATGCCCATCGAAAGGGACGGTCCCCAGTGGGAATGGCTGTCAATAATAAGGTCTGCACCCATAGATGATTGATTGCTTATCATATGGCAGGTCGTTTTGTAAACATCATTAGAATAATCCCGCAATGAAAATATATTGTTATCGAATTGTGTAGAGGCCACCGCCGCGCGTCATTCCGGCTTGCCGGAATCCAGCGTCTTTGCCTTTTCGTTCTTCCGTATTCATGGTAATGTGGATATCTATTGGGTTATAAGTTTTATCGGTAGCAAAATTTTTAAAGACACTGGATTCCGCCGCAAAAGCCGGCGGAATGACGATACGGGGCAAGTGCAATACTGTAATTCATGTCTTGAATAGAGGGAGGAAATTGTAATGCGCAGCCTGCCGACCACCCCGCTTTTGACTGTCGATATAATTATTCAATATCAGAACGGGATCATACTTATCGAGCGTAAAAACCCTCCTGCCGGGTGGGCGATCCCGGGCGGTTTCGTCGATGTCGGGGAATCGGTCGAAAAAGCTGCCATACGTGAGGCGAAAGAGGAAACGTCCCTGGATGTCAGGCTCATCGAGCAATTCCACGTTTACTCGGACCCCGCCCGCGACCCTCGTTTTCACACCGCCTCTGTTGTTTTCATAGCCGACGGTAGCGGAGTTCTCAAGGGCGCAGACGACGCCCGCAAGGCCGCTGTCTTTACGGCAAACGATCTTCCAGCGGATATAGCTTTTGATCACGGAAGAATACTGACTGATTATTTTGTGTACATTGCAGCCGGAAAACGACCGGCGCTCAAATAGACGGAATGCCCAGTACCCCACCCCGTCATCCCGGGCTTGACCCGGGACCCAAGGTATTGTTTTTTGGTTTATTTCTATTCCTACCCAAAATAAAAGAAAGAGAAACCTTGGGCCCCGGCTCATGGGCCGGGGAGACGGAGAAAGTAGGTCGGGATGATGAGTTAAGGCCGGGGTTGATGTTAAGGATTGGTGGCCGGGACCGTAAGGGCAGGGGTGAAGGAGGTAGCCATGTGCGGAGGTCGGAGAGCGAAACCTCTCCGTGCACGGAATAACAGGGCCCGCCATTACCTTAAAACCCGTTATTTGTCTTGCAAACCGGTGTCCTGTATAATAATCTTGTAGATTCTCGGGATGCGATCTGCCGGAACAATATTTTTATTACATCTATTATCAGGGAAGGAGGCCCCATGAGGTCTGACAAAATGAAAAAAGGTCTTGAGAAGGCGCCGCACAGGAGCCTTTTCGGAGCTATGGGATATTTAAAGGAAGAACTCGCGCGGCCGATCATCGGGATTGCCAGCGCGAAGAATGAGGTCATTCCGGGGCACATCCATCTCGACAAGATCGCGCAGGCAGTCAAGGACGGTATCCGCATGGCCGGCGGGACACCGATGGAGTTTTCAACTATCGGGATCTGCGACGGCATCGCGATGAACCACGAGGGCATGAAGTATTCCCTCGGGTCGCGCGAACTCATATGCGATTCAGTAGAGGTGATGGCCAGGGCATACCCGTTTGACGGGCTTGTCCTGATCCCCAATTGCGACAAGATAATTCCCGGCATGATGATGGCCGCGATGCGCCTTAATATCCCGGCGATTATGGTCAGCGGCGGCCCTATGCTGGCAGGACGCTTCAAGGGCAAACCGGTCGACCTTATAACGGTGTTCGAGGGTGTGGGCAAGGTTGCCGGGGGCCTCATGGATAAGAATGAACTGGCAATGCTCGAAGAATGCGCGTGCCCCGGCGCAGGTTCGTGTGCGGGGATGTTCACGGCGAATTCCATGAACTGCCTTTCCGAGGCGTTAGGCATTGCACTTCCGGGGAACGGGACGATCCCCGCCGTTCATGCAGCGCGGATACGGCTCGCCAAGGAAACGGGTATGGCCATAGTCAATACGATCAGGCAAGGCCTGAAACCGAGGGACATCATGACCCTCGATGCATTCAAAAACGCCATCTCCGTCGACATGGCCTTCGGCGGGTCGTCAAACACAGCGCTCCATTTACCGGCCATCGCGCACGAGGGCGGGATTGATCTCCCTTTAAGCATTTTCGACGCGATATCTGAAAAGGTCCCGCATATCTGCAATATGAGCCCTGCCGGTCCGCATCACCTGGAAGACCTCAACGAGGCCGGCGGTGTTTACGCTATCATGAAAGAATTGACCCGCCGCAATCTTATCCGGAAATCATGCCGGACCGTATCCGGCAGGTCATTTACGGAACTCCTTAAAAATGTCGCCGCAAGCGACCGCGACGTGATCCGCACGCTGGAAAACGCCTACCACGAGAAGGGCGGACTGGCCGTGCTTTCCGGGAGCCTTGCCCCGGCAGGATCGATCGTCAAGCGGATCGGTGTCAACGAGAACATCTGGCATTTCACGGGGAAGGCCCGTATTTTTGCGAGCGAAGAAGAAGCAGGCAAAGCGATCATGGGCGGCAAGATCGTGCCGGGAGACGCGGTCATCATCCGGTACGAAGGGCCGAAGGGCGGTCCCGGCATGCGGGAAATGCTGACCCCGACAAGCATCCTGGCAGGCAGGGGCCTCGACGCGGAATGCGCCCTCATCACGGACGGCCGTTTTTCGGGGGGGACACGGGGCCTGTGCATCGGGCATGTGTCACCCGAAGCAGCGGAAGGCGGCCCGATCGCACTTGTAAAAGATGGCGATATTATTGAGATAGACCTCGTTAAAAAAACGATCGACCTCAAGGTGGAAAAAAAGGAGCTCGAGAAGCGCAGGAAAGCCTGGAAGAGGCCCGAGCCCAAGATCAAAGAAGGCTACATGGCGCGATATGCCGCGATGGTAACCTCGGCAGCGGGCGGGGCGGTTTTTAAACGGGACCTGGATTAAAACGTACTCAGAAGGCTGATAATTTGGAAAAGAGAAAACTCGGCAGGACAAATTTTGATGCGACGATCATCGGGCTCGGCGGGGAGGGCCTTCTGCGGAGCCAGGGAAAGGATCGAGAGGCATATCAGCTGATCAACAAGGCACTCGACCTGGGCATCAACTTTTTTGAGTCGGCGCGCTCATACGACGGAAGCGAGGAATATTACGGCAAAGCGCTCCGCGAGCGAAGGAAGGACGTCTTTCTCACGAGCAAGTCAAAAGAGAGGACGAAACAAGGTGCCCTGAAGGACCTCGAAGCGACACTGCAAGAACTCAAGACCGACCATCTCGATCTCTGGCAGATACACGATGTCGGCGACAAGAACGCCATGAACGCGGTCTTTGCGCCCGGAGGGGCCATCGAAGCCTTTATCGAAGCAAAAGAGAAAGGCTATACGCGTTTTGTCGGCATAGGCGGGCACGGGGACCTGCGCGTCATCAGTGAATGCCTTGACCGGTTCGACTTCGATACGATACATATTCCCGTCAACCCTGCCGAAGCTTCGGGCAAGAATCATCTTGAAGATATCGTGACGATGGCGGCCGGAAGAGATGTCGGCATTATCGGAATGAAGATATATGTCCGCGGCTTTACCTCAAAGCTGACGTTTTACACATCCATGGAGGCATTTTTCCGGTACGCCCTGTCTCAGCGTATTACGACTGCCGTCATAGGTTGCGACACGATGGAGCAGCTTGAACAGAACGTCTACTTTGCACGGTCTTTCAGGACGATGGACTGGGAAGAACAGGATGGTTTTGTAGAGGCCATAGCGCCGTTCGCACAGCAATATTACAAGAACTTCACATAGAGACCTTATTTTTCCCGTTTCAGCGGCTGGGCCACAAAGTGGCGTATTATTACGGGCTCGCCGTCTTTCTGGCACGAGCGGACCGTATCGACAACACCGCCGTCCGATACCGTGAACCGTTCCTTTTGCCGCATGTATTCGGCCCACGATTCAACGAGGAATGACTCGATGAAACGGTAGGGGTCTTCGGCGTCCTTGAAGAGGTTCCACCTGAAGGCGCCATCCCGTCTGCGGATCGTTCGTAAGGACGATACCGCTCTCAGGTATTCCTCAATGTGGGACGGATCAATGGTATATTCCGCAACGACCAGGATAGGCCCCTCGTGAAGGGCGGGCTCGACCTCACCTGTGAACTGGGGCCAGTGCTCCGACGGCGTCAGGTCAATGCCGTGCGGTTCCGACAATTGCATCCGCATTGTTACGATCGTGCCGAGGGCCGTAAAGATCGATGTCAGCGCGAGGGTGGCGGTTATCCCCAGCCATGAACCTAAAAAACCCCACAATGCGCTCCCCACCGCGAAGGGACCGAAAAAGACGAGCATAAATACGGACATGACGCGTCCTCTTACCCAGGACGGGACAATGGACAATATTGCTGTATTGTATGTGGAAATGAGGACCAGCCAGGCGATCCCTCCAATGACGAGGGCGAGGGATGTCAGCCAGAAATGCCACGAGAAAGACAGGATGGCTATTGAAGCGGCAAAGAGCAGGGTCGCGCAATTGGCAAGGGTTTTAAGCCGTAAGGCCTGACCGGCTACGGGAAGCAGGGCCGCTCCGGCAAGGCCGCCGATTCCAAAAAAACACATGAGAAAACCAAAACCCGAAGGGCTGAGATCCAGCCGTACACGCGCGATGATTGGCAGGAACGCCCAGAGGGAGCCGCCGAAGAAAGAAAAGATGGCCATGCGCAGAAGAACGGTCTTGACCTGGGGAACATGCCTGACATAGCCCACGCCTGTCCTGATCGCGCCGAAAAAACGCTCGGCCGGGAGAGACTGCTCCGGCTGCCTGTATCGCCAGCGCATAAGGGCGAAGATCACGCCCGTGAATGAAAGTGCGTTGATGAAAAACACCGATGCAGGGCCCGTCAGCGCAAGAAAAAGACCACCGAGAACAGGGCCGGCAACGCGCGCGACGTTAAAAGCGACGGAACCCAGCGTCACCGCCGACTGCAGCCGGTCGCGTGTTATAAGCTCCGGTATTATCGACTGCCACGTAGGCGCATTGACCGCCGCCGCAATGGCGAGCGCAAATGTCAGGACGAGGATGACGACCGGCGTAACGGCGCCGGTCAGTGTGCATATTCCCAGTGCACACGCAGCGAGGAGCATTATCGTCTGTGCGGCGATCAGGATCTTCCTGCGATCGATGATATCCGCCAGGGCGCCTGCGGGCAATGCCAGGAGGAAAAAGGGCAGAGTCATCGCAGTCTGGAGCAGGGCGACCATCACCGGCGACACTGTCATCGACGTCATAAGCCACGCCGCTGCCGTCTCATGCATCCATGACCCGACCAGTGACATCACGTTTGCTATCCAGAGCATGCGAAAGAAACTGTCGCCGAGGGCGCTAAAGATATGTTTTTGGTCGGGTGTCTTGTCAGGTTTCATAGAGGCGCCATGTTTATCCGGATATGGACGACGGTATGTTTACCGTTCGACCATGCCATAACTATGGCAGCAGATATCGGTATTCCCTTGCCCCGGTACGTGTCAAAAGTAAAATTGCAGGAATGGCAGAGTTTTATTTGAATTATATTCTTCCCGACTTAGTTTTCCATCGCTGCTGAGGTCCATCTGGTCGCGCCTTTGAAGGGCCGCCCTGTAGAACTCTTCGGCGTTGACGACACCGTCCTTGTTCTTGTCCATATATCCAAACTCTTTGACTGCTTCAGGGTTCTTTTTAACCCCGAATTCGTCTGCATCTATTTTTCCGTCCTTGTTCGTATCGTATTCCTTGAACCTGGACTTGATATGCGATTCAAATTCATCCTTCGTTATGTAGCCGTCCTTGTTCGTGTCAACCGTGTCGAAGGCATCGGGTGCCGCCTTAACGTTCCCCGCCAGCAATAAGATTGCAAAAAACAACAATAACGCGACCGCGACCTTTTTCATCCCGCCTCCTGAGTATTTATTGAAAATAACCCGTGCATGGGCAAAAAAGCAAACGAAAACAAAGGTAAGAACGGTTCCAGGTTCCACGTTCCAGGTTCCACGCTAAAGAATGGCTGCGGGCAGAGATTGTAACACTGATACGTCAGTCGTACATTTCTTTTACGTGGAACCTGGAACGTGGAACTTGGAACAAAGGTCTTTATATGTTATATTCACGCTGAAAATAACCTTTAAAGAGGGCGGCGTGGATAGCAGGGTCATTGAAGAGATAAGAAAGATAGTCGGCAAGGAGAATGTGGTCGATTCACTTGAGGAACGCAGGTGCTATTCGTATGATGCCAGAACGGACGGGATCGTGCCGGAACTCATCGTGTTTCCGTCCTCAGCGCAGGAAGTGTCCGCGATCCTGAAGCTCGCCAACCAGCACATGTTTCCCGTTATCCCGCGGGGGGCCGGTACGGGCCTGACAGGCGGTTCCACTCCGGTTGTCGAAGGTGTTATCCTCGTTTTCACGCGAATGAACCGGATCCTCGAGATAGACCAGGAGAATCTCATCGCCGTCGTCGAACCGGGGGTCGTCACGTTCGCCCTCCAGCAGGAAGCGGCAAAGTACGGCCTTTTTTATCCGCCGGACCCTGCGTCGTACAAGTATTCGAGCATAGGAGGGAATGTCGCCGAGTGTGCCGGCGGGCCGAATTCTCTCAAATACGGTGTTACACGCGATTATGTCATCGGGCTCGAGGTGGTGAAACCGACGGGCGAGATCCTCAACACGGGCGTGCGCACGATGAAAGGGGTTGTCGGGTATGACCTGACGCGCCTTTTCGTGGGAAGTGAAGGCACTCTCGGGGTGATCACAAAGATCATCGTGAAGCTTCTCCCCATGCCCGAAGCAAAGGCAACCATACTCGCGCTCTTCAGTGAAGTCGAAGATGCCGCCCGGGCCGTGTCTGCCATCATTGCGGCAAAGGTGATACCGTCGACGATAGAGTTCATGGACAGGGCTTCCGTCCGCTGCAGCGAAAAGGCTTCCCCCATGGGGTTGCCCGAGAATGTGGGCGGGTTGCTCCTTATCGAGGTTGACGGCCACGAGGAGTCCGTAGGGCCGCAGGTCGAAAAGATACGCGCGATATTGGCCGAACAGAATGTCCTGCAGTGCGATGTGACGCGGGACCCGGTCGAGGCGGATAAACTGTGGCAGGCCCGGCGCGTCCTGTCCCAGGCAACGTATAATCTGAACCCGGTCAAGATAGCTGAGGACGTGGTCGTTCCCCGTTCTCACATCCCTTCTCTGATCCGGATACTTGAGGCCCTCGAGAAAAAGTACGAGATACCTATATTGAGTTTTGGCCATGCGGGTGACGGCAATTTTCACGTGAGCATCATGATAAAAGATACCCCCGAAGACCGCCACAAGGCAGAGCTGGCGGTCAAGGACATCTTCGCTGAGACTGTTCGCCTTGGCGGCACGCTTTCGGGTGAACACGGCATCGGCATAGCGAAATCGGCATACCTCGATATGGAATTGTCCGCCGACGTGATTGCGGCCATGAAGTCGATCAAAGCCCTCTTCGACCCGAATAATATATTGAACCCGGGGAAGATATTTAACGGCTAACGGCGTACGGCTAACGGCTAACGGCGAGCGGTTGGGGACGAACGGAAACGACTTACCCTTACCTGGCACTTCGGCGAAGGCTGTGTCACAATTTCTCACCCACTCGTTCGTCGTACACCGCAAACCGCTCGCGGTAAGCCGTTAGTCTACACCCGCCCGAATAAGCCTTCTTCGTCATCCCGGTGCTTGACACCGGGATCCAAGGTTTGATTTTTGTTAGTTTGTCCCGGTTCCATTTTTATGGAAAGACCTAAAAGAAAAACCTTAGATTCCGGCGTCAAGCGCCGGAATGACGACCTTTTTGAATTGGGATACAGTCTCGGAATTCGGAATCCAACCACACCCTCGTCATTCCGGCGGAAGCCGTAAAGGCAAGGGGGACGTCCTTAAGAAAGTAAGTAACTTAGAATTACCCGGTCCGAGGCAAAGGGGACGTCCTTAAGAAAGTAAGTAACTTATAAAGGCAAAGGGGACGTCCTTAAGAAAGTAAGTAACTTAAAATCACCCGGTCCGGGGATAATAACGACAGGGCGGTCCGTTTAGTTGTTTGAGGAGTTTCTTACTTTCTTAAGGACGTCCCCCAAATTTTTCCCTGCTCCCATCTCGTATCCTCCCGACGCCTCGATGACGATGCGGGAAGGGTTGAGAGGAAGTACGAAGGCAAGGATCGCCTCGTGGCCCTCCTCGTCGTTTGTAAACCTCTTCTGCGTGCCGCCCGGTATGACCGCGAGGTCACAATGCTCTTTCGATATGTCGATCCCGATGAAGACGTCGTCCATGATATCACCCCTTTTTCCCGTGTCCCTTCCTTGTGCAATGCGGGATCTCCTGGTACGAGTCCCCTGCAACTGTCCGGGTTTGTAAGGAGAAGGTGTGGCGGCCCGAGCTTGGATACGGGATATCATCCCCTGGTTTTTACGGCCTGCCACACCGGCAACCTTTTTCTCTTTTCTATCATGGATTGTTCGTGATATTCCACGGGGAGTATCATACAAGGTTTTTCTTTTCCAACCAACCACCCGTCATTCCGGCGAAAGCCGGAATCCAGTGTCTTTTATCCTTTATGTTCAATGATATTGACTATGTACGTCATACATCATATAGTTCTCACCATAAAGCAACGCATCCCTGTTGACACTTCCTCCCCCGCGGGATATAAATTTCAAAACTCAACTTCAATAATGTCTAAAGGAGTTGCTCCTTGAAAGTAATGCCTTTACGTCACATCAGGTGTTTGCGCAGAACGGTGGCCGCGTTGTTTTCCTTCTTGCTGCTCCTGGCCTTTCTTTTGCCGGTTTATGCAGGGGCCCAGGAATTCAGGATCGTGCCGAAGCAGGACCCCAGGGTTCCCAATGGCAAGGTCATGGCCTTGCAGGGAACCGTAGGGCAGGGCGGGGAGAAGTTCATCGTTGAGGGACTCGGTATCCTGCAGCCGGTGGAAGTCACGCTCCTGTCGAAGGACCAGGACGCGGACCTGACGCTCCAGGTGTGCAAGTTCGATTGGAAAAAGCCGGAGAAGTCGGGGTCAACGAAAGGGTCAGGCGTCCAGACGTTCAAGCTCCGCACGGAGGGCGATCTCAAGATCTTTGTCGCGTCCGCCCAGGGTGAGAGGCCCTATCAACTGGTTGTCTGGGTAGGTGACGAGATCCGGCCGGCTATCAGGCCCGCCTTCATTCCGAAAGAGGAGTACAAGAAAATGAAGGGCGGTATGGGCGGCGGGTTCGGTATGGGATCGGCAGTGCTCTGGATTATTGCCGTATTGCTTGCCGCGATCCTTATCGTCCTGATCATATTTCTTAAGCGGGGTCGAAGATAATGAAAAAGATAATGATAAAAAATACTGTCGTTTCTTTTGTATCTGTATTGCTGGTTTTACCGTTATGTGCCCTTGCCGGCCCTTCCGAATTGCCCATTCAGGACCTCTGGAAGGGTATGGACACCTTAGGCAAGGCATATGACTCGTCAAAACAGGCACAGGATATATCGAAAGGCGCCGTCAATCTTTTCGACAGTTTCAAACCTCTTTCCGACCTCGACAAGCAGGCGGACCCGAATTACAACCCCCCGGGGATGCCCCAGGTCCCGACAAGCTGTGACGAGTTGAAGAAGGACGGCTGCAAGGATTGTTATAAAGGCGCATATGACAAGCTGTACAGGCTGAGAGTAAACTTCGAAAAGCTCCGGGCACTCAAGATAGCCACCGAAGATTTCACAAAGAGTTCCCTTTCGTTCGGGGACAGCGTATCGGGCGTGCATGGGGTGGCAGGTCTTGGCTGGCAGGCGGAAAGGCGCAAGATAGAGGCGTCATTCAAGAATTTCGAAAAGGCATACCGCAACAAACACCAGGAACTCTCCGATAAACTGAAAGCCGTGCTGCAGGAGATCGACCAGTGTGAGGCCAAATATTACGGTGAGAAAGATTGGTATAACCGGTTTGGGTATATGTATTATTCGTTTATGGAAGATAGGTACAAATGGTAAGCGGCGTACGGCTAACGGCTAACGGGAAAGACATTCATCGGTTCTGAAAGTTTTGGAGCGGGAGGCGATTAATTTTGAAAGCATGCTGGAAATTGCCAGGCAATCATCTTCGAGATCTTTAAATAAATTCGTGTCCAAATATCGAATTTCGTGGGCTATTATCAGTTGGGTCAGTAACTCGGCGGCAGATCCTTTTGCAATGTAGAGATGGCGGACGGCTTCGCGGTCAGTATTTCTTTCGTCACCTTCAGCTATATTGCTGGGAATGGATACGCTGGCCCGCCTCAGTTGGTCTCTCAAACCGAAATCTTTTTCGAATTTCCCATCACCTGTTACGCTATATATCCTCACCGCCAGATCTTTGCTTCGCTGCCAGACCTTAAGATTTCTAAATCCCCCCTTTGACACAGACCTATCCCTTAATTGTCAGAATTGTTTTCCGAATTAATTTACTGGGATTTTTTCCGTTAGCCGTTAGCCGTTAGCCGTACGCCGTTCTTTTTACTCTTCCGGATCCGGCAATACTTCCGCTATCCGCTGATATTCGCTCATGACCTTGCGAGTAAATGAGGTGGTCTTCGCCTGCTGCTCGTTCTCCGGTTTCTGGACCTTGCCGGGACCGGCGTTATACGCGTGCAGTGCAGACACTATGTTGTCGAACATGTTGTGCAATCTTGAGAGGTAGCTGACGCCGAGCTTGATATTTTTTTCCGGTTCATGAAGACATTTTGCACCCTTGATCTCGACGCCTGACTGCCGGGCAAGGGCCTTGGCCGATCTCGGGTTTATCTGCATCAATCCACGGCCGGTTCTCGATACCGCTTCTGTCTTGTAGTTGCTTTCGACCTTCATAATGGCAAGAACAAGCCGGTAGTCAAGATCGTACTTCTTTGACTCTTCGTAGACGCTGCTCGCTATGATCTTGACGCGTTCCTCGGGGATCCCCGGTTTACGTTCCTTGAGATACGATACGGTCTTCTCGATGATGAGCGCCTTTTCAGTCTTTTCGGACTGGGTATCTTCGCGCAAAACACCCGACGCACAGAACCCTGCCGTCAGGATGCTCACGAGGAAAAGCAGTGTTATGAGAGCAATGTATAAGGGCTTTCCACGATTCATCCGGTTAACATAGCCCAATCCATATATTCTTGTCAACCCTTTTTATGAGCAGTATAACAGATAACTATGTGATTATATTGGACAAACCATCTAAAAATCATGCAGCCCAAATCACCCCATTTCAGACCGCCTTTCCCGTACGCCGTCAGCCGTCAGCCTTACGCCGTTTACCTTTCGCATTTTAGTTTTTCCCGTCCGCCGTTAGCCGTACGCCGTTCTTCCATCCATTGACATACAAGACCCTCATTTGATACAGATGTATATGAAGAAAAAGGCCTCTTTTACCGCCGGCCTTGCCACGACAGCCATGGGCATCCTACCTCATGAGGATGTCGATAAAGCGCTTAACCTCGCCTTGTCCCTCGATATCCCTTTCTGGCCGCAGCTCCCCCGGGTCTCTTTTTTTGAGGACATGTATGTGCAGGCACTGGAGCATTTTCCAGGAATGGTGCTCGATGAGGCATCGCAGCGGATCTATATTGATACCCGGCTTTTCTACACCGGTCTTGATGAATTTTTTGCTCACGAGAACGATATCGCGTGGTTCGCATTGTCCGATAATTATTCGCAGGTGTACCGGAAATTCCTTGCACATGATCTTTCCGGGTTCAAATCGGTCCATGGACAGGTGATCAGCCCGGTATCCCTTACCCTGAAAATTGTAGATGAGAATGGAAAACCGATAGTTTATAATGATGACATACGTTCAATTGCGTTCTCGTTCATCCAGAAAAGGGTCAATGCGCAATACAGGGAGCTTGTCGTGAAGAATGAACATGCGTTTGTTTGGATAGATGACCCTGGCCTGGAGTTTATCTTCAGTGCGATGAGCGGCTATGATCATGTCAAGGCCCGGGACGAGCTTTTGCAGTTCTATGACGGTGTCGAAAGTCCGCGCGGCCTCCATCTGTGCGGGAACCCCGATTGGGATTTCCTCCTCTCCCTCGGCCTGGACATCATTTCGTTGAATGCATGGGGATTTGGCGATATCTTCGTAAATTACGGAAAGGTGAATGATTTTATCAAGAAAGGCGGCATAGTCAGCTGGGGGATCGTACCGACATACCAGGAAGAGCTTACGAAAGAAGATACCGGGTCTGTGATCGCCCGACTGAATGCTTTGTGGGGACCCCTGCTTCAGAGGGGTTTGGATTCGACTGAAATAGCCGCTGGCAGCCTGCTTGCCCCTGCCACATGTAATCTCGCCAATCCCGACCGGACCGAAACGGTGGAAAGGGCTTTTGATTTTTTGAACAGGGTGTCGGCAGACCTGAAGGAAAGGTACATGCAATGAAAACCATCCATGTTGTGTGCAAACGGGAAAAGAAAGACGCACTGGAAATAGCGGGCGAGATAATTAACCGTTTTGGAGATGGCAACCGGATCGTGATCGAGGAAGAGGCCGCATCCCGCATCGGTTATGGCGAAACATTCGAGATGGAACATGTCGGAGAGGGCGCTGACGTTATCGTGGTGCTTGGCGGTGATGGCACTCTTTTGTCAGTGTCGCGCCACGGAAAAGGCTCGGAGGTGCCCATTGTGGGGGTCAACCTGGGAGGGCTCGGATTTTTGACCGAGACATCTATCGAGGAAACGGCGGTCACCCTGGACAAGGTGCTGCGTGATGATTTCAGCATCTCCAAACGCATCATGCTCGATGTCAAGGTGATGCGCGAGGGCGACCCGATATTCGGCATCACCATATTGAATGATGCCGTCATTACAAAAGATGCGCTGGCGCGCATCATCGACATCGAAACATACGTGAATGACGCGTACCTGACCACGTACAAGGCCGACGGACTCATCGTCTCCACGCCCACGGGATCCACGGGATACTCCATGGCGGCAGGCGGGCCGCTCATGTATCCATCCCTCACGAATCTTATCGTTACACCGATCTGCCCGCACACACTGACAAACCGCCCGATAATCCTGCCCGAATCCGTCGTCATCAGGGCCGTCCTGAAATCCATGAACGAAAAGGTCATCCTGACACTCGACGGGCAGGTAGGGTTCCCCCTCGAGTATGCGGACGAGGTCATAGTGAAGAAGTCGGGCCATTGCGTTCATCTCGTAAAATCGGCACGCGGATATTTTGAGATATTGCGAACAAAGCTGAAATGGGGCGAGCGGTAAAGGAATGCTGACGTATCTCGGGGTTAAGGGCTTCGCTATCATCGATGAACTGAAGATCGAGTTCGGCGAAGGCTTCAACGTGATAACCGGCGAGACCGGTGCCGGGAAATCGATCGTCATTAACGCACTTGCCACCCTCATGAATGCAAAATCCGCCCCGGATGCCGTGCGCACCGATGCCGCGCAGGCTGAAGTGACCGGCCATTTTATAAGCGGCAATGAAGAATATATCCTGAAGCGCATCATCGGTAATTCGGGGAGGTCGCGGGCCTTCCTGAACGATGAACCCGTCACCCTCGCGAAAATGGAAAATCTTGGCTCGACATTGATCAGCGTCTACGGCCAGAACGAATTCCAGCACCTGCTCGACAAGGAGAATTATCCGGTTATTATCGATACGCTCCTCGGGCTCGACGAGGAGAGGCAAAAGCTCGGAGAAAAGGTTGATGAATTAAAGAAGGTAAATGCGGACCTTGCCGCGATGAAACGCCAGGCCGAAGGAAAGGACAGGGAAATAGCCCTTCTTGAATTCCAGATCGATGAGATCGAGTCAAAAAATATAGGCGAGGTTGAGGAAGAAAACCTGCGGGAGAGGCTCAAGGTCCTGAAAAACGCCGAGAAGATCACCAGGGTTTTTGAAGAGATAGCCGAGGGGCTTCAGATGTCCGATAGTTCTGCCGAATCGATGATCAAGAACTGCGGCGCCCTGCTGCGGGGTCTCGGGAACATCGAAGCGGTAGAGAGCTTCAGGACGCGGCTGGACACGATTTCCTATGAGATAGAGGACCTCGTGTCCGAAATGCACAGCTTCCAGAAAACCATACTCCTCGATGAAGAAGAAATGCTCAAGGCGGAGGAGCGCCTGTCTGAGATCTTTAAGCTGAAAGACAAATATGGCGGCTCGCCCGGGGAGATACAGGATTTTCTTAATACGGCCCGGGAAAGGCTTGCATACCTGAGAGGCATTACCGATAATATTGACCACCTGGAAAGGCAGCAGGCAGACCTTCGGAATAATGTGGAAGGTATGTCCGTTGACCTTTCGAATAAACGCAGAAAAGGTTCGTCCCGCATCGAGAAGACGATCATCGATGAACTGGGGTTCCTTTCGATGAACGGCCTGCAGTTCCGTGTATCGATCGACGATAAAGGGCGCATCGACAGGGATGGCCGGGACGACATTGAGCTCCTGATATCCACGAACCCGGGCGAACCCGTGAAGCCGCTGAGAAAGATCGCGTCGGGCGGCGAATTGTCGCGGATCATGCTCGCCATCAAGAAAGTGATCGGCGGCGAGGAAGAAAAAGCGCTGATATTCGACGAGGTGGACTCCGGGATCGGAGGGCGCATAGCCGACATGGTGGGCAAACGGCTCAAGGACCTCTCGGTCAAACACCAGATCCTGTGTATCACCCATCTGCCCCAGATAGCGGCCTACGGTGACAGGCATTTTGTTGTCGAAAAGAAGGTGGTCTCCGGCCGGACCGTTACCGCCATACGCGAGCTTAATGCCGAAGAGCGCGTTGAAGAGTTGGCCCGAATGCTGGGCGGGGCCATGATCACCGATATAACGATAAAAAGAGCGCGGGAGATGCTGCAATTATGATCAGAAAAGCACGTGTCGAAGATATCAAAAAGATCCACCAATTGATAAATCAAGCCGCATCCCGGGGCGAAATGCTGCCGCGGTCGCTCGGCGAGCTCTATGACAACCTGAGAGATTATTTTGTTTACATAGAGGGAGACAACATAGCCGGAACCGGAGCTCTCCACATATGCTGGGAGAACCTCGCCGAGGTCCGTTCCCTCTGCGTCGCCGAATTCGCCCGGAAAAAAGGCACGGGCCGTGCCCTCGTCGAGGCATGTGTCGAAGAGGCCCGCGCCTATGAGATTCATAAGCTGTTCTTACTGACGTATCAGGTCGACTTTTTCCAGAAGTGCGGATTTTCTATCAGCGATAAAAAAGTCTTTCCTCAAAAGATATGGTCGGACTGCATCAAATGCCCCAAATTCCCGGAATGCGACGAGACGGCGATGATAAGGGAGATATAGCGGCTGCGCCGCGGTTCCGGGTTCCAGGTTCCACGTTCCAGGTAAAACCTAAAATAGAAATACGTCATTCCGGCGAAGGCCGGAATCCAGTGTTTGTTCAACCGCCGTAAAGAAGGCGTAACGGGTTATTCAGAAAGGTTTCGCCTTGATACCGAGCTTGTTGCGTACTATAATGCCAGAAATAAACCTTGAGGTAATGTATGAAGGACGTTGTCGATAAGATCTCCCGCACGTTTGACCAGTATGAAGTTTTCTGTCTGAGCGAAAAAGGCAACAAGATGGAGGCGCGGGACGGGGAGATCTGCTCGGCCGAATACAAAGAGGAAGAGGGGTATGCCCTGCGTGCCGTTAAAGGCTCGCGGCCTGTTTTCTGCTACACATATGATCGCGGCGATCCGGCAGGAAAGCTTACAGAAAATGCACAGGCGATATTGCCTGTTATGGAGATAGACGAAGACATGCTCTTTCCGGGGCCTTCCGGGGAGTATCCGGAAGGAAACCTGTACGATGCATCCGGCCTCGCCGTGCATGATGACGAAAAACGGTCCGTTCTCCTGGAAATGGAAGAGACGATCAGAAAGTATGACTCCCGCATAAAAACCGTAAGGAGCTGCGAGTTTCAGGAGGTCGAGGTCTCTGCCTCACTCGTTAATTCCAACGGGCTTAACATCACGGGACGCAGCAGCCTTTTTCTGTATTCAGCCATGACAGTCGCAGCAGAGGGCAGCGATGAGGTCTCATGGTACGATTGGCGATGGGCGCATACTTTGAAAGATATCAACGCGAAAGAAATGGGGACCCATATTGCCGCAAAGGTCATAAGCATGCTCAATGCCCGGCAGATACCCACCGGGACCTATGATGGGATTTTTACCCCCCAGGCCGCGACGGACCTTCTCGGGATACTCTCCGAATCATTTCTGGGAGAAAGCCTCTTCAAAGACAAGACGCGACTCAAGGGAAAGGAAGGCGAACGGTGTTTTGCCGACGGGCTCACGATCATCGATTCCGGTATGGCCGGGACCGACGGCTTTACTTTCGACGGCGAAGGCATCCCGTCATCCGACAGTACGGTTGTTCAGGACGGCGTCTTCGCATCATTCCTGTATGATTCCTATTTCGGGCGTAAACTTGGAAAAACTTCGACAGGCAACAGCGTTAGAGGTTCTCTGAAGGCCCCGCCGAAGTGCGGTATTCGCGGCATATATGTCCTCCCGGGTACACGTGATATCGTGCCTGTTATCACGGAAGGGATAGTGATCGAGGAATTAATGGGTACCCATACCGCAAACACAATCACGGGTGACTTTTCCGTCGGGTGCCTTGGCTATGCGGTCAGGAACGGAACGCGCACCCCATTTCAAGGAGTTATGATATCCGGTAACGTTTTCGATATCTTCCAGAATTTTAAAGAATCCGGCAATGACTTGATATTTTACGGACCTGTCGGCTCACCATCCCTGTATGTTGAAGGATTGAAAATAAGCGGAACATAATCACCCTCGCCCCGGGGCTCCGGCGAAAACGGCCATCTCAAGCCTGTAACCGCATCTGAAAAAACATGGCAATTCAGAGCGATTTGGTTTATCTTGATGACGGGACATGAAGTTATATTACTGGATATTATATGACATTTTCCTGACATCACTTTCTGTCATCTTCGCGGTCAGGCTCGGCAGGGGATCATATTTTTCATCCTGGTTTCAGTTCATCGATATACTGCCTTTTGTTCTGGCAGCCGTTATCATCAGACCGCTCTTCCTTTTTCTGTCGGGCAGCTATAAGACCATATGGCGTTATGCGACGGCCCGTGATTTCCTGACTGTCGCCATCAGTATCGTGGCGGGCTCTTTACTGCTCCTTTTCTTGAATTACTTTGTTTTGAAATTGAATTTGATCTACCTGATCGGAAAATCCGTAGTTTTTCTCGAAGGCTCTTTAAGCCTTCTGCTTCTTATGTCTTTACGTTTTTTTCTCAGTAAGAACATTCATTATGCCGGAGATATCGACTGGCAGAAGACCGGTCTTGAGCCTGGCCGCCGGGCCTTGATCATCGGGGCAGGGACCGCCGGTACATATGCCTTGAATGAAATGAGGAACAACCCTTATCTCGGGTTGCAGGCCGCAGCTTTTCTTGATGACGACCCGGCAAAGATCACAATGAACATAGCGGATGTGAAGGTGTACGGCCCCATTATCACCTTGAAAGATGTCGCAAAAAAATTATCGATAGACGAAGTGATCATTGCAATCCCGAGCGCAGCCGACCAGACGATCAGGAATATCCAGAACATATGCCGGGAAGCCTCGCTGCCTTATAGGACCGTACCTCATTTGTCGGGGATCCTGGGCGATATCGAGCAACCGGTTTTGGGAACCAGCGTTGGTTTAAGGCTTCCTATGTCAATGCCGGATATCACCCGCGAGGAAATAGAAGGGGTTGTAAAGGTCATGCAATCGAGGAACCTGAGCATTGGTTCCCAAACCGTGTTATTCGAAAAGCTCATGGCGGAACAGGCGGACGCAAAGCATGCTATCGCCGTATCTAACGGGACCAGCGCGTTGCACATGTGCATGGTTGCATCGAACATAGAACCGGGAGATGAAGTGATCACAAGCCCTTTCAGCTTCATCTCTTCCGCCAACTGCATTCTTTTCGAGAGGGGCACCCCCGTATTTGTCGATATCGACCCCGACACGCTCAATATCGATCCGGCGAAAATTGAGGCTGCGATCACGGAAAGAACAAAAGCCATAATCCCCGTTCACATCTTTGGTCAACCGGCGGATATGGACCCCATCATGGACATTGCGGCAAAGCACGGCCTGATCGTTATCGAAGACGCGTGTGAAGCGATTGGCGCGCATTACAAGGGCCGCCGCGTCGGTACGATCGGGAAGGCCGGTACCTTTGCATTTTATCCCAATAAACAGATGACGACAGGTGAAGGGGCCGTAATAGTCACAAACGACGGTGCGTGGGCAGATCTCATGAGAAGTCTTCGCAATCAGGGCAGGGATATAATGGATGGGTGGTTAAACCATTCACGCCTTGGATATAATTATCGCATGTCCGAACTTAATGCCGCCGTGGGAGTTGTGCAGCTGAAAAGGCTTGACGAGATACTGAAAAAGAGGAATGATGTCGCCGACCTTTACAAGAAAGTCCTGATCTCCATAGATGAAGTAAAGATACTGGACATTGCGCCAACAACGACGCGGATGAGCTGGTTTGTCTATGTCGTTCGATTGGAAAACGGGATCGGTCGGGACGATGTTATCGAGGCAATGGCCAAACTCGGAATCCCTACCAGGCCTTATTTCACCCCCATTCATTTGCAGAATTTCTACCGGGAGAGATTCGGTCATAAGCCCGGGTCATTCCCGGTATCCGAGAGCGCAGGCGAATCGACAATCGCACTACCTTTTCACAACAACATGAATATTGAAGAAATAAACGTAGTCTGCGATGCGTTAAAAAAGACCATATTGCAACTGAAATTAATTTGACGTTTTTCGGATGGTCCGCTGTATCTTTGTTTAATTTCGTTTAGCGGCCGTATATAAATTCGAGTATTTCTTCGGACATATTCGCAATCCGGTGTTTTTCCTTCACAGGGATACACATCGATTCAACATCACGTCCCGTATCCTGCGTCGACGTCGAAAATCTCACAATTATCGGGACGCCCGAAACTGTCACGGAGGATCGTCGAGACCAGGATTTCCCTGAGCGAGGATTGATTATTCATTATTTCTCATAGAGTACCACTCGATAGTCCTTGTCAACCCTTCCTTGAACGATGTATGGGCAGTAAAATCAAATTCTTCGCGGGCCTTCGTTGTGTCCAGCATGCGCCGGGGTTGACCGTCGGGTTTTGTGTGGTCCCAAATAATTCTTCCGTTAAATCTCATGAGCCCTGCTATAAGCTCCACCAGGTCCTTTATCGATATCTCGAAACCCGCGCCGATATTTACCGGATCGCTCTTATTGTAGCTTTGCGTGGCGGCAATTACGGCCTCCGCTGCATCTTCTGCATAGAAAAACTCTCGGGTAGCAGACCCGGTACCCCAGATCTCGACCGCTACCTGTTCTCCATCGTTGTTGGAAATACCGTAATGATTAAGAAGCCTCACGACTTCTTCGGGCGATGAGCTCCTGTCGATCGTGACCGGTGAGCCGTCAATCACCGCATCGGTGTCCTCATTGATAATAAAATCGGTGATAATGCCTGCAACATCTCCTGCGGCAAGAAGACGAGCGAGATGGAATTTTCTGATAAGTGCCGGAATAACATGTGAAGACTTGAAACTGAAATTATCTCCCGGGCCGTACAAGTTGACGGGCAGGAGGAATATTGAGTTGAACCCGTACTGTTGACGGTAAGCCTGGGACTGAACGAGTACCATCTTTTTTGCAAGGCCATACGGTGCGTTGGTCTCTTCCGGATAGCCGTTCCATAAGTCTTCTTCGTGGAAAGGGACGGATGTGAACTTGGGATAGGCGCAGATGGTGCCGAGGGCCACAAACTTCTCGATCTTATGTGCGTAGCCTTCATGCAGCAACTGAATACCCATCATTGCGTTCTCATAAAAGAGCGATGCGGGGTTCTCCTGGTTAAACCCGATCCCGCCAACCCTGGCTGCGAGGTGGATCACGATGTCGGGCCTTTGTTCGTCATACATTCGCCTGATATGGGAAATGTCTGTAAGGTCGTATTCGGGAAGATCTGCTATCATCACATTCGTGCATGAAAGCGAGCGGAGTTTGCTTATCACGTGTCTTCCAAGAAACCCTTTGCCCCCGGTCACGGTAATATGCTTGTCGTTGAATGTCATCACTGTTCTGTTCATCGTTAGAATGTATTATCAAGACCCTTCGCGGATCTTTTCATACAGGGAATAACTGTGATCTGTATAACAGAACCCTTTTTCAAGGCAAGCCTTGATGCCTTCGCCGGGCGCTTTCACACCGACCATCTGGAGGTCATAATCGACCATTGTCTTTATAAGTTCCGCGAATGTGATCCTCGGTTCCCAGCCCAATTGTCTCCTGGCCTTGGATATGTCCGCCTGAAGGTGGTTCACCTCCGTAGGCCTGAAATACCGCGGATCGATCTCGATGATGGTATCACCGGTCTTGAGGTTTAAGCCCTTGTCGACCGATGCGATCAGAGCTTTTTCCCCAACCCCGGTCCCTTTCCATTCAAGTTCGATCCCGATATAGCGAAACGCAGTTTCCAGCATTTCCCGGACGGAATGGCTTTCGCCGGTCCCTATAGCATAATCGTCGGCCTTGTCTTGCTGGAGCATCAACCACATCATCTCCACATATTCAGGGGCAAAACCCCAGTCTCTTTTGGAGTCGAGATTTCCGAGGTATAACCTGTGCTGGTTTCCCGCAACGATGTTTGCCAGGGCCCGCGTAATTTTTCTGGTCACGAACGTTTCACCGCGCCTCGGAGATTCATGGTTAAAAAGGATACCGTTGCAGGCGAACAACCCATAGCCGTCGCGGTAATTGACGGTCATCCAGTATGCGTACAGTTTGGCTGCCGCATACGGGCTTCGGGGATAGAACGGCGTGGTCTCGGACTGCGGGGCAGGGGATGCGCCAAATAATTCGGAAGACGACGCCTGGTAATACTTTGTCCTGATACTGCTGCGGCGGATCGCTTCAAGTATTCTTGTTGCACCCATTCCGGTTATATCCCCCGTATATTCGGGAGTGTCAAAGCTGACGCGGACATGGCTTTGTGCGCCGAGATGATATATTTCCAGGGGTTTGATGTCGTAGATTATCTCAATAAGCTGCCCGGAGTCCGAAAGATCGCCGTAATGCAGGAACAGGTTGGTCGAGGGATTATGCGGGTCGGAATAGATATGGTCGATCCGCCCCGTGTTGAACGTGCTGGCCCGCCGAATAATGCCGTGTACTTCGTAGCCTTTATTCAGGAGAAATTCAGTGAGATAAGATCCATCCTGCCCCGTGATCCCTGTAACTAATGCACGCTTCATGTGATCTCCTTATCTGGGTGTTTATTATCGTGTAATACTAATCTTACACGCCAGTCGGGCCCGAAATCAATATGGAGAAAAACACTATAATAGTTTATCGACTTTTATTAGAAATAACTTGACTTATATCAGTATAACTGAGAAGATGAGTGTGTTCAATGCCTGAACACATCAATAATCATTTTAATTTGTCACGATAGAGCATCGAACGCCGTGGCGGTAGCCTGTCGTGAATCCTTCCATGAACGAAGCACAATTTAAAACACTCAGAGAGTTGTCGGAAGCGAGAGAAATCTCTCAGCGTGATCTGTCAAAAAGGATCGGGCTCAGCCTCGGAAGCGTCAACTTCATCTTGAAAGAACTTATCAAGAAAGGCTACGTCAAGGCACAACGTTTCAAGAACTCAAACAACAAGGCGGCGTACATTTATGTCCTGACCCCGCAGGGGATCAATGAAAGGGTCCGGCAGACGCAGTATTTCCTGCAGCTTAAACTGGATGAATACGAAAGGCTGCAGAAGGAAATCGAAGAGCTTAAGGGCGAGATTAAATCTTCCCAGTAGGTTCGGCAAATTAAATTGTGGGGGTTTTAAGGTGGATCTGATAGACAAGATCAAAAACAAAAAAGCGCACATCGGGATAATCGGCCTCGGGTACGTCGGTCTTCCCCTGGCTATCGAATTCTTCAGGAACGGTTTCACATTGACGGGTTTTGACGTCGATGAATCCAAGATAACAAAACTGGCAAACAAACAAAGCTACATCAAGCATATCGATATGTCTGTCGTTTTCGACAACCCCGAAAGTACGGCCCGATTTACTTCTACCTCCGATTTTACGCGTCTGAGCGGGATGGACTGTATTCTCGTGTGCGTTCCGACGCCCCTGAACAAAAACAGGGAGCCCGAGATGAAATATGTTTTCGAAACTGCCCGGTCGATATCGGAAAATATGCGAAAAGGGCAGCTTGTGATCCTTGAGTCCACGACCTACCCCGGGACGACCGACCAGGATATGCGGATGATACTGGAAAGATCAGGGCTTGTTGCGGGGAAGGATTTTTACCTCGCTTTCTCACCGGAACGGGAAGACCCGAACAACAAGGATTTCGGGCTGACGACGGTACCGAAGGTTGTTGGAGGGTATACACCCGAATGCTGCCGGCTGGCCCAGGCTTTGTACGACTCGATCGTGCAGAAAACGGTCCCGGTATCGAGTACCCGTGCGGCGGAAGCAACAAAACTTCTCGAGAACATCTACAGGGCCGTGAACATCGCTCTTGTGAATGAACTGAAGATCCTCTTCGATAAAATGGACATCAATATCTGGGAAGTTATAAATGCCGCCCGGACAAAACCTTTTGGATTCCAGGCTTTTTATCCCGGCCCCGGACTGGGCGGCCACTGCATTCCCATTGACCCTTTTTATCTTACCTGGAAGGCCCGGGAATATGAGTGCCCCACACGGTTCATCGAATTGGCCGGGCAGATCAACACCGCCATGCCCGACTTTGTGGTCTCAAAAGTGATCCATGCCCTGAATGAGTCAGGAAAGCCTGTCAAAGGTGCCAGGGTACTCATCCTCGGCCTTGCGTATAAAGCCGATATCGACGATGACAGGGAATCCCCTTCGTATCACCTCATGGACAAACTTGAAAAAATGGGGGCCATGGTGGAATACAACGATCCGAACATCCCCGTGATAAGGCCGTCACGGGAATTTGCACGCTATGCCGGAAAAGAATCGCGTGAGATCACCGGGGACTACGACCTGTTCCTCATCGCTACACCCCATGCGGAGTACCACTCCGTAGACTTTAGTTCTTTTGGTGTACCGATCGTGGACACCAGGAATATTGTTGATAAAGAAAAGTTAAGGGGCCGCATTTATTCCGCATAAGAGGTATGCGCGAACCATGAAAAAGTACTTTGTGACAGGCGGTGCCGGTTTTATCGGGTCGAACATAGTCCATGCGCTGACGCAGCGGAACGACCGGGTCACCGTCTTCGATAATTTTTACACGGGGCACCGGGAGAACCTGGCCCCGCATGAAGATGTCATCGACATCGTTGAGGGCGATATAAGGGATTTTGAAGCTCTGAGTAAAGCAATGAAAGGATCCGACATTGTTCTGCACCAGGCCGCACTTCCGTCGGTGCCGCGGTCCATCAAGGACCCGGCTACCAGTAATGACGTCAATATCACCGGGACGCTGAATGTCCTGAGGGCTGCACACGAAACCGGCGTGGAGAGAGTGGTCTTTGCTTCGTCGTCTTCCGTATATGGCGACAACCCTGTTCTGCCGAAGCATGAAGGCCTGGCTCCGAACCCCATATCGCCGTACGCCGTTACGAAACTGGCGGCCGAAAAATATTGCGTTGTTTTTGCACGAACGTACGGTCTTCACACGGTGGCTTTACGGTACTTCAATGTGTTTGGCCCACGGCAGGACCCGAATTCCCAATACGCCGCAGTGATCCCGAAATTTATCAATGCGATACTGGACGGGGAAAGGCCGGTGATATTCGGGGATGGCAAGCAAAGCAGGGATTTTACGTTTGTTGAAAATGTTGTTATGGGCAATCTTCTTGCTGCGACGGGCAATTGTCCTGCGGGGTCCGTAATGAATTGCGCGTGCCAGGGCAGTGTAACGCTCAATGAACTCGTCGCATCGATAAACAGGATTCTCGGGAAGGACATACATGCCCGTTATGACGATCCGCGGTCCGGGGACATAAAGCATTCCTTTGCCTCGATCGAGACAGCGAGATCGCTTCTGGGTTATGAACCTAAGGTCGATTTCCAGGCGGGCCTTGAGAAGACCGTAGATTGGTACGTGCAACGTAGGAACGGTTGAGAGCGATATTTTGTTTTCAGTTATTTTATGAGGATCTAATATGAAAAACTTTGCCTTGATCGGTGCTGCAGGATATATCGCCCCCCGGCACATGAAAGCGATCAAAGAGACGGGCAACAATCTTGCCGCAGCCCTGGACAAGCATGATGCCGTAGGGGTTATCGACAGTTATTTTCCCGATGCCAGTTTCTTCATCGAATTCGAAAGACTGGACAGGCATGTCGAACGCCTCAAGAGGACGGACGATGACAAGCGGATCCACTATGTCAGCATCGCTTCCCCGAACTATCTCCATGACGCCCATATGCGCTTCGCGTTGAGGGTCGGCGCCGACGCGATCTGTGAAAAACCGTTGGTCCTCAATCCGTGGAATGTTGACGCGCTGGAAGAAATGCAGAAAGAAACGGGCAGGCGCGTAAATTCCATCCTGCAGCTAAGGCTCCATCCATCCATCATCGCGTTGAAAGAGAGGAGCCTGGCCGGGCCCAAGGACACGAAGGTCAACATCGACCTGACGTACATCACGTCGCGGGGCAGATGGTACCTCGTTTCATGGAAAGGGGACATCTCGAAATCCGGCGGGGTGGCGACGAACATCGGTATCCATTTTTTTGACATGCTGCAGTGGATCTTCGGGCCGGTTCAAAGGAATGTCGTTCATGTGCACCAGGAGACGAAGGCCGCCGGTTTCCTGGAACTTGCCAATGCCCGGGTCCGCTGGTTCCTCTCGCTTGACAGAAATGATCTCCCGGAGAATGCAGTTGCCGAAAAAAAGACGACGTACAGGTCGATCACGGTCAATGGCGAAGAAATTGAGTTCTCCGACGGGTTTACGGATCTGCACACTGTCAGCTATCAGAAGATACTCGAAGGCGACGGGTTTGGACTAAGCGATGTCAAGCAGTCCATCGAAACGGCATTCGAGATCCGCAACGCAAAACCGGTGGGCCTGAAAGGCGAGTATCACCCGCTATTGAAGAACCTGGACGTTCCCTGACCTTTGGCGCAATGAAAAAGATCGTCAGCATAGTAGGGGCCAGGCCTCAATTCATAAAAGCATCCCGGGTTTGCCGGCAATTGCGCGACAACGGTTTTCGGGAAGTCCTCGTGCATACGGGGCAGCATTATGACCTGAACATGTCGGACATCTTTTTCGCGGAGCTTGGTATACCGCAACCCGATTACCATCTGGGAGTGGGTTCTGCATCTCACGGGAAACAAACCGGCGATATGCTGTCTTCAATAGAACAAATTTTGCTCCGGGAGAAACCCGATCTCGTCCTCGTTTACGGGGATACAAATTCGACACTGGCCGGGTCGCTGGCCGCGTCGAAGATACATGTACCGGTCGCCCACGTGGAGGCAGGGTTGCGAAGTTACAACAAAAGCATGCCCGAGGAGGTCAACAGGGTCGTCACGGACCACGTGTCGGATATTCTGTTCTGCCCGACGGAAATATCGATAAATAACCTGGTAAAGGAAGGATTTGACAATCCTGTGAATGGCGGGAAATTGATCGACAGGGATGATCCGGCGGTCGGTCCCGGTTCCGCCATGCCGCTTGTGGCAAATGTTGGCGATGTCATGTACGACATTGCCGTTTCAATGTGCGAGATGGTCAATCCCGGCAGTGTCCTGGAAAGGTTCGGATTGGCAAAGAACAAATATATACTGGTTACCATCCATCGGGCGGAAAACACGGACAATCCCGATAATCTGCGTATTATTTGGGAGGCACTCGGGGAAATAGCCCGGGCAGGGATCAACGTCTTTTTCCCTCTGCATCCCAGGACACGAAAAGCGTTCATGGAAAATTCAATTCCGCTCGATACGGAAACGAACATTCAATGTGCCGAACCTGTATCGTATAGTGAAATGCTCGTTCTCGAGAGCAATGCATCCGGTATAATCACGGATTCCGGGGGCGTTCAAAAAGAAGGTTTTTTCTTTCGGGTGCCCTGCATCATACCGAGAAATGAAACAGAGTGGGTTGAACTCGTTGAAAGCGGCTGGAACATTCTGACGGGAATTGACAGGGAAAAGATAGCAGGGACAGCGATCGGACTTGCCCGCGGGACCGGTCCCGGTGACTGGCATCCCTATTATGGGGATGGTCACGCCGTGGACAGGATCGTAACGATTCTTAAAGGATTGGATTAGACATATGAGTGAAGGACAGTTTTTTGTGCATGAAAGCAGTTATGTCGATGATAACGTGCAAATAGGTGATGGAACAAAAATATGGCATTTCTCGCATATTCTCTCCGGGGCCAGGATTGGCAGGAATTGTATCATAGGCCAGAATGTATGTGTGGAGCGTGATGCCGTTGTCGGGGACCGCTGCAAGATTCAGAACAATGTTTCTGTGTACAGAGGCGTGGTCCTCGAGGATGAGGTCTTCTGCGGCCCATCGTGTGTATTCACGAATGTATATAACCCCCGGGCTTTCATAGAACGAAAACATGAGTTCAGGGAAACCCGTGTCAAAAAAGGTGCTACCATCGGTGCTAATTCAACGATCGTTTGCGGATCCACGATTGGAAGGTATGCGATCATCGGCGCAGGTGCTGTCGTGAAAAAGGATGTTCCGGATTATGCCGTTATGGCTGGAGTGCCCGCACGGCAGGTGGGATGGACATGTAAATGCGGGACGACGCTTAAGTCGGCTAACGGCGAACGGCTAACGGCGAACGGTAAAGATGCGAAGACCCGGGGTGACTTGAAATGCTCTTATTGCGGAAATGAATATACCCTGAAGTCCGGCGGGTTAATTGCGGTTCAGGAAAACTAGACCATGAATCAGATAAAGCACGTTTCAATGTTGGACCTTCACGCAGAATATCTATTCATGAAGGCAGATATTGACGCGGCTATCGCCCGGTGCCTTGAACATCAAAAATGGATACTGGGCCCGGAAGTCGCTGAATTGGAGAGCCGGGTGGCCGGGTATCTTGAACTCAAACACTGTATCGGCGCGTCTTCCGGTACTGATGCGCTGGTGCTGGCGTTGAGGGCCCTTGCCATATCACGTAAAGGCAAAGAATATTTCGATCATGAAGATGAGATCATAACTACGCCGTTTACTTTCACGGCGACGGGTGATGCCATTCTCAGGTCAGGGGCAACCCCGGTTTTTGTCGATATCGATTCCGGAACGTACAATATTGACCCTGCAAAGATAAAAGAATGCGTTGAACAAGATCATTCACGTGTTGTCGGCATCATTCCCGTTCACCTCTATGGGCAGGGCTGCGATATGGATGAAATACTCGCCATCGCGAGGGAGTATGATCTTTTTGTTCTCGAGGATGTGGCCCAGGCCTTTGGGGGCTCTTTTAAAGGAAAGAAGTTAGGTTCCGTCGGCCATGCGGGGGCATTCAGTTTCTTTCCGTCAAAGAATCTTGGAGGTTTCGGCGATGCGGGAATGGTCGCGACCAATGACGATACCATAGCAGATCTTGTCAGGATGCTTCTTAAGCATGGGGGCAAGGACAAATATAATGTTGATCATGTCGGTTATAATGCAAGGCTTGATACCCTTCAGGCTGCTATTTTAGTGGCCAAATTGAGGTATATCGACCAATTCAACGGTCGCCGGAGACAGATAGCGTCTTTCTATAACCGTGAGTTGGGAGCGCAAAGCGGAATAATCCTGCCCACCTCTCCCGGCGGTTTCGATGCCGGGCATGTGTTCCATCAATACACGCTGAGAGTCCTTGCCGGGGAAAGAGACCGCCTGCAGGCAGGCCTCAAGAGGGCGGGGATCGATTCGATGGTGTATTATCCCGTCCCTTTGCATCACATGAAAGTGTTCAACGGAAAACAAAAGCCCTTTGGTGACCTCGACAATACTGTGACGGCAACGCTGGAGGTCCTGAGCCTTCCCATCGAGCCGTTAATGACGGAAGAGGACTGCGGAAGGGTCACGGATGAAGTACGCAGGATATTGAAGGACCGGTAATTGCTCATTCCATTTTTGATAAGGAGATGCGATGGACATTAGAGGCAAGAACATTCTTGTTGTGGGGGGTGCGGGCCTTATCGGCTCCCATGTGGTTGAAGAGCTTTTGAAAGAAGATATCGGCAAGGTAACCGTCTATGATAATTTCTGCCGGGGTACCCATGAAAACCTCAATGAAGCCCTGAAAGACGACCGCTGCAACATTTTTGAGATCGGCGGCGATATTATGCAGACCGATATTTTAAATGCCGCCATGAAGAACACCGATGCCGTGATTCACCTTGCGGCCCTCTGGCTCCTTCAGTGCTATGAATATCCCCAGGCTGCTTTCGACGTGAATATCAGGGGTACTTTCAACGTGCTCGAAGCTTGTGTTGCCAACAACATCAAGAGGCTTGTTTATTCTTCTTCGGCGTCCGTTTATGGCGATGCGCTTACCGATATCATGTCCGAAGACCATCCTTACAACAACTGGACCTTCTACGGTGCCACCAAGATCGCAAGCGAGCACATGTTCAAGGCATACCATAAACGGTATGGCATGAATGGTGTTTGCCTCAGGTACATGAATGTGTATGGGGCGCGGCAGGATTACAAGGGCACATATGTCGCGGTTATGATGAAGATACTCGATAACATAGACAAGGGAATTTCCCCGGTTGTCTTTGGGGACGGCAGCCAGTCATATGATTTTATCTATGTCAGCGATGTCGCGCGGGCCAATGTGTGTTCCCTCAAGGCCGACGTGCCATTCGGGTTTTATAACGTGGGTCGGGGAATCAAGACATCGATAAAGGAACTGGCTGAACTTCTGCTTCGAATCACCGGGTCATCACTGCCCTTGCAGTATGAACCTGCAGGTCAGACCTTCGTGACGAACCGGGTCGGAGACCCGGTTGCAGCGGAAAAGGACCTCGGTTTTACGTGGACGGTGGACCTCGAGGAAGGTTTCCAGAAACTCATCGAGTGGAGAAAGAATCATATTGAGGAATTGGAAGCACGGAGAAGGGCTGCGGGCTGAAATAGTTCGAAGCCGGACCCGGCCACAATAGTAGTTTCAGGAATAAACCGATCATGTGCGGTATTACAGGAATATTCGATCTCAACTGTCAGGCCGTCTCGCCTGTTCTTTTAAAGAACATGACGACCGCCATTGCCCACCGGGGGCCCGATGACGAGGGGATATATATAGACGGCTGCATAGGTTTCGGCCATCGCAGGCTCTCGATCATAGACCTCACGCCGACGGGCCATCAACCCATGGTCACGCCCGATAAGAGGTATGCCCTGACCTACAACGGTGAGGTGTATAACTTCCGGGAACTGCGGGCTGAACTTCAGTCTCTTGGGCATCGCTTCATCTCGACATCCGACTCCGAGGTTGTCCTGCACGCGTACGCAGAGTGGGGCAGCGCCTGTGTCGACCGGTTCAACGGGATGTTCGCGTTCGCGGTCTGGGACGCGGTCGAGAAGAAGCTTTTCCTCGCCCGTGACAGGTACGGCATCAAGCCGTTATATTACGCGGTCGTGGATAATGTGCTGCTCTTTGCCTCGGAGCAAAAGGCAATTATCACGTATCCCCGCCTGAAAAGGGAGCTGGACCTCGAAGCGCTGGTCGAGTATTTCTCATTCCAGAATATCTTTACGGACAGGACATTCCTGAAGAACGTGCGGCTCTTTCCGCCTGCAACCTGGGCGAGCATTTCACTGGACAAAGGAACTGGCTCCCTCAGCTTTCGTAAATACTGGGATTTTATGTTCAAGGAACCCGAATCCCCGGTAGCCGAGGAAGAGTACATAGAAGAGCTGGACCGCTTGTTCCGTCAGGCAGTAAAAAGGCAGCTGGTCAGCGATGTGGACGTCGGCGCGTACCTCAGCGGCGGTATGGATTCAGGCTCCATCACGGCGCTGGCTGCTCAGGAGATACCGTATATCAAGTCTTTTACATGCGGCTTTGATCTCAGTTCGGCATCGGGTATCGAAGTGACGTACGACGAGAGGTCCGGCGCCGAGTACATGTCGTATTTGTTCAAAACGGAGCATTACGAGATGGTCCTTAAATCAGGCGACATGGAACGCATCATGCCCATGATGGCCTGGCATATTGAAGAGCCGCGGGTAGGGCAGAGCTATCCCAATTACTACGTTGCACAACTTGCCAGCAAATTCGTTAAGGTCGTTCTTGCCGGGACGGGGGGCGACGAGCTTTTCGGCGGGTATCCATGGCGTTACTACCGGGCGGCGGGAAGCTCGAATTTCGAGGACTATGTCGATAATTACTACCAGTTCTGGCAAAGGCTCATACCGAACAAGACGATCAAGGATGTGTTTCAACCGGTTTGGAATGATGTCCGGCACGTGTGGACGCGGGATATTTTCAAAAGCGTCTTCCTGGACCACGAACATGTCCTGCGGACGCCGGAAGATTACATAAATCATTCCCTGTGCTTCGAGGCCAGGACCTTCCTTCACGGCCTTCTCCTTGTCGACGACAAGCTCAGCATGGCGCATTCACTTGAAACCCGAGTCCCGTTTCTCGATAATGATCTGGTCGATTTTGCAATACGCATACCGGTGCGGTACAAGCTCAGGAACCTCGGAAAGGATATAGAACGCCCCAACGAAAACGAGCCGGGCCCGAAGCAGGACAATTATTTCAAGCGGACGCAGGACGGCAAATTGATCCTCAGAAAGATAATGGAGAGATACATCCCTGTCGAGATAACGGAGCGCGAAAAACAGGGATTCTCCGCACCGGACGCAAGCTGGTTCAAGGGAGAGAGTATAGACTATGTAAAACGGATGCTCTATAACGACCGGGCCGAACTCTATAATTACCTTCATAAGGAAACAATACAGGGGCTTGTCGACCAACATTTGCACGGCATCGAGAACAGAAGACTTTTGATATGGTCCCTTCTTAATTTTGAGAATTGGTGTAAAAGATTCCTTGGATAAAGAGTGATCCATGAAAGTGCTTATCAGCAAAGTATTTAATGTAAAGAATCATTTTGCCGCTATTCAGGAAATATTAAGTCTCCTGACGCGGCATCGCCAACTGACATGGGAAATGTCGAAGAGGGAGATATCGGAACGGTATGCCGGGCAATTATTCGGACTTTTCTGGGCGGTAGGGCATCCCCTCGCGCTTATCGCCGTTTATGTTTTCATTTTTGCCTACGTTTTCAAGATGAAGATCGGGGGGACATATAAACTTCCCCTGGATTACACGACCTATTTATTATGCGCCCTCATCCCCTGGATGGCATTCCAGGAAACCATGATGAAGTCCACGACATCAATAACGGGAAACTCGAATCTTGTAAAGCAGGTCATTTTTCCCGTAGAGGTCCTTCCTATCAAGACTGTCATATCATCACTCGTCACCCAGATCATACTGACAGTATTTTTGATCCTGTATGTTCTTATCACTCACAAGGGGCTTCTGTGGACATACGTACTTATCCCGGTGCCGGTCTTTTTCCAGGTCCTGGGCATGATCGGCATGTCGTATGTCCTTTCCTCGATCGGGACCTATTTTCGCGACCTCAAAGACTTCACACAAGTTTTCTGTTTGCTGGGCATGTATATCATGCCGATCTTTTATTTACCCGACCAGGTACCGGCAATCTTTCGCCCCCTTTTGTATCTCAATCCTTTTAGCTATCTCGCCTGGTGCTATCAGGATATATTCTATTTCGGCCGATTTGAACATTGGTGGGCCTGGGTTGTCTATATCTGTCTCAGCGTAGGAACGTTCTATGTTGGGTACCGGATATTCCGAAAGCTGAAGGTCATGTTTGGGAACGTTCTGTAGCAGTGTTCCGGGCCGGAAAAGAGGGTTCAATGCGCACGCGATATCAAGGCACAAAACGTTGTTTGATCATCCTATGTGGACTTTTTCTGTTCTTCCTGGGGTTGTCTGTTGTCAACGCGTCTGAAGGGGGGCAACAAAGACAGGGCAAAGCAGCACAAATTGGCCTGGTGCAAGGGACGATCAGAGTTTCGGGAGCATGGGCCCTCTATCCCATGATGGTCAAATGGGCCGAAGAGTATAAGAAAATCTATCCGAAGGTCCGGATAGACGTTTCGGCTGGAGGGGCCGGAAAGGGTATCGTGGATGCCACGAACGGATTCGTCGATATTGGAATGGTTTCCCGCGAGATCAGGCCCGAGGAGGCGAAACGGGGCGTCTTCTCCGTCGCCGTCGTGAAAGACGCGGTTTTCCCCACTATAAATCAAGATAATCCTGTTCTTCCGCAGATACTGGAAAAAGGAATACGAAAGAAGACACTTGTGGATCTGTGGATATCCGGACGGTCCATGACCTGGGGAGAACTTGCAGGAACATCGGCCCATCAAAAGGTCAGGGTCTACACCAGGTCCGATTCATGTGGTGCCGCGGAAACCTGGGCGAAATACTTTGGAAAGAACCAGGAGGACCTTAAGGGTGTCGCCGTGTACGGCGATCCGGGTGTCGCCGAAGCTGTAAGAAAAGACAAGAACGCGATTGGGTTCAACAATCTTAACTATGCCTTTGACATGAAAACCGGCAAACCGGTCCCTGGACTCCAGGTGGTCCCGATCGATGTGAACGAGAACGGCAAGATCGATCCCCAGGAAAGGCTCAGGAATAAGCACGAGGCCATAGAGGCGGTCAATTCGGGAGTCTATCCTTCGCCTCCTGCACGGGATCTTTATCTCGTCACAAAAGGGCAGTTCCAGGGCCCTGCAATGGATTTCGTGAAATGGATCCTATCCGATGGGCAGCGGTACGTCGATGAGGTTGGGTATCTGAAGATAAAGCAAGGCCAGGCCAGAGAGGCATTGAAAAAGCTTGGCCGGTAATGGCGGTATGAAAGGCTGGCTTCGCATCAGACGGTCCAAGGACTTCGTCGCCAGCCTTGGAATGCGCTGCAGCCTGATATTTGTCAGTGTAGTGTTTTTCATAATTCTTTTTGGTTTGTTGCTTAAATCGTTACCGATCATATCCGGGACGTCCCTGGCACGTCTCTTGCTGTCTTCGTCATGGCATCCGCTCAACAATCAATTCGGACTTTTTCCCTTTATCGTGAGCACGGTCGAGGTCACACTGCTTGCCATGGTCATCTCGATGCCGATCTGTCTTTTGAGCACTATTTACCTGTCAGAGTATGCTCACAGGCATTTTCGCGAATTCGCACATCTCATCATCGACATACTGGCCGGAATACCTTCCGTTATCTACGGACTTTGCGGAATTCTGGTAGTAGTGCCGTTTGTCGGCAAGATCGGCGAATTGCTGGGGATGGACACAACCGGATACAGCCTGTTGTCGGGCGGGATCATTCTGGCGGTTATGGTCGTCCCGTTCGTTATCTCTGTTTCTCTGGAGGTGCTGAGGATGGTACCCGCACAGGTACGTGAATCTGCACTGGCCCTGGGGGCAACGAGGTGGGAGACGGTGAAATATGTTGTGCTGCGAAAGTCCAGAAGAGGGCTCATTGCCGCGGTGGTCCTCGGGTTTGCGCGGGCCTTCGGCGAGACCATGGCCGTATTGATGGTTGTCGGAAACGTTCCGCAGGTACCGTCGTCCATTTTCGATGCCGCATACCCGTTACCTGCCTTGATCGCAAATAATTACGGGGAGGTCATGTCGATCCCACTGTACGATTCCGCCTTGATGCTCGCAGCGCTCATACTGCTCCTGATCGTCGCCGGTTTCAGCGTTACGGCGCATTTTACCCTATTGAGGCTTAGTGTTTCCGGAGACTGAGTGAATTCAAGGAATCTGGAAGAAAACATATTCAAAGCGTTGATGATCGCTTCGGTGACAGTTGTCCTTTTGTCCCTGGTCGGTATCGTCATGGTCATTGCCGCTAAAGGATTTTCGGCCATGAACCTCTCCATGATCTTCAGCACTCCGAAGGGAGGTTATTACCTGGGAAGGGAAGGGGGAATCGCAAACGCGATCGTCGGTTCATTCCTGCTTGTGTCGGGCTCTTTGATCATCGCGATAATGATCAGCCTCCCCGTGGCGCTTGCCCTGCAGAAGGAGTACACGCACAGGATTTTCGGGGATTATACGCGTTTGATACTCGATATACTCTGGGGAACGCCCTCGATCGTCTATGGCGCTTTCGGATTCGTTGTTATGGTCTATTTCGGGCTGCGTGCTTCGCTGTTGGGCGGGATAATTGTGCTGACGCTTCTTATGCTGCCCATTATGATCAGGTCCATGGAAGAGGCGATCCGTATGGTCCCTTTCGAGCTAAAGGAGGTATCGTACGCCCTCGGCACTACCCGGTTGGAAACGACCTTTTCAGTGATATTCAGGCAGGCATTCCCCGGGATCTGCACCGCGGTGATTTTGGCGTTCGGACGCGGCATCGGCGATGCCGCATCGATACTATTTACCGCCGGGTACACGGATGAGATACCGGGGTCTTTGCTGGATCCCGTCGCGTCACTGCCGCTTGCCGTGTTCTTCCAGGCCGGCACCCCTGTACCGGAGGTCCAGGAAAGGGCCTTCGCTTCGGCGCTTATACTTCTCATGATCGTATTGCTTGTGAGTATCGTATCCCGTTTTCTGGGCTGGAGATTTTCGAAGCACCTCATTCGATAAGGCTTGTTCATGTCAACAATCCATGTGGACGGCTTGACGGTGTCCTACGGGAGCCACCAGGTCCTCCAAAACATCATCCTTGATATTCCGGAAAAACAGATAATCGCTATTATCGGGCCATCCGGGTGCGGAAAAACCACGCTTCTCAAGAGTATGAACAGGCTTCTTGAGTTGAACGAGGATGTCAGGGTGACGGGGGACATATATATAGACGGGACCGATATCTACGGGAGCGGGACCGATGTTATAGACCTCAGGAAGAGGGTGGGGTTCCTGCCCCAGAGGCCGTACCCCTTACCCATGTCCATATATGACAACATAGCCTTCGGGCCGCGCATCCATAAGATCAACGGTGGCAACATCTTCGAAAAGATATCGGAGAAAGAAAAATTCAACCATGTTTTTGACGGTTTCTTTGAAAAGAAAGAAACAATCAAAAAAGGGAACAAAGAGCGGGAAATGAATCTCCTCGTAGAGTATTACCTGAGGTTGGCAGGACTCTGGGAAGAGGTGAAGGACAGGCTGCACGCGCCTGCTTCGAAGCTTTCCATCGGCCAGCAGCAGAGACTGGCACTCGCCCGCGTGCTCGCCATCGAGCCGGAGATCATTCTCGCCGACGAACCGACGTCTGCGCTGGATCCCATCTCGGCGAAGCTCGTCGAGGCGCAGTTCAGATTGCTGAAACAGAAATACACGATAATTGTCGTGACCCATATTCTCCGGCAGGCAAAAAGGATCGCCGACTATATTGTCTTTCTCTACATGGGAGAATTGGTTGAATACGGTCCCGCAGTTCAATTCCTGAACGATCCAAAAGATGAAAGAACAAAAGCATACATAAGCGGCGAGATCAGCTGATGAGTTCTTACACCATCTCTTTTCTCAGGCAGCTCGAATCCGAATCCATACATATAATGCGGGAAGTTGTTGCCGAATTTCAGAATCCCGTCATGCTTTATTCCGTGGGAAAAGACTCGAGCGTTATGGTCAGGCTTGCCCAGAAGGCTTTTTATCCGGGGAAATTCCCCTTTCCGTTGATGCACGTAGACACCGGCTTCAAGTTCCCGGAGATGTACGAATTCCGGGACCGCTTCTGCCGGGAGATCGGGGCCAGGCTGATAGTGGAACGCAACGAGGAGATGATCGAGAACGGATGCCATCCGTTGAAGATAGGGGTCGACAAATGCTGCAGCTACCTTAAGACGGGGGCGCTGCTCGACGCCATCAGGAAGCATGGTTTTGACGCCGCGTTTGGCGGGGCACGAAGGGACGAAGAGAAATCAAGGGCAAAAGAGAGGGTCTTTTCTCTTAGAGATCCGCATGGACAATGGGACCCCAAGAACCAGCGGCCCGAGGTCTGGGACCTGTTCAATACGTGCATAAATGAGGGTGAGACCGTCCGCGTCTTTCCTTTAAGCAACTGGACGGAACAGGATGTGTGGCAATATATAAAACTCGAGAACATACCTATAGTGCCCATCTATTACGCACAGGAAAGGCCCGTGATCCGAAGAAAGGGGATCCTGATCCCGGTGTCTTCCTGTTCAACCGTGAATGGCCCAGGGGGGAAGGGGACGCCAGGGGGTGACGGGCAGGGCGAGGGAACTGATAGCGAAGAGGTCGAAATTGTCATGAGCCGTTTCCGGAGCCTCGGATGTATTCCGTGCACGGGTGCGATCGAATCGGGATCGACGACAATAGACGGTATCATTGGCGAGGTGAGGCGTGCCCGCAAGTCAGAACGCGAAAACCGCATCATTGACCTGACGAGCGACTCATCGATGGAACAGAAGAAGAAGGAAGGCTACTTCTAGTGCCTGGCGGGGAAAAGTCAATATTGCGTTTTACGACGACGGGCAGCGTCGATGACGGGAAATCCACCCTTATCGGGCGCCTGCTGTATGAAACGAAATCCATCTATGAAGACCAGTATGCCGCCATACAGAAGACATCGGAACGCAAGGGCCTGGCAGACGTAGACCTGGCGTTACTGCTCGACGGACTGTCCGCGGAGCGGGAGCAGGGGATCACTATCGATGTCGCATACCGCTATTTTGAGACGGCGAAAAGAAAGTTCATCATAGCCGATACGCCGGGACATGTTCAATATACGCGCAATATGGTGACAGGCGCGTCGACAGCCGATTGCGCCATTATCCTTATCGATGCCAGAAATGGGGTGCTGACCCAGTCGAAGCGCCACGGGTTCATCGCATCGCTCCTGCAGATACCGAGGATCCTGGTGGCCGTCAACAAGATGGATCTTGTCGATTATTCCGAGGATGTGTTCAATGGGATAGTGGAGGAGTATGGCGAGTTCTCGGAAAAGCTTGACGTCCACGACATCGTCTTCATCCCTGTTTCTGCCCTGAGGGGTGACAACGTCGTTGAAAAAAGCGGCAATATGCCGTGGTATGATGATGTGACCTTGCTGCATTACCTGGAGAACATCCATGTTTCAGCCGACAGGAACCTTATAGATTTCCGGTTTCCCGTCCAGTACGTTATTCGGCCCCATCTTGATTTTCGCGGATTTGCGGGGAAGATCGTCTCCGGCACTGTTTCGCCGGGCGAGGAGGTGATCGTCCTGCCTTCGGCCCGCACCACCCGCGTCAAGCGGATCGTGACATATGACGGCGAACTGCCCGAGGCGTTTTGCCCACAATCTGTCGTGATGACCCTGGAGGACGAGGTCGACGTCAGCCGCGGCGACATGATCGTCCGGAAAAATAACGTCCCTGTCATCAGCAATAAATTCGACGCCACGATATGCTGGATGGATGAAACACCCCTGTCCGGTGATAAACCGTATATCCTAAAACACACCACCCGGTCTGTAAAGGCATTTATCGACAGCATCACTTATAAGATCGATATGAACACCCTGCATCGCGAGGCGGCGGACACATTTGGTCTCAATGAGATCGGCAGAGTGCAGGTCCGCACCTCCCAACCCGTGTTTTTCGATAATTACAAAACGAACAGGGCAACGGGCAGTTTTATTCTTATAGACGCCTTGAGCAACAATACGGTGGCTGCCGGGGTCATCCGTGGCGCTTCCCGTTCACTGGGAGAGATTATCAATGAGTCTGCCAGTACGGAAGACCTTAGGATGAGGTCGCCAAATGCCGTGTGGCACAAGTGCAATATAAGCCGCGTGGAACGTGAATTCCGGAATAATCACGGAGCGGCTGTTCTTTGGTTTACGGGTTATTCCGGATCGGGAAAATCAACAATTGCGCAACGCCTGGAAAGACAGCTCTTTGATATGGATTGCCTGACGATGCTCTTGGATGGAGATCATTTAAGGCATGGATTATGCGGGGATCTCGGGTTCTCCGACAGGGACAGAAGTGAAAATATACGGCGCGCAGGTGAAACGGCGAGACTTTTTTACGAAGCAGGGAACATAGTCTTATGCACCTTCATCTCCCCTTTCCGGAGAGACCGGGACTTCGTCAGGTCAATTATAGACGGTTCCCGTTTTATCGAGATCTATGTGCAGTGCGGCATCGATACGTGTGCGCAAAGGGACCCCCATGGACTTTATCAACAGGCCCGCAGTGGTCAGATATCTGAGTTTACCGGAATCTCATCCCCTTATGAAGAACCGCTCGATCCGGAGATCGTGGTAAATACGGAATCGGAAGATGTTTCCGGAATCCTAGACAAGATCCTTGAATACCTTTATCGTAAAGAGATCATATCAGGGAAATAACAGGGAACGGTATTTATGAGTGCTATCAAGGTCGAGAACCTTTCAAAAATGTACAAGATTTACAACAAGCCCAAAGACATGTTCAAAGAACTTGTGACCGGAAAGCCGTTTCATGAGCAGTTCTGGGCATTGCAGGATGTTTCGTTTGAGGTAAAAAGAGGCGAGGTGGTAGGGATCATAGGCCCTAACGGAGCCGGCAAGAGTACTCTCCTGAAGATATTGGCAGGCACTCTCGATAAAACATCCGGTAATGTTCATATAGATGGCAAGATATCCGCTATCCTTGAACTGGGATCCGGATTTCACAGCGAATATACAGGACGGGAAAATATATATATGGGCGGCATGTGCCTCGGGATGAGTCGTGACGAAATTGACAAAAAGGTAGAGTCCATTATTGATTTTAGCGAGTTACGCAGCGTTATCGACAGGCCCTTCAAAACATATTCAAGCGGGATGCAGGCGAGATTGACGTTTTCAACAGCAATGAGCATTGAACCCGATATCTTCATTCTGGATGAGGCGCTTGCAGCCGGCGACTCCTACTTTGTCAGCAAATGTCTTGAAAGGATCTACGATATTTGCAGGAGCGGCACCACAGTTCTTTTTGTTTCGCATACACTCGACCTTGTCAAACGTATCTGCCAGCGGGCATTGTGGATACATGAAGGCAAGGTGAAGTTTTACGACGTATCAATGGGCGTATGCATGGCCTATGAAAAATATGTGCAGCAATTGATCCACGGGACTCAAGCGGAAGAGCCGGAACAGGAACTGCAAAATGCTCTTCACAGCGCGTCATACCGTGAAGGTACCGGCGAGATAGAGATTTACGACATAAAGACATGTGATCACGATGGAATCGAGAAGACGACGTTCATGCAGGGAGAGCCCTTCAGACTCCGTTTTTCATGGAAAGGCAGCAGCCCAAAACAGGATATCATGCCTTTGTATAGAATAGAGAGTTCTGAAGGTATTTGGATCACCGGCTCTGACGGCAATGAACAGGGACTTATTTTTGATGGCCTGGCCGGGGAAGGCACGTTTGAGATTTCTACAGACGAACTCCTCCTCGGCGCAGGTGAATATTGGCTTACACTCGGAATTACCCGGGACACACTGATCAGAAAAGAAGGTGATATTATCGCCCTGGAGAGACGATGCCGCAAGTTTTTCGTAAAGCGGCGTTATTCATGGCGCGCCCCGGTGCCATATGCGTATGAAGGCGATGCAAAATGGGGCGATATAAGAAGACAGTAACATTAAAACCCACGCCTTCGTTTCGTAAAATATCAACTGCCGGGTTTGTTCTAGAAATTGACGAATATCATAAACAAAGAGATAAGGATTCAACCTGCCGGTGTATACCATGTCTCCGGCAATTTGTATACAGTACGTCTTCCCCTCTCGAAGTCTGAGGGAGATGATTCCGGTCATGCTCGTCATTCTTCCTGGAAATTGTTCGAAGACAGTTCTGAAATAGGCCCGGGGCATTCATTTCATTCGGAGATCGTGAACGACGGAAATGGACGATATTCACATTGGGAAGATACTCTCTATTTTTCTTCAAGCAACAATTCCGATCCCCGGTCAAATGGGATGCAGTATGTTCTTTCCCGGCGGAAGAGAATTGTCCCTCCCCTTATAAGGAAGTATCTGGCCGACGTTTACAGGCCGGCCGTCGGAATGTTGCTCTGGATAGTAACCCGAATTCTTACATGGCTATTGTTTTTACCCGAGCTGTTGTCTTTTCGAAACGTCGATTTCGATAAAGCGGATTTCTGCAGATTCTACGAATCGATCTTCGATTTAACCGAGCCTCGATGGCCTTCGCTTCTGACCGAATATTTCAGACAGTATCTTGACAGTGAATTTTTTCGCAGCATGAAAATAGTTGACCCCTCTATCGAGATTGCCGTGGGAGAAGGCGCCAGTTCAATATGCTACCTGAATTACAGTTTTACGACCGGCACGGAATACTGCTTCGATCATTGCAGGCAATTTCAGGACCGTTTGCCGCACAAGGAGTTCGTCTATTTTGACCTGAAGGTTCCGCAGACCTTGAAGCACGGGACCTATAGGACGATCGTAATGATCCACAGCATCGATGATTTTGACAGCCCTGAAACGGAAAAGATCTTTCAGGCGTTCCAGTATATATTGACCAAGGGCGGCAATGCTTTCTTTAGCGGTTTTACGGAACTGTATTATAAGAAGTGGTTTCCGTTCCACATTTACAAGATGTTTGGAGGAAAGAAAACCTTCTTTGAATATCGGAAACTGTACACGCAGAATTTGATTGGAAGACCTCAGATCGAAAAATACCTGGAACCCGTTGGGTTCAGGATTAAGCAATATAATGAATTCAATTGCGACCCCAGGTTCATGTTCATTTACATTGCAGAAAAATTCAATTTTAAGAATTTTCCCCTGGCGGAAATGAAGACAAGGCTCTGGAAGTCACGATCCCTTAAGGCAATACATTCAAAGATCAATGGAGTACTGGCTATGGCAATGTATCGGGGGGAAATGAGATACAGGGAAAAAGGCACCCGGGGTATTAATTTTTTCTGCTGGGCTGAAAAACAATAAGTCTTAAATAGCGATAAGGCCTATGAATAAAGACTCGACATATCGGCTAGGAACTACCGATGCATTTGACACTCTTGCGACATACTATCATCTGTATATCACCAACCCGAGGAAGCAGCTTGGCTTCGCAAGCCGTTTGCAGATCGCCAGGTTCGCCGACCTGAATAAAGACCTGCGCATACTGGAGATCGGCCCCTCTGCGGGAGTTACGACGGCGGCTTCTCTAAACGCTATGAAAAAGAACATCACATTGTTCGACTCATGGGGATATTACAGGCAGTGGTCTATTCTGGAGAAATATAACAGCAGGCTGAAGGTCGTCATCGGTGATGCAGATATGCCCCTGCCGTTTCGTGATGCATCCTTCGATGTCTGTGTCTTTATGGGCGCCATATGCTACATGAAGAGCCCCTTGGAAGCCCTTAAGGAAGTGAGGCGTGTCCTCGATCGTGGGGGCGTGTTGTTCGTATCGAGTACCCGCCGGCCGGAAAATAATATCAATAACGAACTGGGGAGGCTGGACAGGACGATCCCTACCTACTGGAACAGAGATGAACTGGTAGCGTCTCTCGAAAAGGCTCGATTTTCGGTGGTTCACACACAGGATTACGGGATGTATCCGAAGAAATTCTTCAAATCATACAGGGCGTTTTTAAAGTTCAAGTATTTCGCTGGGTCCATCTATTCGAAGTTGGTGTCGCTTCATCCCGACAAATTTGTTTTTGCGGGGGCAGTGGCGGTAAAAGAAGATCGCGAGGAGTAGTTCGCCGCAGCAGTTTTGGTTATCCGATGACATCCATGATCAGGAACATAAGAAAAATCTTCTTCAAAGGCGCGGTTGGGGATGTGATCGATCCTGTAACTGTCGATACATTGCCGCAGCAAGACCCCGGGGTACGAGTAATTAACACAAACGATATCAACTGCCTGGAGCCGTTCGGATATTCGGTAAGATTGGAGCTTCCGGCTGAACAGGGTGACTCCACGGAAAAACCGAGGAATTCAACGTATATTCTTTTTGAGGACGGCAAAGAACTATTTCCTGCGCATTCCATGCACGCAACCATAATCAACAGAGGTTCAGGCGGTTATTCACACTGGCACAACTTTCTCTATTTCAGCACTTCAGATAATTCCGACCCCAGAAAGAACGGGAGGGTCTATATCTTAAAACCCGTCAAGCCGCAAAGGAGGCAGGACATAGCGGACCTCGCAGGTGCAGCGAGGGACGCGCGCATTGCTTTTGCACAGAAGACCCGTCCTTTCACAGACCAGAAGGTTGACCCACGGTTGGGCAAGAATTGCCGTGTTTTGCCCTTTCCCTATAACAATGCGCTGGCCATTGCAAGCGACGTGGACGGCATGACCGTCGGAATGGCCAGGTCTATTCACGAGTACATTGAATCCCAGATCGGCGTTAACCAGGGAGACTCCTTCTGGCCTTCGGGGAACCTCTCATGCCAGCCGGAGAATGCGTGTATCTTTTTTCGTAATACATCAGGGGACCTTAACAACAAAACCGCGTCAGAATTGTTGGAGATGTTCCACCGCGGTTGGTTTGATTCATGCCATTCCTGGGATGATGATTTTGTCGAGCCGGGTAACATTTGTTCCCCTTTGGACATTCAGGTGCAGGGCGAGATCGAACAGGTTATTGACGTTAATCGCCGGGATACAGGTTATCTGGCCTTTGGCAACTATGGATTGGTCATAAACGCACAGATCGATCCGGGCGTGAAAACAGCGGAATTGATCCTCACCGACAACAGAGGCGGCAGCCATACAGTCGTATTGAGGGGAGAACTCCTGTCGAGTTCAGGATGGGAGCCCGCAGATCTTGTCGACGGTAAATATCTGCTATACAGCAAGGAAAGAAACCAGCCGGTTGGATCGAGGCTGGATGTGCCGGGCGCATCTATTGACCGTATGGTCCTGTCGCTAAAAGGCAGCGGCAGGTTTGCCTTGGAAGGTGTTTGTGCACTGCCCTTTCACAGGGCAATAGTTGAGAGTCAGGCGCCGGTCTTGGAGTCTCTGAAAATGATCCCCATCCTAATGGTGTGCCATGGCGGAAAGCAATTTGTCTCAACCATGACCTCACCCACTTTCAAAGGACCGATCTTTAGAGGCAATCCTTACAGAACAGGCGAAGCTGACCTGCGCTCCTCATCGGCCTATCACTATGATCTGCTCGCTCAAAGAGGGGTATCGTTCATATGCCCGGCACGTATGGCGTTTGCCGCAGATGACCCCCATGTCCCCCTGAACTCCGCATCCAACCTGATAACAGAACTGTTGATCGAGGATTTAAGCCGAGACGACCGTCCGATCTACATAGTACCCCGCTATATCGCAGAAGAGAAGGAAGGACACCCCTATTATGCGAGGCATGCAGATATTCATCATAATGAAAACCTCGGTTTTCAGCTGTCCGAGGCAATACATCAATTAGCTGTCAGGCCCGGCCATGCGGCAATCATTTACGTGCACTGGGGAGCTGCGGACATCCTCCTTCAGCCCGAGCAGGAGATATTCAACGACCAGACAGTAGAGGCGCTTCTTGTGCTCTCCGATCTGCAGGCGGACTTATCAGGCCTGAGCGGTCCCAGGATCTGGGTGACTCCAGCATCAGTGCTGGCCCGTTACGCTGCAATGACGAGAGACCTGGACCGGCACCTGGACATAGGTCAGAAAACGGTCTCCATCAGATTGTGGCACAACCATTTCTGCCCGATCATTTCACGGCAGGTATCATTCTTGCACGGAGCCACGATATACGTCGACGACCCCGAGACGACCGACGTGATCATCGACAACGAGCTTTATCACTTTTACAAATGTAACGGGCCGGATGAGTCAGGAAGGAATAGTGTAACGATCCTTGATGCCACTTCCCAGAAGGTTATTCATGGAAAGGTCGGTTTTTTCGACCAGGCCGGGGTGCTGGACGTCTCCGGGGGGGACTATTATTTTGATGCCGGGTTATCGGTTGGCAAATTCACGAAAAACGGCCCCGGTGCAGCGCGCCTTACATTTGTACCTGATTCCCTCGAACTGGGTGATGGGCGCTATTTTCATTTCGCATACCGAAAGAATAGTGATTCGATGTTTCTCGGTATAGGCTTTACCGTGGAAGACCGGGACGAGTTCATATGGTGCGAGGAAGCGGACCGTTGTATCGAATACGCCGGTATCCGCATGAAGGGCAGCGAGGCGGGCAAGGTCAAATATAGAACATACGACCTGAAGGACATGTCACACAACGGAAATCAAACAAGGCGTTTGCCGACGGGTTCGGTGTCCAGGATACATGTTATCCTGACAGGAGATAACTCCGCCGACGGGGACTTCGTGGAACTACACAGAATCTCTTTTCTCCCCGAGAGGGTCGATCACAGGCATCCCGAAAGCGCGGTAATAGGCGGCCGCGTTGTCTCCGGGGAAGACGGGCTTGAGGTATTCTTGAGACAGGACGAAGAATACCTGTCGACAAAAACCGGTTATAATGGCATGTTTATCTTTCCGGACGTGAAGAAAGGTATCGCCACAGAAGTATTCATGAACAGCCAGAACGGAAAACTGCATCCCCGGGGATACAAAATATTCGAATCAGGGATGAATTGCTGCAACATGGAAATAAGAAATAACTAGCGAGGGAATGCGATGTTTTTTAGAAAGAAATATTCGGGTGTCGCCGGACTTATTCTTGTAAACGACTTTTCCGGCCCGGCCCGAAAGAGAAATAACAGAATAACGCTTATCTCCCGGCAGATGCGCGAGTCGGGCATAAAAAAGGTATTGTTGACCACCTCATACGGGTCTTATATTGATCAACTGCCTGTTCTACCGGATGCTGAAAGGACAAGCATAGAGGATTTCTGCAGGAAATATAACGGCCCGGTGGTTCTGGCCATGGACTGGAACATACATCTGTCCGCAGCCCGGATCAAACGCTTCCTGTCCGCCTCCTCTTCATCGGGCAAACATGTCCTGCCGATGGCAGTTGACGGCAGGATCCAGCCTTTCGGGGTTCAGGACGGTCTTATAGCACTGAGACCGGGCATAAACTCCTCGCTGGCCGGATATTTATCAAATTGCGGGTCAAACTATATCGAACAATTCCGTAGCGAATTCCTGGATAATGAGTCTTTCATCGAACTCGAACATAGCAGAGAAGACTTTTTTGCAGGATATGCCCTTATGGCGGATATGCATTTGCCGAGGACGATCCAGCTCGAGACCTCGACACGGTGCAACAACTCCTGTCTCATGTGCCCGTATCACGGCGTCAGGCAAAGCAGCGGTTCGCGGTATATCAGACCTGAGGAAGAGAAGGACATGCCTTTGGAAGTGTTCGAGCGTACTGTTCGTGAGATAGCCAAATGGGACGATCCCTATCACAATACTCTCTCCAGAACGGTGGTGCCGTACTGGAGAGGTGAACTATTCTATAATCTGGACTACGAGAGGATACTCAGGGTCATCAAAGAGAATGGACTGGCATGCTTTTTTGCCACGAATGCCACGGCAATGGATGAAAAGGCCAGCCGGGTCTTGATAGATCTCGAGGTCGATCACTTAAAGATCAGTATGCACGGTGCATCACCGGAGGTTTATAAAACCATTACGGGACGGGATATTGGAAACATAGAATCCAATGTAAGACGGCTCATAGAAATGAGAAACAGTCTGGGCAAGAAGAATCCCCAGGTAGGTGTCATATTTACTGTTCAGGATAGCAACAAACACGAAACAGACGTCTACCTCGATCAATGGCTCAAAATAGTGGATTATGTTGCGCTTTCACCCGAGAACAGGATGGATGAGCAGGTTCATAGCAAGAAGTATCAAACGGACCTGTGTTTCTTTGAACCCGAACGGTCGCTCCGCCTGCCGTGCAATCTCATTACAGAATGCGCCTGGGTCCAGGCTTCCGGAGATGTGATGCCGTGCAATGGTGGTGTCCCGGGGTATATCGGCAATATTACCGATTCCCCGCTGCAGGAGATCCTGCGGCAAAACGATACGTTAAAGAATCTCTGGACGGCCCATTCATCGGGTCGATTCAACGACATTGCGTCGTGCAGGGAATGCCAGTGCTGGTTTGCCCATGTCTTGAGGATAGAGGATACTCCACGATATGAGAGTATCGTATCGCCCGTCATGAAGCTTTGTTATCCCTATAAAGGAACTCAGGCCCAGGACAATAGAGTATGAGTTTTCTTTTCAAAATTGGCTTAAGAATACCTCCAATAAAAGAAAATTATTCTTGCTCTGGATCGTGTGATTTATGAACGCGATATGATCACAGCAGAACGCGATATGATCACAGCAGAACCGCGATCTTCTTCTCCGTGAGAAAAATCATTTACTCCAGCGCATCCCTACCATTGCATTCGACCCTTCCCCGAGATATGACAGTGTGGACGAAACACCATGGAAACATCCGTATTTGACACCGGACAATATCAGGCGGTTTCGCATTTATTCTGAAGCAATATGGCAGTACGCAATGGAGTTTGACGGCGGACGGAACCCATCTTCGTTGAAGCTGGCGTTTTGTACCAACATGAATCAAAGTATGCACAAATGGTCAATGCTGTCAAAAAAATACGGAGCAGATGCCACCCTGTTTCTCAATCCCCTGGATAAGACAATATTGATGTCGCCGGAATGGGAGTTATTTGACGGAGAGTTTGCTGACCTTGAAAATGAACAGGAGTTTCTCAAAATAAAAGAGAATATTCCCCTTGATAGTACCATGCCGCACGGTCCAGATGGATGGTTTCAATTTTTTGACCGGATATGCAAGACTGCTGAAAGGGGATAGACTCGGATTCATCAAGATCATGGATCGAGCCAAGAGCGTTCGCCCGGAATCCCTCGCATGGTATACAGGGTTTTATCCCCTATTTTGAATGGTCCTGCGAACTGGCAAAATATGACATGATATACAGTATGGATCCTATCGGGGCAGTCTACGCAAGCGGTCGGCCCTATTGTATTTTTGCCTACGGCGGGGACCTGATGTGGGTTTGCGGCCGGTCCGATGAATTAGGTCTTGTCGCCCATTTAGGGTACAACGCGGCCCGTTTTCCTCCTGGCGTCAAATCCCCATGTACTTGCTCAATGCAGGCGCCTTGGGTTATCCAATGCGTTATATCTCCCGTACCCCATGGACGATCATCGATACTGTCCGGGCCCCGGCACTGCCAGGAAAGAATGGGTGCGGGAACATGGGGATGGGGTTTATATTCTGATGACCAGCAGGTGGGGACACAAAATGGAAAGGCCAGGATACGGGGTTTTTTGATATCCTCGTCAAGGCAGCCAAAGAGAGGAATAATATCAGGTATGTCGTGATCAACTGGGGTGATGACGCGAGACACCCTCAGGAGTATGATCGAATCAAACGGAATACAGGATCAATTTTTACTCCTGAATCCCGTTGGAAAGAAGAAGTTGATCGATTATTATCGCTCCTGTGATATTTTCATGGATCAGTTCTTTATGGGTTATTACGGTGCCACGGCTCTGGAGGCTGCATCCGTGGGTAAACCTATCATAATGAAACTACGGGAAGACCAGTATAATTCCCTGTATAAGGGAGACGCCATCCCGGCGATGAATGCGGATTCCCCGGCACAGATTTACAGGCATATATGCGCATTGGTCGATCATGCCGATCTGAGGCTCGGCAAGGAAAAGGAAATGCGTGAATGGTTGGTGAGAAATCATGGCGAAGAAAAGACTATGCCCCTCATGCTGGCGTTATTTGGTCTTGTGGCCTCCGGTCGGGCATTGCCGGAAGAGATCTCGAGGCTCAATCCTCTCATGGATGATCAATCCGAAGAAGAAATGGAATATCATAGGAATTGCCTTGTAGAGGCCAGATAAATGAGCACGTGCCGCGTTACCGTTCTACGGCCGGATGACCGTCAGAAATACGAGGAGTTTCTCCAGAAAAACGAGTTCAATCTCGTGTATTCAAGCCTTGAATTCAGGGATTTCCTGCAATCTGCGGTAGGCGGCGAGACGACCTATTACGTGGCCTGGCAGGATGATGAGATTTGCGGGACGCTGCCTTTATTCAGTCTGCGGCATCCGGAATACGGGAAGAGTTTGTGAACAGCCTGCCCTGGTACGGAAGTTATGGCGGTTGCACATTGCTCAAGCCGAACGACGAGAACGTCCGTAAGGACCTCCTGTTAAAATATGCGGAGCATCTGAAAGATGACGATCTGTTGTCGGCGACCCTTATATTGTCGCCGTTTGAAAATGAGTACTTCCGGGCATACCAGGATGTTGTGAATACCCCATTTATTGACGAGAGGATAGGCCAGATAACTTTTTTGCCCCGGAGCTCGGAAAGGGCCAGGGAAGAACTTGCACATATTGTCAGGAAGAAAATGAGAAACGTAAATAAGGCTACCCGGCAAGGGTTCACGGTTCGGGTGGTTGATGAGGAATGGGCGTGGCGATTCCTGTATGAAACCCATGTTGAGAATATCGAGGCGATTGGTGGCAAAACAAAATTGTGGGAGCATTTTGATGCTATGCGCCGAAGCCTTCCCAGTGCTTTCAGAAAGATCTATGTCGCGATGTTGCAGGCTACCCCCATCGCGGCGCTGCTGGTCATATTTTTCAACAGAACCGTAGAATACATCACTCCTGTGATCAAACACGACTATAGACCGCTTCAACCCTTATCTTTGATAATATTCAATGCCATGCTGGATTCAATCAAATCAGGCTTCCAGCATTGGAACTGGGGTGGGACGTGGGTAACGCAACAGACGCTGCACCGGTTCAAAGCGGGCTGGGGTGCGGTCGATCATCCATATTCCTATCTGATTCACGCCTCCGAGAGGTCGAGGGAGCTTATTAAACGCAATAGGGATAAAATATCGCAGGCGTTCCCGTACTATTACGTGTTTCCTTTCGATCAATTGACGTGAGCTGATGTCAAATAAGGTACTAAAGGCGTTATGAGAAAGATCTGCACTGTCATATGCCCCGTTTGCGGGGGCCGCCTTTCGTATTCGAAACGGACGGATACGGGAGCCTGGATGTGCGAAGGGGGTCATCATTCATTACCGGGGTCTTCTTGTTATATAGATCTTTCCGGCGGCATGAACGATCAGACCGCCGGGCATTATTCGGACCAGTGGGGAAGCGAAAAAGGCTTTCTTGAATTCATACAGTCGAATCCCCAAGCGAAATTGGTCATGCCTGCGGCAAAATTGGGTTGGGACAGGTTGTTTGACCGTATCCGGAGTGATGCCGCAAACGAAGATATCTATGTGTATGACGCAGCCTGCGGATTTGGCGGAATAGCCAATGAACTGGTAGACGACACTACGAGCGGCCATATGCATTACATAGGCGCCGATATACATGGCTCTCTCGGCGACATTATTCCAAGAATTCCTGATCTGGAAAAATGCGGGATGCTTCTAAGGTGGGATATATCCCGTCCAATCCCTGTTCGTGAGAGATTTGACTATGTCATTTGCCGGGCGTCCCTTCATCATACTCCTGACCCCAGGGCGTCATTTCGTTCCTTGTGCACAGTGCTAAAGCCCGGGGGCACCGTAGCCATTTCAGTCTACAACAAGAAAGGTGTCTGCAGAGAATCAAGCGACAACGCGCTGCGGGAAGTCATCTCGCGGATGCCGAATGATGAAGCTTACAGAGTATGCCGGCAATTCACTCTGCTTGGCCAAGCGCTGCAACAGATCCGGGAAGAGGTCTGTCTAACTGAGGACTTGCCTTTGCTCGGAATCAAAAAGGGAAAGTACAAGGTTCAAGAACTATTCTATTATAATTTCCTGAAATGTTTTAACAATGACAACTTTGGTGAGGAGTTCTCTACTCTTGTCAATTATGATTGGTATCACCCGCAATATGCCTATCGTTATACCATCGATGAAGTGAAGCCATGGTTTTCCGAAAACAAGATAATCATAGAACAGACGGTTTCCATAGAAGCCCAACACTACCTCATGGGAAAAAAGAAATGACCTTCCCTTTGTTGGTATCTACTTTCTGTCAATGGATGTGATCGATGGAATTTGATCCGCATGAACCAGGGATAAGGGCACTTGCGTTTCGTAAGAAAACGGCCGACGAGGTATATCTAGCAAAATTGAACGAAGTGCTTCAGTCAGCGGACCTTCCTGATGAAGATGAAACGAAGGACTCGCAATACCCTCTCGTATATATAGTAGGCGCCCCGAGATCGGGAACGACGCTTCTTTCACAGATGCTGAGCCGTTATCTTCCGGTGGGATATATCAATAATGTTGTTGCACGTTTTTGGATGAGGCCGTCAGTGGGTATTAGGCTATCCGGAATGCTTCTCGGCGATGATTATCGGCGTAATATTTCCTTTCGGTCTAATTTCGGGACGACAGAAGGCGCTCACGAACCGCATGAATTTGGGTATTTTTGGCGTCACTGGCTTAAACTGGATCAATTCCCCACGCACAAGATACCCGAGGAACATCTGGGGGAACTCGATGCGGAAGGGCTAAGAAAAGTTCTTATCCATGAAATTCTCGGTCAATTTCGGCGCCCCGTTGTCTTCAAAAATGTCATATGCGGCCTTCAGGCAAGATACCTGACTGAAATATACGGCAAAAGCATTTTTATACACATCAAACGTGATCCCTTCATGACAGCAGCGTCGATCCTGAAATCACGGCGCGAACGTTTTGGTTCCTATAGTACATGGTGGTCTTTGAAACCTTCCACGTGGCCCTTTGCGGGTCACGGCCCCGACCCCGTCCATGACGTGTCGATGCAGGTATTTGAATGCCGGCGGGAAATAGACGAGGAATTGAAGGGGGTACATGTAAATTCCTTGCAGATCACTTACGAGCAGCTTTGCTCTGAACCTTCCAGCACGCTGTCGAGTATTTGCTGTGGATTGGACAGACTGGGTTGTACCATCAGTCCGACTGAAAACAGCATAGATCGATTGGATCGTTCCGTGAATGTCGATTTGCCGGATGATATGATAGCCGCCCTGAGGGTAGCGGTTACCAAAATATTTAGTGGAAGAGGTCGTTTATGAACCTGACAGCTCCTAAGTTTGACGAAGAAGAAATAGCTCTTCTCAAGGAATGCCTGGATTCGGGGTGGGTGACCCAGGGCCCGTTCGTTGAGCGTTTTGAAAAGATGTTCGCGGAGCGCCATCATGTAGATCATGCACTGGCAACCACCTCCTGTACGGCCGCCTTACACCTTGCCATGTTGGCGCTGGGAATCGGACCCGGCGACGAGGTTATCGTACCGGCATTCACATGGGTGACTTCGGCTCACTGCGCGGAATACACCGGTGCTAAGGCTGTTTTTTGCGGATATTGAGCTTGATACGTATAACCTGGACCCCATTGCGTTGGAAAGAGCAATCACGGACAGGACAAAGGCAATAGTAGTGGTACATCTTTTCGGGCTTTCCGCGAAGATGCACGAGATCATGGACATCGCGGCGAAAAATGGCCTCTTTGTTATTGAAGACGCAGCATGTGCGGTAGGCACGTTGTACGGAGAAAAACCCGTGGGAGCAATTGGTGATGCGGGCTGTTTTTCATTTCACCCCCGGAAGGTCGTCACCACGGGTGAAGGCGGAATGATCACCACGAACAAACCTGATATCGCCGCCAGGGTAAGAAGTCAGAGGAACCACGGCGCAACAGGACTTCCTCCAGGAATCGACGATCCAGGAAAACCATGGGTTATGTCTACATTCAATAATCTGGGTTATAATCTCAGGCTTTCCGATATACAGGCGGCAGTTGGGGTCGCCCAACTTCATAAGCTTGATAAATTGCTCGAAGAACGGATCATGCTTGCCGAAAGATATACAGAATTCCTGCGGCACATAGAGGCTATTGCCGTACCGGTCATTCCCGAAAAATGTCATCACACGTATCAATCCTATGTGATAAGACTCCTGGATGGAGGACGGTCAAGAAGAAACAGGATCATGGATCACCTCTCGTTGGACGATATTCAGACAAGGCCCGGAACGCTGGCGGTGCATCGCCTGGGATATTATGCGGATAAGTATCGAATAGACCCGGATGTTTTTCCGAACGCATGTCTCGGCGAGGATACGACCATCACCCTTCCTTTATTCCCTGGCATGACAGAATCGGAGCAGTCGTTTGTTGTCGAGAAGGTAAATAATGCGCTTGACAGGACATGATCGTCGATCGTGAAGCGATGAGGAAGTCTTTGTAATGATAGGAAATAAAAAAGTACTTCATGTGGGAAACATCCTGAATAATGGATACCTTCATTGCAGATATCTTCGGAAACGAGGGGTTGACGCGGATTGCCTGAACGTCGATTATCGTCATTGCCAGGGTCAACCGGAATGGGCCGAGGTTTATCTCAATGAAACGGTTGATGAATTTAACCCGGATTGGTCGAAATGCGACCTCAAGGGCTTCAAGAGACCGGAATGGTTTTTCGATCTTACTTTGCGAGAATTGGCCAATTATTCTAAATTAGAGCAGTCGGATGACGGTCCGAATGGGGGATTATCGAATCAACAGCGTGCAGGACGAAACGCTCTATCGGATCACCTTGTATCGCTGCCCCCCTTTGAGCCGTACATATACCGGCCGATATCCGGCAACGTGCTGGGATACGCCAAAAGAATTCTTGGCCCGAACACCAGGCAATTCTTGAGGCAGGTAGAACGGCAGGTAAGGTTGGTAGAACCGGGCGTAAGGATACTTAACCACAGGGTCCGTCAGATCCGTCATCTTATAAAAAGCAAAGAACTTTCAAAAAGCCTGGCTCTTTATGCTCTATACAAGGCACAGAGGATAAAGCAACGATTGGATATCAAGATCTGTAATGCAAAGCATCATTCCCGATTGGAGAGTATCCGGCGAGAATACCGGAAATTCTATCCTGACCGGACGGAACCGCTTTCTATAAATGATATCCTGGAATGGATGCCGAGAAGTATTGCTCACAGTGATTTCTTGAAACAATATGACCTCATCCAGGCCTATGCCCTTGATCCCATCTATGTCATGCTGGGAAGTCCGGGTCAGCCTTTTATTTGTTATGAACATGGGACGATGAGGGATTTTCCCTTCGAAGACTCTGCACGGGGCAGACTTTATTCGCTGGCATTAAAGAAGGCGAAGAAGATTATTATTACCAATGCCGACTGTAATTTATCCGCGGAACGTCTCGGTCTCGATAATTATGTTTTTATTCCTCACATAATTGATGACGAGCTTTTAAAACCTGACGAATCTCCGATACGAGAACAGATTGTCAGGGAAACTGGCAGTGAATTTATTTTTGTCGCTCCTTCCCGGCACCATTGGAAGCATTGCCCCGCGGGCCTTGAAAATAGTTGGTTCAAGAGAAATGATATTATGATTCGAGCACTCGGAAAACTTTTTGCAAATAACCCGGACTTAAGGGCACATGTCGTTTTCTTTGAGTGGGGTCAGGAAGTAGATCTTTCGAAAGAGTTGATCGCACAATGCGGTTTCAGCGATAAGGTTCGTTGGGTGCCTATCCAGAGCAAGCCGGCGATGAAAGATTATTATTGTGCTGCGGACGTCATCCTGGATCAGTTCAATGACGGCATTGGTACATTCGGAGCAGTTGTACCTGAATCAATGGCTTGCGCGAAGCCTGTTATCCTGAACTACAAAGAACACCTTCACTATTGGTGTTATCCGCAACTCCCTCCGGTGATCAATGCACCTGATTCCGTTTCTATTGAAATGGAGTTGTTAAAATTAGTCAAGAATCGTGAATACAGGTTGACAGTTGGAGAAGAAGGCCGTAAATGGTTTGAAAAATATCACAGTTCAAAAGTAGTCATCGACCGTATGACTGATATATACCGCGAGGTTTTCGAAGGTGCGGGCAATTAATTTTCATTGGTTTTCGGAGACACCACCTCAAACAAATGGATCTTTGTAAAAATGTTCAGGAAACTTTACTACATACTGAAACATTATCTCTTCTTAGCCACAAAAAAGTTGTTCGTATTTCCAATCTTGCGGGCAAGAAACCTGGTGATGATGGCAATAACTCATCGAAGACATGTATTGTATGTGTCGTTTCAATATATGCGGACATTCTTTTGTGATGTATCGTTGTTCATTTATAAGGTGTTGCACCTGGCTATACGAAGGACGGAGGTCAGGTCGGTACTTCATGTGTCTATTTTATCCAGCAAACAGTTCATGCTGTCGCGTCTACTGAGATCCCACAAGAAAAAGGCAAATTATTTTGCACTAAATACCGGCATTGATAACAGATTGTTAATTGGCTTCGACTATTCAATACCCTACAAAATTACTTTCTTTAAACGTAAACTCCTGGAAGTTTACTATCTATGGGCTGTCCTCGCCAGGCACGATGTGATCCATTTCCATTTCAATTCATTATTATCCCTTGATGATGGCTGGGAGATTCCCTACCTCAAAAAAATGAACAAGGTACTCGTATTTCATTTCCGCGGCTGCGACCTGCGACAAAAGAGCATCAACCTTCGGAAGAACCCCGATGTCAGCTGCTGTAAAGAATGTGATTATCCTGAGGGATCATGTGATACGGATTACCACCGCATGAGATTGTCAAAGGCAAGGCAGGCAGGCGACCTTTTCTTTGTGACGACCCCGGACCTTCAGGATTTCTTTGCCGAAGCGGAGCATATCCCGTTCATAACACCATATGGGATAGATTTCGAGAATGTGGTGCCGGCCCCGAAGAATAACGGGGTGTTCAGGATCGTGTCGAGTTCGAACCATCCGGGAGTCGACGGACTGCCACACCTTCGCAAAGCCATATCGAGGCTTCAGGACGAAGGGTTCAATATCGAGTACATCGAGGTTGTAAAGAAGCCGTTGTCCGAAGCGTTGTCGCTCTACAAAAGCGCCGACCTGTATGCTGGAAAACTGATGATGGGGTACTACAATAACGCAAATATTGAGACCATGCTCATGGGCGTCCCCAACATGGCCTATATACGTGAGGAATTTCTGGACAGTATACCGGACTGCCCGATCATTGTAGCGCGCCCGGACAATGTTTATGAGAAACTGAAAGAATGGGTCAGCAAGCCCGACGAGTTGAAAATGCTTGGAGCAAAGGGGCCGGCATTCATCGAAAAATATCATGACTCAGATAAGATAATCGAACATATGATTATGCGTTACAACGAAGTCTTCCGGGCGAAAATGAATAAGGGAAGGAACAACTGAGCGATGTGCGGGATCTTTGGGGCCATCAATCTTAACGGTTCTGACTGTGCGGAAATCGATAAGGTCACAACAGGGATCGGGCTGATGCGGCATCGGGGCCCGGACGGCCACGGGGTGGAAACGGCAGGACCGGTCTCGTTCGGGCATGCACGTCTTTCAATCATCGACCTCGACCTGGGCAAACAGCCCATGCAGGACCATACCGGTACCGGAATAATAACGTATAACGGAGAAGTATATAATTTTCCCGAGATACGCAAAGATCTCGAAAAGACGGGACGGCGCTTCGACACGCATTCGGATACTGAGGTCGTTTTAAATGCCTGTCTGGAATGGGGCGAGGACTGTCTTGAGCATTTCCGCGGTATGTTCTCTTTTGCCTGCTATGACACCGGGAGCGGCAAGGCCTTGATCGCTCGCGACCGTGCGGGTAAAAAACCTCTTTTTTACACCACGCGGAACGGCACCCTGTTCTTTTCGAGCGAGATTGAGCCGCTTTATCGCGTAGCAGGCCCCTTCAGAATCAACCCTGAAGCACTCGACGATTACCTGTACTGGCAATACATCCCTGCTCCCCGCACCATTTACCGGGATGTGCACTGCCTGCCCCCGGCACATTACCTCGCGGTTGATACAAAATCCGGTCAGATTGTCAGGAAAAGATACTGGGGACTCAGTTTCAAGGAGGACAGGTCTTTATCTTTTGATGATTGGCTGGAAGAATTGGATTGTGTACTGCGTGAATCCGTAAGGTTAAGGCTTGTGAGTGATGTGCCCTTCGGGGCATTTCTAAGTGGAGGAATTGATTCCAGCCTGGTAGTGGGATATATGTCCGATATCCTGAACCAACCCGTCAAGACCTTCAGCATCGGGTTTGAGAATGCGGATTTCAGTGAATTGCAGTATGCAAAGCAGGTTGCCGAACTATGCGGCACCGAGCATTACACAAAGATCGTCAAAGTGGAATCTCTCGGTATTCTGCCGCTGCTTGTCAAACATTATGGCCAGCCTTTTGCCGATTCATCAGCTATCCCCACATACTATGTGTCGCGTATGGCCCGGGAAAACGTCAAGATGGTTTTGAGCGGTGACGGGGGCGACGAGAACTTTGCCGGATACAACACGTACGAGTATGTGGTCTCCGGGCAGGTCAAGAAAAGGCAAGAGAAATTTGGTGAAAGGTTGACCCGATACGCTTTGGGGCTACTCGGCAGAGCCAGGCCGATATTGGAGCAAAACAGCGGACACAGTATCTTCGATCTTTATTCTTCGGTCTATAAGCATTTTTCCTCCCAGGAGAGGGACCTCCTGTATAACGAGAGATACGCTTCGCTGGTCGATAATGAGCAATCGTATCGAAGAAGTCTCCTGGCTCTTCAGGGTGACACGTTGGTAAGCCGGCTGCAGCACCTTGATATACTGACATATCTTCCGTACGATATCCTGACAAAGGTCGATATTGCGTCTATGGCAAATTCCTTGGAGGTCAGAACCCCGCTTCTTGACCATCGATTGATGGAGATTGCGGCAACAATCCCGGCCAGTTTCAAACTGCGCGAGATTCACGCTGATGGACAGACCACGTATGACAAGAAGTATATTTTGAAGGCCCTCGCCCTGAAAAGATTTCCGAAATCTGTGATAGAAAGGCCCAAGAAAGGTTTCGGGATCCCGCTTGGGGACTGGTTTGCGGGTGGACTGAGAGAAGATGTAAGAGGAAGGCTCGTTAATTCAAAACATCTGCCGTTGTTCTTTAACATGGACACGATCCAGAGGATTTTGAACGAACATTCAAGAGTCCATGATATGTCGGCTAAGATATGGAATTTGCTGTTTCTCAATGAGTGGATGGTTCAGCATGAAAACACGCTGGACGTCAGCTGACCATTCTCGCTATCCAGGACCTGTTAGAACCACGGACCAGCACAATTGAACAGGGTAGATGATTTGACGATCCAGTCCAACACAATGCGATTCAAATGCACATTTTAGGAATATCGGCATTTTATCACGATTCAGCTGCAGTTTTGTTACACGATTCGAGAATTCTTGCGGCCGCGCAGGAAGAACGGTTTACTCGAAAGAAACACGATCCCTCCTTTCCTCATAATGCAGTCCGATATTGCCTTATGGAAGGAGATGTCGCGGTCGAAGAATTGAATGCGGTCGTCTTCTATGATAAGCCGTTTCTTAAATTTGAGCGATTATTGGAAACATATTATGCCTTTGCCCCAAAAGGTCTGCGATCGTTTCTGTCCGCTATGCCGGTCTGGATCAAAGAAAAATTGATGCTCAAAAGAATGATCCTTAATGAACTTAGTCTTTTTGGTAAGTTCGACGCAAACAGGACCAAGCTTCTCTTCCCTGAACATCATCTCTCGCATGCAGCAAGTGCATTCTATCCTTCCCCATTTCAGGAGTCCGCAATATTGACAATAGATGGAGTTGGTGAATGGGCAACTAGTTCGATCTGCCATGGAAAAGGGAAGAGCATACAAATCCTCAGAGAACTGTGCTTTCCTCATTCAGTGGGATTACTCTATTCCGCATTCACCTATTACCTTGGTTTTAAAGTGAACTCAGGCGAATATAAACTTATGGGCCTTGCCCCGTACGGCAACCCCGAATCTGAACAGACAAAGCACTTTATAGATCTGATAAAGACCGAAATGCTGGATATAAAGAACGATGGTTCTGTATTTCTCAACCAGGAGTATTTCGAGTATGCCACCGGACTGAGAATGGCGAATGTCCCAAAGTGGCAGAAATTGTTCGGTCTTTCTCCCAGAGACGAGGAGGAGGATCTACTTTCGGCTCATTGCGACCTTGCCCTTGCCATTCAGAACGTAACGGAAGAGATTGTCTTAAGAATGGCCGGTGAAGCTAAAAGATTGACAGGATCAGAGTATCTATGCCTGGCAGGCGGCGTGGCATTGAACTGTGTCGCTAACGGTAAGCTGCTGAAGCAGAAGATTTTCAAGGATATATGGATCCAGCCTGCGGCGGGGGATGCCGGGGGTGCGCTGGGTGCAGCTTATTCTGCTTATCACATCTATTTCGACCAGCCTCGAGATGCCAATACCGATAAAAAGGGTTCCGATTCAATGCAGGGTTCTTATTTGGGACCTATGTTTGATGACCTGGAAGTCATGCGCATGGCAGTCCGGAAAAAGAAAAAGGCAGTCTATTCATACTACAACGATTTTGATGAGTTATGTGAGGTCGTAGCAAACCTTATCGAGAGCGGGAACGTCCTGGGTTGGTTCCAGGGTCGGATGGAGTGGGGACCGCGCGCGCTTGGCAACAGAAGTATCATTGCCGATGCACGGAGTCCGGCCATGCAGAAGAAACTGAACCTGAAGATAAAGTTCAGAGAGGGATTCCGGCCGTTTGCCCCTTCTGTACTGGATGAAGATGTAGAAACGTTCTTTGATCTGGAGTCTGTCTCGCCTTACATGCTGCTCATCGCCAATGTGCTGAAGTCTAGAAGGAATCAGATACCTGAGGATTATCATTCTTTTCCGTGGAAAGATAAGCTGTACTTCGTGCGATCGGATGTCCCTGCGATCACCCATATTGATTTTACTGCGCGTATACAGACTGTTCATCAGGAAACGAATCCAAGATACTGGCACTTGATCAAACGTTTTAAGGAAAAGACCGGATGCGGATTGATAGTCAATACCAGTTTCAATGTAAGAGGGGAACCAATAGTCTGTACGCCTGACGACGCATATAAGTGCTTTATGAGAACCGAAATGGACTATCTCGTCGTAGGAAATTATCTTTTTGACAAGAAACAGCAGCCGGAATGGATTGATGACATAGATTGGCGGGCTGTTTATGGGCTTGATTAAAGGCCGCTTGACTATACAGAAATGTGTTTTTAGGAGGTTGTGATAGTGTCCTTATTTGCTGATCTATGGGGTTTTATGAGGCAAAGAAAAAAATGGTGGTTATTGCCGATTATAATTGTTCTGCTTCTGTTTGCCGTGGTGATCGTTATTGCAGGAGGGTCCGCTATCGCGCCCTTTATATATGCTCTGTTCTGAAAGCAAATGTGAGTAGCGGAAAGGATCGATAAATTGGGTTCATATATGACATCGGACATTAGATCGAAAGAGGATCATGACCTTAAAAGCATTGAAACGCTGTGTATCCTCGCGGGGATGGCAATCGTATTCGGCCTGTTGTTTAAAACGCAGATCCTGTATTACGTGGCTCTTGCGCTCCTTGGCATTGCTGTTTTTTTGAAAAACGTTGCCAGCAAGATCTCCTATTTCTGGCTAGCCTTCGCCAATTTCTTGGGGACCGTAAATTCAAAAATCATTTTGTCTATGATCTTTTTTCTTCTCTTAACACCTATTGCCGCCTTCTATCGTGTCTTGCATGGGGATTTCATGGAAATCAAGATGAACAGAAAGAGAGAAACGGGCTATAAAACAAGAAACCATCTTTATATTCCAAAAGACTTGCAGGATGTCTGGTGATCGGTGGTACGAAGATAGATGTCCCCATAAGACGCGCCGCTATCCGAAAAGCCTTTAGTTCATTGAGACAGTAATGAAAATCAAGATTCCGCCCCTGATAACAAATGTTATGATCCTGGGCGTAACTTTATGTATTTGTTTTCTGGTGTTGGAATTGATAGTAAGAGTTTTTGTTGTTCCAGTAAAGGTCCAGGAGAGCACCTGGCCCGCCGAGTTTAATCCCAGGTTGGGGTTTGTTTTTAAGCCCAATTCAACCCTCAAATGGAGCAATGTCATTGATTATAGCGTTACGCAAAAAGCAAACTCGGTAGGATTTTTGGATTACGAGCATTCATTTGAAAAGCCGAGGGGAACATATCGCGTTCTATTACTTGGAGACTCATTTATCGAAGCCGTACAGGTTGAGACCAAAGATAAAATTCAGGCTATTTTGCAGGAAAAACTGCAAAAGAAATATCCATTCAGAAAGCCTGAAGTTATTGCATTGGGATTCTCAGGCTGTGGTACGAGTAATGTCCTGTCTTTCTACGAAGAACTGGGAAGGAAGTATAAACCAGATCTTGTTGTGATCGTGTTTGTATACAATGATTTCGCTAATAACTCGCCTTTGTTGGAATCTATCAGGAATGGGTGGGATCCGTACAAGTCTCCCCGCCTGTTTTTCGAAAAGAAAGGTGAAAATGATTATGCCAGGATCGACATTGATCCTGATTGGGGTAAATACGTACTAAAAACAAAAGGAAAGACCCCGCTTTTTGTACGAATTGAGAATCAAATGAACCCTTATTTGGGATGGAGCACACTCTACAGATGGCTTACGAAAATTATCGACATCAAATTCAAAATAAGCACTAATGCTTACAATGAGGTGGTAAAGGAAAGAATAGCAGAATTGAGACAGGTGCCTTCTTACAGGGCTCAGCTGTCCGGTTGGAAGTTCCCCGACGATCTTGATATGGATCTGATGATCTACGCAGAAAACATGCCGCCAGTGTTTGAAGATGCAGTAGGCATTACGGATCACATTATCAAAGTATTTAAAGAGAAGACCCTTAAGGATGGCGCAAAACTGGTCATCATGGCCAACGCCGCGTCGCTTCCGGAGAGTCCTGACAAGATGAATGGAAGAAAAACGACAGACAAAGGTTATATGTCAAGGATAAAGAAAATTGCGGATCAGAATAACATTCCCTTGATTGATCTAAACACATATTTCTCAAAAAGAGGTGATCTGAAAGAAGCTAGGTGGAGGTATGACGCACATTGGAACAAAACGGGACATTCATGGGCCGCCGATGCATTATTCGAATACCTGGATAACAAGGTACTGGATCGTCAATAGTTTGGGTTCGTAATTGCCTTCATAACCAGACTAACGTCGCAGAAATAGGTTACTTCTTGAATACCTTTCAGATGAAATTGTTCACATTATGAAATCGTTAGACGCAATTATACTGGCTGGTGGGCGAGGCACAAGGTTGAGTACGGTGGTTAAAGACCGTCAGAAGGTTGTCGCGCTGGTCGACGGCCGGCCGTTTCTCGATATTATCGTGGACATGTTGAAGTCGAGCGGGGTCGCCGCGAAACTGGTGTTCGCCGCAGGGCACATGGCCGAACAGGTCATCGAATTGTATAGGGATCGCCCCGATCTTCCTTTTGATGTAGATTTTTCGATCGAAAGGGAACTGTTGGGGACCGGCGGCGGCATCAAGAAGGCACTCGACCTTACGAGGACCGAAGATGTTTTTGTGCTGAACGGTGACTCATTCGTGGATGTTGATCTCAGGGAGCTTATGAGAATGCATACAGAGTGCGGGGCCCTTGTCACCCTGACGGTCGTCAGTGTGGATGACGCCAGCAGGTTTGGCAGGGTGACGTTTGACGGTACGGGACGAGTCCTTGCGTTTGAGGAGAAGAAGGATGACGGTCAGGGCGGTTACATCAATGCAGGAGTCTACCTGATAAACAGAAAGGTCTTTGACGGCGTCCAGCCCGACACCGTCGTTTCGTTCGAGAGAGAGATAATGCCTGCTATTTTGCCCAGAGGAGTTTATGCTTACGTGACGAAGGGGAAGTTCATCGACATAGGCACGCCGGAATCATATGGCAGTGCACACGAAATACTGGGACGGACGTGACGGTATCTATGTATTCTACCCGTGTCCAGAAACCCGGACTGACCCGCGTCAAGATAGGGTCGGGGGCTTTTGTGGTGAATGAGAAAGGCGAGATCCTTCTCGAACGGCGACGGGACAACGGCATGTGGGGGCTCCCGGGAGGTGCTGTCTTGCCGGGTGAGACTTTACGAGAAACTGCTATTCGCGAGATACGCGAAGAGACCGGGCTCGACGTCGAGATCACGGGATTCCTGGGGATGTATTCCGATCCTCTGGATGGCCGGATTGTGTGCTACCCGGACAACGGCGACCTTGCGCATATCATAGACGCCATATTTACGGCCGTCGTCGTATCCGGGGAATTGAGGCCGAGCGAAGAGAGTTACGAAGTCCGTTTTTTTTCACAGGATAGCCTGCCGGACAACATAGTGGATCCGGGGATACGTCCTCTCCGGGATTTTCTGGACGGAAAAAGAAACCAGGTATTTTGAACTGGCCTATCAGGATGGTTGAGACATGGTTGACTTTGAAGAATTGAAGCGAAAGGTGGATTGGGTCTGGTGCCAGACGCTTCTGCTGCATCGCCGGGCCCCGGAAACCCGGCTCGCCTCGTCCCTTTCCGATATCGAGATATTCGTGCTGCTGTTTTACGGCGGACTGATGAAGTACGATCCCAGGGACCCGTTTTTGCCGGACAGGGACAGGTTGATCATAAGCAAGGGGCACGGGGCGATCTCACTGTACCCGGTCCTTGCCGACACGGGGTTTTTCGAGATGGCCGAATTGGACATGATCTCCCGGGAAGAGTCCTTTCTCGGTGTGATTCCCGATACCATAATCCCGGGATTTGAAACGATCAACGGGTCCCTCGGACATGGGCTCGGTGTAGCCTGCGGAATTGCACTGGCGTTGAAGAAGAAACAAATGGACAACAAGGTGTTTGTTCTGTGCGGCGACGGAGAGCTGAATGCAGGGGCAATATGGGAGGCGGTAATGTTCGCCTCTTTCCATAAACTGGATAACATTATTTTGTTAATAGACAATAATAAATTGTCCATGCTGGGTTACCAGAAGGACATCCTTGGGCTTGAACCCCTGGAGCAAAAGTTCTCGGCATTTGATTGGAATATTTGCATTGTCGACGGCCATGATCTCAAGAAATTGTACGAGGGGTTGAATGGCCTGGTCCGTCAAAAAGGGGACCGGCCTTCAGTGGCGATCGTCCACACAAGGAAAGGGCGGGGCGTGCCTCGTCTGGAAACGGATGATCTCTGTCATATAAGGTCCCTCACGGGAGCCGAAATAGACGATTTGCTTTCGGGTGAGAAATGAGTACTGCAAAAAAAATGATGACCATGCGTGATGCCTTACTGGAAAGGCTTTACGACAAAATGCACGAAGACGAGAGCATCTTTTTCCTGTCCGCCGACATGGGGGCCCCGCTTCTTGACAAACTGCGCGAAGTCTTCAAAGACCGGTTCATTAACGTGGGTATTGCCGAGCAAAATCTCGTGAACGTTGCGACAGGCCTGGCCCTGGAGGGTTTCACCGTATATGGCTATGCCATAGCCTCCTTCCTGATCCGGTCTTTCGAGCAGATGCGCGTTAACCTTGCGCTCTCATCCCAGGTCCGGCCCATCAACGTGAATATGATCGGGGTCGGTGCGGGAGTGAGCTATGATGTCTCGGGCCCGACGCACCATTGCCTCGAGGATATATCGGTCATGAGGACCCTTCCCAACCTCGTTGTGGCGTCTCCCAGCGATTACGTTCTGGCCCGGAACTTCGTCGATTATTCATTGAAGACAAGAGTGCCGAAGTATATCCGGCTTGACGGCAAGCCTTTGCCGTCCATTTATGATGATACGATGTCGCCGTCTTACGAGGAGGGTTTTTACGAACTGGCCAAAGGAGATCGGTTGTGCCTTGTGTCCTCGGGGTATACAACGCACATGGCCCTGCAGATCTCCTCCGAGATGGCTGATCGCAGGATAGGCGTTATTGACGTGTTCAACCTGAAATCTCCGAACGAAGCGGCATTGTCGGGCCTTCTCAAGGATTATGATGTGATAGCCGTCTTAGAAGAGGCCTTTACGGGAAAGGGCGGCCTGGATAGTCTCATTCTTAATCTGCTCGCCGGGCATGGGACCAGGTTCATAAAGAGTTTTGGTTTCAAGGACGAATACATTTTCAAGTTCGGCAGCCGCGATTTCCTGTACCGGCAGAGCGGCTTCGACAAGGAGTCGGTAAAAAATTGGATCTCAGGAATCAGCAAAGAAAAGGGGGCTTTATGAAAATACTTGTAACGGGAGGGGCCGGCTACATAGGCTCCGTGATGGTCCCGGTCCTCCTGGACCAGGGGCACGAAGTGACAGTGCTGGATAATTTCCTCTATGATCAGCCTTCGCTTCTCGATTGCTGCCATCGGAAAGAATTGAGGATCATCAAAGGCGATGTCCGGGACCGTCCCACGGTATCGGCTGCGATGCGTGACGCCGATGCGATCTTTCCCCTGGCTTGCCTCGTGGGTGCGCCATTGTGCAATAAGCTCCCGCTTGAAGCGCAGTCCATCAATTACGATGCGATCAAGATGATCCTCGAATTACGGTCCGCCTCGCAGATCATAATATTCCCGACGACAAACAGCGGCTACGGCATCGGCCAGCAGGGCATACAGTGCACGGAAAAAACGCCGATGAACCCGATTTCCCTGTATGGCCGGTTAAAGGTTAAGGCCGAACAGGACCTCCTGGAGAGCGGGAATGCCATAACGTTGCGGCTCGCCACGGTTTTCGGGATAAGCCCCCGCATGAGGCTCGACCTTCTCGTTAACGACTTCACCTTCAGGGCCGTGAACGACCGTTTCCTCGTGTTGTTCGAGGCGCATTTCATGCGGAACTATATACATGTCAGGGACGTGGCCCGCGCATTCGTGCATTGCCTGAACAATTTCGGGTCAATGAAGAATGAGCCGTACAATGTGGGGCTCAGTTCGGCCAACTTAAGCAAATGGCAGCTTTGCGAGGAGATAAAGAAACAGGTGCCGGACTTTTACTTTGTTGAGGCCGCGGTTGGTGAAGATCCCGATAAGAGGGACTACATGGTGAGCAATGAGAAGATCGAGTCTAAGGGCTATGCGCCGACGTATTCTATCCAACAGGGAATAGAAGAATTGGTCAAGGGTTATAAAGTGATAAGGAGAAATCAATATAGCAATGTCTAGTTCTGAATACGGGAAAATACTTGTGACGGGTTCTTCGGCGGTCCTCGGAACAGCTGTTCGCGCCATAAGCCCGGAGTATCCGCAGTATGAATTTTTTTTCTTGAGATCGTCCGATTGCGATCTCAGGGACCTCCCGGCGACGTATGATCTGTTCAGCAGGTATCGCCCGGATGCGGTATTCCACCTGGCGGCCATCAGTGGGGGGATAGGGCTGAGCACAAAGCACCCCGCCACTCTTCTTCGTGACAATACCCTCATGACGTTCGGGATCCTCGAGGCGGCCCGGAAGTGCGGTGTGAAGAAGACGATCATGACGCTGACAACGGGGATGTACCCGGTCAACGCGCCGCTGCCATTGAAGGAGGAGTCGATCCATGACGGGTATCCCCACGAATCGAACTACGGGTCATCTTTCGCGAAGAGACTGATAGACCCGGCCATCCGGGGATATCGTGAAGAATATGGCCTTAACGTGATAGGGCTTGTGCCCGGGGGCATATTTGGGGAGAACGACAATTTCAATTACGAAGACGCGAATATGGTCCCTTCTCTTATACGGCGTTTCTACGAAAGTAGGGATAACGACGAACCGATCATTATCTGGGGTGACGGGACGCCGCTCAGGGAATACAGCTATGCTCAAGACCTGGCCAGGATATATTTTTGGGCCCTCGAGAATTACAACGAGGCACGCGTCCTGAACATCAGCTCGACGGAAGAGAACTCCGTCAGCGATATCGCCTACATGATAGCTGATGAGCTGGGGGTAGACCGGAAACGGATAGCCTTCGATACGACGAAGCCGAAGGGGATCTTTCGCAAGAACACGGACAATTCGGCTTTTCTGAAACTATCGAACTTCGAGTACACGCCGTTCAGTGCCGGCCTTAAGAAAACGATAGAATGGTTTTGCAAACAACAAAGATCGAATCCCGATGCGATCCGGCTTTACGGTAAATCAGGATTGGGATAAGGAGCGTCAAATAGGATGAAATACAGGCAGCTTGGTGATTCGGGACTAACCGTGTCTGAGATCGGTTTCGGCACATGGGGTATAGGTGGCACCGCTTATGGGAGCACCGATGATGATGAATCGAGAAGGGCACTCAGAGTTGCCCTTGAGAAGGGCATCACCTTTTATGACACAGCCGATCTCTACGGGGATGGGCACGCCGAGGAATTGCTGGGTGAGGTTTTTTCGGGCAATGACCGCGGCAAGATCGTGATTACGACCAAGGGGGGGACGCTTCCGCACACGACGTTTGTCATGCCGCAAGATTTTTCGTCGAGACATATTACGGACGCCCTGGAAGCCAGCCTGAAGCGGCTCAAGACCGATTACATCGACTTGTATCTCTTGCACAGTCCCAGGCTCGAAGATATCGAGGCAAACAGAAGTGTCCTGGATACGCTCGAAATGTTCAAGAAGAGGGGTAAGATCAAGACCTACGGAATATCGGCCCGCACTCCTCAGGATGCCATAAAAGCTGTCGAAGAATTCGGTTTCCGGATAGTGGAGGTAAACTTCAACATGATCGATCAGCGCGCCGTAACTAATGGTCTTTTCGACCGGGCGAACAGGGACGGGATCGGTGTAATTGTCCGTACGCCCCTGACGTTCGGGTACCTGGCCGGAAGATTGAAAGGGAACGAAGACTTCGAAGAGACCGATCACAGGAAAAACTGGCCGAAGGATCAGCTGAAGAGATGGGCGAAGGCGCCTGAGCTTTTTTCGTTCCTCTTCGAGAACAGTCGTCAGACCCCTGCGCAGGCTGCCTTGAGGTTCTGCCTCGGATTTGATCCGGTTTCAACGGTTATACCGGGAATGATGAACGTCTCCGAAGTGCTCGAGAATGCCGGCGCATCCGATATGCTCCCGCTGGCGCAGGATGAGATAAAGAAGGTCCAGGATATCTATAAAGAAAATGAAGACCTCTTCTACGACAGATCATTTCAGAAAGTGAAAGATGATGGAAAAAGTTGATTTTGCCTTTGTCTGGAAGGAAGAACAGGACGTCCTGAGCCGCCTGGCGGCTGGCGTGCCTGAGAATGGCACCATAGTCGAGATCGGTACAGCGATGGGCGGTACGAGTTTTATCTACCACAAGACAACCGCCGGAAAGAATGTGAAGATATACACTGTTGACATTCTGGACTGCACCAGGGCAAGGAAGAATCTGAAAGACACCGACGTTATTTTGGTGCGGAAGGCTTCGTCCGATTTCGCGAGGACATGGATAGATGAAATTGGGGTTCCCATAGATTTTCTCTATATAGACGGCGACCATAACTTTACCGGAATTTACGAGGATTTCAATGCCTGGTACCCCCTTGTTGCACCGCAGGGGACAGTCGCGTTTCACGATTATGACCCGGATGAAAGAGGCGGTATAGCGCATTTCGCAGTTAAAGTTTTTCTGGATACCCTGTTATCGAAGGGATTGCTGAAGGATGCACGGCACGAATACAAGATCCTGTATGGATTTAAGGGAAATACGGCAGAAAATACCGTGAGCGTCGATGAATGCTTTAAGACCTTTCTTAGTATAGGGAAAGGAATAAACTCGACGGTCGGGAAAATGTTTGACGTTTCTATTCCAAAAGGGCTCGATACCCTCAGAGAAAGGGGCGCCGAGTTCGACAGCGTTCAGGCCTGCTACTGTATCGATAATGCTCTGAAGGCGGATTTCGAATATGTGGACACGATCACCCACTCTTTCCATGAATTCCGCCGTTGGGTCGAGATGCTCTCCGTGCTCGAGCACTCGAGCGGGACCTCTTTATATCCCCGGGAGTGCGACAAATTGAGCACGCCTCAAAAGCAATCCGATCTGTCACAGATAATAGCCCGTGAGCAGCTGAGGATCTCGATCCTCAGAGGGATATTAAAGACCATAGTTCGCTGGGAACCGTAAATAAACAGTTTTTGTGTACCCAGGTACCAAAACAAATAACAGGATAAGACAATGCCCAACATAACCGTAGATGATTTTGCCTCTTTGTTCGGTACCACTCCCGAGGAAATAACCCGATATTGTGGGGATATCCTAAAGGCACGCGACTTTGAATACGAGGAGATAGCAGGCGAGGCCCGGGACAAACTCCTTCTCGAGGTTCTGGAAAGAATATTTGATACCGGGCTGCGGCGCGCGGGCAAAGAAAGGCAGGGCGACTGGGAAACAGGGTGGAGAGAGAATCTCGAGGAGTTCGTAGCGTCGAATTTTGATTTTGATCATCTTGTGCCAAAATATTTTAAAAAGAATGTCCCGGCGCGGTTGAACCTCAAATACATCATGCCGCTGGCCCCCAATTTCGTCTTCGACTATACTCACGTTTACCGGACATGGCTTTTCAGGAAATACCTGGAACGTGCGCAGAACATTTACGAGTTTGGTTGCGGCCCCGCGTACCATTTAGTCTATCTTGCGAGGTTGTACCCGGAAAAGAATTTATTTGGTCTGGATTGGGCGACCTCATCGCAGGAGATCATAGGTGTCTTATCGAAAGAACTCGGGTTCAGGATAACCGGAAGACGGTTCGATTTTTTTGAGCCGGCCAGTGACCTTGTTCTCGAAAGGGATAGTGCGGTCTTCACGTTCGGCGCGCTGGAACAGATCGGGGATAAGCACGGGGAATTTCTGAATTTCCTTTTAAGGAATAAGCCTGCGATATGTATGAATGTGGAGTGCCTCCACGAATTTTATGACCCCGATAACCTGTTGTCTTTCCTGGCTCTGCAGTACCACCGAAAAAGAAACTATCTCAGCGGGTATCTCACAGCGCTGAGGGACTTTGAGAAGGACGGGCGGATAAAGATCATCGCGAGCCATTATCATAAATTCGGTAATATGTATGATGATGCGCTATCGTACGTTGTCTGGCGGCCGATCTAGGCGCGCCTGCCTTGCATTTTCATGAATTCAATTCAGAGGTGACATTATGATAAAAGTTGAGAAGACCAAACTGGATGGTGTTCTATCGGTCTGGCTGGAGGGTTTTGAAGACCACAGGGGGGAATACGTCGAAACTTACAATGAACAAGATTATTTTGAAGCCGGCATAAAGATCAGGTTCATACAAGACGACTACTCGTGTTCCACGAAACATGTGCTGCGCGGCCTTCATGGTGATAAAGAAACATGGAAACTCATTACGTGTCCGTATGGGAAACTTTACCTTGCAGTTGTCAATTGCGTCGAAGGATCACCGGATTTCGGTAAATGGGACGCTTTTGTCCTGTCCGACCGTAATCACAGGCAGATACTGATACCGCCTAATTTCGGTAACGGGCATCTGATACTGAGCGATTCAGCCATATTTCACTATAAACAGTCAACGTATTACAATCCGAAGGCCCAGTTCAGCTACACGTGGAATGAGCCCAGGTTCAATGTCTGGTGGCCCATTCATAACCCGATCCTGTCCCGGCGTGACGAGCTTGGCCAATACGTGGATTGAGGAGGCGGTAAGATGATCATAACACGAACCCCATTCCGGGTGTCATTCTTCGGGGGCGGCACGGATTACCCTGTCTGGTATCGGGAAAATGGGGGGGCAGTCCTGAGTACGACCATAAACAAGTACTGTTATATCAATTGCCGGTATCTGCCGCCCTTCTTCAACATGAAGCACCTCATCCGGTATTCTGTTCGGGAAGAGCGAAACAGCACGCAGGAGATCGTTCACCCCTCGGTTAGGGCATGTCTCGAGTATCTCAACATCGAAAAGGGTGTTGAGATGGTGCATACGAGCGACATCCCGGCACGATCGGGAATCGGTTCCAGTTCATCGTTCACGGTAGGACTTCTCAATGCTCTTTACGCGCTAAAGGGACAGATGGTCACGAAAAGGCAGCTCGGCAGGGAGGCCATCCATGTGGAGCAGAACATAATCCAGGAAAATGTGGGATCGCAGGACCAGGTGTCGGTGGCGTTCGGGGGGTTCAACAAGATAGAATTCGGGAGCGAGACTGAATTTTATGTTTATCCGATGACGATCAGCGGCGATAAACTGAACTCTTTGCAGGACCATCTTATGCTGTTCTTTACGGGTTTTTCGCGGAATGCGTCGGATATCGCTCATGAGCAGATCAAGAACACCCCGAAAAAAGCGATCGAACTTAAAACCATGCACCAGATGGTCGATCAGGCCGTAGATATACTGAACAGCAATGGCGACATCAAGGAATTCGGTTCACTCCTGCACGAATCGTGGCTGCTCAAAAAGGATCTTACTCAGTACATAACAACAGGCAAGATCGATGAGATGTACGATGCGGCAAGACGTGCAGGCGCAATTGGGGGAAAGCTTCTTGGTGCGGGCGGTGGGGGTTTCATGCTCCTGTTTGTCCCTCCGGAGAAACGGGATGACGTGAAAAACATTTTGAAGGATATCCTGTATGTTCCGTTCCGGTTCGAAAACCTGGGAACCCAGGTCATTCTGTACGCTACGCAGGATTTTTCATAAATTTAGGCACATTCGGGAGGTTTTATTGGGCAAGAACGGTACAAGCGTGTCCATAATAGTCTTTGAGATCAATGAAATAGACGGGATGAGGGCAATGATGCCCCTGATCAGGAAAGAGTGGTATGATGAGTTGATCGTTGTGGACGGGGGATCGACCGACGGCACGATAGAATACTGCAAGGATAACGGGTACGACTATTTCATACAAAAAGAAAGGGGTGTGGGCGCGGCTCTTAATGAAGCGGTCCGCAAGGTCAGCGGGGACATAATCATCATTTACGCCCCGGACGGGAGTTTTGAGCCCGAGCAGATCCCGATCATAACGCACAAGATAAAAGAAGAAGGTTATGATCTGGTCAACGTGTCCCGGTATATGAACCGCAACAGGAGCCATGATGACAACATAGCCACGGGGTTTGCGAACTGGCTTTTCACCAGGGTGACAAGTATTATGTTCCCGTTCAAATTCACCGATTTTCTTTACACGTATCTAGGTTTTCGACGGGATCTTATCAGCGCCCTGGATATCGATAACGGGGAGAGGACGTGGGGTCAGATCCTTCTCCTTCGTGCTATCAAGAAAGGTCTTAAAATTATTGAGATCCCGGGAACGGAACATAAACGGATCGGTGGAGAGGTCAAAGTCCCCAAGATCAGGGCAGGGTGGGCTATAGTGAGAACGCTGATCGATGAAAAGTTAAACTGAAATATGAACGTAATCGTCGGACGCAAACGAATCGTTCTGCTTTGCTTGTCGCTGGCGTTGTTTACCGTTATATTCGCTATCGCCCGGCATCCCTTTTACCACTATTCATCCCTTGCGAGTATTCAACCGGATTCAACTAATTATATCCAGATGGCTTTTTTCATAGAAACAGGGCAGGCCCTGGATCTTTCATACAGAACTTTGGGCTACCCGGTTTTTCTGTGGCTTGCCGGACTTATGAAGGATAGCTGGTCATTTGCGGTCACGCTCCAGGTATTGATTTCGTTTGCGGCAAGCGTGACTCTGATATTGTCCGTATACGCATTAAGCCCTTACGCTTCATTGCCGGGCGCGGTATGTCTTGCCGCTTTTCAGGTCAGCGGGACCAAGACGATCATGGATTGCGCTATACTTACCGATAGCCTGTATTCTAGCAGCATCATGCTCTGTTTTGCATTTTTGATGCTTGCCTTTAAATACAGGCGAGCTGCCTTGTACTGCCTGTCGGCCGTATTCTGTGGCATGTCGATATACTTCAGGCCCACGGGTATGGTGCTATTACCCATGTTATTTGTCGCTGCCGGCTACCAGTTCTTTTTCAACAAGGAAGCCATAAGAAAACTGTTACTGCTTGTTATTCCGCCCATAATACTGGTACTGCCGGTGTATTTTTATAACTGGCGGGATTACGGGGATTTTACATTTTCCAGCGGCTCGTCACTTACTTTGAGCATTACAACTGGATCGTTCCTCGAGAAGAACCAGACGTTCCCGGATTCCTGGAATGAGGCGATTGGAAAGATCAATAGCTTCATTGATCCCGGTGACCGGGAAATAATATTGAATTCTTGGGATATGGACAAGTTCTTCGGGCCGTACCATAAATATTTCGCGTGTGACAGGATATGGCAGCCCCTCGCTGCTGCTGCCTCGACGAAATCGGAGATATTTAAGATCAACAAGGCGGTGGCCTTAAATGCTATCAAAGTCCATCCGTCGACCTACAAAAAGATCGTTCTCTTCAATATGTACCGGCAAATGTTTTCCTACAGTAATATGGATATCGATTACCTCGGACATCTGCAGGATATTTATAAAATTATTTTCGTTGAACGATCATATGACAAAGTTAATCCCCGGCATTATATTCTCAAGGAATACGGTGACGCAGCCGGTCTGGACAAATATAAAGTAAACGGCTCTACGGTGACCATAGTCCCATCTCTTGCGGGCCAGGCTTATTTGATGCTGTTGCAAGGATACAGATCTTATTTCATGTCCGGGAAATGGGGATACGCATTATTGTTTACGATAATAGGCTCATTGATTCTGCTGGTCACGAGTTTAAGAAAAGACATCTATTTTATCAGCTTCTTCATGTCTTCATTCACATTTCTCCATATCCTGGGAGTTTCCCTGTTCACGGTCGGCGAACTCAGGATGCCGCAGGCTGTTGTTTTCGCGAATTATCTGTCTTTTGTTCTTCTCCTTGCAGGAATGGCTGGTGATGTGCGGGCCATTGTAAGGAGAAGAAAGTTGCAGGCGGAATAACGGGCTTCGTATGGCAGGTAAAAAAGGAGAAAAGGCAATATTCATGGACCGTGACGGCACGATCATCGAGGACATTCCATATCTCGCGAACCATGAAAAGGTAAAACTTGCAGCGGGCGCTGGTGAATGCCTTGCTGAATTGCAGCATCACGGCTATAAATTAATCCTTATAAGCAACCAGTCAGGGGTAGGCCGAGGTTTGATCGAAACCCATGAGCTCGAAAAAATACAGCAGAAGCTCGAGTCGTTGCTGGCCGAGCACGGGGTTAGCCTGACATCATATTACTATTGTGTCCATACCCCTGAGGATAAGTGCGAATGCCGGAAACCGATGCCGGGTATGATTCTCAGCGCTGTCCGGGAGTTTGACCTCGATGTCGGCAATTCATTCATGATAGGCGATAAAGAGACCGACCTGCTGGCGGGTAAAAATGCAGGATGTCGGACCATACATATCTCACTTACGGATGATGAGATAGTCGACCTTGAGGACGCTGATTTTGCTGCAAAGGACTGGTGGGATATCGCGCGCTACATATTGGGGATGACCAGAGACAAATGAAGAAGATCATCATAAGCGTTCTCGTAAGCGCGGTGCTCGTTTTCTTTGCGGTCAAGGACATCAAATTTGATGAGATATACAGGGGTGCGCGGGACTTCCGCTATGTGTTCCTGGCACCCGCCGTCCTGTGTTTTTTAGCCGTTTTGGTTTTACGCTCGGTAAGGTTGGGCGTCATCGTATCGCCCATAGTCCGGCTGAGCGGGAAAAGCCTTCTGGGGATCACGAGTGTGGGCTTCATGTCGATCATACTGTTCCCACTGCGCATGGGCGAGTTTGTACGGCCTTACCTGATAAGCGTCGACGGAAAGGTGCCGTTCAGCTCGACCCTTGCGGTCATTTTTATAGAGCGTGTGTTTGATTGCCTGGTGCTGATATCCCTGCTCTTCCTTGTCCTGATGCAGACCACGTTCTTTCCCTGGCTGAAGCGGCCGACATATATGTTTGTTGCGGTATTTGCAGTCTTGATCGTGTTCGTTCTCCTGGTATGTTTCGAACCCGACAGGATATTCGGTGCCATACGCTTTTTCAGCCGCAGACTACCGGGAAAGATCAAAGTTTTCATCGAGAATAACATTCGGCACTTTATGGACGGTTTTACAATAATCAAAGACCCATGGAAGTTGCTGACAACTTTTTTCTTGTCGGTCCTGATCTGGATGTTTTCGGGTTTCGCAATATATTTTCTCTTTTTGGCGCATAATTTATCTTTGTCGATATTTGCAGCATTTTTTGTCTTGCTCATCAGCATGTTCGGGATAAGCGTTCCGTCGGCACCGGGTTTTCTGGGTACCTTTCAATATAGCTGCATTGTGGCCCTGGCGGTGTATCACATCTCAAAAACAGATGCCCTGACCTTTTCGATAAGTTATTACGTGATTGGCATTGGAATATATTTGGTCGCCGGTGTCATTTTTCTGTTGTCCGATACCCGCTATGTTTATTCCCTGAAGGAAGTGATCTATACGATGACATTTCTCAAAAAGAAACAGGGATTGACCGCGAAACTCGATCAGTAATAAATCAGTGAGGAGCCATAATGGATGCGGCAAAATATGTGCACAGTGAAATTACCGAACATGCCCGGGTCATAAACTCGATTTTGAGTGAACCCGAATTGACCCGGGATATTGTAAAAATGGCCGAAATACTCTTGAAGGCTTTTCTATCGGGTAAGAAACTTCTGATCTGCGGCAATGGTGGGAGCGCTGCCGATGCGCAGCATATAGCGACCGAATTTGTCAGCAGGTTTATGCTCGAGCGAAAAGGTCTTGATGCGGAGTCTCTGACGGTCAACACTTCTTCGTTGACAGCAATCGCGAACGACTATGATTTTGATCGGGTATTTGCGCGGCAGATAGAAGCAAAGGGCCAACCGGGAGATGTCCTGCTTGGTATATCGACGAGCGGAAGTTCGAGAAATATTCTGAAAGCTCTCGATGCGGCGAAAGCGGCGGGCATGGCGACCATTGGATTGACGGGGGATAAGAAAGACAGTGAGATGGCGAAGAGGTCGGACCACTGTATATGTGTACCGTCGGCGAGCACCCCGAGGATACAGGAGGCGCATATACTTATCGGGCATATAGTATGCGGGTACGTTGAAGAGGGGCTTTTCGGGAAGTCCGGAGGATATGGGGCATAGGACCCTGAGCAGACCTGAAATAAACCGTGAAAAGGAAGTTGAAATGAGTATTTTTATTGTTGGGTCATGCGGATATATTGGCACAAAATTAAGTGCTTACCTGCGTGATGCAGGGTTCGTTGTCCATGGATTGTCGGTAGCGGATTCTCCCGGAATTGATAGGAAGACCGGGGTCTTGTCCGATGCCTTTCAGCTTCCCCCGGACACGAAAACGGTTATCTATCTCGCGCAATCCCCTTATTACCGGGATGTTCCGTCCATGTCCTGGCATCTGATGAACATGAATGTGGTCGGGGCGATCAGGGTAGCCGAATTGTCCAGAAGGCAAAACGTGGAACATTTCATCTACACGTCTACCGGAAACGTCTATTCCCCGAGCTTCCAGCCTTTATCGGAGGCGCATGCACTGCGCCGGGATGACTGGTACGCCTTGAGTAAAATACACGCCGAAGAGTCACTGTCCCTTTTCAGACGCGACATGCATGTCAGCATTCTCAGATTGTTCGGTGTGTATGGCCCGGGCCAAAAGGGCAAGCTCATTCCGATGATCATGGAGATGGTTATGAATGGCAAGACGATCTTTGTGGAGAAAAACCCCGAAGATCCGCAAGATAACGACGGACTGAAGATATCTCTCTGTTACGTCGACGATCTGCTGAAAGTGTTTCATTCCGTGATCCGGGAGCGTGATATCCCGCTCATGAATGTGGCGAGCGACGAGATCCTGAGCATCAGGAAGATAGCAGTGACGATGGCGGAATTTTTGGGCAGGAATCAGTCGATCGAGGAATCCGCCTGGTTCCGCAATACCAATTTTATTGCCGACATATCGTTGCTCAAGAATAGACTAGATCCCGGTTTCACTCATTTCAGGGACGGGGTAGCAAAGATCATCTCCGCAGCGGAAAACGGATAGCGTCGTCGTGAGGCAGCTTCGCGTTCTCCACTGTCCCACCGATGTCGGCGGAAATCCGCAGAACCTTGTCAGGGCGGAACGTGCGTTGGGGCTCGAAAGCACGTGCGTTACTTTTACGAAGAACTACCTGGATTACGCGTCTGACGAAGTTCTCTGGGACAGCACGACACCGGGCCCCGTAACGGAGATCAGGCGATTGAAGCTGGCATATCGGGCCATGAGGCACTATGATGTTATTCACTTCAATTCGGGGATGCCTATATTACCGTATAGAACGGAAGCGCTGCTTGAGGCGGGGGCATACGGCGGGTCGTTTCTCCATTCGATATACGAGAGATATGTTTCTCTTGTCGAGTTCAGAGATCTGGCTATGATGTCGAGGCTGGGCAAGGTCATGGCGGTCACGTACCAGGGGGACGACGCGAGGCAGGGTGATTATTGCAGGGAACACTTTGCGATATCGCATATCGGGGAGGTTGAAGACGGATACTACACGCCGATGGGTGACTCGATAAAGAGGACTGCCATTTCCCGGTTCGACAGGTATGCGGACAGGATATACGCGTTGAACCCGGACCTGCTTTACGTATTGCCGGAGAAGGCGGAGTTTGTGCCGTACGCCAGCGTCGATCTGAGTCAGTGGAAAACTTCGGGTGCCCCGCGAAAGAAACCCGTCATAGCCCACGCGCCGACGCACCGGAAGGTAAAAGGGACCCGTTTTATCGAGGAGGCGGTGAACAGGCTTAAGAACGAGAATGTTGAATTTGATTTTGTCCTCATCGAGAACATGTCCCATTCCGAGGCGAAGAAGGCTTATGAGAACTCGGATCTCCTCGTGGACCAGCTTCTCGTTGGATGGTATGGTGGCGTGGCAACGGAATTTATGGCCCTGGGCAAACCTGTCGTGGCATATGTACGGGACGAAGACCTTAAATTTATCCCTGCGAGGATGAGAGAGGAAATGCCGATCATCAGGACCACAGCGTCTGACATATACAGGACGCTGAAAAGTGTTTTGACCCCGGGGGCAGTCGATCTTTCTGAAATTGGTGCGCGCTCGAGGCAATACGTGGAGAAATGGCACGACCCCATGAAGATCGCCTCGAAGTTGAAAGGGGATTACGAATCGGCCTGGAACGTGAAACACACAAATAGACGGGAACGGGCCCGGTAGGTAGTATCATGTGCGGCATTACAGGGTTTTTCGATAGGGGGGGAATTGATCTTGAAAGGGTCCGGTTCCACGATATCAACGACTCAGTATCATACCGGGGTCCGGACGGGTTCGGTTACGCATGTTTCCGGTTGGATCCCCCGGAAGCCCGGTTGGTCTCTTTTGCCCACGAAGGACCGATACAGACCGAGGAGAATGTAACACTGGCCCTCGGGCATCGCAGGCTGGCAGTCATAGACCTGTCGCCCAATGCGGCCCAGCCTATGGCAAGCCAAACAGGCGGTTCGTGGATCACCTATAACGGCGAAATATATAATTACATCGAATTGAGAAATGAACTGGCGTCCGAATATGATTTTCGGACAACGTCGGATACCGAGGTGATCCTTGCGGCATACGAGCGCTGGGGAGAGGAATGTGTTCATCACTTCAACGGGATCTGGTCGTTTGCCCTGGCAGATCTCAAGAATGCGAAGCTTTTTTGTTCCCGGGACAGGTTCGGGGTCAAGCCATTTCATTATTTCTATAATGGTTCACAGTTCGTTTTCGGCTCGGAGATAAAACAATTGCTGCACTTCGCTTTTGTGCCGCGCCGGATTAACGACGATGTGGTATATGATTATCTCGCCTTCGGTGCGGTCGATCACGCGGAAGAAACGTTCTTTGCCTCGATCAGGAGGTTGATGCAGGGATCTAACCTGGTCCTTGATCTAAGAGATGGTTCGATCCGGGGATCACGCTATTATCATCCAGGGTTTGAGAAAAATGTGCAGATCACATTGCCGGAGGCATCCGAAGAGTTCCGGAGACTCCTTTCCGACAGCGTGCGCCTGCAATTACGGGCGGATGTGGAGGTCGGCAGCTGCCTCTCCGGCGGGCTCGACAGTTCTTCGATTGTGTGCCTGATACGTGACCACATGAAAACGGGCAGCCCGGAACGGGCCCAGCATACCTTCAGTTCTCATTTCGAAGATGAAGAGGCGAACGAGCTTGAATACATGCAGGAGGTCATCCGGGAAACAGGGGCCCGATCTCACTTCACCTATCCCTCAGGGGAGGACCTCGTTAAAGATCTTGACCGCATCGTCTTTCACCAGGAGGAGCCATTCGGGTCGACGAGTATTTTTGCTCAATGGTCCGTTTTCAAGCTCGTCAAGGAAAACGATATCAAGGTCATGCTCGACGGGCAGGGCGCAGACGAGATGCTGGCGGGATATGTCGGTCTATATTCCGCATACTTCCATCAACTAAGGGCAAAACGTCAGTACTGCGGCTTGCTGAAAGAAACACGCCGGTACGCTTCGGTCCACCGGAAGCCATGGGCGAAGGTACTCATGGAACAATGCCGTGGCGCCCTTTCGGTCGCGCGGGGCAGGGCGAATGGCAACGGGACCGTACCGGATTGGCTGGACGTTGAATTTGCCCGGGCGTGTGCGCAGGGTTCAATGTACGGCGAAACGATGAGGTTAAAGCCCTTCGGGGTAAAAGAACATCTTGAGAATAAACTGTACCAGATGACATTCATAAATAATCTCCAGGCATTGCTGAGGTACGAGGACCGTAATTCAATGGCGTTTTCAGTGGAATCACGCGTGCCGTTCCTTGATCACAGGCTCGTTGAATTTATACTCGGCCTGCCGTCGCGGTTCAAGCTGCGCGACGGCTATACGAAACGTGTTTTACGGGACGCTATGGCCGGTGTATTGCCTGAAAAGGTACGGTGGCGCGTCGGTAAATTAGGTTTTGCGACCCCTGAACGAAAATGGCAAAACGAGATGCTCGGCCCCGTCATTGAAAAAGCCATACAGGATGAACGGGTGCGCCGCTACATTCAACCTGAGAAAGCGGCAGAATATTTTGCGAGGTCGCGAACGTCTGCGGCAGCCGATTTTGCTTCCTGGCGGTGGCTGAACCTTTCGTTATGGATGAAGGCATATGATCTCGGGTAACCCTGACATACTGGCACAGCATTTTGACTGCGTGGTAATGCTTACGGCTTCCGATTGGAAAACGGAGCCCCGAAGCAACAGGTATCATTATGCATCGCGCTTCGCGAGGTGGTTGCCGGTGCTGTTCGTTCAGGCTGATCTGAACGAGCCGCGGTTCACGATCGAGAAGACCGAGATCGACAATGTCTTTGTGGTGCATGTCTACTCCAGGCACGGTGAACAGCAGAGCAAATTCATCAATCAAGCCATACTGAAAAACGGCTTCTTAAGCCCGCTGTTGTGGGTGTACAACCCTCATTTTCTCCCTTTTATAATACAACGCCATTCCCCGCTGCTTATCTACCACGCGACGGAAGACCATTATTCGGAAGATTTTCCTCAGAAAGCCTATTCACTTAAGGACCTGACCGAGTTGCTGAAGTGTGTTGACCTCCTGGTGGCCGTTTCCCCGGAGGTCCTGAATTCGTATGTCCGGGAAGACCGTTATAAGGGCGAAGCCGTGCTTTTACCAAATGGTTGCGATTATGATTATTGGGCTCCCGGACCTGACGAACTTCCTTTGCCCGATGGCAAAAGAAAGATCATGATATATCAGGGCGGACTCAACTGGCGGCTCGATTGGCAACTCATTGACGGCATCGGCCGGGAATTGCCGGACTGGGAATTTTGGCTCTGTGGAAGCGTTGCCCCCGATTCTGTGAGAGATGTACAATCGCTTAGGTCGAAAAACATCAAGGTCATGGGTTACCTGGAACCTGACAGGCTTCGCGAGATCTGTCACCAGGCCACCCTGGGGGTCATTCCTTTCAAGCAGATCGATCTCATCAATATATCTTTACCCCTGAAGGCCTTCGAATATGCTGCGTGCGGTTTACCGGTCGTAAGTGTGCCGATCAAGGCCCTCGAATCGTATCCGGAATGCTTTGAATTTGCGAGGACGGCCCGGGAATTTGCGGAGACCATTTCGCGACTGGGCCCGGCCAGGTTTGACAGGGCTGCCATTCAAGATCGTTTGAAGGTCGCTTCCGGGCAGGACTATGACATACGGTTTAACGAGTTGCTGGGCCATATCGATCGTCTTATCGGCTCCCGGCCCGAACGGAACCCGCCGAAGGTCCTCGTTCTGTATGACGCGTACGCGACAAATCTCGGTACCATCTATGACAGTCTCAGTACCTTGTTGAGTTTCACCCGGTCGGCGGTCTTCTACACGCATGCGGCCAATAACGCGAAATGCAACATAAATATCACTGCCTTTGACGTTATGATAATTCATCATACGATCAGGCTCCCCCTCACTGCAGGTTTGTCTCAGTCATTTTCCCGGGCACTGCCCGATTTCGGGGGATATAAGATACTCTTTGTGCAGGATGAAGATGGTGATGTCGATGTATACAGAGATTCGGTCGAATCGATGGGCATACACGCTGTTGTTAAAAAAGTGACCGATAAAACCCTGAGACTTGTATACCCTGAAGACGTTTCGGACCCGATCCAGAATTTCGACGTTTATTTGAGAGATCGTGTCGTCAGCAGGTCGCAGACCGTCCTGCTTACTGCGGCTATCGGCATGTACTCCGCGGATTCAAACGAAGTGATCAAGATCAATTGCTACCCTACCGCTCGCTGGAACGGTATTTCATCGATCTTTTCGGCACTGCCGCTTCCGGCCGAGATCATCGAACGCTTGCCCGAATCTATGAGCATACGCGTGAGAAAACTGGTCCGCTCGGTGGCACTCAAAACTTCTTTAGCATTGGTGCCGTTTCCCTTTGTCCATCGTCTGGCGGCCGGGGTGTACCACCTGATGCTCAGGATCTTTCATAAGGTGCAGAAACTGAAACTGGGGAAGCGTTGAGGATCCTGATCGTATATTACCAGGAAAGCAACAGCAATATCAGGAATACGATAGATGAGCACCTTTATTGCTTTCAGCGGTATTCCGGTCATGACTGCTACTACTTGAACGCTGCAGCCGGCGTTCCGGGATACATTGACAGGATCCCATTTGATATTGTCATTTACCATTACACGGTTTGTGTTTGCCGGAATTTCAGGGCGAAGTTTCAGAGACAACTTGTCAAATGGGCAGAGCTCAAAAACATTTCCGGGCATAAGGCGGCCATTCCGCAGGATGAATATCTGAATACCGACCTCTTGTGCACCTTTTTCAGGGAATATTCTGTAGAGACCGTCTTTACCTGCCTTCCCGAGTCCGAATGGGAAAAGGTCTATCCGCGCAGATTGTCGGGTGTAAAGAATTTTGTGACGGTCCTCACGGGTTATGTGGACGAGAATTCCCTGGAGCGCATTTCACAATACGTTGACGGTTACAGGGACATCGATGTCGGTTATCGCGCGCGCAAGGTGCCGTATTACCTCGGGAGGCATGGCTGCCTGAAGTGGGAGATCGCGGAGAAATTCGCAGATGCCTGTAAAGGCGGGGAACTCAAACTCGACGTCTCGACCGATATGACAAAAGATGTCCTTTTCGGGGATGATTGGTACAAATTTCTATGCCGCTGCAGGGCAGTGCTGGGATGCGAAGGGGGTTCGAGCCTGCTCGATTTTGACGGTACGGTACGGACATGCGTCGACGCACACGTGGACCGGGATCCCGATGCTTCATATGAAGAGGTAGAGAAGGTATGCTTTCCGGGTATGGACGGAAACCTCAAGCTGTTCGCCGTGTCGCCAAGGCATTTCGAGTGCTGCATCACCAGGACGTGCCAGGTGCTCATCGAAGGGGAATACGCCGGCATATTTAAACCGGGTGTCCATTACATCGAGATCAAGAAGGACTGGAGCAACCTGGACGATGTTGTGAAGCAGGTTGCCGACCACGACCTGTGCAGGCGGATCGCTGAAAACGCGCACAGAGATGTCATCGGATCGGGCCTGTATACGTACAGGCGCTTTGCAGAGATGGTGGTCGGGAAGTGTTCTGAGGGAGAGTCGTCCGGGGCCAGGACCGAACGCGGACATGACAGGCTGCTCAACAGGCTTGTTCTGCGCGAAAAGAGGTCGCAACTTTACCTTTTGCCGTACCGGTTCAAGTATTTCGTTCACGACATCTTAAGACGTCTCGGACTGTTCGACAAGTACATACTTGTGCGGCAATACGGGCTGCGCAGACCATCTGCAAGGACATCAAACTGAAATGTCCCTGAGGACCATCAAAGATATTATCAAGTCATTGCCCATCCTCAAGCATATTGCCTATGCGCCGGCAAAATTCGGCAACCGGGAATTCTGGACGAAATACAACGTGACGCTGCACAAGGAATTTGCTTCCCGCGCAGAATCCCTGGAATACTTGAATTGGCGCAATGCACAGTACCTGTTTTATGATCAGCTCATGCCGACCTCGGGATTCGCGGGCCTTAAGATCCTGGATTACGGGTGCGGGCCGTGCCACGATGTGGTGGGGTTCATAGAGAATTCCCCGGGCGCGGAAATAACCGGGGCGGACATGTCCGCCACATCGCTCGAAGAAGGCAGACGAAGGATAGCTCTGCACGGTGCATCAGACACGCGGTTGGTCCTCATCGATGACGCTGACCCATCTTTGCCGTTCCCGGACCATTATTTCGATTATATCCATTCCTCGGGCGTCTTGCATCACGTAGAGGACCTTTCCCGTGTGCTGGCGGAACTGAAAAGGGTTCTCAAGCCTGACGGACGCATGAGAGTTATGATATATAATTACGATTCGATATGGCTGCACCTGCATTGCGGATATGTTTTGAGAGTGAAAAAAGGCGTGTATAAAGACCTCAGCCTGGAAGAGGCTTTCAGAAGAACAACAGATACCAGGAATTGCCCGGTTTCCCGGTGTTACAAGGCATCTCACTTCATCGAGTATGCCGGGGAGAACGGGTTTGACGCCCGTCTGCTCGGCGTCGCAGTGTCCATGGACGAGATGAAGCTGCTCGGGCAGAGATACGATGCCGTTACGGATATGAGACTGCCAGCGGAGCACCGGGAGTTTTTGACGGGCCTCTCGTTCGACGCATTCGGGAGGCCTCTCCATAACGGCCAGGTGGCCGGGATCGACGCGGTCTACGAACTTCGCAGGAAAGCGTAAAGAGGGATACATGTGCGGGATCTCAGGGATCGTTTCAATGAAGGGCAACCCCATAAGGAATATGGGGCCGCACCTTGACGTCATGAATACGCTGCAGGCACACCGCGGGCCTGACGGAGAGGGTACCTGGGTCCATCCGGGTATGCACGCCGGCTTCGGACACCGCCGCCTGAGCATCATCGACTTGAAGACCGGCGCGCAGCCGATGGCAAATGAAGCGGGCAACGTGATCAGCTATAATGGCGAGATTTACAATTACATTGAGCTGCGCGGCGAGCTGAAGGCCGGCTACAGCTTCAAGACCACGTCCGATACCGAGGTCATCCTTGCGGCATACGAGAAATGGGGTGACGATTGCGTCAACCATCTAAGAGGCATGTTCAGTTTTGCGATCTGGGATGACCGCCGCCGCCGGTTATTCTGCGCCCGGGACAGGTTCGGGATCAAGCCGTTCTATTATGCCGTCATGAACGACACCTTCTATTTCGCATCGGAAGTGAAGGCCCTGCTTCCCTTCATGCCTTCCGTCGAAACCGATCTTGACGCGTTGAAGGATTATTTTGCTTTCCAGTTCTGCCTGGACGGAAAGACCCTCTTCAAGGGAGTGAATGAGTTAAAACCGGCATATTACCTTTCCCTGGACAACGGTTCACTGAAGATACACCGCTACTGGGAGGTTTACTATGACCTGGATTTCGATCATACCCAGAGGTATTTCGAGGACAGGCTGAGAGCGCTCCTCGATGATGCCGTGAGGGTCCATATACGGAGCGATGTCCCGGTCGGCGCGTATGTGAGCGGCGGGACCGATTCAAGCATCGTGGCATCGATGGCCGCGCGCTATAACGCCGACGCCGATTTTAAGGCATTCACGGGGAAATTCGACCTGGGCGAATTGTATGACGAGAGCGCATATGCCCGGGCGGTGGCGGACATGCGGGGGATGACCCTCTACGAGGCGTCCATCACGAGCGCGGATTTTATGGATTCCATCAAGAAGGTCATATATCATCTCGATTACCCGGCAGCGGGCCCCGGGTCGTTTCCGCAGTATATCGTGTCGGGACTCGCGGCGCAGCATCGCAAGGTCGTGCTCGGCGGACAGGGCGGCGATGAAATATTCGGCGGCTACACGCGCTACCTCGTCGCCTATTTCGAACAGTGCATAAAGGCGGCGATCGACGGGACGACGCATAACGGGAATTTCGTCGTAACCTATGAGTCTATCATCCCGAACCTGGTGGCCCTGAAGAATTATAAGCCGATGCTGCAGGAGTTCTGGCGGGAAGGGCTTTTCGAAGAGATGGACCGGCGTTATTTCCGGCTTATCAATCGCGCGCCGACCCTTGATAAGGAGGTCCGGTGGGACGTGCTCGGCGATTATTCACCATTCGAAACGTTCAGCCAGGTCTTCAATCAGCAAAATATCAGCAAAGAGTCGTATTTCGACCGTATGACACATTTCGATTTCAAGTCCCTTCTGCCCGCCCTTTTGCAGGTGGAGGACCGCATGAGCATGGCACACGGGCTCGAGTCGCGGGTCCCGTTCCTCGACCACAATCTTGTCGAGTTTGCGGCAACGATGCCGGCTGATGTGAAGTTCAAGGACGGGATGCTCAAGATGGCGCTCGTCAGGGCCTTGAGGCAGGAGATCCCCGATATGATAGCGGACAGGAAGGACAAGATGGGGTTTCCCGTCCCGCTGACGGAGTGGGCCAGGACAGAGCTTAAGGATTTTATTGTCGCCATATTTGACACACCCCGGGCGAAAGACCGCCCATACTTTAACCACGATGAGATAATGAAGAACCTGACAAACGAGGGAAGCTTCGGACGGAAGCTCTGGGGATTGCTTTCCCTGGAACTGTGGCACCAGGAATTCCATGACAGGCAGGTTCATTATAGAGATCTTATAAAAGGAGATATGACAGCATGAATGTTTTTGTGACAGGAGGATGCGGGCAGGTAGGCTCCCATGTGGTGGAGCTTCTCCTTGCACGGGGAGACAAGGTCCTGGTGATCGACAACCTGGCGACCGGAAGGCGGGAACACCTGACCGGCCACAAGAACCTCGAAGTGGTGATCGACACGATCGCAGACAAAGGTGTGGTCGACAGTCTTGTGAAGGGCTTCAGGCCTGAGGTCATCGTTCATACCGCGGCATCGTACAAGGACCCGGATGACTGGTACAATGATTCCCTGACGAATGTCGTGGGGGCCGCGAACCTTTTGCAGTCGGTAAAAACATTCGGCGTTCGCCGGATCATCTACTTCCAGACATCGTTATGTTACGGGGTCAAGCCGCTCCAGCAGCCCATACGGCTCGATCATCCGAAGTTTCCCGCAAACTCGAGTTATGCCATAACGAAGACGGCCGCTGAAGACCTCATCGAGATCTCCGGCGTCGATTTTGTCACATTCCGGCTTGCCAATATTATCGGGCCCCGCAATGTGAGCGGCCCTCTGCCCATATTCTACCAGAGGCTGTCCGAAGGCAAGCGGTGCTTTGTTACAAAATCCAGGCGCGATTTCGTTTTTGTCAAAGACCTCGCCGTGCACGTTGTACGGGCGTGTGACGGCATCGGCAAGGGAACATACCATTTCTCGTCGGGCACGGACGTGTCGATCAGGGAATTGTACGATTCCGTTGTGTCAGCGATGAATCTTGCAGAGTACCCCGATCCGGAGGTGCGCGACCTCGGGCCCGACGACGCTCCGTCAATCCTTCTCGACCCTTCGCGGACGTTTGAAGATTTCGGCGAAATAACATTTACAGGATTGCCGGGCATAGCGCAGGCAGCGGTTGAGTATTACAAGAAATTCGGCGTTCAGGGCGGCTACACCCACCTGCGCATTGATGATAACAAGAAATAGGAAAGAGCTATGAGAATCCTTTTGACCGGTGGAGCAGGGTGCCTGGGTTCAAACCTGGTCGAGCATTATCTGCCCCGGGGACATGAGATCTTTGTGATCGACAATTTCGCGACGGGTAAAAGGGAGGTCCTTCCGCCTGTCCGGGGATTGACCGTGGTCGAGGGAAGTATAGCGGACGGGGCCCTCGTTCGTAACTGCTTCGAAGATTTTCAGCCCACCCATGTTATTCACAGCGCTGCCGCCTATAAAGACCCCGACGACTGGATGGAAGACGCATCGACAAATGTGATCGGGACGATCAATGTCGCACGGGCGTCGCGGGCATCCGGCGTCCGGCGAATCATATATTTTCAGACCGCGCTGTGTTACGGGAGGCCAACCGCCGTGCCCATTCCCGTCTCGCATCCCCTGGCGCCTTTTACAAGCTACGGTATTTCAAAGACCGCCGGGGAAAGCTATCTGCTGCATTCTTCCCTCCCGGTGGTCTCGCTGCGCCTTGCCAACATCTGTGGCCCCCGGCTTGCGATCGGTCCGATACCGACCTTTTATAAACGCCTTAAGGCGGGACAATCGTGCTTTTGCAGCGACACGGTCCGGGACTTTCTCGATATGGACGATTTTTTCTCGATCATGGATATGGCCCTCGAAGACAGGGGGCCGACCGGGGTGTTCAACGTATCGACCGGGGAAGGTCACACGATCAAAGATGTGTTCGACGCCGTTTCCCGCTACCTGGGGATCGAGCCTCCGGATGTCCCCGTGGTTCCGCCCGGGGAGGATGACGTGCCCCGGGTCGTCCTCGACCCTGCAGAGACGCGCAGCGTCTTCGGTTGGCAGGCACATGTGGGTTTCGAGGAAACCATCCGGCGTCAGTTGGAATGGTACGACAGATACGGGGTAACGGATATATTCAGCCATCTCGCGGCGCCAAAATAGGTTAAACAGGAAATGGACAATACACTATTCAACAATTCGAAGATCGTCATTGTCGGAGGAGCAGGTTTTGTGGGGAGCAACCTCGCCAGGATGATACTGGATGCCTCGGGGCAACTGGAGCTCGTTATCATCGACAACCTGTTGTCTGCTGAACGTTCCAACATTCCGGACGACGGCCGTGTTCAATTCCGGGAAGGGTCCATTACGGACAACGAAATACTGGGTACGCTCAAAGACGATATAGATCTTGTCTTCCATCTGGCGACATATCACGGGAATCAGAGTTCGATACACGACCCGCTGGCTGACCACGAGAACAATACCCTGACGACCTTGAAATTGTTTGAGCACCTCAAACATTTCAAGAGATTGAAGAGAGTTGTCTATTCCGGGGCGGGGTGTGCCGTTGCCGAAAAGACTTTCGATCAGGCCCATGCGACGATGGAAGACGCGCCGATCTCGTTGAAGATGGACAGCCCGTATTCAATATCAAAGATCATCGGTGAATTCTATTCCGTCTATTATCATGACCGGCATGGATTGCCCGTTGTCCGGGCCCGGTTCCAGAATGTTTACGGCCCGCGTGAAATACTTGGCGCCGGTAAATGGCGGGGTACTCCCGCCACGGTCTGGCGCAACGTGACGCCCACCTTCATCTATAAATCGTTGCGCGGCGAGGCCCTGCCGGTGGAGGGCGGCGGGGTTGCATCTCGTGATTTCATCTATGTCGATGATATTTGCAGGGGACTCATAGCGTGCGCAGCACGGGGAGTGCCGGGTGACGTCTACAATCTCGCGAGCGGCGTGGAGACAACGATCAGGGAGCTTGCCGAAAAAATAAACGAACTGACCGGCAACGCAACGCCCATCGAGATAAAGCCTGTGCGCGACTGGGACCATTCGGGCAGACGGTTCGGGAGCACCGTAAAGTCTCGGGAACAGCTTGGGTTTACGGCACAGGTTGGCCTGGCTGAGGGGCTTGCCAGGACGGTCGAGTGGTCAAAACGCAATCTCTCCCTCGTTGAATCGTGCATGCGAAAACACGCGGTTCACATGAATAACGATCTGTAAATATGGACTTTCGTACCGGGCATTCAACGCGAAAGGTCCTCCTGGTCAGCGCATATGCCGACTATCCGATGCGCGCCACCAGTCGTGACCACTTATATGCCTTCAGACGATATTCGAGTGATGACGTATATTACCTGAATCTGGTCGCAAAAAAGGTCCCCCGGTATGTATTAAGCATCGATTTTGATATCGTTATATTCCATACGTTCTTTCTGACAAATCACTGGAGGGGTAGGGAACATTTTTCAAAACTGCTGAAACGTGCGGAGCCTTTGAAGGGGTCGCGGGCCGTAAAAGCCATGCTTGTTCAGGATGAATTTATCAATTCGGACCTGCTGAGCGAATTCATCAATGACTTTAATATCGATTGTGTTTTCAGCGTGGCGCCGCCGACGACGTGGCACAACATATACCGGACCGTCGATTTTGAACGCGTCCGGTTTTTTAACGTCTTGACGGGATACCTGGACGAAAAGAAACTATCGATGCTAATCGCACGGGCAGGATCGGTTGCCAGCCGTCCCATAGATATCGGGTATCGCACAACGGGCAAGCCGGCTTATTGGCTGGGATCGCACGGCTTCTTAAAACAGGAAATAGCAGAGGTCTTCAGGAGGGAAGCTCCTGCCTACGGCCTGGTCACGAATATCTCCACGTCGCAGGAGGATGCTATCCTGGGGGATGAGTGGTATGAATTTCTTTCCCGGTGCAAGTATACGATCGGCGTAGAAAGTGGCACCAGCATGGTCGACCCTGACGGGTCAATTCGTGACCGCACGGAACGGTATGTTGCACTTCATCCGGATGCTACCATGGAAGAGGTCGCCGCAGCATGTTTTCCGGGAATAGATGGTACCACGCTTCTTTTCGCACTCGGCCCGAGGCACCTCGAATGCTGTGCCACGAGGACGTGCCAGATACTCGTGGAAGGCCAGTATAACGGGATATTGAAGCCGGGACTCCATTATATTGAATTGAAGAAGGATTTTTCGAATATCCATGATGTATTGAAAGACGTCGTCGATGACCGGAAGCGGTCATCGATCGTCGAGAGGGCGTATGAGGACGTCGTGGCCTCGGGTAAGTACACGTACCGGAGTTTTGTCGATCTCGTTATCGGGTCCTGCATCCCGGCCGATGGGTATCGACGGTCAACATGGGGACAGCAGATCAGGTCCTGGGCCGTCTTAAAGCTCATGAATATTGTCGAAAAATGGGAACAATTCTGCATAATGATGCTTTCCCCGTTCAGGGGCGCCATACGCAAAATAGTCAATAAATGAAACATGCATTTCGTGAGTAGTATTCATTAATGAAAAAGAAGATCTGTTTTGTCGTTACATTGGAGTTGTCCGTGAGAGTGTTCCTCACGGAACATATGCGTTATCTGCAGGACATGTTCGATCTGACCCTGATAGTCAATACCGGTGATATTCATTTTCTTGAACCGTATAGCATTCGGGCCCGCGTGATCCCTCTCGGGATATCGCGCACTATAACCCCGTTTCACGACTTGAAGTGCCTGATCGCCCTGTACCGTATATTCCGGGAAGAAAGATTCGATGCTGTTCATTCCGTCATGCCGAAGTCGGGCCTGCTGGCTATGACCGCAGGTCTTTTGGCGAGGGTGCCGGTCAGGATACATACCTTCACCGGTCAATTCTGGAAAAACCTGTTCGGGGTGAAGAGATTTGTCCTGAAGCTTATTGATAAGCTAATGGCTATGTGCGCCACGCATATCCTTGTGGACAGCCCGTCCCAGAGAGAATACCTCATAAGCCAGGGTGTTGTGTCGCGCTCCGGGTCATCAGTTATCGCAGATGGGTCCATATGCGGGGTCGACCTTGAAAAATTTGCCTATAATGAGGAAAAAAGGGAAGAAATACGAAAGGTTCTCAGCATACCATCGGACGGAATGGTCTTTTTGTTCCTGGGCAGGGTAACCAGGGACAAGGGGGTGCTGGACCTGGCACAGGCTTTTTCCGGCCTCTGTGAACGCTTCCCCCGGGCGCATCTCGTTATTGCGGGTCCAGACGAGGGAAGCCTGGGCCGGAAGGTCCGGGAGATCTGTTCCCGATGCGGGGACCATGTCCACTTCAAAGGTTTTGTCGAAAAACCCGAAGAGTATATGGCCGCGGCGGACGTGCTGTGTCTTCCGAGTTATCGCGAAGGGTTCGGGCAGGTCATCGCCGAGGCGGCTTCTGTCGGCATCCCGTCGATAGGGTCAAACATATACGGGATAACGGATACGATAGAGGACGGCGCAACGGGTTTTCTGTTCGAGCCAGGTGCCTGGCATGATCTCAGGCAAAAAATGGTCAAATTCCTTGATGACCCCGTTCTGGCCCGGGCGATGGGTAAAAAGGCGCGGCAGGCTGTGGTCGACCATTATTCCAAGGAAAAAGTGACCAGGGCGATGGCCGATTTCTACGGGGGCCTGATATAACCGTGGAACAGGAAAAGAATACCTATTCATTGAAGTCGATACTCTGGATACTTTTCTACTGTTATTCAACATTTGCCGCCATTATGTTCCAGAAGGTGGTCCTCCCCCTTTTTCCGCGTTATCATGGCGGGATGGGCCTGCTCAGCGGTACCGATTCTGTCTTTTTCCACCAGGTAGCGGTCAGGCTCGCCGACACCATCCGGGTGAATGGCTGGGCGGCATGGACGCTGCGCCCGGCTGAAGGAGCGACCGGGAATGTTTCTCTGCTCGCGGCTCTTTACGCTATTTTCGGGAACGATCCTATCGTGATGGTGCCGCTCAACGCAGCGGTCCATGCCACATCCGGCCTGCTCATTTTTCTCCTTTCCCGGGAACTGTGGCCGGGGAAGGTCGGGACGTATTCCGGAATGGTCGCGGCATCGCTGTTCATTGTCTTCCCCTCGGCACTCAACTGGTATGCCCAGGTCCACAAGGACGGTTTCGCGATCCTGGGAATGCTGATCATTTTTTACTCGTGGCTTAAGGGATTCCATGTCCCGTCGAAGCTTCGCGGCGCAGCATGGATCTTTTTAGGGACATGCACGGGTGCAGCCCTGGTTGCCTTTGTGAGGCCGTACAACATAAAACTGCTGATGATGTCCGCAATCGTTTTATTTTGCGCGGCCCTGGTATATTTTGCCGCGAAAAAGCGGGTAAGATTAGCCCTTTGCGGCGCCGGGGTCTTTACGGTCCTGATCATTTTTTTTGTTGCTGTAAATTCACTGATGCCCAGACTTTTTATTGTTGAAAATAAGGATGAAGTAATTCGGGTGTTCAGGGAACAGGGGATTAACTGGACGTGGCGGGAAAACAGGAACATTCCGGCCGCGATCGATGGACTGCTTGAAAATACAGTCCTGGTCAGAATGATGAATATTTATCACAGCAAACTTGTCAGTGCAGGCTCGGTGATTGATCCCGACGTTATGCCCGAGGATGCATCGTCTGCTCTGGCATATCTGCCCCGGGCAGCGCTCGTAGCGTTATTCGCTCCATTCCCGGACAGATGGGTTTCCCGCGCCGGGATCATTAACCTCGTGTCCGCCGGCGAAACCATGGCCTGGTACCTCTGCGTGCCGGGCCTGATCATGGCGTTCTGGTACCGCAGGTCGCTTGAAATTATATTGACGGCCCTGAATGCCCTTGTTTTTCTGACGGTCTTAGGTTTTACAAATCCGGTCGTTGGAACACTGTACAGGTTTCGATACGTGTACCTGGTCATCCTTGTATTGCTGGGCGTTATGGGATGGGTGGAATTTGCGCGGCGGAACCTGGGAAAGTTCATGCCGGGAAGAGCGTTGTTCAAGTGCGAAAATGCGGCTGGCGTCCGGAGCGCCGGCGCAGCGGGGGAGAAAACGGGCCCGGTCAGCACAAAAAGCACGGTGGTGACCGCAGGGTTTATGGTTATAGCATTCACGCTTTTTTCCAACATATTGCTTGTGGCCAGGGACGTTGTGCTGGCCAGGTGGTTCGGTCTCGGCAGTGAACTGGATGCGTTCTTCATTGCGATGACGGTGCCCATGTTCCTTGTGTCCGTTATCAGCATTCCTGTCGGTACGGTCGTGATCCCTCACCTGATCGGCTCTTTTGAGAAAGGGAGCAGAGCGGAGACCCAGCGCTTCATCAGCCTGTGCTCCACGGCGATCCTGGGTGTCATGTCGTTCTTCACCGTGATCCTGTATCTGACGGGTATGATGTACCTTCCTGTGATAGGATGGGGATTCTCACCGGAAAAGATCGTCCTGTCGCACCGGATACTGCTGGTCATCCTGCCTATTCTTTTTTTCAGCGGGTTCGTGATCCTGGGTAATTCGATACTGAATGCCAGGCAGAAGTTTGGGCTCCCCGCTCTCGCCCAGGCCGTCGTTCCCATCGTCGCAATATGTGCACTGGCCGTCGCGGCGAAATTCATTGGCATATATGCAATGGCTACGGGCATGGTCGCGGGGCAGGTCGCCAATCTCCTGATCGTACGTTACTACGTGAAGAAAGAAGGGTATTCATTTTTCCCCCGGCTGCGCTCATCCCGTTCCTTGGCCGTGTCCTTGCCGGCCCCATTGAGGGCGCTCGCGTCGGAGTATATGCCTATGGTGCTGGCGGCGCTTTTCGTCGGCCTCGCATTGCCGGTTAACAACATGATGGCTGCATCCCTGGCTTCCGGCAGTGTTTCAGCGTTCAATCTCGGGTGGAAGTTCATCATGTTTTTTACTGGACTTGTGGGTACCGGGATATCAACGGTCATGCTGCCCCATTTTTCTCATTATTTTGCCAGGGACCGCCTGGCGGATGTGAGGCACGAATTGTCGTTCTTTGTGATAATCACGATGGCGGTCTCCATACCTCTTACGGTGCTCGTTACGTTATTATCGCCCCTCATAGTCAGGTTGATCTTTTACGGCGGACTATTCACCGCCAGTGATACGAACACCGTTACGAAGATCCTGGAATACGGCCTGTTGCAGATGCCGTTCTTTTGCGTCGGGATGATCCTGACGAAATATGCCAACGCGCGCAGGAAAAATGCCGTCATTGCCATCGCCTCGTTGTCCGGATTGGTCGTGAACGTACTGCTGAACTTTGTATTCATGCGGGCCATGGGCATATCCGGCATAGCCCTGGCCTCTTCGTTATCGATCGTGGTATCAACGGGCGTATTCATCGTGGCGGGCTACAATCTGGCGGACATAAAACACGGCGACCTTGCATTTCTCGTTCTGACAACATCCGTTTATCTCGTCCTGTTCCTCTATAATTATTATTTCAACCTGCTTGGTACTATAGTTACCGCGCTGATATTGCTGATAACCATAATGGTCCGCTTTACCCCTTTCCTGGCCCATGCCGGGGGGTCTCTCAAAGAATGCTGAAGCGTGTTTTCGACCTGGTATTCGGTGTTATCCTCCTTGTCATTGCGGCGGTGCCGATGATGATCATCGGGATCCTTATCAGGGCCACTATGGGCCCCCCGGTGTTGTTCCGACAGCGCCGTCCCGGCTACAAGGCCAGGCCGTTCGTCGTGCTGAAATTCAGGACGATGAGCAACACGCGGAACAGCAACGATGAATTGCTGCCTGACGAAAAAAGGCTTACCGGGTTCGGCAGCGTCTTAAGGAAAACGAGCCTCGATGAATTGCCGCAGCTTTTCAACGTTATAAAAGGGGACCTCAGCTTTGTAGGGCCCAGGCCGCTCCTGATGGAATATCTTCCGCTATACACGCCGCGACAGGCACGGCGTCATGATGTGAAGCCGGGCATAACAGGCTGGACGCAAGTGAACGGACGCAATGCCCTGACCTGGGAGGAGAAATTTGACCTCGACATCTGGTACGTCGAGAACAGGAGCTTTCTGCTCGACCTGAAGATCCTGTTCATGACTGCCATGAAAGTTGCAAAAAGAGAGGGGATAACAGCGGAGGGGTCTGTAACGATGCCTGTTTTTAAGGGTTCAGGGGAGAAGAATAATGGGTGATGCTATCATCGTTATTGGGGGAGGCGGTCACGCAAAGGTCGTCGTGAGCACGGTCGCCGAACTGGGCATCGAGGTCCGGGGCATATACGATGACGACCCGGTGAAGCAGGGTGCGCTTGTCGGGAGCGCCCGGGTGATAGGGACCGTGTCACGCATCGACGGTTCGGCCGGGGAAAGGGCTATAATTGCGATCGGCGACAACAGGACCAGGGCGGAAAAGGCGGGAACGCTCACAGGTTGTCAGTGGGTCACGGCGATCCATCCGCGGGCGTATGTCCATCCGTCGGTATCAGTCGGGGAAGGCACGGTTATCTTCGCGGGGGCGGTTATCCAGCCCGGTACGGTGATAGGCCGGCATTGCATTGTCAACACGAACGCCGCGATCGATCATGATTGCGTTATAGGGGATTACTCGCATATCGGGCCCGGCGTGTGCCTTGCGGGAAATGTCACGGTGGGGGAAGGGACCTTCCTCGGAGTGGGAGCTGTGGCGGTAATGGGTGCGGCGATAGGGGCGTGGAGCATAATCGGTGCAGGGGCTGCCGTCATAAGGAACATTCCCGGCAACGCCACAGCGGTAGGCGTTCCGGCCAGGATACTGGAAAAACCCTGACGCGATCCGGCTTATGGAAACTATCCAGGCAAATACGAGATCAAAAGCGGTGATCATGACGCCGTTTATCTTGTTCTTTTCCGCTCTGGCGCTGAGGTTGTATTCAGCGCTCGCGCCCGGCATAATCGTTCCGGACGGGATAATGTACATAAACACGGCAAAACTTATCGATGCCGGGGAATGGGGGAAAATAGCACAGTACAGTTTTTACAATCTTTACCCGTTTCTCATTGCGATCTTCCATAAGGTGATCCCTGACTGGGAGCTTTCCGCACGGATCCTTTCCGTTCTGTCCGGCTCGCTTGCCGTTGTGCCGTTCTACTGGGTCATAAAGCGCCTGTTCGATACAAAACTGGCCGTTGCCGCTTCTATCTTCTTCGTCATCAGCCCGCGGCTGATTGAATATTCCTCCAATGTGATACGAGAACCTGTCTTCTGGTTGTTTTCCCTGTCCGCCCTGTGCGCGGCGGCGGCAGGAATGCAAAAGAAACAGCCCGTGTTCATGGTCCTGTCGGCTTTATTCACAGGGTTGTCTGCCTTCACCCGCATGGAAGGCCTGGCCGTCATACCTGTCGTGATGTTCTGGGTATTTTGGCAATATCGGGTCGAAAGGACCTTTAGCCTCAGCACTTTCATTGTGTATACGATGATCTTCATAATTTCCTTCCCCATTCTGTTTCTCTCACCCCTGATCTTCGTTAAAGGCAGGCTTGGCCACTGGGAACTCGGCCATATCGGCTCAAAGATACCCCAGATATTGAGCACCGGTAACAAGACAACGGAAGAAGCTTTTCGAAAGAATGTCGAGGATTCGGACGTTGTTACCCGGGCAGTGGCGGGCAACAAATACCTTGTGTTCTTCTGGCAGCCGATCTTCAAGTTCTTTCGATCCTACCATGTGTTGTTCATTCTCCTGTTCATCGTGGGCGTGACGCGGAGGAAAATAGTGCCCTTCAATTCACGGGAACTCCTGATCTGGTCCTGGTGGCTGGCATTTTTTGCGGTGTCCCTGGTGTATGTTTCGAAGATCTATTATCTGAGTACGAGGCACGGGATGCTCATGGGCCTGCCCGCGCTCCTGTGGGTGGCGGCGGGTTTTTATGAGATCGGGGGCATCCTTGAAAAGTGGGGCGCGGGCGTCAAGTTTGTAATCCCCGGCCGGTGGAAGAACGGAATTGCGATCCTGACCATGGCTGTTATATGCCTGGTTGTCTTGCCGAGCAGCCTTTCGTGGCCGGGGGCTGATAAGGTTGAACTCAAAAAGGCCGGTACCTGTCTGAAACAGATGGGGTATTCCAACAGGAAGATAGCAGTCGAAGGACGCCTGAACCGGTTGGGGTTTTATTCGGGCGCGGAATATGTTACGGTCCCCGAAAACAGTACAGCGCCTGAGATCTCCGCCTTCCTGAGATCGGCAGACGTCGATTACCTGGTCATCGACAGGAGAACGATGGGGCAATCGATGTCTTTGCTCGTAGAAAATTTTAAAAGAAACAACTTGCAAAAGATAGATATAGACGAATTCAACGGGTACAAAAATTATTCCTTTTCGGTGTTTTCGATCAAAAAATAACGGCCGGTGTTTTATACCCGGAGATCGACGGGGCATGGCAGATCGCATGGAACCGTGCGCCATGATCGCCAGGGTCTTTTAAAAAATGGCAAGTCAGATACTTCGACTGGGTAAAAACTCGCTTATATACGGTGCGGGCAGCATGACGACGCGGGTCATGAACCTGCTCCTCCTGCCCGTATATACGGCTTACCTGGCGCCCAAGGACTATGGCGTTCTCGCATTGATAGCATTGTTGACCATGGTAGGGACCTCGGTCTTCAACCTCGGCTTAAATGCAGCTATAGGGCCCAGTTATTTCGAGGGTAATAACAACAGGCAAAAATCCGAAACGGTATGGACAACCTTCTTTATCCTTCTTTGCGCCGCCGCGGTTCTTGCCGCAACCGCCTGGCTCTTCGCAGGGTGGATGGGCAGATTCCTTTCGATCCCGCAGTCGTACTTCTATCTGATATCCCTGGCATTAACAGGCTGCGCACTGGAAATAATCTCGATGCCCTTTGTCCAGCGGATCCAGTTTGAGGAACAGGCAAAGAGATTTGTCGTCATCACCTTCTTCCTTGCTGCCATATCGATTGGCACAAGTGTCGTGACCGTAGTCTTTCTGGGTTGGGGAATTCTTGGCATGGTCCTCAGTCAAATTGCCAGCCAGTCGCTCGGTTTCCTGATCTTTGCGGTGATCGGTATCCGGGAAACAACATTCGGCGTCAACCGTTCGATAGCGGGCAACCTTTTGCGCCTGGGGATCCCCCTTATCCCGAGTTTTGCGTTCCTTTACATATTGCTGCAGAGCAACCGGTATATTCTGCAGTATTACGAGGGATTGGATACAGTCGGCATTTATTCGATCGGCTTCAGCGTGGGAACAGTATTGAGTCTTGCCGTGGGTGCCATCTCTACCGCTTGGTACCCGTTCTTCATGTCCTACATGGAACGGCAGAACGATACCGAGATCTTGTTTGGGCGTATTTTTACGTATTATGTATTTTTTGCGGGAACATTGTGCGCCCTGTTTTTCGCCGGGTCAAAATTGATCATTTCCCTCGCAACCCAACCGGCGTTCCATAACGCCTTCGTGATCGTCGGATTTGCCGCCAGCGCCCAGTTCTTTATCGGTATCTTCAACATGCTGCTCCCCGGGATGTACTACACCGGGGAAGTCAAATATGTCAGTTTGGTGCAGGGGATCGCCGCCATATTTTCAATCCTTTTGAACATAGCCTTTATTAAATCTATGGGGTTGGTCGGAGCCGGCATTGCACTGGCCTTGAGCCATTTATTGATGGCGGGATTGCAGTATGCGTGGAATTATTACCGCAGGAAGACGTACGTACGAGTACGATATGAATGGGTGCGGCTCTGCACATTTTTTTCACTATTAATTCTGGTAGTTTCAAGTTCGATGATCCACAGGCAGGCCAGAATATCGCTCGAGGCAGGTTATTTTGCGTTGGTCGTGATCTTGTTTATCACTGCAGGCTTCCTAATGCTTACGAAAGACGAACGAATCTTCCTGAAAGAAAAACTATTCTCTTATAAACGTGTGAAAGCGACATGAAAAAAACAGAAAATGAACGCGGTATCTACCGGGCAGTCCAAAGCAGGTCGTCAATGGAATACCGGTTTTTTCAGAGCCGGATTTCTACATCGAGAATTACCAGGCCATAGCGCGGGACCATCTGGGCCATTTCGAGCAAACGGGGAAAAATCCTTTTATGGACGAAGACCATTGGCGTGAACTCGAGGACAGCACAGCGGATTTGATCAGGAAATATTCGGTCCATGCCGTGAACATACTCGACGTTGGCGTGGGAATGGGGAGGATCCTGGATAAATTTCCGCAACTGGAGCGGTATGGTATCGATATTGCGATGCCATATCTTGAATACGCGAAGGCGAAAGGTATTAAGGTTGCTTTAAGCCTTGTGGAAGATATGCCCTACGAGAGGGACTATTTTGACTGCATAGTGTGCACGGATGTACTGGAGCATGTCTTTGACCTGAACCTTGCGTTCAGGAATATTATTGACGTCTTGAAACCGGGCGGCTTTCTCATCGTGCGGGTGCCGTACCGTGAAGACCTCGGGAAAATATTTCGACCCCAATTATCCTTATGATTTTGCTCATGTGAGGAGTTTTGACGAATTCAGCGTGCGGCTCCTGGTGGAAAAGATATTCAACATGCACTTAACCGAATGGCAGTTATGCGGTTTTATAAGCGGCGATCAGCGCTACAGGTTCAGGATCCAGTTCGCCAGGCGGAGCTTGCCGATGGATGCTGCGCCATATGAAAATATTCGGTGACAACTTTTACAGGTCAATAACCCGCAGGATCAACCATCCTGTCGAAATGAACTTTGTTGTGCAGAAAATCGGAATAAAAGATAGCCGGTGATTTCGCGCGCCAATTCAAAGAAAATCCCATGAAACTTAGGGCAAAAACAATATGCCTGTATGGTTTTTTAATAGTGGCAGGGGTGCTCACTTTCTCTTCGGCGAAGAGTTATACGGGCAATGTCCTCATTTATCTTTTATTTACATTGTCCTTTAACAGCCTTCTTATCCTTGGTTTTTGCAAACATAAGATCTTCTTTGACACTTTTATAGGGCTTTTCTTCTGGCTGGGTTTCTGGTTCAAGTTTTCTGTACGGATAGCCTGTATGGCCGGTCTTTTCCAGGAACCGGTCGGCCTTTTTGATTTCAGCGGGGCGGCGTATGACCGGGCATTGCTCGTCTCGTCGTGCGGTGCGCTGGGTTTGTTGCTGGCACATTTCGTGCGAAGGTCATTTTTCTCGTATAACCGGAATGTTGAGCTTACAAGCAGGATGGAATCCCTCTATGGATTCTACCGGAATAACCGGCGGGTCATACTTGGCTTATTTTGTTTTCTTTTTTTGGCGGTCGCGTACACGAATATCATGTACGGCATCTATCAGCGCGGCACGGTACCCCGGATGGTCCTGCCGTTCGGCTTGAACGGGGTCTATACCTGGCTTCTTCTATTTGGCCTCAGCTCATTTTCGGCCGTTATCCTGGATTGCGAGTTTCAGCAAAATAGGAACCCGTACACTGCTTCAGTCATTAGCCTCCTGGAATGTTTCTTTTCGAATTCAGCTATGTTGAGCAGGGGTATGATACTGAACGGGAGTTCAGTATTGTTCGGTATGAACGAGACGGCCAAAAGGCGGGCTGTTCATCTGAGCAATTTCTTCAAGGTGACGGTGATCGTTGCCTTTGCGGGCTTATTTGCGCTGTCCGTATTTGCCGTAAATCATATTCGCATGTTCAGGCATGCCGCACCGGCTCTGGAAAAACGATCCGGACCGGTGCCGGATCATGCACGAATCGTGCGTGCCGCGAGCAGTTATACAGTTTCGGGCACCCCTGACAGGACCGGAAGCCCCGTAACGGTTGAGAAAAGCAGGAAGCGAAAATTTCCCGACCGGGAAATTCCAAAACCTCAGGACGTTGGCTTAGACTGGATGCTGGATTGGGAGGTTTTTTATATAACCGCCGGAAAAAATATAAAACTGCTATTGATCGACCGCTGGGTCGGGATAGAGGGCACCATGGCGGTAAGCAGTTACCCTCGGCTTGGCTGGGGGCTCTGGAAAAAAGCATGGCAAGAAAAGTTTTCCCATACCGGGACGAGCCTGTATGACCAGACTATTCTGTTCTCTCCCTATGTTAAACTCGATCTGGCGGAATTTCATTTTATCAATCTGCCGGGGATACTTGCATTTCTTTATTATCCCGGGTCATACCTGTTCCTTTTCGGGGGAATGTTCGTCGCAGGCATCTTCGGGGCGGCGATGGAGTGGTTCGTCTACAGGTTTGGCGGGGGCAACGTTATCCTGTGTGCGCTGATGGCCCAGGTCCTGGCATATCGATATGCCCATTTCGGGTACGCCCCGGGGCAAACGTACATGCTTCTCGGCACCATGGTCCTGAACGTGATCGCCGTTTACGTTCTCATCAAGGTTGCCTCACTGGCGCAAGCGCCGGGGCGCCCGGCGTTACCGCAATGAAAATCCTCAATGTAAATAATATTCTTGACCCTGTGTCCGGAGGGGGGACAGCAGAGCGCACGCTGCAGGTCAGCCGCGCCCTGGCGTCGATGGGGGCTGATTGTACGATCCTTACCCTTGACATAGGGGTCAACGGGGATCTGAGGAACAAAGCCGGCAGCGTTCGGGTAGTTGCTCTGCCCTGCCGGCTTGAACGATATTTCCTTCCTTCCCTGTCCTGGAACACGATATCGGAACTCGTCCGCCACGCCGATGTCGTCCAGCTTATGAATCACTGGACGGTCCTCAACGGGATCGTGTTCCGGTACCTGAGGCAACTGGGGAAACCGTACATAATATGCCCGGCGGGTTCGATACCTATTTTCGGCAGGTCGAGAACGCTCAAGAGCATCTACGACTGCGTGCTCGGGAGAAAGATCATTCGGCACGCAAAGAAGGTCATCGCCATTTCCCGCAAGGAGGTTGATGATATAGCATGTTACGGTGTTGAACCTGGGATGATCACCCTGATCCCCAACGGCGTTGACGGGTCGGAATACGTTGCGGCGGATGACGTTGGGTTTAGAAAGAAGTACAGGATCCCGGACGTACCGTTCCTGCTTTTCATGGGTAGGCTGAACGCGATCAAAGGGCCCGATCTCTTGCTTGAAGCCTTCGCCCGGGTTGCGGGGGAGGGCCGCTTTCCCCACCACCTCGTTTTCGCCGGGCCTGATGCCGGGATGATGTCCCTTCTGCGTCACCTGACCGTAAACGCGGGGGTGGCGGACAGGGTGCATTTTATCGGGTATGTAGGCGGGATTGATAAATCGCATGCCCTTCATGCTGCGGATATGCTCGTGATACCTTCACGGCAGGAAGCTATGTCGATCGTGGTTCTCGAGGCCGGGGCCGCGGGGCTTCCCGTCGTGATCACCGATCAATGCGGGTTCGACGACATTTCCGTGATCGGAGGAGGTGTTGTCGTGCAGGCAACTTCAGACGCCATATACAGCGGGCTTATGGAAATGTTAGGGAAGGGCGCGGCCATCCGCGGCATGGGAGAGAATCTCCGGCACTACGTGGCCGAAAGATTTATGTGGGACAGTGCTGCCCGGCTTTACATGGAACTCTTCAGTTCCATCCTGAACAGGGATTCGTGAACATATACATATTTTCATCGGCGATACTGCTGAATTCCTTTTCTATGACCGCTCTTATGCTCGTGTGCGGGTTGGCGGGGGCGCCTGACCTCACTGCGGACATAGCGGTAGTGCAGGGCGCCACCCTTGCCCTGTTCTACGCATTCTCGGCCAACGCCCGGAACGTTATATTTGCCGACCCGACAGGCTCGGTGCCCCATGTCCTGCTCCGTGCGCGCCTGGCCCTCATGATACCCCTTGCGGCCGCCTGCCTCATTCTTGGGTCGATCGTAGGGTCGGTCAGTTATGTCCTGGCGATCGTCTTGATCCTGCGCCGGTGTTGCGAATGGGTCGGCGAGATCTTCTTGAGCGACCACGAGGTTCAGCAGCACGTGAGGCCTGCGCTTCTTGCGGTGATCGCAGAGTGCCTGACCTTTGTTCTGGCCGTGCTCCTGGTGTTCTGGATGAATGTTACGCCGGCATCCGCAATTGTGCCCTGGGCCCTCGCGCCGCTTGTTCCGGCCTTTACCGGAAGAATAAGGAAAGCACGTGAGCGCATGAGCCTGATGCATAACCTGGGAAGATTAACGCCAAACATCGGGTCGACCAGCATTATAGGAATTACTGTCTATGTGTTCAGGCTCTCTGTCATCCTTCTGGTGGGCCGGGTGGTCGCCGGCGATCTTTTTACTGCTTTTGCGATCGGCAGCCTGCTATCCACCCTTTACAGCAGTTCGATCGGACCGAGTCTCGTCCTGAGGGAACATGCCGGAGAGGGTAAAAAGATGTCGTCGAAGATCGTCGGCATGGTCTGCCCGGGATTGCTCGTGACGGGAGTTTGTGTCACGATCATTTCGGCGGTATACCCGGAAACGGCAACATGGCTCAGGAAAGGACATACATTCTGGACCACCACTGGATTGTCGCTAGCGGGCGGAGCGGTTATGATGGTTGCGCTCCATCGACGTATTGTGATGCTGCAGCGGGGGATGAACATCGAGTTGTTCGGTGCGGATGTTCTGTCAAACGTTCTCATCGCGATCGCGCCGCCCTACTTTTGCTATATCCTTGGCGGCCGGTCCCTGGAAGGCCTCTATCTTTTTAACGCGGTTCTTACGCTATGTTTTTACTGGAGTACGCGAAGGACCGGTCTGTCGGCATCTGTCGAGAAAGTGCAATTGTTCGGCCTTGCCGCCTTCATTGCACTTCCGGTATTTTTTCAACTGGGGGGCAACATCTTTGCCAGTCAGGCGTTCATTTTCGATACGGGCAGGGCCCTGAACCAATTGCCGATCCCTGTCTCGGTCATTGCACTCGTGACCGGCACAATGGTCCTTGGTCAGTTCCGCGGCATCAATCGTTCGCTCACGGTCTTTTTTCTCATGGCCGTTTTCATGGTGCTTGCATCCTTGACAGTGCAGGATGCCAAGACCCAGGCTGCCCGGTTGATCCTGATGGCCCAGTACCTGCTCCCGGTCCTGGCCCTTGTGCTCGGAGACATGTATGGAGCCATCTCAAAGCAGTACGAGTTCGAAAAAACATGTTTTGTCGTGATCTGCGTGCTGGTCCCGGTGCAGCTTTTTTGCTCATGGGCCCAGGGCCTGTTCATCCTTACGCCGTATTTATACGTATTCAGTATCTATCAGCATGTGACGTACGTACCGGTAGTGTTTGTGACGATATATGGATCGGCGCTGATATGCCTCTGGGACAACTCCGGCACATGGCGCCGGTTGCTCGCCTTCATGATGCCCGTCGTCTGCCTGTACGCCGCGGCCTCTTTCACATTCGAAGCACTCCTGATATTGATGATCATGGTGGCCGCTGCCGCCCTGCCTGCCTATGCACGGAAGGCCCCGCTGCGCAGGATGATGGTCAGGGTGATCGCGATAGCTTTTCTGACCGGTCTATCCTACGCTGTACTGATCGGTAATCCCGGGGTGATGGGGAATACCGCGACGTTGAACGGTGCTGTAAGGACCTCACATGAAAAATACGATCTCACGCGGGTATCGTCGCCGGTGACTTTGGGCGACAGGCTCGATCAGTGGGGTTTTTACGGGAAAGAGGTGTTCTCAAGTGCACGGGAGTTTTTTTTCGGGCACCATGAGTACCCGGACAGATCGGTGCACCCGAGTGCCTATAATTACTATCTCGATCTTTTGTTCCATTTCGGGCTGCTTTCATTGGCCCCGCTCCTGGCGCTGTTGATATACAGCGCGCTGCTTGTTTACAGGGCGCGGACAGGTCTCACGGTGCATGCCTCATTGATGGCGTCGGTCCTGGCCGTGTTCGTCATATTCGGGATAGACAATTCGTTAAAGGTGGGCCTTCGTCAGCCGTATCCGGGTATTTTCGGGTTCTTTATCCTCGGACTTCTTCAGGCGCGGCTCACGCGGGTTTTAAGGCCTGCTTCGGGCAATGATTTTTCCTGAAGCATAAATACCTTTATAGATCGCGGATAAGTCTTTATAATTTGTGATTCGTGAAGTAAATCCCGAGGAGGTTTTACGTGTTTGCAGGCAAAACATTGATGATAACCGGCGGGACCGGGTCCTTCGGGAACTCCGTCCTGAAAAGGTTCCTGGATACCGAGGTCAGGGAGATCCGTGTGTTCAGCCGGGATGAAAAGAAGCAGGAAGACATGCGGATCGAGCTTAACAACCCGAAGGTGAAGTTCTATATCGGGGACGTCAGGAACTATGAAAGTCTTGACTTCGCGATGAGCGGGGTCGACCTCATATTTCACGCCGCTGCCCTCAAGCAGGTACCGTCCTGTGAGTTCTATCCCATGGAGGCGGTCCGGACAAATATCCTGGGTGCAGAAAACGTCCTCAACGTCGGTCTGGCCCACAATGTCGAACGGGTGATAGTCCTCAGCACGGACAAGGCGGTGTATCCCATCAACGCGATGGGCATGTCGAAGGCCTTGATGGAAAAGCTCATGGTCGCAAAGGCACGCACCCTCGACAACGGCGCGAAGACCGTATTATGCGGCACGCGCTACGGGAACGTTATGGCTTCGCGGGGTTCTGTTATCCCTCTGTTTGTTAAACAGATCAAGGAGAGGAAGCCACTTACTGTCACGGACCCCAACATGACGCGGTTCCTCATGTCGCTCGATGATGCGGTGGACCTCGTGACCTATGCGTTCAGGAACGCGAGGCAGGGCGATATATTCGTTCAAAAGGCCCCTGCAAGCACGATAGGGGACCTGGCACAGGCGCTCAAGGAGATCTTCAACGCGGATAGCGAGATCAGGATCATCGGGACGCGTCACGGGGAAAAATTATACGAGACATTGCTGACGCGGGAAGAGCTGGCCAAGGCCGAGGACCTGAAAGACTATTACCGCATCGTTCCCGATGACCGGGACCTCAATTATAACAAGTATTTCACGGAAGGCGCAGAACAGTTGTCGCATCTGGACGATTACAATTCGCACAACACGAGACAACTGAATGTAGAAGAGATAAAAGAGAAGCTCCTGCAACTGGACTATATCCAGGATGAGCTGAGATCGTAGTACGGCGCGGGGGGGGCACGCACAGCGTGAATGAATCAGGAAAGATATTGGTCCTCGGCGGCACCGGGATGCTCGGGCATGTCCTCTTGAGGTATTTCGAGGCACAGACCGGGTATGAAGTTTATGCGACGTCACGCAGTTCTGCAAGACTAAGGGATATCTTCCCGGCAGAGCTTGCGCGGCGTTTTATCCCGGGGAACCTGGATGCCGGCGATCCCGATCAGGTAATAACCCTCATTCGGGAATTAAGACCTTCCGTGGTGATCAATTGCATAGGGATCATCAAGCAATTGCCGGCCGCCAGCGATGCTGTCATTTCTGTCAGGATAAACGCGCTTTTCCCCCATGTTGTTGCACGGGCATGCCGCGACGCGGGCATACGCATGATACATATCAGCACGGACTGCGTGTTCGACGGAAAGAAAGGGGCGTACGAGGAGGACGATGCACCGGCCCCCGACGACCTGTACGGGAGAACCAAGCTGATCGGGGAGGTCGATTACCCCGGGTGCGTTACCCTGCGGACATCGATCATCGGGCATGAGCTCGGGAGCCGGTATGGCCTGGTCGAGTGGTTCCTGGGCGAGAGCGGCCCGGTAAAAGGATTTAGAAAAGCCATTTACACGGGGTTCCCGACGATCGAGTTTGCGCGGATCATTCATCGATACGTGATACCGGCGCCGGACCTGTCGGGCCTTTTCCATGTTTCGTCGGAACCGATCAGCAAATTCGATCTCCTGAAGCTCGTTGCGAAAAAGTATGGCAGGTCTGCCGATATCGAGGCGTACGACGGCATATCGCTCGACCGTTCGCTAAGGTCTGACCGGTTCCGGACAAAGACCGGCTATTCTCCTCCTGCATGGCCTGAACTGATAGACGCCATGTTTGAGGATTTCATCGCAAACCGGGACCAGTACAAGAAGTAAAGGACGTTCAAATTTTCCCGAAAGGAAAGGTGCCATGCCATTGAAGGTAATGACCATTGTCGGAACGCGGCCCGAGATTATCAAGCTCAGTCGCGTGTTGAGGGAACTGGATGAAAATCTTCAGCATGTGCTGGTCCACACCGGTCAAAACTTTGACTATGAGTTGAACGAGATCTTTTTTCAGGAGCTCGGCATACGCAGGCCGGACCATTTCCTGAGCGCCGTGGGAGATTCTGTCGCCCGCACGATCGGGAATGTTATCGCCTTCTCCGACGAGATAATGGAGAAGGAGCGGCCCGACGCCGTACTGGTCCTCGGGGATACAAACAGCTGCCTGTCGGTCATCTCCGCAAAGAGACGGAAGATACCGATCTTTCATATGGAGGCCGGGAACCGGTGTTTCGACCAGCGGGTTCCGGAGGAGATAAATCGCAGGATCATCGACCACACGAGCGACATCAATATGCCGTACAGTGATATTGCGCGCGAGTACCTCCTTCGCGAGGGCCTTCCCCCTGATCGCATCGTCAAGACGGGAAGCCCGATGCGCGAGGTACTGGACCATTATAGAGACAAAATAGCATCATCCGATATCCTGGCCCGTCTTGATCTCAAAGAAAGGGATTATTTCCTGGTAAGTTCGCACCGGGAAGAGAATATCGACTTTTCCGATCAGTTCAGGAAGCTTGTCGATATGTTGAATAACCTGTCATCGGAATACGGAAAGCGGGTCATCGTCAGTACGCATCCCAGGACCCGGAAAATGATCGACGAGAGAAAAGCGGCGATCGGCCCGGGGATCGAATTGCTGAAACCGCTGGGTTTCTGTGATTACGTCAATCTTCAGACGAACGCCCGTGTCGTCATTTCAGACAGCGGGACCATTACGGAGGAATCATCGATCCTGAATTTCCCTGCTCTCAACATCCGCAACGCGCACGAAAGGCCGGAAGGGATGGAGGAAGGGGCCGTAATGATGACCGGTCTCGAATGGGAGAACGTCCGGGATGGGATCCGTATTTTGGAAGATCAAAAACGGGGTCCTGACCGCACCCTTTGCGTTGTACGGGATTATGACGTTCCGAATGTTTCGAAGAAAGTTCTTCGCATCATCGTGAGCTATACCGGATACGTCAACCGCACGGTCTGGCATAGGTAAAAGAGACCCATTTTCACAATGCGCATACTTCTCGTTGTTGTTTATTACCTGCCGAGCACCATGTCGAGCGCGAAGCTTATCCATGATCTTGCGGTGGAATTTCATCGGCAGGGGCACCAACCGGCGGTCATCGCCCCGGATGAATCGATTGGCTCCGAGTGTGAGATAAGAGTAGAAGATAATATTGAGGTTGTCCGTGTGCGGTCCGGCAGGATCAAATCTGCGCCCGGGTTTTAAGGGCCGTCAATGAGGCACGGCTTTCCGATATTCTCTGGAAGAAGGGCCGGGGAATACCTGGCGGGGCGTAAATTTGACCTGGTAGTCTACTACTCCCCGACCATATTTTTCGGGTCGTTTGTAAACCGGGTACGTTCCCTTTACGGGTGCGGATCGTACCTGATATTGCGTGATATTTTCCCGAAATGGGCGCTTGACGCCGGTGTTCTGAAAGACGGGATGATCTACCGCTATTTTTGCCGAAAGGAGATGGAGCAATACCGGGCGGCGGACGTTATAGGCGTTCAATCAGGGGGAAAATCTCAAGTATTTCAGGGAAAATGATCTTTTGAAGCATTTCAGGTCCGAGGTGTTGTATAACTGGACAACCCTGGACGAGAAAAATGTGCCGACGAGCAATTACAGGCAGAAGCTGGGGTTAGAGGGCAAACTGGTCTTTTTCTATGGAGGGAATATCGGGGTTGCCCAGGATATGGACAACATTCTGAGGCTCGCTGAAGGCCTGCGCAATGACCCTGAAGCCTTTTTCCTTCTTGTCGGCGAAGGCAGCGAATCGGCAAGGCTCAGGCAGATAATTTCCGACAAGGCGCTGCAGAATATACGTATACTGGATGCCGTAGACCAGGAGGAATACCTGGCAATGCTGTCCGAATTTGATATCGGCCTCATTTCTTTGGACAGAAAATTGAAGACACATAATTTCCCGGGGAAAATGCTGGGGTACATGTATAACTCCATGCCTGTCCTTGCGAGTATCAACCCCGGGAACGACCTGAAGGGGATGATCGAAGAGAGCAAAGCGGGCCTCGTTTCGATCAACGGTGACGACGGCGTCTTCCTCACCCATGCTGTGCAGCTACTCCGCGACAGTACGCTGCGGGGGGAGATGGGCCTGAACGCCAGGAGGCTTCTGGAGGAGAGATTCTCGGTCGAAAAGGCCGCGCGCCAGATAGTATCGAATTTTCAGAAGTGAAATGGAAAACGTTTTAATAACGGGATAAACGGTTATATCGGATCACACCTGGCCCGGGCGATATTGAGCCGGGGCAATCGGGTCGTCGGGTTTGACCTTGTTTTTGACAATCTCGTCGATCTGAAGGACCACCCGAACCTTTCATGTTTCCCTGCTGATATTACCAATGATGCGGCTATACCCGCCGCGGCCGGAGATGCAGGGGTATTGGTCCATTGCGCGGCGCTCGTTCACAAAAGGTCCTCCGACCTTTCACGGGAAAACTATTTCCGGATCAACCACCTTGGCACCAGGAACGTTCTCGGAGGTCTCAATCCTTCCCGGCTGAAGAAGATCATCTTTTTGAGCACGGTGTCGGTTTACGGCACCATACCGCCCGGCACGGAGCCGGATGAAAGTTCGCCTACCCGTCCGGACGATTTCTATGGTGAGAGCAAATTGGCCGCCGAGGAGGAAATACGGATATTTTCGGGAAAGCATGGAATATCGCACACGATCCTGAGATTGTCGCCGGTGTACGGAAGATCTTTTCTGCTGAACATCCATAAAAGGATCTACTTGCCCGGGCAGCGTTGCTTCTATCGCCTGGGAGAAGGGAACCAGAAATTGTCGTTGTGTTCGGTGAATAACCTGGTAGAAGTCATCTGCACGGGGGTTGCATGAAGAGGCCTTATCGGATCAGACTTTCAATATTCGGGACAGGGAGAATTATTCGATAAACGACCTCATCTCTTTTTTCAATAAGGGTCCGGGGAGGAAGAAGCCCGTTATCACGATACCTCCGGCAATACCGCATATGGTGTTTTCGTGCTTATCACTGGTGTTGCCGGGAAAAGCGGAATATTATACATATCAGCTGAGAAAGATATCGATGGACGCAGCGTATTCGATCGACAGATTGCGGGGTGCGGGAACGAACCTGCCGTGGGACCTGACGAGCACCTTTGCTTAAAGGCCGGGAGACCTTTTTATGAAGCGGGTATTTGATCTTCTCGTCGCAGTCATCGCTTCTCTTATATTGTTCCTGCCGATGCTGGCGATAGCTGTGGTGATCAAGATCTCATCGAGGGGCCCTATCTTGTTCTGGTCCGACCGGGTGGGTATAAACAACGTCATCTTCAAGATGCCTAAGTTTCGGACCATGCACAGAAACACACCGGATATCGCGACACACCTTTTGAAAGATGCCGATTCGTACCTGACGCCGGTAGGCCCGTTCCTGAGAAAATACAGTCTCGATGAACTTCCCCAGTTATGGAGCATCCTGAGGGGAGACATGTCCCTGGTGGGCCCACGGCCGGGCACTGCATAACCAGGACGACCTCATAACCATAAGGACCCTGAAGGGGGTGCACCGTCTTGTCCCGGGGATCACGGGGTGGGCGCAGATAAACGGTCGTGACAAGATATCCATACCGGTGAAAGTGCAGTATGACGAGTACTATTTGCACCACAAGTCGTTCTTTTTTCGACCTCAAGATATTATGGATGACCTTTGCGAAGGTGATACGATCGGAACATATCCAACACTGACCGGCTTTTTTTCTTAAACCGCATATGTTATAAGAATCACGTTCAATGAAAAAACAGGCTTATCCTGAACTCGAAACGTCTCGTGGTCATGCTGACCGATGCCGCATGCACGGTTTTTGCCTACTGGCTCGCGTTTGCGCTCAGGTTCAATTTCGCCATACCCGATATACACCTGGGGGATGCTCTGCAAGACGTTGCCCGCCCTTATAGTCATCCGGATCATCTGCTTCTATTTCTTCGGGCTCTATGCAGGTGTCTGGCGATATGCGTCGATGAACGACCTCGTCCGGATTATAAAGGCGACTGTGGTCGGCTCATGCCTCTTTTTTTCGTACATTGGCCCTCGTCTATCACTGGATAGATTTCTCCCGGTCGGTATTTATTATTGATTGGTTCGTTATAATTCTTCTTGTAGGCGGGTCACGGTTTCTCTATCGACTTTTCAGGGAGTCCTACCCCGTCCGAATTATGAGAGACAAGAAAAGAGTGATAATAGCGGGGAGCGGGGAAGGGCCGGTGAAATGCTTCTGCGGGAGATGAAATTAAATCCCCGGATAGCTTACGACCCCGGTAGGGTTTGTTGATGATGACCCGAGAGAAAAAAGGGAATGCGCATACATGGCCTTCCGGTTCTTGGGAAAATGGGATGATCTCGCCCGGATAGTCGCCAAGAAAGAGGTGGAAGAGGCGGTCATAGCGATCCCTTCCGCTGACTGGCAAGGAAATGCGGCATATTATCGGGTTGTGTGATGCGGCGGGAATAAAGTGCAAGACGGTCCCGGCCATAAGCGATATCTTGAATGGTACTGTTCATGTTAACCAGATACGGGAGATACGTATCGAGGATGTGCTTGGCAGAGAACATGTCGAGCTTAATGAGGAACAGATCAGGCAGTATTTGACGGGCAAGCGCGTCATGGTAACCGGGGGCGGCAGGATCGATCGGTTCGGAGCTGTGCAGGCAGATCATGAAGATGGAGCCCGAACTTCTCGTGCTGTATGAACGTGTCGAGAATGAGATATATCGTATTAACATGGAATTTTCACAGGTTTTTAACGGTAAAAGGTATAAGATGGTCCTTGGCGATATCCTTGATACCGAGCGCCTCAGGTGGGCAATGGAGGCTTATAAGCCCCAGGTTGTGTTCCATGCAGCGGCGTATAAGCACGTCCCCCATAATGGAAGATCATCCGTGCCTTGCGATCAAGAATAATATAGAAGGGACGTACAATGTGGTCAAAGAGTCCATAAGGTCGGGTGTCGATAAGTTCGTCCTCATATCGACGGACAAGGCCGTGCGGCCCGCCAATGTCATGGGAGCGACGAAGCGCGTAGCAGAGCTTATCTGCCAGGGAATGAACGGGGAAAATAAAACGAAATTCATCGCTGTGAGGTTTGGAAATGTCCTTAACAGCGCGGGGAGTGTTATCCCGCTTTTCAAGGAGCAGATAATGAAGGGTGGTCCGGTGACGGTTACCCATCCCGGAGATGACGCGCTATTTCATGAGCATACCCGAGGCGGCGCAGCTCGTTATGCAGGGCGGGGGCGATGGGGAAGGGCGGCGAGATATTTGTCCTCGACATGGGAGAGCCTGTCCAGGATAACGGACCTTGCCCACGATATGGTGAGGCTCATGGGGCTAAAAGTCGGTGATGACATCGATATTGTTTATACGGGTTTAAGGCCGGCGCGAAAAACTGCATGAAGAATTGGTTTCCGAAGAAGAGCAATCGGTAAAGACCATGCACGGCAAGATCACGATGGTCAAATCACCCCCGGTCGATTGGCCGAGATTGAAAGAACAGATCGAAAATGTTGTCCTCCCGGTAAAGGACAATGACCCCGCTGTCATCCTCGAGCTTCTCATATCTTTGATCCCGTCGCAGCCTGATGCAGCAAGTTCTCAGAATCATTAATACATTATGCGAATCATAAACGCACAATATGTAAAAGGTGTAACTTCGGTGCGCCAGGTCGGTCTTTCAGAGGATACACCCGAGGTTTCGTTTATCGGCAGGTCGAATGTGGGAAAATCATCCCTGATCAATGCGCTAGTGGCGCAGCGCGTCGCGCGCACAAGCTCACGGCCCGGGGCGACAAAGATCATCAATATCTACAGCGTGGCGTATGACTCTCAGGGTAAGAGGGGCGGTATGATATTTTCCGATTTCCCGGGGATTCGGCTATGCGAAAGTATCGCGGACGACAGCCCTTAACTGGCAGGCTATGGTGGAAGGGTACCTGGCCGGCAATGATCGTATAAAGACGATTATCTGGCTGCTTGATGTCCGCAGGGATTTTGATGAGCTCGACGAAATGCTGCTCGAATGGCTCTTGTTGAAGGACCTGCCTTTCAGCCCGGTCCTGACAAAGGTGGATAAGGAAAACCAGGGTAATATTGCCCGCAAGGTGCGGTCATTCGAGAAATTCTTCATGGGGAAAAAAGCGATGCTTTTCTCGGCCAGGACGGGCGTCGGTAAGAAAGAGCTTCTCGCCCGCATTGAAGACGTGATCTAAACCACCTGGGTGTCGGCTAAACAGTCCTGACGTCTTTCAGATTGAATATTGACTTAAATATATAACCTTTTGACTCTATCGCCTCTTTCCCGCCGTCAAGGCGATCGAGGAGCGCAACCACTCCTTTAACCGCATACCCGCCTTTTTCAACAGCCTCTATTGCCTTGAGCGACGATCCGCCGGTTGTGACGACGTCCTCGAGGATCACGACGTTCATTCCCTTCTTCAAGTTCTTCCCGCCTTCGATCCACTGATTTGTCCCGTGTCCTTTGGGTTCTTTCCGGATGAGGAAGCCCATGAGGTTGTCCTTGTTCGTGTAGGAAACGAGCACGACGGACGATACGAGGGGGTCGCCGCCGATGCTGACGCCGCCGACGGCATCGATACCCGGGATCTCACGGGCAAGTGCGTACATTAATTTGCCGACGAGGTACATGCCTTCGGGGTTCAGGGTCGTTTCCTTGGCGTCTATATAGAAACTGCTTTTCTTCCCGCTCACGAGGGTGAATTCGCCCTCCTCATAAGATAATTCCTTCAGGATCTTCAGAAGTTTTGCCCGGTCTTCCGTCATTGCAGTGCTCCTTGTCTTATTGTGTTTTGATAGGATCGAAAATATGCTGTGCTGTAACGATACCACGCAACCCGCGCTGAATTCAACAGCGAGTTATTTCCCGTCGCCGGAGCCCGATAATTCGTCCATGAAGAATTGAATGATACCCGTGTCCATGAGAACGATGTCTATCTGTTTGAGGGACGATGTGTGCCCGGCCAGGTACCCGGCAATTTCTTGTACGATGATCCGTGCACACCGGTCCTTCGGAAAACCGAAGATGCCCGCGCTGATAGCCGGCATAGCTATGGACGAAAGCCCCTTATCGGTGGCGAGAGCGAGCACGCTCCTGACGGCCTTCTTCAACTTCGCGTCCTCGTCGCCTTCACCCCACATGGGTCCGACGGCATGAATGACATGGCGCGCCTTGAGCGTCCCGGCCCCTGTCATGGCAGCCCCGCCGACGGGCACATAACCGATCGCATTGCTTTCCTCCTGGATGCTCCTACCGCCCTTCCTGACGATCGCACCGGCAACGCCGCCCCCATGCTGCAAATATGAATTCGCCGCATTGACGATCGCATCCGCATCGCTCTCCGTCAGATCCCCCCGCACAACCCTCACCGCAACCCCACCAAACACAGCCTGTTTCACCACCTCATTCATTCCCACCCTCGTATTCTCTTTCTTTTAAGCGTTGAACCTTGAACTTTGAACTGTTTGTGTTTTCTATCTCCAATTTGTTCTTTTTGCCTTGAACATTGAACCTTGAACCTTGAACGTTGTATTGATATTATAGGACGTAATGCCCCGAATGAAAACTTTTCGTGACCCCATACTGGACAAACCCTTGTCGACCTTAAAAGGCGTCGGACCGGCCATAGAGAAGAAGATGGCCCAAAAGGGCCTTTACACGGTCGATGATCTCCTGTATTTCATCCCCGTTCGCTGGCTTGACCGGTCGACGATCAAGAAGATCGGGGAATTGCGTGCCGGGGATCAATGCAGCATCCTGGCGACGGTCGACTCGTACCGCTCGATGTTCTTCCGCCATTCACGGAAGAAGGGCTTTGAAATGGTCGTGGGCGACGATACCGGGTTTCTGTCCTTGAAATGGTTCCAGTGGTCCAAGGGATATCTTGGAAAGATCTGCGAAAAAGGGCTGCCGGTCATGGTTTCAGGCAAAGTTAACCAGTTCGGGGAAATGCTCCAGATCGTTCATCCCGATGTGACGGTCCTCGAAAATGGCGAGGTCTCGGAAAAGAACCGCCCCGTAGTCCCCGTTTATTCCCAGGTCGAGGGCGTGAAACAGGGTTTTGTACGGAAAATTGTGGAGGAAGCCGTCAGGGTGTCCTCAGGGGCGCCGCTGTCTGTTATACCGCTCCGGGTAGAGAACGATCATGACCTCGTATCGCTTGGCGAGGCAATAAGGCAGGTCCACGGCACGGATGGAGCGGCCTTGGACACAGCGAACATTGATGAATGCATCCGGCGCCTGATCCTCGAGGAGTACCTGCAGTTCCAGATCACACTGATGACAAGAAAGAGAAAAGCACAGGCCCGCGAAGGCATAGCGTTCCGGACGGGCGGCGCAGTTTACGACAGTTTTCTCGGAGGTCTTGGATTTAAACTGACGGATGCCCAGCAGCGCGTCATAGAGGAGATCGCGGCCGACATGGGCCGGCCGGTGCCGATGAACAGGCTTTTACAGGGTGATGTCGGTTCGGGAAAGACCGTCTGCGCCATCGCCGGTGCATGCATAGCCATCGACAACGGGTTCCAGGTGGCATTTATGGCCCCCACGGAGATACTCGCGGAGCAGCACTACTTGAACGTACACCGATGGTTCGATGCTCTCGGGATCCCCGTCACTCTTCTCAAGGGCGGCCTGGGAAAGGATAGAGGCGGTGTCCTGCATGATATACGAAAGGGCACTGTGCCCGTCATTATCGGGACCCACGCCATGATACAGTCGGATGTCGAGTTCAGCAATCTCGGGCTCATCATCATTGACGAACAGCATCGTTTCGGGGTGGAACAACGCAGGAAGCTCACAAGGAAGTCACGTCAACCGGATGTTCTCAACATGACGGCCACGCCTATCCCGCGGACGCTCTCCATGGTCGTTTACGGCGATCTCGACGTGTCGGTTATCGATACGATGCCCGCGGGGCGCCGGAAAATAGTGACGAAGGTCCTGCCGGAAAATGAAAGGGAAAAGGCACGCGCCCTGATCGCGAAAGAACTGAAGGCCGGCCATGGCGTTTTCATAGTGTATCCGGTCATCGAGGAGTCCGAAATAGAAGGTGTCCGCGATGCGCGTACGATGGCCCGGCGTCTTGAGACAAAGATTTTTCCCGAGTACAAAGTGGCCTTGTTGCACGGCAGGATGAATGCCCGCGAAAAGGAAGATGCGATGTATGCTTTCCGGGGCGGCGATATCGATATTCTCGTCTGCACGACGGTCATTGAGGTGGGTATCGACGTCCCGCGTGCAACGATGATCGTTGTGGAGAACGCGGAGAGGTTCGGCCTGTCCCAGCTGCACCAGTTGCGGGGCAGGGTAGGCAGGGGTACCCTTCCTTCCACGTGCCTGCTCCTTACGTCGGAGAAAAGGACCGCCCTGGCGTCAAAGAGATTGCGGATCATGGAGAAAACGGGAGACGGTTTTGTCGTTGCCGAAGAGGACTTGAGAATACGGGGGGTTGGTGATATGCTCGGTATACGGCAGTCCGGTTTGCCGCCGTTCAGGGTGGGGGATATTGTGAAGGATATCGATATTATGACGCGGGCACGCACGATAGCCGTGCAGTATACCTCGGATCTGCCCGATGAGGACCTGGAAAGAATTCTTGCCGGGATAGGGCGGCGGTTTGAGGACGTGCGCGGTCTTTCAGGGATCGCTTAAAAAAGGGGAACAGTATGAGGAAGGCCAGGATCGTATGTACGCTGGGCCCGCCGACCCAGAGCAGAAAAGCGTTGGAAAAACTGATACTGTGCGGAATGGATGTGGCCCGCCTGAATTTCTCCCATGGAGATCACGAATTTCACGGGTCAATGATCCGAAAGATCAGGTTGGCGGAGAAGAAGCTCAGAAGGCATGTGGCAATACTTCAGGACCTCCAGGGGATCAAGATCCGGGTCGGCTCGCTCGAGGGGGGCAGGCTCGTCCTGGGAAAAGGACAGCAGGTATCCATCCATACCGGCGACGGCGGTCAGAAAAATGATTCCATCCCGATCGACTATCCGTGGCTCATCGAAGATGCCCGTCCCGGCGACACGATCCTCCTCGACGATGGATTGCTCCAACTCAAGATAACAGGCCGTTCGGAGAAATCACTCGACGCCGTGGTGACGGAGGGAGGCGTCCTCAAGGAACACAAAGGCGTCAACCTGCCCGGGATGAATGTCAGCGCGCCGTTCTTTACCGATAAAGACAGGGCAGACCTCGAGTTCGGCATCAGCGCCGGAGTGGATTACGTCGCCCTGTCCTTTGTCAGGAGCGCCGACGATATCCGGCAGGTCAGGCAGTGGCTGGCCGACCGGGGCGCGACAGTGGCCCTTATTGCCAAGATAGAGAAAGAGGAGGCCATACGCGATATCGACGCGATCCTGGAACTTGTCGACGGGATCATGGTCGCGCGCGGCGACCTCGGCGTCGAGATGCCCCTCGAGGAGGTCCCTGTCTTCCAGAAAATGCTGATAAGCAAAGCGAACAGGGCGAGGAAGAGCGTTATAACCGCCACGCAGATGCTGGAATCGATGACTGCCCATTCCCGCCCCACGCGGGCTGAATCGACCGATGTCGCGAACGCCGTTATCGACGGCACGGACGCCCTGATGCTGTCGGCCGAGACGTCGGCGGGAAAATACCCCTTTGAAGCGGTCACGGTCATGGACAGGATCATATCCTTCACCGAGGAGAAGATGATGGGGAATATCCGGCGGTCGGTAGAGGATAGCGTGTCAGTCCCTGATTTTCCCGAGACGATCGCGCAAGCGGCATCGCAAGCAGCCGAAGAGATGTCCGCACGATGCATCATGGCGTTCACGATGACCGGTTTTACCGCGCGGCTTATCTCGAAGTTCAGGCCGTCGATGCCTGTTATCGCGGTGTCTCCGGAGGCGGCGGTCGTCAGGCGGATGAAGCTGTACCGTGGTGTCATCCCTTTTCAATTCCGCAGGATCAAAAATACAGACCGGATGATAGAGGAGATCGACCGTTTTCTGCTCGAAGGGGGATATGCCTCGGAAGGTGATGTTGTCGTGCTCGTTGCGGGCCATCCCATCGCCTCGACGGTCAGGACCAATTTCATGAAAATGCATCGGGTCGGCACAATGGACGGGTCGAGGTGACATCCCGCTCCCATTTCATTTCCGGCATGAAGGGAAGGACCATTTTTTGACGAATACCGGCGGGTTTCCCAACAACTGGCTTCCGCCAGGCAAAAAGGCGGCCGTATGCCTGAGCATAGACGACATTCACCCCGCGAGATCATCCGATTATTATGAAGCGGGCGGTGACCTTGGTGACGGTGTGTTGGGACACCTGGAATGGCTCCTCGAGCGGCACCCGCTTCTTCGTGCAACCCTCTTTGTCACGGCTGACTGGAGAGAGATCCATCCGCGCCCGACACGAAAAGTGCTCGCGGCAATTCCCGGCCTTCGCGACCGTTTCTACCTGGCGAAGCGTTGGCCGCGGGGCACCATGAGACTTGACCGGCATACCGGATTCGTTCATTACATTAAATCCCTTCCAAGGGCTGAAATAGCCCTTCACGGCCTTCACCACTGCCACAAGGGCTTAAGGATCCCCATCGAATTTCAGGATCAGAATAGTGAAGAATTCACGGCGCTCCTCAAAGAGACCATTGCCATTTTCCGGCAGGCCGGCATTGATTTCGTCCCGGGGATTTGCCCGCCGGGCTGGAATTCGCCGCCCGCACTGCTCGATGCCATGGTCAGGGTCGGCCTGAGGTTCATAGGTTCGGCCAGGGACCTGACCACACCCGTTTGCGCCGATGCACAAACACAGGCACATGGAATGAACGGCGTATCCGTGATCTATCCCCAATGGATCCACGATGCCAGGCTTGTTCATATTACATCGAATTTTTCGTGTACCAACACCATTGACAGGGCCTTCGAGATCATAGAGGCGGGCGGTCTCCTGTCCATAAAAGCCCACGCCATCAAAAAAGTTTTCGATTACGTAGCTGATGACGGATTAGACCTGGGATACAGGAATTTCCTCGACATGCTTTTAACGATGCTCGAGCAGAAATATGGCGATGCCTTGTTCTGGACATCAATGGGAGAGGTGGTTCACCGGGTATTTGAAAGTGGCCCGGAATCGGCGGGGAATGCATGATCGATATCGTGGTCAATCCTGGGCATACTGAAGATCTTTACCTTGAATGCCTGAACAGGTGTTTTGGCGATTGGGGCGGGACCGCAATGTACCGGTGGTGTTTTGAGCGGCGGTTGGGCGGCAGGAAACCCGACATCATGCTCCTTAAGGAAAAAGACGTTCTTCTCGGGGGATCGGCGGTGACATACCGGCATGCCCTGCTCAACGATACAACGGTCCCTGTCGCTATCATGACCGGCTCCTGGACCCTCCCGGAAGCACGCAACCAGGGATGCTTCACACTCATGATCGATCAATCGTTAAAGCTCGCGCAGGCTTCCGGAGCAGCGCTTCTCATTGCATTCGTCACGCAAACGAACCCGAGCATGAAACGGCTTTTACACAAGGGCGCGGCCGTATTTCCAACCCATTACCTCGTTACCGGGCCTGCCACGCCCCGGCCGGGGGCGCCTCTGGAGCTGGCAGGCGTTTCTGATATCACGGAATGCTCCCTCAACATATCCCGGTTCATGCGCCCGGATATGGCGAGGCATCCCCGTCTTACATATTCTCCTGAAGAATGGCGGTCTCAGTTCATCGAAAGGCCGGAAGTCATGGAATTTCTCTGCATCGACGGGGAATGTGTGGGCATAGTCGAAAAGAAGGGGCCTTTCGATCGGCTCTTAGCCTTTTCGGGTCACTCAGGTCATTCACCGGAAGACATTTTGAGGGCATGCTGTGCACGCTCCCTCGAGAACGAAAGGCGCCTCTTTTTCTTCACAGCTTCATCGCTTTTAAAAAATGATGCAATTAAGCTCGGTTTCGAACATGTGCCGGGTTTTTTAACCACCATGATCGCGGATGGGGAGGTCTTACGGGGAACGTATCCCGAACCACCTTCAGGCACCCCTACTCCCGCAGACCTTTACGATCCCGCAAGCCCCTGGTATATCGGTGAATGGTACCTCACGGCCGGGGACAGGATGTGAGGACGGCGTACGGCTGACGGCGTACGGCTTACGGTTGATGGGATAATGAAGGAATGCATTAGACCACCAACATCGCGGGGCAATGGTAGACGGCCGGTACGTGGTAACCTTTTATTATGCCTGCAACTAGGGACTGATAACGGCCAATAGTCTGCGAGTTTTCCTCAATGACTTTGTTTTTTTCTTTTCCGTCAGCCGTACGCCGTCAGCCGTACGCCGTTACTCCAAATACACATCCCCATCCCCATCCAGCGGCAACTTCTTCCCTTTAAGCTTCTCCACAACATCCCGCGGGCTTAACGCGTACAACGGACTTATCTCGAGCCGTGCACTTTCGGACACGTTGATCCCGGCCTTCATGAGCCAGTCGCGGTAGAGGGTTGTCAGTGCTGCACGTGCCGTGTCAGGAGAGTCGTCACCGTCCTTGTTCTTGACGGGTGCGAATTCGTCCTCTCTTCTAATCTCCATGCAGCATGTCTTCCTGGCGAAGGGAATCGCGTCGAATACGAACGTCTCGAATTTCCAAACATCTATGTTTGCCGGTTCCCAGTCGGAGGAGATAACATAGGCCGACTTCTTTGCAGAGTGGTAGGGCAGGGCAAAACCGTGCCTGTTGAGCTCCCGTATGAATGAGAGGGAAAAGGTATGAATGGCGGTGTTCCCGGCCCAGTATAAAATGTCTCCTTTTTCGTCGAGGGCGGACATGTGTCTCTCGTCGAGGTCGCTGTATTCGGCAATGGCGTCTTTTCCGTTGAGCCTGACATAGACGCCAACCTTTTCCTTGATGCTTCTGCGCCTGACGACCTTCGTGGATACCTGGCATTGGCCCTGCCGGTGGTGCCCGAGAAAGACCGGGTCCGCGATCCTGACAAGGGGATTGTCCACCTGGCAGTAAAAGAGGTCTTCATACCCGGCATCCATCAGCTTGATGAGCAGGCCCGAGTCCCAGAGGGCCTTCAGAGACCCGCCGTGGCCGTTGGGGCTTGTGTAAAGACGAACGTTGTCTTTCAGGATCAGCTGGCCGTTGAGCGTAACAGCAGGCAATACGCCCTGGGAAAAGAAATGGACCATGTCGGGATTCAGTCCGAAGTACCGGTTCTGTTTAAAAAAACCGACGGTGTCGCGATGGTTGTCGCTGCTTGTCATGATGAGAAGGGGTATAGAGACCGCGTATCGCATGGAGAGGGACCTGACCTGCTCGGCCATGAGCTGGAAAAGTGTTTTTCCCTTGACCGGCGAGAGGGGGAACGTGCCTTTTGGGCCCTCGAACCCCAGGCGTGAACCCTGGCCGCCGGCCACGATGAGGACCGCTACTTTTTGCCGGCGTAACAGGGCTTCTCCGCGGGTAAGGGCCGTCAAGTCGCCTGAACTTCCCGGGGCATCATTTGCCATGCAGATAACGTCCGGCGGGCTGATCGTCGCGGAATCGATAATACCGTGATCAGCCCGGCAGAATTCTTTATACAGCTGAAACACAAGGTGGATGTCCAGCTCCCTGTTCGCATCCAGAAATGACCGCCTGTGGGGGGGTGATAGCGTTCTGTAATGCTTCAGAATATGACGTTGCTCAAAGAGCTCGAGTGTATCTAGGAATTCCTGGTCGGTCATGCTTTGGCCCGTGACTGTTCGTTTATAAGATATTACAAGATTTTAACGCCATGCCGCAACTGTTCAAAGGCCTGCGCGGCCTAAAACCGCTGATATTTACGATAAATGTTCGCGGGTCTTATTAAGTTAATTGAGCTTTGCACGATAAATTACTTAGTTTGGCATGAACCTGAACCCCGAATAATGGAGGTTAGTCTATGAAAGTACTCGTTGTTGACGATTTTGCGACGATGAGAAAGATTATCAAGAATGTCTTGAAGCAGATCAATATAGAGAATGTGCTCGAGGCGGAGAATGGCAAACATGCCCTCAGTATCCTCGCCGGGGACACCGTGGACCTCATCGTAAGCGACTGGATCATGCCGGAGATGACGGGCATAGAGTTTCTGAAGGCCTGCAAGGCCGATGACAACATCAAGAAGATCCCCTTTATCATGGTCACCGCGGAGGCGCAGAAGGACATGATCATGGAGGCCATAAAGTCGGGTGTCGATAATTATATCGTAAAACCGTTCACGCCTGACAAGCTGCGGGAAGCGATAGATAAGGCAAAAGCCAAGGTCGGAAAATAACAGCGCCGGAGGGAGTCGATGGACGTTAAGTATATTAACCCTTTTATCATGGCAGCCCAGTCTGTTTTCAAGACCATGCTGGGGATCGAGGCCACTTTAAGTAAGCCGGTGATAAAGACGAGCCGGACCACTTCGGGCGAGGTGACGGGTATCATGGGCCTCGTCGGTGACAAGAAGGGCACCATTACGATCAGTTTCCAGGACAAAGGCGCCCTTTTCATATACAAAACCCTCATCGGGGATGAATCAGAGTCGATCAATCCGGATGTGGTCGATGCCATCGGCGAGATAACGAACATAATCTCCGGGCAGGCGAGAAAAGAGTTTGAGAAGGCAGGGATCAACCTCAAGGCGGCTATCCCGATGGTTATCGTCGGAAAGGAGATCGAACTGAACTTCATCACGACACTCCCTATCGTTCAGCTGCCTTTCAATTTTTCAGTAGGGAACGGGACCCAGGAAGTCATGTTCCTGGATTTTTCGTTTGAATAATGACTGATTTCCGCCCGTGGAGGTTCGGAATACGGGCGGATAGACCTTCCTCCCTGTAGCACGCATACCGACGGTTATGCGCGTTCCGACATCTTTTCGCGTAAACAGGATGGCAAGAATATTAACCGGAGCACACGACCAGCCGGACAACCCTGCATCATGGATAATTAAGCATCTTCTTTATTTCAGATCTTTGTAAGAAGGAGATCGACAAGGGCCGTAAGGGCGGGAAGTTTTCTCAAGTCCGATGCAATTGCGCTTATGACGGCCTTTCGCGGGGTGTTCCTCGACGCCTGGAAGGCAAGGCTCTTGAGGTCCAGAATGAGGTCGGACTTCTCGGCCGCCGATACCGAAGGGTCATTGCTTATCAACATTTCAAGGCTGGCGATGATATGAGTCAGGTCCTCTCGCGCTGCCCCCGGTGAAGGGTTATGCATGACCGGGTCAGGCGTACTTTGCGGGGGTGGGCCGGACGGGATGCTTTCCGGTACGGGTTGGTCGGGCCCCTCGAATTCGATGCCGGGTACGTTGCCCGTTGCCCTGGCCGTCCTGTATCTCTGATATTCGCCGATTATCCCTGTTTCCCCGCCCCGCTCCACATATGCCTCCCCTTCAGGAGTGATCGAAGCGCTCAAAGCAGTCGCGTGGTCAAATGCGAGGAGAATGCAGCCTTTTTCTTCGAGGAGGTGGCAGGCTTCAATGATCTGCTCCTGGTCTTCGATGCCGAGGTTTGCCGCTATTTCAGTAACGGAGATGAAGAAGTTCATATGACCGAGTTCTTCGGTCTCCGCGAGTGACGCGACGAGGAGCAGTTCGGCGAGTTCGTTCAAGCTCAAGTTCGACATACAGGTGGATATTATATCGACAGAAGGATGAACTGTAAAGAATAAAGGCTAGAGGTTGGTGGCTTAATGAACGACAACCCCTCGCCGTCACCTACTCACCAGCCGTCATCATATACCCACCAGCCCTCATCCGCACCCACCAGCCCTCATCCGCACCCACCAGCCCTCATCCGCACCCACCAGCCGTCATCCGCACCCACCAGCCGTCATCCGCACCCACCAGCCGTCATCCCGGTGCTCGACACCGGGATCCAGTGTCTTTGCCTTTGTTTCCTGGTTTCGAGTTTACGTAGCCCAAAGGGGCAGCAATCATGAAAGTGGGAGTAGGAGAAAGTGCGAAAACCTTGGATCCCGGTGTCAAGCACCGGGATGACGGCGGGGGGGGTAGGGGATGACTATCGATGGTAGGGGATGACTATGGATGGTAGTGGATGACGATAGGTGGTAGTGGATGACGATAGGTGGTAGTGGATGACGATAGGTGGTAGTGGATGACGATAGTTGGTAAAGGGTCAATATATGGGTGGTCTTTTATTGTGTTATCAACGGCTATTCCCTGCCTTTCAGCGCTTCCTTGATGGCGATAAGAAAGGATGCAACGAGGCTGAGAATTCCTCCGAAGATCAACAGGGATTTTTGCAGTGACCATGAGTTCGGGAAGACGGAAATGTCGAGCCGCGACACGATTGCATTCAACTGGTCCGAGATCAGGGGAAAGATGAAGACGCCAAGGAAGAACACGATCGAAAAGAAGATTGATGAGTGCTTCAGGAATTTCCAGCACATATTTATCATCTGTGCCGTCATATCGAGGTATTCCATCGAGGTTTCGAGCGACGACAGTTCACGGGATATTTCCTGACAGGTCTCATAACAGCGCTGAAACTGCGCGGAGGATTCAAAAATGCGCACGTCGCCGACGTTGGCGAGCGTTGTCTTGAGGTAGTCAAGTTGCCGCCTGTAATTACGCACAAAATAGTGATACCGGTATGACGCGAGGAATTCATCCGCCTTTTGAAACCGCGACCTGAGTGTCCGGATAACGTCCGTTATCATGTGGATCTGTTCGTTGAGGGCGTTTTTACAGATTATCCTGACACTGCTGCATTTCGACGGAACGTCGAGGCAGGCCGCATAGCTCTCTGACTGTGCCAGCCGTTCTATTTCGATGAGCAGGGGGTCTATCGTTTCCAGCGTCTCCCGGGCAAGCAATGACCGTATCTTCCCGATCTCTTTCTTTGCGTCTTCGTAATGGCCCGCAGCCTCCTTTTTTGCCTCGAGGAGGATCTCGAAAACATGCGGGTAAATGACATTCCTCCACGCTCTGATCTCGGGATCGATGAGCGCGATCACGAAATAATCCCTGTGATCACGCACGAGCCTCATCAAGCGCTGTATCGCCGATTTTTCACTATTGTCCGTGAATCTCAGGATCACATCCTCATACAATGCTTCCCTGCACGTGGGGTCGCTTGCGAGGATCGCACTGACCATCTCCCTTAAGCGTTTCTGGTCGCCTGCAAATTTATAGAGCCGCGCGAGAATGAGAGAGACGTATGTTTTCGGGATCCCCGCATCGGCACATTCAAATGCTGTCTCGAAATCATTGCACGCGGCAGCAAGGTCGCCGTTTTCGATACTCAAAAACCCCGAGATGCACCAGGCCTTGTAATCACGCGGTTTTCGTTCGAGGGCCAGCTTGACGAAAGACCTCGCTTTTTCGAAACTGCCAACGCGCAGTGAATCCTGGGCAAGCCAGGCGAAGCCACCCTGGTTCTCAATGATCCCGGAAAGCATGGTCTCCCATGTTTTGGCCTTCGTGTTCCAGACGGTCTGGTGAAAACGAAGCTGGTAGATGCTCCTGAGATCATAGAAGGCGTGCGCTATTAATTCCTGTTTCGTCAGCTGAGATTCGATCGAAAATGCCTGTGCTGACACCTTGATGTCTTCGGAAGGGCTCTGGATGGACCGCGCAAGCTCTTCGATCGCGTGCACGGAATAGTATCCCAGCCTGTTGAGCGACCTTCCGGTCTCCGCGAGACCCTTTGAAGGACACGAGGAGGCTGTGTGACGGCCGCTCCCGCAATAGAAGCACATCATCTGAGAGGCTGCGGCAGCGGGGCCGGTCGCGCCGGTCGCGCCGCTCGCGTCGGCAATGGCCGGGGATTCAGCCGGCCTTGTCTCATCGAGCATGGTATAAACATTGCCGGCCTCTTCAAAGCCGGGGCCTGTTTCCCCCGCTATGCGGTAATAATTGTTCATGTACTGGTAGACTTCCGGGGCGATATAGATATTCCCGAAGTCAACACCATTAAGATCATTTCCTGCACCCTGGGACAGGACTGTTCTTTCGTCCTGGGTGGAAGCGCACCTGACGTATATTTTTACGGGCAGCCGGCCGTTGCCTGAATGGTGGCGGCCCAGCAGGTGGGAATATATGCTCCGTGCGGCATTTACCGCGGTATGGATCGTGTCATAGGCGACCGTCAGATCATTGCCGGGCGTCCGGCCGAGGGAAAGGTACGGTTTCTTGTGATCGTTATTGAGACTTGCGGCCGGTGCGGTGATATCGTCTTCGGTCACCGCAAAGTCCGGCCGCGCGGGGTCATGGACTATGATCGCGAAGACTTTTTTTGACGGGGCTGCGGCAAAAGCGTGCTCCCAGACGACCCTGTATATCTTGAGACCGTCAGGGACCTTCTGCATTTTCCAGAAATCAATGCCTTCAAACTGGATCGAGGGAAGGTGCTTCGTAGTTTCGTATATTTCGTGGGAAACGAATATCTGGTCGCTTCCCGCGAGGTTGGTCAGCTTCGCCGCAACATTGACCACATCACCGTAGATGTCTTTGTCTTCCACTATGACCCGGCCATGATGCAGACCGACCCTGACATGGATCTTGTCCTCGTCGATACTCTCCATGTTATGAAGGAAAAACTTCTGCTGAATCTTTATTGATGCATTCAGGGCATCGACGGTATCCGGGAAATAGACGAGCACCGAATCCCCGACCTCTTTTATGAGCCGTCCGCCGTATGTCTCGATGATAGACATTGCCATCCGGTGATGGGTCCTCAGCATTTCCCTGCCGCGGATATCGCCGTGCGTCTTGAAGAAGTTTGTCGAGCCGACGACATCGGTGAAGAGAACGGCTATGTCACGCATTGAAGCGTCGGGATAGGCCTCGAGAAGCGAGGAAAGAAAGTTTCCTACCGGTTTCTCCCGGGATGTAACGTCAAGGCTCACAAAATGATTATCGGCAGAAACGGTGGACGGCTTAAGGGGAACGGCGTACGGCTGACGGCGTACGGCTGACGGAAAAGAACAGAATACGGATGAGGTTGTCAACGCAAATGTTGACTAGTGAAATTTACGAGCCAAATAAAAAGGCAAGCTTTCCGCTTGCCTTTTCAAGTATCTTCGCTATTCTTTGTCAGCCGTCAGCCGTCAGCCGTCAGCCGTCAGCCGTCAGCCGTCAGCCGTCAGCCGTCGCTTTCATCCGGCCTATACGCCCGCTCCCGCTTCTTTGTGGCAGTGTGATGTTTCAGCTGGAGCACCTTTTCCTTCGCCCTGCGGGAACGCCGCCGTTTTTGCCGGCGTATCTTTTCGCGTTCCTGCTGCTGCCGGCTTTCCTTCCCCAGGAGGGCATTCTCGACCTTGTCGGCAAGTATCCGCCGTGCGATGAAGCGGTTCAGGGCCTGTGAGCGCTCCCTCTGGCACTTGACCTCAATGCCGGACGGGATGTGTTTGAGGTAGACGCAGGTCGATACTTTGTTGACGTTCTGGCCGCCGTGACCGCCTGAACGGACAAAACGCTCGACAATGTCGTTCTCATCGATGCCGAGGTCGGCGAACCTCTGGCGAAGGGCTTTTTCTTTTTCGGGACTGACGGAAAATTTTAATGATTCTGGCATATAAAATACCGGCTAACGGCGTACGGCTAACGGCGTACGGCGAGTTGTGTTTATACGTAAGATTATCATTTTCCGGGCGAAAATCAAAAGGGACAATCGTTTCAGGTGTGGGAAATTTTTACGGGTTGAAAAGTAATACCATATACCGGGTTATCAGGAATTCAGGATTTTACAGGAGGATCGATGATTGTGAAACGGATGTCTGCTGGCTTAATGTTTTGCCTGGGTGTGTTCTTCGTTAACTGCGCACTATCGGGGTGCACGCGGCCGGCACCGGTATATGAGCGGCCTGTGCAGGACGCGCGGTACCAGAAAGAATTGGAAGAGATCAAAAAGAATATGCGGGGGGAGGTCAAGATCAGGCTGAAAAGAGACGGGAAGGGGGCATATTCATGGGAAGTCTCGGGGAAAGACCCTCATGAGATCATCAAGAACAACGCCATATTAAGTAAGAAGATCAGTAACGAGCAGCGCGAATAAGGCCGATCGACCGGGCGTAGCTGATCACCTCTTCATGTTCCCCGGGGGATATCCTCCGGGCTATCTCGGGCATCTCACCCGCGAGGTGGCAGGGATAGTATTGCGCCATGATATTGACGAACGAGTTTTTTGATAGCGCAGCGATGAAATTCAGCACCGCCTTCGAATCACTAACAGCCGACGGCATCTGCAAATGGCGTATAAGGAGCCCGCGCCGGGCTATACCGCCAGCGTCCGCAACGAGGTCCCCGACCTGCCTGTGCATTTCCCGTATGACCTCTTGTACCACAGCCGGGTAGTTTTCGGCGCGGCAGTAGCGGGAGGCAAGGAGAGGGTCCATAAATTTTATGTCAGGCATATATATGTCGAATATGCCGTCAAGCAGCCTTATGGTCTCGGGAGAGTCATATCCGCTTGTATTATAGACGAGAGGGATGCTGAGGCCTTTTTCTATGGCAAGGGGAAGCGCCCTCAGGATCTGGTGCACGTAATGGCTCGGTGTGACGAAATTGATGTTATGGCACCCTTTGCCCTGGAGGTCCATCATCACGTCCGCCAGTGCGGCGGTTGCACAGCTTATTCCCTCTCCCCGGATGCTGATCTCATAATTTTGGCAGAAGCTGCAGCGAAGATTACAGTGTGTGAAAAATATAGTGCCGGAGCCGCGCGTCCCGCTGATGGGCGGCTCTTCGCCAAAATGGGGCGAGGCCGACGACAGGAATATCTCATAGGGTGCCTGGCAATAACCCCTGTCCCCGGCGGCCCTGTCGGCCATGCATTGCCTCGGGCACAACATGCAGGGTGCAGCCCTCGTAAGAATGGCCTCCAGCCGGTCTCCGAGGACATCTTCGTCATATAATCTCAGGTACGATGGAAAATCGGTCATGAACGCTTTAAAAATATCATATAATGGTTTACTATTATACCATAAAGCATCTTTAACCGGGGGTACCGGATGAAATTTGAATACACTGTCAAAACCTATACGATAAGCCAGCTCAGAGATGCCGGTATCGACATCGAAGAAGAGAACAATATTGTCTATGCATGCAGGCCGGATGGTGAATGCGAGGTCCATGCCGTCGGTATGGAACAGCTCGACAACCTTTCGAGCATGCTCAACGAAATGGGACGTGAAGGCTGGGAGCTCGTAGAACTGTTTTTCCATCATTCGGGAGTCGTCACATTCTGGAAAAGAGTTATAGAAGGGTGATATATATGGGAGGTTTCATATGCCCCTGACACCGTGGAGATCTATGTGGGACACGAGGTTTCCTTCGTTACGGGAGGAAATGGACAGGGTTTTTGAGGACTTTTTCGGAAATACCGGGTTTCCTTCGTTCGCCGGAACGAACTGGATGCCTTCTGTCGATATAATTGACAGCGAAAAGAGCATCACCGTCCTCGTGGACCTGCCGGCAATAGACCCTCAGGGCGTTACAGTTACCGTGATGGAAGATACGCTGACCATAGAGGGCGAGAGGAAACAGGACGAAAGGTTCAAGGACAGGGACTACTACCGGTCCGAGAGAATGTACGGCCCGTTTTCGCGGACCATCTCTCTTCCCGGCAATGTGCTCGCGAACAAGGCGTCTGCGGCGTACAAGGACGGGGTCCTGATAATCGAGCTGCCGAGATCGCGCAAGGAAACAGCGAAAGAAATAAAGATAAATGTCAATGCCAGACCTGCAAAGACAGCTGCAGAAACGGTAAAACAACGGAGGAGATCATGAGAGAAAAAGTTGAGCAGGTGATCGAGAAGATACGGCCCCTCCTGCAGAGGGATGGGGGCGATATCCAGCTTGTAGATGTTGTCGATGGTGTCGTCAAAGTCAAACTCCAGGGCGCATGCGGGAGCTGCCCGATGAGTGCGATGACGCTGAAAATGGGGGTCGAAAAACAGTTGAAACAGGAGATCCCGGAGGTCAAAGAAGTTGTTTCCGTGTAATGCGGACGGTTTCGGGCGTAAGGGCAGATCGTAAGCTCCCTGACGATATAACCGAATAATGTCCCCTGAAAAACGATTATTCATAATAGATGACGAAAAAACGCTCCTGGCCGTTCTCCGGGAGTTTTTGCAGCAATTCGGGCTCAAGGTCTTTGCGTACGATCGCATGCCGGACCTCGAGAAGGAGATCGCTGAAAAGAAGCCCCACGCCGTGCTTCTCGACATTATCCTGCCCGACACTTCGGGGATCGAGATACTCAAGGCCATAAAGAAGATAGACCGCCGCATTCCCGTGATAATGATGACAGGGTACGCCGATGAGGCCGACAGGCTTGCCTCTCTGACCAACGGGGCCTATGCCCTTCTTTCAAAGCCCTTCAAAAGCTTCGAGGAATTGTTTCACATCGTCAACAATAGCATGGACCATTACATGGAGGTCCTCCGCACCGAAGAATTGACGAGGCAGGTGGAGGAGAGATACCGGCGCGAGAAGATCAACATACTGGAGCTTGAATTCCTGAAAGACCTCCAGAAGATGATCGGCGAGACGGGAGATCCGGTCTTTGTCCTGAGGAATGCCAACACACTGCTTCGCAGTTTTCTCGATTTCGAATATTTCGGGGCAATGCTGATGGGCAGCCAGGATGCAGACATACATATCCTGCCCGAGGGCGAGCGCGACCCGAGGCTCCACAGGGCGATGGTCTCGGCATTGGCGGGAGGAAGACCTGACACCGACACTTCCCCGGACTTTCATGTCGAGTCGGCGGTATGCGAGCTCAAGACAGCGAACCGGCTGTTCGGGTACGCGGCCCTGTATCGTAAAACGCCGTTCATTAATGAGGAAATATCAATATTTTCAAGATTTTGTTCCCATATCGCCCTGACGCTGGAGAAGATCAGCCTCTTCGAGGAAATAAGGAACCTCTCGCGCCACGACGGACTGACGGGGGCATATAACCACGCCTGCATTGTAGGGGAGCTCGCTGCGGAGATGCAGCGTTCACGGCGCTACGAAGGTCCTTTCTCGGTGTTATTATTCGATATTGACGATTTCAAGCTGGTTAACGACCAGTACGGGCATCTCATCGGGGACCACGTTTTGAGAGAGGTCACGCGGATAACGAAAGACAATTTGAGGGCGATCGATAAAGTGGGAAGGTACGGCGGGGAAGAGTTTCTCATCATCCTGCCGGAGACGGATATTGAAAAAGCGGCCCTCGTGGCAGAGCGTTTGCGGGTAGCGGTCGACAAAGCGGCATTTGAGGTCGACGGGCACCGGGTACACGTCACGGTCAGCGGGGGTGTCGCATCGTACGAGAGTGGCCGGGAAGAAAAAGACCTCATCAAGGAGGCCGACGACAACCTGTACCGGGCAAAGAACCAGGGGAAGAACAGGATATACTATGACGAATCTCGACAGAACAATTGAACTGCTCCAGGAATTTCTGAAGATCGACACGACCAATCCTCCGGGCAACGAGGAGAAAGCGGCGCTGTTCCTGCAGGACGTCCTCAGTCGCGAGGGGATAGCCTCGGAGATCTACCAGGGTACACCGGGCCGTGCAAATATCATGTCCCGCATAAAGGGAAGGCTCGACGGCAGGCCCGTTATCCTTCTCGGCCATATCGACGTTGTTCCGGCGAAACGCGAAGAGTGGACCTCCGATCCCTTTGCGGCGGAGATCAGGGATGGTTTTATATACGGGCGCGGAACGATCGACATGAAGTCGCAGGTCATATGCCAGCTGATGTCTTTCATCGAACTTGCCCGGGAAGGGACCGTACCGAAAAGGGACATCGTCTTCCTCGCAACGTGCGACGAAGAGGTCGGCGGGGACCACGGGGTCGCGTACATGCTCAACAAGGTGCCTGAGCTCGAGACCGCTTCCTTTGTTCTGAGTGAAGGCGGCAACTTGTTCGAAGAGAACGGGGCTGTCCATGCGCTGATCTCCGTTACGGAAAAGAAATTGAGCCAGTTCATAGTGAAGGCCTCCGGGAAGGGCGGCCACGGGTCCATGCCTCACGGGGACAATGCCAATGAAAAGATCGTCGCGGCGGCGCAGCGGATCCTGTCGTACAAATGGCCCCTCAAGGCAATGCCGGTAACATCGGTATATCTCGACACCGCGCTCAAAGATCATGTTGTCGGAAATGCGAAATTCCCCGGATTGAAGAAAGCCCTGCAATCGAAGAAATGGAAAAGTTACCTCGAGAGCAACGAGATCTATAATGCGATCCTTCGCAATACGGTGACAGTGACAATTTTGAAAGGTGGCGAAAAGGTCAATGTCATTCCATCCGAATCATCCGCTTATTTCGATGCGAGACTTTTGCCGTCGGAGACGCACGAGCGGTTTTTCGCAAAGATCAAAAAACTCGCAGGCAACGATATCGTTATCGAGCGGATCGGAGAAAACATCCCGACCCCCGACCCCTCCCGGTATAATACCTTGTTTTTTCAAGGGATTAAAGAAGCGATCCGGTCTGTGAAAGGCGACGTCCCGGTCCTGCCCTTTGTGACGACGGGTGCAACGGACCTGCGCTACTTCAGGAACCTCGGTATCCCTTCCTACGGGTTCTTCCCGGTGACCCTCACCAAGGAGGAGCACATGAGGATGCACAGCAAGGATGAGAGGATATCTCTTGCTAGTATAAAGGAAGGCATCGAAGGTTCCCGGGCAATTTTAAAATTCCTTGCATCCGACAGAATTCCTTAACGATATTTCTTGACAACGCACCGTTAATCGGTTGAAAATAGTACGTGAATTCATTAACAAGCGTAAAAAAATAATAAAAACAATTCATGATCTTGAAGGAGGTGAAGTAATTAATCACTCAAAATCCAGGCGATACGCCATTATGGGGGTAGTATGAAAGAAATAATGCAAGGAAATGCAGCAATTGCAAGAGGTGCCTGGGAAGCTGGAGTTACAGTCGCAGCCGCATATCCCGGAACCCCGAGTAGTGAAATTCTCAAGGACGTCGCTGACAATTACCCGGAGATCTACGCTGAATGGTCACCGAATGAAATGGTGGCATTGCAGGTAGCCGCCGGTGCAGCTGTTGCGGGAGCACGGGCAATGGCATCGATGAAGCATGTCGGCATGAACGTCGCGGCCGACGCATTGATGACCCTGGCTTACACGGGAATCAAGGGCGGCCTCATGATCGTCATCGCAGACGACCCGAACGTCCACAGCTCACAGAACGAGCAGGACAGCCGCAACTGGGCACGCTTCGGCAAGATCCCGATGCTGGAACCGGGCGATGCGCAGGAATGTTATGAATTCACAAAACAGGCATTCGACATCAGCGAGAAGTTCGATACCCCGGTGATCTTGAGAACGGTCACCAGGATCGCGCACGCCGACTCCCTCGTCCAGACGGGCAAGAGGGTCGAATCAAAGATGCCGAAGGGCCTCGATCCGAAAGAAGCCACCAAGTACGTCATGGTTCCCGCGAACGTACGGCCGAGAAGAAAAGCCGTCGAAGAACGCATGAAGAAACTGGAAGCTTTCGCCGACAAAACGAAGATCAACAAGATGGAGATCAACAGCAAGACATACGGTGTCATTGCAAGCGGCGCCGCTTACATGTACGCGAAAGAAGTATTCCCGGAATATTCTTTCCTGAAGCTCGGCATGGTTTGGCCGCTTCCGAAGAAAATGATCGACACCTTCTTCAAAACAGTGAAGAAAGTGTACGTGATCGAAGAACTCGACCCGTTCTTTGAAACCGAGATCAGGGCAATGGGTTATAAAGTTTTCCATGGCAAGGACATCATCCCCAACATGTACGAACTTTCACCCGAGATCGTCGAAGCTGCCGTAAAAGGCAAAGCATACAAGCCCCCGAAGGTCAAAGTGAACCCGGCAGACCTTCCGAGAAGGCCGCCGAACCTCTGTGCCGGCTGCTCGCACAGGCCGTTGTTTTACGCGCTGAAAAAAGCCGGCGCATTTGTATTTGGCGATATCGGCTGCTACACGCTGGCAGTGGCACCCCCGATCTCCGCTCTCCATACGACGATCTGTATGGGCGCGGGCGGCGGTATGGCCCACGGTGCAAGCAAGGCAATGGGGAAGGACTACCTGGGGAAAGTTGTTGCCGTCCTCGGCGACTCGACATTCCTCCACTCAGGCATCCTGCCTCTTATGAATGCCGCTTATAATAAGGGCAACACAACGACGATCGTCCTCGACAACAGGATCACCGGTATGACCGGCCACCAGGAACACGCGGGAACGGGCTTCACCGTCCGCGGCGAGGTAGCGAACCAGGTCGATTACAAAGAAATAGGCAAGGCAGTCGGCGTGAAGGAAGCGAACATCCGCTACGTCGATCCTTACAATATTAAAGAGACAATGGAGATCGTCAAGGAAGAGATGAACAAGGACGAGGCGTCCCTCATTCTGTGCAAGGATGCTCCGTGTATGCTCCTCCGCAGGGCGAACCCCCTGAAGAAATTCAAGAACCCGTTATTCGCCATCAACATGGATAAGTGCCGCGGCTGCAAGATGTGCCTCGAGATCAACTGTCCCGCAATCAGCTGGAAAGAGGCCGCAGGCCAGACAGCAGACGGCAACAAGAGAAAAGGCACCGTTTACATTAACCCCGATCAGTGCGTTGGCTGTGAAGTTTGTGTACAGGTCTGTAAGTTCGACGCCATAGAACCGGCAAAGAAGTGAGGAGGCGAATATGAAAAAAGACGAAAAAACCACTAACATATTTCTTTCCGGTGTAGGCGGGCAGGGTGCGATCCTTGCAAGCAACATTCTTGCCGAGGTCTTCATAAAGGCCGGATATGATGTCAAGAAGGCGGAAGTCCACGGTATGGCCCAGAGGGGCGGGGATGTCACCACGCATTTCCGGTACGGGAAAAAAGTCAGCTCGCCGATCATCAAATACGGCGATGTCGACTTTCTTCTTTCTTTTGAGCTGCTCGAAGCTCTCCGCTATATCAACTGGGTAAAACCGGACGGCAAGATCATCATCAACACCCAGGAAATACTTCCCCCGTCGGTCAGCCTTGGCCAGATGGCATATCCCCAGGGTGTTCCCGAAACATTCAAGAAGTTTTTCAAGGAAAACGTCCATGTTATCGATGGGCTCGGGATAGCAAAACAGCTTGGCAACCTCCAGGCGCAGAACGTCGTCCTCGTTGGCGCATTCTCGAATTTCTTCCCGAAGATGAAAGAAAGCTACTTCATCGACGCCATCAAGAAACTGCTTGCACCGAAGCTTCACGAGCTGAACATCAAGGCATTTGAAGCAGGCAGAAAGGCACTATAGAAGCATGAAATCACGCTTGAAAAAGGATGAAAGGCCCCCGCGGGGGCCTTTCGTTTATCTATTGGTTTTAATTGTTTGCTTGATTTCTCTGACAGGCATCTCATTTCCCGGAAAGGTGGCCGCAATGGAAGTGCATACTCTCAAGAATGGGCTCAAATACATTTTGGAAGAGCGGAAGAATACCGGCGTCGTTGCCGTCCAGGTCTGGATGAACGTGGGCAGTAAGAACGAGGAGGACAAAGAAGCCGGCATAACCCACTTCATTGAACATCTCATTTTCAAAGGGACCGACAAGATCAAGGGAAATGACTTTGCGAAAAAGATCGAGGCAATGGGCGGCAGTGTCAATGCCTTTACCTCGTTTGACAATACCGTGTATCACATTATTATCCCGAGCATGGCCTTCCGCGAAGGCTTCGAACTGCTCATAGAATCGGTCAAGAAGCCCGCATTTCCTGAACAGGAGATAGCGAAAGAGCGAAAGGTCGTCCTGGAAGAGATCAAGATGGGGGAGGACGACCCGCAGCGCAAACTCTTCAAGGAACTTTTTAAACTGAGCTATCATGGTGAGGCCTATGGGAAGCCGGTCATAGGTTTCAGGGAAACTGTCGAGAATATAAAACGAGACGACATCGTACACTATTTTCGGGCCCATTATGTGCCGGCGAACCAGACCATCGTTATCACGGGGGATTTCGACAAGGGCCTCGCACAAGACCTGATCATGAAATACCTGGCGGACCAGAAGGGCGGCAGGAAGGAGGCCCGGAGAAAGACGGCTGACAGCCATGCAGATGGTGATAAAGAGAAGAACATCTCCAAGGACCTCCGGGAGAATTATATCGCCCTGGCATACGGGATCCCGAGGAGGACGAACCCGGATGTCCCGGCGATCGATGTCCTGGGTACGATCCTCGGTGATGGAGAGAGCTCGCGGCTGCAGGAGGAGCTCAAGAAACGCAAGGCGATCGTGAACGGCATATCGACATATGTGTTCACGCCGCAGGAAGAAGGTCTCTTTGTTGTCTACGCGAATTATTCGGGCGATGAGGCACAGAAGGTAACAGGCGGGATAGAGTCCGAGGTCCGCCGGATGCAGCAGGAAGACGTGAGCGCGTGGGAACTCGTCAAAGCGAAGAACATGCTGAAGGCGTATTACATCTATGACGCGGAGTCAGCCCAGGGAAGGGCGCGCCAGATAGGCGATGCGGCGACGATGACCGGCGACCCCGAGTTTATCGGCAAATACCTGAAAGCCGTCGATAAGGTGACGGCGGCGGACGTCAGAAGGGCCGCGGCTAAATACCTGACCGTAAAAGATCGCCGCACAGTGACCATGGGGCGGAAAAAAGTGGCCAACCCGTATAAAAAATCCCTCGACAACGGTCTCAAGGTCCTCGTCAACAGGAACGACTCATCCCCGACCTTTTCTGTCAGGATTGGTTTTGTGGGCGGGTTAAAGGTCGAGGAACGGGGCAAGAACGGGGAGTTCAATATCCTGTCGCGCATGCTCCTGAAAGGAACGAAGCAGAAGAGTTCTTCAGACATTGCGCGGGAGATAGACATGCTTGCCGGAACGCTGTCACCCTACTACGGGAGGAATATTTTCGGGCTTGCCGGAAAATTTCTGAGCAAGGACATAAAGACGGTAATCCCCCTTATCAGGGAACTGCTGCTCGAGTCGTCGTTTACCGCCGAGGAACTGACACGGGTCAAGCGGGAGGTCATGTCGGAGATCCGCCAGAGGGACGATGACCCGATATCCTTCACCTTTGTGCGGTTCAACGAGGCGATGTTTGCGAACCATCCCTACGGTTTCGATCCTATCGGTACCGAGAAGGAGGTCGAGAAGCTCTCGCTCGATGATATCGGAGGTCTTTACAAACAGTATGTGACCCCGAACGGCGCCATTCTTGCCTTTTCGGGAGATGTTGACGAGAAAGAGATATTCGGGATGGTGGAAGACCTCTTCCGGGATTGGAAGGGTAAAAAGACCGAACTGAAAAAGATCTACAAGGAGCCGTCAAAACAAACGGTCGACATTGACAAGGATATCGAACAGGTGCACATCGTTTTCGGCTTTCCCGGCCCGGGGCTCATCGATAAGGACCGTTATGCCGCAGAGGTCCTGGACGCAGCTTTAAGCGGGATGGGCGGCAGGATACACAGTGCTTTGAGAGAGGAGAACCCTTACGCATACGCGGTGACCTTCTTTAACCAGATGGCCTATGAAACAGGGACGATGGGCATATATATAGGTACAAGCCCCGCCTTCGTGAAGGATGTCGAGCGCGTTGCCCGCCGGGAAATACGAAAGATACTCGACAAAGGATTTACCGAGCAGGAGGTCGAAGACGGCAAGAATTACCTTATCGGGAACCACTACATCCGTATGCAATCGAACGGCGCAAAGGCATCCGCGATGTGCTTCGATTCCCTGTACGGCCTCGACCCGGACCTCTTCAAGACGTATCCAAACCAGGTAAAGAAGGTGACAAAGGCAGATGTAGATGGTGTTGCCCGCAAATATATCAGCCTGGACCGGATGGTGGAGGTCCGCGTGGGCAAGGTGAAGCCAGGAAAAGAAACCGCAAAATAGTTGATCGAGAGATCGACGTAAGATCATGATATCCCCGGGGTAATGCATAGTGGCCCGGGGATATTTTTTTCTCCCTGTCCTATATTTTGGAAACAGCTACGTGCCCGGGAGCGATCGCAGGGAGGACCAATGACAAAGTTATCGAGGAGAAAGGTGGTTGTCGTCGGGGCGGGGGCCGTTGGTTCGACGTTTGCCTTTGCTCTGGCCTTAAGCGGCATCGCGGACGATATAGTGATCGTTGACAGCAATGAAAAGCTTGCGCAAGGCCAGGCCCTCGATCTTGAACATGGGCAATCGTTCTTTCCCACAGTTTCTATAAAGAGCGGCGGGATACCGGACTATGCCGACGCGGATGTCATCGTGATAACGGCAGGACGCGCCCAGCGTCCGGGCGAAACGAGGCTCGACCTTGTCAGGGGCAACGCGGCGATCATGGAGGGTATCGTAAAAGACATCGTCGCACAGGGGTCGGCGGCAATTCTTCTTGTCGTTGCCAACCCGGTCGATATCATGACATATGTCGCCCTCAAGGCAAGCGGCTGGGAAAAGGGGCGTATCATCGGCTCCGGGACTGTGCTCGACAGTGCCCGCTTAAGGCACATTCTGAGCACATTCTGCGATATTAACGTCCATAACGTCCACGGCTACGTCCTCGGTGAGCATGGGGACAGTGAATTTGTGGCATGGTCTATGACGAATCTTGCCGGGGTCCAGATCGATACATACTGCCCGCTATGCGGTAGATGTGCAGATTGGATGACCGAGCGTGCCCGGATAGAGGAAGAGGTCCGCAGGTCCGCGTATCATATAATCGACTATAAAGGTGCGACCAACCTTGCAGTAAGCCTCGTCATGGTTACTATTACCGGGGCTATCCTGCGCGGGCAGAGAAGTGTCCTTACCGTCTCCACGATGCTCGAAGGAGAGTTTGGCATCAGCGATGTCTGCCTCAGCGTACCGTCGATCATATCCACGAGGGGGATGGTGAAAATCCTCGAGAGCCCTCTCAAACCGCAAGAATTCGATGCCCTCACCCGGTCAGCCGGGGCGCTCAGAAATATTATCCATGCGATCACACCATAATCTGCCGCGACAGTCCGTTTTAACGGGGCCTTCACGCACGCCGTCTTGACAACGCGGCGTTGATACCTAGTCTACGTAATGAGAAGGACGTGACCGTCCTTGCGGGATTGTTGTCGCAGGATTGATAGTGCTGAGGTTTAGTTTGAGCCGGAGCAGGGGGTCTCGGGCTCATGAAAAGCAAAAAGACAGCAGTCCGGAAAAGCTCAGGGAAGGAGGATCATCGTATGCTTTATTGGGCCATAATTTTTTTTATTGTTGCGATCATTGCCGGCATCTTCGGGTTTATGGGCATAGCCGCCGCAGCGGTCGGTATCGCCAAGGTACTTTTCTTCATTTTCGTGATCCTGTTCATTATCAGCCTCATCATGCATCTGACGCGAGGGCACAAGACAGTTTAAAGCCGGTCATCGAGAGCAGGCATGGATGCGGGGCAACGTGTCTCCCTGCATCCATGCATGTGTGAACATACATAGTATCGCGAGAAAAAAAGATGTCGAACCTTAAGCGATGAACTGCTTAGATTTTAGTCGTCTGACGGAACTTCTTCAACTTGAGACTCAAAGAATGATCTGATAGCTTTAATAATATAGTCTTTTTCCGATTTCTTAAGTTCAGGGAAGACGGGGATTGCGAGGCTCGTCTTTGCTGCTTTTTCAGCTTTGGGAAAGGATCCTTCATTGTGCCCGAGGTAGGAAAAACACGGCTGGAGATGCAGGGGGACCGGGTAGTATATGCCTGTCATGATGCCGTTTCCCTTCAGGTGCGCCTGAAAGGCGTCCCGTTTGTCGGTACGGAGGACATAGTGATGGAAGATGTGCGACGTCTCATCCTCGATGATGGGCAGCGTCACCGGTATGTCGCGCAGGTGCATATTGTAATAGCCGGCCGTTTCCAACCGGGTCTTGTTCCATGAGGTCAGTTTCGGGAACTTCACGGACAGGGCCATCGCCTTGATCTCGTCGAGGCGGCTGTTGAAGCCCAGCATCTCGTGGATATACGGCTTTTCGCCCATACCGTGCACGCGGAGCTTCCGTACCTTTTCACCGAGGTCGTCCCGTTTTGTCAGGACCATCCCGCCTTCGCCGATACCCCCAAGATTCTTGGTCGGGTAGAAGCTGGTCGCCGCGATGTCGCCGAAGTTGCCCGCGCTGACACTTCCCCTGCGGGCCCCGAGGGCCTGGGCCATGTCTTCAACGATCGCGATATTATGTTTCTCCCCGATAGCGGTTATTCTTTTCATATCGCATATTTTGCCGAAGAGGTGGACAATGATGACCGCCTTTGTTTTGGGTGTTATCGCCTTTTCGATAAGCCCCGGGTCTATGTTCATATCGCTTTCCTGGATATCGACAAAGACCGGGCGTGCCCCGACGAGTGCGATGGAACTGGCGGTCGAAAAGAACGTATACGGCGTCGTGATGACCTCGTCCCCGTGACCGATGCCGAGCGCCATGAGGCACAGGATGAGTGCGTCCGTCCCGTTGGCGCACGAGATCGCGTGGGGGATCCCCGTCAGTGCGGATGCCTGTTCCTCCAGCTTGAGGCAGTACTGCCCGAGGATCAGTTTCTGCTCGTCCAGTATCTCCCGGACGCCTTTCATGATGTCTTTCTTTACACCTTTATACTGGGCCTTCAGGTTGATAGGAGGGATATTCATAGACGTTGCGTCCTTTCACGTACGTTTTTAATAATGTGGAGTGGGTCTATGTTAACATATTCACCAAAACCAAAACAACATTATCCTTGCGTTTTATCACGGATGCTGTAAAGTGGTGCATGTGGAGCGATTTCAGTCACTAAAAGGCAAAGGCTTCTTATTCCTCGTTTTTCTCTGGTCCATCTGGTTCATGAACTTCAGTGTCAGGACAATTTTTTCCCCGATCATGCCCCTCATTGAGGATGAGTTCGCCGTATCACACGCAACCGCGACAAGCCTGTTCTTTTATACTTCTACGGGATGCGGTATCACACTGTTCCTGTCGGGGCTCTTTTCCGGCCGCCTGGGGTATCGCCGCTCGATATATGTGTCTGTCATCATAGCGGCTATCGGTCTTGTCCTGATTCCTTCGGCCCGCACCTTCACTCATCTCGTGGTCCTTGTTTCTGTGCTGGGCCTGATGAGCGGGGTCTATATCCCGGCCATTATCCCCATGATAACCCGCTATTATGATGAAAAGGCCTGGGGAAAGGTCATCACGATCCATGACTCCGCTACGTCGATGAGCATTTTTGCCGTCCCCTTCCTTGCGGTTTTCATGTTGTCCTTCCTCAGCTGGCGGGGGATATTCTATGTTCTCGGGGCCGTCCTTATTCTTCTCGCCATCCTGTTCCGCGTGGTTTGCACGGAGGTACGGGTACGGCGCCCGATACGAAAGAGCCTCATCGCCGTTTTGCGCTCACGTTCAATGTGGCTGATGGCCGCGATGTGGGTGTTCGCCGCCGGGGCGAACCTCGGGGTATACTTTGTGACCCCGCTGTACATGACGAAGGAACTCGGGCTGGACCTGAAATACGCTAACGAGGTTTTCGGTCTGTCGCGCATAGGGGGCGTGGTCCTGACGATTGCCATGGGTTTTGCCGTAGACCGCTTCAGCCTGAGGAGGATAATGTTCGTTCAGCTTTTCCTCGGCGGACTCCTCACGGTCATAATACCGTTCACCGGGGCAGGCCACATCGGGTGGGCCCTGTTCTTCCAGGCGAGCGTCATGATGGGCTTTTTTCCTGTCGGGCTCGTCGCCGTCTCCCGTATATTCCCGCCTGAAGACCGGAGCCTTGCGACGGGTGTCATGACCACGATAGGGGTCATCTTCGGCCTCGGCGTGATCCCGTACCTGCTCGGCCTGTCCGGGGACCTCGTCGGTTTCCGGTGGGGGATCCATATCCTCGGGATCTGCGTTATCATGGCGAGCTTTTTGACCCGGCTCGTCCGCCTTCCGTAAATCGTTCCGCAGGCGCTTTCTGATGATTTGGCAGTCATTAAAATCGTTGACAATTACAGGAAATTGCGATAAAAACATTGTGAAATTTTTTTCAACTTAAGAAAGGAGACCTGTATGAAAGAGGCAGTTATTGTTTCGTGTGCCAGGACTGCTATAGGGCAGTTCAGCCAGTCACTCAAGGACGTGCCCGCTGTCGAGCTCGGCGGGATAGCCATTAAGGAAGCGGTCAAGCGGGCAGGCTTAAGGCCTTCAAAGGGTAAGGACAAGGATGTCGCCCCGAAGTGTTTTGAAGGCAAGACAGATACAGAGCTTGAGGCAAAATACTATGATTATGACCCCAGCCTCAAAGAGGTCGTGGTCGACGAAGTTATCATGGGTAATGTCCTCCAGGGAAGCCTCGGTCAGAACCCGGGCCGCCAGGCGAGTATCCGTGGCGGTATCCCCAAAGAAACAGCTGCTTTTACGATAAATAAGGTTTGCTCTTCCGGCCTTCGCGCGATCCTTCTCGCTAACCAGTCGATCCAGGTTGGTGATAACGAAGTCGTCGTGGCCGGCGGCATGGAAAACATGAGCCTCGCACCGTTTGCGATCCCGGGCTTAAGGTTCGGCGCCCGCATGTTCGACACAAAAGCGATCGACCTCATGGTCCTCGACGGCATCTGGGAAATTTTTTATGACTATCATATGGGTAATACCGCAGAGAACATCGCGGCAAAATACGGCATCTCGAGATTGGAACAGGACGAATTTGGTCTTTTAAGCCATCAGAGAGCAATGGCAGCCATCAAGGGCGGCCTTTTCAAGGACGAGATAATCCCCGTCCCGGTGAAGTCGAAGAAAGGCGTCGTCATGTTCGATACAGATGAAAGGCCGATGGACACGTCGATCGAGAAAATGGGCGCTCTGAAACCGGCATTCAAGAAAGACGGCACGGTCACGGCAGGCAACGCATCAGGCCTGAATGACGCAGCAGCGGCAGTCGTCATGATGTCACGCGACAAGGCCAACGAACTCGGCCTCAAACCGATGGGCAGGATCATCTCCTGGGCCAACGGCGGTCTCGACCCGGCATACATGGGCTTAGGCCCCATCCCGGCCATTCAGAAAGCCCTTAAGAAGGCCGGCCTCACGATCGACCAGATCGACTGCATCGAGCTCAACGAGGCATTCTCATCCCAGGCGATAGCATGCATCAGGGAACTCGGCGTGAACATGGACAAATGCAACATGTTCGGCGGCGGCATATCCCTTGGCCACCCGATCGGCTGCACCGGTGCACGGCTCATCACGACCGGCCTCTATCAGATGAAACGGCTCGGCCTCAAGTATGGTCTCGCTTCAATGTGTATCGGCGGCGGCATGGGTCTCGCCGCGGTCTTCGAATGTGAGGCGTAATAATGGAATTTAAAAACCTTATCGTCGAAAAGAAAGACGGCATCGCATTTCTGAAATTCAATCGCCCCAAGGCTTTGAATGCCCTCAACTCTGAAACGCTCATCGAGCTTAAAGCTGCGGGAGAGGCCTTGAATGCGGATAAAACGATCAAGGTTGTTATTGTGACAGGCGAGGGAAAGGCGTTCGTCGCGGGGGCAGATATCCTCGAGATGAAGGACTTAACGGCCCTCGAAGGCATGGCATTCTCCGCACGGGGACACGAGGCATTTGCCACTTTGGAAAACATGGAAAAGCCCGTGATCGCCGCTGTGAACGGCTTTGCGCTGGGCGGAGGTTTCGAGGTCGCCCTGGCATGTGATATTATTTACGCATCGGACAGGGCAAAGGTCGGGTTCCCGGAAACGACGCTCGGTATCCACCCGGGTTTCGGAGGGACGCAGCGCACGGCAAAACTTGCAGGTCTCGCAAAAGCGAAGGAACTCATCTTTTCAGGCAAAACGATCGGTGCCGCAGAGGCCTATGAAATGGGCCTCCTCAACAAGGTCGTCCCCGATGACCAGTTGATGACCGAAGTTATGGCCCTGGCAGAAAAAATAGCAGCAAACGGCCCTTTCGCCGTCCGGCTGGCAAAGGAATGCGTCAACAGGAGCCTCTCCCTCGACAATAAAGAGGGGCTTGCGCTCGAAGCAAAGGATTTCGGGCTGTGCTTTGCAACGAAGGACCAGAAAGAAGGCATGACAGCGTTCGTAGAAAAAAGGAAAGCCACCTTTACGGGTGAATAAAACATATAAGGAGGACACTGTGAAGATAGCGGTTTGTTTAAAACAGGTTCCTGATACCGAAGCAGAAGTCAAATGGGACATCCCCAAAGGGACCCTGAGCAGGGACGGCATGGATTCCATCACGAATCCTTTTGACGAATTTGCTCTTGAAGAAGCTCTTCTCACCAAAGAGAATTACGATGGTGAGATCATCGCCATTTCCATGGGGCCGGAAGGCGCCAAGGACGTCCTGCGCAATGCACTCGCATTGACAGTTGACGAAACCGCACTCTGCTGCGATGACGCGTTTGCCGGTTCCGATACATGGGCTACCGCATACGTTCTCGCATCGGCGATCAAGAAAGCAGGCGACGTGGACGTCGTTTTCTGCGGCAAACAGTCCACAGACGGCAACACCGGTGTTGTCGGCGCAGAGCTCGCCGCGATCCTCGGGTTCAGCCAGCTGACGCAGGTCGGCAAGGTCCGTTCCATCGACGCAGGCGCCAAGAAGATCGTCGTTGAAAGGGCCGTCGAAGGCGGAATCGAAGTAGTCGAAGCAAAATTGCCGGCCGTTGTATCCGTTATCAAGGGTATCAATGAGCCGCGGCTTCCGAATCTCATGGGCATCAGGAAAGCATCCAAGATCGACATCCCCCAGTGGAGCGCAGGTGATCTGGGTGTGGATACGGGCAAAGTGGGAGCAGCAGGCGCAAGCACGAAAGTGGTCGAGATCGCTGTACCGCCTCCGCGCGGCGCAGGTGAGATCCTCAAAGGCGAGATCGAAGAAATTGCCAACATGATCACCGACAAGCTCATTGACTTGAAAGTTATAAAATAACTTGGAGGAGGGAAAATACAATGGCTAACGATGTTTGGGTATATATAGAACATAAAGCAGGCGCGATCTCGCCCATGTCCTTTGAGCTTCTCGGCATTGGCAAAGAGCTGGCCGCCGGTTTTGGCTCCAATCTCTGCGCATTTGTCATCGGCGCAGGCGTAGACGAACTCGCAAAGGAAGCGGGCGCGTACGGCGCATCCAAAGTTTACGCGGTCGAAGGCGATGTCTTCAAAGATTTCCGCGGCGAAGCATATGCCAAGGCAGCTGCATTCCTGCTCGAGAAATACAAACCGGAAGTTGCCCTTTTCAGGGCGACGACCATGGGCACCGACGTTGCAGCAGCAGCAGCAGCCCAGCTCGGTTTCGGCCTTTGCACCGACACGATCGGTCTCGCCATTGACGGCGGCAAGGTCAAGATGACCCGCGCAGCATTCGGCGGCAACTTCTCAGTATCCGTTGTCAACGAGAAAGCGGCCCCCCAGGTCGCAACCGTCAGGCCGAAAGCGTACGCCATGCCGGAAAAAGGCGCAGGGACAGCCGAAGTTGTGAAAGAAGCCTTCTCACTGTCAGACGCAGACGTCGCAACGAAAGTTGTTGAGTTCCTCGCATCGGCATCGGCAGTCAACCTCGTTGAAGCCGACATTATCGTGTCCGGTGGCCGCGGTCTCGGAAACGAAGCAGGTTTTGAGATGCTCCAGCAGCTCGCAGACATGCTCGGCGGCGCAGTGGGCGCATCCCGTGCGGCAGTCGACTCCGAATGGATCCCCTACGAGCACCAGGTTGGCCAGACAGGCAAGACCGTAAAACCGAAGATCTACATCGCATGCGGCATCTCCGGTGCCATCCAGCACCTTGCCGGCATGAGGACATCCGATTGTATCGTCGCGATCAACAAAGATCCCGATGCCCCGATCTTCAAAGCAGCAACATTCGGCATCGTCGGCGACTACAAAGAAGTCGTTCCCAAGATGATCGAGAAATTCAAATCAAAACTGGGCAAATAGTGTAACTACTAAAAAAGGGAGGGCATTTGCCCTCCCTTTTTTATTCAAAAAGTTCAAAGTTCAAAGTTCAAAGAAAGAGCGAAATCATCCGGAAAACAGATAGGGGAGGTTTTTTAACCTTGAACCTTGAACCTTGAACTTTGAACCGTCTTTTTGATATGATGTCATGATGGAAAATACACAGACCCCTTTTAAATCAAGCGCGCTCGAGATCAATCTCGAGAGAACGAAGGCGATCGTAGAGATACCGGAAAAGTACAAGGTCCTCATGGATGTGATGCAGGGGCATTACGGTATCCTGCGCCGACTGGAAGACCTTTTGATCGAGCTCAACCACCCGTTCGTCAACTGGGATTATGTACTGACACACGTGAAGAGCCTGTCAATCGGGGATTTCTATGATTTCAACCGCAGCGAAAACGGCCTGGAAGCCCTGCGTCTTCTCTCGGATATTTATTTAAGTACCATTGTCGGCTCGCGGGACGAAGGTGTCGCGGATAGTGCAGTGCGGTATCTCTTCGAGTTTATCAATACGATACTGGGGAAAAGCCAGGACAGGCTCGACCGGAACCTTGAGCTCGTTTTTTCTATTTTTTCATCACTCCTTGAATACGCAAGGAAAGGGGAGCACCCGTTCCTGAGGAAATCATCCACGTATCTCAAGGTGACCCTTGGATTGCTCAAAGAGCTGGAAAAGGATTTTGATGAAAAGATCCTGGGTGAGCTCCTCTACAGCACGTTCCGGGATACGTACCATTTCTGGATGACGCAGCCCGATCCGGTGGAGTGGTTCGACCAGGATGGAGGCGACGGCGAGGCGCAGGCCGAGTTCCTGAGGATCGTCGAGCCGCTTGGTCATGGCCATATCCAGGAGTTGCTCGACCGGCTCGAGGTCCTGCATAAGAGCGTTACGTCGAAGACCGATTCGGGGATCTGGGGTTATCTTGACATGCCCGATTATTTCCGGATCGTGAATGGGTACATGCTCGTTGCGGACGACCTCGAAAGGTCGGAGATATTTTCCGAGAGAAGGTTTCTTATAAAACTCGATTTTCTTTTCCGGGTCCTCAATGTTCCCGGCCTCATCGATATCCATGCGTCGGCTCTCATTGAGATCAACAGGTGCCTGGGGAAGGTGTTCGGCCAGACGGCGGACCGGGACCTGAACGAGTTCATCAAAAAGGTCTTTGCTTCGATGAAGCGCACGAGCCGGGGAGGGCAGCACCAGTCGAAGATCATTGATTGCATAACAACGCTTGCGCGCGGTGTTTTCGATCAGAACAATCACCCCCTCGTCGATTCTTTTATCGATGAACTGATCGCCTTCGGGTTCCAGTATCCCGATATTGAAGGCTCCACCGAGGAGTGGCAGATCAAGTCTAACCCCTCGCATATAGAGAATATCCGGTCATGGCTCAGGATAATAGGCTTCAGGCCGCGCTGGACGAAGAGGCTTTTGTCGGCGCTGGTCATCAATCTTGAACGCAAGGGCGTCTTCGTCAAGGATACTGACCTTTTCCAGAAGGAGATATCCGGGTTCTTGAACTCGGATATCACGCCTTCCTATAACCTGGCAAAGCAGCTTCTCCGCTTATTCCCGATATTTTTTACGGAAATAGGGGCCGAAGGGGAACTGCGTGAAACCTCGACGAACGTCGACGAACTCTCGTCACGGAACGACAGGCTCGTCTTTTACCTCAGGAAACAGTCGCACGTTGAAAGCAACAGTCTTCTCGTTCCGTTTACCGAAGATATCTTCCGCTATTGGGCGACGGGCGACAAATCATACATAAAGCCCCATTTGCCGCAGGAAGTGTTCGACCAGGTCCAGAATCAGGGCGAGTGGTTCGATGACCTCCATGTCGCATTCAAGAACCTCCTGATGCGCGCCAAGGACGATCCGAGGAATTTCCTCGAATGGGATAGCGCCCGCATCGTGAAAGAGGTCAAGGGCCTGCGCAAGATCAGCGAGCGCGAGAGGGAGAGGGCGCGCCTCATACTCCGGTATTACCAGCTCATATACAAGAAGTACAACCACCAGCACATCGATCTTTTGCGCGACCTCGAAATATCCTGCATGCTCGAGATACCCAGGATCCGGTCCCTCAAAAAAGCTTTAAAGAAAAAGGACCATTACACGGCGCTCACGATAACGCTCGATATGCTGGCCGCGCTGAAAGAAAAGATCCTCTCTCCCGTGAAGACGGAATATTTCGAGAACATCTATCACAAGAGACATATAGCTGCCGGGATACCGTCCATGTACGGGACATACCGGGAAGAGAAATTCGAGGCCATGGGGCTGACATTCCGCCTGGAAAGCCTGGCTGCGATGCTGTTCGACAAGCTTATCCAGTCCCTGAACCTCAAGTTCATCACGAAAAGTACCCTGATGACGATCCATAAGTATCTCTGGCTCTATGTGAAGGCCCTCGATGTGGACGGTATAGCGACGGAAGGCCTCGTGTCGAAGATGCGTTATATTACAAGTGCTCTCCAGATACGCCAGTTTTCCATCGACCAGTATATCGATATCTTTCAATTCATCTCAAAACAGATCCAGAACATTATCCGCGACTATTACATCGACGCGCATACGCAAAATCTCCCGATAATAATCGGGCAGATGACAGCGGGCAAAGAGGGTGATGGCGGCCATCCCGTACAGGAGGCCATTTACAGGCACTCGGAGAATTTTATCCGGTCGATCATCGCCTCCGCCTTTGCCCTGCAGATATTTGACAACTTCATTAACTCGATAATCCGCGCGCTCGGCAAGGAAGTGGAGAAGTTCAAGGACAACAAACAGATCTTGAACCTTGTCATGGCATATATCCCGGAATTGACCATATCCCCGATATACAAGAAAAAAAAGGATATCGACAACCAGGTATTGATCGGGAACAAGGGGTATTTTCTCAAGGAGATGACAACGCTCGGTTTCCCTGTACCACCGGGTTTCATCATCACGACCGAGGTCTTCAGGGGATATGAGGCAATTGTCGGGTACAAGTATATGTTCAAGGACTTGAGTGCCCGGATCTTCAACGAGATACAGGCGCTCGAGCATACAACAGGCAAGAAATACGGGAACCCGAGGAACCCTCTGTTATTGTCGGTGCGGAGCGGCGCGACGATATCGCTGCCCGGCATGATGCATTCATTCCTCAATGTGGGGATGAACGAAACCATAGCCGAGGGACTGAGCAAGAATCCGCAGTACCGGTGGGCGGCGTGGGATTCCTACAGGAGGTTCCTCCAGACGTGGGGGATGTTCCAGGGCCTCGAGAGAAATATTTTTGACGAGGTCATGAACAGCTTCAAGCTGAAGTACGGCGTAACGAAAAAGATACAATTTAAGCCGGACGAAATGAGGCAGCTCGCCCTGTCGTACAAGCAGGCAATGGAAGACCGCGGCATCTTCATCAGCAACGACCCGCAAAAACAGCTCCAGGACGCCATCATGCTCGTCTTTGCTTCGTGGGATTCCCAGCAGGCCAAGATATACCGTCACCAGATGCACGTTTCCGACGAGTGGGGCACCGCCGTGGTCGTTCAGGCGATGGTCTTCGGCAACCTGAATGAAAACTCGGGATCGGGCGTTATTTTCACGCGCGACCCGCGAGGCTCATCCCAGAACGTCTCCCTCTATGGCGATTTCATATTCGGTGTCCAGGGGGACGACATCGTCTCGGGACTCGTCGAGACCTACCCGATATCCGAGAAGCAGCGGGTATCCGAGATGCGGCAGTCCATAATTTCCCTTGAAAAACGTTTTCCCGAGATATACGCCGAGCTTGTCCGGGTCTCGGAATTCCTTGTTTATGAGAAAGGCTTTAACCATCAGGAGATCGAATTTACATTCGAGAGCCAGTACCCGAGAGGCCTCTACATTCTTCAGACCAGGGACATGGTGCAGCGCGGCGCAGATAAAGTGCTGATGTTCAAGGACACCCCCGAGCTCGAAGAGTCGCTGCTGGGGATCGGGATAGGTGTGAGCGGCGGCGCATTGACAGGCCGTGTCGTGTATTCGGAAGAGGAGATAGAGAAATACCGCAAGAAAAACATGAAGGAACCGCTCATCCTCATCAGGCCCGACACGGTCCCCGATGACGTCGGTATCATCCTGAAGGTCGAAGGGATATTGACAGCCCGCGGCGGAGGAACATCACACGCCGCCGTTACAATACCCCAGCTCAACAAGGTGGGTGTTGTGGGCTTTAGTAAGCTGCACGTGTACGAGAACGAGGCATTCAGTCAGTGCGAGAACCAGATCATCCGCGGCGGTGACTACATAAGCATCGACGGATGGACGGGAGCGGTGTACTTTGGTAAACATGATATTGAGAAAGAGGAGTCGTATAAAATAACATTATAAAAACGGTTCAAGGTTCAAGGTTCAAAGTAAAAATGCCCCGGCAAGCGCCGGGGCATTTCGTTGTCTTTTAGCTTTGAACCTTGAACTTTGAACCGTTTTTTACGCCATGCTTTTATGCACGTACACCGCCAGATCTCCCATCCGGTTCGTGTAGCTGCCGTATTCATTGTCGTACCATCCGAATATCTTTGCGTGAACGACGGGGATCCTTACGTTGCCGAGGTCAGCCGGTACGTTCGGGACGCCGGCGAAATCAACGTCCATGAAAGCGGTCCTCGTGTGATTGAACTGGCCCTCGATAACTATGGCCGCGTTGGTGCCGATGAGGTCCGTGGAAACGTTCTGCTCCATCGAAAAGATGACGAGTTCCTCAGGATCGTTGTCCGCTGCCTTCTTGTAAAGATCATTGAGCATTTTCGTGGTCACGGATTCTTTTTTTCCGTCAGCGCCCGCGCGTGTCTGGAAGGTGAGGTTAAGAACGATCAAGGATTCCGTGTTCGTCGGGACGCGGATGGAGTCTGCCATGAAACCGATATCCTTTACCTCGGGAATGACCTGGATGAGGGCCGCGGCTGCGTTTGTAGACGTAAGGATAATATTGTTCAGCGTGCTGCGGTTCTTCCTCAGGTCTTTTTCACCGGCCTTCGGCGTCTTGTCGAGAATGCTCTGCGAATTGGTCACCGCGTGGACCGTCGACATGGAGGCCGTCAGTATCTTGCTCGTTGCCGCGTTATTCAAAAGCGGCTTGATCATGTGTGCGAGGCCGGTCGTCGTGCACGAAGCTGCTGACAACACCTTGTGCTTCTTGTAATCAAAGGCGGTGTGGTTGATCCCGTAGATCAGCGTCACGGCATCGTCAGGCGTCGACAGCGCCTTGTTCTTTATTTTGAATGCCGATGAATTGATGACCGCTTTTGCACCGCTCGCAAGGTGGCCCTTCAGGCTTCCGCCCTTATCGTCCGCAGCGATAGTGGGGTCCTGGAATTTGCCCGTTGCCTCGATAACGAGGTCTACCGCATGGTCCCGCCATCCTATTTCCGCAGGATTGCGTTTTTCACGGAGTATCGTGACGGGGATGCCGTCTATCAGCAGCTTTCCTTTCTTTTCATCAACGATCTCTATGATCCTTTTCGAGTTGATCCCATAGAGGAATTTATGGATGCTTCCATACGTCGCATCTTTTTCAATGATCTGGGCTATTGCGGGGATACCATTGCCCACATCGCGGCCCAGGTTCACGACGATCTCCTGGAAGTACTTCCGCGCGACATGATGCCACAGCGAAAGCTTTCCAATCCTTCCAAGACTGTTGATGCCGAGTACGGGGCGCTTGTTTTCGAACACTTCTACTTTACCCATGGTGTTACCTCCTGTATGTAGTGCACAACCTGGATCGAATTGAGGTTTATGTTCAATACGGAAAAATATACTCCTGTCTTGACCGAAGAGGCTTGTATTTGAATAGGAAGTAAGGATAAGGCATACATGCCTCTCTGAGATGTTTTATGTTACCAGAAATTGTCGCACAAGTCAACGCAATCATACGCTTTCATGCCTCATATCAACAACTTGCACCGTCGGGCACGCATGGTGGCCCGGGGCGGTGAATAAGAGTTGACGGGGGAGTTTTTATTGAAATCAGGGGGAGAAATGTTTATAATCAAAAACCTTGCCCCCGTAGCTCAGGTGGATAGAGCAATGGATTCCTAATCCATGTGCCGCATGTTCGAGTCATGCCGGGGGCATTGATTTTATTAAGGTTTCTTCTTTTGGTTTTGCTTCTGGAGTGACTTCTTGTAGTGACCACCCAGCCTTTCCTCGATAAGATCGGCCACTCCTCCCTGCACTTCCCTGATAGATCCAAGGTACACATCCGTTGTCGTTGCTCGTTGATGCCCAAGGGTCTTCTGGATATTGACGAGAGGAACTCCGGCCTGATCCATAAGGATGGCGGCAAAATGCCGGAGGCAGTGATACGTGAATGGTCGGACCTTCGCATCATCACATTTGCTCTTGAGGAACTTGGAGCGGTACCCGAAGGGGATGGGCTTGGCTCCCTTTTTCAGGATCTGGAAGAAGAGGTACTCGGAACCGGCGGCCTGGGCTGTGGTGAGGCGCCTCACTACAATGTCCCGGAGGGAATCCCGGATCCCGATCCGGCGGTGGTTGATAGTCCCGTCCTTCGCCTTCTTCGTTGCCAGGGTGAGATAGCCGAGGTGAAGATGGACATCGGCCACCTTGAGCTTGTTGATCTCTCCACACCGGGCAGCCGTCAGCGCCAGGGTCCAGAGGTAGTCCCTCTGTTCCTGGGTGCAGAGTTCCATCACCGCCAGAATATCAACTTCAGGCGGGATGTACTTCGGGATTCGCGCCTCGGGGTACTTCGGGACTTCTTTTGAGTTGACCAGATTATAGGCCCTGTATCGTTTGTCGCTATTGAATAGGGCAGATAGGTATGCCCTATACTTATTAGCCCTCTGAGGGCTAACAGAGGCTGCTACGTGGTCAAGGAATTCTTTGATGTCGGCGGATGTGATGCTTTTCTTGAATGCCCAGCCGAGCTCGATGAGCCGGCTGAACATGGACTGGTTGTCAGAGTAGTACCAGTGATCCCTTCTCAGGCTGATATCGGTCAAGCGTTTCTCGCAGAGCTGCACGAAGTCCGTGCGGATCTCCGGCAACCTCGAGAGCTCCACCTTTCTTTCGGCCTCGGCGAGCCGGGCTTCCGTCTGGGTTTCGTATCCCTGCTCTGGACGGATCCTCTGGCCCTGCCAGTTGAACTGGTACCTCCACTTCTGGCCGTGCTTCCACGTTGACACTCTGCACCTCAAACCGTGATGCCGGGAACCGGATCAGGGTCCCGATAGTGATGGCTCCCAGGTCAACCCGGTGATCATAGACGAAGGAGAGGGAGCACTGAAGGATCTCGGCCACCTGTTCCGCGGTTAAGAATTTCTCTATCATTATACTCGCCCCTCTGTCAAATATTCGGTTTTTAGGAAGGGAGCCGTGGCCGCGATCCCTGCATCCAGGATTCTTCCGGCTCCCTGTAGGTGGTAGTGTGTGTGGACTGTCAAACGTGGGGGGTCTGACATTCTTGGGGTTGTTAAGGTCTCTGTTCTACGTAGCATACTCGCGGCCCTAAGAGCGGGACTCATAACCTATACGACCCTCAGCCTTTCGGCGTCTATCCGGCAATCAGGGGAGGCCTTGTTCTTCCACCACCTCGTGGGAATATTACCGCGCTCGCGGTGGACGTATAGGACGCCGCCTCCTTTCTTCTTTGCCTCTACCTCAAGGGGTAGGTCCTCCTGGATCCTCCGAGACGCCGAAGTCTTAATTCTGTCCAGGACGAAATTCATATTCGTCTCGACGACCACGTCCCCGTCCGTGCAGCGGAATTTCATGGAAAGCGCTACCGTTAAAGGGTCTTCCTTGAGAAGTGCCTCGTTCAGTTTGGGTTTATATGCCCGCAAAAGAGATTCAACCGTCTCGCTTGCTCCCTCTAGAACTTTTTCATTTATGATTTCTCCGACCATAGGGTCTCCTTATTTATTCCGCGCAAGCTTCGCACGGTATCCCTGTCTGTTGCTGCACAGTGCGAACCATAACCGCCTCGTCTGCGTTACTATCTGAAAGATGAAGCAAGAAGATCTTTCTGCATTTTGAGAGGTCGTTCGCCTTCAACATTGCAATAGCCCGCTCCAGTGAAAGATGGTTTCTTCTTACCCGATGCCCGAGGGATGTGGGGACCTGTCCGCTAACAATGTTCTCCGACAGTATCCCCTCGACGTTATTGCATTCCACGGCTAATAGATTAATTCCCTCAAATCTGTTCCTGATATATGAGGTATCGCTTACGAATAGCAACTTTTCCCCGTCCGGCGCCTGGATGAAGAAACCCTGACACGGGACGTCGTGGGCGAGGTCAAACGGGATGATCCAAAACCCATTCACTACGAACTGCGCTCCCGATTCTATGCAATGGCACCTGTAATGGTCCTTTATCCCCAGCGCCTCGGCGGTTTCCTTTGAAGTCCAGACATCTACGCCTGCTTTGAGAACGTCCTTGGCGGCTTTACTATGATCAGAATGCTCATGGGATATAAGGCAACCGGCGAGCCCGGATAAGCCGAAGTGTAACCTCTCCCGGAGCTGCTTTATCGGGATACCGCACTCGATAAGAAGGGGCGCTACCCCCTGAGACGTTAATAAATATGCATTTCCTTTGCTGCTGCTCGCTATCGGTTCAAATATCATCGTGCGACCTCGAAGGCTTCTTTTATGGAAACACCCCTACGTAGCCTGTTGTATGCCGTAGTAGCCGGATGTTGAAGTGTCTCGCCGCCGCCGCTATGGTCGGGAAATCGACCCCGTTTACCGATACCGGTTTACAATCGCGGGTATTGGACATCTGCTCGGCAAGGGGTATCCATTCGCAATTATTAGGTTCATAGTCGCCATTACTGTTCTTTCTTTCGATAGTGAGATCGTCTTTGTATCCCGAAGATAGGGCCCAATCGCGAAACGGTCAAAGATTGTCCACTCAGGGCAGAGTCTTACGCCCTCGGCTCCATACCATTTATAGGCTCGGCACTTGCTATTGTTGCATCGTTTCTTCATGCCCAGCCAGATCTGGTACAGCCGTGTTTTTGCGCCACCATGCGTTTGGTGATCTCTGCTGGAAACTTCTCTCATGTAACACCCGCAGCTCCGCGTATGGCTCCCCCTCAGATTGGCGAGCGAAACCTCTTTTGTGGTGCCGCACTCGCACCGGCAAAGAAAACGTCGATGCGAGTTTATCGTGGCGGCCTCTTTGATGATCGTATAGCGTCCGAATTTATCACCTGGATTAATATGAAGTCTCGCTGGCACTGTGTTCCCTCCTCAAAAACCCGGTACCCGGCCCTGTGTCTTAGGCAGGTCCTCCGATGTGGGATTTCCCATATCGGTCTGGTCCTCGGATGCCTGCGACTGATCAACCGCTTCTTCCTGGGCCTTCTCCGGCTCGATCTCCAATACCTCGCCCTGATTCGCCTCTGCCTCGATCTCCGCTTCCGCGGCAGCACGGTCCGCAAGGTCCTCGTTCCGGTTGATCTTGTCGAGGAGCAGGGCGTTGTCGGAAGATGCGTTGATGATCGACTTGCAGCACTTGTTGATGACCGTCTTTAAGGCCATATCCGCGGCGAATTTCCCGTGCGTGCTAGTCTCCTTGACGTTCCCTTTGTCGTCGATGGGGTTCATCTTCGACTGTTTCCATGCCTGGTGGATCTCGTCGATCGTCATGATCTCGGTCCGAAAGGGATTGCCCTCTTTGTCAAGGGCGATGCAGTACGCCGCGACGATCTTCTTCTTGTCGACGTTCTGGATCTCCTGTTCGTGCTCGGTGACATGCTTCTTCCCGTTGTGGATCCCGTACTTGAAGGTATCGCCCTCATAGACAACGGCGAAGGCGAACTCAGCGATCTTGGGGTCCACCATCTGCGCGACGGCCATGCTGCCGAAGTAGGACCGCTGGCATGTAAGGGTCTTCCCGTACACGATGAAATAATTCTGTTTCTTGAGCGGGTTCAAGCCCTGGACGACCATGTCGAGGAGAGCGTTTGCGATGCTGTCCCGGGTGCAGACCTCGAGGGCCAGGCGGCCGTCTTTATCCACGGTGCTCTGCAGGGTCAGCCAGGCTGCCTTCATGGCGTTGTCCGGGGAGTAGTTCTTCGGAAGGAAGAGTTCCCGCTCGTGATGAACTCGTTCACCTTGCTTTTGACGACATCGACAACGGATTTCTTGACGATCTCGAGCTGTGTGGCCTGCCTCATACCTGCAGGGACCGAGGCCCCTGCGTTGCCGTTGGTGGTTTTTGCTGGTTCTGCCATGGTAATCCTCCTTATATTTTCCGGGCGAAGGACAGCTGCCCTCGCTCTACGAACATCTTGACTACTCGGTACTGCATGTTTGCCAGGACTACAGGCATGACGGTCTTGTTCCATCCTTTGTGATAAAGTAGCGTCCCTTCCCGCAGGGCGAAGTCGAATTGGGCCATGATGGTAATAGGGTTCCCCGGGCCGTAGGTTTTCACGCTTGCTCTCCGTAGTACACGTTCGTTAATTGCCTGTTTCCGCTCGCCACGAACCACTTTCCGTTCCCGCCGTCAACGATTTCCAGATCCTCTACTTTGCCAAAAGTCCCATAATTGCCGCACATGTCGATCACCCGGGCATGTCCTTTTAGCGGATGCGGCCTCGTACATCTCCCGATCATCTGATAGTAAAGGGCTAGACTCATGGTGGGACGAGCGATAATGACCGTCTCTAACTCAGGATAATCAAAGCCCGTTGTAAGGACCCCCACATTACAGACGACCGGGATAGTCCCTCTCTTGAATCCGTCAATGATCTTGGCCCTTTCTTTCTTCGATGACTCGCCGGTTACGATGGCGGCGGCGGGAATCCTCCCCGCGAGATACCGGGCCTCTTCCACAAACCGCGTGAATACGAGAACATTTTTGCGCGTCTTGATTTCGCTCTCGATGATCTGAACGAGCTTGGCCGGGAGATTTGACGCCCACACGTATGTTTGGACTGAATCGTCCGTGAAATCAGCGCCCGTGCTGTTGACCTTCAATTTCGAGCGGTCAAAGCCGTTATGGCTTACATATTCCAGTTGGGCGAGATAGCCTTCGTTGAAAAGCTGCCGATTTTGGACATAATAGACCATTTCCCGAAATATCCTGGGCCTCGTCCTCGTGAGAAAGCGCAGTTCGGGGCCAAAGCTATTCGTGGCGAGGCGGTAGGGCGTCGCCGTAAGCCCGAGAACTTTGGCACTTCTCTCTATCAATGACTCAAGGAAGGTTTTGTACATTCCTTCCTTCGCGTTTACAAGGTGGCACTCGTCCACGATAATGTACCGGAAATTATCGAAAAGGCTGGCCTTGCCTATGACGCTGCCTATCGTGGCGAACGTGATATTTGATACCTCGGTCCGGCCCTTCGATGCGGAATAGATCCCGGCATGGTGTCCGTAAGACAGGAGCTTTGCGTAATTCTGCTCGAGGATCTCCTTTGACGGCTGGAAGATCAGAACGGGCTCCCCGAGGTCCTTCACGATGTTGGCAATGATGAGACTCTTGCCGCTGCCGGTCGGGAGGACCTCAATGGCGTTGTGTCTGGCAGGTCCTTTGAGAAAAGACACCGCCGCGTCTACGGCTTCTCGCTGATATGGGCGAAGCGTATATCCCTGTTGGCCGAATAACGTCATGCCGCCAACTTCCCTCCACTTTGTGCTTTCTGAATCCGCAGTGTCTTGTCTTCGGGCGATACGTATAAGCTGATGACCTGACATTTCATATCGGGTATAAGGGTGCAGCTCTCGCGGTTATCGAGCCATACGGCCGGGGCGATATTGTAGTGCTCCTGCAATATGTTGATGATTTCGCAACCGGCCTGCGTTCTTGCTGCGCTATTTAGCCCGCCCCCGAAAGGCACGCCATTTACAGTAATCTCACAACAATCCTCTATTCCGCCGTTGACGAGCTGGTTGAATAGTTTGAAACGGACCAGATGAAAACGGGCGTTGATCCTTTCGTTCAGGAGTGAGACCTTGCGTTTAGTGAAACTTTCTATGAGAAACAGCTGCTTTTCCAGGTCTTCAAATTCCTTGGCCAGTTTCTTTTCTTCGGCTTTCAGTTCCTCTACGCGCCTTTCTCCCTGCTCCCTGCGGGTGAACCTGTCGGCGTCTGCCTTAGCCTCGGCGAGCTGGGCGGTGAGATCTGTTATCTCCTTTTGGATGGCGTCCTTATCCTGTGACACCCCGCCCCGTGCGGCCTCGATCTGCTTCTCGATGCCAGCCTTCCTCTCGAGCATTTCGGGCCTGCCGGGGATCCCAGTGTAATCCTCTGCCCTTGCTTTCAGGATGTCGCGCTCCGCTGTCAGCATGGCGAGCTCGTCGGTATCCGAGACCTGATTTTCCCTGTAGATTAGACGGCCATATAGTTCCTCGGCGGACTGGCTGATGACATCCAG
>CAXXUO010000003.1:0-434957 GCA_963666485.2 Syntrophorhabdaceae bacterium | reverse complement strand
TGCATGAGTACGGTTGCCGTGCACCCGGTTCAAGGCCTCGAAAATCATGGCCTTTTCCATTTCCTTCAGGGTGCCGGGCGCTTTGGAAGCCACCTGGACCTCCAGATCCGGTGTCACATCCTGCAGCGCATCTTCCGCCTCCGACTTGATTCGGATCGGTCCGTCCAAATAGAGATGGTCAGGCAGGATGACCTCATCGTCGCAAATCAGAACCGACCGCTCCATGACATGTTCCAGTTCCCTGACGTTTCCCGGCCAGTGATACGCCTTCAGGATACGGAGGACCTCCGGGGAAAGAACAGGTTTCCTTTTACCGTTGATCTGACTGTATTTCCCGAGGAAATAATCACTCAGGAGGGCAATGTCCTCCTCCCGGTCCCGTAAGGGCGGGATGTGAATGGGAATGACGTTCAACCGGTAATAGAGATCCTCCCGGAATTTTTTCTCTTCAATTGCTTTTTTTAGATCGGCGTTGGTCGTGGCAATGATTCGCACATCAACGGAAATCGGGTCCGACCGCCGAGACGGTCCACTTCCGATTCCTGGAGCACTCGTAGGAGTTTCGCCTGCAGCTGAATATCCATCTCGCCGATTTCATCCAAGAGCAGTGTCCCCCCGTCGGCAAGCTCGAACTTACCCGGTTTCCGCTGCGCAGCCCCTGTGAAAGCCCCTTTTTCATAGCCGAACATCTCGCTTTCCAGGAGGTGGTGGGGAATGGCGGCACAGTTGATCGCCACGAAGGGCCGACTCTTCCGCGTACTGTGGCGATAGATATAGCGGGCGAATAACTCTTTGCCCGTACCGCTCTCTCCCTGGATCAGCACGCTGGATTTGCTCTTGGCTATATTGCGCATAAGGGCAAACAGGGCTTTCATGTTGGCCGCCTGACTAATGATATCCACTTCCTGAGGGGCAGGGATATCCTCGGTGAGCGCCATTTCCACTGCAGGAGCACCGCCCAAGGAAAGTACTTTCCGCACCACAGCCTGAAGATCGTCGAGGGAGAAGGGCTTCATGATGAACTCCGCCGCGCCTTCTTTCATGGCTTCCACCGCCGTACTGACGGTTCCGTAAGCCGTAATCAGGATTACCGGTGTTCGAGGTGATAGTTTTTTGACACCCTTCAGGACATCCATCCCACCCATGCGGGGCATGCGCATGTCGGTCACCACCATGCCGAAGGATTGCTCCTGAAATTTCTGCAGGGCTTCGGACCCGTTATCTGCCGTATCAACCTCATAGCCGCACACCGCCAGAGACTCCGAAAGGGCAAGCTGCATGGATGGGTCATCATCGACTATCAGGATGACGTTTTGCAGATTCTTGCATTATCAAATTCCCCACTTACCGGTTTTCCTCCTCAAGTGACAATCCAACCAGAGGAATAGCGATGCTGAACGACGTGTTCCCGTCTTCACTGCTTTCTGCCGTCAGAGCACCCTTGTGCATGGCGACAATGTTTTGGATCACCGTAAAATTAAAACTGGCCAATCGGTCGTCGTCTTCTTCGGGATTGAAAAACCGGTGAATGTGTTCCACCGGATTGCCTGGACGGTTGTCTGAAAAACGAACGCGTATGACCGGAGACACGTTATCTCTGTCCTCGATTACCGTCCGGATGCGAATCCGTCCTTCATCCGGAAGCGACGTGAGGGCATTCAATATCAGACCCATGAAAATTTGACGTAACATCGCCGGGTTACCACGAACTAGCGGTTCTCCGGGATCATATTCTACGGACAGGAAGACATGTCCTTGATCTGCAATCTGATCCGAATAGAGAAGAACTTCCTTCAGCAAGTCATGGATATTCATTATTTCCATGAGTGGCTCCACCGTTTTGACATGGCACAGTAATTCTTCAATTTTTACATCAATGTTTTTGACGGCCTGAATGATCTGAGTGACCCATTCCTGCTGTTTTGCCTCCCGGAGGTGGCGATGCAATAGCGAGGAAAAAAGTTCGATACTCCCCAGGGGATTACGGACCTCGTGCGCAATTTGAGCGGCCATCTCCAGCATGGCCGTATTTTTGTCAAGGTGATGGACCTTTTTCTCCAGTTTCAAAGCCTCGGTGATATCGGTCATGACCCAGGCAACGCCGCCCAATTTCTGCTCGCGCACCGAGAAAGGAGACCCGAGCAACTCCAGAATCCGGCCATGCCGGTTAATTCTGTGTCCCCTTTTTCCGGCACTGTGGCCGCATTCCAGATCCCATTCGGCATTGCCAAAGATTTGACGAATCGCTTGTCCCTGCAACTTGTTCTCTCCGGCACCGAGAAACAGCTGGGCGGCATGGTTGGCAATTCGGATTACCCCTTCATCATCCGTCACCAGAACCCCGACGGTCAGACTCTCCAGGATACCCTGGAGGTAATGGTGCATGGCTTCACGCTCAGCACTGATACGGAGAAGTTCGGCGTTCTTCGCCTCCAGTTCGACTGCGGCTTGGGTAACCTTTTCCTGCAACTCCAGATAAACCTCCTGCAGACGGCTGGAAGACTGCTGAAAGGCAGTGAAGGATTCTTTTAGCAAATGGATGTCGTCCATATCTTTTTCATGTGTCAACCTCATGACGCATCGTGGTGGCATTGGAGGCGGGGTTAATGCCGCTCCCGGAAGGGATTCTGTTGCCCATAGGCTCCTTTATTTTAAGTAATCTTCGTAATTCACAAACCAGAGCCCGTCATTTAAGCCATAGTCGGCCATTTTAACCCAGAAGGGATCTTCCGTGTTTTCTCTGACCCGCACCGATGACTTTTCCGCCAAATCGGGGTTGTTCGTCTTGAGATATCCTCCGGTTAAGCGAAACAGAGCCCAGCGCTGGTCGGCCCCTTTCGGCAGCACGGATAAAGATTGTGTCAGCATGGCAATGGCCTGGTTATAATTCGCCGAGGTCAGATAAGATTCCGCCAGTTCCATCTGCAGTGTTCCTTTCACCATCGGAGATAATGCATTCGGAGTGACCGTTGCGGCTGTTAATGCTTGCTGGAAATACTGGTTGGCCAGTGTCCCCTGACCTTTTCTTTTCAGGGTGTCAGCATAGCGGTAAAGAGAAAGGACGGCGCCCTCCTCACCTCCGTTTACAGGCATCGCTGCGGCATAATAAGCCATCGCGCTGTCATAGTTACGTTGTGTATAATATGCATCGGCCAGAATTCTGTTGGCCTTTTTGGCTTCGATCCCCGCAACTCGTTTCTGACCGAGCAGGGTGATCAAGCGGGCCTGTCCTTCCTTGACTTTCCCGGCTTTGATTTCCGCTTCGGCAATGTCCAGGTCCAGCATTTCAGGATTCGGATAACTCTGCGTATTCTTCAAATCCTGAAACGTTTTGGCTGCTTGCGCATACAGCCCCAGCCGCTTGAGACTGTCGGCAATTTTGAACAGCACGTCCGTATCCAGATGATACGTAAAACCGCTCTCCGTAAAATACAGACCGGCAACGGCGAGATGATCCCCCGTTCGGTAATAATCATTCACCAGGATATTCCGGGTTTCTTCCATACCCTGGCGGCAGGTTGCCTCAAAGGAACTCTTGGGATACAGTTGGAGCAGGGCGGCGTAGGCATTAAACGCCTCCTGATTCATATTCATGGTTCTCAAGACCTGTCCCTTCCGGGCCAGAACCTCATCGGTCAGGGCATCACCCCTAAGCTCAATAAGCATCCGATCACAGCTGAGCAGCGGTTCCCGGTAATTATCAACTCCCGGGAAACAAGCAGAAGTCCGGGCTTTCGGTTCCACCGTACCCAATTCCGCCATCAGCAATCGATTACGTACGGATTCTTTCTTATCCCGCCCCGCTAAATCAGTACTCAGGACACGAACAGCCGATGCGGTCTTGCCCATTTTGGCAAGGCTCTTCGCCATACCGCGGGTGGCGGCAGGGGCATTGGTGCTGCCCGGATAAAGGCTGCGGAAGTAAGCAAAAATCTGAAATGCACGCCGGTAATTTCCCGTATTATAGAAATGATAAGCCGTATTGAGAAAAATGCCGTCGGGCAGACCATATAGATCCGGCCAGCGCTGGAGGGCACTGTTATACCAGACATCGGCTTCCCGGGAGCGGCCCATGCGGTAATAGGTATCTGCCAGGGCAAACACCGCAGACCTGGAGAGGCCACTTGACGGGTATTTCGCATAAAATGTCTGGAGGGCCTCTGCCGCCTGGGGATATTTCTTATCCAGGCGCAGAATCTCCCCCTTCTGGAAAAGTCCTTCTTCCGCAAGAGTTGAGCCCGGATACCTGGTCAATAAGTTGTTTAAGGCATCAGCCGCATCCACATAGAGCGCCATGGCTTTGTAAAGATGGCCCAGACGCCAGTAGGCAAGATCATTCCCATGGCGGATGTCGGGATATTTAAAAAGAATATTTTTATACTGATAGACCAACTCTGACAGCGCATTGCTGTTGTTACTTTCTTTAAGAAAATACATGCAATCTACAAGACGCCGCTCGGCCAACTCACGCCAGGGCTGTCCGATTTCCCGTCTGCCCAGAATATCCTGAAAAACCGGGCGGGCCTTGACATAAAGTCCCTTCTGGAAATCTTTCATCGCAGCATCAAAGTAGGGCCAGGCCGGGGTAACGGGAGGCGCCGGCATGGCGGGGGCGGAAACGGTTTCGGGAATAACCGCCTGCGGCGATGGTTTAACTTCGGCTGCTGGTTCTGGGGTGACCGGGAAATTCTGTTTTTCTTTTTTTAATTCCGGTTTCTCCCGGGGAACCGTACCCAAACTTTGCTGGGCTGCCGCCAGCTTTTTTACCGACACAGACAGAGAGGTCTTTTCCGATTTCGACGCCGGTTGAGTCGCTGCTTGGGCGGTCGCAGGGTTTAAAACTGCATTAAACACCTTAGATGCCTTACTTTCGGGGGACACCGGCAGGGTCGCGTTCTTTACTTTGACTTTTTTTGTGTTGTTCGGCTTGTCTGTCTGCGAAACCACTTTACTTGTGGAAATGCTCTGCTGTTCTGTCTTTTCCTCTTCTTTGCCGATTCCCTTCTCATCCGATTTATTCAGTGCAATCAGCCGTATCCGGTCCACCAAGCCCATCTGCTGAAGCTTTTCGCCCACCGTCGCCGTTTTGGCTTTGGTCGCGTAGGGACCGGCCAGAACAAGGAACTTTGTGGATTGCCCTTCCGTTGTTTTCTGGTAGAACGCCGGGAACCCGCGCTCTTTCAGCCGCTGAACTTCGGAAACGGCCATCCGGTCATCCTGGAAAGAGGAAAAGACCAGACAATATCCACCCTTTTGCTGTTTCTGCTTCCCATGAGTCTGCTCCGCCCACACTGGTGCTGAGATGAGTTGCAGCATCAGCAGAGCTGCAAGTACAGCGACAAACCGACCTGTATATAGGCAATATAAAGACGACCTGATGGACCGAAGCATTCTGTTTTGTTTGGTATAAGATCCGATCAATTTTACCACCGACTTATTATTCCCTCTTGCAGCCTGGTCTTCCCGGGAAGAACCTTTTACACCCCAAACTATGACCATCTGTCTGCTTCGCGAGCAATTTATGTACCAGAAAAGACAGGAGCGAGAATTTCTCAGAGACCGTCCATTTAGGGAGCGAAGAAATCGAATCTAGTTGATTGGGGGTCGCCAAGGTTTCAATTCTGAGCCAATATTTTGACAATATACTCTCCCGCCACCGCGATTATCGAAGACCCTAGACCGCTTAATTCATAAAACAACCATTGGAAAAACTCCGGTTTCATACCACAGGGCAATAATTTGTGATTTTTATGGCCACGAAGAGAATTTTCGGTATCAGTCTTGCAAATAATCCCGAAAAGGATTTGCCGGGGAATTTATTAAAAGTCCTGGCCTAATATCAATTTACAGAACAAATTCGAATGGTTAATAAGTTCATGCACATTGGGTTATGTTTAAAGCTGCTTCACAGTCAGCGCCAAGACGATCCACAGCGGCTGTATCGCCCTGATGGGGAAAGGGTTAATTAATGGATACAAGAATGCCGGAAGAAACAGTCTCAAATAAACGGGAGTATTCGCGAATTACCGCCCTGCTCCCTTTTAGCGCACGTATCGTACCTAAGGAGGAACAGGAAATTTCCCGGGCACAGCTCTTCGGAGAACCGATTTACAGTGAACTGTCTTCGCTGCCGGAAATCGGAGATGCCCACCTGTCCGTCTGGCTGAAGACCATCAATGCAAAACTGGACGCCGTTATGCGGATGATTGCCATTTTCCAGGGAGGATTTCAGTCCCTCCCGGTGAAAATGGTGACCCTCAGCGCCAGCGGCATGGATTTCTTGTCCGAGACCGATATCTCGGTCGGAGCGGTTTTAGAAATCAAAGTTATCTTGTTTTCCCTTCCCCCCGTTGCGGTCCAAATCTACGCCGAGGTGCTCTCCTCCGAAAGGCGTCATGAACAGTTCCGGATCGCCCTGAAATTCCAGGAAATGGATGAACCGATCCGTAACGAAATCGTCCGGTTTGTTTTCGAAAAAGAACGGGAAATCCTGAGGGCGAAAAGAGGGGAGAAAGACTGATCATGATTGCGATTATCGGGTTCGTTGTTGTCTTCTCCTGTGTGGTCGGCGGATATCTCATCGCACACGGCAACCTGTCGGTCCTGATTCAGCCAACAGAAGTACTGATCATTTTCGGGGCGGCCATCGGTGGTTTTCTGATCTCCAATCCACTGAAACTGGCAAAAAAAGTAGCGGGATCAGTTGCCGGAATTTTTGCGGGAAAGCATCTTTCCAAGAACGACTACCTGGATGCACTGCTTCTTTTAAATGGCATTTTTTACAAAATTCGGCAACAGGGGTTGGTTTCCATTGAGTCGGACGTGGATCGCCCCGAAGAAAGTCCCGTTTTCAATAAATATCCTCACATTCTAAAAAATGAGCGGGCCATTAATCTGATCACCGATACGCTGCGGACCGTCATGACGACAACGATTGCCCCTCATGAACTGGAAGCCCTGCTGGATAGCGAGCTGGAAACCCACATGGAAGAACTGACGGGGCCATCGAAAAGTGTAAACTTCGTAGCCGATGCTTTGCCCGGACTGGGAATCGTCGCCGCCGTTCTGGGGATCGTCATCACCATGGGGAAAATTGGTGAACCACCGGAAGTTCTCGGCCAGCATATCGGCGCCGCCTTGGTCGGCACTTTTCTGGGCGTTTTGATGTGTTATGGATTTGTCGGACCCATGGGCCGAAACCTCGAGCACAGCGCGGCGGAACATCTTCAGTATTTGATGGTACTGAAGGTCGCCCTGTTGTCTTTTATCGGCGGTGCGGCCCCAAAAGTGGCGGTCGAATTCGGCCGCCGGGTCATTCCCACTGAGGCCAGACCGACATTTGCGGATGTGGAAGAGGCCTTCCGTCAGGCGAAAAAATAATGGATGATCGATCTTCTCCCATCATTGTTATCAAAAAGATTAAAAAGGGTCATGAAGGGCATCACGGCGGTTCCTGGAAAGTGGCCTACGCCGACTTCGTCACGGCCATGATGGCATTTTTTCTCCTGCTGTGGTTGATTACGATGGTTTCGCCGGAGAAACGCCTCGCCCTCTCTGAATATTTTAAAAACTTTAATATATTCAAAGAGATGACCGGATCAGGCCAATCTTTTCTGGATAAATCCAACCAGGTCCTCGATAGGCAAGGTATGGGCTCTAAAATGTCGGCCAAGGGATTGAACAAAGACGGGGCCGGCGCCGCCAACCAGGATACAAAAGGTCAGGTCAAAGGCTCCATGGGCTTCAGTGTGGTTAAAATCGAAGGAGGCGGGGGTATCTCGACAGAAGACCTGGTCAAGAAACTCAAGACAGCCATTGAGGAAAAGCTGAAATTTGTCAAGAATCAGGTTTTTGTCGATGTGGTGGAAGGCGGAGTCCGCATCCAGATTGTGGACATGGAAGGAAGCCCCATGTTTACCCTGGGAAGCGCCGACCCGACCGTCAAAGCTCGTCAGATCCTGGCGATCGTGGCGGACAACATCCGGGATGTACCGAACCGGGTGGCCATCGAGGGCCACACGGATTCCGCGCCGTTCCGGGGCGGTCAGATTACCAACTGGGAATTGTCCACATCACGCGCATCGGCTGCTCGGCGTGAACTGGAAAACAACGGGATTGAACCGACCCGGATTGCACGGGTGGTCGGTTATGCGGATCAGGAGCTTTATGTGAAGGAAGATCCCCGGGACCCCCGCAACCGAAGGATCAGTATTATCTTGCTTCAACCAAAGGCTGTAACGGCGGCGGCTTCACCAGCGGTGGTTCCCCCGGCTAACCAGTCGCCCCCGCCGTTTATGCAAAGACCTCCTTTTTAAGTCCCATCTGACAGGCAGATATCGACCACGAAAGGTCCCTCATCGATCTCAAAAGGAATAATGATGCTGGGACCGCCCAGGACATGAACGATAGAATGGTTCGTTCCGGCAACAACCGTGGGAATTGCCGCTGTAATGTTTAACCCTTCCGCCTCCAGCTTCTTTCTCGCCACACCGGAAACCATATTGGTCAGCTCACCCACGGCATCCTTGATATCGCCATTGATATCGTTGATCTCTTCCCCCAGCATGTTGGAGACAATTTTAAGAATGCAGCCCTTGCTGAAACTCAGCGCCAGCGACCCTCGGGCCGCGCCGGTCAGACCAATGATCCCGGAGATATCTCCGACGGCCATGCTTTCTTTCTTCAAATAGGGTTTCCCCGCGCGGGGCGAAACGAAGGCCATCGTGTTGAGTACGCTGGTTGTCCCTTCTAAAAATGGGTTGATAAATTTGACGTTCATTGGGGTTTCCTCTTTTCGTTGGTGGATTACATCTTCTCCATGATTTTCTTGATCTTCTCGTCCAGGGTTTCCGACGTGAAGGGCTTGACGATATAGTTACTGACTCCGGCCTTGACGGCGGCAACGACATTTTCCTGGAGGGCTTCCGCCGTTACCATCAAGAAGGGCAGGGTCTTTAAATCTTCATCCGCACGCACGGCTTTCAGCAGCTCCAGACCGCTCATGTTAGGCATGTTCCAGTCGGAGACGATAAAATCAATTTTCTGCGATTTCAGAATTTTCAGGGCGTTTACCCCATCTTCTGCCTCGACAATGTTCTCATATCCGCTTTGTTTAAGCAGATTTCGGATGACCTTCCGCATGGTGGCGAAATCGTCGACAATCAAAATCTTTATACTTTTATCCATTGCTTGCTCTCCTTGAGAAAATTTCCCGTGTTCCGTTTACCGAATAATGCCCTCTACTGTTTCTCGCTAAAATCAAACAATCCTTCCGGGTCAATAATCAAACCGACTTGACCGTCGCCCAGGATCGCCCCACCGGAGATCCCCCGGAGATTTTTGAACCCCTCTCCCAGACTCTTGATCACCACCTCCGCCTTGCCGACGATCTTGTCGACGAGCAGACACTTTGAACGCCCCTCGCCTTCGACGACAACACAGATTGCTTCCCAGGGTTCCCGATATTCGGGTTCAATGCCAAAAAGCTGGTAAAGGCGAATCAGGGGCAACAAATGGCCCATGACATTGATGGTCTCTCCCTTGCCCACGATATTGTTATAGGCCTCGCGGGTCGGCCTGAGAGCCTGGCGGATCGCCGTTGTCGGCAGGATGTAACGCTCCGGTCCAACCTTGACAATCATGCCGTCGATAATGGCCATGGTCAAGGGGAAACTGGTGATGAAGGTTGTCCCCTCCCCGGCTTTACTTTCAATCTCAATTTTACCGCGCAGTTTTTCAACGGCCTGTTTCACCACATCCATCCCCACGCCGCGTCCGGAAATATCCGTAACTTTTTCCGCCGTCGAAAGACCCGGCAGGAAAATAAGCCGGTAGATTTCACTATCGGATAGTCCGTCACTGCTTTGCACTACTCTGTTTTTAATCGCTTTTTCCAGAATTTTTTCCTTGTTCAGACCACGCCCGTCGTCGGTAATCGAAATGACAATATTGCCTCCCCGATGATAGGCGGACAACCGGATCAATCCTTTCTCGGGCTTGCCCGTCCGGTGCCGGTCCGCCGGTACCTCCAGACCGTGATCGACGGAGTTGCGGATCATATGCACCAGCGGGTTGTAGATCTCGTCGACCATGTTCCGGTCGATTTCCGTTTCTTCCCCTTCCATTTCCACCGTGACATTCTTCCCCGCTGCCTTCGAAAGATCTCGGACCAACCGTGACATCCGCTGAAAGGTCTGTTTGATGGGAATCATGCGCAAGCTCGTCGACGCCCGCTGCAAACCCGAAGTAATGCGGAACAGCTGGGCAATATCGCGCATGAGATTGCGGTCCGCATGGAGACTCATATTCAGGTCCTGCTGGACCATGGACTGTGTGATGACCAACTCCCCGACCATATCGATCATGTCGTCCAGTTTCCGGGTATCCACCCGGATTGTGGATGCGTCGGAGACCTGATCAGCCTGCTTACGCAGGGCCTGCGACACCTGCTTAGGCGTAACGTCGCCCTCTTTGATCAATACCTCGCCGATTTTTGTCCCCGGTTCTTTTTCCACCGTTTCCAACCCTTTGTTCAGCACATCCGAAGAGATAACACCATCTTCGACCAGAATCTCCCCCAGCTTCTTGCGCGTTGGAATGTCGACACGGCCTTCCTCGACCGTTTGGATGCGTTGTTCCAGTTCTTTCACATCAAGTTCTTCCGGAACCAGATGACTGGCCCCCGGGTCGGTTTTCAATCTGTTGACCAGCAGTTTTAGAGCATCCGCCCCATCCAGCACCACATCGATCACCGGCGGAGTCACCTCCAGCTCTGCATTGCGGGCCTTATCCAGCAGATTTTCCAGTTTATGAGCCAAATCACGAATAATCGTGAGATTGAGAAAACTCGCCACACCTTTAATAGAATGGAAAGGCCGGAAAATGGCATTGATGAAATCCTTGTTCTCCGGTTCCTGTTCCAGATTCAGAATATTGACTTCGATTTCATCGATATACTCACAGGCCTCGACAATAAAATCTTTCAACAGGGACTCGTCCTGTAATTGATCTTGAGCGGGAGCCGACGGTGCGGGGGCGGAAGATTCTTTGACTTCCTCAGTGCGAACCGTCTCAGCATCGGCCGGGGTATTTTCGTTAGCCGGCGTTTCTTCGCCAAGTAGATCCGTGCAAAGACCAATAAATTCCGTCACATCGTCGTTTCCGGTACCGGTATTTTTGTATGATTCGGCAATCGACTGCATCAGAGAAATCCCCTTCTCTATCAGCCCGAAACCGGTTTCCTTGTCCTTCACCTGGTCAATCAGCCATTTCCCCAAAATATGATTCACCGATCGGCAAACCTTCACGACCGAGCCGACATTGACTTTCCCTGCTTCCGCAAGGATTTGATCCAGATGATTGAGGAACTTTCCCGCCGAAGCAATGTCGATATCACGATCGTCCAGGAAAAGGAAATCCGATGCCATGCCGTCAATCAGTGCAGTCAATGTTTGATAACTCATATTCACACCATCCTTATGATCTCTTGTGCTACCAGATCCAGGGGAACGATCTTGTCCGCCGCTCCCAGTTTAATTGCTTCCTTCGGCATGCCGAAAACCACGCAGGATTTCTCATCCTGGGCAATCGTACTTGCCCCCGCCTGTTTCATTTCCAAAAGACCCTCGGCCCCGTCCGCACCCATGCCGGTCAGAATAACTCCGATTGCATTCGCTCCGGCATATTTCGCCGTTGACTTGAATAGAATATCGACTGCCGGCCGCTGGTGATGAACCATGGGACCGGTCTTGATTTCAACGTAGTACCGGGCACCACTGCGACGGAAAATCATGTGATAATTCCCCGGGGCAATGAGCACCGTTCCCGGGGTAACTGAATCGTTATCCTCCGCCTCTTTAACCGTCATTTGACAGATGCCGTTCAACCGTTCGGCAAAGGCCGTTGTGAAATGCGCCGGCATATGCTGAACCACCACGATACCCGGGGAATTGGCCGGCATTTTAGTCAGCACATTTTTCAGAGCCTCCGTTCCCCCTGTGGACGCCCCGATGGCAATGACCTTATTCGTCGTTTCCGCCAGAGCCCGGATCGGCTCCGCCACACCTCCAGCCGATTCGTCCTCTTTTCTGACCACATTAACCCGCGAAGCCACGCGGATTTTTTCCGCCAGCTGGGCGCTCATGTCGCCGACGGAATAGGAGCCTCCCGGCTTGGCAATGACATCGACGGCACCGATGTCCAAGGCTTCCAGCGTCAGCTTACCACCCTTTTGTGTCAGGGAGCTGACAATGATCGTCGGCAGGGGGTAATATTTCATCAACTTCCGAAGAAAGGTTATCCCATCCATCCGCGGCATTTCCACATCCAGAGTGATGACGTCGGGCTTCAGCGTCACGATCTTGTCCCTCGCAACAAAGGGATCGGGTGCCGCCCCGATTACCTCAATATCGGGATACCTCGACAACTCCTCTGTGAAGATTTTACGCACAATTGCAGAGTCATCGACGATGAGTACTCTTATCTTTTTCACGCTCATCTGCCCTCTTGAATGTAGGGATACCAGTCACCTTTGCGCAACTGATTCACTTTGTAAACAACCGCTTCATTTTTCAATGTGTTATAGACTATCTTACGCCCCATGGACCCTCCGACATCCTCGGAAAGCACGGGAATTTTTCTGCTGACCAGCGTGCGTTTGGCAATCCGGACATTCTCTGGTCCAATCCGTTCACATCCTCCGGAAGGGCTGATCGCACCACCGAAAATCTGGGCCCGCAGATTCTTTACTTTCGATCCTTCTGCTACAAAGAGCCGGATCAGATGCTGAATTGCCACATTACCGTATTTGGCCGAAGCCTGGGATCGCGCATCGGTCGACGGATACAGAAAGTGTGCCATTGCACCGCACTCCTTCTTACAATCCCAAAGCGACACGGCAACACACGAACCGACAACGGTGGAAATCAAAGAAGGTTCTTCACTTAAATAAATGTAGCCCGGGGATAGAAAATAGTCCCGCAGTTTAATTTCCGAGCTGCTCATGACCGCTCCCGGAGCTTTCAGCCCGCGTCTTTCCAGGAAAGCTTAAGTTGCAAAGACTCCCCTTCCGTGTCAAAAACAATCGACACATCATCCGCCCCCGACGGCGGCAGTCCGAGATTTCCAGCCTGATCCGCCGGTACACATCTCGGAAGACTCAGATTAAACACATCCTGCTCACTCATCTTACGCAGAAAATTCCCGCACACCATGTTGGCTGCCTCTCGGCAGCAGTCTTCGATCATGGCTGCCGTAACCTCAGATGGGTCACAACCCAGCATGTTTTGGGCCATCGTTTCCGCCAGTCCCCGCGACATCATGATACGGAGCGTCCCGGTGGCTCGGCCGCCGAAATCGATTGCCGACAAGTGATCATACGGTTTCGGTGCGGTTTCTACCGGTTCCAAAAAGACAAAAAACATCTTCTCGAAGACCTCAAAAGTCGCCTTCGTCAGTGTCTGTCTGATATTCTCCTTCATCTCCCACCCCTATCACTTCGTGCAGTATGCGTTTCAATTCCTCCGGTAAAAACGGCTTCTTGATAAATCCCTTCGCCCCCAGAGCATAGGCTTCATTAACCCGTTCCAAACTTCCCTCGGTTGAGATCATGATCACGGGAATATTTTTGAAGACATCATGCTTGCTGATTTCTTTCAGCAATTCGAAGCCATCCATTTCCGGCATGTGGATATCCGACAGGATCACATCGACCCACTCACCGGATAAAACCTCCAGGGCTTGTTTTCCGTTTCCCGCCTCATAACAACGATCCATCCGGAAACCGGACAGTTGGATAACCTTACGGATTACGGAACGCATCGCGTTTGAATCATCCACGATCAATACATTAAATGACATGATTAGCCCTCGTCCTCATTGCTTGCTTACACACTATTAATGATGTCTTCCGCACCTTCCATGGCTTCCAACAGTTTGACCATGACCTGTTCCAGATCCTGCTCCCGAAGATGGAACCTTGTCAGACTTTCCTCCAAACCCTTATAGGCCAAGCCGTCGATGCCGCCGTCTACCCCGACCATCAGGCACAATTGGTCGGACAGGTACACCAACCACGAAATATGATCCCCTTCTTTGTCCAAGAGGTCCGGACGATGGTGGTAGGCGATGGCATCCCGGGTTTCCGCCGGGAAGCGCCAATGCTCGGCAATCATCCCTCCGAGTGCTGCATGATCGATGCCCAGCACTTCATGTTCCGCATCCAGGAAGGAATAACCACGATCCATCACCAAATGTTCAATCTTACTGAATGATTCCTGAACAAATTCGCCGAGGAAAACTTTCCCAATATCGTGCAGGATTGCCGCTGTGTAGAGGACCGAATCATCACAGCGGAAAATTTTCTGAGACAGGATCTGGGACATCATCGCCACTGCAATAGAGTGTTTCCACAGATCCCGGGCCGAAGTCACATAACCGCCGGTTACCCTCCGATAGAAGCGGGAAATTCCGGCTGTCTGGACGACGCGTAGGAGATTCTGCTGTCCCAGATACATGACGGCTTCCTGAATCGACTTGATTTTATGACGAGAACCGAAATAAGCCGCGTTGCTCATCTTCAGTATATTGGCGGTGATCGATTGGTCATACTTGATCACATTCACCAGATCCGCCATGGCATAGTCTTCCCGGGATACCAGTTGGGCCACTTTCTGGACCGTCATCGGGAATGCCGGAATGCTCTGCACCGAACGAATAATCTTCTCCAACATGATTATAATTCCTTCATCATTCCCATCGAACTCTTGATCAGAAATTTTCCGTTCGACAGGTCCAGACGTACTGTGCGATTATAATTTGACCCGGTATCCTCAGCCTCGATCATCACGTTGTTCTTCCAGAATATTTTCCGGAGGGCCGTGATGTTCTTCTGACCGATACGAAAGAAATTGGTGTCGTCCAAAATGCTTGCCCCACCGGCGACTTTGACAATCAACCGTTTTTTTTCCGCTCCCAGGCGATAGCAGGATTTGAACAGGAGCGGCACGCCGGTGTCGGCAAACATGCCCGGCTGATCCTGTGCTTTCCTCAAATCCAGATTCGAATCCGGAAGCATATAGTGCAGCAATCCCCCCGCCTTGACAACCGGGTCATAGATGGCTACGGCAATGCAGGAACCAAGAGCAAATGTTACCAACACATCACCGGGATTGTTACTGACTTTAAGATCGGAAATACCAACAATAATATCTGCCATAGGTTTATTTTCGATAAACACTCGGTTCAATATAGTTAAAAGGATGAGCCAGCCCCGTCAAACTTTCCGAATGACCGACAAAAAAATAGCCATCCGGCTTTAAGGTCTGGTGGAGTCGGTTGACCAACATTTCCTGTGTCTGTTTATCAAAATAAATCATGACATTACGACAAAAAATGATGTCGGAAACAAACTCGGCCGGCGGCGGATCCATTAAATTGAAGCGCATGAAGCGCACCATATCCCGAATTTCTTTCTTGATCTGAAAAAACCCACTCCATTTCCCCGACCCGTACTGAAAGTATTTTTTCAGTATCTTTTCCGGCACATTTTTCATCCGTTCTGCTGGAAAAACACCCCGCATTGCCATCTGCAGGACCCGGGTCGATATGTCAGTCGCCAGAATTGAAACCGGAATAGCGAATCCGCCCAGACTTTCCTTGACCGTGATAGCCAGGGAATAGGGCTCCTCTCCGGATGAACAAGCAGCGCTCCAGATCTGCACACCGCAGCCTCGTCGCTCTGCACTCCGGGCTCCTGTCGCCAGTTCAGGCAGGATTTTTTGCACCTTCTCAAAATGAGCTCCCTCACGGAAAAAATAGGTCAGATTCGTCGAGAGCGAATCGATCATCATGATTAGCTCATCCTGACCTTCTTCCGTCGTAACGTGCTTATAATATTCGCTGAAAGAAGAAAAATTGCCCTCTCGAAGGCGTTTCCCCAGTCGAGCTTTGACCAGCTCCTTCTTCCCGTCATGTAGGTTGATTCCGCATAACTCATAAACAAGACGGCTTATCTTCTGGAAATCGCTTTCTTTCAATTCTGCCATCATTAATTAACCTTTTATAGAAAAAATCGCGCCGTTGCTGTACACTTTATAAAAGCAAAATGTGAACCATTCGTCACACAGAATATTCCCATTGACTCAAGTTCAGCGTGTTACAGGGGTTTCGGAATGGCCCCGCCAGCCATTATAAATCAGCCTTGCCGTCCTTTGCCATCGCCTGAATGATGTCCAGGATGCCATGCTCCTTGAGCAGCTTATCAATTTCAGTAGACGACATATCGGTCATGCCGAAATCCTGCAGCAGCCGCTTGATTTCAAAGAAAGGAATCTTCAGGTTCTTACCCAAACCATAGGCCTGGATTTTGCCGTCCTTCACCCAGCGATATACGGTAACCCGGCTGATTCCAAATAATGCAGCAACCTCGGATGTCGAATAAAACGTTTTTTCCATAATATTCAGGCCTTGTCGATCTTCTCACTTTTATGGCAGTTACCTGCCGCGCCAGCTATTCCCACGGCATTGCAGGTCATGGTACTGATTCCTGAGGTCCGACGATCAGGTGGCGATGGTCTCTTCGATCGCATTGACTTCCTCATCTGCCAGAACGAGATCAATATCCAACAGGATTTTGACGCTTGATCCGGTTTTGGCCATACCGAGAATAAATTCCGTCTTCAATTTTGTGCCGAAAGAAGGGGTGTCTTCAATATCGCCGCCTTTGATATTGAGAACTTCAGAAACGGAATCCACAACAATACCCATGGCAACAGTCTTAGATTTGCCAGTAATTTCAACAACAATAATGCAGGTCCGTTCAGAATATTCGATGGGTTCGATACCAAATTTGAGCCGCAAATCTACAACAGGAATCACTTTCCCCCTCAGATTGACAACTCCCTTGACATACTCCGGTGTTTGCGGAACATGCGTGATGGGCATCATGCCGATAATTTCCTTCACCTTGAGAATACCGATGCCGTATTCTTCCCCTGCCAGGGAAAACGTCAGATACTTTCCTTCGCGATCCGAGCCGGCGCTTCTGACCTGAGCAACGATTTCGTTTGTGTCTTTCATTTTTTACCTCGCTGTTTGTAGGTGATTCCTCTTCTTTTTCCAGGGGACTATATAATAGTTATTTGTTTACAATTAGTTATGCGGCGTAGATGCTTTTCTCTTGTTACCATCTAATCAAATGTAACGATAATTAATCTATCGGCAGTGTAAAGAAAAAACTTTACACTTTTTTCTCAATATTTTAGTAATATGCACGCGTAAATCAGGACAGACGATTTGTTGCGTCTGTTACATTTATGAATGCTTTCCACCAAGGAAACACTGCATGAAAAAAGCCAAAATTCTCATCGTCGAGGACAATGAACTCAGTAGGCAGAATCTCTCTGAACTCATGATCTCCAGCGGACACGAGGTCAAGGCAGTAGAGGATGGCCGGGAAGCGATGAAGGCTTTTCTGGAAGACCATTACGATATCACCCTCACTGACTTGCAGATGCCCCACGTGGACGGATTGGAACTCCTGCGGTTCACCAAAGAAATGACACCGGATCACGTGGTGATCATTATTACCGGTTACGGTACGGTCAGCAACGCCGTAGAAGCGATGAAACTGGGAGCCTTCGACTTTATCTCCAAACCACTCAAGGACGACCTGGTCAAAATTACCGTCCAGCGTGCCGTGTCCTATGCACAGCTCAAAGCAGAAAATGTTCATCTGCGCGATCACCTGAAGGAAAAGTATGATCTGGGGAAACTCCTGGGTTACAGCGACTGCATGAAAAAGGTATTCGGCACTATTGAAAAGGTTGCCGATTCGGACAGTACCGTTCTGATTTACGGAGAAAGCGGCACCGGGAAAGAGTTGGTCGCCAAGGCCATCCATTTTAACAGCCCACGGCGGGACAAGCCGCTGGTTCCGGTTAACTGTGGCGCAATTCCGGAAGATCTTCTGGAAAGCGAGCTGTTCGGTCATGAAAAGGGCGCCTTCACCGGCGCCATCCGCAGCCGCTCCGGCAGATTCGAATTGGCTCAGGGAGGCACCCTCTTTCTCGATGAAATCGGAGATATGAGTCCCGCCCTTCAAGTCAAAGTCCTCCGGGCCATTCAGGAAAAACAGTTTGAACGCATCGGAGGCATGAAAACCTTTGAAGCCGATGTCCGCATCATTGCCGCCACACACCAGAATCTGGAAAAAGCCGTGGAGGAAAAACGGTTCCGTGAGGATCTTTATTACCGGATCAATGTCATCCCTATTTATCTCCCCCCGCTACGGGAACGAGGACCGGACATCGCTATTCTGGCCAATCATTTTCTTCAGGAAATCAGCGCCAAAAAAGGCAAGCATCCCGGCAGTATCTCCCAGGAGGCCATGGCTCACCTGTTGCAATATCCCTGGCCTGGAAATGTACGCGAGTTACAAAACCTGATGGAAATGCTGGTGGTCATGAAATCTCATGATGAAATCGGTTTGGAGGATCTTCCCGCCAAGTTCCGCAACCAGAACCGAACCGAAGGGGTACTGAACTCACCGGATCTGCCGGAAGAAGGATTTGACTACAATGCAGCAGTCACGCAATTTGAAAAAGATCTGCTGGTCAAAGCACTGGAGCGGAGCAGCGGCGTCAAGAATAAGGCGGCCAAGTTGCTCGGTTTGAACCGGACAACGCTGGTAGAAAAACTCAAACGTTTTCATCTGGGAGAGTAACCGACCTGTTACCTAGACGGATTGCAGAACGTCCCGGACCTTTTGGGATATCGTTTCAATATTAAAAGGCTTCTGAATAAAAGCCTGCCCTCCCTTGTCCATGATTTCCTTGGCTACCTGATTCATGCTGTAACCGCTGCTGAGAATAACCTTTACATGAGGATTGCGCTCCCGCAGAGCATTGAAAGTTTCTTTACCGCCCATCCCCGGCATGATCACATCCAGGATAACCAGATCAATCTCTTCCTTCTTCGCATCATAAATATTAACAGCCTCTTCTCCACTGCCGGCGGTCAGCACCCGATAACCGAGGGCCTCCAGGATATCCTGCATGACTTCGATGATGGTTAATTCATCATCAACAAAGAGAATGGTTTCCTGACCGTGCAGTATTTCATCACGAAACGGAGTTTCCTGTTTCTCGGAAATACCTGACGATTTGGGAAGATAAAGGACGAAAGTAGACCCCTTGCCTTTCTGGCTCTGTACCTCCACGAAACCATGGTGCCCTTTGATGATTCCATAAACGGAAGCAAGTCCTAACCCATAACCTCGCCCCATTTCTTTGGTTGTAAAGAAGGGGTCAAAGATTCTTTCCCGGGTTTTTTCATCCATGCCGACACCGTTATCGATAACGGAAATTCGGGCATAGGTTCCCTCCTGGACAAAATATGTACGGGCTTCTTCGGCTGTCAGGTCGACACTCTCCGTTTTCAGAATCAAACACCCGCCGCCGGGCATCGCCTGAGAAGCATTGACATAAAGATTCAACAACACCTGCTCAATTTGCCCCTTATCGGCTTTGACCGATCCCAGATCATGTTCCAGAAACTTTTCGATGACCAGTTCCTTGCGGGTACGCCCAAACATGGCGGACGTTTTACTAATGATTTCATTAATATCGAGGGGGACAAACTCCTGCTCTCGTGGAACGGCAAAATTAAGCAACTGCCGTGTCAGAGAAACACCGCTTTTAACCTGTTCTTCGATGTTTTTTACTTTGTCGTAATGATTATGGGCGGAGTCCAGACCCAGGAGAATCAGGGAGATATTCCCCTGAACGCACATCAGCAGATTGTTGAAATCATGGGCGATGCCCCCCGCCAGGGTCCCGACCGCTTCCATCTTCTGGGCATACAGCAGTTTTTTGTCTTTTTCCCGCAGTTCTTTCTGGATGGCTTTGTTTTTCTCAATTTCTTCCGTCAGGGCTCTGTAGGAAGCTTCCAGAGAGGAGGTTCGGATCTTGACGCGTTCTTCCAGTTCGTTTTTCAATGACTCTAGGGTTTCATTTTTCCGTCTCAACTCCTCCATGATCTCGATGTAGCGGAGGGTGGCTTTCCGGGACTCTTCCTCAGAAAGGTGATATTCATTTTCAACATGGCGCAGGCGAATCTCCATATCCCGGATCTTTTTCATCAGATCCCGGCCTTTCTTCGGATCATCGCGATCATGCTCCAGTCTAGAACCAGCCATTTGCCACCATTTGACGAATCTGCTCTTCTACATCGTCCATGATGAACTCCATTGCCCGTTCTTCAATACCTAACCTTTTCAGGCAGCGCTGATATAAAAGGGGATCGTAGGATATCGGTTCGCGATAGCCCATATTTCGCTCCTGGCAACAGTAATGGGCAATATGGAGTACGGTCGTTTCTTCCTGCTCATCGATCTGGGGTTCCGTGGGTCTTTCCGCCTGCAAGACGGCCAGACTCAATTTATCAGGAAAATTCCATTCTTTGAGAAGGAGACCGCCGATCTCATCGTGGCAGAACGGGAAAGCGTTCTTTTCGGCCTGCCAGATTTCGAGACCCTGGTGTTCCATGGACTTGATCATGGTCAGGAATTCACTCCGGAGAAACTGGTCGATGACAATAAGTCCAATGTCATGGAGCAGTCCCGCCGTATAAACTTCATTCCCGTTATGGCGCAACTCCCGGCGGGCGATGAGTTTGCCGCAACTGGCCACGGCCACGGAATGAATCCAAAGGGCATTGCGCGAATAATGCCCTTGATTGACCTCATTGGTTTGAAACAAGATCCACAAACGGCTCTGGTCGAAGGCAATGGCCGCGGCCATGTGGATGTTCGGCAAGACCGAAGAGGTTCAACCGGACCGCCACGATGCTCGCAGGATACCGCCTGGCGAAGGCAACAGGCAAGGATAACCAGCAGGCCCTACGAGACTGCGATCGATGCGTCAAACAAAGCGCACGGGCTTTACGGGCGCTCTACGTTGCCCGCCTGGGCCCAGGGTGGGAACGTCGCTGCAAAGGCAGGCCAGATGATGTACGTCTACGGCAAGTTCGGGCATAATTACCTGCAGATGATGTATGACCTAGGCTTCAAAAAGCACGACATGAAGGCCTTCTTCTGGGGCTTCCTCTCTCCCCTCATCCTCGCCGGCGGATCAGCCTGGCCGCTGAAGGATTTGATGTTCGGGTTCATCGACATTATCCGGAAGCTCCTCGGTTACGGCAAGCAGCCGCTCGAGAAGGTGATCTACGATTCGATCAGACACCGCTTCGGCGCCAAGGGCAGAACTCGCCGCACGCCACGGGGTAAACGGGCCTTGCCGGCATCGATATCAGTGGGTCCCTGTCTATCGGCGTCGGCATCCCGAAGGACCATATGGGAAGTAACCGGCGCCCGCGGGCAGCATCCCTGTCGACTTCTGGAAGGCAGGGGAATTCGCACTGACAGGACAACCGGGGGCGGGCAGCAGAGAAGATGCTTCCCACAGGCGTCTCCAACATCTTAAGGTCGGAGCGTGAAAAGAACCACGGTGTTTTCTCGGAGAGCGGCCATCCGCTTATCAACGACTCCGGCAGGCTGGTGAAACTCAATCCCGCTCAGGCAGCTCTCAGGGCGGCAGGATTCAGGCCGAGTGAACAGGCGGTCCTCACAGAGAGGCGCCAGGAACACCGCGACCTGGTGAAGACCTTCGAGAACAAAAGGGACAACATCTATAAGCAGGCCCGGGCATATTTCGCTGATCCAGGCCGGAGCACCGCCGGGATGACGAAGCTCATGCAGGCCCAGATGGAATACAACCAGTCGATCCGGGACGCCGACCTGACGGGCCTTGTGCCGTTCATGAAGTATAGCAGCATCAGGGACCAGGGCAGGAACCTCCACAAGCTGTCGAAGTCGGAGAGGTACCGTTTGTCCCGGGACCGCGCCGACGACGAGGAATAAACTTGACAGGTTTTTGCGGTTAAGTATAATAGAAAGTAGATAGCAGTCCACAATCAGGACGAGGACCATTTGGCCCGGCTGATACAAACAGTCGGGCCTTTCTTTTATCGGCCCGAGGGAGGTAAGAGAATGGCGGTCCGAAGCACTGAATCGGCAGAACACTTCATCGGCCTATCTTCAGACACAAAACCAACCGGAGTCTTCCCAGGCAGCACCTTTTACGAGGTCAATACGGGACAGAAGTGGATCCATGACGGGTCGAACTGGGTCGAGGACCTTTCCTTGACCTTCGCACTATCACAAGTAATCCAATAATCAGGAGGCATATCATGTTAGCAGAAGGTAAATCAGGACTTATCAAAATAGGATCGGGAGTCCAGGCTCCCCTGAGAACAAACATTGAAGGCGCCCTCATGGTCGCGCAGGCCCAGGGTAAATTCCACGAATCGGCGCTCGCAGGTAGGATCTACACGCTCATCATGTCGGCCACGACCACGAACATCTCCGCCGGCAACATCCTCGGCGCGGCAGCTGCCGCATCCACCCAGTTTGCATTGTGGAACCCGGCAGGATCGGGCGTCAACCTGTCTCTCCTCAAGTTCTCCTTGAACATCACATCCGGCACCTCGCCTATCTCTGGTCTCTGGCACTCCGTTGCGTCAATAGCCCCGACTATCACCCCAGCCCTCGCTGTAACGTCCTACGTCGGCAACCACAATGCCGGGATAAGTACATACGCTGGCAAGGCCGGCTACCTCACCCACGTCACCGGCTCGGCCCTGACGGGTGGCGGCGCAACCCGCGGCATTAGGCTGATGGGCCTTAACATCACGGCCGGCACCTATGCCAACCTCGGCGGCGTCGCTTTCATGGATCTCATCGATGGCGACATCGTCCTGCCTCCGAACTCCCTCTGGGTCCCGTCATGGGCAGCTCAGGGTACGACCATGGTCGGCGGCTACAGCATCACCTGGGAAGAGATTCCGGCATAATGACATGGAAGGGCGGACAACCTCCGCCCTTTACCTTTTCCCAGGAGGTGCATGGTGGTCGACGAGAAACTCTGCGATGAGAGGCATGATACATTGAGCGAAGAACTTCAGAGGTTCAGGGAGCATTGTGAGGTGCAGCACCAGACTAACGAGGGCCAGATCATCAGGATCCACGAGCGGCTCGACGTGGCCCAGGATAAATTAACCGAACTCAAGGACAGCATGAATGGCTGCTTCCATAGCGCCAAGAACTACCTGATCGTCACGGCGGTCACCATTATTATGACCCTGATCGGGACGATAGTGACCCTGGCCGTGAACCAGACGAGCAAAAAATCAGACCTGATGGAACTTGAGAGGCGCATGGCAATCCAGTTCCAGGTTAGCCAGGATAACAACATCATTCTCAAGGGTATGATCGAGAACAGCAAGAACAATAAAAAATAGGGGGGATCATGTTCGTAGCAATGGCATTTCTGCTCGGCTGCATTATAGGCTTCGGGATTGGGTTCCTCTGCTACCGGAACAATACCGCCCGGTTTAAGGATGATGAGGACAAGGCCGTCGATATCATCGGTAAGTTCAAGGGAGATAAGAAATGAGGGAGATCAAAGCAATAGTGGTCCACTGCTCGGCCACCCCGAACGGACAGGCCTTCTTCGCCTCGGACATCGACCAGTGGCACAAACAACGCGGGTGGAAGAAGATAGGGTATCACTTCGTCATCGACCTTGACGGCACGATCGAGATAGGCCGCCCGGTCGAAGAGATCGGAGCCCATGTCGAGGGGGCGAACGCGAAGACCATCGGGATCTGCATGATAGGGACGGACAGGTTCACCCAAGAACAATGGCAGTCCCTGGCCACCCTCCACGACGATCTGAGCACCCGCTTCCCCATGGCCCAGTGGTATGGGCATCGGGACTTCAGCCCGGACAAGAACGGCGACGGCATCATCGAACCGTGGGAATGGCTGAAGACCTGCCCCGGGTTCGACGTCCGTGACTGGGAGGCGAGGGGCATGGCCCCGCTTGATGAGAACATTCTTTAAATCCCTCCTCACGCCGACGGGGGAGTTGTCCCTCGGGTCCGTCTGTATCTTCTTCATGGTCGTGATCTATTCAGGGCTTATGATAGCGGCGTTTGTTTTGAAGCGCACGCTGCCGGTCACCGGCTTCGAGTTCGCCTCGATTGTGGCCGCGATCTACGGGATTAAACAAGGGTCCTACGTGGCCCAGACGTACTACAACCAGAAAGGAGCGGTGCCAGATGCAAGCATTCGCGATTAAGTGGGCAATTATTATCCTTGTCCCCATGATACTCGGGGCGGGCGGGATGTGGAAGTATAAAGACGCCCAGGTGAAGGTGGCGAGGGTAGAACTCAAGGTCGAGCAGGAGGCTCATGCGAAAGACCGTATGACAATCCAGGCGCAGAAGGAAGAGATCCTGAAGGCGACCTCGACCTGTACTACGCGGATTATCGGGAAGGACAAACTGATCAAAGAATTCGAGCGGATCTTAAAGCTCAAAGGAGCGTCAAATGCGACATGTGTTGGCGGTGGTGATATTCTGTCTGAGCTTAATAGCCTGTACAAAGCCGGTGTTACAGACGGAATACGTCAAACCGACAATCCCGCCCCTACCCCCGGCAGGTGAATACCTGCCGGTAGTCTGGAAGGTAGTCGGGGATCTTTACTGCACCGATGCTGAAGGGGCGAAGTTTTTCATCCTGAACAAGAAGATCCAGGACTCGCGGGAGAAGGACCTCGAGGCAATCATCGAGGGCCTGCGGTGAAGGGCTATTACCTCCTCGCCTTTGACATCCCGAGGCTCGACGAGATAACCCGGGAATATGACACCCTCATTATCAACGGGTTCGGCTACGACGAGCCGGGGCCCAGGTTCCCGACGCATAGCCAGATCGTCGAGATCTGTGACACCTACCGGCCCCGCGGGATCAAGGTCATCCTGAGCCTCCTCTGGCAGCGTCCCGGGTTTGAGGGATACCAGGAGAGGGTCACAAACCTCCTCCACTTCGCCGACATGGGGATCTTCGACGGGGTGATATATGACGTCGAGGGATACCGCCGGGAAGAGTACGGCAACCCTTGGAACGAGGACACCCTCACGGACGACTGGAGGGCCCAGGCGGCATACATGCGGCAGAACCTGGCCCGGTTGCCGATGACCGGACAGATGCCATACACGGCTCGGCCCGGACTCATGTGCTGGCCGGACGGGTTCACGCTCTTCCTGGAATGCACCTATACCGGGTTCAACCTGTGGGATACCGTGAAGCTGTTCTCGAGGCGGCTCTATTACCGGCTGCGGTACGGGATTCGGTACGACTTCGTTCCCGGGCTATGGAAGGAGCCCTTCACGGATGAGGAGTGGGACCGGCAGACGAAGCTGATGACCATGGTTTATGGCGGGTACTGGGTTTATTCTGACCCGGGAGCATAACGATAGACCCCCTTATATAAGTCCGAAATAGATCTGGTTTCGTGACAGATTATTTTTATTTTTTTTGATGTCACACTTCCGGCATTAAAAACCATATATCCCTGGAGTGAACTTTGTGGTGACCCCGAAAAACGATGTAGTGATATCAACGCTCTACGGGTCACCACACGGAAACGCTAATCATCGTAAGTTGTTGAAATTATAAGCGAAGAGATAGGTGAAAAACAGATTCCTAATCCATGTGCCGCATGTTCGAGTCATGCCGGGGGCATTTCTTGTTACATCAAATGATTTCCCTTAAAATGAATTCGAAGTTTCCGTACCGATCGTATTCAAAATCGGTTCCTTTTTATTTGGGTTGAAGGTTTGCCGTCATCATCTCGAGATTTGCAAATCGATCAGGAGGGATTATCCCTGCAATAACCGGCAGGACAGGGTGGGAATCATGAAAAAGAGAAATTATTACCGCACCGGCCTGGTGCCAGGTGCTTGCGCGGACCTTCCCGTCTCCGCCCTTCTTTTCTGATATCCGACTGAAGGAACATACGGCCTTCCTGCAGGTTCAAAATAGACCCAGCTGCAGCAACGGACCGTGTATCCCTTTTTGCTGCGTACGATAGAGACTTCCTGCCCGCATTTGGGACATCTGTATACCCACATAACAATTCCCTTTGATTGATTTGCGGAGGGGTGAAGAAAAGCAGCCAGCTACAGGTAAGATCCTTCTCCTTGCGTAGTATATTCAGGATAGCACCGATTTTTGTTATGTCAACTCCTGCAAACCGGAATAACGATGTAACATACTTTTCTAGTATGGAAAATTTACCCATAGTAAAACCATAATTATTCAGTGATGTAGTCATGACCGTCCTGTGTTAATATAATGATCGAGCGTTTTTACCTTAAGGGGTGCAGATGATATCTCCGTGGTGTCCTCCCTGCGCCCCGTTTTTTTGCTTATACAGCCTAAAGGGGTCAGGGGTACCGACGTGAATCATTTGCTGAGCCACATATATAGATTACTGGAAATTGAAATAGACCGAAACCTCTCGATATGCGAATATGTCTCAGGTAAATCAGAAAATGCTATCGATGCGGCCGGATTCGGGGCGGTAATGACATCACATTTTAGCTTGCCATCGTCCGGCATCTCACATATAGTGATGAGTGACTCTCCGGAGGTGACGAAATGAAGATCCTTCTTAAGATAATACTTATCAGCCTTGTCCTTCTTCCGGTCACCGGATGCCTCACAACGGAATACCAGGCCCGGGACTGGCTGTTCGGGGAAGGGTACAGTGAATCGAGGATCAGTGAGACGATGTACCGCGTTGATTTCCAGTGTAGCCAGGAGACGCCGGAAAATCTTTGCGAGGCGTATCTTTTTCGGCGATGCGCCGAATTGACACGGAATGCGGGGTTCGATTATTTCGTCATGGAAGAGCATGGAACGACGCTGCATGTGAAAGATACGGTCGTTCCCGGCCACTATAATACCTACACGACCGGCTCAGGCAACGACAAGACGACTAATTATATCTTTCAGCCGGGTTACACGATACAAAACCGCTACCCTGTGTCCCGGGCGCTCATATCCATGCATCGCGGCCGCAAACCCGCAAATGCCCGGAACACGTTTACCCCCGACGAAATATTGAGATACGCGGTTCCTTCGAAATAACAGATGGCATTGTGTCAGCAACGGGGACAACATGATCGTTAACGGTGACGTACTTTGTGAAACACAGATTGGCTAGATTTTTTACAAAAGTTTACTAAAAATAATTGAAATCGCTAAAATGCTGTGCTATAAAAAGAAAAGGTCTTAAGAAAAGGGGGTAACATATGAAAAAAACAGCAATATTAACGATGCTAGTTGCGTTTGCCCTTTGTTTTTCCGCAATTCCAGCCTTTTCTATGGATGACTACACCGACAGGTATATTGAAAAACCCAGTTACTGGTCAAACAATAAGGGCGATGCCATGCTTTTTGACCTTATTCTTTTACGGCCTATCGGCTTTGCTGCTACTACTGTCGGCTTTGCAGCGACCATTGTGGCGCTTCCCTGGTCCATTTCGGGAAACTACACCCGTGAGGCCGGTGATGCCCTGCTGGGTCAACCCGCCGGGTTTACTTTTATTCGTCCGCTTGGCGAGGTTTTTCCGACCCACGAGTACCTGGACCGCTAAGAACCCGACCGGGGCACGACTTGTTCCGGCCGGCGCATGGCCTGCGGCACTCATTTATTAAATATGATATCCCCTCAATTTCTGCCCATTTGTTAACAACGGCTACTAAGTCACATTGCTTGTTCCGTATAACTTATCGTAATTACTGGAATAATACATTTTATACTGAAATAATTTGACCCGTTTTTACTATATGGAGGCGGTCTGACCATGGATTCTTTTCGCAAGGTACTAACAAATCAGCTGATGTATTCCCTCTCCAAGGACATGTACTCGGCCACGCAGAGGGACAAGTACGCGGCGACCGCACTTTCGGTGCGCGCCCGGCTTGTCAAGAATTGGATTGACTCGCAGCAGAGCTATTACAAGACGGATGCGAAAAGGCTCTACTATCTTTCCCTTGAATTCCTCATGGGGCGGCTGCTCAGAAATTACCTGCTCAACATCGACCTGTTGGAAGAATACCGTGAAGCAGTGGATGTCTTCGGCATAAAGTTGGAAGAAGTATTTGAATATGAATGGGACGCAGGGCTTGGAAACGGAGGATTGGGAAGGCTCGCGGCCTGTTTTCTCGATTCCATGGCCACGCTGAATTATCCCTGCTACGGCTATGGGATACGTTATGAATACGGGATATTCACCCAGAGGATCGTTGACGGGTACCAGACAGAGGCGCCGGACAACTGGCTGCGGTACGGGAACCCCTGGGAATTTCCAAGGCCCGAACTGATATACCCGGTGCGCTTTTATGGCAGGGTAGAGACGCACAACAAGGCCACGGAATGGATCGATACGGATGAGATCCTTGCGATGGCATATGATTATCCTGTCCCCGGTTTCCGGACAAATACGGTAAACACGCTGCGCCTGTGGGCAGCGAAATCGACGAGAGACTTTGATTTCGAATATTTCAACAGCGGCGATTACGTGAGAGCTGTCGAAAACAAGAACAGCAGCGAAAACATATCCAAGGTGCTCTATCCGAACGATCTCTCCCTCGCGGGGAAGGAACTCAGGCTCAAACAGCAGTACTTCTTTGTCGCGGCCACCGTTGCCGATATATTCCGCAGGTTCAAGAAATTTTACGGCGACCTTAGCATATTGCCCCGGAAGGTAGCTATCCAGCTCAACGATACGCATCCTTCGATAGCGATACCGGAGATGATGCGGTTACTCGTGGATGACGAGAAAGTACCGTGGGATACCGCGGCGAAACTGACAAAGGAGACATTTGCCTATACGAATCACACCATACTTCCCGAGGCGCTCGAGACCTGGTCCGAGGACCTGATAGGTCATTTGCTTCCCCGTCATCTGCAGATCATACAGGAAATGGACAGGAAGTTTCATATCCAGGTGGCCCGGAGGTTCCCCGATGAGTTTGACAAGGCCTGGCAAATGGGGATCATCACGGGCGAGGGGGGAAAGGTCATCAACATGGCGCGCCTCGCTATAGTCGGCAGTCATACGGTGAACGGGGTCTCCCGTCTTCATAGCGATCTCCTGAAAAGCCATGTTTTCAAAGACTTTTACCTGATGTACCCCGAGAAATTCACGAATGTGACGAACGGGATAACGCACAGGCGATGGCTTTTGAACGCAAATCCCGGCCTTGCGTCACTTATCACCGAGGCCATCGGTGATGGCTGGATGCGCGACCTTGCAGAGATCAGGAAGATCGAACCGTTTGCTGAAGACGCGTCATTCAGGGAGAAGTTCGCGGCCATCAAGAGGGAGAACAAACTGCGGCTTCGCGCGGCGATGGAAAGGGTTTTCTGCTGCACGATGGAACCCGAGTTCCTGCTCGACTGCCAGGTAAAACGCTTTCACGAGTATAAGAGGCAACTCCTCAATATATTTCACGTTATTACTCTTTACAACAGGCTCAAGGACGGGAACGTCCCGGAAGGTTTCGTTCCGAGGATCGTCCTGTTTTCCGGTAAATCGGCGCCCGGCTACCTCATGTGCAAGCTCATCATTAAATTGATCCATAACGTGTCCGAGATCATTGCCGCCCATCCCTACGTCAAGGACAAACTGCAGGTCGCATTCGTACCCAACTACGGCGTGACCATAGCCGAGGTGACCATACCGGCTGCGGACCTTTCGGAGCAGATATCGACGGCAGGATTCGAGGCGTCGGGGACCGGCAATATGAAATTCGCCCTGAACGGCGCACTCACGATAGGGACATACGACGGGGCGAACATAGAGATAAGGGAAGAGGTCGGCGAAGAGAATTTCTTCCTCTTCGGGCACAAGGCCGAGGAGATATTCGAGCTGAGAAAGGATTACAATCCCCGAAAATACACCGAGTCCAACGCGGAGCTTGCACAGGTCATGAACCAGCTCCAATCCGGTTTCTTCTCACCCGAGGACCCCGGGCTCTTCCAGCCGATAGTTCAATCCCTGATGGACGGTGACCATTATTGTGTTCTCGCCGATTATGCGCTCTACATTGAATGCCAGGAAAAGGTCAGGGCGGCGTACAATGCTCGCGACGAGTGGATCAAGATGGCAATCAGGAATACGGCACGGTCAGGAAAGTTTTCCAGTGATCGCGCGATAGACGACTATGCCAGGAACATCTGGGCCATCTCTCCGGTGATTCGTTAGGCGTAAGGCGTAAAAACATAAAGCGATTCCCCTTGTTGCGCATCAAACGTATTGACTGGCCTTGAGCCATGTGATACTCATTTTCATTGTTTTTAAATCCCCGAAGGACAGGATGATCATGGGAAAATATCCGCATATTTTTCAAACAGGGTCTATCGGCAAACTTAGTACGAAGAACAGGATCAAGTATGCCGCTACAGAGACGAACTTCCCCTACGGGGACGGTTATGTGAGCGACAGGGAAGTGGCGTACATGGAGTCACAGGCACGAGGCGGCGCCGGCATCGTGACCACCCAGGGGGCCTATCCCGACAGGAAAGGTGAGGGAAAGGGGTTTAAGGGGATGATGTCGATCAATGATGACCGGTATATCCCGGGGCTCAAACGCCTGGCGGATGTCATACGTGAGAATGGGGCCCTGTCGAGCATACAGATACTTCATTGCGGCAGGGAAGGCGGCGTCGAACTCGATTATTGCCTCATGCCGTCGATAGTCCCGCAAAAATTGTCCTATTTCAAACCTCCGAGGGAGATCACGGCCGAGGAGATAAAGCAGGCCGTGCGGGATCACGTCGATGCGGCGCGGCGCGCCCGGGAGGCCGGCTTTGACATGATCGAGCTTTCCGGTATTGTGGGATATCTCATTTCTACGTTCATATCCCGTTATACGAACAAGAGGACAGACCAATATGGAGGGGGCATCGTTGACCGGTGCCGGCTCATGGTTGAGATCATAGGGGCCGTCAAGGCCGAGGTGGGAGGTATGCCCGTCGGCATTCGCCTGTGCGGACATGAACTGCTCGACGACCGTGGCGGGAACACGTTCGAGGAGAGTATCGAGAGCTTCAAAATAGCCGAGGAGGCCGGGGCCGACTACCTGAGCGTCACCATCGGCTGGCATGAGTCGTCCCAGTCGGTCATAACGCGGGATGTCCCCATGGGACACTGGCTGTATATAGCAGAAGCGGTCAAAAAGGCCGTCAACGTACCGGTCATGATGGCTTTCCGGCAGTTCCTCCCTCATATTCCGGAGAAAGCGATAGCGCAGGGGCAGATAGACTTTGTCGAGATGTGCCGGCCCATGATCGCCGACCCCGAATTCCCCGTGAAAATCCGGGAGGGCAGGGAAAAAGAGATCATTCCGTGTATAGCCTGCAACGTCTGTTTTTCACGCCTGTATTACCATCAGCCTATAATGTGCTCGGTACGCCCGAGCCTCGGCCATGAGGGCGAGGGAAAGTGGGGATACTACGGGTTCGAGCCGTCGAATACGAAGAAGAACGTCAGCGTTGTAGGTGCAGGTCCCGCCGGATTGCAATGTGCTGTCGTGGCACAGCAGAGGGGACACAACGTCACCGTATTCGAAAAGAACGAGACGGTCGGCGGAAATATCCTTATTGCTTCACGGGTTGACCCGGGAGCTGTCGAACTTCTCCGGCCGGTTAATACCCTGGAGGAGCTTTGCCGAAAAACGGGAGTAGTGCTGAAAACCGGCGTTGCCTGCGACCCGTCCATGGTACGGAAAGATAACCCCGACGTTGTCGTTGTGGCCTCGGGACCGGCGGTCAGAGAAGTTCCCCCCGGCGTCCTGCTTCCGCGTGAGATCATGATGGAAACGATCGAGGCGGGACGAAAGGTCGCGGTCATAGGGGCAGGAGGGGTAGGTCTTGGCGTGGCGGTCTATCTTTTGCGTAAAAGCGATCACGAGATTACCGTGTTCGACGAGGCCCCAAAGCCTGGGCGTGATGTCAACCCGTTCTATTTCTGGCAGTACATGGCCCTCATGAAGAAGAAAAAGGTCAGCTTCATGATGCGGACATCAGTCAGTGCGATCAGCGCCCGCAGTGTCGGGTTTTCAGGGCCGTCCGGGGACGGTAACGCAGAATTCGACACGGTGATCATGGCGATCATGTACCCGGAAGACGGTGCCTGGAAGCAATACGCCGGGTCCCTGGCGAAGGAAGTATATTTTATCGGAGACGCAAAGAAGCCCCGGCGTCTCCTCAACGCGATCCATGACGGGTACCGTCTGGGGATGGTGATCTGATGATACCGATCGTTGATAAAGAAAAATGCACCGCATGCGGAAGCTGTCTCGATATCTGCCCGCCGGGCGCGATCATCCTCGAGGATGACGCTGCCTCAATCGCTGCGGACCTCTGCGAGGAATGCGGTTTTTGCGCCGCCGAGTGCCCGGTAGAGGCGATAAGCATAGATTTCCCCCTGTCAGGCAAGGGCTAAGATATCTTTATTTAAGACCCGCGCCCTAATGTCCGATAAACCCTCTAAGGATTATCCTATCTTGCCGGGACGAGGAGGGCACATGGGCCAGGGGAACACGTCGAACATCCTTTTGGAATCGGGAACAAACGAGGTCGAGATACTTGAGCTCTACATAGACGAGGAAGGATACCGCGGGTACTACGCGGTCAATGTAGCCAAGGTCATCGAGATCATACCGGTACCGAAAACGAAAATAACCCCGCCGGACTCAAAAAGGGGCATCGTGTCAGGCCTCTTTAATCACCGCAATAAGGTCATCGTTCTCGTCGACCTCGCGGTGTGGCTGAATAAAAGCCGGGTCGAACTGAAGCCCTGCAACGTGCTGATCACGGAATTCAATAATGTTATCACAGCGTTTCTTGTGTCGGGCGTCACGAGGATCCATCGCGTCACGTGGCAGAATATAAAACCTCTCGACGGGTACATGGAGAACATGAGCGACGCTGTAACGGGCGTCGTGGAGCTCGACAATAAGCTCGTTTTCGTGCTCGATCTCGAAAAGGCGATTGCAGAGCTCGACCCGAGCCTCGCACTCAAAGCGCCTCCAGCGGATGGAAATGACGCACGGGCCAGGATCGATACCGCGAAACAGATCAGGATCCTTCATGTTGACGATTCGAATGTTATCCGGCGCAACGTAAGGTCACGACTCGAGGAGCAGGGTGACATTACCGTTATTTCTGCCGCTAATGGTGATGAAGCATGGAACTGGCTCGCCGCCGTGAATGATAAAGCGCGCGCTGCCGGGGAGCTTCTCACGGAATACGTGGATGTCGTTCTTACGGATATTGAGATGCCGGTTATGGACGGCTACCACCTGTGCAAAAAGATAAAAGATTCTTCTGAATTCAGAGAGATCCCGGTGATATTGTTTTCTTCCCTCATAAACGACAGGCTCATCCATAAAGGTGAATCTGTCGGTGCTGACGCCCAATTTTCCAAACCGGACCTGAGCCTCATCGGATTTATACGTGAGCTTATGGGTAAGCGCACAAAAGCAGCATGACCTGCCCGTGCCTGGCCAGCACGGGCACATGTTTTCAAATGACGCGGGCTACGCGCTATGAGCGATACCGGGATAGAGATCTCCCGTCATTTTCCCGAATCATATTTGGCTGGGCTATTTCTTATTTCGCGCTGATCTGTTCAAGAACTCCCACGATGTCGAGTCCCAGGAACGTGCCGCCCTTCTTGAAGGTTGTGCCCGGCGCTATCCTGACTACCTGTCCGGTCTTTGTGGTTATATCCGAATTCTTGACACAGGTCCAGGAACCATCCGCATTCTTCTGATATTCGTCAACCGCAATTTTGGTAATCTCTTCCATAGATCACTCCTGCTCAAAGTTATTGGTTATTTTTTATATTAAAAACTGTTCTCCATGTCAAGACCCAAAGTAGTGTATCGAGGCAAACCACGAAGCCGGGGAGGGTCATAGGGGGACCATGCATCACAGGCTGCATCGTGAAGCCGAGGCCGTGTTTACGTAAAGGAGCCACCGGAATAACAGTCGGGGGGGATTGAATCCGGTGGCTTGAGGGTGTCCGGACATTTTCATGCCGGACACGTGGCTATTATAGCACAAGTAGAGTCCGAGAAATATAGATTCTTAAAATTTCTTTATTATCAACGATGGGCTGGACCCTTCTGCAATTCTCTTGACACTGCTGTTTGCACCTTCTTATAATCTCGTCATACATCTTCGGAAGCCCTCGCGATGGAGGCTTCACGATATTTTTACGATCTAAGCGACTAAACAGGAGGCATGGTAATGTTGGGGAAAATGAAGGTCCTTTCCGGCTGTCTGGTAATGTCTTGTATCATCTTTGCCTGCATGACGGTTATCGTTCCGCAGGTGTTTTCGGCGGAAAAAACACCGGTTACCCGGTACTGGGTGAGTGTATCGACAGAAAAGAGCGGTTTTCCGGGAATGCCGGCAGGTATGGGCTCATCAGGCGGAATGCCGGGTCTCGGCGGTCTTTTCGGCGCGGGTGGAGGCGACAGTTCCTCGGGGAAGAGACTCCACCTTGAAGTCAGCGCATCGAAATCCCTGCCTGCCGATCCGCAGGCAACCCACGATATTCCCCCGGTACAGAATATGGGACCGACACTGCCCCTTGTACCGCCTGATCCCGGCCGCACACACGAAGGCCGGCCCGGTGAAAGACCCGAGAAATTCGAGAAACCAAAGATGCGCATGGTGATATACTGGGGATGTTCGGAGACGGTAAGGCCCGGCCAGCCCTACGTTATCGATACAGAAAAGGCAAGCCCGGCAGAGTTTGGAAAGATGTTCCAGGGCAGGGCAGTGGGGCAGCATAGCCTTTCACCGCGTGCCGGCGCGGCATATGCCGACTGGCCCAACAAAAAGGACGGCAAACAGGTGCCTGCCAACAGCTCGCTTGCCGGTAATCATTTTGTCCACGGCAATTACGTGCCGGATATCCGTTTTTCGATCGATCCGGACCACGACTTTATGGCCCCCGTTGAATTCACCTCGACAAGGGGAAATCCTGCGGACAGCTTCACGTTTCAGTGGAATTCTATCCCGACTGCGACTGGATATTTTGCAACCGCCATGGGGCATGACCGGAATACTGAGACGATGATCATCTGGAGCTCAAGTGATGTTCGTGAAGCAGGCTGGTCACTCATGAATTATCTCTCGAACGAAGAGGTCAGGCAGCTCGTGAGGGACAAGGTGGTCATGCCGTCATCCACGACGCAATGCGTCATCCCCCGGGGGATATTCAAAGATGCACAGGGCGCCATGATCCAGTTCATAGCATACGGGGACGAGTTGAATATCGTCTATCCGCAGAAACCGAAAGACCCGATATGGGCCGTCAAAGTGCGCCGCAAATCAACATCGATGCTTCCCCTCATGGAAGCGTCCGCACGGGGCTCGCGGCCGGGAAGGGAAGCTCCCTCGGACCGGGAAACTCCGCCCGAGAAAAAAGAAGGTTTAACGCCGGGTAAGGTACTGAAAGGAATACTTGGTTTCTAAAAGACGTTCAAGGTTCAAAGTTCAACGTTCAATGCGGGCGCTTGAGTCAGGACGCCCCGTTGAACGTTGAACCGGTTTTCACCCTTCTTTCACCCGTTCGGTGGTTTCGTGAAGCGCTCACAAAAATTGCTTATCGTTAAACATTAAAATTTATGCTTTTACGTTTCTTATGAAAGGTCGTCTTAAGGCAAGGAGGAGTACATGAAAGACTGGAGGGACAGGGTGGGATATTATGACCTTTCCGGGAGACCGCTTACACGTGCATTGACCGCCGTGGCGCCGCAGAATATAGAGGCGATCGAGCGCGCCTACGGATTCACGCTTGATGCCGGGGATTCGCTGGAGGATGTTGTAGACACGGCAATTGTCGCCGATGTATTGTGTCTCCTGCTGCCGCCTTTGATGGCCCTCAACGATCCCGACAGGACGAACGGGACTTTCCCGAAAGACAGGCTGCTTACCTTTGTCTGTGCCATATGGTTTTTCACCACGGTGATCCCGCGCCTCGAGGAAGAGGGTAATGTGATGGACATCGCGCGCATGTCGGCTAAGATAGGGGAGGTGCTTTTTGAGCCTTATGGTGAGGAGAACGCGGCAGGTCTTGTGAAGATCGGGGTCCAGTACTGGAAAGAACTCGGTACGCACGCACCCCCATCGGTCGTCGAGTGGCACAGGTCGTTCGCACAGATGATATTTATACACTATGAACTGATGATCAACACCGGGATCGATATCGGAGTCGACGAGCTCGATGCGACGATAGGGAAGATGGTTACGATATTCCTTTCAATGAACTTCAGTCTGCCCGAAATGAATTAAGGAAGGTTCCAGGTCAGGTTACGACATCTCGTTTTTAGCGTGGAACCTGGAACGTGGAACCTGGAACCGCTTTTTATTCTTTGTACACTATCGTGCCTACATCTTCGCCGTTCAGGACACGCGTGATGTTTCCCGGTTCGAGGCCGTTGATGATGATGATATTCTCCAGTACTTCGCTATTTTGCAGGATCTCCAGGCAGGGCCTCTCGATGATGAGGTCATCGAGGTCTCTGTCCATCAGTGTCTTCGCCCCTATTTCGGCAATGAATTGCTCTTCAGCGTTTTTCTTGGGATCACCCGTGTAGAGCCCCTTTTCATCCTTTATAAAAATGCATTTCCTGGCCCCGATCAGGTCGGCCATGATGATAGTTCCGACATCGGTGCGATGAAGCGGGATACGTCCTTTGGCCGGGGGAATGGCGAAATAATCATAGGGCGGCATGCCGTGCATGACCGGGATGCATCCCTGGACAAAGTAGCTGGTGAGCTTGACGATCTCGTCATGACCGATCTTTATACCGCCGAAAGGGGCGAGCAGCATGCTTACGAGGAGGGCGTTCTGCTCGGAGATCGAGTTCCCGAACTTGGCCAGGACACCCGTCGGCATGCCGAGTTCCAGGCCAATGCTGTATATGTGGCGGCTCCTGGTCCCTCCGCCGGTCGTTATCAGCATCTTATGGTCGTTCTTGTTTGCGGCTATCTCATCTATAATGGCAGGGAGCGCCTTGATACCGCGGTCGCAGATCGACTGCCCCCCAATCTTGAGGATGTTCACGTCCGGGAATAGTTTCTTCTGGGGGGCGATCGGCAGATCATCAATAAACGATCTGCTTACGAGGCTCTCCCCCATGAGCTTGCTCTTTACGTGCAGGCGTTTGCCGTCGCGTTCGCGGATCAATGTCATCTCTCGCGCTACCTCTTATTCTGCAAAACCGGAAAGATGATCAGTCCTTTACCTCGACATCGTCATCTTTCGATCTCTTGTCACCATGCGTCAGGAGTATGAGTTCGGCACCCACGGCGGCTGCGATCTGCTCGAGCTCGCTTTTCCGGAGATGTTTGCCATAAACTTTCAGATTGACATCGGCTACCCCGACAAGCTGAAAGCGCGGCTGTTTTTTTCCTTCGGCGGCCTTCTGCCTTTCCCGGTAAAAAATTTTTCCGGCCATGTCCTGCCCCCTTAATGTGTCTTCCTGCCTCTTTTCCTGCCAGGGGATTCCCAGAGATGCTGCCCCTTTTCAATAACGGGCAATACGGGCCTGCCGCCCAGGAGCCTCGGCCTCAACCAGCCTGACGTATCGATCATGTCGTCGGGCGCGGGCAACCGGGCATCCCTGTCGGTGGATATAACAAGTATCCCGGCCTTTCCCAGGTCGGCTACAGATACCATGCGCGGGAAGTCCCTCAAGCGTTGGTACCCGATAAGTCTACCACTCCATCCATATGCCGTCAATCCAACAGCCGCGGCGGCCCCGATAATGCCGTCAGATGTGCCACCGTGGCCTGAGAGGTGGGCACCGGGCCGGGCGGCGTCCATAGCGTCCTGCTGCGTCACTATGCTGCGGGTGCAGGCAAGGCCAAAATTGATGAGTGCCGGAATGACATCGGAGTTTTCCGGAATGACGCAAAGCCCCGGATCACTTCCTGGAAGGGAACATTTCTCTATATGGCGCGCGGCCTCTTCAATAAGGAAAGACAGAAAATCTTTATCAATACAATCCACCACGGCGCATGCAGAGCTGTTATGTGATGTATAGGGAATAGCGGGATCGACGAGAAGCTGCTGCCGTACGACACCCCACATGCGGCAGCCTTCGGGAAGTACTTCCTCAAACCATCGTGCGAGCTTACCCGTGCCGCGATCGGCATCAATTGTGTCTGTATCGTCGAAGCCAATATATATTTTCATAAAATGGGGTTATGGGTGACAGGTCATAAGTTGTAGGTGTCTGAATCTGAAATAACAATTCATCGTAATGATCTCTGGTAGAAGAAAGGGGACCTTAAAGGTCCCCTTTGTGAACATATGACATAACGGGTCCTTCTAGAAAAAATAAAAGGCTGCGACCCTGTACTGTTCGAGGGTTCCGCTTCGACCTGCATAGGGTGCGGGAGCCGGACCGTTTCCATTATAAGAGGTAAATATGTTCGTCCATTCAAGTCCAAACCTGATTGCCTGGGTGGCATCCCAGAGCAGTGTTGCACCATACTGCTGGATCATATTCGGAAGGTCACGCCGGGCTTGGGCCCCTGCGTCAGCAGCTGCTCCACGGCCCCATGAACTGTAATTATATTTCAGGTATCCATAAAGGCCGTTGATCGAAAGCTTGTCGGTGAACCAGAAGGATAGCTGGGAGAAAAGCCCGAACATTGTCGGTGCAGACGCCTCGTTGTTCGGTCCCCAGAAAGAACCCTGGCTGACATTGTTCGTGAGCCCCATCCAACCGTTTTCCTGCACGTTCTGGCCGATAAAGAAATTGCCATTGAGAAGAAGGGCCGTAGCCTTGTTGCCCTGTTTCTCCGGTATGATCGGTACGCTGTACCTGAAAGCGGCTATCCATGCGTTGATGGTATCGTCTTTGTATGTCCCGGCAGTCGATGTAACAAGAGTTGCCGCACCTGTTCCCGTGACCGTATCGTATATCTTCTTCTGCTTTCCGTAGTACGCGCCGAGTCCGAACTTCAGGTTGTTTGCCCCGATCTTGCCGCAGCGGTCGCTCCAGAACGCGATCTCGCCCATAAAACCGGGCCAGTTACTGCGCGCATAGTCATCATTGTACTGTTGGACATAGGGAAATGTGCCCGTACCGGACCACTCCGCCGCAGAGGTGATACCGATCATGGCGTTGAATTCTTTATTAAAGAAATACCGGAAAGCTATCTGGGGTGTCCGGATCCCGCGCAGGAACTGTGTGTAGTTGCTCGTCCCGATCCAGGCGCCGTAATAGGGCATTCCCCACTGCTGCCAGTTCTGACCGATCATGAGTTCGGCCGAATCCCATTTCAGGGTCATAAAGGCGTGGCGGAGCATAAAGCCGCCGTATGCATTACCCGTTGTGACGCCTCTAAAATCACCTTCAACAAAGGCGGATGTCTTAGCGCCCCACAATTCCGGACCTTTTACAAGGAAATTCAGGCGCGTCTCTGCGCCCGACTGAAACGTGTTGCTATAATCATCGGCAAGGACGGATTTGGCGTCTGTACTCGACCTTGCAGCAACAACCGGGTCTGCGTGATAATTCTGGGAGTTCCACCCCAGGTCATACTTGACAAAGCCGCCGAATGTAACGTCGTATCGGCTCTCTACGGTGCCCCCATTGGCGAGTGCCGGAAGCGTGAGGCAAATAGCCAGCATGAATAAGAACAGCCTCTTCATTAATACCTCCTTATGCGTAATTCAACTATGTTATTCAATTCACAAAGATATTAATAAATATTAATTGTAACCAATATAGCATAAGTAATTTCCAAAACAAACAGATTATATTAAAAACATTTAACAACAAACCAATCGTTACTAATACTGACCAATAATTACCATACATAACTTATTTAAAGCAAGCAATTTTTATAAAGGGACTTCGCCGTAGAACGCAAGGTAACAGCGGGGTCTTATTGCAATAGACCAGCGTTTCGAGAAAATACTACGGAGGATAGAATATAAAATGTCTTGGTTTTATAATCACTATATGGTAACAATAATAACTAATACTACCCAATATACCATTATGGTCATGCGCATAAAAAAACCAAACCCAAAGATCGTGGCAGTAGCAGTAATTGAGAAGAATGGAGATATCCTTCTAGGTAAAAGAAAAAAGGGCAAATTCCACGCGGGGGTGTGGGAATTCCCGGGAGGCACTGTGGAAGACGGCGAGACGTTTGAGCAGTGCCTCGTTCGGGAATTGCAGGAAGAATTCAATGTCGATGCGAAGGTGGTGAAATACCTCTGCACCTATGATCACCAGTATACCCCTGACTATACGGTCAGGCTTTCGGCTTACCTCGCGAGGCTGGCGTCTGACGGTTTGACGCTCAACGCCCATGACGAGGTCCGTTGGGTACGTCCTGAAGATCTGCATCATTATTTAGAAGGAAGTTCAAGCACGGCTATTCTCGAGATAATATCCGGCATCACAGGTTGACACTTCTGTGATAATGGAGTAATTATCTTAATCTAAGATCCCAAAGGAGCTTGCAATGGAGGTTAGTGAAAACGCAATAAGGACCCTTTTTGAGTCGCTTGCCGGAGTAGACCCGCGCCTTAAGGTGGTACGGGCAGAGGAATGGGACAGGACGGACCCTGACCCGGATGCCGAGACCTTTCTTAAATTGAACGGCAAACGATGGGGACGTGATCTCGAGCTCTACGCATCCGTCATCGAGCTTATAGGCCCGAGGGGTGTGGCGGCCACTCTGCTCGAGGAGATCATTATTCCATTGCAGGAAACATCACCGGGGGCTTATGCAAAAGGTATTGAGATACTCCGGGAGTTTGATGTGGGTGAAGATCCGGTTCAATGGCGCCAGATGCTCGATTCGCTCGATCATATAAGACTGGATGATTTCTTTTATCCGGTCGATCAGCAGCGGCTCGACGATGTTTATACGAAATTAAAGGACTCTAAAAAGTAGTCCTGTAAGGAGGGTACATGCATTACGAGGGCAGGGTTGCGCGGGTGACGGAAATAGTGGCCGAGTCGACGGAAAGTTTTGAAGACGCCATAATGACCGGTTTCAAAAGGGCCTCGAAAACATTGAGGGGCATAACCGGCCTGAGGGTCAAGGAGCAGTACGCGGACGTTGCGGAAGGCGCTATCCTTAAATTCAGGGTGACGCTGGACGTGATATTTATCCTCGAAGGGTAACTGCGAGCACTGCGCAGCGTATTGTCCCGTGAAAATTCTTGTCACCGGGGCCGCCGGCTTTATCGGCTCCCACCTGGCAGAACACCTTCGGGAGCCCGGCCATGATGTCGTGGGTATCGATTGCCTGACGGACTTTTACCCGGCCCTTCTTAAAGAAACAAATCTGAAAATCCTCATGGGGAAAGGCATACCCGTTCACCGGGTAGACCTCGCGTATTCCGATCTGTCTCCTCTTATTCACGATGTCGACGTTATTTTTCACTGCGCCGCACAGCCCAGCATCTCGGCCCGTGTCCCGATCGCGGAGTATTGGAAAGACAATGTGCTGGCCACCTACAACCTCGTCAGTTGCGCGCGGCGCCTCAAGAATCTCAGAGGCTTTGTCTATATCTCGTCATCCTCGGTATACGGAGCTTATGCGTCCGGCCCGGAAACAACCGAAGCAAAACCGGTTTCGCTGTATGGCGTTACAAAGCTCGCCTCGGAACAGATCGTGCTGGCCGAGACGCGAAAGAACGGGTTCCCCGGCTGCTCCGCACGGCTTTTCTCCGTCTACGGGCCGCGCGAGCGTCCGGACAAGCTTTATTTCCAGCTTATCCGCTGCGCACTCGAATCGAAGCCGTTCAACCTTTTTCATTCCAGCCACGCACACGAGCGCAGTTACACATATGTCGGCGACGCCGTCCGCGGGCTGTTTCTCATCCTCGGGAACCTGAGCGCCTGTGTCGGGGAGATCTTCAACATAGGTTCCGACAGGGCCGTCTCTACGGAGGAGGGTATCCGGATGATCGAAGAGTTGACGGGGTCCGATATAGCATTGAACGAGGTCGCCGACAGGGCAGGGGACCAGATCAGGACACGGGCGCATATCGATAAGGCGCGCACCGTCCTGGGATTTGAACCCTCGGTGGATCTTTATACCGGTCTCGAAAAACAGGTCGACTGGTTCAGGAAAGATATCGTTCCGGTACTGCACCGTTTATGATGTCGCAAACAGAATTGCGTCAGGCATGGATCTCTACGAGGTCCCAGAGCACCCGGGCCGTCCGTGAAGGATCACCGCTACCGCCGCCGGGCCATGTACCATTTTTCAAGCGCTGCAGCCTCAGGCCCTGGTCATCGAATTTTCTTTCGAAAGAGGTCAGGTGGTACCGTATGCGCCCCCCAAGCGAGACAGCTGCTGCCGAACTCGCATAGCCGGCCCCCGTCACGATATCGCTGAAGCCTGAAAGGTACCGTTCCATCGGGAAGAGTGCATTATCCGGTGTGAAAACGTGCGGAGTGCCCGGAATGCCTTTCTCTGCCATGATCCTTCGCGCGCTGTCCACGAGAAGGGCAAGCTCCGCACCAATCCCGCTGTGCACGACACAGCAGGCGGGTTTCAAAGGCGCATCCGGTATGTCGCGGGCCCTTACTGCAGAGAGCGGTGAACGGGCCATGGTCACGAAACAATGCTTCTTCAGTTCCCGGTCATAGAGGTCATCCTGGTCTTCGATCACGACCGCGTCCTCCGGCCAGCTTGCATCGGTAATCGTGCCGCAGGCCTCGCGATATGCGTCCCATCGAAGGTACCTCCCGATCAGTACACGGGGAATGTGCGGCAATCTATATTTCATTTCGCCGAGAAGGCCAAAAGGAAAGGTGTCCATCACGACGCATTGGAAGTGGTGTTTTTCAAAATGCCCGGCAAGAAATCTCTCATAACCGGCGGGGTCCGCCATTGCCGCGTCCGGGACCCGGTCGACAGGGCAGGGGAAACTCCGCTCAGCCGCACCGGCGCTCTTACTGGAAACGAGAATGCGTATCTTCGACCTTAAGCGTTCCGGCGCATGTTCTATGAGGACGAGTGAACGGGTAAGATGCCCGAGTCCACCTCCCAGGGCGTAATAGAGTATCATGTCTTACGCCTTCCGGCCGGAAATAAGGCCTGAGATTATCCTGTTCTCCTTCAGGAAATCGTCACAGCGGGCACAGGCTTCATGCCTTATTCCTGAGGCGACGAGCCTCCTGAAGGCCGTCATCTTCGGGCCCGTTACGATCTCACGTACCGTGTTCGCGGGGTATACGCCGAGCGCGACCATGCTGCCGCGCGCCATGCAGCAGGGATAGCAGGCGCCATCAGGGGCGAAGAAGAGGTTGAACCAGGGGACGTAGCACCTCTCCGGGCGAAAGCCATGCTGTCCGGCCGACACCTGCCTGAAGTCTTCCGCCGTTGCGCCAAACGGCACAGCATCCTCAAGTTCCGTCCAGTCGCGTACCGCGGCTGCCATTTTCCCGAGAATGTCAGGTGAGGGTAAAAGGCCCGGACGTACCGGGTCAACGGGGATAAGTTTCCAGGAAATGCCGGACCCCAGACTGCGGACAATGTCGCGCAAACCCGGCAGCCCGGCAATGTTGAGGGACGTGACCACCGTGTTGATCCGCAGTTTGATGCGTCCCCTCGACGCCAAGCGTTGGGCGGCGCGCATAACCGCTTTATGTGACCCCTTCCATCCGCGAAGCTTGTCGTGCACCTTGCGGTCTGCTGAATCGATCGACAGGGAGATACTGTGAACTCCGGCTTCTTCAAGTCGTTTTACCTCTTCCTTGCCTATGAGTGATCCGTTACTGGTCAGGTTGACCTGCATGCCGAGCCCGGCCCAGCCGGAGAGGATATCGAAACAGTCGGGGTGCGTCAGTATTTCGCCGCCGGAAAAGTGCACCTTCCTCAGGCCTTGCGCAGAAAGGTCGCGGCCGAGCGACAGCGCGGTTTCACGGTCCATGGTCAGCCGGGGTTCCGGCATGCTGCAGAAAATGCAGGACAGGTTGCAGCGCCAGGTCAGTTTGACCTTCGCTTCAATGACAGGCAGCTCGGGTGAGGGTTTTTCCGTAAGGTCGCCGAGGGCGTGCAGGATCGAGGGGTCGGCACTTATAACTGCACCGAGGTCCATCAGGGGCCACTTATAAGGCCGAGGAGGGCCGATTCCAGGATATCGGCTTCATGTGCGGCCGTGAACCGCGTCGATGCTGTCTTGTAAGCCTCATCTCCGATGCGTGACAGCGCCTCCGGGGAGAATGATAAAGCGCGGGACAGGACTTCGGCAGCGCCGACACTATCACCCGCGTCGAACAGAAAACCGTCGCTGCCGTCGGTGATGACGTCGGGTATGCCCCCTGCACGGCTTCCCACGACGACGCGCCTGCAGATCATTGCCTCGAGCAGGACGTTCGGCATACCGTCATAAAACGAAGGGATAAAGACTATATCGCATGCAAGATAGAAGGGGACGAGGTGCTCTCTGTCAACGAAAGGATGAACGGACATGAAATCCGGATACGATGCGTGGGAAATGGGCCCCTCGTTTCCCGGTATCTCTCCCACGGCAAGCAGTCTCGCACGCCTGCCCAAACCATAGTTCTCGAACACATCAGCGACAACCGACAATCCCTTTTTATATTTCAGATGCCCGAAGATCCCGACAAGCGGGCGGCCGTCGGGACTGTATTTTGCCCGTAACCGGCGGGCGGCATCCTCGTCCGGCGGGAAGATCTTCCATGTGCCGGGGATAATGCCGACCGGGGTGAACAGAGCGGGCCTTCCCGACATGCCTTCAATGCGCGAGGCCATGTCGCGGGCCACGGCACACACAAGGTCCGAGCGCTCGATAGCGAAATTGACCATCCAGCCGCGGGACGGGTCATGGCTCAACCGGTCGAGATCGTTGCCGCGGAACATGACAACGCCGGGGACCTGAAGCCATTTTCCCCAAAGCGCTGCGAGGTAACCCGGTATACCGCCGCCAAAACCGACGAGAATGGATCCCTCCATGGCACGGCGCTTGAGAAAGAACAGCCTTTCCAGGTCATCATGGGCATTGATCGCACTCCACGTGCCATCGAGGTCCTCGAAAATAAAGCCGTCGTTACCGCCGTTATCGCGTTTCTTTATCAGGTGAAGGACATTCAGGGAATGGCCTCTGTCACGAAGGCTGTTCACAAGGCGCCTCGATGAGACCGCCATACCGCCGCCCCCCGGGCTGAACTGTTCCGTTATCCAGGTGATACGCGCCATCAACTGTCCTGAAAAGCAGCTGCGCCGGCGGCAATACCCGCGGTATCCGAAAAATCGCTGTCCCAGCTGCCGCCTGCGGTGCTATCATCAGCACTGTCCCAATCACCGGATGCGCCTCCGCCTCCCATTTCCCCCCCGCCGGCCTCAAAGGTGTCGTAATCCCGGGGGCCATAGGTGTCGGTATGCGACCTGTAGTAAGGGGAATAATACCCGTATCTCGATACCTCGTCGTCATCCCACCCGACGACAGCACAATCGGGGCAGAGGACCCCCGTGGAAGTCGTGTGGATATGCAGGGCACATAGGGGCTTTCCGCATCTCATACAGGCAGCAGTCGCCATCTCGCTGCACATGGCGAATGTGAGGAACCCTATTCTTTGTCCGCACTGGCTCATACGTTACCTCCGGGTTGGGTTTGTTCAGCTGTTTGAGGCGCAACCGCCCTGTATGCCCCTGCCATCAGGTCGAGAAGGGCCGACGCGTTGAGCGGCGCGGTATCCTTGACGACCCTCCTGAGCGACAACAGGATAACGTCTCCGCGCGGTGAATGGCGGACACGCGCCAGGGCCTCAGAAGGAAGCTTGAACTGTCCCGTGAGACTCGTCCGGGTCCGGTCGAGTTGTATTCTTACCCTGATACTGAGCTTCCTTCTGTATTTCTTCTTCGTTTTCCACTTGCCGCGCGGGTTCTTCTTTTTCAGCACCTTTTCCATGGAGTGCTCGACAATTCCCGCCAGGAGCCGCGTCCCGTCAAGGAGCCTGCACTCAAGATTGAGCACCGGACGCTTATAGAACCTGTCAATGCATTCCGGATAGGCAAAAGTGGAGTACTTCTGGCCCTCCTTGACCAGGAACTCCTTATCGAACGGTGACCGCAGGGATGCGCTCAAGGTCACGGAAGAATTTTTTGCAAGGTCGGGACCGATGCATGAAAAGAGAGGGGTGAGAATAGACTCTGCATCGGGGTTAAACCTGTCGTCGTTGAATTTCACGGCTTTTACGATGAATATTACGGCGAGGGCAATGCTTGCCAGGAGAAATATGAGCCAGAAAAAGGACCATGCGAATGAAAGGACCCCAAAGATCACGGAACTGATGATGAAAATAACTATTCTCAGCCTCGTTTTCTTCAGCTTCGGCTTCAGCGAGTCCCTGAAGGCCTTGAGAGAGCCCGCCATATCGAGGACCTCCTGCGCAGACCATTGTCCGTGCAGCTTACCGGCACTGTACAATTCCTTTCCCTTATCGATCGAATACGGCATTGCCATTACCTCCCAGCAACGATGTGTAAACTGCTCCAAGCCGCTCTGAATATAAACGTGCCGTAAAAAAACGCCCGGCCTTCTCATACGCGCGGGCCGAAAGTCTCATACGCAGGGACGGGTCATCCAACAACTGCTCCAGGGCGTCTGCCAGTGATCTCGGTGAGTCGGGCACGGCCAGGATACCATTGACCCCGTCATCGACGATCTCGCGGACAACGGGCAGGTCCGAGGCGATGACGGGCACCCCGTTGGCCATCGCTTCAACGATCTTGACCGGGCAGCAGCCCTGCAGCTCATTTCGGGGACCTCGTGAAAGGGGCGCTACGCAGGCATATGCCTGTTTGTAAAGAGAGGCGATCGTCCCGTGAGGCAGCCGGTCATGAATGATCATCCGATATCCCGAGACCGCACCGCGCTGTGTATTTCCTGAGGCGGGTAATGTTTCTCCTGTTGGAAGCAATAATGAGAAGAACGAGATCATCCCGGTGTCTGAGGAGGTTCACTGCACCCACGAGGGCCGGAACCCCCTGCCAGGCGGCGAGCGTGCCCGTATACAGCACGACTTTCTTTTCCCGGGATAACGCGGCCCCGGGGAACCCCGGCGTCATTTCTGCCGGGCTGTCAGGGGAAGGGGGGCGGGCGGAATTCGGGATAATACTGATCTTGGACGGGTCGCATCCGCGGCCTGAAAGGTAGCGGGCTGTCCGGGAGGCTATAGTGACCACCCGGTCCGACCGCGTGAGACATTCATCTTCCATGGCCCTTAAACGCTGCAAAAGCGACGAATTACGGGCAAGGCGGGGGAAACGGCCCGGCAGCTCAACCGACGGCAGTCCGTTCACTTCATAGACGGTCCGGGCCTTTTTCGATACGCTGTGACCGAGAAGGGGCATTCCGCTCCAGATATCACGAAAATGGATGATGTCGGGCGGAGCGGCGGTCATCGCATCGGCCTTGCTCAGGATGAACCTTCCGAACGCCTCGCTGCGCTTGAGGAGATTCTCGTCGGGCGCCGGGAAGGCATGTACGGCGGCGGCAGTCTCCGGGTCCTGAAAAATATCCTCACCGCCGAGGCACAAAAGTGTAGCACTATAGCCGTTCTCCTTCGCCGCCATCAAATTTGACCGTATGTGCGCCTGGGCGCCTTTATATCCGGGATATGCGTCGAAGGCTGCGTATAGGAGTTTCATGGTGGCCATAATAGTGAAAGTGACATGGCGGGATAAATACCCTGCATCGCTCAATCCCGCTGTACCCGGCATTACACCGCGTCGAGATAATTTTCATATTCGATGCAGGAAATGTCAAATATTTTGCGGGAGGCGGGCTAGGGGACCCTGAGGACCTCTTTCGCCATGCGGACGAATTCGCCGGGGTCCTGAGGGGTGAACCTCAGGTATTTGAAAAAACCATTTTTCCTTTCGAGCGCGACGTGCTCAAAAAGGTCCGCGAGGTCGAGCTTCAGGACATTGAATGTCCAGCGAACGGCCTGGAACGGTTTTTCAGTCTGTATCGAGACAATGTCGTCCTTCATGATCATAAAGGTCTTGCTCAGAAAGGGGAAACGGCACCTGAGGACTATCCGGTCAGCGTAAATACTGTATTCATTGCGCATGCTCTTTCCCGTCGCGGGTGACGTGTACAGGGGCATATCCGGCATTGTCGATGACACCATGACGCTATTATAGCATTCCCCCGCATAAACGCAATGAACAGATCGTGTATGTACAACCGGACCGTTCCCCGTTCAAAAATTGAATACAAAACCAACCCCGTATACAAAATTGTTATTTACGGGACCATTGGGGTTGTATGAGTCTTTTATATCCGCTCCCAGGGGTGTAGAGTACTCCTTGCCTGCATTCCCTGTCAGCGGGAACCAGTATTGGACGGTAGGCTGGATCAGGAATGCTTTCGTTACGGCAATGGAAAGGCCGGCCTTCAGCATGCCGTCGTGAAAACCCTGGTATTTCGCACCGGAATACATGCCGGTTGACGGCTGGAACGTCCTCCAGTAATTACTTTCGCCGATGAAATAACCAAATGACGCGCCGAGGTCGAGGGCAACTGTTTTATTGAACGGGATCGAATGTGAGAATGACAGGTTGATGTATGTCCCTTTATAACTGTCGATGTCCTGGTAGATGGAAAGGGTCGGCTTTGAAATGATGTCATACGTACCCGTTATGAATAATTCCTGCGTTTCGTCCGCATATCTCGTCCCATAGTATATGTAACCTCCCGTCAGCGAAAGCTTGTTCAGGGTATATGTATAACTGAACGTAAAATCCGTCTCGTCCCAACCCTTCTGATATTGCTTGTTGAACGTCGCGGTTTTCGTGTCGCGTTGGTTGGTGTCCAGGTTTCCCCATAAGGTCATGGTAAAACCTTTATATGATGCGGACAGTGAGGGCTGAATGACGAGGCCGCTCTTGCCGATCTCGTAGCCGCGAAATATGTACTGGTTGTATACGCCCAGAGATGCGCTTCCTGTCACCGGGGAAGGTTCGGGGGCCTTTGCTTCCTCGGCGGCGGCATAAAAGGACGGAAGTAATGCGAGTGCTGCAATGATCATGAAGAAGATTCGAACAATTTCCATATGATCCCTCCGGGCATAGAATTCGTGTCACACGTGCCCTGATAGAGCAACCATCGTGCCAATCGTGGTAAGCAGTTGAAATCACCGGGTGCAGGCACCAATTCATGAGTCGTCATCCCGGTGCGCCACACCTTGATCCAAAGTTTGGTTTTTATTATGGATTCCCGCCTTGTTCGGAATGACGCCGAGGGGTAGGGACGCTCACCTTTTTTTGATGGACAGTTACGATATGGCCCGGCCCGGCAAATAACGAGATCGAACAATTATGTTACATATTGGAAGGATACTTCCCTGTTTGTACAATATTGTAATTAACGAAACCGGGGTATCGGTACGCTCGACGTGTCGATGATAGTTCCGGGAAATACTCTAGACGGAAAAGGGGTAATTGCCCGTAAAACAGGCGTCGCAGAACCGCGTACCTGCGACATCCTTGATATCCGTTGTCGACAGGTACCGGAAGCTGTCAACCCCGAGGAGGTTCTTCAGTTGTTCGTCGGTCCGGTTCTTCGCAAGCAGTTCGCCCGGTTTCGCCATCGCCATTCCCATGAGGCAGGGGAAGCGCGGCGGTGGCGCTGTCAGGCGCAGGTGTATCTTGGTGGCGCCTGCCTCCCGTAATTTCGGGATCAGGACGAGGGCCGTCGAACCGCGGACGAGAAGAGAATCGATAAGAAAGACCTCTTTCCCCTTGAGGAGCTCACCATTGATCTGGAACTTTCTTTCCGCCTGGCTGTACCTGTCCTTTTCCGTTGATATGACAAAGATCCTTCCGATCTCCCCGATGGCGACTATGGCCATTTTGAAACCTATTCCCGTGGCATGGTGAAAGCCTGACGCGGCCGGTATGGCGGCGCGCGGAATAGGCACGACGACATCCGCCGTCTCGGTTTCGAGCTGGGCAAGTTTCTGCCCTATCTTTTCCCTGAAGTCATAACAGTTCGTGGAGAATACGGTGCTTGCGGGCGATGCGAAGTCAAGGCACTCAACAATACAGGGATGGGGGTTGGGCCGAGCAAACGACCGCGTCGTGACGTTGTCCCCGTCAAAGATGGACATCTGTCCCGGCTCGACGTCCCCGATCCATTCGAGGTCGCCGTGAAATGCGCACGTTTCCGAGGCGATGGCCCATGCGCAGTCGTCCTCATCCCCGCGGCGCGCTATGGAAAGCGGCCTGAAACCAAAGGGATCGCGGGCGGCGATGAGATTCCCGTTGTGCAGAATGATCAAGCTGAAAGCAGATTGATCTCCCAGGATGCTCAATGTATTCTCGATCTTTTCGAACATGTCCGAACCGGGAGAGCGTGCGATCATGTGAAGGATGAGCTCGGTATCGATATCGGTCTGGAAGAGGCTCCCGAATTCCTCCATCATCTGGCGGTACCTTGGAATGTGGCCGTTGTGTGTTACGGCGATGCGTTCCTTTTTGAAGCTCCCGACGATGGGCTGGCTGTTTCTTTCCGTCGTTTCGCCGGTGGTCGGGTAGCGGACGTGGCCGATGGCGGTCATCCCGTAATTGAGCCTGCTCGGGAAGACGGATTGAAAGACCGAACCGAGCTGACGGTATTCAACGAACTGGCCGCCGCGCATGCTTGAAACGATCCCCCAGCTTTCCTGGCCCCTGTGTGAAAGGTTCTGCAGTCCCGTCATTACCTCGGCGGGCGCATTGCCTCTTCCAATAAATCCGAAAACACCGCTCATACAGACCTCACATTTTTTTGTCGTTAATAAAGTACCATTTCATAGACCGTGATTCAATAGGGCTCTCGGGTGCCATCTTTCGATTGACACACCGGGACGCTCCTGATATAAATTGACGTCGTTCGACAATGCGCAATAATCTCATGGAGGGGCCTTATGAAACACATCAGCCGGTTATTTCTGTTCGTTGCTCTGGTAATTTTCGCGGGGACTTCAGTGGCCGGGGCCGATGACGCATCCCGGCTCACGATACTGACGGAAGAATATCCTCCCGTAACATACATGAAGGACGGTACAGTGTCCGGCTTCGTCACGGATATCGTCCGGGAGATCATGGCGCGGCAAAAAGTATCGGACACGATCCGGCTCGTGCCCTGGGATGAGGCTTATAATACGGCCCTCAAGAACCCCAACGTGGTGCTTTTCAGTACCGAACGGACACAGAAGCGGGAAGAGTTGTTCCAGTGGGTCGGACCTGTCGGGAAGAACAGCGCCATCCTCTATGCCAAAAAAGGTTCGGGCATCAAACTGGCGACTCTCGATGACGCGAAGAAGCTCAAAGCGATAGCCACGACGAAAGACTGGTTTACGGAACAGTACCTCAAAGGCCGGGGCTTCACGAACCTCGTGAGTTCTCCTTTGCCCGCGGCTAATGTAAGGCAGCTTATGGACGGAAGCGCCCAGGTTTCCATCTTCACCGATATCACCGTTCCCGAGATCGTCAGGAACGCCGGGTATACCATGGATAACATTGAACCCGTTTTTACGGTGAGCAATACGTATTTTTACATTGCGATGTCCCGCGGGACGCCTGCAGAAACCGTCAGGAAATGGCAGTCCATCCTCGACGATCTTAAGAAAGACGGGACGTTTGAGAGGATATACCGGAAATACATCCCGGGCGCGGACCTGACAGACCTCTTGAAGACCTCGAAGTAAAAGGTCGATGGTCTATAAAAGAAGTTTTCTATTACTGTAATTAATTCTATGCAATATATTCACTTGCCCTTGACCGGTTTTTCCATTAGAATAAACTGATGGAAAAACTGGACCTGAAGGGTATGACCTGTCCCGTGCCGGTCATCGAAACGAGGAACCTTATCGAGAGCAAGGCGGTCGCTGCGATCGAGGTCCTTGTCGATGATCCCGCCGCAAGTGAAAACGTACGCCGGTTTCTCGCATCGAAAGGGTATTCCACGTCCGTCGTGGAGGATAACGGCACGTACAGGATAGAGGGCAGCCTGGATGAGGACGCAGTGCGCGTCACCGAAAAGGGGATACACAGGTCGCTTGTCTATATCGATGGGGAGTTCATGGGCCGGGGAAGCGAGGAGTTGGGCCGAATCCTGATGCGGGCATTTCTCAACACGATCAAAGACCTTGAGGTCCGCCCGTGGAGACTGATCTTTATCAACTCCGGCGTAAAGCTGGTCGCTCTGGATTCCGAATATCTGAACATTCTAAAAGATATCGAGGACCTGGGTATCGAGATCATTGCATGCGGCACGTGCCTGGATTACTTTCATCTCAAGGACAGGATCGGGGTCGGCCGTGTCAGCAATATGTTTGAAATCATGACCTCGTTCAATGAAGCAACCAATGTGATCAGGCCTTAAAGCTCAAGGCACACGGGGCAAAACCAACCATGATATATCTTGACAATGCTGCAACATCTTTTCCCAAGCCCCCCGAAACGATAGAACACCTGAATAAATTTGTCTCACACGTGGGCGGTAACCCCGGGCGCAGCGGACATACCCTGTCGCTCGAAGCCGCGCGCATTATATTCGAGACGCGTGAAAAGCTGACGTCTTTTATCGGGATGAAGAATTCAGAGCGCCTGCTCTTTACCCAGAACGGGACAGAATCGCTGAACATGGCGCTCCTCGGCCTTCTCGGACCGGGCGATCATGTCGTAACTACCTCAATGGAACACAATTCTGTCATGAGGCCCCTTGAATTCCTCCGTCAGACCAGGGGAATTACGTACGATTCTGTGCCGTGCTCTACCGAGGGATTTGTCGATCTTGCGCAGCTCGGCAGGACTGTTACCGCAGAGACAAAAGCGGTGGTCATTAATCACGGGTCCAACGTTACCGGCGCCGTGCAGCCCCTGTCCGAAATAAGGAAGGTCATTGGCAGGACGCGCCTCATCGTCGATGCCTGCCAGACCATAGGGTCGATCCCGGTCAATATGGAAGAGGCCGGAGCGGACATTCTCTGTTTTTCATGCCACAAATCGCTCTTTGCGGTCCAGGGAGTCGGGGCAGTGTATGTACGGGACGGCATTGACCTCGTTCCGCTCAAGTTCGGGGGTACGGGCAGCCGGTCCGAATCCATAGAACATCCCTCGTTCCTGCCCGATAAATATGAGTGCGGTACGCCCAATACACCGGGGATAGCGTCGTTGCTTGGAGGCCTTACATTCATCGAAAAAGAAGGCCTGGCTACGATCGAAGAAAAGAAAAAGTCGCTCGGCACGCGGTTGGCGAGCGGCCTGAGAGGGGTCCCCCGCGTCGATGTTTATGGCCACCGGGGAGATGATCAGGGAGCATATCTGGCCGTTGTGGCCTTCAACATAAAGGGCAGGCTCCCCTCGGATGCCGGGTATGAGCTCAACCGCAGGTCCATGTACGTCAGGATCGGGCTTCATTGCTCGCCCGTGGCCCACCAGGCTATCGGGACGTTTCCCGAAGGCGCCCTGCGGGCATCCCCGGGGTATTTTACAGGCGAGGCGGACATAGACGCGTTCGTCGAGGCGGTAAGAGAAATTGCCGGCACATAAATTACTCCTCCTTTTTCATTCGATCCATGATGTCCTTCGTGCTGAAAAACTCCTCAAGGGGCATTCCGTGGCGAATGAATTGATCCCTGTCCCGCGGAATCTCAGTTCAGACTGCGGGATGTCTATAGCGCTGGAAGGGGATCTCGAAGAAGTCGCAGGATTCCTTGGAGATGTCCAGACAGCCGGCATATACACGTATGACGGCCGGGACTATATTCCTGTCGAAACCTGACAGCGCAGACCGTTTCTGGAATTAATTCAAATAATTCATCAAGTTACAACATATTTGACCACTTGACAAATTCGGAACGGATGATCACATTTATTTCACGATGATCACATAACATTTCTCAAGGAGGTTTAAGGTATGCTGTGGACAGATGGTTTCGGCATGTTTGGGAGGGGCCTCGATCCGTGGTCGGAGTTCCAGCGGATCGAAAATGAGATGAACCGGGTCTTGTCCAGATTTGTCTCGCCGTCGACAAGCGATTTTCCGGCAGTCAATATTTGGACCGATGGGGAGGAGACGGTGGTGACCACCGAGATCCCGGGCATAGACGCGGGTGCCATTGATATTTCCGTGATCGGCAAGAGCCTGATCCTGAAAGGGGCGAGAGAACCTGAACAGCTCGACAACGGCAATTCCTTTCACCGCCGCGAACGTTGGTACGGACAGTTCACAAAGGCGATCGAACTACCCTTCACTATAGATGCGGCAAAGGTAAGCGCGAGTTTCTCGAATGGCATCCTGTCGATCAGGCTGCCGCGCTCCGAGGCCGAAAAGCCGAAGAAGATCTCGATAAAATCCGCTTGAGGAGGTCCACATGGCAGATAAATCCAAAGAAATGCAAAAGAAAGAGGCCGAGAAGACCGAGCTCGTTGAAAGAACACGGGCGGCAAAGATATATAACCCTGATGTCGATATCATCGAGGGCAAGGACAAGATCGTTGTCATCGCGGACATGCCCGGCGTCAACGAGAACTCGGTCGATATCACGCTCGACGACAACGTCCTGACCATCTACGGAAAGGTCGACTGGAAAGCGCCGGACAAGATGAAGCTTACCCACGCTGAATACGGGGTAGGGGACTACCAGAGGATATTCACGATATCCGGAGAGATCAACCGGGAAAAGATCGTGGCGAACGTAAAGGACGGTGTTCTCCGCCTGACAATGCCGAAGAACGACGCGCCGAAGATGAGAAAGATAACCGTAAATGCGGGATGAACCCCATAGATAACCTTTGTATGGAGGTACGACCATGACAACAATCAAGATCACGCCGCACCCCAAGAGGGCCAGGGAAGTCGCGCGGGTTTCCGGGGAAAACCCGCTCCTTTCCCTTCGCAACAACATAGACAGGATGTTCGATAGTTTCTTTCACGGGTTTGACATCGAGCCGTCCGGCCTCGCCGCCTCTATGTTCAACCCCAATATCGATGTCGCCGACAGCGGCAAAGAGATCAAGATCACCGCTGAGCTGCCCGGTATGGACGAGAAGGATATCGAGGTCTCACTCACCCGCGATGCCCTTACCATTCGCGGCGAGAAGAAGGATGAGGCAGAGGAGAAGAATGCCAGCTATCACAGGATGGAGAGGGTTTACGGTTTCTTCAGCAGGACAGTCCCGCTACCAGTCGAGGTCAACGTTGACGCCGCCAAGGCTCATTATAAAAAAGGCGTCCTGACAATAAGCATCCCGAAAACCGAAAAGGCCCTGAAGGAAGCGAAGAAAATACCGGTCAAAGCGGCAAAAAAATAGAAGGAACATGGCACATTAAAAAGGCAGGGGCTTTGGCTCCTGCCTTTTTAATGTGAGGCGATAGGCGATGGGCAATGGGTGTGAACTCTGCCTGATGATCGTCTTATCCTAATCGCCTATAGCCCATCGCCTATCTCCCGTCTTTATACCTTTATCGCATCATGCGGGCACATTTCCTGGCAGCAGTAGCAGCGGATGCAGGCGGTATAATCGAATTGCAGGGTATCGTTCCGGATGCTCAAAGCATGTGCAGGGCAGACAGTTGTGCATATGCCGCAGAGCTGACAATTTTTCGCGTTTGCCTTCGGTTTCCTGACCATGATGCCGCGAAGTATCCTCTTGACGGGGGAAGGGATGTTCCAGTCGGTGGCGCACGATTCGGGCATAGGAAAATGGGGGGCCGGCGGCAGTCCAAGATCGATGACCTCATACGGACCGAGAAGGCCGTTCGTGCGGGCACAGTCGGTCACCGGATGGTCTGAACGGGGGCATAGATGCTGTTCGATAAAGTCGTCAAGCGCTATGGCGTCGCGCGCCACTGCGCTGATCCCGAGGTTGACGGGCGTCCCGTTCGATGGCCCGTTACCCGACATGGCGAGTATTCCATCGAGGATGCTCACGGTCGGTGCCGCGATACGATGGATATCCACGAGGATCGATGCAAAAAGCGACCGGTCAACCCCGGCCCTCAAGTGCCACCGTCCCTTGGCAAAGCCCCGCACGAAGCCGAAGGTGTTCTTTACGGCAAGGGTAATTCCCATCATCCCGTGCGTTTTGAGCTTCGCAACGTTGACCACGTGGTCGTAATGACCGGGGTCTTCACCGAAGAGAAACTCGTGGTAGGGAGATACACCGTCGATCCTTTTCGGGACCTCTTTTGTGAACGGTACGACCTTGACGCCCAGATGCCTCAGCATGTCCGTATACTGCCCGATCTTCAACACGCGTTCGAGGGATTCATACCCCGGGCTGTCCCCCAGGAAAACAGTGCATGAATTGTCCTTCAAAAGCTCGATGAGTGCCGACAGAAATAACGGATGGGTCGTTACTGCCCGTTCGGGGGCCTTTCCCGAAAGGAGGTTCGGCTTGACAAGCACCCGGCCCTTTATCGATATGCCGGTTTCCCGAAAACCCTCCTCGATAAAGGTTTTGATCTTCGGGGGATCGTATGAATCAATCGGTCCCGCTACTATCTTTTCCATCGGGTCTTTCCCGCGAGAAGCTGACGTCGGTGAACCGGATGCAAAAATCCCCCTCTTCAACCTTCCAGCATATCCTGTTGCCGCCATTGTTGAGGTAGTAATATACAGTGTACCCGGGGCGCTCTTTGTACGGGACGGGACCGTCGGTCCGGATAGTCCCTTTCAGTGTGAGGTCTTCGATGATGTCGTCTATTTGAACATTGAAGAGGCGGTAAAATTCATTTTCATTCGTTATCAACCCCTCATCGGTCCGCATGAGGAAATGGTCCTCGGACCGGTCGACAGAAAGTATCGTCGTGCCGAAGGGGCTGTATACCTCGAAAGAGAGCATGTGCGGATATTCTGCCTTGAGTGACATATCCCCGGTATACTGCCTGTTCCTGAGCATGACATCGATCTCCCCCAGGGCCTCGATATAGTCAAAACGTTCGGGCCAGGCAATGAAGGCCGGCTGCCTGCCCATGTGGGCGCAGGAAACAAACAGAAGGGGCAGGGCAAAAAGGAGGAGCACCGCCTTCCGTGTCATTTCTTCTCTTTGACCGTATTGAGTTTTTGCTGGACGGAGTTCTTCTTCGAGGGGTCCTTTTCCAGGGACATTGATTTTTCGTAATGCTGCGCGGCCTTGATGTAATCATGCAAAGCGGCATAGACATCGCCGAGATGTTCCTGGATCGTCGGGTCTTCAGGCATCAGGATGCTGGCTTTCCGGATCTCCTCCAGCGCAGCCTTGAAATTCCCTTTCTTAAAGAAGACCCATCCGAGGCTGTCGATGATGTACCCGTCTTCGGGACGTTTTGAAAGGGCCTTCCTGATCATGGACTCGGCCTCATCGAGCCGGATGCCTTTCTCTGCCAGCGAGTACCCAATGAAGTTCAAGGCGTTGGGAAAATCCGGGTCCTTTGCCAGGACCTCTTTCATTGTTGCAAGGGCTTTTTCGCTGTCACCCTTCTTTTCATACATCATGCCTATCTGGTAGATCACATCGAGATTGTCCGGGTCGATGCTCCGGGCCTCCTCGAGGACCTTTATGCCATTCACGTAATCGTTTTTCTCTTCATACAACATCGAGATCAGGATATACAATTCCGGTTTTTTCTCTATTTCAGGAAGGTACTTCGATATCGCCTTGATACCGTCGTCTACTGTCCCGGACTTGATATAGATAAGGGTCATCTGTCTGATGGCCATGAGAAATTCTTCAGATTTCGGGTTGATCTTGTTCAGCTCTTCGAGCGCCTTTTTCAGATCGCCCTTTTCGCGCCATGCCATTGCGAGGTATATCCTGACGGTATCGTCATTCTTATTGGCGAGGGCGAGGTTGAACTCGCGTATCGCTTCATCATACCGCCCCTTTTCGTAGTGCAAGAGGCCGATGCGAACGCGCAGCGAGACATCGTGCCGGTCGAGGTCGGATAATTTCTCGAACTGCACAATAGCCTTGTCGTACTCCTTCTGCCTGATAAAGATCGTGGCAAGCCGGGAACGGGCCTTCTTGTCGGTGGGGTCCTGCGCAATGATGGCCTGGTAGTATTCGATGGCTTTCTGCAGATCGCCTTCGATCTCGTATATTGTGGCGATATCAAGGAGCGCAGGCGAAAAATTGGGTTTGAACTCGAGGGCCTTGAGCAGGTATTTTTTCGCCTTCGTGAAATCTTTGGTCTCACCGTACAGACGCCCGATATAATACAGGGCAATGACATTATCGTCATCATATGCCAGTATCTTCTCGTAGATCATAATAGCGGCGCTATACTGGCGTTCGGCAATATAGATCGAGCCGAGATACATGTAGGCCTCTGTATCTTCCGGGTTCAGCTCAATGCATTTTTCATAGAGCGCCTTGGCCTTGTACGTCATCCCCTTGGCAGCCTGCACGCCCGCCATGAACATGAGCGCGCCCCTGTTGGCGGGGTTTATGGCCAGCGCCTCGTTGAGGAGTTCTTCGGCCTTCGTGAACTCGCCCTTCTTAACGTACAGGGATGCGAGCGACGTCCTGATCTCGGACGATGCTCCATTCTCCTTCAGCGCCTTTGTGTAATATTCGAGCGCTTCGGGATAATTCCCTGTCGATTCACTGATGTAGCCGTGGAGAAAGTACCAGATGGAGTCGGAAAGGGTCGCTGCATGAAGTTGGGTGCCGATCAGCACAAGAAGCGAAATAACGACTGCTTTGATCTTCATTGCTCTCCATAATATCATACAATACCCGCGAAATCTAACCATAGAAAGCGGCGGGAAGGGCACGGGCCTATTTTATGAGCCACCCGATGCGTGACCAGCGTATGTAGTTGAGCGCGCTCATGGCGTTGTTGTCCCAGGAGAAATAGATGATGAGCGCCTTTCCGACGAGGTGCTTCTTGTCGACATAGCCCCAGTAGCGGCTGTCGAGGCTGTTGTCCCGGTTATCCCCCATGACGAAATAATTGTCCTTCGGTACAACGACGGGCGGCACGTTGTCCTTGTCCACGAAGGGGGTAAAACTGCGCGCACCGGGATCAGGCCTGAAATGCCCCCAGGGGTCCTGAAGCCTCTTACCGTTGATGTATATAACCTTATTTCTTATCTCGACCTTCTCTCCCCCGGTCGCGATAACGCGCTTGATATAATCCTTGCTCGGGTCCTCAGGATAGCGGAAAACAATAATGTCGCCCCGCTGCGGTTTACCGGTCGTGAGCAGGACACTGTCTGTAAACGGCATTTTGACGACATAGCTCATTCTGTTGACGAGAAGGTGGTCGCCGACGAGCAGGGTGGGCTCCATCGATCCCGACGGTATCTTATAGGCCTGTATAACGAAGCTCCGGACCACAAGCGCAATAAGAGCGGCCACAATGATAGACTCGATATATTCTCTCGTCTTGCTTTTCTTTCTATCCATTACTGCTCCTTCATCTTCACCTTGTACGGCTTAAGGGACTTACATCTTCTCGGGTGCCGATACCCCGATAAGGCCAAGGCCGTCCCTGATGACATCGCGCAGGACGCGAAGCAAAAGAAGTCTCGATCTTACGAGACGTACATCGTTGCCCAGTACCCGGGTCTTATTATAATAACTGTGGAATCGGCCGACAAGCTCCATCAGGTAAAATGTGACCCTGTGGGGCTCTAAATTCCTGGCGCTGCCTTCGAGCACGCTGTGATAGCGCGTGATCCATCTGATAAGGTCCAGCTCTTCTTTCACCGCCAGGAGACCGCAATCGGCATCGGCCAAATTTTCGGTATCTATGCCGGCATCCCGTGCATTCCGGAAGATGCTCTCTATCCGTGCATGGGCATACTGAACATAGAACACCGGGTTTTCATTCGATGTCCTCTTGGCCAGGTCAAGGTCGAACTCGAGGTGGGCGTCGCTTTTCCGCATGAGGAAGAAGAAGCGGCAGGCGTCGCGTCCAACCTCGTCCATGACCTCCCTCAAGGTCGTAAATTCACCCGAGCGCGTGGACATGCCGACCGGCTTGCCGTCCTTGATCAGCGTCACGAACTGGATAAGCAGGAATTTCAGGTCCTCCTTGTTCCTTCCCAGGGCCTGCACGGATGCGCGCAGTCTCGGGATATAGCCATGATGGTCGGAGCCCCAGATATCGACCAGCGTATCGAATGACCGCTTATATTTGTCGAGGTGGTACGCGATATCGGATGTAAAATACGTCTTCTGCCCGTCCGACTTTATAAGGACCCGGTCCTCGTCCTTCTCGTACAGGCTCGTTTTGAACCAGAGTGCACCATCGCGTTCATATGCAATGCCGCGTTCTTTCAGGATAGCGAGGGTCTCATCCACGATACCCGACTCATACAGGGTAGATTCCAGGAAATACCTGTCGAAGACGACGCCGAAGTCATAGAGGTCCTTCTTGATGCCATCCATTATGAGATCGCTGGCATATGATGCGAGGAACTCCACGGCCTCGTCTTCACTATCGGGTACGGCGACGTTCTCGTCAATCACCTTGCGCGCGATGTCGCGCACGTAATCCCCCTGGTAGAGGTCCGTCGGGTACTCTACCGTTTCGCCCTTTAACTCTTTGAGCCTGAGGTACGTGGACCGGCCAAGTGTGCGGATCTGGCGGCCGGCGTCATTGATATAATATTCACGGCCCACATTGTGGCCGGTCTTCCTGAGAAGGTTTGCCAGAACATCACCCACCGCAGCTCCCCTGCCGTGGCCGATGTGCAAAGGCCCGGTAGGGTTGGCACTGACGAACTCGATAAGGACGTTCCGCGACGCCCCCACGTCCGGATAAAGAAGTGTGATCCCGTCCGACGCGACCCTGTGGAGCAGGTCCTGCCAGAGGCTGTCCTTGAGCGAAAAATTGATAAAACCGGCGCCCGCGACCGAGACAGATTCGCACGATTCATTGCCCTGCATCGATTCGGCCAGCTGCCGGGCGATATCTACCGGTTTCTTTTTCAGATGCGGGGCCAGGATGAAAGCGATATTCGTGGAGTAATCACCGAACCCTTCCTCCCGCGGTGTTTCAATTATGAAGTTGAGTTTTGCGTCGGCTGGAATGAGCCCGCCTGCGCGGGCGCTATCTATGCAGTCATGTATTATCTTTGCCGGTATCGATCTCAGCATCCCTTTGGTCCTTTTCTATCTGGAGGTCTTTCGTAAAATCAGGGCATCTCAGGGACACATCTTTTCCATGGATGAATTTCTTTGTGCATCTTTCCCGCCATGCACACACCACGCAAAGGGTTGGTTCGTCGCTCAAGATCTCCCTCCAAGAAGTTCACTGTACAATTCCGGCTTGATCTCTTTCAGGATCGGCCATTCACGCCGGACCATCTTCAGCCGGTCGAGATCGACGTCCGCCAGGAGGACCGTGTCCGATCTGCCCGTCGGCCCGCCAACAAGTTCTCCCTCCGGGTTGACGCAGAAGCTCATACCGTAAAAATCCTGTGCTTCTTCGCTGCCCGCCCTGTTCACGCGCATGATGTAGATCCCGTTCGTTATTGCGTTTGACGATATGACCGTTTGCCATATATGCTGGGATTTGAAGGCGCATGACGTCGGCGCGAAGACGATGTCCGCCCCCTTGAGGGCGAGGATGCGGGACCCTTCCGGAAAAAAATTGTCCCATGACATCTGTACAGCGAATTTTCCGTGGCGCGTTTCAAATACAGGAAGCCCTGTATCGCCCTGTGAAAAATAAAATTTCTCTTCCCATAGAGGTATATCGGTAACATTCAATTTCCTGTAGACGCCGCGTGTCCCGTCCGCGTCTATGATAACGGCAGAATTGAAGTACTTTTCACCCGCCTTCTCGAAGATGGGAAGGATGATAACGGTGTCCGTGCCCTTGACCTGGTCCTGAAAAAGCCTGACAGTCTCTCCGGAGGTCTCCTCGGCAAGGGCAAAGGCGGTATCGTCGCGGTCCCTGGGAAACCAGTGCAGGTTGAACAGTTCCTGGAAACAGACCACCCTTGCGTTTTCGTTCAGCGCGACACTGAGGAGCTTCATCGCCGTGTTGACGTTCTTGTCCTTATCGTGCGTACAGGCAAATTGTATTCCCGCTATTTTCATAAACCCTGCTTCGTGACCGTCCTTATTTTTTTACGGCCCGCACGTGTAGCGCAGGCCGACAAGGCAGATAATACCACAAAACGTATGGTTTGTGGCGTAAATCTCCTTAATTTATCCGATCTTCCCTGTCTAATTGTCTTTTATCCCCTCACGCCTTACGGCACTTAATAATTTTCGGCAAGCAGTTCGTAATATGCCTGGGGATGATCGCATGCCGGGCACGTCCCGGGGGCTTCCGTACCCTCATGCACGTAGCCGCAATTCCTGCAGCGCCATTTTATCGGGGATGGCCGCTTGAAAACGGTACCTGTCTCTATGTTCTTCAGAAGGATGCGGTAGCGTTTTTCGTGCTCCATTTCAACCCGGGCGATCTCCCGGAAAACACGGGCGATCTCTTCGAATCCCTCACTGTCGGCGACGTTCGCTGCTTCCGGGTAAAGCACCGTATGTTCGTGGTTTTCACCCTCCGCAGCCGCCTTCAGGTTCGCTGACGTCGTACCGATCACTCCGGCCGGGTAGGATGCCGTTATTGCAATATCGCCGCCTTCCAGGAATTTAAAGAAGCGCTTGGCGTGCTCTTTCTCGTTCTCGGCGGTGTCCGCAAAGATGAACGATATCTGTTCGTATCCTTCCTTCTTCGCCTGCGACGAGAAATACGTGTACCTCGTGCGTGCCTGCGATTCCCCCGCAAAGCTCGCCAGCAAGTTCTTTTCGGTCAGAGTTCCCTTTACGCTTTTCATAGATCCTCCCTGAAAGTTTACTCTCGAATCTTTTCAGATTAATATACTTCCGGGAAGTTAGTCAATGACGGCAGGATGCGCGCATCGCCCGCACCGGGAATAGTCGTTTAAAGGCGCTGATCAAGGGTCTTCGGGCCGTGGCCGGCATAATCCCCTTTTAAGACCGTGTTTTTTATGATAATTTATCGAAAATGTTCGGAATTGGTCTCCCTGAGCTTATACTTATCCTGATCGTGGCGCTACTCGTCGTGGGCCCGAAGAAGCTGCCGGACCTCGCGCGGTCACTCGGGCGCGCTATCCATGATGTCAGATCGATGACCGAGGATGTCAAACAGTCCTTTGTCGGCGACCTCGACGTCGACGCAAGTCCGGACAAGGACCAGGGAAAAGACCAAAAGAGCCCGGGCGAAGGGACGGGAAGCGAAAAAAAGGACAATGCCGCGACAAATCCCGGCACCGGTGATGATCCTTCCGGGAAGAAAACCCCCGACCCCTATGAGAATCTCAGGGGTTAGTCAGGATAGCGGCCCCAATGGGATTCGTCGGATTCGAAATGATAAATAAAGCCAGCCCGGATGAAAAACAGCCTTTCGTGTCACATCTCCAGGAACTCAGGCAGCGGATCATCATATGCCTCGTGGTCATCGGTGTAGCGTTCCTGGTGACATATTATTTTCGTGAGAAGGTGAATGTCTTTCTCTTGCTGCCCTTCAAGAAGGTCATGCCCGCCGGCAGCAGCTTCATTTTCACCGGGGTCACCGAGGCTTTCATAACATATTTCAAGATTTGGATCATCACGGCAGTGGCCGTATCATCGCCGGTCATTATCTACCAGATGTGGATGTTCGTTTCGCCCGGCCTCTATGAGAAGGAAAAAAGGTACGTCTACCCCCTGATCATATGGGGGAGCCTGTTCTTCGCCGGCGGGGTCGTGTTTTGCTACTATATCGTCATGCCGAGGCTGTACAGTTTCTTTGTCGGTTTTGGCTCGGACCTGATCGTCCCGATGCCTGACCTCAAGGAATACGTGAGCCTGACGTTGAAATTGCTCGTTGTTTCCGGTTTTATATTCGAGATGCCTCTTGTCGCCTATTTCTTCGCCAGGGCCGGGATAATCGATCATCACTTCCTGAGAAGGAAGCGGAGATATGCGATCCTCGCCGCTTTTATCGTGAGCGCCGTCATAACACCGCCCGACGTGATCAGCCAGATATTGTTTGCAGTGCCGTTATGGGGGCTGTACGAACTGAGCATCGTCATAGCGCGGTTTTTCGGGAAGAAGGAGCCCATACATGAAGGACCTTGATGTCGTTATACTTGCTGCGGGGAAAGGCGAGAGAATGAATTCCCCGAAACCGAAGGTCATGCACGAGATCCTGGGGAAACCGCTCGTCGGATACGTCATCGATGCGGCACAGAGCCTCGACCCTTCCCGGGTCATCGTGGTAACGGGATACGGGCGCGAGACCGTCGACCCGTATCTCAAAGATACGGGTGTGATGACGGCCCTGCAGGCGGAGCAAAGAGGCACCGCGCACGCCCTTGAATGCGCCCGGGAAGAACTCGGGGGAAATGATATTCTTGTCCTGCTCGGCGACGTTCCGCTCATTAAAAAGGAAATGCTCACCGATTTCATTACGTTTTGCCGTGCGGCAGGCTCGATCGTCTTCCTGGTGACCGACATAGACGACCCGTCGGGTTATGGCAGGGTGCTCATGGACGGGGATATGATACGCGACATCCGTGAACATGCCGAGGCCAGCGATGAAGAAATGAGGGTGCGGACGATAAATACCGGCATCTGCTACATTCCTTTCAATGAGCTCAAGCTTATAGACCTTATCGGTGAAAACAACAGGAAAGGCGAGCGTTATCTCACCGACATCTGTAAAATAGCAGGGAATGAAGGGAGACCCGCCAGGGGCTACATGTACCCTCAATCCGACGAAGTGCTCGGCGTGAACACACTGAAAGGTCTCTTCGAGGCAGCTATGGTCATGCGCAAGAGGATCAATGCGGGCCATATGCAAAACGGGGTGACCTTCCTGGGTGATGACATTCATGTCGGCCCCGACGTCACGATCGGGCGTGGCACGGTACTCAATTCGCCATGCCACATCATGGGCAGGTCCGTGATAGCTGAAGACGTTTCGGTCGGCCCCTGCTCAATGATCGTTGACTGTATTATCAATAAAAGTGTAAATATTCGAGGTTTTGTCTCGATCGAAGGCGTCGAGACGGAGGAGGGGGTTACGATAGGCCCGTTCGAATATCGTTTGATCCAGTAAAGTTTACGGAGGATACGCGAGTGTGTGGAATTGTAGGATATCAGGGTAGGGAAGGGGCATGCGAAATTCTTATCGATGCCTTAAGGCGCCTTGAGTACAGGGGGTATGATTCAGCGGGGATCGCCATATCGCAGGACGGGTCGGTCAAAATAGCCCGGAAGCAGGGAAAAGTGAGCGACCTGTGGAATATGATCTGCAACGAAGATTTCGGAGGATCGATGGGCCTTGCGCATACGCGCTGGGCGACGCACGGCGTTCCGTCGGAGCGCAATGCGCATCCTCACAAGGTCCGGGATATCACGGTCGTCCATAATGGCATCATCGAGAACTACCTGGAACTCAAAGAGTCATTGAGACAGGATGGCAGGTCATTCGTTTCAGACACGGATACAGAGGTGATCCCGCACCTCATCGTCGATTATCTCGAAAAAGGCAGCGACTTCGAGGAAGCGGTCCGGCTGTCCCTGAAGAGATTGAAGGGTTCCTATGCGGTCGGCATTATGCAGGACGGGTCGGAAACAATGATCGCTGCGAAAAAGGAAAGCCCGCTTCTCGTCGGTGTCGGAGATGACGAATATCTGATAGCGAGCGACGCACCTGCCATTATAAACAGGACCAACCGTTTTATCTTTCTCGAGGACAACGACATCGTCATCCTGGCAAAAGGAAGGTTGAAGATCACCGACTTCGACGGGAAGGAAGTGGACCGCGAGCTGAAGACGGTGCAGTGGACGGGCGCAATGGCGGAAAAAGGCGGATACAGGCACTTCATGCTCAAGGAGATCTTCGAGCAGCCGCGCGCCCTGTCGGAAACGCTCATCGGGAGGATACACGAAGAAGAAGGAGAGGTCGTGTTCGAGGACCTCGAGCTTCCCGACATCTCGAAGGTCAGGAAGATATGGATGATCGCGTGCGGCACATCGTATCATGCCTGCCTTATCGGCAAGCACATGTTCGAAGCGAACCTCAGGATCCCCGTCGAGACGGACATTGCGTCCGAGTTCCGTTATCGCGGCCCGATACTCGATAAGGACGACCTCGTCATCCTTGTTTCCCAGTCCGGGGAGACCGCGGATACGATAGCAGCCATGAAAGAGGTCAGGAAAAAAGGGCTCTATACCCTTGCGATATGCAACGTCCTCGGAAGCACGCTCTCGCGTGAATCGGACGGCGTCGTCTATACACATGCCGGGCCCGAGATCGGTGTGGCATCCACAAAGGCATTTACGACGCAGATCACCGTTTTCTTCATGCTCATGCTCTACCTGGGAAAACTTAGAGGCATGCTCGACAGCGACGATGTCAGGAAACTCCTCACGGAGGTCAAGAAACTGCCCCACCACATCACCGCCATTCTCGATTCCAGCGAGGTGATCGAGGAGATCGCGCGTGCGAACATGAACTATCGCGACTTTCTCTTCCTCGGCCGGGGCATAAATTTCCCGACCGTCCTCGAAGGCGCCCTCAAGCTCAAGGAGATATCGTACATTCATGCCGAGGCATACGCCGCCGGCGAGATGAAGCACGGGCCGATCGCCCTCATCGACGAGAACATGCCTATCGTTGTCGTATCGCCGAAGGACCAAACATACAAGAAGACGTGCTCCAACATAGAAGAGGTCATCACGCGCAGGGGTAAGGTCTTTCTCTTTACGGACACGTTCGACCATGATATGGCGCCCAGGGTGAATGCCGTATTCGTGGTCCCCGAAACGATCTACGAATTGCAGCCGATCCTCTCGATAGTGCCGCTTCAGCTCATGGCGTACTACATGGCGAACCATCTCGGCACGGACGTCGATCAGCCGAGGAACCTGGCGAAGAGCGTGACGGTGGAATAACAAAGACAGTTCCAGGTTCCACGTTCCAGGTTCCACGTTAAACAAGGATTCAATTCCCAACCCGGGATGCGGAACATAGAACGCGGAACTATTAACGAAGGGGGCATTATGAAGGTCATCGCTATCAATGGGAGTCCGCGCAAAGGCGGGAACACCGAAATTCTGTTGAAGAAAGCGTTGGAACCTCTTGCGGCCGCGGGGTGGGAGACGGAGTATCTCCAGGTTGGCGGGAAGAAGATCCGGGGGTGCTCGGCGTGTTACAAGTGTTTCGACACACAGGATGCCCGGTGCACGATGAAAACGGACATCTTCAACGAGTACTTCGAAAAGATGCTTGCGTCGCAGGCGATAATACTCGGGAGCCCGACCTACTTCACGGACGTCAGCGCCGAGATGAAGGCACTTCTTGACCGGGCCGGTTTCGTGAGCGTAGCGAATGGCGGGCTCTTAAGGGGAAAGATCGGTGCCGCGGTGGTCGCGGTCAGGCGCGGCGGCGGCACGCACGTATTCGACACGATAAACCACATGTTCCTCATGTCGGGCGTCATTATCCCCGGCTCGACGTACTGGAACCTCGGGTTCGGACTCGACAAGGGCGACGTTGCCGGCGACGCCGAGGGCCTGCGCAACATGGTAGACCTCGGCAGGTCCATCGCCTGGCTCGGGGCTGCCATGGCACCTCACATGGCGACGTATCCGAAGGCGGTGACAGCGGAAGGATGAGAAAAAAGGGTTCAAGGTTCAAAGGTTAAGGTTCAAGGTTAAGAGACGGGCACGTGAGGCAATCCGGAACGTAGAACCTTGAACCTAGAACGGGATTTGTATATTTGCGTAGCCCGTATGACTGTAGAAATCCTGCTTTATCTCAAAATCATAATTCAGTGATGCGGTGATGCCGTATTTGTTGACGAGGGTAATACGCGCGCCGGCATTATAGCTCGATTGGGCGGGTTTGAATCCTTCCGTGACAAACGATGCGCCGCCGCCGGTGAACGTCGAGGTTACCTGCTGGCGGTCGCCGATGAAATCGTAGAACCATCTGAGGTGAAATTCCGGGATGATCTTTGAATCGTTCCATTGAACGGGGTAAGTGAATTTCGCACCGATTCCCGACTGGAGCATGTCGTAATCCTGGGGCCCGACGGCCAGGCTGACTGAATCGGCACCGGTCTCCGAATAGCCGGGGATATGCAGGTGGGCATACTGAAGGGAGGCAAGCGGGGTAATGTCCCATCCGCCCGTCTTGAACGTATATCCGCCCTCGACGTACCCTGAATACTGGTACCCTCTGTAGTCAGAGCGCGCGGTGCGGTCGATGGTGCCGAAGTATATATGTCTCGACTGGTCGTACTGATTGCGTGCAAAGGAGACCACTCCGTCGAGGTACCAGCGGTCCCTGAAGTAGCTGGCGTAAACGCTTCCCTGGTAACTCGCAATGTCCGTCCACGTGGCTGAATCGCTTGTCCTGATATATGTTTTCGCATAGCCCCCGCTTATGCCAAGCAGGGAGTGATCGGAAAAGAGCCTGTCCGCCCCGAGGGAAGTGCCCCATATCTGCGCGGTGTAACCCATGCTGAGGTCACGGGGGTCCTGGTTGAGATAGGCCCCGAAACCCTGGGCCCAGGCACTCCATTTCGCGGAATCCTTGCCGATCGATACCGGCGCCAGGCTCGCCAGCATCACGTTGCTTTTCTGGACCTGGTCCAACCGGCTTATTACCGTCTGCGTAAAGCGGCCGACGGTCCCGAAGGCTGTCTGGAGAATGCCCTGATCGACAGACGGCCCGAGCTTGCGGGCATTTGCCGCATTTCCCGATGTGTCAAGCCCTCCGATCACGTAGGACATGTCGCCGGTCCCGGTGTTGGCGAGGCTGTCGATGACAGCCCCCAGGGAAGGATTGCCGCTTAGCTGCGTGTAGTAGGAATTGTCGCGGGACGAGACGATATATAACTTGTTGCTTTCGTTGGCCGCGGAAAAACGGATCATCGGAAGCGGGGTAATCGGCGTGATCACAAGATTTGACGGGCTGACGTTCAGGGCAGTTGCGTCGACAACGAGAAAACGGTCGTTGTCACGAATGTTCTCCCGCCCGGGGATCAGAGAGAATTTCGTATTGTTGGCGATCGTCACGGTCTCAGCGTTGACTATCCGCGGTGTGTTCATAAGGGCCCGGTCGAGCGGCACGTCGAACTGAGCCTGGTTCGCCCCCGTCACGTTGACCGCATCCGTTCCCGCGCCCAGGTCTATATTTCCCGTTATCCGGCCGCCGTTGACCGTGACCGTGTCATTCCCCGGCCCTGTTTGTATCGCATAGTTGCCACCGGAGATCGTGCCCCCGGCATTGTTCGTGATGACCGTGTCGCCCGCTTCTGCCTTTATCGCTGTCCCGGGACTTGAAATAAGCCCCGCATTCGTAAGCCGGTTCACGGCTCCCGCCGTTGTGATCGGTGTCCCGTATGCGCTGCCTGTGTCGCCTTTGAATAGCACGGCAATGTTGGACGTGTTTGCAATGTTGAACTTGTTCGCAGTTGCACCCGTGATGCTCCCGTTATTGACCACATCGTAATTCAGGGACCAGACGAGGATCCCCTGGCCGCCCGAGACGCTGCCTGAGCTATCGATTATGATCTGGTTGGGTGTCGCTATCGCTGTCCGGACGTTCTTCTGGAAGCGGTGACCCGCCCAGACCGTGTCGCATGAACCGTCTATCTTAAAGCTCGCAAAGCCGTTCCCGTATGACGCCCCGGCCGCAGTGCTGAAATTCGTCCCGTCGTTGCGCGTATAGATATACGATTGCGTGGCGTAAATGCCATAAATATTGACCGGGGTCTGGCCGAGGATTATGAATTCAGACATTCCGTTAATGTTCCCCAGGCTGTACCCGTTGCCCCAGAAGAAGGTATAGCCAAGCTGTGTGAAGGGGAAATTATACGAGGAATAGGCCATGGATACCCAGTAGTTGTAATATGTCTTGAATTTTTCGAAATCGGCGTCACTCATCCCGGCAGGCTTCACGAACGGCATGTTCTGCCCGTACTGTGCCGGGAGATATTGGGAGATATCGGGGTTTTTCGTCGGCCGCATGATATATCCGGTATTGACCGAATACTCGACGATCGCATCGTGGGTGCCGGTTGCGTCCATCCCCAATCCCCGTTCGAGAAGCCGTGTCACGTTGCTGCCGTTCACCGAGTTCGCGAGGAGGAAGCGTGTTGCGTCATTGCCAGTCGTCACCCATGCCGCCTCGACCGACGGGTCTCCATAGATCTTGTAGGCGGGCTGGCCGACAAAATTCCCTTTGAAATTGCCCGATTTTGTCGCGGTACGGACAATGAGCTTTCCCCCGTCGTAAAAGAGCCCTTCCGTACCTCCCGGATCAGGGATGACGTAGAGCGAGGCCGGCTGCCATCCCGCAGGGTTTGCCGCGTGGCCTGCCGCAAGCTGCACTGATTCCGAATAACCCGGAAGAAGACCGTCTCCCCGTGTGGAAGAACAGGGGAAAAGCGTCAAAACGAGGGCCGCAATAAGCAACAGGAAGCTGGCAACCGGAGATGGCAATGGTCTTCCGCGTTTCAAGGGACTTCACTCCGCGTCGAGGTATTTAAGGTCTCCCACGCATGATTGGCCGGGACAGCCCAATGCATGTGGCGATAAACTCGGTTGATTTTACCAGATTATCGGACGGCCGTGAAGGGAGGATATGGGTTTTTCAGCTTACGGCCGAAGTATTTCGAAGAGGATATCGACTATCTGCGGATCGTAGCAGCCTTTTTCGGTATTCTTCTTGATCTCGTTGAGTGCGAGACGGGCGTCCCAGGCGGCGCGGTACGGGCGCCAGGATGTCATCGCGCTGAAATCCTCCGCAAGGCCTGTTATGCGCGCCCCGACCGGGATCTCTTCGCCTTTCAGCTTATCAGGATACCCGTTGCCGTTCCAGAGCTCGTGATGGTGCCTTACTATCTCGAGCAACCGGTCATCGGTATAGCCGAGCCTCTTCAAGGATGCAACGCTTTCGAGCACGTACTTCTCGACAAACTTGATCTCGTGATCGGTGAGGCTGGCCTGGCGGTTGAGGATATGATGTGGTACGGCCTCTTTCCCGAGGTCCTGCAGATAGCCGGCCTGCAAAATGATCTGTTTCAGATCTTCAGTCAGGTTAAGTCTGTCGGCGATAACGTAGGAAAGCATTCCGACGAGATGGCCCCGCCCGACCGAGCCGTCGAGAGATTCGACAGCGAGCACGAGATCGGCAGGCAGCTTAAGGGATGCCTCGACGGAGCGATACTTCTCGGAGACGGAAGAGGGGATAATAGCGGGGTCATCCCAGCGGTTCTTGAGCCCCTTGACCTCGAACACGGCGATCTTGTGCAGCTTGCCTTTGAGCTGAAATTTCTCAAACTCGTCCCTTCTCAAGTTTGCGTCGGCATAGGCAAGACGTATCTCGGTGGAATCCGGATCAAGGGCGAGCGCCCGCTCAAAGCATGCGATCGCGGCCGAAGCATCATGCAGCCCGAAATGCTTCTGTCCCATCTCGTACAGGAGTTCGGCGCTTTCGCCTTTTTCGGCCAAAGTTGCCTCGAGAACGACAAGTTCTTCGAGAAGGGTCTTGTCCGACTGCCTGCTGTACCCCATGTTGCGAAGCTTGACGACATCGGTGAAGGGATCGACGAGTTTATATGTAAATTCATCGACATAAATCTTCTCCGGCTGGCATATCTCTTCGAGGCGCTTGGCGACATTCACCCTGTCGCCGATCGCGCTGTATGCCTGCCTGTGGACACCCATCATCCCGACGATGGTGTGCCCCGTTGCAATACCGATGCGCAGCTTCCACGGCAGGCCGATCTCTTTCATCTTCTGCTGCATTTTAATGGCCGCAATAACGGCCATCAGGGCGTGCTGGGCATAATCGATCGGCGCCCCGAATTCGACCATCACGCCGTCGCCCATGTACTTGTCGATATGACCGCGGTAAAGTTCGACGACAGGTTCAAGGTGCCCGATAAAACGGTTGAGCTCGTCGAGGACTATGTCAGGGGGGTTCTGGTCGGAATATGCCGTGAAATCAGTCAGGTCGCAGAACATTATGCTGATCTCGCGCTTCTCTATCCTGAGCTTTCCCTCTGTAGCCAGCTTGGCAACGACCGGGTCCATGGTCGTGTAGAGGGTCTTCTCGACCTTCTCCTTCATTTCTTCGGCAACGCGGCTGCGCTTCAATTCTTCGTATAAACGGCGCGTCTCTTCGAACCCCTTGGCCAGCCTCTCCTGCATTGACCCGATACCGGTGCTCGTGATGACAAGGGATGCGCCCCATATGACGATCATGATGAGAGTGCTTGCGATGGTCCCGCCGACGGTGAACCATTCAGGCCTCATGATCGCGGTCACGACAACAAGGATGATAATGTTGAGACAGGCATAAAGCGCTTTGCGCCTGCCGAGGATATATGCGGCAAGGAGCACCGGGAGATAGAACAGGTTAAGAAAGGCGAACCGGAAGGGAAGGAGAAAAAAGATAGCGCACACGAGAATTGCAATAAGAAGAACAAAGGCCAGTTCCAGGTGGCGGATGACAAATGCGCGCACCTTCAGCGGGACGGTCAGGCCAACATCCGGGGTGCCGTTTATATCAGGAATGTCGGGAAAGATCTTTTTTGAACTTCCCCTGTTCTCGTCATCGCTCATCAGCTGGCGTCCATCACCGCAATAATTTACTGCCTACAGGTCTTGCACAGTTTTTTCTTAGTATCATACCATCCTATCTTTGTCAATTATGTTATCGGAATATAGGTCATATTACCTAAAGCTTAATGAAATTTCGTTGCAATTCAGCGTTACCTGTGGAATAGTGTAAGTCGCTCTCATGGACCTCTTCAGCAATCTCCCCGGACTGATCGGAATTCTTTTCAAAAACCCGCTTATCTTCGTCCTGGTCTTCCCGATCCTCATATTTTCCCTCGTTATTCACGAGGTGGCCCACGGGTGGGTCGCCTACCTGATGGGCGATCAGACAGCCAAATGGCTTGGCAGGCTTACCCTTAATCCTTTTAAACATCTCGATGTTTTCGGGACGATAGCCCTTCTTATCTTCGGGTTCGGCTGGGCGCGCCCGGTACCTGTCAATTACCTTAATTTCCACAACCTGAGAAAAGGCATATTCCTGGTGTCGATCGCGGGCGTGGGCGCCAATTTCCTGTTCGCATTCGCGGCCCTTCTCGTGAGCAGGCTAACTATAACGTATGACGTGCAGCTTCTCCACCAGGCGCTCGGGATCGTTGCGTACATCAACATACTGCTGGCCGCATTCAATATCATCCCGATCCCCCCGCTCGACGGCTCAAAAGTGCTCATGTCATTTCTGCCGAACGAAATGAGGTACTCCCTGGAGCGTATCGAGCCTTACGGAATGTTCATTATCATCGGTCTTCTTTATATCGGCCTCTTAAACCCGGTCATACGTTTTTTTCAGTCCCTTATCCTCGAACTTATCAGAATATTTCTTCCGTAAAAACCTCTCTTTAGCATCCAATTCCCCGTCCTCTGCGCGGAATTGGCCTCTGATTGCCCTTGACTTTGACCCGTTTATTCTTTATTTTATTGCATTCGATAGCGGGGTGGAGCAGTTTGGTAGCTCGTCGGGCTCATAACCCGAAGGTCACTGGTTCAAATCCGGTCCCCGCAACCAAGAATCTTTAAGGGCTGCGATAAAACGCAGCCCTTTTTTTCACTCATGTCACCCTGCCGTTTATTGATCCTGCATATTCCGGCGATACGATGGCCGGTAAATCGGCGCTCACAGCCGCTTCAGGACCGCAATACCTTGCCCGGTCCGGCGTGAGTCTTATCATTATGATATGTACCTCGCATCGCGGACTGCAGTGTTGAGACGGGCGTTCATGCAACGAGTACGTATGAGACCGAACAAATGATAAAGACATCTCTCATTATATTCATTGTCTCCCTGTTCAGTGTCGCTCTTGTCCCCGGCACCGTGTCCGGACAGGACGGGGACGACATTGCCGTCGGCTGTTACATCGGTGATGAGACAACGTACGACGAGGTCGGGAACCTTGACGTATTCAACCCGTCACAGCGTGCTGTCGGTCTCTGCAACGCCATATACAAGGATTGCTATGGCCGCTGCTGGGCGTGCTGGACCGACAGCGAGGGCAACGCCGTATGCAAAGACGCTGCGGGCAGGCAATTCTATAGGTGATCGGCCGGGTGTCACGGCAGAACGCATCACCGCACGGTCACATCGATGCTCCCCGTTCCGCCGGAGCGGTGGTCAAGCGCAACCACACTGACCTTTTGACCCGGCTTCACCGTTGCCAGGAGGGTGGCAAGGCCCTCAACCCCCGCGACCGGCTGTTTGTCTATGCCCAGTATCCCGTCGTTCACCTCGAACCCCGCCTGGCCTAACGGCCCGCCGGGATCAACGGATGTTATGATAACGCCAAAGCCCTCTTTTAGCTGGTATTTCTGGACCTCGGCATCCGTCAGCGCCCGGAATTGGCCGCCAAGCCTGCCTCGCAGCGACATGGCGAGCGATTGCGCCGCGTCCTTTTCGCTTCCCGTCGTGACCTTTATGTCCTGCCGTTTTCCGCCGCGCAGGATGGTAAGCGTCACCACTGTGCCAGGAGATGTCTGCGACACCCTGTTCCTCAGGTCATTGGTGTTTGTTATCTCCTTACCGTTGAACGCGATAATGACATCACCCTTCACAAGGCCCGCCCTTTCGGCAGGGCCTCCTTTTGCGACCGCCTCGATCATGGACCCCACAGGGGCTTTACCGGTACCGTCCTTCACCTCTTCAGGCGGGACATCACGTGTGGTCACACCGAGCCACCCCCTCTCGATCCTGCCCGTCTGGATAAGCGCCTTCGCAACATATACCGCGATATTACTGGGTATCGTGAAACCGATCCCCTCGAAGCCCCCGGACGACGTCGCAATTGCCGCATTAACGCCTATGACCTGCCCGTACATATTGAGGAGCGGGCCTCCGCTGTTGCCCGGGTTGATCGGGGCGTCGGTCTGTAAGAAATCCTGGTAATTCGTGGGCTCACTTACCCCCGTCCGGTGCATTCCGCTGACGATCCCCTGTGTTACGCTCTTCTCGAGGGCTTGCGGCGCACCGATGGCGACTACCCATTCTCCGACCTCGACCTTGTCCGAATCCCCGAAAACAACAGGAGGTAATTTGACGGGCGGCGTGATCCTGATGACGGCAAGGTCTGTCTTGGGGTCCGCACCCACCAACTGGCCTTCGTGGCGGCTGCCGTCCGAGAGCATGACTGTCATTTTCGTCGCATTCATCGCCACGTGGCTGTTTGTCAGGATGTTCCCGCTGTTATCTATTATCATTCCCGAGCCGACCCCCGTTATCTCCTGCTTGAAACGCGGCTGCATCTTGGGGGTGCCAAAGAAGCGGCGGAAGAACGGGTCGTTCAGAAAGGGTAAAAAGGGGTTTTCGACTGTCCTCGTTTGCGTCACCTGAATATAGACGACAGAGGGGATCGTCTGCTTCGCGACAGTGATGATGGCAGTCGAAAGGTCGACAGGACTCGTCGGTTTATCCTGTATCTCGAGCACTTTTCCGGGCCCGAACGGTACCCGGCTCGCACACGCCTTTGTTTTCAAAAGAACGGCGGCAAAAATAATCACCAGGACCAGGGCCGTGACCATGGATACAATAAGAACGTTTCGCTGACGCTTATCCGTGCGGTTCACGGTGTACCTCCTTGTCATCTCCGAGTTTACTCATAGCGGCGTTTTCCTTTCCAAATTCATCGAGCATCCGGCGCAGTTCATCGCCCTGTACGATCTCGACCTCGCACAGTTTGCGGGCGAGTTCGTCAAGCAGCTTTCTGCGTTCTGTCAGGATCTGGTAGACCCTGTGATGCGCCTCTTCCATGAGCCGCGATACCTCTTCATCGATCTGGGCACCCCTTGCCTCGCTGTACGTCCGGGGAGAATTGAAATTGTCGGGAGGGAATAGGGGGTTGGTCCGCCGCTCGTATGTCGCGAGGCCCAACCGATCGCTCATACCGTATTCCGTCACCATGGACCGCGCTATATCGGTCGCCCTCTGCAGATCGTTCTGGGCGCCTGTCGATATCTCCCCGAAGACGATCTCTTCGGCCACGCGTCCCGCCACCAGGACCGCCAGCCTGTCGAGCAGCTCCGGCCGCGTCATCAGGTAACGGTCCTCTGTCGGCCTCTGCTGGGTGTAACCGAGGGCGGCGATCCCGCGGGATATGATGGATATCTTGTGAACGGGGTCCGCATATTTCACCGATTCGGCCACGATAGCATGACCGGATTCATGAAATGCAACGATCTCTTTTTCCCGCGGGTTCATGACCCGGTTCTTCTTCTCCAGCCCGCCGATGATCCTGTCGACGGCTTCCTCGAACTCCTCGGTCCCGACGGCATTCTTGTTCTTCCGGGCAGCCATCAGCGCAGCCTCGTTTATCACGTTGGCAAGATCAGCCCCGACAAAACCGGGAGTCAGGGCCGCTATCTTCCTCAGGTCTACCTCGGGGCCGAGAACGATATCACGCGAATGTATCTTCAAAATTGCCTCCCGGCCGTTTATGTCGGGCCGGTCGATGAGGACCTGGCGGTCGAACCTTCCGGGCCGAAGGAGTGCCGGGTCGAGTATCTCCGGGCGGTTGGTCGCGGCCATGATGATCACGCCTTTGTTGGTCTGAAAACCGTCCATTTCCACGAGCAGCTGGTTGAGCGTCTGCTCGCGTTCATCGTTGCCGCCGAAAATGTTGATGCCCCGTGCCTTCCCGAGGGCATCGAGTTCGTCTATGAAGATTATGCAGGGTGCCTGGGCCGTGGCCTGGGAAAACAGGTCCCGCACCCGCGATGCACCCACCCCGACGAACATCTCGACAAATTCGGAGCCGCTTATACTGAAGAAGGGCACCTTTGCCTCGCCCGCCACCGCCTTGGCAAGGAGCGTCTTGCCCGTCCCGGGTGCGCCGACGAGGAGCACCCCTTTGGGGATGCGGCCGCCAAGCCTCTGGAATTTATCAGGGCTCTTAAGAAATTCGACGACTTCCTGCAACTCCTGCTTCGCTTCGTCAATCCCGGCAACATCGGTGAACGTTACCTTCGTCTCGTCCTCCACGGACAGCCTGGCCTTGGACCGCGAAAATGACATCAGGCCGGCCCCCGGCCCCGCGCGGGTGAGCAAAAGCCGCCAGACGATGAGGAAAATGGCGATGGGTATGATCCATGTCAGGATCCCGCTCAACCACGTATTCTCATAGCGCCCGGAGTAGTCGATATTTCTTTCATTTAATTCTTTGACGAGATCAGGGTCCTCAACCCTGACAGTGATAAACTCCTCGGGCTTTTTACCCCCGGGTGTCAGCGTCCCGTTGATGGTCTCATTGCCGATGGTCACGTTGCTGATATGGCCGGCCGACAGTTCTTTCTTGAACTGGCTGTACTTTATCGTCTCCACGTTCCGCGAGAAGAAGTAATGCTGGAGCGAAATGAGAAGGATGAAGGCAAGAATGAAATACCAGAGCGTGAAATTTATTTTTTTCGGTGTAGTATCTTTCTTCTGTCCGGCCTTGCGCTGCTTCCATGCAGATTGGAACCGGTCGATCGGGTTTTTGGTTTTATCTTCTTTTTCCATGCATTGCCCGCCATAATAAACTAATTCGTCATCAGGGATTGTAAAGCTCAGGGGCCGGCCGCGATCGTGCAATCCTGTAATGATGCTGTATTTACGAGGGACAGGCTTCAGCCCTGGCTGAATATTCCTGTTTGGACCCGAAATGCTTATAATCTGGGATCCAGCAACGGGCATACCATCCGATGCCGCATGGCACCGTGTTCCCGGTGAGGCGAATGACCGATGCAATGTCACTCATAGAGCATTTCACGTATATCGGGATCTTCTGCATCCTGATCCTCGGGGGATTGGGGTTCCCTTTTCCCGAAGACGGCGTGCTCATCATGGCCGGGGTACTCATCGCCCAGAATGTGATCAGGCCCATCCCGGCGATAGCTGTCATATACTCTGCCGTTATCATGGCTGATTTTACTTTGTATAGCCTCGGGAGAAAATACGGGAAGGGCATCATACACCACGGAAGATTTTCTTATCTGATCTCGGCTGATACCATCTCCCGGCTCGAAGCGAAATTCTACCGCTATGGTTCTCTCATGATAGCTGCGGGCAGGCACATGGCGGGCCTCAGGGTCCCGATATTCCTCATCTCGGGAACAGTCGGCATCCCGCGCCTGAAATTCCTGCTCGTTGATTCAATTTCGGCTATTTTTTCCATATCAATAACGATAGGATTGGGATATTTTGCCGGCAATAGTCTGGCAATAGTGAAGAGAAATGTCGCAAAAGTCGACCACATAATCATAATTGTTGTAACGGCGCTTATACTGGGTATTATTGTCTTCAGCTTCTTTAAACGCAGAAAGAAGGAGAAATATCTCTCCCGGCAGAATGAAAGCCGGGTATAAGATGGTATATGCCAGATCAGGGCGGCAGTATAAAATTCTTGCTCAGGGCCCTCCACTACCGGAACTACAGGCTTTTCTTCGGAGGGCAGGGGATATCCCTTATCGGGACGTGGATGCAGCAGATCGCGATGAGCTGGCTTGTTTACCGGCTCACAGGCTCTGCATTCCTCCTCGGGTTGATAGGGTTCTCGGGCCAGCTGCCCACGTTTGTCCTCTCCCCCGTCGCCGGCGTCCTTGCCGACAGATTCGACCGGCGACGGGTGCTCGTCCTTACGCAGGCGCTCTCCATGGTGCAGGCAGCCATACTCGCCGCGCTCACGCTGACCGGCTACGCCGCGGTGTGGCACCTCATCGTCCTCAGTACCTTCCTCGGCCTTGTCAACGCCCTCGATATCCCCGTGAGGCAGTCCTTCGTCATCGACCTCGTTGAGAACAGGGACGACCTGGGAAACGCCATCGCCCTCAATTCGGTCATGTTCAACGGTGCGCGGCTCGTGGGGCCGTCCCTTGCCGGTATCCTGATAGGTCTTTTCGGCGAGGCCGTCTGTTTTCTCGTGAACGCGACGAGCTATTTAGCCATCGTTATGGCCCTTTTGTCCATGAATGTCCGGCCGCGTGTCAGCACAGGGGGCGGGCAGCCGTTCCTTCACGGGCTTAACGAGGGTGCCCGGTACACGTTCGGTTTTCCGCCGATACGGAGCATTATAGTATTCCTCGGCCTCGTAAGCCTCACGGGTACGTCATATCTCATCCTGATGCCGGTCTTTGCGCGGGATATCCTCCAGGGCGGGCCGTATGCATTAGGGTTCCTCATGGGGGCGACAGGGATCGGGGCGCTTATCGGGGCGATCTTCCTCGCATCGCGCAGATCGGTACTTGGCCTCGGGCGGCTTCTGGTTATCGCACCTTCTATTCTCGGCATAAGCATGGTGATCTTTGGACTGTCCCGCTATTTTGCCCTGTCGCTCATCATGATGCTTGGCGCCGGCTTCGGCATGATCGTCCACATGGCATCGAGCAACACGATCCTTCAAACCATCGTCGAGGAAGACAAGCGCGGGCGGATGATGAGCTTCTACACGATGGCATTCATGGGGATGGCGACATTCGGCAGCCTGCTGGCCGGGAGCCTCGCCCATGCATTCGGGGCGCCGGCGACACTTGTCATATGCGGCCTTTCCTGCTGCACGGGGGCCGTTATCTTCTTCACGCGGCTCCCGGCGCTGCGCAAGCTTGTCCGGCCGATATATGTCGAGATGGGCATAATCCGGGAAATGCCGTCCGAAATCGACTGAGGTACGGTTCTATACGAACACCCGTTCACCGGGACATGCACCTGATGATTTTACGCTTGTTTTTCCGGGGGAAAACCGATAAATATTGAAATTGCAGGGCTTTGCTCTCTACGGTCACGAAGACGACACAATTGGACATCGCTGCATTATCTGAATGCTGCACAATAAGAATGTGAGGACCACGCACCTCATTGAGAGTGCTTAACTGACAGGCTGCAAGGACGTAAAATGACGATCACGCCGATCTCGAAAAGAGTCATGGAACCTCATCCCGTCGCCGGCAGGAGTTTTCCCCTGGGGGCAACCCTGTATCCCGAAGGCGTCAATTTCAGTGTCTTTTCCAGGGGGAGCCGTGCAATAGAGCTCCTTTTCTTCGATAACGCGGATGACCCGAAACCGTCACGTGTGGTCGAGTTCGACCGCCAGGAAAACCGCACGTACCGTTACTGGCATAAGTTCGTTCCGGGGATCAGGGCCGGACAGGTTTATGCGTACCGGGCACGGGGCCCCTTCGAGCCGGAACGCGGCCTGCGGTTTGACCCGGACAAGGTGTTGCTCGACCCGTACGGGAGGTGTGTCGCCCGGCCCGCAGCCTACAGCCGTGAGGCGGCATGCAAGCCGGGAGATAATGCCGCGCAGGCAATGAAAAGCATCGTGACGGACCGGTCCTCCTACGACTGGGAGGGAGATACCCCGCTTAAAAGGCCGTTCGCGGAAACGATACTTTACGAACTGCATGTGGGAGGGTTCACGCGGAACCCGAATTCGGGTGTCTCCGGCGAAAAAAGGGGAACGTATGCGGGATTGATCGAGAAGATCCCGTATCTTAAAGACCTCGGCATCAGCGCGGTGGAACTCATGCCCGTGTTTGCCTTCGATGAGCAGGACGGCCCTGACGGTTTGACAAATTACTGGGGGTATTCCCCTGTTTCATTCTTTGCCCCCCACGCGGGCTACAGTTCGCGGCACAACCCGCTCGGTGCACTCGACGAATTCCGGGATATGGTCAAAGCGCTGCATCGCGCCGGGATAGAGGTGCTTGTCGATGTCGTGTACAACCATACCGCGGAGGGCGGCCATGACGGCCCGACATTCTGTTTCCGCGGCCTGTCCAATGAGGCATACTACATGCTCGAAAAGGACAAGGCATTATATAGCAACTTCACGGGATGCGGGAACACCTTCAACGCAAACGAGTCTATATGCAGGCGGCTGATACTCGACAGCCTCAGATACTGGGTTACCGAGATGCACGTCGACGGGTTTCGGTTCGACCTGGCATCGATCCTCTCGCGTGACGCGAGCGGCCACCCCATGCCCACCCCTCCCGTCCTGTGGGACATCGAGTCGGACCCGATACTCGCCAATGTGAAACTCATAGCCGAGGCCTGGGATGCAGCGGGCCTCTACCAGGTCGGGAGCTTTGTCGGTGAGAGCTGGAAGGAATGGAACGGCCGGTTCCGGGATGATGTCCGGGCCTTTATCAAGGGTGACAGCGGCAGGGCGGGCGCCATAGCCCAGAGGGTCCTCGGCAGTCCGGACCTCTATGGCCATAAGGAACGGGAACCCGAACAGAGCATCAATTTCGTTACCTGCCATGACGGCTTCACGTTAAACGACCTTGTGACCTACAATGTCAAGCACAATGAGGCAAACGGTGAAGACGGCCGGGACGGTTCCAACGATAATCTCAGCTGGAACTGCGGATACGAGGGCCCGACGAGTGACCGCGAGATCGAGCATCTGCGCCGGCGCCAGATGAAAAACTTTCTCACTCTCACTCTTCTCTCGATCGGGACGCCGATGCTGCTGATGGGCGATGAGGTACGGCGCACCCAAAAAGGCAATAACAACGCCTACTGCCAGGACAACGAGATCAGCTGGTTCGACTGGGACCTCGTGGAAAAACATTCCGGTGTCCGCCGTTTTACGAAAATGCTCATAGCGCTGCGCCAGAGCCGCGATCTGCCGTCAGACCGGTTCGAAAGCACATTGAACGAACTTCTTCGGGACCAGCCGGTAACCTGGCACGGGCTGAAGCTCGATCACCCCGACTTCGGGCATGATTCCCACGTGGTCTCGGCCACCGTGTCCGGTCCCGGGAACAGGTCCCGCCTGCACCTCATCGTCAATGCCTACTGGGAGCCTCTTGTGTTCGAGATCCCGCCTGCCGGGAACGTGTTCGAGCCGTGGAAGAGATGTATAGATACATTTCTCGACCCGCCCGATGACATATGCGCCTGGTCCGAGGCACCCCCGATCGACGATGCGTCATACCTGGTCCATCCGCGTTCAGTCGTTGCACTTATCAGTGTTTCCCGTAATTCATCAATGACATAAAAAGGAGGATCACATGCCAGTTGCCAGTTATGAAGTTTTTTGCGAGATGCTCGAGAGGGCGCGCAGTGCCCGCTTCGCATACCCCGCCTTCAACGTGACATCGCTCACCACGGCCAATGCGGTCTTAAAGGGCCTTGCCGAAAGCAAATGCGACGGCATCATCCAGCTGTCGACGGGCGGGGCGGCCTTTGCCTCGGGTTCGGCGGTCAAGGACATGGCCTTAGGTGCGATCTCCGTCGCCGAGCATGTCCACCGCGCAGCGGAGAGATACCCTGTATATGTGGCCCTCAACACGGACCATTGCACGGCGCAGAACCTCGATAAATTTGTTATCCCGCTCGTCGAGGAAACCGAGAGGCGGCGCGCGGAAGGAAAACCGAACCTGTTCACCATGCACATGTTCGACGGCAGTGCTCTTCCCCTGAACGAAAACCTCGACATTTCCGTCAAGCTCCTCGAGCGGTTCAAGAAGAGCGACCTTATCCTCGAGATCGAAGCGGGGGTCGTCGGCGGTGAGGAAGACGGTATCAAGGCGAGTGCCGGGGCAAAACTGTACACGACGCCCGAGGATACCCTGGAAGTGGCGAGGCGGCTTAACGCCGTCGGGGCACGCTATCTCCTTGCGGCGACCTTCGGGAACGTCCATGGCGTGTACGCTCCCGGGCACGTGAAATTGAAACCGGACATCCTGAAGGACTGCCAGGAAGCAGTCGTGAAGAAATACGGCGACGCCGCCCGTTTCTACCTTGTCTTTCACGGCGGTTCCGGGTCGGACATTGCCGACATCCATGCGGCGCTTGACTACGGGGTCGTGAAGATGAACATTGATACCGACACCCAGTATGCGTTCACACGGCCCATTGCCGACCACATGTTCAAGAATTTCGACGGGGTGCTGAAGGTGGACGGAGAAGTCGGCAATAAAAAGGTCTACGATCCCCGCTCGTACCTGGAAAAAGCCGAGATCGCCATGGCGGAAAGGGTCAAAGAACAGGTAACCTGGCTTCGGGGCACCGGCACGACCATGATGAAGTAAACCAATACTGGTGACCGGTTGTGCCGGGGTAGGGCCGGTAACCATAGGCCGCGACCGTTTGAGTTGCACGGCTGTGCTTTCGGGCTCTACTGGGGGTACAGGCGGAAGCATTCGTTGCGCGATTGCATGTGACGCTGCTCCAGGATCTGTGCGGTGGAAGAGGGCAGCCTGCACTGTCCCTCCAGGTTGAGCGACCTGCATGACTCGCTCCACGAGTTCATGTAGTATGCCTGGGCATTCTGAAGGCAATCGGAAAGGGCCTTGCGCCGGGACTCCATGCTCTCCTTGATCTGGGCCCTGTATTTCTCACCTTCTTCATGTATCTTTCTTTCCTCTCTTTCCTTCTGAGCGTTGAGGTCCCTGTTCGCCTCGTCGACGCGGTTGTAAAATTCTCTCCTGCGCCTCTCCTGCTCCCACTGTTCCTCTACGATCTTATCCTTGACCTTCTTCGTTGCGGGGTCACGCCACTGGTTCATCTCCTCCATCTTTTTTTCCATGTACGCCAGTTGGCGCGTGAGGTCGGCATCGCTCATCTGCTGCTTTGCCTGGATATGGCTTTTCACATCGTTGATCGACACGGCGAAGCCCATTCCCTCCACGGATGCTCCCGAGATCTTCAGGGAGTTGATCCCGATGACATCCCCCTTCATGTTTATAAGCGGGCCCCCGCTGTTTCCGGGGCTCAGCGCGGCATCGGTCTGAATGAATGCGGCTTTATACGCAGGGAACGACCGTCTGACCGCGCTTATAATGCCGCGTGTGAAGGTCGTCTCGAAGGAAAGAGGGGTCCCCGCGGCGATAACGGTGTCACCCTCGGAACAGGACGCGCTATTGCCCAGATTAAGGTAGGGATAGGTACGCCCACCCGCTGCCTTGAGGAGGGCAAAGTCCATTTCGGGGTCGACAAAAACGAGGCTGACATCTGCCGAAGAACCATCGGAAAAAGCCGCTTTTCCCGTTTTTTCGCGCATGACATGGGCGTTCGTTACGATATACCCGTCCTTGCTCACGAGAAACCCGGAACCGCGAGGAGTGTCCTCCGTCAGGATCGTGACGATGGCCGGCTTCACAGTTTTCACAAGCAGGGAAATATCTGCCATGTCTGACGATCTGAAAAACCTTCCGCCTCTGAGGACAAAAACGGCCACGAGGGCCACAATGATACAGAGGAGCCCTGCGATAATATAGAACTTTGCATTGGATGATGCCGGGGCGCCCGGCGTATATCCGTCAGGCCGCGGGGGCGGCACCGCGTTCGGCGCCGGAGCGGGTTGCATTTCCGTTGCGAAATATTCCTTGAGGGCGCTAAACGCCCAGTCCAGTTCCTTGATCTCGTTCCAGGATGCTTTCTGGGCCAGCGCCCGGTATGCGCCTTCAGCCTCCTGTAACGTGGAATTCTCACCAATGCGGAGAATTTCGAAGGATTTTTTTATATTTGGGTCGATGATAGGCCACCTGCAAAAATTATCATATCCGATTGGGTATTTTTGTCAATAGCGATGCGAGTGATATGTCCTCCCGGGTGATGACACATCCTCTGATATTTGTATGACAGGGAAATGATGCTTTGTGCGACAGACAGCATGGGGTGTTTGTCCTATCATTATGAAATATGCCGCTGTCCCGTGCCCGGGTCTTATAGGCCCGATGCGCTCTGACCATCACTTGTGTAAGGGGCCGGAAAGCGAATGTGCAACGTAAAACTTCATGACCAGAGGTCGAATAGATGAAAAGAACTAATATTTCTATGGTGTTGGCGTTTTTTGCGATAATGCTCTCGCTCAGCGGATGCGGCTGTTTCTACCAGCAGATGAAGGGCGAGACACCGCCGCCCGCCGCACCACCGGCCGCAGTGGTCGCGCCGGAGGCGAAAACACCCGTCGCTGTCGCACCGGAGGCAGTTGCACTGACCGATATCCACTTCGATTTCGACAGGTACAATATCCGGCCGCAGGATGCGCAGATCCTGCAGGTAGATGTGAAATGGTTCCAGGCGCCTGAGAATCGCGGTAAAAAAGTTCGCATCGAGGGTCATTGCGACGAAAGGGGCACTATCGAGTATAACCTCGTCCTGGGACAGCGCCGCGCCGATTCTGCGAAGAGCTATCTCGTGAATCTCGGTGTCGATCGCAAACTGCTCGACACGGTCAGTTACGGAAAGGAACGGCCTCTCGATCCGGCTCACACCGAGGAGGCATGGGCAAAGAACAGGCGGGCCCATTTCCAGCCGATGCAATAAGGTTGCACGGGGGGGATCCCTGAGGAGGACCTGCGGGTCCTCCTCTATTTGTACCCTGATATTAGTTAACATAATATCCATTATCAGTAGTTACAGATGTGAGCCCCCCGAGGTTTAATTACCTAATATATTGATCTTAAACGCCTTTTCCCCTTTCGTCCCACGGCCCGAAAATATTCCACAATAATCATTGACACCACCCCATAAATTTCCTCTAATATACCTTAGTAAATTCCTGATAAACAGCTCACTATTATGGAAACCAGCATGGATAAGACTATTCCGGACTTGTATTCGCTTCTTCATCTCCGGCTTGAGACTATAGCAGAAAAGATATTGTTATCAAAGGTAAACGACTCCGACGACGTATACCTCACAATGCTCTCACACGTTGAGGATGTCTTCATACAGGCGGCCCTCAAGCTGTCCGATAACAATATATCCAAGGCTGCCCGCCTCCTCGGTATAAACAGGAATACCCTGAGCAAGAAGCTCAGGGTATCCGAAAAATCAAAAGCGCAGGACCGGAACGGCGGATCTACTCAGCGACGTAACGCGCGATAAGGTCGCCGACCTCCCGGGTTCCCATACCCATCTTGCCGGCTTCCATGGACTTCAGGTCATTCCGGATAGCTTTCTGGACCGAATTTTCGACCGCCGCCGCGGCTGCAGCCTCACCCAGGAACTCGAGCATCATGCCGCCCGCCAGGATCGCGGCCATCGGGTTGATCACGTTCTTGCCTGTATATTTCGGGGCTGACCCGCCGATCGGCTCATACATGGAAACGCCTTCGGGGTTAATGTTGCCGCCGCACGCGACACCCATGCCTCCCTGGATCATCGCACCGAGGTCCGTGATGATATCGCCGAACATATTGTCGGTCACGATCACGTCGAACCACTCAGGGTTCTTGACCATCCACATACACGTTGCATCCACGTGAGCGTAGTCTGTTTTCACGTCGGCAAATTCGGGTGCAATCTCGTAAAACGCCCGCTCCCAGAGGTTGAACGCGAACGTCAGGACGTTCGTCTTGCCGCACAGGGTGAGTTTCTTCTCTTTATTCCTCTTCTGGGCATATTGAAAGGCAAATCTGAGGCACCGCTCGACACCCTTGCGTGTATTGATCGATTCCTGGATGGCAACCTCGTCTTTCGTTCCTTTTTTCAGCGTTCCGCCCGAGCCGGTATAGAGGCCCTCGGTATTCTCACGGACGACGACGAAGTCGATATCCTTCGGTCCCTTGTCCTTGAGCGGCGTCTCCACGCCTTCATAAAGCTTGACCGGCCTCAGGTTAATGTACTGGTCGAGCTCGAAGCGTGTCCTGAGCAGTATTTCCTTTTCGAGGATCCCGGGTTTGACGTCGGGATGACCTATGGCGCCAAGATAAAGTGCGTCGAACTGCTTGAATTCACTGAGAATACTGTCAGGCAACGTCTCCCCTGTCTTCTTATAGCGTTCCCCTCCGATATCGAAATACGTCAGTTTGACTGAAAAACCGTATTTTTTCGATGCCGCCGCAAGAACTTTGATCCCTTCGGCGACGACCTCGGGCCCCGTACCATCGCCCGGTATCACACCGATATTAAATTCTTTCGACATTCGTTCCCTCCTGAAAATATATTTATGCGTCTTACCGCATCATTAAGGCTTTTTTGCCGATATCTTTCCTGTAGAACATCCCTTCGAATTCGATCATTGCAACCGCATCATACGCTTTTTTTATTGCATTCTCGTATGTCGGGCCCATTGCCGTAACGCCGAGGACGCGTCCTCCTGACGTAACATACTGATTATTCACCTTTTTCGTGCCTGCATGGAACACCATGACATCATCCCTGCCCGACAGTTTTTCGAGGCCGTGTATGATCTTGCCTTTCTGCGGGTTTTCCGGGTAGCCCCCCGATGCCATGACAACACAGACACTGACCCCGGTTTTCCATTCTATATCATTGATATCTTTGAGCTTTCCATCCACGCAGGCCATAAGGACGGGCAGGAGGTCGCTCTTCATCTTAAAGATAATGGGTTGCGTCTCCGGGTCGCCGAAACGCGCATTGAATTCGATAACATACGGCTTTCCGCCGGAGAACATGAGGCCGCCATAGAGGACCCCTTTATACAGGATGCCCCTCTCCCGCATCGCCTCTATTGTCCGCAGCATGATGGTCTCCCGTATCTCCCTGTCGAGTTCATCGTTGATAAAGGGGATCGGCGTGTACGCTCCCATTCCGCCCGTGTTCGGTCCCTGGTCATCGTCCAATAGCGGCTTATGGTCCTGTGAGGCGGGCATCGGCAGGATGGTGTTGCCGTCCGCAAAAGCGAGATAGGACGCCTCGATGCCGGGCAGAAAGTCCTCGATCACGACCTTCCGTCCTGCATCCCCATATATTTTGTTGACCATGAGTTCCTTGAGGACCGAGCCGGCCTCTGCCTTATCCTTGATGACGTAGGCACCCTTGCCCGCGCACAGGCCGTCGGCCTTAATGACAAACGGGGCTTCCTTTGGCTCGATGTAGTCGCACGCCTTCCGGTAGTCCTCGAACACCTGGAAAGGGGCCGTCGGGACAGAGCTTTCCTTCATGAGTTCTTTCGAGAATATCTTGCTTGCCTCTATCGCCGCACCGCGTGCCACGGGCCCGAAGATCGGTATAGACTTTTTTTGGAAGGCGTCCACAATGCCTGCCGCAAGCGGGTTTTCCGGCCCGACGACAACGAGGTCCACCTTCATGTTCCGGGCGAAATCCATCAGGCCCGAAATGTCGGTGGCCGTTATATCGTGACATTCTGCAACATCCGAGATACCGCCATTCCCCGGGGTGCAGTACAGTTTACCGATATCCTTTGATTGTGCTAATTTCCAGCAAAGTGCGTGTTCCCTTCCACCGGAACCGATCACGAGAACATTCACGGTAAGGCCCCCATTTTATTATATTTTTGCGAGGTAATCTGTGATCGCCTTATCGTAGGCGCTCGTCAGGGCAAACACCTTCTTTGCCAGGTAGAACCTCATCTCTTCCGTCGTCGCGCCGTCATTCTCCGTCATGTTCTTTATTACCCCGGCGTAATCTTCGGGGTCAACGACCACCGTGACATACTTGAAGTTCTTCGCAGCGGCACGGATCATGGACGGGCCGCCGATGTCGATATTTTCGATGGCATCCTCGAACGTGCATCCCTTGCTCACAACCTCAATGAACGGGTACAGGTTGACGACGATCATGTCGATATGACTGATCCCGTGGTCTTGCATGGCCTTCTGGTGTTCCGCGTTGTCCCGGATGTTGAGGATGCCGCCGTGGACCTTGGGGTGCAGGGTTTTCACCCGGCCGTCCATGATCTCCGGGAAACCGGTATAGGCGCCTACCTCGATGGGGCTCACACCGATGCCTTCCAGGTATTTCTTCGTGCCGCCCGTCGACAGGATCTCGATGCCCCTGTCCCTCAGGAACAGCGCCAGGTCAGACAGCCCCTCCTTGGTTGATACGCTGACAATGGCACGCCTTATCTTCATGATGCCCCTCCTCAATTTATATGGGATCCGGGAGTATCCGGCTAAAGACTGCGAAGAGATGCCCTAATACCGCCTCTGTCGTGTAATAGTAAATTCTGGGTCGTCTCTTTGTCAATATGATTCTCGGCCATTTCGCCCGTTTTCAGGTCACGTGCTGACATAAAAAAGCTCATCGTTGACGACCGTGGTTGAGACGAGGCCTTCCTTCTCGAGCGCACTGAGCCGCGTCTTTGCATCGAAGGGGGACATACCCGTGATCTTCACGATGTCATCGAGGGTGAGCGGGCGTCTCTTGATCGTCTCCAGCACCAGGGTATCGGCCGAAGATCCTGTCCGGGTATCGGCGCTCTTCTCGAATGCCGCGATCACCTCACATGCCGGGCCGAACATCCCGCAAATTTCCTTGAGTTCATCATCGCTCAGGCGTGACGCCAGCGGGTCGCTGGGAGGCCGTGTGACGGTATTGAGCTGTATCCGGTCCATGTTTGTCTCTGACACAATTTGCGCCATTCTTTTCAGTTCTTGAGAATCATCGTTAATGTGTTTTATCAACATTATCTCAAGCCAGATCTGCCCCTTAAATTCACGCCTGAAGGCTTTGAGCCCCTCGATCACCGCGTCGATCTTAACCGAAGGGTGGGGCCTGTTGATGCGCTCGTAAACATCCTGATTCACGGCATCGAGTGACGGCAGGACCATGTCCGCCTCCATGAGATCGTCCCGGACGTCTTTCAGACAGAGAAGTGAACCATTCGTGATCACCGCGACCGGGATGTCCGTGAGCTTTTTGATCTCCCGGATCATAAGGCCCAGGTCGGAATTAAGCGTCGGTTCACCCGATCCGGAAAATGTAATGACGTCGATCGCCCCTGCCCCGGATATCTTGTCCATCACCTGCGCGATAACGATGTGGGGATCATAGAAGCTTTTCCGGACCGCCTCGATATGCGTCGTCTTCCCTATCTGGCAATAGATGCAGTCGAACGTGCAGTATTTCGGGGGGATGATGTCAACCCCGAGCGAATATCCGAGGCGCCGTGACGGGACAGGTCCAAATACATGCTGCATGGTGCAAAATAATATACTTTCTGTCATGAAATGAGAACAGAAATCCTCATGCTCTTGGGTTGACTTTTTAACGGGAATGTAATAAAAAGAAACGCACGGGCGATTAGCTCAGATGGTTAGAGCGCTGGTCTCACATACCAGAGGTCGTTGGTTCGAATCCAATATCGCCCACCATTTTACTCTTCGGGGGCACAATGTCAGGACATAGCAAGTGGAGTTCCATTAAGCACAAGAAAGGTGCGGCGGATGCCAAGCGCGGCAAGATCTTTACCAAGCTGATACGCGAGATCACCACCGCTGCCCGGATAGGCGGTGCAGACCCCAATTCCAATTCACGGCTCCGGATGGCAATTGACAGCGCCAAAGCGGAGAACATGCCCAAAGACAATATCGAGCGCGCAGTCAAGAAGGGTACCGGTACCCTCGACGGCGCGGAAGCCTACGAAGAATACAGCTATGAAGGATACGGCCCCGGGGGTGTTGCAATCCTCATCGAAGTGCTGACCGACAACAAGAAACGTACAACCGCCGAGGTGAGGCACATTCTTTCGCGGCTGAACGGCAACCTCGGTGAAGCGGGATGTGTGGGCTGGCTCTTCAGCAAAAAAGGGTTCATGTCTTTTGACAAAAAAGCTGTCGATAGCGACAGGATCATGGAACTCGCCCTCGAAGCCGGTGCGGAAGACATCAGCGAAGACGAGAACGAGATCGAGGTTTATGCTGAACTGGCTGACTTCGAAGCGCTGAAGAAGGTCTTTGAAGACAACAAGATCCCCCCTCTCGTCACAGAGATAAGCATGGTCCCCCAGAATTATGTGAAGCTTGAAGGGAAGAACGCCGAAACCATGCTGAAATTGATGGAAGCCCTTGAAGACTCGGACGATGTCCAGAAGGTGTACGCGAACTTCGACATCGATGCGAAAGAAATGGAGCGCCTGGCAGGCTAACCCGCCGGGACCCGGATCTTCCCTCTTACCTTTTAATAATTGTGATGAATTTGATCAGGAGACTTTTACCCGCTTGACTTCGCCGCTTTTGCCGGTGAACTCTACTTCCTTGCCATTGAGGTTAAGTTTTACGCCGCCCGCATTGCCGATCAGGAGGTCGAATTTGTCCTTTGCGTTGAGGACGATCATCTCCTCGGGATTGAGCATGAACTCTTTCTTCTCGTTGTCGTCAATGACCACGCTTACCCACGTCCTGTCATTACAGGTTATCATGAGCTTCTTCACGTCCTGCCCGGACAGGACTTGACTCGAATCGCCTGTGCCCGGCTGTGCTGCGGTATTGGCCGCGGAAGGCTGCCTGACGTTGACCGATGCCTGTTTCGTGGAAACGGCGTTCGACTGCGCGGACTGGTCCTGCCCCGACCGGGTAGCGGACCTTTCCTTGTATATCTGGTTCAGGACAAAGAACGCGATGATAAGCACGAATACGAGCGGGATGACCATGGCCCGCTTTGCAATATGACGGGGTCCGTGTATGGCGGGTTTTGCGCTGACAGGCTCAGCCTGAACCGCCTGTTCTTCGGAGCGAGCTTCAAGACCTAATGTTTCCTCACTGATATCAAGCACATGCGCATATTTCTTAAGGTAACCTCTAATATATACTTCATGGGGAAGTAAAGCCGTATTACCTTCCTCGAGTGCCTGCACGAGGGATTTCCTTATGCAGAGCATATCAGAAATATCAATAATACTAAGGCCTTTCTCCTCTCTTCTTTCGCGAAGGATACTGCCGATTCTCTGGAATTCTGATTGCATGGGGTACATCCTTACGGCATACTGGCCCCTATCCAGGCACGGATAATGGCCGTTGATTAAATTCGGATATAATATTGTATACCTTCCAAATCATAATTCAAGTATTATTTTTAGTTTTTTCTCAGAATTATCCTAACACCCCCGGCATAAAAAAAACGCGCCCGGTTTTGTTCCAGGCGCGCCGCAAGGTTCGATAATGATACAGTTATTTCAGTTCACTGTAGCTTTTCAATTCCTGCCAGTCGCGATTCACCTGCTCCTGTATCTGCGCGAGCAGGTCATCTGTCAGGTGGCGGAACCTTCCCTGGCCTTTTATGTAGTCGGTCACCGGCCGCAGGGGTTCCGGGCTGTAGGTTATCCTGTAATGCCCGTTCTCCACTTCGTACAGAGGGAAGACGCCTGTCCTGACTGCGAGCCTGCCGTAGTGGATCGCCTGGTCCGAGGGGATGCGCCAGCCCGTCGGGCAGACCGACAGGACGTGAATGTATGCCGGGCCCTTCGTTTCCTTGGCTTTCTTGATCTTCGCCAGGAAGTCGAACGGATATGACGGACATGCCGTTGCTACGTACGGAATATTATGGGCAACCGCTATCTTGGGCATGTTCTTCTTCTGGGTCTTCTGCCCGATGCTGTTCTTGCCCGGAGGGCTTGTCGTTGTCATTGCACCGAAGGGTGTTGACGAGGAGCGCTGGATACCTGTGTTCATGTATGCTTCGTTATCGACGCAGATATAGGTGAAGTCGTGCCCTCTTTCCATTGCGCCGGAAAGCGCCTGCAAACCTATATCGCTCGTCCCGCCGTCGCCGGCAATGGCTATGATATTTATGTCTTTCTTTGCTATCTTGCCCTTTTCCATCTGGATCTTGATGCCGGACTCGATGCCTGATGCGACCGCGGCCGCGTTCTCGAAGGCAACATGTATCCAGGGAAGCCGCCACGAGGTCGTCGGCAGAGGCGTGGAGATGATCTCCATGCATCCCGTTGCCATGGCGATGATGGAATCTTTCCCGAATACTTTCAGCCCGAGCCTGAGCGCCAGTATCTCGGCACAGCCCTGGCAGGCCCTGTGGCCCGAGGTTGCGTATTCGAAATCGGGAGTGTCGGTATATCTTTCAAGACTTTTCATTCTCATGATCTCACCCCTATGACGCCGTAGCTCTTATTGTCGGCATGGACTATTTTGGGAGACGCGCTGACCTGATCGAATACATCCATCAATTCCTCGGGTTCGACATCCCGTCCGCCGAGCCCGAATATGAAGTTTTCAAGCTGAATGTTGAGCCCGTTCTGGACGGCAAGGCTCGCTATCTCGTTGAAGAGCGGGCCGTTCATGGCACCGCCCGGCATAACACGTTCGAAGACCGCAAGTTTTTTCTTCGTTTTCAGGATCTCGACGAGCTCATCGCCGGGGAAAGGTCTGAAAAGCCGGGGAGCTATGAGCCCCAGCTCTTTCCCGTTGTCCTTGAGAAGGTCGATGGCGGTCTTGATGTTTTCGTTGATCGCGCCAAGCGCCATGAAGACCGTGTCCGCCTTCTCTATATTGTATGTTTCCACGATATTGTATTTCCGTCCGAATTCCTTGGAGAACTGTTCCATGACTTCCTTGACGACCGTCTTCGAGTTCCTGATCGCCATTTCCTGGCTGTACTTGGCTTCCGTATACAGTTCAGGCATCGCATAGGCGCCCATCGTTACCGGCTTGTCAGGATGCAGGGTGTACAGGGGGGCATACGGCGGAAGGAAACGGTCCACGTCCTCCTGTGCCGGGAACTGGATAGGCTCGATGACATGGCTTAAGGAAAAGCCGTCGAGATTGACCATCAACGGGAGAAGCACCCTTCTGTCCTCGGCTATCTTGAATGCCATAATGATGGCGTCGACGACTTCCTGGCCATTTTCGGTGAAAAGCATGATCCAGCCTGTGTCCCTGGCTGCCATGACGTCGGAATGATCGCCCCAAATGGACAGCGGTGACGACAGGGCACGATTGACGGATGCCATGACAATGGGAAGTCTCATGCCGGAGGCGATGAAAAGGATCTCGTGCATGAGTTCCATCCCCTGGGCGCTTGTCGATGTAAATGTACGGGCCCCGGTTGCGCAGGCACCTACGCACGCCGACATGGCGGAATGCTCGGATTCAACGTTGATATAGGCTGCATCGAGTTCCCCGTTGGCCACGAGATCGGCCAAATGCTCGACAATGTGCGTCTGAGGGGTGATGGGATAGGCGGCAACCGCTTCGACCCGTGCCAGCTTGGCTGCGACCGACGCCGCTATGGATACTTCCATGCCTTTGTTCGCGCTCATCTTTCCTCCTCGACCATAGTAATTGCAGCCGGCTTGCACTCTTTCGAGCAGATACCGCATCCCTTGCAATAATCCAGGTCCGCTTCGTAGTAGCCGTCGTCGGTCTGATGAATGGCTGCATCGGGACAGAAAAGCCAGCAAAGCCCGCACTTGGTGCATTTTTCCCGGTTCCACACCGGCTTCGATGACCGCCAATCGCCCGTTTTGTACTCCATCGCGTTGCCGACATCTTCAATAACGCACCCTACCGTCAATTCATGCCATTTGTATTGATCCATAGGTTTAGCCATAGATCCCCCTTTTAAAAGAATAAGATCTTTGTTTTCTCTGTTTCTGCGATTCTATATGTGAAAATGTGAACAATATAGTTCATACAAAGTCGTTGGCACCCGAAGTCGTACATCATAGCACATTTCACATTCTCAATCAATATCATGTTATCGCCGGATATTGTGAAAACAGGCACGTACAAGCCCTTCTCCGGCGGGCACCTGCCATCTTTAATATTGACAAAGCGCAGGGTATATTACAATCTATATATATCACACAATTCTGGGGGTTAGTTTATATGCCAATCTATATCATGCTCAGCACACTCACGGATGAGGGGCGCAAAACACTCAAAAAACATCCCGAACGCATTGAAGAGGTCAACAGAGAGATCGAAAGCATGGGCTCAAAAGTTCTGGCCCAGTACGCCGTTCTCGGCGAATATGATTTCCTGAACATTCTTGAGGCTCCGAATAACGAGGCGATCGCGAAACTCTCGATCGAGCTCGGTTCCCGGGGCACGATCCAGATCGTAACGCTTCCGGCGATCCCGGTCGAGGATTTTATCTCCCGGATGGTCTAAAAGTCATGACCGCCGCTCCCGGGCGGCTTTTGGACGTAGTCAAAAGATCTTTCGATCCCAAGATCGGACAGGATTAATTTTACACTAAAACCGTGAAAACTATAACGTATAAAGACTCCGGCGTTGATATCGCCAAAGCAGACCGGCTCATCGATACGCTGAAAGACCGCATAAAGGCGACCCACAACGTCAACGTCCTCAACATGATCGGCGGTTTTGCCGCGCTTACCGAAGTGCCGCGCTCGTATAAGAACCCTGTTCTCGTCAGCTCGACAGACGGTGTCGGCACAAAGCTCAAGATCGCCTTCATGGCCGGCAAGCATGACACGGTCGGCATCGACCTCGTCGGCATGAGCGTCAATGACATTCTCACTCTCGGCGCAAAACCCCTTTTCTTCCTTGATTATTATGCATGCGGGCGGATCGACGAAAAGGTCTACCCTGCCGTCATTGGCGGCGTGTGCGACGGGTGCATGCAGGCAGACTGCGCGCTCGTCGGCGGGGAGACGGCCGAGATGCCGTCATTCTACAAGGATGACGAGTACGACCTGGCCGGATTCGCTGTCGGCGTCATCGAAAAAGATTCCATCATTGACGGCTCCGGGATATCGGAAGGCGATGCAGTGATCGGTCTTGCCTCGAACGGCCTTCACAGCAACGGCTATTCCCTCGTCAGGAAGCTCCTTTTTGACGTCAAAAAATACGCGGTGGACCAGGATGTCCCGGGACTTGCCGGAAAACTGTACGAAGAGCTCCTGAAACCGACGCGCATCTACGTGAGACCGGTCCTTGAGGTGGTCCAAAGATTCACGGTCAAGGGCATGGCCCACATAACGGGAGGCGGCCTCCCCGGCAACATCTCACGGATCATCCCCGACGGGCTGGGCCTTAAAATCGGGCTCGACGTGTCCCGGGTCCCCGCCATATTCCGCATCCTCATGGAAGCGGGCAACCTCGACCTTCACGAGGCATGCATGACCTTCAACATGGGCACGGGGTTCATTCTCGTTGTAAAAGAAGCTGACGCAGACGTGATTGTACAGTCACTCAACGCTTCCGGTGAAACGGCACAGCGCATGGGGATGATTGAGAAGGTGTCCGGAGATACGAAGGTCACCGTCACCTCAGCTTGATCAGTCCAATCCAGGCTTAATATCCCGTCATTTCCGCTTGCCGGAATTTACGAGCAATATCACACCTGCAACTAAAATCCTCCACCTATCCGCCATCCCTACTCTATCTATCCGTCATCCCTACTCTATCAATCCGCCATCCCTACTCCATCTATCCGTCATCCCGGGCTTGACCCGGGACCCAAGGTTTTGCCTTTTTTATCTCTTTTATTCATTAATTTTCTGACGTTAACAAGAAAAACTTGGGCCCCGGCTCCTGGGCCGGGGTGACGGCGCGAGGGCCGTATGGTACCCTATATCCCTTTTAGCGGGCATTCCCCGCATTTCGGGACCTTAAAACAGTGCGTCTGCCCAAGCGCCACGATCAACGCATGATACTCATTGAAAAGATAGACGTCCGATGGCAGTTTGGACATGAAGAAATGCTGCGCGTCCCCGTACGTGCATTTCCCTTTATAGAGGCGATGGTTGGCAAGGAAGCGTTTCGTATACGCATCTATAACAAAGACCGCTTTTCGAGCGCATAGAGCAGTATGCTGTCCGCGGTTTCCTCCCCGATGCCTTTGATGGCCAATAGCCGTATGCGCAGTTGAGATAGTTCTACTTCCTTTAAATGGTCGATAGATGCATTGAATTCTTCATATATTACATTAATAATATTCTTTAATCTCTTCGTTTTTAAATTATAATACCCTGAAGACCTGATGTTTTCGGCAAGAACTTCATCCCTCACGCTGTATAAGCGCTCAAGGTCGAGGAGATCTGCGGCTTTCAGGTTGTTTATAGCCTTCTCTACGTTTTTCCAGGACGTGTTCTGCGTAAGGACAGCGCCGACGATGATCTCGAGGGGCGTTTCCCCTGGCCACCAGTGCCTTTCCCCGAATCTCCCGAGCAATCTGTCAAAAATGTTAAGAAGTCTTTGGCGCATTCCCGACTATGAAAGACGTCATTTTCAGCACGGCCAGTACTTCCTGGCTCGCATTCGTGACGGTGATCTCTATGATGTCCCTCTGCCTTCGCGAGTGTGTCAGACGGGCCTCGGCGTAAATGACCTCCCCTTCCCTCGCCGACTTTTTGAAACGGGCAACCGATTCGATCAGGAGAGCCTTGTAATCCATGCTGTTCCCGCACGCCCCGCCGACCTGGTCGGCGAACGCGAAAAGGATGCCCCCGTGAATCCCTCCGAAGACATTTGTATGCTTCTTCGCAATCTCCATACTGCCGCGGGCAAAACCTTCCTCCACGTGATCGATGGTTATCCCCAGAAGGCCGCTCACATTGCATTCGTTGAACTTCCGTTTAACCTCTTCACACCTGTCCATGGTCTATACCTTATCAAAACGGAAGGGTAAAAACAAATGGAGCGGGCCCGAACGGCGCCAGGGCGTGATATATCCTTTGTTTTTTCCCTGCTTTGTATGTTAAAAAGTAGCCATACTCGTTACAGTTCAGCCTCCAAGGGAAGTGAAGTGAAAACCTTCCGCTGTCCCGCAACTGTGATGGGGCTAAGCGGCGCATGGCCTTTAAGGCCGGCCACTTTCGCGGCGTATCCGCGATGGGAAGGCGCGCCGGCTCTCATTCCCCTTAAGTCAGGAAACCTTGGGCTGAATATCGAGACATATCCTTACGAGGCATAAGGAGATTCTCATGGCCCGCGGTTTTTTCCTTTTTCTGATCTTTTTATCGGTTTTTACCCCCTCTCCATCCTTCCCGCAGGAAGCCCCGTACACGATGGACAGCATCGTCGTGACAGCGACACGCTCTGAGGCCAAGATCAAAGAGGTCCCGGCCAACGTCTCCATAATCACCCGGGAACAGATCGAGGAGAAAGGCGTACGCAGCCTGACTGACGTCTTCAAGGACGAGCAGGGTATATTCGCCCGGAGCCTGCTCAGCAACCCGAAGTTTTCCGCGGTTGACATCCGTGGTTTCGGTGAGAGTGCTCCCCAAAATACGCTGTTCCTGGTAGACGGACGGCGCGTCAACGACATCAACCTTTCGTACGTGGACCTCATGCAGGTACCGATCGAGATGATAGAACGCATCGAAATATACCGCGGCCCCGCAAGCGCCCTGTATGGTGATAATGCCATAGGCGGCGTGATCAACATTCTACTCAGAAAGGGTGAAGGAAAACCGGCCATAATTTCCGGCTTGAACACCGGCAGTTACGACCTGTACAACCCCTACCTCGGGGTGTCGGGTAAACAGGGCGCCTTTTCCTACAACGTGCTGACCTCGTCGTACGATACGACGGGATACCGGCACAACAATGACCTGAGCGCAAAAGACGTCTTCGGTTCCTTCTCGTATGATCTCGCCGGCCGTCTTACCGTAAACCTGAAGGCCGGGCATCACACGGACAACTACGGCCTGCCGGGCCCGCTCTCCGCATTTCAGCTCAACACGGGGATCTATGACGGAAAGGATTCCGCCACGCCGCTCGACAGGGGAAACACCGAGGACAATTTCGTCGACATGGAGGCTGTCATGAAGGCCTCGGATACGGTGCAGCTGTCGCTTGGTGCGGCGTATCGCAGGAGGCACACGTCATTCCATTACGACCCGAACGCGAACGGCATGTCATGGGACGCGATGAGACTGTTCGAAACAATGTCAGTGACACCGAAGATCACGGTAAGAGAGGATGTGTTCTCCTTCAAAAACACCCTGGTCGCCGGTATCGACTATTATTACTCACCAAGCCGGAGTGTCGACTCCGGTTCCGGCGCAGACTCCAACACCAACATCAATAAGACGGAGTGGGGATTCTACGCCAACGATGAGCTTTTCGTCACGAAAAACCTCCTTTTCACGGCGGCATACCGCCTCGCGAAGGTAAGGTATGACTTCGACTACACCGATAATACGGGCGTCATGGCACCCATAAATGACTTCGTCAAAAAGGACAAGGATGCCTGGCGGGTGGGCCTCAATTATATCATTCCGGAGAAAGGCAACGTCTTCGCTACATTTGCCACCGGGTTCCGGTTCCCGGTAACCGACGAATATTTCAGCCCGTTCTCCGTGCCGCCCATCAACGAGAACCTGGAGCCCCAGACGGGAAAAGAGATAGACGTCGGCATACGCTACAATTTCACGAGTTATTTGGGAACGAGCGTTACAGGGTTTTACGGGCTCTACAAGAACGAAATTTACTACAACCCCCTCACCTATCAGAATGCAAATTACCCGAAGACCATGCGGCAGGGCATCGAGGCCACCCTCTTCTGGATCATCGTACCGGGCTTGAGGCTCGATCTCGGCTACACGTATCTCGACGCGGTCTTCGACGGGGACGATCTGAACGGGAAGCGCATACCGATGGTGCCTGCCAACAAGTTCAATGCGGCGCTCTCCTGGGCCGTAGACGCGCTGACCGTCACATTCGCTTCGCGCTATGTCGGTGACAGGTACATGACGAGCGATATCGAGAACACCTTCCCGAAGATGGGCGGTTTCACGGTTTTTGACCTGTCGGCCGTTTACATATGGAAGGGCTTTAAGATCACGGGTGCAGTCAAGAATATGTTCGACAGGCAGTACAGCGAATACGGGGTCGTCTCAAATGCGGGAGCGATGCAGTACTTCTACCCGTCGCCGGAACGCAATTACCTCCTGGGGGTGCAGTATACCTATAAATTTTGAAAAGTCGGGAGTTGGCGACGTGCCAGGGCGGCTTTACCGTGCACTTTGCGAGGTATGCTCGGGACTTCAGGCTGACGGTGCGCTTTTTTCGGGAGGCCTCGACTCATCGGCAGCGGCCGCACTTACCGGGTGCTCAAAGGGCATTGTCGTCACGCTCGGCGATGATGCACCCGACCTCGAATATGCCCGTCAGGCCGCCGACGCACTGAACATGGACCTGACGCATGTCGTCGTATCCCGGGATGAGGCCCTCAATGCACTGCCGGACCTCATTGCCGCACTGAAGACCTTCGATCCGGCGGTGCCGAACGATCTGGCCGTCTATTTCGGTTTGAAGAAGGCACAGGATATGGGTTTTCATTCTGTCATTACGGGCGACGGGTCGGACGAGATCTTCGCAGGCTACTCCTATATGCGCGGTATACACGACCTCGACACGTATATCCGGGACCTGTCCCTGACCATGACGTTCAGCTCGAATCCCCTTGGCAGGCACTTCGGGGTCACTATAGTGCAGCCCTTCCTGCATCCTGACATAATACGGCTGGCCCTGGCTACCGGGCGCGAATGGAAGATACGTGAGCGGCAAGGAACGGTGCACGGCAAATGGGTCCTCAGGGAGGCCTTGAGCGGCTATTTGCCGGAGGCAATCCTCTGGCAGGACAAAAGGCCCCTCGAGACGGGATCAGGCATGACAGCGCTCAATGACTTTTTCGAGGCCCGCATATCGGATAGCGAACTCCGTGAAAGCATGCGGCAACATGGAATTTATTTTATGAACAAGGCCCATTCATATTACTATGAGATATACAGGCAGGTCATCGGACGGATACCTCGGCCCGTAAACGGGCAGAGGGCGTGCCCCGGATGCGGGGCCGGTATCCATGAGGGCCGCAGCCATTGCAGGGTCTGCGGATGGGTAGAAAGGGGTTCATTATGAATAGCTCACAAAACAAGGCTTTCTGCTCGTGGAGCGGCGGCAAGGAGAGTGTGCTGTCTCTTTTCAGGGCGATTAGGTCAGGGGTCAACGTGACACGCCTCATAAACATGATGACCGAGGACGGGGAGCACTCGCGTACCCACGGGATCAGTGCCGGGCTTATTCAACTGCAGGCCAGGGCGATCGGTATCCCCCTCATCCAGCGGCCGGCGACCTGGGACACGTATGAAAATGAGTTCAAGGCCATTCTCCGCACAATGCCCGGCGAAGGAATATGCCACGGCATCTTCGGGGACATCGACCTCGAGGAGCACCGCGCGTGGGTTGAACGGGTCTCGAAGGAATGTTCGATATCGCCTTCCCTCCCCCTGTGGTGTGAAAAAAGGGATGACCTGCTGAGAGAGTTCATCCGTTCCGGCTTCAAAGCCGCGATAGTTGCCGTCGACAAGAGATATCTCGACGAGTCCTGGATCGGGCGGGAAATAGATGATGCCTTCATGAACGACATCGGGGCGCAGGGCATCGATATCTGCGGCGAGGCGGGGGAATATCACACCTTCGTATATGACGGGCCCGTCTTCAGGAACCCTGTCGTTTTCGGCAGGGGCGGCGCCCGGTCCGACGGGGAATACTTCTTCCTTAATATAACCGATCCTTTTATACAAGGAGGGCCATGATCCTTCGCTGTCCAGGGCTAAAGGCGGTATTCCCGGTCATCGTGCTCATCCTCGCGGCCCTGTTATGCCTTGCCGGGCACGCCGGGGCCGGCAGTGCCCGCCCGGCGCCACACCCGGCCCGCATCATATCGCTGAGCCCCGCAATTACGGAATCGCTCTATCTCCTCGGGCTCAAAGAAAGTATCGCCGGCGTCACGACATATTGCGACCGCCCGGCCGACGCACGATCAAAGCCCGTTGTCGGGACCGTGATCGAGCCGGACCTCGAAAAGATCGTCACGTTGCGGCCGGACCTTGTGCTGGCGATGGGCCTCACGAACCAGAAGGCTATCGCGAAAATGCGCTCGCTCGGCCTCAAAGTTCTGACCTATGAAATACCCAGGACGTTCTCCGGGGTCTGTACTGTCTTCCTCGAGATAGGGAAGGCGACCGGCACGGGTGACAAAGCCCGGCGCATCGTCAGCAAGGCGCAGGCCGAGGTCGAGGCTATTCGTAAAAGCACGCGCAACCTCAAGAAGCCGCGGGTCATGATCGAGCTCGGCTTGAAACCCTTCTTCGTCGCAACCGCGGATTTTTTTGTGAATGATTACCTCGAATTCTCGGGGGCGCAGAACATATTCCGTGACGCCCCGTCAGGAAGCGTCGGGCGCGAAGAGGCGATCATGCGCAATCCCGATGTGATACTCATCGTCACGATGGAATTGAGCGGCGAGAACGAGGTAAAGGCATGGAAACGTTATAGGTCGGTGAACGCCGTCAAGGGGGGGAGAATATTCGTCATTGATTCCGACGATGTGTGCAGCCCTACCCCTGAAGGTTTTGTGCGGTCATTACGGCACATTGTGACCCTCCTGCACCCTGACCGCACGGGAGGCCCGAAATGAAGACGAGGAACATGGCGTTCATCCTGCCATGCGCTATCCTCTTCCTGGCGGCCGCGGTTGCCGTCGCCCTTATGAGCGGGTCCGCCGGGATTCCCTTGAGGAGGGTATTCCCGATAATCACGGCCGGTGCTGTCACACCGGAATACAGCATCCTTGTCGACATACGGCTTCCGCGCGTCATGCTGGGCTTCGCGGTCGGCGGCGCCCTCTCGGTCGCAGGGGTCATCCTGCAGGGCATGTTCCGCAATCCCCTCGTCGAGCCGTACACGCTCGGGATATCGGGCGGGGGAGCCCTGGGTGCCGCAGTGTGCATCATCCTGAAATTACAGAATATCTTCCCGGCCGTCGCCCTGCCGGCATCCGGGTTCATCGGGTCATGCCTCGTTATCCTTCCCCTCTATTTCGTCAACATGCGCCGGAATGTCGCGCGGATGCAGGGCATCCTCCTGACAGGCGTCATGACGAGTTTTATCTCCTCATCGCTCGTTGTCCTTATTCTGGCGATATCGAAGACCGAGGAACTTCACAGCATCGTCTTCTGGATCATGGGGTCGCTCGAGGAGCCGAACTCAGCCCTCATATTTATTGTCAGCGTCATTGCCCTCCTCGGGCTTGTCCTCTCGTATATGCTTGCGCCGGCCCTCAATGCACTGTCCCTGGGAGAAGAGGAGGCCGTTCACCTCGGTGTCGATACGGAAAGGACCAAGAAGCAGCTTTTCATCCTGGCGTCGCTGCTTACCGGCATCAGTGTGTCCCTGACAGGCATCATAGGTTTTGTGGGCCTCATCGTGCCGCATTTTGTCCGGATCCTGACCGGCTATGACCACAGGAAACTCGTCGTTGTCTCATTTTTTACCGGCGCGGGTTTTCTCATCTTCTGCGATACCATCGCGCGTGTCGTCCTCGCACCCGTCGAGCTTCCCGTCGGTGTCATAACCGGTATCGCCGGGGGCATTATCTTCATTTACATCTTGAGCCGCTACCACCTGTCGGGGCGCCCCGGAGGTGTCCTGTGATCGAAATAAGGGGCCTAACGTGCGGATACGGCGACAAAACGATCCTGAGAGATGTGAGCCTGTCTGTCCGCAAGGGACAATTTTTCGGAATAATAGGGCCGAACGGGTCCGGCAAGACCACCCTGCTGAAGGCGGTCACGCGGCTCGTCAAGATAACCGGGGGAGAGGTCCTTCTCGAAGGTACGGATATGCGGCAGCTTCGCGTCAACCAGGTCGCGAGGTCCCTTGCCGTCGTTTCCCAGACCGTCCCTTCCCTCCCCATGACGGTCAGGGAATTCGTTCTCCTGGGCAGGACGCCCTATTACAGGAGGTTCCAGTTCTTTGAGGACGGCCGGGACGGCCTCATTGCAAATAAAGCCATGGAACTCACGGGTATCGCCCGGCTCAAGGACGCCCTTATGTCGGAGATGAGTGCCGGGGAGGTCCAGCTTGCGTTCATTGCCCGCGGTCTTGCACAGGAACCGAAGGTCCTTCTTCTCGACGAACCGACGTCGCATCTCGACATAACGCACCAGGTGGGCATACTCGACCTCGTGAGACGGCTCAACCGGCAGGAAGGCCTGACGGTGGTCATCATCCTGCACGACCTCAACCTGGCATCGGAATATTGCGACACGATAGTCCTTTTCGGCGACGGCCGGGTTCAAAAGTGCGGACCGCCGGCTGAAGTGCTCGACTACCGCGCCATTGAAGAGGTCTACAAGACGGTGGTCATTGTCCGGGAGAACCCGCTTTCCGGTAAACCTTTTGTACTGATCGTCCCGGAGGAGGTAAAGGAAAAATGTCAAAAAGGGTGATCGTTCTGGGGGGGGCGCGCAGCGGAAAAAGCTCGTTTGCCCTGGGCGAAGCGTCGCTGCTGCCCGGAAAAAAGGCGTTTATCGCCACTGCCGAAGCGCTCGATGATGAAATGGCGCTGCGCATTTCCCGGCATAAGAGCGAACGTGCCCCTGACTGGACCACATTCGAGGAACCCGTGGAACTGCCGGCGCTCATATCACGCGTCGCGCCGGACCATCCCGTGGTCCTTGTAGATTGTCTAACCCTCTGGGTGTCGAACCTGCTGGTACGAGGCCTTGACTTTGATCACTATGCCGGTCAGCTTCTGGAGGCAATCTCGAACACGGGGCTATCAGACCTTTACATGGTATCGAACGAGGTGGGCCTCGGCCTTGTGCCCGAAGTGCCGCTCGGCAGGCAATACAGGGACGACCTTGGCCGCCTGAATGCCGGTATTGCCGCGGCGGCAACGGATGTCTACTTCATGGTGGCCGGGATCCCCATGAAAATAAAGGGAGCATGACAATGGACCTTGCAGGTCTCCACATCGACCCGATCGATAGAAAGCTTTTGAAAATAGCGTCGGCACGCCTCGACAGCCTGACCAAACCACAGGGGAGCCTGGGCAGGATCGAGGATTTCGCGAAACGTATCGTGGCGATCACGGGCCTCGAGATGCCGCCCTTCATCGGAAGAAAAGCGATCTTCACGTTTGCAGGTGATCACGGCGTCGTGGAGGAAGGGGTGTCGGCCTACCCGAAGGAAGTGACCGCCCAGATGGTGCTTAATTTCCTCGACGGCGGGGCCGCTATCAACGTCCTTGGCCGCCACGCCGGGGCGGATGTCGTCGTCATCGATATCGGTGTCGCCGGCGATATCGCCGATCACCCTGCGCTCATCCGAAAGAAAATAGTCCGCGGTACGCGGAATATGCGCAAAGGGCCGGCGATGACCCGCGACGAGGCCCTGCGTACCATCGAAGCAGGCGCCGAACTTGCGTACGAGTACGCCGGCAAAGGCTATTCCCTTTTTGCGACCGGAGATATGGGAATCGGCAATACTACGCCATCCAGCGCTATCGCCTCGGTGATGACCGGCACGCCCGCCGCCGAGGTCACAGGTTACGGGGCCGGCATCGACGATGATCATATCGGGCATAAAATACGGGTGATCGAAGACGCGATCGCTCTTAACAGGCCTGATCCATCGGACCCTGTCGGTGTTCTGGCTGCCATCGGGGGCGCTGAGATCGGCGGGATCGCGGGGCTCATACTCGGCGCCGCTTCGCGCCGCATCCCCGTTGTCATCGACGGCCTTATATCGACCGCTGGGGCGATGATAGCATATGGCATTAACAGGCATTCTGCGGAATACATGTTCGCTGCGCACAACTCCGTCGAGCCTGGCCAGGGCATCATGCTCGAGACAATGGGGCTCGAGCCGATACTTGATCTCAATTTAAGACTGGGGGAAGGAACGGGTGCTGCCCTTGCAATGTATCTTATCGAGGCGGGGGTGAAGATATACCGGGAAATGGCTACGTTCGAGGAGGCGGGGGTGAATAAGAAGATGGGCGATGGGCAATAGGCGATGAGTGATGGGTAGGAACCTGTGAAGAAGATACTCGCGGCCTTTCAATTCCTGACGATCGTCCCGATACGCACGCGGGGCGAGGTTTCAGTCGATGACCTGAGGTGGTCGGCGGCGTTCTTCCCTGTGGTGGGTTTCTTCCAGGGGCTTTTCCTTGCAACCGTCGCTTACCTTATCACGAAATCCCTGTCACCGGCGGTAGCGGCGGCTGTGCTGATCATGGCGTATCTCCTTACGAACGGCGCGTTTCACCAGGACGGACTGTCGGACACATTCGACGCCCTTGCCGTGAGATCGACAGGGAATGGACCGCAGGACCGGGAGAAAAGGCTTGCCGTCATGCGCGACAGCACTGCCGGTCCCATCGGCATTACCGCCATTGCCGCCTTTATGCTCCTCAAATATGCCCTTCTCAAGGATGTTCTGGAGGCGCCTTGCCGGGGTATCGATCCCGTCATTTTCATCTTCCCGATGATCTCGGCATGGTCCATGACGATGATGATGCCGGGGGCGATAAGCGCCCGCAATGACGGCCTCGGGACGCTGTTCCTCGGAAAATTGAAGACCTCGCATGTCGTGCTCGAGTGCGTCATCACGGCGGGCCTTGCGGGAGTCGTTTATGGGACCTGCTATCTCGCCTGCCCTTACGCAATGCGCAATTTCCCCACATTCTTCTTCGCCGGCGCCGCAGCCTCACTGATTGGAGGATACGCAATGCGCGCCCTTTTCACCGCCCGGTTCGGCGGCCTCACGGGGGATAACCTCGGATGCATCCATGAACTTTCGGAAATTTTGGTGCTGCTCGCAGCGGCAATCCTCTTGAGGATGCCCTAAAGACAGCACTGATGCCCCGTTGCGCAGATTTATATTGTGCGAAAACGACAGGTTATGCTATATAATCATTCAACGCCGACGTAGCTCAGAGGCAGAGCAGCTCACTCGTAATGAGCAGGTCGCGGGTTCAATTCCCATCGTCGGCTCCACTATTCAAACCATTCCCCAGGCACCACCATCTTCGCGACCAATGTCCGCTATAGCTGTCAATCAAGACGAATACTCTTGCAAAGGCAATTGGCTTATGAAATACCGATATTCAGCGATAAATACGATGTGAACCGTCGCGTGGAAAATGTATGGCAACCCTGCCGACTGACAGGATAAAGGATGAGCCCGAGTGCAAAATGAAGAAAATATTAATTGTCGATGATTCCCCCGTAGCGAGAAGGATGGTCAAGAGCTGCGTATCCCGGCCCGAGGAATTTATTTTCCATGAAGCCGATGATGGCACACAGGCGCTGGAGATCTTTAAAAAGGAAGGTCCTGATATAACATTCATGGACATCAACATGCCCAACATGAATGGCATTGAATGCATCGAGGGGATCAGGAAGGTGGACCCGGGGACGATCATCATTGTGTGCTCGTCAGAGACAGACGAAACGATCCAAAAATCTAAGGCCGCCGGGGCCCACATGGTAATTAAGAAACCGCCAACCAAGGACATGGTCCAGGAGGCGCTTTCCAGGGCTTAGAAGCGAATCACTGACCTCATGTTTTACTGGCCGTCTTTGTAGCCTTTTCTATAGGCGGCCTTCTGGTTCTCATCCATGTCTTTGTACCCGTCATCGCTCGGCTTGCCGCTTTTTCCCCGCTTCAAATCCTGCGCCCGTTTCTTGCCTGCTTTGTAGGGATCTCTTTCCTGCGGGTCTTTTGTCTCGGACCTGATGTTGTCCGCGGCACAGGCCTTTGAAGATGAGTTGCTTCTCAGCAAAGCGTCGAGGCCGGGTACAGCCAGGGACAGCGCGAATACGCATACAGTGCACACCAGGATCTTTTTCATACTGTTTTCCCTTCCCTTTGACACAGTCTCTGTTACCCCGTCGCACGGGTTTGCCAGTATACCACAGCGAACAGGCAAACGGTAGCGCCTTACGACCACCTCCAGGGGTAGATACCGGGCCTCAATAAGGTCAACGGCCCGGGACCAAGCTTTGTCATACCGGTCACTATCCGGCGTTGACTATCGGAGCTTTATTGTGGTATCTCACTAAAGTTTGGTTGACTTTTTACCGTTACAAACATAACAGGAGGGAAGATGAAAACCGGTAAGATCGTTTTTGTGGTGCTATTTGCCCTGGTTTGCTTTGTGTCTTTGTGCATCGCGCAGTCGGACGATAAAGGTCCCGTCAATATCCCAAAATCCAGGCCGGTAGATAACGACAATAAGGGCCCGGTGACACTTAAGGCTGTCGTGCCAAATGTCGTCGGGAAAAAATATGGAGAAGCTAAACCAATTCTTGAGTCAGCGGGATTCACTGTAAAGGCCACTGGTCAAGTTTTCAGTAAAGTGAACCAAAGAACTGTGACGAAGCAGACACCTGCGGGTGGAACGGCTGCGGCCAAGGGTTCGTCGGTTACCTGCTACATCCAGTAATAACGGGCCAACACCACCCCGGGAAAAATAGCGCCCGGTGTATGCGGTATTTGCCCGGTGGGCACGAATTTTATAAAAAATACCACTTTGGGAAGGAGGGGTGGTTCCTTCGTCCGGCCGCGGTTCCGGACCCGTCAAGGCCAAAGTGGCAGGCAAGAATGATAAAGGAAAATAAGACGTTTCGGGGCCGATGCAATACCTGGCCCCTCTGGGGCCTTGATCATCAGTCCTCGACGTAATTTGATCTTTGTGATCAGGCTCCCGGTCAGGAAGCTCAAGCACCGGATCAAGGGTGTGCCTGGAAGGATTGCAAGGATCGCCGGGCCTGTCATATTCCAATCTATGAGCAAGTCCCCGCTTATAGCCGGAGGGTGATCGTGAGACGTGTTGCGGTTTGTGCCTTTCTCCTTATACTGTTCCTGGCCTGCGGCTTAGCCGGGGCTGATTCGCATAACCAGGCCAGGATCGCTGAATGCATCGACGATAACAGCGATGCAGCGGTTTCGACGGAAATCCTCAGAAAGTACTGCGTTTGCATGAATGCTAAAATACCCCCGGGCGAAACCCGGTCAATTACTGACTGGGAGAAAAGCCATCCGGTGGAGATGGCCGTGTGTGACCGGGAAGCCGGCTGGAAATAAAGGCGGGAAGCGACCTTTTAGAAAACCATGCGTATCATCCCGTTAATGCTGTGCGCGGTGTAGTTGTCCGAACCGAACTGAGCATCGTATCCCAGTTGAAAAGAGGCCCCGTTTTTCTTCAGGAACATGGAGATCGAGGCACCGCAGGATATGGTGTTCCTGGCGGCCGACGGCAACTCGATGGTGAAGGGCGAACTTCCCTGCGCGAGGGTCGACGTGACGCCGCGAGCGTCGCGGAGGAATTCATATCCGTAGGATGCCCGGATGCCCGGCATGATGACCGCCCCTTCCGTATCAAAAGTGTAGTATGCCCTTCCACCGATATTCCCAAGGAAGGATTCCATGTTCTGCCTGTCCACGTTTAAGTTCAGCGCTCCCGCACCTGATTCCGTATAGCTGTCGAGCCCGAGTTTTATGTATTGAAGGGAGACGGAAGGCACAAGCATCCAGGCATCTGTCTTAAACTCGTAACCCGTGCCCCCATAGAGGGTCAGCTGGCGGCCGGATGGCCTCGACGACGCCGTCCGGTCTATACCTGTGAAGACGATGCGCCGGCTATTCCTGTAGTCCGCCCACCCGTAGCTTGCCTGCCCGTCCACAAAGAACCCGTGCCTGTACCAGGTCCCGTAGATACCCGCTGTATAACCATCCATAGTCACTTTGCTGCCGTAATCGTCCACATCAGCGCGCGATCCCGTGTACCCGATGAGCAGACCGAGCGCCAGGCTGTCCGTAAACCTGTAGTCCATGCCCAGGGTGGCGCCCGCACTTGTGAAATTATATCCTGTCCGGTCGGACGTGTCCCTCTGGTCGCCGGATACCGCGTTACCCTTCACGAAGATGCCCCATCTCTCATTTCCAGGATCTGGAAGCATGCCCGCAAGATCGGGACCGGCCGAGGCGATAAGGACGGGCCTGTCCTTGCCCTCCCGCACGAACGAGCTGTTCTTCATGAACACCCCGTCGAGGTTCGCACCCCTGATACCGCGCCGTATGTCGAAGAGGCGATCGGAGATGTTCATGGCCTGGAAAGAGGTGGAGCTGATGCCCATGCTGAAAAGTGCCTCGCTCCCCCGGGGGGCTGCCTGGTCAAGTGCATTCGCCACCTGGCTGTACCCCGGCAGGGCGTCGATGGCCCGGAGGACCGTGTCGAGATCGCCCGTCGCCGTGTTGCCGACGCTGTTGAACATTGCGCCCACCGCCCGCTGGTTCGTATTGAGGTAGGGAAGCAGAACCTCGTTCGCGTAGTCCCTCTGGACGACGAGATAGACCTGGTTGGGTATATCGTATCTTGGCTTGAAGACGACCGTCGGGGTTATGTTCGTCAGCAGGCTCGAAAACTGTCCATACACCCCGTCCGTCGCTGTAAGGAAAGCCCCGAAGACCGTCCCTATGGCGGGGGTCGCCCGTCCTCCCAGCCAGGAGGTCTGGAGTATACCGTTCAGATAAGCGCTCCCGACGACAGCGAGGACGTCGTTGCTCGTTGGTGAGGCCACCTCGATGAGAAGTTTGGCCGCGCGTTCCTGGTAGTAATCACCTACGATCGTGAGGGTGCCGATGGAATTCCCCGGCTTAATGGTACCCGAGACATGGTAGAACCCATAGGGTGCCTCAATGGTGCCCGCGCCCGAAACGATGCCGCCGTCGAGGACAAATTCACCTTCATCTTCATCATCCTCCGGACGATTCATCCTCACGATCCCGTTGACGTTCATCTCGCCGGCTTTGATCTCCACCTTTTCGCCAACCTCGAGGCTATACCCCTTCGGGTTGATCAGGATATCGCCGGAATTCTGCATCGACAAAGACCTTGCCTTGATATTCTCCGTCTGAGTGATCACCCCGGCCCCATTGAACAATATTTTTCCCATGAGCAACGTGAGGCCGTAGCTGTTCCAGGTGCCCAGGTCCGCAGCAGCCTTGTTGACCCTGTCCCCCATGGTGATCACCCATTTACCGGATGCTTTGTCTGCTCCTCCAAGGGGGTCTTCCCCCCAAAAGGCGTTCGAAAGAAACGTCCAACCGAAATCGGTGACACTCGTATCATCCTGCTGTGCCGCAGGCAGATGCGCAGTGGAGTTAAAGAGGCGGCTCGTCGTTCCGTATGGGGACGTGACATAAGCCGTCAGGTCCCCCCGCTTTGCGTGCGTAAAGTTCAGGTACACCTGGACGCCTTCAAGGGGCTGCCGCAGCGCCGCCGGCAACTGCGCCGTTGTCAGAGTGATCTGTTTGGTCGTACCCCCGGCATTGCCGGCGTCAAGATACTTGATCGTCTCGTTTACTGTCTGAAGCGGGGTTGAATACGACGTCTGTGCGCTGACGCCCTTGATCGCTGCCACCTTTTCGACAAACTTGCCCGCATTGATCTTACCAAAGCCATAATTGGGGTTGAACCAGTTGCCCGCGCCGTTCATTATCCACCCGCCCGCAGCGCTTGCATCATTGGGGTCGACCTTCGTCGACGTGAGGACCAGGGCGTGCTGTGCCATGCGGACATCCATGTACTTGTTCGCCTCCTTCCCGAGCGCCATTATCCCCGCCACGAGCGGGGTCGCCGAAGAGGTGCCGCCGAAGTCGCTGCAATAACTGGTATCGGGAAATACATCACCGTTGTCCCCGCTCAGGTTCTGGGCTGAATACCGGTTATACCCGAGGTTTGCCCCGCTCCTGTCGGTCGTGATTATACCGAGGGTGCCGCTCCCGTTTGAGGGTGCCGTTACAAAGACACTGGAGCTGTAATTGCTGTAAGACGCATATTTACCATCACTCCCCAGCGCGGCAACTGTGATGATATTGCTGTTCGCATGGGTCTGGTTCTTGCTTGAGTCTTCATCCATCTTCCCGCGCTCGTTGCCGGCGGCCCATACGTGTATGACGCCGTTCTGCGCACTCCTGTTCATCACCTTTGCGATGTTCGCGTCATCCCGGGTCCAGGGATATTTTTTCCCGTAGCTGTGGTTTTTGACCTGTATCTGGGCGTCGCTCGTTATGACATATTTGCCATCCTTTAATTCCACGCCGCTCGCCCACAGGTAAGCATTTATGTAATCCTGGGTGACAACGGTGTCATCGAGAAGGCGCAGGTCGGCAATAGTTGCATAAGGGGCGGCGCCCGTTCCCCCTATGCCGTTGCCTCCACGGGCAGCGGCCACGCCCGCAACGGATGTCCCATGATTATCTGCCTGATATATGGGGCCGGTCGGGCCCAGTATACTGCCCCCCAGGAATTTGCGGCTTAAAGCTGCGCTGTAATTGGCCTTCAGGTCCTCGTGCGTTCCCTCGACCCCGTCGTCGATAATGCCGATGGTGACCCCCTTGCCTGTATACCCGAGGTTCCAGGCCCCCCTCAGGCCTGCATCGACACCGTTATTCGTCTTCCCTGACACTACCGTTCCGGCATTCTCGAGATGCCATTCGCCGGGATACCAGTAACTGCCCGCACCGTACGAAAAGTAGGGGTCATTGGGAGCAAAGGCCTCGCCGGAACCTGTTGACGGCAACACAAGTGCACAGAACAGAAATAATACTGTACAGATCGTTCCCGCGCCGGATCTTTTTGTGTACAGAAGTCCCCCGTTACCGTTGATATCCACCGGCGATCCCGCCGCTGCCGACAGCATAGGACCTGCCTTAATCACTTAGGTCGTGTATAACATTTAGCACGAGAAAGTATGTGATTACAACCTGTCCGGACAGCGTGTATTAACAAGAACTTCCGGCCGATAGACGTCAACGGGGCCGGTGTCACGGGACCCGGTGTGGTATAATGATTAGAAAAGAGGATTACTTGAAATCGCCTACCGTTGATGATTCCCGTAGCCTTGATCCTCTGCCTGTGCAGAGTTATTGAAAATATATAACAAGGAGGCAACTATGTTTTCACCGAAAAGAATTTTGGTACCAACGGATTTTTCAACATATTCCGACGAAGCCCTGCGCCAGGCGTACGATCTCGCAAAACAGCATTCGGCAAAGATATATTTCCTCCATGTTATCCCTGTGACCCATCCATGTGCCGTCGATTACTGTTTTGACGAAAAGACCATAGCAGAAATAGGCAAGAAGGCGTTTGAATCTTCCGATAACACGATGAAGGAACAGGTAAAACGCGTCATCCCCTCGGGCGATGTCGAGGTCGAATCCTACGTGGTCGAAGGACACCCTGCCCACGAGATATTGAAGGAACAGGAAACAAAAAATATCGACCTCATCGTTATATCATCCCACGGGAAGACCGGACTGATCGGCCACCTCATGGGCAGCGTTGCTGAAAAGGTTGCGCGAGGCGCAAAATGCCCCGTGATGCTCATCAGGACCGCCTGATCGCCATACCCCGGGGAAGGAAGGCCCGTGGCTTAAGGCCCCTTCCCCGAGACCCTTTACGCTAATATTATTAGCCGGCCCATCGAAAAATCTTGAAACATCAGCGCCATTATATTAGGGTTCCCTTATGTCCGAGACGAAAGGGAGTCCCTTATGAGCCGCATATTCCGTATCGTTGCCACCGTATGCCTGTGCCTGATAACGTTCTCGGTCTTTTATTATTTCGTTATATTCCTGCCCCTCGAAAAAAGGGCCGAGCGTGCCGACGCCGCGAAAAGGTTGGAGGCCGACCGTTCATACCTTAAGGAAAAAGAGAACAGGTATAACGCGTGCCTACAGGAAGCGCGGGGGGCTTACATATCCGATTGGGACGAAACATGCAGCCTCTATAAGAAACCGCCCGATTGTCCCCTTCCCCGCGCGCACAGTGAACGTCTCGACATCTTGAAAAGAGAAAAGGAGAGCAGGTGCTTAAGAGAACTCGAGGCACTCGTTCGCAAATAAGCGTATCGTGGTGAACTCATGGCCGGCACGCGGGTCCATCTTCATCATTAAAACGTGGAACGTGGAACGCGGAACCGTCAGTTAGCCTTTATGGCTGGCGATATATTCCTCGTATTCCTTCAGAAGGACAGCCCTGTATTCCCTTCGTGTCACTTCGGAATCTGAGATATAGTTTCCCATCGCTATAAGCCCGGCGATGATCTCATCAACCGTTTCCCGGGTAGCAGGTTTCCCAACAGAATGGAGTTCTGCCATTATCTCGTGAAGATTACTTACCGCGACCTGTGTTCCATCAATAAACTTGAGTGTGCGCCGGCTAACTGTCGGCGCGTCTGGATCCACTCAAGTAACTCATCCGCAAACCTGAAAAAGGGACATAGCACGCTCCTGATAAAAGGTTCCGGGTATAGGTCCCGGGTGATAGGTAATTAGGTTATGGGCTCTCCCGGGCTTTTCCCATTACCCATAACCAGGTGTTTTATAGCTTATCACTCTACCCCTTGTTTATCCATACTCTGCTCTAAACAGCCCTTATGACCCGTATCATTTCAACACATATGTTATCGTGGTAACTATTTGATTTTTCACGGTATGTCCGGCAGGCATTCTTGACTTTGGGTCCGGGCATTATAAATTAATTTTAGCATCAGGCTCGATCGGCGGAAGGGATGAACGTGCGCCCGGCGCACGAGGGCTCCGGAAACACAAGGTTATGCTGTGTAAATAAAACAAAAGGAAGGTGTAACATGAAGAAAAGGTTATTAGGGATCGCTTTACTGATTTTGTTCGTTGGCACGATCCTGGGCGGCTGCGGATGTTTCCAGCAGAGAATGAAGGGTGAGACTCCCCCTCCTCCTGCTCCGGCACCCGTGGTACAGCCTGCTCCGGAACCGCCGCCTGCGCCGACTCCTCCTCCACCGCCGCCGCCGGCCAAACCCGACCGTCACTAGTCGATCTTATTTCGCCCCGCTTTTTATAAACAAGCGGGGCGAAATTATGCATCCTATGATACAGACCGAGACATGACAGTATTCCTGCGCGGCTGCTATCCGGGAAATACAGGGCACAGTAGTCTGCACCCCACCCGGCTACGTGCCGGGCCGGTCATCGGAGCGGTATTTATTGGGGTTGCAGCCCTTGGCCTTCCTGCCCAACCGGTGTCAGGTCAGTCTGTAAGACCGCTCGCCGAGACCGGAAGATCCGTCCCGTTCCATGAGATCGCCGCCAACCGGGCAATACAGTACGGCCAGTCATTAACTGCCTTAACATCGTCTTCTGGACGGGCTGATTTCAAGAACGCCGAAAGATCTAAAGCGGCCGGGAAAGTCGCCGATTGGATCGTGGATTCGGCCGACAATGAGGGAATGCCCTTTGTCATTGTCGACAAGATAGATGCAAAGGTTTTTGTCTTCGATCCCGACGGCAGGATCTTGGGGTCCGCCCCTGCACTGCTCGGCCTTGCCAGGGGAGACCATTCCTCTCCCGGTATCGGCGACCGCCATCTCTCGGCCATACGCCGCGAGGAGCGCACTACGCCAGCCGGGCGCTTTGTGGGGTCGCTCGGCCACAATTCCGACGGGAGCAATGTGCTGTGGGTTGATCACGGCAAGGCCGTCTCCCTGCACCGCGTCATAACGGATGACCCCCGGGAGCGCAGGCTTGAGCGCCTGGCCACACCTACGCCGCTGGACAACAGGATCTCATACGGCTGCATCAATGTGCCCGTGAAATTCTTCGATGAGGTTATCCGGCCGGTCTTTGCCAATGTACGGGGCGTCATTTACGTGCTACCCGAAGTAAAGAAAAACAGCGAGATATTCGAATCGTACTATGACGTGGAGTAAGGCATCCGGGCTATTTTCGTATAATTTCGAAGACCGTCACCTCAGGGGGAGTCATGAAGCGAATGGGCGGCCCCCAGGTCCCCGTTCCCCTGCTGACATACAGGACCGTGTCGTCGTCAAGTTCGTACAGACCTGCCACCATCGGGAACGACAACTGCGTAACATACCGGAACGGGTATATCTGCCCCCCGTGCGTATGGCCCGATAACTGAAGGTCAAACAACCCGAGCAATTCGGCATCGACTTCAGGGCGATGTTTGAGGAAGACCGTAAAAATATTTTGAGGCACTTTTTCGAGCACCTGCTTATCCGTTATTGAAACACGCCGGCGCCCATGGCCGGTATCGTCCACCCCGACGATATTCACGATATTCTTTATGGTCACCGCCTTCTGCCGCAGCATAACGAAGCCTGCCTTCGACGCAAATTCCTCGGAAACCCCGACGCCTGCATAGAATTCGTGATTTCCCATGATCGCATATTTCCCGTAAGGCGCTTCAATATCCTTGAGGATGTCAGAAAGACCGTTCAGGCTATTGATCTGGCCGTCTACAAGATCACCCGTCGATACAAGTATGTCCGGTTTTATGTCCTTTATGATCGCGGCTGCGCGCCTTAACCGCACATCCTTGTTTATGAGTCCGAGATGAACATCCGAGATCTGGACTATTGTCAGTTTGTCCACCCCGCGCGGAAGCTTCGTTGTCTCGATCCCGATTCTTTCCGTGCGGATCGTCCGTGCCTCGTGGAAGCCGTATGACGTGATAGCGATAGACGCGACCGACGATATAAGGAAGAAAACAAGGCCCGAATGGATAGTGTGCGGCAGATTGATCTTTGCTATGGAAGAAAAGATTATAATGCACAACCGGCTGATATCTATGCTGATCGAAATGACAAAGAAGATAAAGATCAGGCACATCCATACATAGCCCCCATACGCGAGAATTCGCGCTGTCCCTTCGTGCCCGCCATGTTCGAAAGAACGTACAAGCAGCGGTGTGAAAACGCACAGCAGAAATATGAACGCCAGGACGCTGCCCGTTGTAACGCCAAACTTGAAAGCATTCCATGTCTTGATAAATACATACGCGTGCAGGGCTGCATAAAGGCTAAAAAATATCACAAAGAACAAGGTCATACATTTCCTATTTTATATTATTTCCTGTTCGGCAGGCATTGTTGCGGTCTTTTCTTTCCGGCGGTCATATGCTCAGGTTTATTATACACCATACCCGGCACATTTGCCCACTACAGCGCGGCATGTATCTTTTTACATTGAACCTCGAACATTGAACCTTGAACCGTCTTCTTCTTTTTTTTCATATACCTGCCATGCGCGCGATACCGTACGCCGCCATTCCCATAACGTAGGAGAGGACCAGCATGAAAACGAAGGAAATGACGAACCATTTCCTGTCGGCCATTTCCTGTTTCATGACGGTTATTGTCGGAGCGCAGGGGATGAAAAGCATGAGGACAACGAGGAATGAAACAGCGGAGGCGTGGGGAATCGTGCCGGACAGGACGTTCATCAGGCCCTGGTCCCCGACGTTGTACAGGATACCCAGCGTTGCGACGGAATTCTCTTTCGCTATAACGCTCGATAGCAGGGCGACAAGCATTCGCCAGTCAAGTCCGAGAGGTTTGCCCACCGGCTCCAGGAACATCCCTATCCTGCCGAGAATGCTTTTTTCAACCGTCCCTGACGGGACATTCGATATGATCCAGAGTATGATGGAAAAAACGAGTATAACGGTACCGGCTTTCTTCACGAAAGCGACCGTGCGATGCCATACTACGATACTTATCGTCCGAAAATCCGGGGTGTGGTAGAGGGGCAGTTCCATGATGAACGGGACCTGCTCTTCCTTGAGAAACAATCGGCCTATCATCGTACCCGCAATACCCAGCATCACGATATTCAGGGCGACGAGGACCCAGCTCATGATGAGCCCGTGACCCGCGAAAACCGCGGCCGTTACAAAGGTTATGACAGCGAGCCGTCCCGTGCACGGGACAAGCGGCGACAGGAATATTGTAAGAAGCCTTGCCTTCCTCGACTCTACTATCCGTGCACCCAGGACCGATGCGACGTTGCACCCGAACCCCAGGCACATGGGCAGAAAGCTCTTCCCGTGCAGGCCGATGATATGCATGAACCTGTCCATGACGAACGCGGCGCGGGCCATGTAACCGACATTTTCAAGAAACGACATGGCGAAGAAGAAGATGGCCAGTATGGGAACGAATGTAAGCACGGAACCGGCCCCGCCGATGATGCCGTTGACCAACAGGCCCCGCATCCACTGAGGCTCCGATGCCAGGCTGCCGTCGACAGCCGATCCGAGCCACGATACCACGGATTCCAGGAGCCTCTGCAGGGGGTAGCCGATGAGGAACGTAACGACGAAGACCACGGCAAGTATCCCGAGAAGGACAGGTATGCCTGTCGATGGCCGGGTCAGCACGTGGTCAATGCGGTCTGTCATCAGGACCTGTCCGCGCCTGAAGCGTGAGACCGCCGCACGCGTCGCCTCTTCGATCCAGTCATACCGCCCGCCGACCACCGACCGAAGCGCGTCCTCATGGGCAACAAGCAGGCCCTGTATCTCATTCCAGACAGAAACAGGAACGACCTCGCGAAATACCTCCGTGACCTCGCTATCACCTTCCATCAGCTTCGTGACCACCCAGTCGACCGTGTAGGGTAAAGGTACGTAATCCCTGACAACCTCGGCGATCTTCTGGAATATGTCCCGGTGGTCTGTCGTGACCTGCGGTATCTTTGGCCGGTACACCGATTGATTTTTCGTTATCTTCAGGATCTCTTCGAGCAGTTCACGGACGCCCTTATTTTTGGTGGCAACAGTTGGAATGACGGGGATGCCGAGAGATGACTCGAGGGCTTCGACATCGATGTGAACGCCCTGCCCCTCCGCTACATCAAGCATATTGACGGCAAGGATGACCGGGGACCTGAGCAGCAGGAGTTCAGTGAGGAGGTACAAGCTTCTTTCGAGGGCGGAAGCGTTGACGAAAAGTACGGTCACATCGGGATGCTCGTGGATGAGAAATTCACGCGTTACGCGTTCTTCTTCAGAATAGGCACTGAGACTGTATGTCCCGGGGAGGTCAACAAGCTTTATCTCGGTATTGCCTATCCGGTGCGTACCCTCTTTTCGTTCAACGGTTTTGCCGGGCCAATTGCCTATGTGCTGGGAAAGCCCTGTCAACAGGTTAAAAACGGTCGTTTTCCCCACATTGGGCTGTCCGGCAAGTGCAACGAGGAGCGTGCGGTCAGGCTTCGGCGCCTCTTCTTCGTGGAGCGCCTCCCTTTTGACCAGTATCTTTTCTGCCTGGGTCTTGCCAAGCGCAACACGCGTATCCGATGCCAGGACGATTATCTGGCCGCGGCTCTTTCTCAGGAGCTTTATCCGGCTTCCCGGGATGATCCCCATGGAGGCAAGGCGCCCGGTCAGGCTCTCTCCCCCCGACAACAGGCGTACGACGGCTTCCTGGCCCTCGTCGAGCAGGGTAACGGGAAATAATTCTTCGCTCATTAATATAAGCCTTTCATCACGCGTTTGTTTATACTATGCGGATATCTTAATGTCAACGCCATCGCCACTCTCGAAGCCCGTCCTTCGTAATGCGGCGGTCGATAAAAACCCGGGAGTGGAAGCTCACCTATAAAATCTGCCGTCATTCCCGCGAAGCGGGAATCCAGCGTCTTTCTCGTTGTTTTTTTGCGCAATACCCGGAGAGGTGTATACATCCTGTGTCCGTAGATCAGCTGCTCGCTGCCTTCTACGCAAGAGATCACATAATTGAAAACCTGTACAGATTCAAGGACAAAGACGCTGGATTCCCGCTTCGCGGGAATGACGACTACTATAAAATTGTAGAATTAGTGCGAGGAAATGTTCTTCACCGCGTCATAAACGTCCTGCAGGGCTGTCGGGTGGTCCTTGATCCCTGCCGGCTTATCTACCCCGAGGAAGGCGAGGGTTTTGTGTTCTTCTACGCTGATGCTCCTGAAAAAGGCCGTTGCCGTCGCATTCGAGCAATCCGCCCCGATCTGCCTTTTCATGCCTCCCACCAGGAGGAGAAGGCCTTTTCTGTGGATCTTGCCTGCAATAGGCATATTGTGAATGTACTTTTCACACCAGAAGGGCTGACATCTGTCGATCATGATCTTTGTCTGCGCAGACAGGCCACTGAAATAGATCGGGGACGCCAGTATGACCCGGTCAGCTTTCCTGATAGCCGGATAGAGCTGCTGCATCTTGTCCTTGATGACGCATACACGGGTTTCCGTGCAACCGCCGCAGTTCTGGCACGGCTTGATCTCCATATCGTTGAGCCTGAAATAATCGACGCGGTTCAGTGCCCGATCGATCCCTTTTAATGCCGACTGAACGAGAAGGTCAGTATTTCCACCTACTCTGGGACTTCCATTGAATACGAGAATTCTCACGGTGTTACCCCCGGGGCATGATAATGCCGGGAAAGCCATGATGAGGCCTGCCCGGCCCTGCGTCTCCTTTTGTTGCCTAGCTTACCTTGTAAAAAGCCATCTTCTTGGCCTTGCAGACGCTGCATTCGTCGGGCGGTTCGGGACCTTCGACCGTATTCCCGCAGACCTTGCAGACCCAGTAGTCGGTCTCCTCGTTCTTTCCGAGATTATCGAGTGCCTTCTGATAGAGTTCCGCATGCACTTTTTCTACATCGTTCGCATACTGGAACGTCCTGACCGCGCCGTTCAAGCCGGCAGCTTTTGCCTCGTCTATCATTGCCGGGTACATCGATTTGAACTCGTGGGTCTCCCCGCCGACCGCCTCTTCCAGGTTCTCTTTTGTACTCCTGATCCCCTTGAGCTCCCTTAAATGATTATTGGCATGGACGGTCTCGGCTTCAGCGGCAGCCCTGAACAGTTTGGCAACCTGCTTGAAACCCTCCGCATCCGCCTTTGCGGCAAATGCAAGATATTTCCGGTTCGCCTGTGATTCACCGGCAAATGCTTCCTGAAGATTCTCTTCCGTTTTTGACATAATGACCCTCCTTCTGTGTGTTACAGGATATCGTATTTCGCATGGTATTCTTTCAGGCGCTGTGCGAAGTTCTGACCGAACTCATAGCACGTGTCCATGTCTTGGCTCGACGGCCTGTAGTGAACCTGCAGCCCGGGCTCGAAAACTTCAAGCCCCATCTGCGTGAACCGGGCGTAGGCCTCCTTGACCGCGCCGCCGCCCCATCCGAAGCTCCCGAACGCGCCCATTATCCTGTCTTTCGGCCTCAAGCCGCCGAGGTGATAGAGGAGCTCGGCGATTGACGGGAACATGACATTGTTGATGGTCGGCGTACCGATAAGGCATCCGCGGGACCTCCAGAACTCCTTTATTGCGACGCTCATGGGGGTCGCCCGCAACTTTATTATCTTGCAGGGAACACCCGCATCCTTTATGCCGTTCATGACGGGATCGGACATCAACTCCGTCGAGTGCCACATCGTATCGTAGATAATGACAGCGCTTAAGTCCGCCTTGCCCTTTGCCAGTTCGAGGTACCTGCTGATAATGTATCCCGGGTCCTTCCGCCATATGATGCCGTGGTCCGGTGCGATCATGTCGAACTCGAGCCCGAGTTTCACGACCTCCTCGATTTTTTGCTGTATTAATTTACCGAACGGCATCAGGATGTTCGCGTAGTAATCGACGATCGCATCATCGAGTTCGAACTGGGAATGGCAGGAGACAAACTCGTCGTCAAACCGCGATGCCGACGCCATGTGCTGCCCGAAGGCGTCCTGCGATATGAGGAGCTTCGCTTCTTTAATATATGTGACCATGGAATCGGGCCAGTGCAGCATGGGGGTTTCCAGGAAGGTGAGGGTGTATTTGCCGGTGCTCAGGGTATCCCCGCTCTTCACGACCTTAAATTTCCAGGCTGCCGTGTCGAAATGCCGGTCAAGGCCCTTCTTCCCCCGCTCCGTTATGTATATCGTGGCATCGGGTGTATGCTCCATGATCGTCGCTATGCTGCTCGCATGATCGGGCTCTATATGGTTGATCACAACATTCTTTATCTTTTTGAGGTCTACAATGCGTTTGATGTTGTCCACAGCGACCAGGTCAAAGTCGTGTTTGACGGTGTCGAGAAGGGTCACATCCCGGTCCATGATAAGGTAGTTGTTGTACGTGGTGCCATTCGGCGTGACATAGCCGTGAAAATCACGCACAGCCCAGTCGATCACTCCAACCCAGTAAATATCCGGTTTGATTTCAACAGGCTTCATTCTGCCTCCTTAATGTCTGTTTTAACCGGCAACGCCATCTAAAACCCGTGTAAAAAGCAGCGTCGCTCTGATGAGTTAAAAAACGGGCAAAACCTGCTCAAAAGTTTTACCCGTTCTCCGATAGTCCTGACGCGTGTCAGGAGGCCTTACCCCTTAAAGCCTCCCAACCCTTCAATATCTGCAACCCCATGTAAAGCTGGAAATCTTCATCTTCAAGGTTCTTGACCGAAAAATCTTCCGGGCGCTTCACGACAGGGTTTCTGTCGGTCTTCTTCTCGAGGTCCTTTTCGGTAAGCGGGGTCACCTTTTCCCGCGATTTTACAAAATTGTTCTCGACCGTAATATCCGGAACGATGCCCTCCGACTGGATCGACCTGCCTTTCGGCGTATAGTACTTGGCCGTCGTCAAACGCACTGCGGAGCCGTCACCGAGCGGGAATATGGTCTGGACCGAGCCCTTCCCGAAGCTTTTCGTGCCGACAATAACGGCACGCTTGTAATCCTGCAGGGCGCCGGCAACGATCTCGGATGCGCTTGCGCTGCCTTCGTTCACCAGAACGACCATCGGGCCGGTATATTTCGTGCCCTTTTTCTGGGCGTAAAACTTCATTTTGTTATCCTCGGGGTTGCGCTTTCCTGCACGCCCTTCGATCGATACGATAAGCCCCTCGGAGAGGAACTTATCCGAGACCTCTACCGCCTGCTCGAGAAGTCCGCCCGGATCGTTCCTGAGGTCGAGGACGAGTCCCTTGAGCGCTTTGCCCTTGTTCGCCTTTTCAAGCTCTTTCAAGGCGTTATCAAGGTCTTTCGACGTCTTTTCCTGGAACTGCGCCAGACGGATGTACCCGTACTCGTCGGTCAGCATCCGGTATTTGACGCTCTTGACCTGTATGGTGTCGCGGACGACGGTATATTCCTTCAGGCCCTGGGTCCCTTCTCTCGCGACCGTGAGCGTCACCGCCTTGCCCTTTGGTCCCCTGATGAGCTTGACGACATCCATCAGGCTCATATTTTTCGTATTTTTCCCGTCTATCTTGACGATATGGTCGCCCGACTTCATACCGGCCTTGAACGCCGGCGTGTCCTCTATGGGCGTGATGACCGTCGGGAAGCCGTCTTTGATCGTTATCTCGATACCGATCCCGCCGAATTCCCCCTTGGTATCGGTCTGCATCTCCTTGTACATATCGGGGGGAAGGAATGACGAGTGCGGGTCTAAGGATTCCAGTATACCCTTGATGGCGGCATAGACGATATCCTTGTCCTTGACCTCTTCAACGTAATTGCGCTTGACGAGGTCAATGACGTCGGAAAAGGTCCTCAGGTATTCATATATCTCCTTGTTCTCGCCCCCCTGGGCGGTTTTCTTGCCCTGTGCCCCGATCATGATGCCGAGAAGGAAAACCGATACAAAGAAGAGGCTCAAGAAGACTTTGGTCTTTTTGCTCATGCTACCTCCGTAATGATGATGATAATACTACAATAATAACCAAGTTTCAATAACCTGAACGACAACCGTCATGGTCCGCATCAAGATTTCGCGGGCGGGCTGTCCGGAAAAACGTGTTGCAATATGGCAACCCCTTATTATAATATTGTCAAAAATAAGAGGGGTGATTGTATGCCAATATACATTCTCGTCAGCAAATTGACCAACGAAGGGCGCAAAACGATCAAAAACCATCCTGAGCGGATCAAAGAGGTGGACAAGGAGATCGAGAAAATGGGTGCAAAGGTCCTTGCCCAGTACGCTACACTGGGAAAGTATGACTTTATAAATGTCGTCGAAGCCCCCGACAACGAGACCATCGCCCGCGTATCTACCGAGCTTGGCTCCCGCGGCACGGTCGAGATCACGACACTGTCCGCCATTCCCGTTTTCGAGTTCGTTGAAAAGATGGGTTGATACGAAAATATAAAAATTAAAGCCGGATGGTCGAACGATCATCCGGCTTTTTTATTGTCACTTTAAGGGTGTATCAGCCCATAAAATTACGGAATATGTCACGTGCAATGACTATTCTCTGCACCTGGTTCGTGCCTTCATATATCTGGGTCGCCTTTGCGTCGCGCATCATTCTCTCGACCGGGTATTCCTTGGTGTACCCGTATCCGCCAAGGATCTGGACCGCATCGGTCGTTACCTTCATGGCCACGTCGGCGGAATAGACCTTTGCCATGGCAGAGAGTTTGTCGACGCCTATGGCGCTCATCTTGTCGCGCTCGTACACCTTCATATCGAGCAGGTGCGCGGCATCGTAGACGAGGGCCCGGGCCGCCTCGACCCCTGTCGCCATATCGGCGACCATGAACTGGATCCCTTCGAAATCGGCGAGCTTCTGGCCGAACTGGACCCTTTTCCAGGCATACTCCACGGCAAAATCGAGGGCACCCTGCGCCAGGCCGACTGCCTGCGCACCGACGGCGGGCCGTGACAGGTTGAGGGTCGACATCGCGATGTCCCATCCCTGCCCTTCCTTGCCGAGGAGGTTGTGCTTTTCCAGGCGGACATTGTCGAAGATCAACTCCGTTATATCGGAGCCGATCATGCCCATCTTGTCTTCGCTCTTGCCGATAACGACCCCGGGGTAATCCTTTTCGACGTAGAAGGCGGATATGCCCTCTGTCCGCTTTGCCGGGTTCGTGGCGGCAAAGACCGTGTAGAACTGGGCGTTTGCCCCGTTCGTTATCATTGATTTCTTGCCGTTGAGGTAATAGTGGTCGCCCTCCTTTACCGCCCGCGTCCTCATGTGCGAGGCATCGGAGCCCGCATCCGGTTCCGTCAGGGCGAAAGCGACGAGGTACATTTTGTCGGGTTCACATATCTTGTTGTAGATGTATTCCTTCTGTTCGTCATTTGCCGAGACCATGATGGGCATGATACCGACATTGTGTGCAAGGGGGATAAGGGACGACGCACCGGACACCTTGGCCAGTTCTTCGATGACAAGGCACAGCGACGTGATGTCGCCGTCGAGCCCACCGAACTTCTCGGGGAGCATCATGTAGAGGAAACCGTGCTTCTTGTATATGTCCACCAGGTCCCAGGGGAACGATCCGGTCTTGTCGATCTCTTTTGCCCGGGGAGCGACCTTTTCCTTGGCTAATTTCTCGGCAATTTTCTGGATCATGCCGTGCTTGTCCGAAAGATTGAGCATCCGTTGAACCTCCTTACATGTTGACAAAAGTGTCTTACTTCTAACATAATTTCCCTGTAATGTGAATAGAAAAGGAGCCCTTATGACCAAGGTATACTTCACAGATCTGCGTACGACGCCGAATCGCAGCCTCCTCGACAAAGTGGTCGATCTCATGAACCGCGCGAAGATCGACACGAGGATCAGGAAGAACGATCTCGTCGCGATAAAGCTTCATTTCGGTGAAGCGGGCAATACAAGCTATATACGGCCGGTCTTCCTGCGCAGCATTGTGAGGAGGATCAAGGAGGCCGGCGGCAAGCCCTTTCTCACCGATACCAACACTCTCTACACGGGGTCCCGAAGCGATACGGTGAACCACCTCACGACGGCCATACAGAACGGTTTCGACTATTCATGCATCGAATGTCCCCTCATCATTGCCGACGGCTTGCGCGGCATGAGCGGCACGCGGGTGGCGATCGGGGGCGAGGTGCTCAAAGAGGTGCACATCGCGAAAGAGATCGCCGATGCCGACGCGATGGTGGCGGTTACGCATTTCAAGGCCCACGAACTGTCCGGCTTCGGCGGGACGCTCAAGAACATCGGCATGGGGTGCGCAACACGCGAGGGAAAGCTGGTGCAGCACTCTACGGTGGCCCCGAAGATAAACCCCGACACGTGCAAGGGCTGCAAGCTGTGCCAGGGATATTGCCCGTCCGGCGCCATCTGGATCGAATCGAAAAAAGCCTCCATCGACGGCAAGAAATGTATCGGCTGCGGGGAATGTATTCTGATCTGCCCATCCCACGCGATAGAGATACAGTGGAACGAACACCCCAGCATATTCCAGAAAAAGATGATGGAATACGCGGCCGGGGCATTGAAGAACAAAGAGAAGCGATCACTTTTTATCAATTTTGTCGTCCAGGTGAGCCCTGCCTGCGATTGCTACCCCCACAGCGACGCCCCGATCGTGCGCGACATCGGCATCCTGGCATCCGACGATCCTGTGGCCATAGACCAGGCGTCATGCGACATGGTCAACAACGAGGTGTCCCTGCCCGGCACCGCTATCAAGGAGATCTCCGTCCAGGGCGGTGACAAGTGGCGCGCCCTCTACCCTCGCATCGACTGGAGCATTCAGCTCGATCACGCCGAAAAACTGGGGCTTGGAGCGAGAAAATACAGGCTCCAAAAAATCTAGACAAAAAGTTCAAGGTTTCAAGGTTTCAACGGGGACATGCTTTTAGCCTTGAACTTTGAACCTTGAACCTTGAACCGGTTTTATATTAGAACCATTTCTTTCGCCAAAAAAAGACGAGCATCGTTATAACGACGCACCCCATGAGTGCGAGGCAGGCGTAGTAGCCGTAATGCATCTCTATTTCCGGCATATTCTTGAAATTCATCCCGTAAACACCGGCGATGAATGTGAGGGGTATGAATATGGTCGATATGATGGTGAGCACTTTCATGACCTCATTGAGGCGATTGCTTACGCTCGAAAGATAGATGTCGAGCATCCCCGACAGCATTTCGCGTGATGTCTCGATGTTGTCAATGACGCGTATGGAATGGTCCGCGATATCCCGGAAAAAGATCATCAATGAAGGTGAAATAAGGTCTGTATCGTTCCGCTCAATGCTCATCATCACGTCCCGCAGGGGAGCGATCGATTTCCTGAGGAACAGGAAGTCCCGTTTTCTTTTCTGGATATCGACAAGCGTGTCCGTCCGCGCGCCTGCGACAACCCGTGCTTCGAGTTCCTCGAGTATCTCACTTCCTTTATCGATAATAGCGAAGTAGTTGTCGACGATAATATCGACAAGAGTGTAGAGCAGGTAATCCGGCCCATTCTTGCGGATCCGTGACTTCCCGTTCTCGAGCCTCTCTATCGCGGGGAGGAATACTTCGCCCGGTCTTTCCAAAAACGATATGAGATAATTCCTGCCGAGCACGAAGCTGATCTGGTCGGCTTCCGGCCCTCTCGTGTCCACATTTATCAGGATCATTTTCAGGACGAGAAAAAGATAGTCCTCGTAATCGTCCATTTTGGGTCTCTGGTCCGTGTTCATTATGTCTTCGAGGAGCAACGGATGGAGCCCGAAATGTGTCCCTATAGTCTCGATCGTTTGCGGGTCGCTGACCGCATCCACATTGATCCAGGTGATCATCGACGGGTCAATGAGAGAGAAGCATTCCTCGAGGTTCGATGTTTCCTTGATCCTGAAATGGGCTTCGTCGTAATTGATAACCGTGAATGTGGCTTTTTCGACGACATGCCTGCCTAAATGCACCAGGGTCCCCGGGGGGAGCCCCGCCTTGGATGAGCCGCGTGTGGACGTTGTGGGCATTTAGGACACGTTAGCAGACGGGAATAGTAAAGTCAACGGGATGATAGGTTATGCTAAAAGACGGTTCAAGGTTCAAAGTTCAAAGTTAAAGACAGCAGCTTGGTGCTTTATGGGTCAGTGCGTACCAAAGATTCTGTTAATAGAGCCCCCGTTCAGCGACGGTCTTTCAACACCTTATAGATCACTGCCATATCCAATGCCTGGTTATTGTCCTTGAATGTCATTCCGAAAAGCTCTTTTGTGACGGCGGCGGTGAATAAAGGCGTGCCCAGTGTTTTTGCGAGGTCCTGCAGGTAGTGGAGGTCTTTGTAGATGAGTGCCGCAGAAAAGTGTGTTTCAAAGTCGTTATTGACGATCTTTTGCTTTTTTGCGTTCATGACGCCGGAATTGCCGGCACCGGCAGACAATATCTCGAGCACGGCCCCGGTCTCGAGGCCTGTCTTCTCGCCCATCACCACCGCCTCTGCAATGACCGCCATAAAATTTCCGAGGACGAGGTTATTGACGAGTTTCATTTTAGTAGCAAGACCGGGTTCGCCGAGGAAAAACATGTTCTTTCCGATCTTTTCCAGAAAAGGACGGGCTGCATCGAACGCCTCCGCCTGCCCGCTTGCGAGCACGACGAGGTTTCCCTGGGACGCCGGGACAACACTCCCGAGAACAGGGGCCTCGACGTACCGGCATCCGGCTTCCGCACACGCTTCGTGAAACGAAAGAACATCATCGAAATGGTTGGTTGTCGTGTCTATGATCAATTTCCCCAAAAGGTCCGCCTCGAGCATCCCGTTCCTGCCGGAGAGGACCTCCCTGACCGCCGCACTGTCGAACAGGCTCAGGAAAATGACATCTGCCTGGCGCGCAAGGTCCGCAGGTGAGGGGGCGATCTCCATCCCGAGGTCCATCGCTTTATCCCTCGTCCTGTTCCAGACAACGAGTTCCATGCCTTCAGAGATGAGCCGGCGCGCTATGGCGCTGCCCAAATAACCTAAACCTATGAAACCCGTCTTCTTCATGCTGCGCCTCCCTGCATGCGGATGTACGTCGCCCGCCGATTATTTTCTTTCACCCATTTATCAATCATAAGGTAAAATTTATAGAGAGGCAAATACTCGCGCCGCAAGGAGGTACAAATGGGTAAGGAATTCAGGGAGTTTATCATGCGCGGCAATGTCGTCGACATGGCCGTCGGCATCATCATAGGAGCGGCGTTCGTGACTATCGTCAAATCACTTGTGGACGACATCATCATGCCCCCTGTCGGCCTTATGCTCGGCAATATCGATTTCTCGAGTTTCTTCGTTGTCCTGAAGGCCGGAAAGGTCCCTCCCCCGTACGAGACCATTGCCCAGGCCAAGGCGGCAGGCGCGGTCACTGTAAATTACGGCGTTTTTATCAACACGATCATAAGTTTCCTGATCGTCGCATTCTGTGTTTTCATACTCGTAAAGAACGTCAACCGTCTGAATCGGCAGTCTGCCCCGGCAGAGCCCGTGACGAAGGAATGTCCCTATTGCCTTTCCACAATACCCGTTCTTGCGGTGAAATGTGCGCATTGCACGGCGGATTTGAAAAAACCGTAAGGCGTGAGAGCGTAAGGCGTTAAAAAACAAAGACACTGGATTCCGGCAAGCCGGAATGACGGCCTTTGTTAACGTCTGATATCCCGGCAGATATCTGGCCTTTTTTAAAAATTCTTGACAGGTGAAGAAAAGCCTTACGCCTTACGCCTTACGCCTTACGATTTGAACTGATACAGATAACACTTTATCCTCCCATTATACAGCTTACGGTTGGAATCGGCGTGTTTTCCGTAGTACTTCTCGAAATCTTCAAGACCTGTGAACACAAAGAACGACCAGTCGCGGGCGCGATCGAATGTTTCCCGCATTTCTTTCATCAATTCGCCTGCGGCTTTTTTATCCCCCGACCTCTCGCCGTAGGGAGGATTGCAGACAACGATGCCTCGTTCCGCGGGGAATGTAAGGTCCCTTATGGTGCGTCTCTCAAATTTAATGGCTGACAGGACGCCTGCGTGCCGCGCGTTGTGCCGTGCTTTGACGATAACGTGATCATCGATATCCGATGCCGTTATATCCAGCGTGACCTTCCGCTCCTCCTTGTGCGCAAGACGGCGGGCCTTCCCCCATATGTCGGGGGCAATGAATTTCCATTTCTCCGATGCAAATTCCCTGTTTAGACCGGGGGCGATGTTCCAGCCTATCATCGCGGCTTCGATCGCTATGGTCCCGGACCCGCAGAAGGGGTCAACGAAAGGCATACCCGGTTTCCAACGGCTCAGTATCACAAGACCGGCCGCCAGGGTTTCCCTCAGGGCCGCCTGCCCTGTACCCGTCCTGTAACCGCGCTTATGGAGTCCCGGCCCCGTCGTGTCCATGTACACAGCCGCGACGTCGCCCTCGAGCGAGAACTCGATCCCGTGCACGGGACCGTCTTCGGGAAAATGTTCCAGCCCGTACCGCTTTTTCATTGACTCCATGATGGCCTTCTTGACGACGGACTGGCACGCCGGGATGCTCGTCAACACCGATTTGACGGACCGGCCCGTCACGTTGACCACCCCCGTCGAAGATATATACCGTCCCCACGGTATAGTGCGCACTCCCTGAAACAGCTCCTCGAAATCCCCCGCCCGGAACTGCCCCACTCTCATGAGGACCCGGTCCGCACATCTGAGCCAGATATTCGCCCGTGCAATATCCTTTTCCTCGCCCGAAAACAACACCCGGCCATTTTCGACCGAGCTATTTTCGTACCCGAGACCCTTCAGTTCCCGCGCCACCACCGCCTCGAGCCCAAATGCCGCCGTAGCCGCCAAAGTATACTCACCCATTATCTGTCCCCCGCAGAGCCCAAAATGGAGCACCTTTGAACCTTGAACTTTGAACCTTGAACCATCTTTTCAATATCTCACTCTTCTCAGGAACAGCCCCTGCGGCGGCGCTGTCGCCCCTGCCCGGTCCCTGTCCCTCTCCTCGATGACCCCCCGGAATTCGTCCGGCGTCATCTTTCCCGTCCCGACAGAAATGAGCGTCCCGACAATGTTCCTTACCATGTAGCGCAAAAACCCGGTCGCCTCGATAATGACATGGACGAATGGCCCCTTTCGAAAGACCCGTGCCCTCAATACCTCCCGCTCGCAGCTGCGGTACGGCTCGTTCTTTTTCTTGAACGATGAAAAATCATGCGTGCCCACAACCGATTGTATCGCATCGTTCATCGATGCGCTATCGAGGGGAAAGGGGTAATGCCAGGAATAGCGGACCGAGAAAGGAGAAAAACCGGGGGCGTTATATATGCTGTAAACGTATGTTTTGCTTTTCGCGCTGTACCGGGCGTGAAATGACGGGTCCTCATCATGTGCCGTCCTCACGCGTATGTCCTGAGGCAGCATGCTGTTCACCCCCCTGACGACGTTGAAAAGGGGTATGGTTTTGTCCGTAAAGAAGTTTACCACCTGCCCGAAGGCATGGACACCCGCATCCGTCCGACCTGCGCTGTAGAGCTTGACCGGATGGTCTACTATTCTTTCGACCGCGAGCCTCAGGACCTCTTCCACGGTCGTGCCGTTCGGCTGGCACTGCCACCCGTGATAGTTCGTCCCTTCGTATTCGACAACGAGGGAAATATTTCTCCTGCCATCTGATCGCATATAGGCTCAACCCTGGTGATGAATAAAAGCGGTACGGTTCGGGGCCGGTGCTACCTTGGTTTCTCCGCGTCCGGTCTCTTGACCTTCTCTGCGGGTTTTTCGGGGGTTTTGGCGGCAGCCGCCGGCTTCGCGTCCTTCTTCGGCTGATCGGTCTTTGCCGGGGCCGGCTGGACCTGCGGTGCCGGTAGGGCTTTCGTCTTGTCTTTTTCTTCGAGCTTCCTGTAGAGTTCTTCGACCTCTTTCTTTAAAGCGATATTTTCGGCCTTCAGGAAACTGTTCTCTTCCTTTACGACCCTCAGTTCCTCCTTGAGGCTCTTCGCCTCCTTGCCGCAGGCGGGGAGAACAAGCGCGATAGATAAGACGATCATAACGGCAAATAGCTTTTTCATTGTCCATTATTTTCCCCGAAGCACGTATCCTTGTCAACCTGTTATTTACATAAAATGACTTAATCCGGCGTGTATCCTCAGCTTTTAAGCCCATGCCGGTCCCCCGAGCAGAAGCAGCCTTCCCGGGCCTCCGGCCCGCGGTACGGATGAGCATAAAAACTGCCTGTATTCATGGATTTAAGGCCTGAAATATGGTACATTAAAACAAAAAATTCCACGATCGATCCGGAGGACATGAATGCTGTCATCTGTAGTAACCGTTCCTATAGAAGAGGAGATGAAACGGTCGTACCTGGACTATGCGATGAGCACCATCATAGGCCGGGCATTGCCGGACATACGCGACGGGTTGAAACCCGTTCACCGCAGGATCCTGTATGCGATGTACGAACTGAACAACACCCATGACAAGCCCTACAAGAAATCGGCAAGGGTGGTCGGTGACGTCATCGGTAAGTTCCACCCCCATGGGGACCAGGCCGTATATGATGCGATAACAAGGATGGTCCAGGATTTTTCGCTCCGCTACCCGCTTGTCGATGGCCAGGGCAATTTCGGCTCCGTTGACGGCGACGCGCCGGCGGCTATGAGGTACACGGAAATACGCCTGTCCCGGATCGCCGAGGAGATACTGAAGGACATCGAAAAGGACACCGTGTCCTTCAGGCCCAACTACGACGACTCCCTGGTGGAACCGATCGTCATGCCTTCCCGCCTGCCAAACCTTCTCATAAACGGCTCTTCGGGCATTGCCGTCGGAATGGCGACAAATATCCCGCCGCACAATATGACGGAGGTGATAGACGGGCTCATCGCTTTCATAGGGAACAGGGACATACCACTAAACGAGCTCATGCAGATCGTGCCCGGGCCCGATTTTCCGACGCAGGGCATCATATTCGGCAGGCAGGGGATCATCGAGGCTTACCAGAGTGGCCGGGGGCATATCGTTCTGCGGGCCAGGGCCGACATCGAGACCCGCAAGAAGGACAACAGAGAGTCTATCGTCATCACCGAGATACCGTACCAGGTCAACAAGGCCCGCCTGATCGAAAGCATCGTCGAACTGATAAACACGAAGAGGATCGAAGGCATATCGAACATAAAGGACGAATCGAGCCGCGAAGGGATGCGCATCGTGATCGACCTCAAAAAAGGTGAGATCCCGGAGCCTATCCTCAACAAGCTCTACAAGCATACACAGCTCCAGACAACGTTCGGCATCATATTCCTGACGATCGTCAACAACGAACCGAAACTCCTCACCTTGAAGGAGATGCTGCACGAATTTGTCGAATTCCGTAAGGAGATCGTGACAAAAAGGTCCACCTTCGAGCTCAACAAGGCCGTGGATAGGCTGCATCTGCTCGAGGGCCTGAAGACCGCCCTTGACCATATTGACGAGGTCATCGCCATCATACGCGGGGCGGCGAACACGCCGGAAGCCAGGGAAGGCCTCATGGCCCGGTTCTCTTTCTCCGAAAGGCAGGCCACCAATATTCTTGAGATGCGCCTCCAGAGGCTCACCTCGCTCGAGCGTCAGAAGATCCTCGACGATCACAGGACAACAGCGGAAGAAATTGAGCGCCTGCGCCTTCTGCTCGCTAATGAATCGATACTGATGGACCTCGTCAAGAAAGAGCTCATCGAGATCCGCGACAAGTACGGCGACAAGCGCCTGACCGAGATCGTCGACTACGTTCCCGAGATCACCCTCGAAGATATGATCAAGGAAGAGGAAGTTGTCGTCACGATCACGAACAAGGGATATATAAAGCGCACGTCTCTCGATCAGTACCGGAACCAGGGACGCGGCGGCAAAGGACGGACGGGTATCGTCGTCCGCGAAGAGGATTTCGTCGACCATCTCTACATAGCATCGACCCACTCGAACATTCTTTTCTTCACCAATACCGGCAAAGTGCATACAGTGCGCGTCCACACCATCCCCGAAGCGTCGCTCACGTCAAAGGGTAAGCCGATCGTGCACTTGATCAACCTCGAGAAGGACGAACGCATAACAGCTGTCGCCCATGTCAAGGAATATTCGGAGGACAGGTTCCTGTTCTTCGTCACGAAGAAAGGGCATGTCAAGAGAATGAGCCTCGATCTTCTCAAAAATATCCGCGCAAACGGCATAAAGGCCATCACGCTCCCTGACGACGACAGCCTGATCAACGTGCTTGAAACAGCGGGGCATGGCGAGATCATGCTGGCCACCAAGTTCGGGCTTTCCATACGCTTCAAGGAAGACGAGATCCGTCCCATGGGGAGGCCGGCCTACGGCGTGAGGGGTATCCGCTTCAAGAAAGCCTCCGACGAGGTCGTATCGTCTGTCACAGTCGACGAATCCTGCACCATTTTCACCGTTACGGAGAAAGGGTACGGCAAGTGCGCACCGTGCTCGGATTACAGGCTCCAGGCACGCGGCGGGTCCGGCATCATCAATGTCAGGTGCGGCTCGAAGAATGGCAAGGTCGTGAGCCTCAACCGCCTCGACGAGAAGGAAAGCGTCATCCTCGTTACAGACACGGGACGCACCATCAGGTTCCGGTCCAGCAACATACCGGTCCAGAAACGGGGAGGGCTCGGCGTTAAATTGATGGGGCTCAACGAGGGCGAGGTGATCAGCGGCGTGGCGCTCATCGAAGAAGGTGAGATGGACAACGGAGAAGGTATCGACAACACGGAAGGCATCGAATGAAAATTAGCGTGATAGGCGCCGGGGCGTGGGGGACGGCATTTGCGATTCACTGCGCCCGTATCGGCGGCGAGGTCATGCTCTGGGCCTACGAGAAAGATCTCGTACCGGAGATGGGCCGGGTGCGCGAAAACACCATGTTCCTCCCCGGCTTCTCCCTGCCCGGGACGGTCCGGTTCACCGATTCGATCGATACCGCCCTCGATTTCGCCGGGACCGCGATCATCGCAACACCGTCGTTTGCCCTCCGCGATACACTTACACCCTTTGGATCGACATTAAAGAAGAAAAGGATCGTCATCCTTACAAAAGGTATCGAGCGATCGACCTTCAAACTTATGAACGAAGTGGTGGAAGAAATAACCGGTGCAGATGATGCCAATATCGCCAGCCTGTCAGGCCCTTCTTTTGCAAAAGAGGTCGCACAGGGGCTGTTCACGGCGGCCGTCGTGGCTTCGAAGAACATCGATTTTTCCCATTCGCTTCAACAGCAGATACACAGTGATTATTTCAGGGTATACCGCATCGACGACATAATCGGCGTGGAGCTCGGCGGCGCCCTGAAAAACGTCATGGCTATCGGCTCGGGGATCATCGACGGGCTTCATTTCGGGATGAACACGCAGGCGGCATTCACCACCCGGGCACTCGCGGAGATAAAGAGGCTCGGACGCGCGCTGGGTGCCAGGGAAACCACCTTCATGGGCCTGTCAGGTATGGGGGACCTCATTCTGACGTCATACGGCGCCTTGAGCAGGAACAGGCTTTTTGGCATCGAACTCGCCTCGGGAAAAAGATCGGCCGACATCATTGCATCCCAGAAAACGGTCGTTGAAGGTTATTACACGATCAACGCTGCGTATAATCTTGCAAAAAAACTCGGCGTCGACATGCCCATCACCGAAGAGCTCTACCGCATCGTCTACGAAAACAAAGACATCACGGCGTCACTCAAGGATATAATTAAAAGGGAATTTAAGAGCGAGGATTAGTTTCTTCATTCCCATCACTCCGGCCTTAAAGAGGATGTGCCACAATTCTTACCGTCATCCTGCGGAAAGGGCCTGTCGCAATTAACCCACCCCGTCACCCCGGCGAAGGCCGGGGTCCAGTGTCTTTTTTTGTTGATCAACGCTATGCGTAAACTAAAAGTGATTTACTACAACTCTTGAATATTATTGAATAACAGAAACAACAAAGACCCTGGATTCCGGCCTTCGCCGGAATGACGGAGGTGGGGAAATCCGGCCTTCGCCGGAATGACGGAGGTGGGGAAATCCAGATTCTTTTGCACTCATCCGGCATAGGAAAAATGATTATGATGCAGTATCTTCGCCGGGATGAGGGGTGGAAGGGACATTCGGTTGTCCCCCCTTAACAAACTGGAGAATAATAAAGCCGGCTATGAAAAGTATGGATACCGCGGCCACGGCGGGGCGCTGATTTTTCGTGAGCGACGATACCGCGCCGAAGATGAGGGGGCCAAGGACGGCGGATGTCTTGCCGACAAGACTGTACACGCCGAAATACTTTGATTCGTCACCGGGCGGGATGAACTGCGCGAAGAATGCCCGCGTCGCAGCCTGAACAGTTCCGAGGCCGAGTCCCGCCATCGATGCAACGGCAAAGAAATAGTTTTTACGGTAGATAAAATAGACAAGTATGGTTACAAGGACCCATAGCCCGAGGGACAGCGAAACGACCTTTTTCGGGCCCCAGTAGTCTATGGGCCGCGCCATGATAAATGCGCCCGCCAGTGCCGTCACCTGCACGACGAGATAGAGCCCGACCAGTTCCTCCGACTTGAAACCGAGCGTCGTGGCGGCAAAAATACTCGAGAAGACAATGACCGTATTCACGCCGTCTTCGTACAGGAGATACGCGAGCAGAAATTTCCTCTGGTGCGTGTTCGCCCACATCGTCTTCAAAACAGCGACGGTTGTCTTCAGGCCCTCCCCGGCCGCGCGTGCAATTGTAACGCCCCTTTGTCCATCCCGGGGAAGGAACAGGAAAGCGGGCAGGGAAAAAACAAGGAAGAACATGGCCGACATGGGCCAGGCAAGGGTTATATGATCTGCCTTTATAAGCAGCAGGGCTGCAAGAAGTGAAATGATCGAACCGAGATAACCGGTCGCAAACCCCCACGCAGATACCCGGCCCTGGTAGTCGCTTCGGGCTATATCGTTCAGGAACGAATTATAGAATACTATCCCGCCCTCCATCCCGATATTCGCAAGGACGACGAGAAGGAACCCGGTGAATATGCTGCCTTTCGTGAGAAATATGAGCGATGCGGTCGCGAGAACGCAGGTCATCGTATAAACGAAAAGGAATTTTTTTCGCGCACCGGAGAAGTCCGATATCCCGCCAAGCAGCGGCGAGGTGAGCGCCACGAACGCCATGCTGACTGATATGGCCCTGCCCCACCAGACGTCACCCAGGCCCGCATCATTTCCCACGATAAATGTCGTGTAGTAGACCGGGAAGATGACAGCGGCGATCACCGCCGAATAGCTTGAATTGGCGAAATCAAAGAGGCACCACGATAAGATTTTTTTATCGAAAAACTTGCTCTTCATTGTCTTTTGGGGTTCACTAATTTACAATAAAAGATACCGTGCATCCACTAAATTAAGGAGGACCTGATGAATTTGTCCGTTTTTGATACCATGGATGAGGACCAGCTCCGGAATTATCTCGGTTTTCTTCTGTGGCATTACCGCGTCGTGGATGCCTTCTGGTTCATCTATGTCAATGACCAGTACGGCCAGGAGCAGGCGGAACGGATAAACGAGAAGGTATGGTCGCGCGTCCCCGAGATGGGGGTACACAACCTGCTTCAGCGGTTCGATGTCACGGAAAAAGGTCTCCGGGGCTTTCACAAGGTCTTGAAAATGTTCCCCTGGACCATAATCGTCGATTATCAGATCGAGGAAAAAGATGACGAGCTCATTGTGACGGTCCCGAATTGTCCCACGCAGGAGGCGCGCCTGCAGAGAGGCCTCGGGGAATTTGTCTGCAAGCATATGCACGAAGGGGAGTTCAAGAGCATTGCCCGCGCCGTCGACCCGTCCATCAGGGTCGAATGTGTCTTCGCACCGCCCGACGAACACCCCGATGATATGTTCTGTAAATGGAGATTCACTGTACGTGACACGTGATGCTTAAATTCGCTCACTGAAATGGAGGTACGATGATAGTAGGCATACCGAAAGAGATCAAAGAAGGTGAAAACCGGGTATCGATGACGCCTGCCGGCGTTCATGCCCTTGTTCTCGATGGACACAGCGTCCTCGTCGAGAAAGGGGCCGGCCTCGGAAGCGGCCTTACGGACGAAGAATACGCAAACCAGGGCGCGGAGGTCGTCGACAACAGGCGGTCCGTATTCGCCCGGTCGGATATGATAGTGAAGGTCAAAGAGCCCCTCGAGGTGGAATGGCCCCTCCTGCAGGAGGGGCAGATAGCCTTTACATACCTCCACCTCGCATCCTCGGAAAAACTTACACTGGGACTACTCAAACGGAAAATAACAGGGATAGCGTACGAAACGATGGAAGACAAGGATGGCCGCCTTCCCCTTCTCATTCCCATGAGCGAGGTGGCGGGGCGTATATCCGTGCAGGTGGCGATGCGTTTTCTCGAGTCGGATTACGGCGGACGCGGCATCCTTTTGAGCGGTGTTCCCGGCGTCGCCCCGGCCGAAGTCGTCATCATCGGCTGCGGCATCGTGGGATTGAATGCGGCCGCAATCGCCTCCGGCCTGGGTGCCCATGTAACGGTATTCGACATCTCCCACGAGAGATTGCGCTATGTCGAGGACATAATGCACGGCTGCGTGACCACGTTATACTCGACGCCGTACTCGATTCAAAAGATCCTTGAGGTTGCAGACGTCGTCATCGGCGCCGTCCTCGTGCCCGGCGCCCGTGCACCGGTCCTTGTTACCGAGCAGATGGTTTCCCGCATGAAACCCGGCTCGATCATCGTCGACGTTTCGATCGACCAGGGGGGCTCAGTCGAGACAATACGCCCGACATCACACGCGGAGCCGATATACAAACTCTACGACGTCATACATTACGCAGTTCCCAACATGCCGGCATCCGTCCCCAGGACAGCGACATTTGCCCTCGCGAACGCTACACTGCCCTACGTACGCACCCTTGCATCCCAGGGCGTCAAGAAAGCCGCGGAGCGCGACCTCACGATCGCTTCAGGGATAAACATGCGGCGAGGCACCATAACCCATCCGGCAGTGGCAGAGGCGTTCAAGATGAAATGGAAGGCGTGGAATAGAACGTAAAAGATGGTTCAAGGTTCAACGTTCAAGGTTCAACGTTAAAAACATACCGGTGCAAGACTTCAATCGGAGAAGGGCTGACTGTCCTGCATGATCGGAACCTTTACAACCCAGCCTTGAACTTTGAACTTTGAACTTTGAACCTTGAACCTGTCTTCGTTGCTATAAACGTTGGTACCGTAAAAGCCTCTACCGCTTCTGATGTTGAGAGACTTCCTTCCGCGGAGTCTTTGCGGCCGGTGAACGGGATGGCGTCGGGGCTTCGCTGGCACTGACAGTTGATGTTCACGCGCGATACATGGTGGACCAGGTGATCTGCCAGTTCAGTTAACTGCGCCCTGTCCTGGCCGAAAATGCTCGCCTGCTGTCCATAATTCGAATCCCTGATATAGCGCAGAGGCTCTTCCAGATCATCGTAGGGAACTATGGGCACGACAGGGCCGAACTGCTCCTCCCTGCAGACGCGCATGGCGGCGGATGCCGGGTACAAAAGGGCCGGGTAGAAGAAGGTGCCGGCCGTATCCCCTCCCCCGTCGTTTATTACACGTGCGCCAAGTTCCAACGCATCGTCGACCAGACCGGAGAGGTACTCTGCCCTGTCGGATTCCGCAAGGGGTGTTATGACCACGCCGTCTTCCCAGGGCATCCCGAACTTGAACCCGGCGATGTTCTTTACGAATTCTTCGTTGAACCGTTCCGCTAGAGAACGATGGACAAACAGTATTTTCAGGGCGGCGCAGCGCTGGCCGTTGAAGGTCAACGCGCCCTTTGCGCATTCGGACGCTGCCGTACCGATATCTGTGTCGGGCAACAGTATGGCCGGGTTCTTCGCCTCGAGGCCGAGGATACACTTGAGCCGGTGCGGCTTCGGGTGAAGCCCCCGGAGATAGGCCGCAACCGAGCTCGTGCCGATAAAATAGAAGACGTCGATCCCTCCGGAAGAAAGAAGAGGGGGAATGATCCGTCGTCCTTCCCCGTACACAAAATTGACCGTGCCTTTCGGGAAGATCTCCTCCACAGGCCTCAAGATATGCTGAAAAAAGAGGCATCCCAGGCGCGGAGGCTTTATGATGACCGTGTTACCCGAAAGCAGAGCCGGGGCCATGGCTGTCATCGTTTCGAAAAGCGGATAATTGAAAGGGCCCATGATGAGGACCGTGCCCCGGGGTGTCCGGTCAAGCGTGCCCGAAATACCACCGCTTTCGAAGATGCTGCCTTTCGCATGCGCATGTTCGGCGATCACGTTGAGGCAGGACCGGGCGTAGGAAAGTGCACGTTCGAACTCATTGACCGATTCCCGCGCCGTCTTTCCTATTTCCCACTGAAGAAGGCGTACAATGTCCTCCCTCGACTCCTCTATTTTCTTGAGGAATGCCTCGAAGCATGCAGCCCTTTCATACGCAGGCATCGCGGTCCACTTCCCCCGGCCGTTGCCGAATGCGCCCCGGGCCTCACGAAGAATGTTTAAGGATGCGTCTTCATCCATAGACGGAACGGAACCGATCCGCCTTTGAGAAAGACCGGCGACGGTCCGCATGAGCAGCGGAGACTGGACTTCCCTGAAGGGTCCCCGCCAGTGGTCCACCCTCCCCTCGCGCAGATAGTCTTTGCCGGCCACGGGAATCCCTTTCAGCATTTCAGGGGGAATATCGTTTTCAAAAGGAAAGATAGACAGCATCGCGCCAAATTCCAAGTCTAAAAGATTGAAGAACCGCACCTATTATAGAGGGAAAGCCTGCCATAACGAAAGAAAAAAGGAAGGCGCAAGGTGTTATCGTCTACTCCTTACGCCTTACGCCTTACGAAAAAAAGCTCCCCGGGCAAGACTCGAACTTGCAACCTACTGGTTAACAGCCAGACGCTACTGCCGATTGAGCTACCGGGGAGTGGAATTCATTTTCAGTATTTCAAATAGCACGGCCACGCAGGGCGGCCACGAACAATGGGATTAAATTAACTACAAATACCGCCCAAAGTCAAGAGCAAGTGTGGTCTACACGAGCTTTTTGAACTTTCTTTTCCCGACCTTGATGACCTTGCCTAATAGTTCTGTTTTCGGCATCTCTTTCGCGGATATTTTCAGAAACTGTCCTCCTGTAATATCGGCGAATGACACGCCCCCCTGTTCAAGCATCCGCATGCCTTCGGATGTTGTAGAAACCATACTGGCTTCTTTCAAAAGATGAGGTATTGAGATTAAGGGCGGAAGACTCTGAATAGACCAGGTTTCTATAATGTCGGGTATGCCTTTATCACGGAATGTCTTTTCAAAATTCTCGTGGGCTGCATCAGCCGCCGCCTCACCGTGGAAACGGGTTATGATCTCCTTTGCGAAGTCAACTTTTGCCTGTTTCGGATGCACAGTGCCGTTCGCCATCCCGGCCTTCAGGGCGTTCAGGCCTTCAAGCGGGATGTCGCTCAGGAGTTCATAATATTTGATCATGAGGTCGTCGGATATAGACATGAGCTTGCCGAACATCTCATCGGGGGGTTCGTCTATGCCAACGTAATTCCCATAGCTCTTGCTCATCTTATTGATCCCGTCGGTACCTTCGAGCAGGGGAACGGTGACGAGGACCTGGGATTCCTGCCCATACGCCTTCTGAATGTCGCGGCCCACGAACAGGTTGAATATCTGGTCATGGCCCCCGAGTTCTACGTCCGCCTCGAGAGCGACAGAGTCATACCCCTGCACGAGCGGATAGAGGAACTCATGGATACAGATCGGCATGTTGTTCTGAAAGCGGTTCCGGAAGTCCTCGCGCTCCATGATCCGCGCCATCGTGTACTGGGCACAAAGCCGTATCATGTCCGCCGCCGTTATCGTCTCGAACCATTCGCTGTTGTAGCGGATCTCTGTCCTGTCGGGATCAAGGATCTTGAAGACCTGTTTCTTGTACGTCTCGGCATTTGCCATTATCTCGTCCCGGGTGAGCGCCGGGCGCGTCTCGTTGCGTCCCGTGGGGTCGCCGATCATCCCGGTGAAATCACCGATCAGGAAGACAGCGACATGCCCGAGTTCCTGGAATTGCTTGAGCTTCTGGAGAACGACCGTATGTCCGAGGTGCAGGTCCGGTGCTGTCGGGTCCATCCCCAGCTTGACCCTGAGAGGTTTTTTCTGCGCTTCGGACCGTGCGAGCTTGTCCCTGAGTTCCTTTTCATTTATCAGGTCGACCGCTCCCCTTTTGATAACCGCAACCTGTTCATCAATACCCATGATCTCTCCGTATCATTTGTGAATTGAATTGCGTTGTGAAGCCAGGATTATGCTACTTTTTCCTTGATCCTCGTTATGTCGAGGCACTTGTTGCCGTCTTTTCCGATCGTCAGCAGAACTCCCTGGACCTCGACATCATCCCTGCCCACCTCAAACTTCTGGGGCATCTGGGTGTAAAACCTCTCGAGGACGCCCTCTTTATCCATCCCGATGACGGAATCGGCCGGGCCGGTCATGCCCGCGTCCGTGATATACCCGGTCCCCTTCGGCAATACCCTGTTGTCCGCGGTCTGGACATGCGTGTGCGTTCCCATCAGGGCAGCGACCCTGCCGTCGAGGAACCAACCCATTGCGATCTTCTCCGACGTCGCCTCCGCATGGAAATCGACGATAATAGGTATTTCCGGGCCCTGTTCCTCGAGGAAATCCTCCATCGCCCGGAAAGGGCAATCCAGCGAGTTCATGAAGATGCGCCCCTCGATGTTGGCGACGCACAGGGCAATGCCGTTCTTCCTTACCACGGTATAACCGAACCCCGGGGTCCCCTTCGGATAATTGAGCGGCCGGATCACGCGCTGCTCTTCCATGAGGTACGTTGCAACCTCTTTCTTTTTCCAGACGTGGTTGCCGGTTGTGATGGCGTCGATCCCGAGGGCGAGCATCTCGGCGGCGGTCCGCCCCGTTATGCCTATACCGCCCGCAAGGTTCTCCCCGTTGATGACGGTGAAATCCGCGCGGGACCTCTGCAGGTACTGGGCCACCGCTTTCCTTCCCGGCTTCCCGATAACGTCACCGAGGAAGAGGACTGTAAAACTGTCATTTGGCATATTCGACCGAGCGCGTTTCCCTGATGACAACAACCTTGATCTGGCCCGGATAGCTCAGATCGGTCTCTATCTTCTTCGCGATGTCCTTTGACATCATGATGATACTATCGTCGTTGATCTTCTCGCTGTTCACAACGATGCGGATCTCCCGTCCTGCCTGGATCGCATATGATTTCTCAACGCCCTGGAACGCATTGGCGATCTTCTCCAGTTCCTGGAGCCGCTTGATGTACGTTTCGAGCATTTCACGGCGCGCTCCCGGACGTGCCCCGGACAATGCATCCGCTGCCTGTACGATAACATCGAGAAGGCTCTTGACCTCGACGTCCTCGTGGTGGGCGAGGATCGCGTGGATGATCTCTTCGCTCTCTCCGTACTTCCGGGCAAGGTCTGCGCCTATGGTAGCATGGGAACCTTCCACCTCGTGATCGACGGCCTTGCCGATATCGTGGAGGAGCCCCGCCCTCTTTGCCTCTTTAACACTGATCTTGAGCTCCGAGGCGATGGCTCCGCAGATGAATGCCACTTCCAGCGAATGCTGGTAGATGTTCTGGGCATAGCTGCTGCGGAATTTCAGCCGCCCGAGAAGCTTGACCAGCTCCGGGTGGACATTGTGAACGCCGAGGTCGAACACGGCCTGTTCGCCGGCTTCCTTTATCTTCTCCTCCATCTCCTCGGCAACCTTGGATACTATCTCCTCGATCCGTGCCGGGTGGATCCTGCCGTCGCTGATAAGCTTCGCTATGGCGATGCGCGCAACTTCCCTGCGCACCGGGTTGAAACAGGAGAGGATGACTTCTTCGGGCGTGTCATCGATAATGATATCGACGCCGGTCGCCGCCTCAAGCGCGCGTATGTTCCGCCCTTCCCTTCCGATGATCCTGCCTTTCATCTCCTCGTTGGGAAGCGGGACAACGGAGACCGTATCCTCGCCCACGTATTCGCCCGCATATCGCTGAATGGCAAAGGCGATGATCTCCTTCGCCTTCTTGTCGGCTTTTTCCCGCGCCTCTTCTTCGATCTTCTTTATCATCTTGAGAGATTCGAAGCGGGCTTCCTGCTCTAAGCCCTGAATGAGCATCTTCTTCGCCTCTTCGGACGTCATGCCCGATACCTTCTCGAGTTCTTCCCGGGCACGGGCAAGGAGATTCTCCTGCTCCTTCAGCTTCGATTCGAGCTGGTTGTTCTTGTTCGAGACCTCGCGGTCCTTGCGGCCGAGGTCTTCCTCTTTTTTCTCGAGAGTGTCGAGCTTCTTGTCTATGTTCAGCTCTTTCTGCGAAAGCCTCCGCTCCGTGTTCTGCATCTCGATCTTGCGGGCTTTTACCTCCTGCTCGATCTCGTTGCGGGCCTGGAGGACAATGTCCTTGGCCTGGATGGACGCCTCGCGCATAAGGACGTCTGCCTCTTTCTTGGCATCGTCGAGGATCTTTTTCCCGATCTTATCGTACTCGCCTACTTTTTTCTGATGAATTAATTTTGTAAGAAAGAATCCGATGAAGAGGGCTACGACAAAAGCAATAGCAGCTACAACAATTGTAATCAAGGAAACCCCCTAATCTATCTCAATATTATTAAGGGGGTGCAATTACAAGGAAAGAAAGAGGATTAACTTAAAAACTTTTTACATCTCTATGCGAAATCCCTCCGAGAGAGCTTGAAATGATCTATATCAAACCTCTTGTTTCCTTATGCCTTACCCCTTAAAATTAGCCCCGCAGATGCCGTGTAGACGATATGTCTTGAACCTCGTTTTCACGTGGGTGCCGTTATATTGCATCAGGCTTCTCACATAGGTGAGCATGCACACAACAACAGGGAACGGCTCCCTGTGCTGAGGTGTTGGCTCACAGCCTACCGCCTATCACGAACACCGCAGGGAACATCTATGTTTTCAATATCTTCGAACTTCTTAATAAGCCGAAGAGTCCTTCCATCCACCTTTTCTACCTGCTTTTTCATCTCCAGGTATTCGTCTGCCAGTTCCATCATTGCCATGATGACAGCGTTCAGGGTGTTGACTATCCCGTACCGGTCGACAACGTGATCTATCCTGTCCGCAACGTAATGAGCGTCGCGTTTTATCCTCTCATCGTCCTCACCTACGAAAGTAAAAGGCTGTTTCAGAATGGTTACTTCAACCTTCTTTTCCATGTGAACCCCTAGATCTCTACTTTTTCAACTTTCTCGAGTATCTTTTGGACCTTTTCGATGAGTAATTCCCGCTCGCCCCTAATCTCGGACATTTTCCCTTCCAAGTCCTTGTCACTGTTGCGAATTGACTCAATTTCCGCCTTCAGTTTCTCATTTTCGTTCTTCATGAGGCGGTAGCCATCGATGAGCCTGTCGATCTTTTCTTCCAGTTCTTCTATACGGTTTACGTTAATTATCTCTTTATTTACGCTGAAAATTTCCATATCTAGCTAATTATCCTTTCTTTTCTGATCGAAAGTCAAGTACAAAAGGTATTCTTTTATGAAGGTGTCGATGTCCCCGTCGAGCACCGCATCTGCGTTGTGCTCCTCGTGTTTCGTGCGATGGTCCTTGATGAGCCGGTAGGGGTGGAGAATGTATGAACGTATCTGACTTCCCCAGGCGATATCCTTCTTCTCCTTGTTCAGGGAATCCATCTTCTCTTCCTGCTTTTTCTTCTCCAGTTGGTAGATCCGTGACTTCAGGATCGCCATCGCCATCGATTTGTTCTTGTGCTGGGACCGCTCGTTCTGGCACTGAACGACTATTCCCGTGGGGATATGCGTGATCCTCACCGCGGAGTCGGTCCTGTTAACGTGCTGCCCCCCGGGCCCGCTCGACCGGTACGTATCGATCCTCAGGTCCTCCTCCCGGATGTCGACCTCGATATCCTCCGGTATCTCGGGATAGGCATAGACGGAGGCGAAGGATGTGTGCCTGCGGTTGTTCGCGTCATACGGCGAGACCCGTACCAGGCGATGGATCCCGTTCTCGCACTTGAGGTACCCGTACGCGTGCTTTCCCGATATGATGAAGGTGACGTTCTTGACCCCCGCTTCTTCGCCCGGCAGGAGGTCAACGACCTGGCTCGTGAAGCCCTTGCGCTCGGCCCATTTCAGGTACATCCGGAAGAGCATCTCGGCCCAGTCCTGTGCCTCCGTGCCGCCCGCGCCCGAATTGATGAACATAATGGCGTTGTTGTCGTCATTTTCCCCGGAAAGCATCCTCTCGATCTCGTATGAGCCGAGGGACTCATCGAGCGCCCCGACCCGGGCGGTCAACTCCTCGACGTCTGCGGAATCTTCTGTTTCCCGGATAAAATCGGAAAGGATGTGGATCTCTTCGAGTTCTTCTTCTTTCTTCTGCCAGGACCTTAGCTCTTCATCGATGCGCGAACGGTCCCTGAGGACCTTCTGGGCCTTTTCCTGGTCGTCCCAGAAACTGGACCGTGCTACCTCTTTATCCAGTTCAGCGAGCTGCTCCTCGAGTTTCGGGAGGTCAAAGATAACCTCGCAGCGCGCTGATGCGGCTGTCGAGTTCGTCTATTTTTCCTTTGATCTCATCAAGCATGTTTACCTTCCCTGGATAAATTAAGGTGTTTCAGGCACGAAGCCTTTTTATGACCTCGGAGCCGAAACCGGAGCATGACACCGGCTTGACCCCGTCAAGCTGGCGCGCGAGGTCGTACGTCACTATCCCTTCCTGAATCGTCTTTTCGACCCCCCGGCGTATCATGTCAGCCGTCCCCGGAAGCCCTACATGATCGAACAACATCGCCCCCGACAGGATGAATGAGGTCGGGTTGACCATGTCCTTGCCGGCATATTTCGGGGCGCTCCCGTGCGTCGGCTCGAAGATCGCCACACTGTCGCCAAAGTTTGCGCCGGGCGCCACACCGAGGCCCCCGATCAGCGCCGCACAGGCGTCCGACAGGTAATCGCCGTTGAGGTTCGGGCACAAAAGAACATCATAGTCGCCGGGCCTCGATATGACCTGCATGAACATGTTGTCCGCGATCCGGTCGTTCACTTCTATCTTTCCCGGATCGCACTCCGCCGACAGCTCTTTATATCCGCGGGCGGTCTCATACGACCATTCCCGAAAACCTCCCTCGGTGAATTTCATGATGTTGCCCTTGTGGACTATCGTGATCGCCCTGCGCCCCATCCTGATGGCCGCGTCCATCGACCACCGCGCAAAACGCTCCGTCCCGGTGCGGCTGATCGGCTTCACCCCGACCCCGCTGTCGGGCCTAAGATCAACGCCCATTTTGTCCTTGAGGAAATCGATCACGATGCGGGCGTCGTCAGTCCCCGCCTGCCATTCGATCCCCCGGTACAGGTCCTCGGTATTCTCCCGGAAGACGATCATATCGACCACCTCCGGCTTTTTCAATGGGCTCGGCAAGCCCTTGAACCAGCGTATCGGCCTCATGCAAACATACAGGTCGAATACCTGGCGCAGGTAGACGTTGACGCTGCGAAAACCTCCCCCGACCGGGGTCGTGAGCGGCCCCTTTAAAGCAAGGCTGCAGTCTGTTATCGCATCGATGGTATCGCCGGGCAGCAGGTGGTCCTTGTGCTCCAACGCCTTCAAGCCGGCTATGACGGGTATCCATTCGATCTTCTTCGTGTTGCCGGTTGACTTCAGGAGTGCCTCTTCGAATATCTCCCGCGAAGCACTCCAGATATCTTCCCCGGTGCCGTCACCGGCAATGATAGGAACCCTGATCGTCTCCATTTAGATCGTGAACCCCTTGTATTTCCTGATATACACGTCAAGCCCTCCCTCGTTGAGGATGTCCTGCATAATACGGGGGAGCGGGGAGAATGTTTTCACGGTCCCCGTGGATATGTCCTTGAGCGTGCCCTCTCCGAGGTCGATCTCGAGCGCGTCGCCTTCGCTTAGGCCCTCGATCGGGCAGATGATCGCGGCAAGCCCGACGTTGATGGCGTTCCGGTAGAATATGCGCGCAAAAGACTTCGCGACGATCGCATCGATCCCTGCCATTTTGATGATAAGCGGTGCGTGTTCCCGGCTCGACCCCAGGCCGAAATTCCTTCCTCCCACGATAATATCGCCTTTCTTGACCTTGTCGCTGAAACCGGGGGCAATATCGTCAAACACGTGCTTCGTGAGCTGGTCGAGATGTGAGCGCAGGTGATAGAACCTGCCCGGAATGATATGGTCTGTCGATATGTCGTCTCCGAAGAGCCATGCATTTCCCCTGATCACCATTATAGAACCTCTCTCGGGTCGGAAACTCTGCCTGTCAGTGCGCTCGCCGCCGCCGTCGCCGCGGATGAAAGGATAATGCCGGACTCCGGGTTCCCCATCCGTCCGAGAAAATTCCGGTTCGAGGTGGCGATGCAAACCTCGTCCTTACCGAGGATGCCCTGGTGCAGCCCGATGCAGGGACCGCAGCCCGGGGGCAGGATGGTCGCCCCGGCATCGATGAGTGTCTCGAGTATGCCTTCCTTGAGCGCCTGAAGGTACACGCCCTGCGATGCAGGACCGACGATAAGCCGCACCCCGGGGTGCCTCTTGTGTCCTTTCAGGATCCGGGCGGCGACCTTGAGGTCGCCTATTCTCCCGTTGGTGCACGAGCCGATGAAGACCTGGTGGACCCTCGTTTCCCTGACCGCTTTATCTTCGATATCCCGCGTGTTATCGACTGTGTGCGGAAGACTGACCATCGGTTTCAGCGTACCGAGGTCAATGTCAAATACCTTCTCATACTGCGCATCCGAGTCGGGGCTGATCTCGACGAAGGATGCTCCCCGGCCCGCTGCTTCAAGAAATGAGCGTGTCATGTTGTCGGAGGGGAAAAGGCCGCACTTTGCACCCGCTTCTACGGCCATGTTCGCGATCGTCATGCGTTCCTCGACGGTCATGGCATCAACGGCTTCACCTGCGAACTCCAGTGCCTTGTACGTCGCCCCGTCGGCCCCGATCATCCCGATGATCGCAAGGATAAGGTCTTTCGGGAAGACCCCTTTCGGGAATTTGCCCTGAAGACGAAAAAGGAACGTCTCGGGGGCCCTCATCCAGGTCTTTCCCAGCCCCATGGCCGTCGCGATATCGGTGGAACCCATGCCGGTGGAAAATGAGCACAGTGCCCCGCCCGTACAGGTATGCGAGTCGGCCCCGACGAGGACCTCACCGGGAAGAAGCACCTTTTCGGACATGAGCTGGTGGCAGATGCCTTCACCGACATCGCTCACATTCGCCCCGTACCGGGACGCAAATTCCCGTATCGCCATGTGGTCGTTCGATAGCTCCATCCTCGGGCTCGGGGACGCGTGATCTATGAAGAAGGTGACCTTCGGCCCGTCAAACAGCCGGTCAAATCCCATCTCGGTAAATTTCCTGATCGCAAGCGGCGCCGTGCCGTCCTGCAGGAGTATCCTGTCCACGTTCACGATGGTGTAGCTCCCGGCTTCAACATCGCTTCCCGTGTTCCGTCCCAGGATCTTTTCAGCGAGTGTCTTTCCCATTGTGTATTTTAAGCCTCCGCCTTTGTGAGGTCTTCAAACCTGATATCAACCCCGAGCACACCAACGATGTCCCCCATCTGGTCGCGTATCGGGCCGGAGACGGTGACGCACAGGGCGCCCGTTATTCGTGACGAATACAGGTTCGTGGCGTGGATCTTCCCGTCGCTCATCGGCTTTATGAACCAATCCCTGTCCGAGAAATCCTCGTTGAGGCCTATCTGCTGGTACTTCGCCTTGTCGACGGCCTGCGTTATATTGCGCGTGATCTTGATGCCCTCGCCGTTGACCGCGTAGACGAACTGGATGTAGGGGTAATCCTGGACAAGGGTCTTCAGGTGGTCTTCCTGCCGTACCGGGTTCATGCTCTTTATCGCCGGGTCCTCGATGTACTGTTCGATGAGGTGTGCCGCCATATCGAGCGCCCGCTTCTTCATCAACTCGAATTCGGACACGAATATTTCCGGTATGTAGCGCCTGACCTGGTGTTCGATCTCGTCTTCCGACATACAGGTCACCCTGCCCTCCTCGTACTGCCGGGAGATCCACTTGTTGATCTTGGCGACGCCCGGGTGCGTCTTTTCGACGCGCTCCTTGCCCGTCAGGGCAAAATGCGAGTTGACCCAGTGGGCGATCCCCGCGAGCCCCGACTTGTCCGTTATGTTGACGGCAAGCGGCCTGTTGAGGAGCTTCGCCGTATCGAAAGGCGAATAGATCTCCTCGTTCTTCAGGATGCCGTCGATGTGAACGCCGGCCGACGTGGCATTGAAATCGAGCCCGACGAAGGGCTGGTTCTTCGGGACATGGTGGCCGATCTCGCGTTCGAAGTAATTGCGCATCTCGGTGATGACGGTCGTGTCTATCCCGTTGTCCTCGCCTGTCAGGGAGATATACTCCATGATAAGGCCCTCGATCGGGACATTTCCCGTCCTCTCTCCGAGACCGAGGAAGGTGCCGTTAACGAATGTGCACCCGTACATCCACGCGCTGACGCTGTTGATGAGGACCTTGTAGAAATCGTTGTGGCCGTGCCATTCCAGGCAGTCCGACGGCACGCCCGCATCGTCGATCATCGCGCGGATGATCTTCCCGATAGAGCGGGGCAGCGCCGATCCCGGGTACGTGATGCCGACGCCGAGCGTGTCGCACAGGCGGATCTTGACCGGTACCTTCGCCTCTTCGGAGAGCCTCATGAGTGCCTGGGCATACGGGACGCAAAACCCGTATATGTCCGCACGCGTGACGTCCTCAAAATGGCAGCGCGGTATGATGCCGTGATCGAGCGTGCTTTCCACGATCTTCAGATAGTCTTTCAGGACCTGCGTCCTCGTTTTATTGAATTTGAGGAATATGTGATAATCGGAAACGCTGGTCAAGATGCCGGTCTCCTTGAGTTCCATATCACGGACAAGCTGCAGGTCGTCCTTATTCGCCCGGATCCAGCCCGTTATCTCCGGGTACCGGTAACCTTTTTCCTTGCAGCGGCCGAGCGCCTCTTTGTCCTTGTCCGTGTACATGAAGAACTCGGTCTGCCGGATGACGCCGTTCGGACCGCTCAAGCGGTGCAGGAACTCGAACAGGTCCTCGATCTGCTGGGCTGTAAAAGGCGGCCGCGCCTGCTGGCCGTCCCTGAAGGTGGTATCCGTTATGTATATCTCATCGGGAGGGTCGATAAGCTCGATCTTGTGATCGAACTTTACCTTGCACACTTCGTCATAGGGGAAGATCTCCCGGAACAACTGCGGTTTTTCGACGTCGATCAGCGGAAATTGCGAGGATTCTGTTACATTTTTGAATATAAATCCCTTTTTCTTTTCTTTTTTACCCATCGTATACCCCCGGGGCGGATCAATCTGTTATGGTCCTTATCTTCAATTCCGTCAACTGCCGCTGGGCCACGCGTGAAGGAGCGCCCGTGAGCAGGCATGAACCCTTCTGCGTCTTCGGGAAGGCGATGACGTCCCGGATGCTTGAAAGACCGAGGAACATCATGATAATGCGGTCAAACCCGAAGGCGATGCCGCCGTGGGGCGGAGCGCCCATTTCGAGGGCTTCGAGGAGAAAGCCGAATTTGTCGGCCGCCTCGTCCTCTTTGATGTTGAGCAGCCGGAACATCTCGGCCTGGTCCCCGGTGCGGTGGTTCCTGATGCTCCCTCCGCCCAGCTCAACACCATTAAAGACAAGGTCGTAGGCATTGGCGAGTATCGCTTCATAGTCCCCGCTAAAACCGACCAACGGTTCCTTGGGCGATGTGAACGGATGGTGCCGGGCCACGTATCTTTTTTCTTCCTCGCTGTACTCCAGAAGGGGAAAATCGATGACCCACAGGAACTTGTCGAGGCCCTTGTCGATAAGGCCGTATTTCTCGCCGAGGTAAAGGCGGAACCTGCCCATGAGGTCGCTTACCTTGAGCCCTTTGTCTGCCATCATGAAAGCGACATCGCCCGGTTCGAGGCCAAGCTCGGAGATGATCCGGGATTTTTCTTCATCGTTCAAGAACTTCACGACGGGCGACTGCAGCCCTTCGGCATCCCTGCGCATCCAGATAAGGCCTCCGGAACCGAGCTCTTTCGCCGTGTCCACGGCAACATCGAGGTCCTTGCGGGACAGCGTTTTACCTTTGAGGGCAAGCGCCTTGATCTTTCCGCCCGATTCGATCGTCTTCTTGAACACGCCGAACTCCGTCGCGAGAAAGACCGGGGTAAGATCCGTGATCGTGAGGTCGAAGCGCAGGTCCGGCTTGTCGCTGCCGTACTTGTCCATCGCCTCGGCAAAGGTCATCCGCGGAAACGGCACCTCGGGGGGCTTTTTGCCCTTTAATGTCTCATATAGTGTAATGATGAGCCCTTCGTTCACCCGGATGACATCCTCGCGCGTCACAAAGCTCATCTCGATATCGATCTGCGTAAATTCGGGCTGCCTGTCCGCCCGCAGGTCCTCGTCGCGGAAACAGCGTGCGATCTGGAAATACCTCTCGTAACCGCTCATCATGAGAAGCTGCTTGAACAACTGGGGAGACTGCGGGAGCGCGTAGAACATAGTCGTGTTCAGCCTGCTCGGGACGATGAAGTCGCGTGCGCCCTCGGGCGTGCTCTTCGTCAGGAGCGGTGTCTCGAACTCAAAAAAACCCTGGGACGAGAGGTAATCCCGCGTCACCTTGTACGCCTTGCTCCGTTCGGTAAAGACCTTCTGCATCTCGGGGCGCCTGAGGTCGAGATACCGGTATTTCAGGCGGACCGCCTCGTTGATGTCCTCATCGTCAAGCTGGAACGGCAATACCTTGCACGTGTTGAGGACCTCGAAGTCCGATACGTACACCTCGATCCCGCCGGTCGGTATATTTACATTCTCCGTCTCCGCAGGTCTTAAGCGCACATTCCCCGTGACCTTGAGGACATATTCACTGCGGATATCGCCCGCCCGCTCATGGGCATCCTTCGATATCTCGGGTGAAAAGACGACCTGGACGATGCCGGTCACATCGCGCAGATCGGCGAATATTAAACCACCATGGTCACGCCGCCTGAAGACCCATCCCGCCAGGGTCACTGTCCTGTCAACATCATCCTTCCGAAGTGTTCCGCAATACGTATCTCTCACGATCAGGCCTCCAAAAAAAGTTAATTATTATAGCTGTCAAATCATTGATAAGTCAAGGATATCACGCCTGTCGATTCCACCATTGACACGACCGTCTGACATGCTATAATCCACGGTAAATTAACGCGTTCCGCCGGACAATAGTGTGAAATGAAAACCGCGCTCGTCATTATGTTCCTGGTCCTCCTGGCAGCCGCCACAACGGGGCTCTACCAGGTGGTAAACCATGATAAGATCCTTTACGCAGAAGCCGTGAGACTGGTCAAACAAGGTTCTTATTCCGAGGCAATCTCTATCTTCCGGGACCTCTCGGGGAAGAATTTCCGGAAGACCGAAAGCCTGGTACGGATGGGGCTCGCATACGAAAAAGAAGGGAATATCAAGGGTTCCATCGAGATATTCCGCCAGGTGCTCTCCCTTTACCCCGGGGATGATAACGTGCGTCTCAAACTGGGGGAGCTGTATGAAAGGAATCGCGAGTTTGGCCTTGCCGCGGACATGTACGGGGAGGTCGTAAAAACGATGCCCGCAAACCGGGCCGCAAAGGTGCGCCTTGCCCGGGCACTCACAGCCATGGGGCGCTTCGATGAAGCCATCGACATTTACAGGGCCATACTGGGAGAAAAATCATGACACGGATCACAGGAGCGGCAGTGATTGCCATTTTGTTTATATGCGCCATTATCTGCGGGGGTCAGCCCTGTTTCGCCCGGGAAAAGACCGCCGGCGCCGCTTCTTCGCTCATTGCACCGGGTTCGGGCGAAGAGGTGCCGGACTGGATGGCGCGGTGGGAACTGGCACGGATACTCGGGTACACAAAACGGTACGACGAATCGATCGCCGAGTATAAAAAGCTCCTCAAGGAAAAACCCAACCTTAGCAAGGCACGGTTCGAAATGGCCCAATTCCTTTTCTGGAGCAAACATGTTCCGGAATCTCTCGAGGTGCTCGAGGCCATACCCGCCGCACAGCAAACCGACGAATCGCTGCTTCTCATGGCCGACCTGTACAGGATCCGGAAGTCATACACAAAAGCGGAGCCCCTGTATCGCGACCACCTGCGCAAGCATCCCGACGACCAGGCCGCCCGGCTGAGGTTTGCCGAGATGCTGAGCTGGGAAAAACATTATGATGAGTCACTTGCCGAATACCGGAAGATACTTTCCGCGCTGCCCAACGATATCCAGGTGAGGCGAAAATACGGGCTCGTCCTTATGTGGTCCAACAGATTCGACGATGCCGCCAGAGAACTCAGGAGAACGCTCAAGTAGATGAAACGGCCGGCCCTCATTCTCTGCATCGTCTTCTTTGCGATTCTCTTCGCAGGGCCATGCCCTGCCCGGGAAGAGCAGACGATCGTCTCCCCGGAGAGCAGGGTGTCGGATTATGAGGCCCGTCTTTTGCTGGCGCGGATCCTTTCGTGGAACGTGGCGACCCGGCAGGAATCCCTCGATGAATACCGCAAGATGCGCGCACTGTACCCGGGCAATCCCGAGGTCGAGATAGAGTTCGCGCAAGTCCTCATGTGGACGGGCAGCACGGATGAGTCCCTCAAGATACTCGAGGACGTTTACCGCAGGGAACCGGGCAACAGCAACGCGGCGGCCGCATATGCCGACGTCCAATGCAGCCTGGGGCACGTACAGGTCTGCAGGGACCTTTATCTGAAGGCGCTCGCGCTCTCCCCCGAAAAAACGGAGCTCAAGCTGCGCTTTGCCGACAAGATGAACATGTGGGGCGATTTCTACAAGGCTGAGGCGATCTACCGTGAATATCTCACAGGCACACTCGAGGAATATCAGTTTATCAATGCCACGCTGGGCCTCGCCAGGACGCTCGCAAACTCGCAGCGATATGAGGAGTCGGAAGATGTCTACCAGTCGCTCATCATGAAAGGTCCCGAACGCGCAAAAGCACAGGCCCTCGCGGGACTCGCCGAGACAAAATATTTTGAAAAGCAGTTCGAGGAAAGCGAGAAATATGCGCGGCAGGCCCTTACCGCGAAACCGGACAATGTCGATGCTATGCGCACGCTTGCCAATTCCCTGGTGTACCTGCGGAGGTTCGATGAGGCACGGTCAGTCCTCACGGCCATGTCCGGTGTGGCAGGAACGGGGCCGGAGCCCCGCGTCGAGACCGGGCGCACATACCTGAAAGAAAAAAAGTACACCGAGGCCCGGCAATCGTTCGAATCTGTACTGTCGGCCAACCCCGGCAATATACCCGCGGCATTCTATGTCACTTTCCCTGACACGGCCCGGACGAAAGGCCTCGTTACCACGATCCTGGGCGACAGGTCTGCATCCGCCCCCGCGCTGACACAGTGGGGAGGCCTCTACGCATCTGAGGGGTTCTTCAGTGAGGCGATCGACTGCTTCAAAGCGGCCCTTAAGCGGGACCCCGCCTATTTCCCGGCCAGGCAGGCGCTCGCCGAGACCCTCGGTTCGGACAGACGATACGACGAATCGATTGCGCTCTATAAAGAATTGAACAGGGACTTTCCGCAGGACTCGAAGATACTTATCGGTCTTGCCCGGGTCCTCGCGTTGGTCGAGGCACTACAATGAATCCATAGCAATTTACCGGGAAGTGCGGGCACTCAACCCGGCAGACCCCTGTGCCGTACCGCGAAATGGCACGGACTGCCATGTGGGCCAAGGACCCTGCCCTTTTCCATGGAAACGTACGATGCGGCACTTTCCATGCTGGTCCGAAAGACGCCCGGCCTCAGGGCGGGTGAAGACAGGGAATACGGCGCCAGCCAGCGGATCGCCAGGTCCATTTCGCTCGAAAAACAGGCCAAGAAACTTGCCTACGAAAAAACATTTCGCCAGTTCCCTGCCCGTCTACGAAAAGCTCATCGAGGAGAACCCGGGAAATGAAGAGGCCCTCTTCGACGAGGCGCAGGTCGCCTGTTCGCTGGGACTGTGCCGCCTTGAAGGAGGGATCTATCGGCGCCTGCTCGACATCGACCCCTCCATTCCCTGGCTATGGAAGGTCTCGAGTTCCAGAAGATAAGGAACAACCCTTCCGTCCGCTTCGATTATTCATACTGGAACGAGGAAGGAAGGGGGGGACCTTTCCCGCATCACGCGCAATCGCTTCGACCTGTCCGTCGATGTACCTTTTGCATGCCAATACCACGGTTTCTTCAGGGCCCAGCGGTACCTCGAACAGCCCGACTACAACCACCGCACATACGGGGCGGACGGGTTCACGGTCGGGTTTTCAGGGGTAGTGAATCCTTACCTGAGCGGGGACGTGGCCATGGACCCATAAACGCTACGACTCGAGCAGGCCTCGGCACCAAGGACACAGGACAGGCGACCATGTGGTTCAATATCTACGATCATGTCAAAGTTGGCGGAGGATATGCCAGGACGGATGAAATATACAATTACTTCAGCCTCGAGCAGGGCATCCAGGCCGACCGGCTCTGGATAGGCGCCCAGAAAGACTTCAATCGCAAGCTCAACATGAATGCCAGGGCGGAGTATATCAATTACAACGACTCGAATAGCGGGACCTATCTCGGCATGGCGGTCGGATACGGCCTCACGGAACACCCCCGGCTTTTCAAGGTGATACTTTCCGGTGAATACAGGAACACCAAGCATAACAACGTATATTTTTACGATCAGTCGGGAAATGTCACGAATATCATCCATCCCCTATTGGACACCTCAGGATTATACAGCCGGAGGTATCACCTTTGAATGGCTCCATGACCTGTCGAAATCGTTCATCTGCGGTTCTGACCAGCATTATTACGATCTCAAGTTCTCTTTCGGGACCGATTCCGAGAACAACCCGTACGCCCGTTTCGAAGGGGAATGGAACTATGAGTTTGCCAAACACTGGCTCGCCGGCATAAAAGGCCTGTACCAGGACCTCGCCCCAATGGGTCGGACAGGGCCTGTGGGCCGTTTTACGATACAGGTTCTGACATGGCAGAAAAAACATCGCCCCCGTCTTCCTCCAAGATCGCCTTTGTCATGGCAATTCCCGTCGCGGCTATGGCAGTGGCGGCTATTTATCTCATGGTCCGCGTCGGCTTTTTCTCGTCAGTGATTATGCGTGGTACGAAAAAACTCATAGCCTTTGTTCTTCTTCTGGCAGAAACGTTCATTCTCGTCCACGGGATCGGCTATTTTCTCGAGATACTGTCGGTCGCATGGACAAAGAGGGACTTTTCCCGAAAAGAGATCCCCAACGTGGAGTTGTCGTCATTTCCCCCCGTGGCGATCGTCATGCCCTCATACAAGGAACCGCTCGAGGTCGTCAAGAACTCTCTCATCACCTTTTACAATCTCTCCTACCCGAACAAGTACATCTATTTTCTCGACGACACACGGTATGACGTGGAATGGGACACACCCGAAAATATGGCAGCCTATAAAAAAGCCATCGAGGACCTGTGCCAGTATGTCGGGGTCGACCTTTTCCGGCGGAAATGGCATGGAGCGAAGGCCGGCATCATCAACGATTTCCTCCAGTACCTCACGGGGAACGTGAAGGAGGGTTTCGTTTTTTATAATTATTCGGCGAAAAGGAAAACGGAAACGGAGAAATACATGGTCGTCTTCGACGCCGATTCAAACCCGTTCCCCGATTTCCTTGAACCGCTCGTCTACGAGATCGAACAAAAGCGGGAACTCGCCTTCATCCAGACGCCGCAATACTACATCAACTTCGACTCGAACCGTATAGCACGCGCCGCCGGCCTTCAGCAGACAGTCTTCTACGAATATATATGCGAGGGCAAGGCCTCCAAGGATGCGACCTTTTGCTGCGGGACAAATGTCCTCTTCCGCAGGGAGGCCCTGATGAGCGTCGGCGGTTTCGACGAATCATCCGTGACCGAGGATTTTGCCACGTCCCTCCAGTTCCACCTCAAAAAATGGAAGACAACATATATCAACCGGGTCCGGACTTTCCAGATAGGGCCGGAGGACCTGGGAGGTTATTTCAAACAGCAGTTCCGGTGGTCCTTGGGGACCATCGGGCTTCTTCGCAAGGTGATCGGAACGTTCCTCACAAGGCCGACAGCTCTGACGCCGCTGCAATGGTGGGAATATCTCCTGTCGAGCACCTGGTACTTTATCGGCTTCGTATTCTTCGTCATGATGATATGCCCCCCGGTCTTCATTTTTTTCAATGTGCCCACGTATTTCTCCCGGCCGGAGTTTTATTTCCTCGTCTTTGTCCCGTACATTGTCATCACCCTGACCACCTTCTACTGGACCTTGAAACAGCGCAGTTACACGATCAAGGACCTCCTGTCCGGTCAGCTCTTGACCTTCATTACATTTCCCGTCTTCATGAAGGCAAGCCTTCTCGCCCTGGCGGGGGTCAAGGGGACCTTCGGCATCACGCCAAAAGGTTCGAGCCACGCCCTGCCGCTCAAGGCCATGTGGCCCCAGGTCCTGCTTTTGCTTACCTGTTTTTGTGCCGTGGTGTGGGGAGTCAACAGGATCATATTTGAACGGGAGCCCCTGGCGGGCCTTGCGGTAAATGTCTTCTGGTGTATATACCACACCATAATACTCTCCTCTATTTTCTATTTTAACAAACCCGTCGAGAACATCGGAGGGACGGCCGGGGGGGACCAATGACCGTCTACAGGGCGCTCGGCATCTTCAGTATTTTCCTTCTGGCGGCGACAATCTTCCCCGCCGCGCTGACTGCCGGGCCTAAATCCTTCGCGTGGGGCTTTGCCATAGACGGATACCCGGTTACACAGGCCCGGCTCAACGCTGTTGAATCCTCCACGGGGCTTAGTCCGGACATGGTCGTATTTTTCCTCCAATGGCCTGCGCCGGACGCTCAAGCCTCCGGACAGTTCCCGGCCGAAAGCGCGGCCGTGATCTCGGCAACCGGAGCTACACCGGTCATTACCTGGGAGCCGATGTATATCAAGGACGGAAGAGAGGTCGCCGTCTCGCACAAGGCGCTCCTTGGCGGCCGTTATGACGATTACATCCTCCGTTTTGCGAACGGCGCGAAGGCTTCCAAAAAACCCGTTATGATACGCTTCGCCCATGAAATGAACCTCAAGAGATATCACTGGGGCACGGCGGAGAAAGAGTACGGGCCTGAAAGCCCCGTCATTTACCAGAAAATGCACCGATATGTCGTAGACCTTTTCAGGCGGGCGGGGGCGAGCAATGTGCTCTGGGTGTTCTGCCCCAACGCGGAGAGCGTCCCTAACACATCCTTCGATGCCACGGCCGGGTGGAACACGATATCCCGGTACTATCCGGGTGATAAGTACGTCGACGTGCTGGGGGTCGACGGCTACAACTGGGGGACGACGCAAAAAAAACAGACCCATGGATGGGACAGCAGGTGGATGTCTTTCACGGACATATTTGCACGGCCTGCAGCTGAGCTCAAGAAACTGAGTGGCGGTAGAGCGAAGCCTGTTATGGTTTTCGAAACGTCCACAGCGACGGCAGGGGGCAATAAAAAGGAGTGGATCGCTGAGGCTGTCCGTCAGGCGCCCGGACTCGGCATAGGCGGCATCGCCTGGTTCGAGTCAAACAAGGAGATAGACTGGCGGATCGGGTCGGGCACGGATAAGGAGTATGTCAGTGTGATCCGCAATGCCCGTAAACTTTCCGGAGCCTGTCCTAAGACGGGCAAAAACACAGGCCGCTAGGTATGCACGGGCCCCGGGCATTGCTGCCCGCGATCCCGGCATATGTTCAAGAACGACTAAGCGAGGGATCGGTATGGAAGAGAAACGCATCACCGTCAAGATCGACAGGGACCTGGAGGATCTCATACCCGGTTACTTGGAGCGAAGGCAGGAAGACGTTTCCGCTATCAGAGACGCCTGCGATGCGGGGGATTTCGACAAGATCAAGATCCTCGGCCACAGCATGAAAGGCAGCGGCGGGGGCTACGGCTTTGACCGGATCACGGAGATCGGCAGAATGATCGAGGAGTCCGCAAAAAACCAGGATGCGGCAGCTATCCTCGTACATGCCGGCGATCTGGCCGATTACGTCTCCCGCGTCGAGATCGTATACGAATAAATATCGTAAGGCGTGAGGGCGTAAGGCGTAAGACGTTAAAAGACAAAGACACTGGATTCCGGCAAGCCGGAATGACGGCCTTTGTTAACGTCAGGTATCTCGGGAGATATCCGGCCTTTTTTAAAAATTCTTGACAGGTGAATCGTACAAGAAGCCTTACGCCTTACAATTCCAGGGAATGAAGATAGAGCAGAACGATAATATTATAGTTATAGAACAGCTTTTGCTCGAGGTCCTTTATGGCCTTGAGATACGGCATTATGTTCTCATCGGCAAACACTGCCCTGAAAACGTCGATGGATACCTCTGAATCGATAATGGACCGCAGGTCTTCGAGATCGATATATTTTGGCAGGTCTTCCAGTGTTGCCTTCTCGGCATTGATGGTCATGTAAAGGTTTTCGAGCTTTTCAAAATGCCCGGTCACCCGTTCCCGGATATCCGAAAAGAGGAAGCCTTTCAACTCCGGATACTCTTCGGGCGGGTATTTGGCTATGCGCGAAAAAAAGGGTATGAGGTGACCGATATAGATCTCCACCCCTTTTTTCAGGAACGCGGTGTCCTTCAGGACCCGGTATACAAGGTTGTCTTCCTTAACGGCGAAGTCCTCGAGGCTGATCGAAACTGAGTCGGCATCGAGCGAGATATAGATCGGATACAGGGGCGCCACAGTTTTGAGAAGCGATGCTCCGCATACCTGCGCCTCGATGTCGTTGTCCCATCTCGTCCAGAGAAGGTCCCCCTGTTTATAAAATGAGCCCTGAACAAAGATCGGCAGGTTGAAGTGTATCGTATCGCCCTTTCTCAGACCCTCCCTGTTGACGACCCATTTCGGGATCGCAAACCCGATGCCGCTTTTGCTGATGTCCAGTATGAGGTATTGAAAGCTGGAATGGTCCGGGTCTCTGCTGCCCAGAAAAGGCATGTTAACGGAACGTATATCGAACCTTTTTTCCTTTCTTTGTTCCTGGTATGAGAGGTCGGCCACAGATGAATCATACACGTTCGTCAGGCAGTCCTCAATGAAAAATAAAGCCGTGGTTGTTCTTCTATTACAAAAATGCTTGGAATGTGCGCAGCATCGGCTGTATTATACCAGTACATGAAAAGCAAGATTCTTGTCGTCGACGACAGCAAGGACGTCCGCGTGCTGCTCAGGCGCGCATTGCCATCGTCCCGTTTCGAGGTCGAAGAAGCTGTTAGCGGCGAGGATGCCCTCGCAAAAAAAGATACTTTCAAACCTGACCTTATCCTGCTCGATATCATCATGCCGGGCATTGACGGTTTTACCGTCTGCAAAACAATTCGGGATGCGGACGACGACACGCCTGTTATTTTCCTTTCAGGCAGGTCGGATGTGGCCGACAAGGTCCGGGGCCTCGAGTGCGGCGGCAACGACTACATCACAAAACCCTTCGACAAGACCGAGGTCGTCGCCCGCATTGACAACCAGCTCAAGATCAGCAGGCTGACCTGTGAATTAAAGCGTGCCAACAAGGTGCTAACCGAGAAGCAAAAGGTCCTCGACGATGACCTCAATGCAGCTTCAGGAATTCAGCAAAGCCTTTTGCCCCACCAGATTCCCGACATAGAGAATCTCGTGTTCGCCTGGAGGTTTATGCCGAGCCACATGATCGGCGGGGACATCTTCAATGTCATGCGTCTCGATGAGGACCGCGTGGGCATTTATATGATCGATGTTGCGGGACACGGGGTCCCGGCCGCACTCATAACAGTTTCCGTTTCCCAGGTGCTGAAGCCCGACGGCAACGGTTTGACGAAAGAAAGGATACCTGAGCCTCCCGGCTACCGGATCGTATCACCCCGTGCACTTATGGAATCACTCGACCGGGAATACCCGATCGAACGGTTCGGCAGATATTTTACAATCATATATCTCGTCATCGACACGGTGACGGGCACCCTCACATACAGCAATGCGGCCCACCCACCGCCGGTCCTTGTCCACAAGAACGGTCAGATCGAAATACTTGACAAAGGCGGTACAATAATCGGCCTTGGAGGGATCGTCCCGTTCGAGGAGGGCGAAATACTGCTCGAAAAAGGTGACCGCGTCATATTGTTCACGGACGGTATCCTTGATTGCCAGGACCCGGATGATGACATGTTCGGTGAAGAACGGTTCTACGCGGCATTGCGGTCCGTCAGGCACAAGGGGATAAGCGAACTTCTGGACGGGATTGTTGGTTCGATAACCGATTTCTCGCGGGGACGGCCTTTCCCGGACGACATTTCGATCATTGCCATTGAGTATGGCACTCGCACCGCGAAAGAGAAACCACGGATATACCGCGCGAGATAGGAGGACAGTTCATGGAATTAGAGGAAAAAAAGATCGGCAAGGTACTGGTGGTCATTCCCCGGCTCAGCAGGATCGACGCCTCGGTCTCTGTTGAATTCAAGGGACGCATGGTTGACTCGATCAACCAGGGCAACAAGCTCATTGTGCTCGACCTTTCCGACGTAGACTTCATCGATTCGAGCGGTCTCGGCGTCATGGTATCGTCGCTCAAGACCATCGACGGTGAAGGGGACCTTGTCATATGCTGCATACGGGAAACCGTCATGAGGCTTTTCAATCTCACGAGAATGAACCGGGTATTCACCATTTTTGCGACGCAGAGCGAAGCGGTGCAGGCGCTCAACGAAAAATATGCCTGAGAAATCCCCGAAAACGATAAGCCTGCTTATCGACAGCAAATTCAAGAACATCTCCGTTGCATCGCTCACGGTCCGGGGATTGGCAAAATACCTGGCCTTAAGCGATATCGATACGTATTATCTTGAATTGTGCGTCATGGAGGCGATAAACAACGCGATCCAGCATGCATACGGGAGCGAGGAAGGCCATGTCGTGGATGTCACCTTTACGTATACAACGGACGAGGTCATCGTAAAGGTAAGCGACACGGGAAAACAAATGACACTGTACGTTCCGGAACGGCCCTCGTTCGACCCGCACAATATCAAGACCGTCCCGGACCACGGGCTCGGGCTTTTCATCATGCATACCGTCATGGATGAGGTCACGTACGAAACCTCGGGTACCATCAATACGCTGACCATGAGAAAAACATTCTATAAAAGTTAATAGAAGATGGGCGATAGGCTATGGGCGATAGGCTATGGGCGATAGGCTATGGGCGATAGGCTATGGGCGATAGGCTATGGGCGATAGGCTATGGGCGATAGGCTATGGGCGATAGGCTATGGGCGATAGGCTATGGGCGATAGGCTATGGGCGATAGGCTATGGGCGATAGGCTATGGGCGATAGGCCACAGAAAAGACAGAAATTATTAATGGGTGCCGGGAATAAGGGTTGTGGTTCCCCCCTATTGCCCATAGCCTATCGCCCATCCGTTTGACACGGCCCGAATATCTGTTGTATATGAAATAGTTATGATTTCCTGGTACAAGGCGCGTTTCGCCGCGTTCCTGACAATGGCCTTGATCTGTCTTAGCATCCCGGTACTGGCTCTTTACTCCGGCTTTGAGAAACAACGAAACATCAGGCACCATATAGCCGCACATGTCAGAAACGGCAATGAAGAGATCGAAACGAGGCATCTCAACGCTATTTCCAGCACGGTATACAACGCCTCGCGTGAATACGGGATCGACTACAGGCTCGTTCTTGCCCTCATGAAGGTAGAATCCAACTTCCAGCATGATGTTGTGTCGTCGATGGGTGCCCGCGGCCTTTTACAGATCAAGCCCTCCTTCGCTAAATTCGTGGCGCAGGATATGGGAATAACATGGAACGGGGTCGAGACCATCGATGATCCCGGCACCAACATAAAGATCGGTGTCCGTGTCTTCTCGGAACTGGTGCATCGTTACTACGATGTCACGACGGCACTGCGTGCCTATAATATAGGGCCCGGGAAGACCCGGGCGCTGCCGCCCGAAAAGATGAATTCGCCCCGCGGCTTCCCCGGCGTGGTGCTCCGCGAATACCACAAAAATATCGTTATATTGCCCGATCCTTGAACATCTGCACCCGTGGTATGACCATCCGTGAATAGACCTTCGTACGACATTTCCCCGAGCCAATGCCTCTATATCACCGGCAAAGGCGGCTCGTTCGTCTCCTTTCTTATAGCCCACGTTCGCAAAAAGATCCTCGTACTCTATGAAGACGAGGAATCAGCCGAACTGCTGCGCGAAGAGATATCGTATTACGGCAGCACAGACGTCGCATTCTTCCCCCCGTATGAAGATCGTTTTTTCGAGGAAGAGGACAGGGTAAAAAGGAACGGTTTTCTCTACCGGATAACTGCCGACGAGAACTTCATCGGGCTTTTCCCGGCAGCCGCCCTCACCCGCGCACTGCCTGTGCCCCGGTCAATGTCCGCCGATGCCCTGAAGCTCACACTCGGCCAGGAGATCTTTATCGAGGAGATTCACGAGTTCCTCGAGGCGAAGGGATTCGAACTCGCCCCTCTCGTCAGGGAGGCCGGGCAATACGCAAAACGCGGAAGCATTATCGATATCTTTCCCCCGGCATCGGAAAAACCGGTACGGTGTGAATTCCTCGGGGACCAGATACTTTCGCTGCGCTATTTCAACGCGGCAACGCAAAGGTCCGACAAAGAGATCGATGAGATCGCCGTGAGCAGCCTCACGCATGAGGATTCCGAGGACTCTGCAACTATCATCGATTACGTCGATGAGCGGATCGTGCTCGCGCACCCGGGGACGTCCTGCATCGATGAGGTCTTGACGGATGCCGACCCCCGGATTGCCCTGCGATGGAACGAGCTTCTTGGCAGGTCAGGCCAGATCGATTTTTCAGGCATAGTCGGAGCGGGCGATGAAGAAAAAGCGGTCAGGGCGGTCTCAAATGACGACCTTCGCCAGCTCTTCAACGCCCGGAAGACCCACATCTTTCATATACTCCGGGAAAAACTGCAGAAGGAATGGTCGCATTACCCCTTTGTTTACCTGTTTGCGAACACCGCCCACCAGGCGAGGCGCCTGCAGGAGATATTCGAGAACTATGGTCTCGTGCTGCCGTATCTTACAAAGATAGGGTACCCGAAAAAGACACGGGAATGGGGGATCATAGAGGGGCCCATCAGGCGCGGCTTCAGGACGGACGACATTATCGTGCTCACCGAGGACGATATAGCCGGCCCCAAAAAACGGGTTGTCAGGAGGAGATGGGAGAGCCAGGACGAATTTCTCGCCACGTTTCGCGATCTCGACACAGGCGAAAGGGTTGTGCATGTCGATCACGGAATCGGCATTTACCAGGGCATTACCGCTCTCACGGTGAACAATTACACGAAAGATTTCCTCCTTATTGAATACCTCGGGGGCGACAAGCTCTACGTCCCTGTGGAAGACCTGCATCTCGTTCAAAAGTTCATCGGGAGCGAGAAATCCAAGCCCAAGATAGACCGACTGGGGTCTAAGCTATGGATCAATACGAAAAAAAGGGTAAAGCGCCAGATAGAGGATATAGCCGACGAACTCCTCGAGATATATGCCGAGCGCCAGATGTCCGAAGGCCACAGCTACCCGCCCGAAGACGAGCTTTTCCGGGAAATGGAATCCCGCTTCGAATACGAGGAGACCGAGGGCCAGATCAATGCGATAAACGACGTCCTGACCGATCTGAGGCATCCAAAGCCAATGGACAGGCTCGTCTGCGGCGATGTGGGGTTCGGGAAGACAGAGGTGGCCTTAAGGGCGGCATTCAAGGCCGTTCTCGATGGGAAGCAGGTCGCCGTCCTCGTCCCGACGACCGTCCTCGCACAGCAGCACTACAAAACCTTCAGTGAGCGTTTCGCCGATTATCCCATAGTGATCGGCGTCCTCTCGCGTTTCAGGACCCGGCAGCAGCAGGCAGACACGGTGGAGCTCGTCGGGAAAGGGTCGATCGATGTCATTGTGGGGACGCACCGGCTTTTGCAGAAGGATGTTTCGTTCCGCGACCTCGGTCTTGTCATTATCGATGAAGAACACCGTTTCGGCGTAAAACACAAAGAGAAGCTCAAAACGCTTCGCAAGACGGTCGACGTCCTGTCAATGAGCGCTACCCCGATCCCGAGGACGCTCTACATGGCCACCTCCGGCATCAGGGACTTAAGCGTCATCGACACGGCGCCTCTCGACCGCCACGCCGTCCGCACAACCGTCGTCAAATTCAACGATAACGTCGTAATGCGCGGCATCAGGAATGAACTTCAGAGGTCAGGCCAGGTTTTTTTCGTGCACAATTTCATCCATAATATAGGCGTGATCTACGACCACCTGGTCCGCATCGTCCCCGATGCACGCATAGCCGTTGCTCACGGCCAGATGAGCGGCCCGAGACTAGAAAAGGTCATGGTCGATTTCATTGAAAAGAAATATGATATCCTGCTGTCGACGAACATAATCGAGTCCGGCCTCGACATATCGAACGTCAATACGATATTTATCAACAACGCCCACAGGATGGGGCTTGCCGACCTGTACCAGTTGCGCGGCCGTGTCGGCAGAAGCCCCCGGCAGGCCTATGCGTACCTGCTCGTCCCCGATGAGGAGGTATTGACGCGCGACGCCCGCCTGAGGCTCAAGATACTGGAAGAGTTGAGCGACCTCGGATCAGGGTTTAAGATCGCCAACTACGACCTCGAGATACGTGGCGCGGGGAACCTTGTCGGAAAGGAACAGTCGGGAAATGTAAACCTGATCGGTTTCGAGCTTTACTGCGACATGCTCGAGGATACGATCAATAAAATGAAAAATGCGGGGAGCGATACCGCACCCGAGGAAGAAGCGGCCACGGAGATCAATATCCCCGTCAACGCGTTTATACCCGATAATTACATCGAGGACGCCACGCAGAAGCTCCTCATGTACAAACGCCTGTCGCGCGTAAGGCACGAGGACGAGCTCAGCGACCTTCAGGACGAGTTCAAAGACCGGTACGGCCCGATACCTCAACCGCTCGTCAATCTTCTTGAGGTGATAGCCCTCAAGTCACTGCTCATACGTTTACGGATACGCAAGGTTGAACAGGTAAAAAACCGGATAGCCTTGCATGTCACCGGGAAGACCCCTCTTGACATGCAGAAGCTCCTCGGCATGGCCACGGACCCGGCTAAGAACATCAAGCTTCTCCCGGGAGGCCAGATCGTGATAAACACCAACCTTCGTGAAGGCGAACTTATGAATTTTATAAGAAATATCTTGATAGAACTCACGGCACTGTGATATAAGAAAACGTTTATCGACTATCCATATTTACTTGAGCACACAGGCATATATGCCGGGAATACATTCTGAGATAGGTTGATATAAAATCCGGATTGCTTAAGAGGTGTTACATGAAAAATGCTTTGATCTGCACGATCTGCCTGCTACTGATCGCCGGGCTTTTCGGCTGCAAAAAGGAGGACGACAGCAAGGTGCTTGTCACCATCAATGACGACAAGATCACCATGAGCGACTTCAACAAGGAACTCGACAAGATCCCGATGAACATGAAGATGGTGGTTGCGACCGAAAGCGGCAAAAAGAGTTTTCTCGACCGGCTCATCATCAAGAAGCTCCTCATGAAAGAAGCCGAAAAGGCAAACATCGAGCAGGACAAGGACTTCCAGAACAGGCTTGCAGACATCAAAGAGCAGCTCATAATTGAATCACTCCTGAAGAAAAAATTGTCGTCGAGTTTGAATATGACCGACGAAAATCTCCAGAAATACTACGATGCGAACAAGGAAAAATTCCGGAAAGAACGGGAGATCAATACACGCCATATTCTCCTGAAATCGGAAGAAGAGGCAAAACAGGTGAAGGAAAAGCTCGCGGCCGGGGAAGATTTCAGTGAACTGGCGAAGAGATACTCCATCGACCCGAATGCGAAGGTCACCGGCGGCGAGGTGGGGTTCCACCCGAAGGGCACACTTCTGCCGGAATACGAGGCCGCAGCATTTAAGCTGACAAAAGTAGGTCAGGTGAGTCCGATAACAAAGACCCAGTTCGGGTACCATATCATACGGCTCGAGGGCATCAAGCCCCCGCAATATGTCCCTTTTGCGGAAGTGAAGGAATTTATAAAACAGCAGCTGATCCAGGAAAAGCAAAAAGAAGTTCTTGATAAATATATCGATGACCTGAAAAAAGGCTCGAAAATTACGATCAACGAAGCATTGTTAAAAGAACAGGCACCTGTGAAGCCTGAGGGCAAGGACGCAAAACCGGAAGCTAAGGACACCAAACCGGAGTCGAAAGATACACCTGTCAAACCGGCTGGAAGCACTGAAACACCTAAAAAGGACACGGTACCGAAAAGCAAATGAAACGCGTAACTAAAATTATCGTAACATCACTATTTATCGTCCTGGCATGGGGCATCGCCCATGCCGAGGTTGTCGACAGGGTCATCGCCATTATCAACGACGACATCGTGACATTAAAAGACTTCGAAGCCTTTGTAAAAGTCGAGAAGCGCGCAACGAAATTCACGTCCATCGATGAATACTTCAGGAACCTCCAGATGAAAGAAAAACTGGACTCCTTTATCGAGGGGACACTGATAAAGCAGCAGGCAAAAAAGATGGGGATCGTTGTTACGGAACAGGACGTTTCCAATTATATTCAAAGCATCCAGAAACAGAACCTCATCACCGATGCGGAACTGAGGGAGCAACTCAAGAAAGACAACGTCACATATGAACAGTTCAGGGAAGGCATAAAGCTCAACATGCTCAAGAGCCGGCTTCTCATGCGGGTCGTGTCCACGGAGGTCAATCTTTCGGAGAATAGCCTGAAGAGCTATTATGACAGTCATCAGGATTACTTCAAGGAAGAAGAGTTCCATATCCAGCAGATATTTATATCCGGCCAGCACAAAGACATCCGTGAACGCGCCGAAAAAGCGTATAAACAGTTGATTGACGGCGCGTCATTCGCAGATGTTGCCCGTAAATTCTCCGATGACCCCTCGGCGCCCATGGGAGGCGACATTGGGTTCGTCAAGAGAAGCGACCTTCTGCCGACCTTAAGGGAAGCCCTCAACGGCCTTCAGCCGGGTGCTTTTTCCATTGTTGTCCCGACGCCGTACGGTCTGCATATATTGAAGCTCATCGAGGTCAAAACAGCCGGCGTTGTGCCGTATGAAGAGGTCAAGAAATTAATTGCGGAACGCATGATGATGGAGCAGTCGAGTAAAAGATACCAGGATTACATAGATAAGGTCAAAAGATCATCGTATATCGAGGTAAAAATATAGGGATCACCCGGATCGCTGTCACGATGGGCGATCCGGCCGGGATAGGTCCCGAGATAATACTCAAGTCACTCCTGCAGATCACGGGAGAAACCATACCGCTCATTATCGGGGACGCAAAGGCGCTCGAAACTGCGTATACGTCCGTGCCCTCTCTTCCCCGTTATCCGTTCCGGCATCCCGGTCACGGCAATCAGGGCGACATCGAATTCCTGGACCTCAAACGCATGGACATCATCTCGCCCGGCTCGTCCGACGCCCGTTGCGGGCGCGCCTCCTTTGAATACATCCTCGAGGCCCTGAAACTCGTTTTCGCCGGACAGGTCCGGGCGATAGTGACATGTCCCATAAGCAAGGCGTCGCTCAACATGGCCCGAGTCCCCTTTCCAGGGCATACTGAACTCCTCGCTCATTTCGGCGGTGTCGGCAGCTACGTTATGATGCTTGCCAACCCTGTGATGCGCGTAAGCCTCGTGACGATACACGTTCCCCTTAAAACCGTCCCTGCGATGATCACCGAGCGGTCCGTTTTTGACTGTATACAGATCACCTCCCGTTCCCTCGAGCAGCGCCTGTCCTTGAAAAACCCTTCGATAAAGGTCTGCGGGCTGAACCCCCACGCGGGCGAACAGGGGATCATGGGAAATGAGGAAGAGATCATTCAACGGGCAATCGAACGTGCACGGGGAATCGGGATCAATGCCTCAGGCCCCTTCCCTGCAGATTCACTCTTTCACCGTGTTGATTGTGATGCTTACGTTGCCATGTACCATGACCAGGGGCTCATACCTGTAAAAACAGTGGATTTCGAAAGGACCGTGAACATTACCCTGGGCCTGCCCTTTGTCAGAACATCGCCCGGCCATGGAACAGGGTTCGATATCGCCGGCCGCGGCATTGCGGACCCGACCAGCTTCATCGAAGCGTACAGGACAGCATGCGCGATGACTAAGTGACGGTTCAAGGTTCAATGTTCAAAGTTCAAGGCTGAAAAAAATCCCTTCAAAATAAAATGCCGCCGGCTTCAAAGCCGGGCGGCATTTTTTTCCTTGAACCTTGAACTTTGAACTTTGAACTAAATCCGTTCACCCGTCAATATCGTATAGATCTCTTTGTACCTCTCCGACGTCTTTTTCGCGATCTCGGGAGGCAACTCGGGGCCGGGGTATGTCTTGCCCCAATCGAGGGTATTCAGGTAATCGCGCACTATCTGCTTGTCGTAGCTGTCCTGAGATTTGCCCGGAGCGTAATCCTTAATAGACCAGAAGCGTGATGAATCGGGGGTGAGCACCTCGTCGATCAGGACGACGCTGCCGTCGATAAGACCGAACTCGAACTTTGTGTCGGCAACGATGATCCCTCTTTTTTCCGCGATATCGCGCGCCCTCTCGTAGATCGCGATGCTGGAATCCCGAAGTTTGCGCGCGTAATCCTCGCCAATTACCTTGACCGCTTCCTCGTAGGAAATGTTCAGGTCATGGCCTTCTTCCGCCTTTGTTGAAGGCGTAAAGATCGGTGCCTCGAGTTTAGACGATTCCTTCAGGCCCCCGGGCAGTTTGATTCCGCACACGGTGCCGGACTTCTGGTACTCAGCCCAGCCGGACCCTGCGAGGTAGCCGCGCACGACACATTCCACGGGCAGGACCTTCGCCTTTTTCACGAGCATGCTCCTGTCCTTTAAGGACCCGGAGTACTGTTTCAACAGGTCAGGGTATTTATCGGCGTCGGTTTCAATGATATGGTTCGGGATAATGTCCTTGACCTTATCAAACCAGAAAAGGGAAAGCTTGGTAAGGACCTTCCCTTTGTCCTCTATGCCGGTCGGAAGGACAACATCGAACGCGGACAGCCTGTCCGTGGCAACGATCAGTAATGTGCCGTCGAAATCGTAAATGTCCCTCACTTTACCTTTGCGAGGGGCGCCAAGTGCGTCAAAATTAGTTTCCCGTATTATATTCGACATCGTTACCCTCGCTGTTATTCCTTGGAAAATTCACTTTTCGGTGCACCGCATATCGGGCAGACCCATGAATCAGGCAGGTCCTCGAAGCGTGTACCCGGTTTGATGTCATGGTCGGGATCCCCGGCAGCCGGGTCATACACATATCCGCACACATTGCAGACGTACTTGCCCGAATCCTCGGGGGCCTCTTTTGCGGATTCTTCCTTGATATATGTCGGTGCGGTCTTTGGTTCCTTGCCGCCTTTGACCTGGTGATAATACGCATATGTCATGGGTTCATTGTCACTGAGCACGTCGCAATCGACAACCTTACCGATAAAAATGGTATGCGTCCCGACATCTGTCATACTGAGGACTTCGCATTCCAGGTGACCAACGGTGTTGTCGAGAACGATCGGTGCGCCTGTCGCACCCGTTTTATACTTCGTGTCAGCAAATTTATCGATATCCCTTCCGGATTTGAACCCGAATTTGCCAATAAGCGTCATGGGGGCAAACTTCGACAGGATCGATACGGTGAATACCTTGCTTGTTTCTATGAACTGGTGGGTCAGGTTCTGTTTATTGATGCTGATCGCCAGCGTCGGCGGATCCGATGTGATCTGAAAGGCTGTATTTGCTATTTGCCCATTTATCTTGTCATCCTTTTTCGAGCTGATAATATAAACCCCGTAACAGATCTTCTGAATGGCCTTGAGATTCATCGCATCCTCCTTGATTTGTTTTGAACTGGAAATGTATTTTAATAGAATTCGCGCAAAGTTTCAGCCAATTTCTTTCTGAGCGCATCAGGGTCGGTCCTGTCATCGACAAGCGGTCCGCCGCTTAGGACGGGGACCCGGCTTTCAAAAGCGGGGCGGTCGTTGCGGTAGATGACGCCGATGGGTATCCTGTCTCCCCATTCGAGCGCCAGCGCGAACGCCTTCACCCTGTCGCGGGGATCATGATCGTCCCCGACATGGTACACCCGTTTCCCGTACCATTCATACGTATTGATCTTATTGAAGGAAACGCATGGCTGAAGCATATCGACGAGAGAAAGACCCGGATATCGTATGGCCTCTCTTATGAGCGCCGTCAGGTGCTTCCCGTCACCCGCATACCCGCGCGCGACAAACCCGCAATCGAGGGCCACCGCCATTGCCATGGGGTTGAACTGTTCGGAAAGCACCCCGAAGGGCTGGTTCTTTGTGACCATCCCCTCCATGCTTGTCGGCGACGCCTGGCCTTTCGTCAGGCCATAGATCTGGTTGTCGTGGACAAAGACCTTCACCCCTATATTCCGGCGTATCGCGTGGACGAGGTGGTTGCCTCCCTCGCCGTACATGTCCCCGTCACCGCCGAAAGCCATCACCAGCATCGTATGGTTGGCAAGCTTGATCCCGGTTGCTACGGGAAGCGAGCGCCCGTGAAGCCCGTTGAACGTGTTGCACCGGACATAATGGGGAAATTTCCCGGCCTGCCCTATGCCTGACACGATGCAGAATTCATTGGGCTCGATATTCTCTTCAGAGAGCGCCTGTTTAAATGCACTCAATATCGGGAAATTACCGCACCCGGGGCACCAGGCAGGAATTTCGCCCTGGTATTTGTCAGATCCTGCCACGTATCTCCTCCCGCAATTCCTCTACAACCCACGGCCTTCCATCGTACCGCGTAATATTCCCTGTTACCGTACACCCTGTGCTGGCCGTGAGAAGCCGGGCGAATTGCGATGTCGCGTTGTTCTCTATGCATATCCTCTGGGCGGCCCTCATGAGAAGGCCCGTATAATCGAATTTCTCCGTCCCGGGAAATGGGTAGATCTCGCTGAAATGAAGCATCCCGACGCCCTTGCCGGCCATTTCTTCCATTACTTCGCGGACGACGCCATATGTCGATCCCCACGAAACGAGAACGATCACCGGGCCCTCGGGACCGAAATACGAGGGGGGCGAGATCTCTTTCCTGATGTCCTCGATCTTCCGGAAGAGCCTTTTTTCAACCATCTCCCTGCGTATCCCGGCATCTTCGACGAGATGACCCCCTTCGGTATGCTCGTCGCTGTCGGTCACGACGACATGCCGCGTTCTCCCCGGTATGGCAAACGGCGATATGCCTGTTTCCGTCAAGGCGTGCCGCTTGTACTCATCGAGGGCGTCAACGCTGGTCCTGTCTGCCCTGTAGTCGCGCACGGGCAGGTCGTCGAGGGAAATGCTGTCGAAAGTCCACTGCGTGTCACCCAGGTACTGGTCCGTCATAATGATGGAGGTGACCTGGTATTTCTGTGTCAGGTCAAATGCCTTCGCCGTCAACCTGATGGCCTGTTCGGGATCTCCGGGTGCGAAGATAATGCGGGGAAACTCACCGTGCCCGGCGTACAGGGCGAAGAAAAGGTCCGCCTGTTCGGTGCGGGTAGGCAGTCCCGTCGCAGGTCCGGGCCGCTGGGCAAGCGCAATGACAACGGGCGTCTCCGTCATGGCTGCAAGGGAAACCCCTTCCACCATAAGGGCGAACCCGCCTCCCGATGTCCCGGTCATCGACCGGACACCCGCATAAGATGCCCCGAGGGCCATGTTGACAGCGGCGATCTCGTCCTCTGCCTGCTCCACAACGACGCCGTATTCCTTCGCTTTTGACCCGACATAGGTCATGATGCCCGTCGACGGCGTCATCGGGTAGGCACTGTAGAACCGGCAGCCTCCTGCAAGGGCCCCCAGGCCGACCGCCTCGTTGCCGGGCAGCAGCATTTTGGGAGAGCCTCCGGGATTCAATGCGAATGAACACCGCCTGCAGTTGGCAACCGCAAAATCGTGCCCCGCTACAGCGGCGAGCCTGTTCTGCTCTCGCGTTCGATCATCCTTTTTCTTCAGAATAATATCCATGATATCGAACAGGGGTTTAAGGGAAAGACCGAGCATTCCGAGGACCGCACCTGTCGCTACCGTGTTTGCAACGATCCTGGGGGCTCCCGTATCGGTAGCGAGCTTGAGAAAAGGGATGTCGAGGAACTGCGGCCCATCGTATGACTGCTTCAGGAGAGCGGAATCGTATATGATCGTGCCCTCTTCGCACATCTCAGGCTGATGAAGCGTGATCGAGGCGCCGTCGAAGGCAATAAGGATATCGAGCGCTTTCTTCGGCGCCCGGATGGGTACATCGGACAGGCGTATCCGGTAAAAATTATGGCCTCCGCGTATCCTGGACTCGTAATCCTGGTCCGTAAAAACATGGTAGCCCGACCGCGCGAACACCCGTCCGAGGACATCGCCGATCGTCTGGATGCCCTGCCCCGCCTCTCCGCCTATCTTGATACTGTAATCCATCGCCACCGTAAAACGTATTATAGGAACTTGCTCCATAAATAGCAATCCATACGGCAACAATACTTTGGATATGGCGGTAAAAGTGTTATAAGGATACTGAAGGAACCCAAGAATGAAACGCAGAAGAAAAGAGCCATCATCCCTTTCAGAGGATTCGATGCTGAGAATACTCAGGAATTCCCGGCGCCCTGTCGGCATCGACGAACTTGAAAGCATCTTCAGCGGCGGCAGGCTCAAGCGCAGGGACGTCATGAAAGTGATCAATTCCCTGATCGAAAAAGGCAGGGTGATCGAACTCAAGAATAAACGTTTTGGCCTTACCCGGGAGATGAACCTGGTCTCGGGGACGCTGTGGTGTACCCGCAGCGGCAACGGGTTCGTCATACCTGACACGGAAGGTGAACGGGATGTTTTCGTATCCTCCCGCAACTTCAATAACGCCGTACACGGGGACCGGGTCGCGGTCAGGCTGGACCATCACTACGGAGGCAAGCCCGAGGGCAAAATAATCCGTATTATCTCACGTAAATCTAACACTATCATAGGCTTTACAAAATTATATGATAATATACTTTATATTATTCCTGAAGATTACAGATATAATACAGAATACCGTGTTTTAAACCGGGATCACAACATCCCTGACGGTCAGCTTGCCGTTGCAAAGATAACGGCGTTCCCCGGCGACAGGCCGGAACCCGAGTGCAGGATAACACGTGTCATCGGTGAGCTGGACAGTCTCTCAGCCATAACAAAATTCATCGAATACAAACACACGCTCCCCCGACGCTTCCCGCGTGATGTCGAACACGAGGCCGCGGGTGTCACAGCGGACATTTCGGCCACCGGGCGTAAAGATCTCCGGGGCCTCACCTTCGTTACGATAGACGGGCAGAATGCGCGCGATTTTGACGATGCCGTGGCGATAGAGCGGTCACCGTCCGGATTTACCCTCCACGTGGCCATAGCAGATGTATCTCACTACGTCAGGAAAGGATCACCTCTCGATGCAGAGGCCTTAAGACGCGGCACGAGCATCTACTTTCCCGACAGGGTACTGCCCATGCTGCCAAAGGCTCTCTCCAACGGTATATGCAGCCTCAACCCCCGGGAGGACCGGTACGCGGTCGCTGCCTCCATCCGGTTTGATCGTCATGGGAAAGCGACAGGGTCATCGTTCTTTCCGTCCGTGATCCGCAGCCAGATGCGCCTTACCTACGAATCGGTGGAAATGGCAACGGTCCACTCCGACCCGAAGGCCCGCAAAAAACTTGCACAGTGCCTGCCCTATCTCGAGGACATGGCCGATCTCGCGGGGCTCATCACCTGCATTCGTGAAAAGCGGGGCAGCATCGACTTTGATCTGCCTGAACCGCAGGTCATCCTGGACATCGAAGGCGGCATCTCCCGGATCATCCGTGCCGAGCGGCTCAACTCCCACCGGATCATCGAAGAGTTCATGGTATCAGCCAATGAGGCCGTCGCGCAATTTTTTGAGGACCGCGGGCTGCCCGCGCTATTCAGGGTGCATGAGCCTCCTGACCGCGAAAAGCTCAAGGATTTCGAGCGGCTGCTCCAGGGCCTCGGCATTCGATACAAAAAAACGGGCACCGCGGGCGCACTGCAGGATGTCCTTTCAACCGTCTGCGGCACGCAATACGAATTTATCGTGAACAGGGTGCTCCTGCGCTCGATGAAACAGGCACGCTATTCGGCAAAGAACCACGGCCATTTCGGGCTCGCATCCGAGAGCTACCTCCATTTTACGTCACCCATCAGGCGTTATCCCGACCTTGTTTGCCACCGTATATTGAAAAACGCTTTGGCGGGACGAAAGGAACCCGCCTATACGGAAGAGGAACTCACCACGCTTGCCAACCACGTGTCGGAACGGGAACGCCTCGTGATGGACGCCGAGCGCGAACTCGAGGACAGGATCCGTATTCTCTACATGAAAGACAAACTGGGCGAGACATACCAGGGCGTCATTTCGCACGTCACGTCGTTCGGTTTCTTCGTAGAGTTGACCGAGGTATTCGTCGAAGGGCTTGTTCTCATCTCGAGCCTCCTTGACGATTATTATCACTTTGAAGAGGAGCGCTACCGGATCACGGGTGCACGGACCCGGAAAACATACCGCATCGGTGATATCGTGACAATCAGGGTCATAATCGCCGACGTGACGTCAAGCAAACTTCACTTCGAGATCATCAATTAAGCCTGCTATATAAAAATAAAGGGGCCGGAAACAACAATAAAACCAAAACCTTGTATGATACTCCCCGTGGAATATCACGAACAATCCATGATAGAAAAGAGAAAAAGGTTGCCGGTGTGGCAGGCCGTAAAAACCAGGGGATGATATCCCGTATCCAAGCTCGGGCCGCCACACCTTCTCCTTATAAACCCGGACAGTTGCAGGGGACTCGCAGGAGATCCCGCATTGCACAAGGAAGGGACACGGGAAAAAGGGGTGATATCATGGACGACGTCTTCATCGGGATCGACATATCGAAAGAGCATTGTGACCTCGCGGTCATACCGGGCGGCACGCAGAAGAGGTTTACAAACGACGAGGAGGGCCACGAGGCGATCCTTGCCTTCGTACTTCCTCTCAACCCTTCCCGCATCGTCATCGAGGCGTCGGGAGGATACGAGATGGGAGCAGTGCGTACCCTGGCGGACGGCAAGCTTCCTGTTGTAGCGGTCAATCCCCGGCAGGTGAGGGACTTCGCGAAGGCGACAGGCAGGCTCGCAAAGACGGACACGATAGATGCAGGTGTCCTCGCGCAGTTCGCAAAGGCCATCGAGCCGGAGATACGGCCGCTTCCGGAGAAAGATGCCGAGGTGCTCCGTGCCCTCGTTGCCCGCAGGAGGCAGCTCATCCAGATGCTGACGATGGAGAAGAACCGCCTCGAGAAAGCGCCCGCTGCCGGAAGCGAGGATATCCGGAACCACATATACTATCTCACCGAGGCCTTGAAGAAGATCGACAAGGACATCTCGCGGACGATCAGGAAAAGCCCCCTGTGGAAGGAGAAGGAGACGATCCTCATGAGCATGCCCGGGGTCGGTCCCGTTATCTCCTGTAATCTCATCGCAGCCCTTCCCGAACTGGGGACACTGAACCGCAAGGCCATCGCGGCCCTTGTCGGGCTCGCCCCCTTCAACAGGGACAGCGGCAGATACCGGGGAACACGGACCATATGGGGAGGCAGGTCTCATGTCAGGGCCATACTGTATATGGGGACCATCAGCGCGATCAAGTTCAATCCTGCCATCGGGGCCTTCTATAAACGGCTCGTCGAAGCGGGAAAGGCCAAGAAAGTTGCGATTACTGCCTGCATGAGGAAGCTTTTGACCATTCTGAATACCATGATGAAGAACAAGACAACGTGGATCGAGGTCACCTCGTGAAGAAGAAATCAGTTGACATCGAACACAGTTGCTTGGATCCCGGTGTCAAGCACCGGGATGACGGATGGAGGGTTGGATCGAGGCATCAAGCACGGGGGTGACGGATGGAGGGTTGGGTCCCGGTGTCAAGCGCCGGGGTGACCGTTGTTGTTTGCTTTTGAACCTTGAACCTTGAACCTTGAACCTTGAACCTTGAACCTTGAACCTTGAACCATCTTTTAGTGTGCACCCACCATCACCGCTTTCTCGACCGTCCATTTCCCGTCAGTTTTTCGCAGGGTTATGTAATATTCTGCGCCCGACCTCGGGCCCGACGCGTGATCCACGTAGACAAGCGCCGTTGTTCTTTTCTGATCGAAACCGACGCGTGAAACGTATGTTTTGCCCGAGCCGGGAAGGACTCTCCCGGATTTGTCGTCCTCAAATGTAATGGCAAGGCTCTCATCATCGGGAAACGCGTTCTCGAGCGGCAGGCTGGCAACGTTCTTTTCATTGAAATCCTTGACGAGCGTCTTATCAAGCGCCAGCTTCGATCCCTTGAGAGTATTCTTTATCGTTGTTCTGCCCAGTATAACGTCACGCCGCGGGATGCCTGACGGCGGATCTCTGAAGATTGCCGCATATACCTCGTAATCATCGTTAGGAATGAAGCTCCAGCAGTTGATCGAATAATCGAGCATCTCGAACATGTAATTGGGATCACTACTCTTCGGACAGAAGAATTCCCTGAGATCGCGGACCTCTTCCCGCGTGAAATCGGGCGTGAATTCTTTATTTTGACCGTGCCATCGCGTTGATTCAAAGCGGTATGCGTACGGCCTGAGCTTGCTGATACTATACGACAGATCATCTTTGAAGCTATACACGCCCCTGTATTTCAGTACCTGCATGTAGATCTTCGACCCGGGGCCGAAAAAAGAAGAGAGATCGAACGGGCGCAACTCGCTGCGATACACTTTCGACGATGAGCTCAGCTCGATCGCAGGCCCCCGGGACATGTCGAAGATCCCCCGTATGTTCTGCCATGCATCGTTCATGACAGAGCCGGGAAGGAGCAATATGAGCTCGACATCTCCCCTGCCCCCGAAAAGGTTCGATGTTTTCAGGGGGTAATATATGGCCGCGGATTTAAATCTGTAGACGAGCGGCTCGATGAAACGGATCTCATGGGAAACCTTTACCTGGTCGAACACAAAATACGTATATCCCCTGCGCGTATAATCGCTGGCATTGTCGTATACGGCAGACAGCCTTTCATTGTCCGCACTGATGCCCTTTTGCCTGAAAAATCCTTCACACCAGGCCCTGAATTCCCCGACATCATTTATTTTGATCACCGTTACGTCATGAAGACCGATCTTCTTCGACATGAGAATCTCGACGGGGACTGTGGCTGCCTCACTCCCTTGACCTCCCTTCACCACGTGATCCCCGCTTCTGAAAAATACGAGGCCTTTTTGGGTGATAAGCCGTGCTGCCGCAGCGAAAGGGTCGCCGGTGGCTTTTGCGACGGCAGGCTCCGAGGGAAAAGGTATGAATTCGAGAATATCCGCATCCCGGTTCCCGCGCATCTCGGTCCCAAGTATCAGCACCTGCCCTGATCCGTTATGGGCTATTATTGCCTTCTGAGACTGTTGCGTCAGGGTTACGCCTTCCTGCCAGATTATCGGTCCCTTGTCCGCAAGAACGGGATGTGCCAGGAAAAGAATCCATAATGCCAGGATGATGCTGCGCTTCATGTGAACCGTCTCCCATCGTCTTTTTTGTACATAACATTCAACATGATCAGTGCCCTCATGTCCACAGGTTATTTAACCCTCTATAAACCTTTGCGGCTCTCTTCGAGGATATGCTATGATTAGGAACAGTACCAACTTTAGCCGGGATTTTAAAAGCCGGGGACCGGGCCGGCGTATTTTCATCACCATGACAGGAGGAACGGGTTATGAAAAACAGGGCAAGGGCATATTCGCTGGCCGTCCTGATCTCTATGCTCGCCACATTCTTTCTTGCACCTGCTGCGTATCCCCAGCTGGACTTCGAAAATAAGGAGAAAGCCGGCTTATTCGCCATATCCCGGGACGGGAAATGGGGGTTCATCGACAGGACGGGGAAGATAGTGATCGAACCCCGCTTTGAAGCGGCGTACCCTTTCACCGAGGGGCTTTCACGGGTTCAGCTCAATGGAAAATGGGGATACATCAACAGTGAAGGTGCTGTGGTCATTAAACCGCAATTTGACAGCGCCGAGCGTTTTTCAGACGGCATGGCAAAGGTAACGATAAGAGGCAGATCGGGGTATATCGATAAAACAGGCAACATTGTGGTTGCTGCAGTGTTTAACGATGCACAGCCGTTCTCCGAAGGTCTTGCGGGCGTCAGGGTGAACGGTAAGTGGGGATTTATCGATAAAGCGGGCAAGACGGTCATCGAACCGAAATATGCAGAAATATCCCGTTTCAGCGATGGCCTTGCCGTAGCGCTTATCGGAAAGAAATATGGTTATATCGACCATTCCGGCCAGGTGGTGATGCAGCCGGTATACGATTTTGCCCTCCCCTTCTCGGAAGGCCTTGCTCCCGTCGTCCTCAATAAAAAGTTTGGATTTATCGACAAACAGGATATCTTTGTCATTCAGCCGCAATTCAGGAATGCGAACAGGTTCTCCGACGGCTTTGCCCGCGTCCAGGTCAAGAGAAAATGGGGCTTTATCGACAAGACGGGAGCGCTCGTGATAAGCCCGCAGTTCAAGAAGGTCAACCGGTTCACGGAAGGCTTTGCCGGCGTACAGGTGGGCAGCAAGTGGGGTTTTATCGACCGCACCGGCAACCTGGTGATCAAACCCGTATACGACTACATCGATCCCTTCTCGGAAGGGCTCGCGCGTGTCCAGTCCGGGTCGAAATGGGGTTATATCGACACAACGGGAAAGTACGTCTATGAGCCAACTGAATAACCCGCATTTATGCAGAGAGGGCCGTTTCTGAAAAGATCGATCAGTACAGTATGTTTCGCTATCCTTCTCGTCCTGTTCGTTCCCGGGCCGTTCCCCGCATCTATTCCTTTGCATGCCCAGACAATGGGCAGCGAGGAAGAGATCGAGGCCGAGGTCGAGGATTCAATAGAGATAGCATCACCGACAGGCAAAAGAGATAATATAAATTTCAATATTTTCGAAGATATCACGCGGGCGCGGGCAATGCTGGAAAAGGCCACCTGCGGCTTTAAGGTCGTGCGCGTAAAATCCGTGAAGAAGATCAAGGTTGGAAAAAAGGGGAAAAAGGGTCAGAAGTACAAGACCGTGGTAACATACGGCAGACCGGAACTCGGGGAATTCACGATACTCCTGGCGGTCGAAAATGTGCCGACACGGGAGATCAAGATCGTCAGGGTTCACCCGAGACTCGGCGCCCGCGCGGAAAATGCCGTCATCGAGCCGGGTAAGGCCAATGGCGTCAATACGAAATTCACGATCATCTCGCAGGAACATCATGTCGTGCTTGCATTGAAGCGGCCCGTCCGCAGCGGAAGCGGTTTCAAGGAGGTCATTTACACACCGTATTCCGAAGGCATCGACATACCTGCAGTCCGCAAAGCAGGGCTCGATTACCTGCGGTACATCATAGGTGAAGCCAAGGACGATCTTCTCAAGCGGCGGGTATTTCCGCGGTCATGCAATTCATTCATCGATGATGACATATCAGTCGTCCTCGCCATCATCGAGCATATCGATCCCGGCAAATTCTTAAGCGGGAAATACACACCCGAGAAACTCATCAATGAAACTCTCGTTATCCTGGGCACCAACAGGCAGAACGCCTATCGGTATTCGCGGTCGAAGGCCGGCGCGATGGGCCTCTTCCAGTTCATTCCCGGCACATACAAAAGGATTCAGAACCTGTATCCCGCTGCCGGGCTCAACCGGGATTTTGTTCGGGGTATGGAAGACCATCAAAATGCTGCGAAAGCCTCTTTCCTTCTTTTCGATGCCGACATGTATGTGCTGAGCGATACCCGCAGACAGCGCCTGCTTGAAGACCCGGCGGCCTTGGGAAGGTTCCTCGCCTCCGCATACAACTGCGGCCCCGGCAGGACCCGGGGGAGCATGGAAAGGCACGGCGACAACTGGACAGCCGCCATTCCGTCCGAAACCCAGATCTACCTCCAAAAATTCGACGCCACCCTGGCGTGGTACAGGACGCAAGCGCTGCTGTATAGATAAAAACGTTCTACGTTCTGCGTTCTACGTTCTACGTTCTGCGTGGTAAGTGTCACGACATGGTGGAATTATTCCTTATGCCGGGATATCGTGTACGGGTAGAAGTGTCGAGATATAGCACGAAACACCAAGATACCGGCCGTCATTCCCGCGATAGTAAACGAAAGCATGCCAAGACACCGGTCGTCATTCCCGCGAAGCGGGAATCTAGCGTCTTTGTCTTTTGGTCTTTATAGGTCGTTTACAATGTTTGCTTTCTCTTGTGCAAGGCACCCAGAGAATGGCCTAAAACCAACTGAAAAGACACTGGATTCCCGCTTCGCGGGAATGACGGCAGGTTTTATAATACTTTTTTTCGTGGACGTGGCGTGGCACTCTTAGGTCGTTGACTTTTTGACGCAGAACGTAGAACGTAGAACGTTCTTTTAAAAGACCAATATTAGCAAGATGAGGCTGACGATCATCAGCCCGCAAATGACCACGAGGCTGACAAACGATATCCGGGAGAGGGTCCCGAGATTTTCGACAAAGTTCATGAGGTAGGGGATGTCGAGACCGGATGTTGTCGCGATCATTTTGATGGGTATGGCGAGCCTGATGACCGTGATGCTTATGTAAATTACGAGCAGTGCTATAAGTCCCCACACAAAATAATCGAGAAATGACAGCGCCGCGTGGCGGGCTTCGCTTACCTCAACGACAGAGGCGGGGTCGATGTAGGAGACAACGAGATAAAGAACGAACAGGATGCCGGCGATCAGTATCGCTATGCCGAGCCGTGCCAGGTCCTTCGATAATTTGAGGAGCAGTTCGTTTTCCTTCTCCCCGAATTCAAAAGCTTTATCTGCAGGTTGTGTCATTTTTGTCTCCTCTCTCTTCGCTAATTATCAAAAGCATGGGGGACGAATCTGCTCATATTGTTCGTTATGGGACTCGTATCTTCGCGTATACCTATGCCGGCAGCCATTTCGTCGATGACCCACGATCCTATCACGGGGTAATTCCCCGAAAATGCGGGCAATTGCCGATATTCCTGGTAGATCGACAGGGGTTTCGCGCGGCTGAAATGCGGGCGCACCACGATATCCTCGCCCTCCCGGGAAAAGAAGGGTTTTTCGACATATGTCACCCCGTTCGACCGCGGTTCAAAAAAGGACGGCAGAAGGTTCTTGTGCCCCGGGTACATCTCCCAGAGTATCGGGAGAATGGCCTTGTTGCTGAGTACCATCTTCCAGGCGGGTTCAAACAGGGCGAGGCCCCTCTCGAGCAGATGCGACCCGAACTCCTCCTGGATCATCCATTCCCACGGATAGAGCTTGAACATACAGCGGATGCGCCTTTCCTCCAGGTCGACAAAATACCGGTTGGCATTATCATATCCGATATCGTCAACGTATATGTGCTCGGTCTTAAGACCCGATTGCGTCGCGACGTCGCGGAGGTATTCCGTCGTTGTCAGGTCCTCCAGGTTATCCCGCACGGATGATGTGTACAACGTTTCATATGAGCAGTACCGCCGGATCTTGCCACCGAGGACATCGAGGAGCTTTTCGTGGATCGAGTTGAACTGGTCTTTACCGGGAAACATATCCTGCAGCCAGTAATACTGCACGACGCTTGCCTCGAACAGAGCAGTCGGCGTATCGGCATTGAATTCGAGAAGCTTTGGGTCGGACACCCCGTCCCACCAGAAATCGAATCTCCCGTAAATGGTAGGTTCTCTATCGCGCCATGAGTCACGGGCAAATTCAAAAAAAGGTCCGGGTATGCCCATGCGCTCGCCGAGGTTATTCTGGAAAACATAGTCCACCAATTTTTTGCACTTGGCATAAAGGTCGTCGGTCACTTCTTCGAGATGATCTATCTGGTCCGAGGTGAATTGGTAGTATGCGGACTCATCCCAGTAGGGAGACCCGTCGATCTCGTAGTAATAGAAGCCGATGTCCTCTACTTTCTTCTGCCAGTTATCGCGTATCCTGTCGAGCTGTATCCGCCGCATTCCCTCACGACCCCGACATATGCCCCGATGACCCGAAACCGCCGCGGGCGATGCCCACGCTTCTTGCGCTCGAATAACCGGGATTATACGTAGCATTTCTGAACCGCGACGCCGTATACCAGGGACCATGCCAGTAATAGCCGCCATGGGTCATTCTTTCATCTGACCTCGTGCATTTAGAAGGGTCCTTATAGTCGGCTATGCAGTCATCCCAGCTGGCGTATTTGTTTCTCATGTTCTCTTCTTCATTACAGGCAGGTAAAAGAAGTGTTCCTGTCAATAGAACGAGGGTAATAGCCTTGGATCTTTTCATTGGTTTTTCCCGGGATAAGAACGTTAGTACTTTTTAAGACTTTATACGGGACTGCGGGAAATAAATCAACGGAAAAGATGGTTCAAGGTTCAAGGTTCAAGGTTCAACGAAAAAAATATAAAACTGAAGATCGGAACCTTTACAGCTATTCATTTCACGTCTTGCGTCCTGCGTTTTACGGCTTTTCCTCGTCCAGTATCCGCAATGGTGTGACGTTCCATATCTTTCCGGCGTACTCGAGAATCGACCGGTCAGACGAGAACTTTCCTGTCCGGGCGACGTTAATGATGGACATTTTCAGCCAGCGATCGATGTCACTGTATGCGCCCGTGATATCGCGTTGGCAATCGATATATGCCTGATAATCCGCGCAGAGCATGTATTCGTCATGATCGAGCAGCGAATCGACGAGCGGGTGGAAAAGGTTTCTATCGCCTCCGGAAAAATAACCGGAACTGATCAGATCGATGGCCTCCCGGAAATCCGAGTTTTCTTCATAATACCTGCGGGGATTGTAACCCTGCGTTTTCATCTCAAAGACCTGCCGGGCATCGAGCCCGAAGAGGAAGAAATTTTCCGCCCCAACCTCTTCGCGTATTTCGACATTCGCCCCGTCGAGCGTGCCTATCGTGAGCGCGCCGTTCATCGAGAACTTCATATTGCCGGTCCCCGAGGCCTCTTTTCCCGCAGTTGAGATCTGTTCCGAGATGTCTGCGGCCGGGTAGATCAATTGACCGTTCTTTACATTGAAATCGGGAAAGAACACGACCTTCAATCGCCCCGACGTTTCCGGGTCGGCATTGACAACGTCCGCTATCGACGTGATGAGCTTGATGATCAGCTTCGCCATGTAATATCCGGGTGCAGCCTTACCGCCGAAGATAACGGTACGTGCAGGCATATCGGAGTCGGTATGGCGCTTCAGGTGCAGGTAATGCGTAATGACATGAAGGGCGTTGAGGTGCTGCCGCTTGTATTCGTGGATCCGTTTCACCTGGATATCGAAGATGGACTCCGGATCGACGGCCAGACCCGTCCGGTCTTCAATGGTCCGGGCAAGGCTGATCTTGTTCTGACGCTTCATCTCGTACCACGCCTGCCGAAAGCCGGCGTCGTCGGCAAAGGGCTCGAGGCGACGGATCTGTCCTTGACAGTTGCAGATCCAGCCATCCCCGATCGCGTCAGTGATGAGCTTTGCCATGACCGGGTTACTCACCATCACCCACCGGCGCGGCGTAACGCCGTTTGTAATATTGTGGAACTTACCCGGGGACATCTCGTGGAAATCCCTCATGATGGTTTTCTTCAGGAGTTCCGTGTGCAGGGCTGCCACCCCGTTTACACTGTGGCCTCCCACCGTTGCGAGGTGGGCCATACGTACATACCTCTCCCCGCTTTCATCTATGAGCGACACACGCCGAACAAGGTCTTCGTCGCCGGGATGGCAGATCCGCACCTCATCCAGAAAGCGCCGGTTTATCTCGTAAATGATCTCGAGATGCCGCGGCAGAACGCGACCGAACAAGGATATCTGCCATTTCTCGAGCGCTTCGGGAAGGAGTGTGTGGTTCGTATAGGCAAAGGTTTTCTTCGTTATGTCCCATGCAGTATCCCAATCGATCATGTAGATGTCGACCAAAATCCGCATAAGTTCGGCGACCGCGATCGACGGGTGTGTATCGTTTAACTGGACAGCGTATCGTTGGTGCAGGTTCTCCGGCTTCCCGCCGACCAGGCTATGTATCCTGATCATGTCCTGCAATGAGCAAGATACGAAAAAATACTGCTGTGAAAGCCTCAATTCTTTACCGGATGCCGGCTCGTCATTGGGATAGAGTATCTTCGATATGGTTTCCGAGGCTATCTTTTCTTCCACCGCGCCTTCGTAGTCGCCGGTATTGAATGCCTGGAAGTCGAATGACTCACACGCCTCTGATTTCCAGAGCCTCAATATGTTGACGATCTCGACATTATACCCCGGTACCGGCGTGTCATATGCCATTCCCCTGACAACCCTGTCAGGGATCCAGCGTACACGATCAAACCCATTATCATCCCGGTAATGCTCCGTGTGCCCGCCAAACTGGACATAGTAGGTTATCTCCGGCCGCGCTATTTCCCAGGGATTGCCCAGCGCAAGCCACTTATCTGTAATTTCACGCTGCCACCCGTCGGTTATTTCCTGATCGAAGATGCCGAACTCGTACCTGATGCCATATCCAAGGGCATAGATCTTCTGCGTGGCCATTGAATCGAGGAAACAGGCGGCCAGGCGGCCGAGCCCTCCATTGCCGAGACCCGGTTCAGTCTCCTGCGCTATCAACTCGTCAAAGTCAAGCCCGAGCTTGAGAACGGCCTCCCTCGTCTGGTCCAGGATTCCCAGGTTGATCATCGCATTTGCAAGGTGCGGCCCCATCAGGAACTCGGCCGAAAAATAACAGACCGCGCGTGCGCTCATGCGAAGCTCTTCGGTAGAGCGGACCCAGTGGCTGAGCATCCTGTCGCGGACGGTGTATGCCAGTGCCATGTACCAGTCGTTCTTCGTCGCGATGCGCGGGACACGCCCCTGGATAAAATTCAGGTTCTCCAGTATGGCGCGCCGTATCGTGTCAGAGTTGAGCCCGGTGCGTACGTCTTCAGATGATATGGTAATCAGGTCCTGAGTTTCGACATCTTCAAGGTCCATATACATAGCCTCCCGCGAATTTTGCCCGTGCCCGCCGTACCTTAAATGACCGGCCGGCACCTTCGCCCGGGTAACAACTCCGGGTCAACAATAATATAATATCGTCAATTAATGCATATGAAAAGGAACTTATGGGTGCAGTACCGCTGGAGCTTAAACGCGGGCGCGACAAAGGCCCCCGCATTTTCCGGCGGCTTTTGTCGTTATTTAAAAAAAATCATGCGTATTGCGATAAGAAACAGGGATATGCCGAAGATCTTTTTCAGCACGACATCGGAAATGCCTAAAGCTATCTTTGCACCGAAGACACTGCCTAACAAAAAACCGATAGCAATGAAACTTGCGGCCGCTATGTTGACATTTCCCTGCCGATAGTATGACAGGGCGGCCAGTATACCGATAGGGGGAACAAGAAGGGCAAGCGTCGTTCCCTGCGCCTGGTGCTGTGTAAATCCGAACAGGAGAATTAGTGCAGGGACGACGATAACCCCGCCCCCGATACCAATAAGACCGCTCAACACGCCGGCCACTAATCCCAGTACCATGAACAGAACAATGTGCCCCGTATCCATCGCCCTACCTCCAATTCATCACAAGATATGTCATGTATCTATTATACATCAGTAAGGAGAGGCGTGAAGTTATTGCGGGATAATTCTTACGACTTACGACTCACGCTTTTTTAATCATTTTCTCGTGAGGTCCCATATCCCGGTCCAGCCATCACCGGGAGGGCTGGATTCGAAAGAGGTGATCCGGGACATGAACAGGTGCGAAGGTTTATCGTCCGGGTCGATGGCAAGGCACGCCTCAAATGATCCCCGTGCGTCCCTCCAGGCCCGTGTACGGTAAGAAGCGAGACCCTTCTCGAAAGCATCGCGAAGCTCCAGTGATCGTCCCGGGACATTGCCCTTCAACCCCAGCAACTCAAAAATGCGCACCGGTTCGGTCTTGCCCAGGACACGGACAATGTCGAGCTCCCTCGTCTCTACATGGTCCTTCGTCATATCGAACGTGCTTCCCGAGATTATGATCCGGGTCCCGTACAGTTTGTTCGCCGATTCGAGGCGGGACGCCAGGTTGACCGTATCGCCGATCACCGTGTAGCTTTTCGCCATCTCGGAACCCACTGTCCCGACTATGACATCACCCGTGCAGATGCCCATGCGGACGTTGAAGTCCGGCATTCCCCTGCGCAGGCCGATGATGTCCGGAATGGTCTGCCGGAATTGCTCGAGCCCGCGGTATTGTTCGAGAGCGGCCTGGCATGCCAGGAACGCATGTTCATCGGCACCGGAAAAAGGCGGGCCCCAGAAGGCCATGATCGCGTCCCCGATATACTTATCTATGATCCCGTGATTGTTCCGTATCGGCACGGACATGGTGGTAATATAATGATTCAGCAGTTTCACAAGAACGTTCGGCGCAAGCTGCTCGCTCATGTTCGTAAAGTTCTGGATATCGGAAAAGAACACGGTCATTGTTCTTTTCTCCCCGCTCTGACTGAGCGCCTGCCCTTCGAGCAGTGTGCTGACGATCTTCGGGTCCAGATACTTCCCGAAGGTCTCCTTGATGGTCTCTTTTTCCTTGAGCCCGGTCACCATATAATTGAATGATTGCGCCAGAAGGGCGATCTCGTCGGCGCTGTCGACCTTCACCTGGATATTCAGGTTCCCGTCCCGTATCTCTTTTGCCCCCGTCAGGAGGTTTCGTATAGGCTGCACTAGGTTCCTCGTCAGGAAAACGGCGCAGATGAGCCCGAATATGGCCGCAGCGAGCGTCATGCTCCAGTTGAACCGGAAGGCCTGCCGCTCCAGGCTGTTGGCCCTTTTCGCCGCCTCCTGGGTATAGGAATGCAGGAGGCTGGCGATGTTGCCCGTTTCGATCCCGACCGTCCTGCGGTTCTGTTCAAACTGCTCTTCGAGAAGGCCTACCGATTGCGAGCCGCCTTTCTGAAGCTCGGCGCTATATTTCAGGATACCGTTGTGAAGGTCGTTGCGAAGTTTGGGGATATGGGCGAGCTGCTCCTGGAGTTTCGTAAATTTGCGGGTAAGGTCCGGGCTTTTCTTAACGACCGGCGTGGCCAGCGCCTTTTCACATAACTCGGTCGTGAGGTTGATCTGCACGTCCGTGCAATGCCTCTGCATCTCGTACACGGCCATATTATACTGGTCGACCGCGGGGAACATTGCCCGGGCCTTGTTCCTGAATTCCTTCGTATCATCCCGGCTGCACGACGGCATCGCCTGTGCGAGCTTCTCTCCCTCCAGGCGCGCACCTTCCAGGCCCTTGGTCGGTCGTGACGCGATCACCCGCTCGAACGACAGTATTTGGAGTGTGTAATTCATCCTGAGATCGCCAAGCGCCTGGTCGAGCGGTATGTAATACCCGGAAAGGATCGAAAGCTCCTCGTTGAGCTTCTTGAGGTTCGTGTTGGACGTATACGTCACGACCCCCATCAGGACCAGAAGAAAGAACGTGATTCCCAGGATCTTCGCCCCGATCGGGTGCCGGACCTTCTCGTCGATAAAGAACTTCATGATATCTGACATTATTGCAAACGGAAGGGACAATAGCAACAAAAAGACGGTTCCACGTTCCACGTTCCACGTCTTCACTTGGACTGTATTAGTATTAAGATTCTTAGTGTCGCCAATGGTGGTTTTGATTGTACTTCAGTGGTATACATAGAATGTTCTTACTTTTTCATATTTTAAGTCTTTTAGCGTGGAACGTGGAACCGTGGAACGTGGAACCGTCTCTTTTATCTCGTCTTTTTAGCATCGCATATTACTTTTTACATTCTAAATCTTTTAGCGTGGAACGTGGAACCGTGGAACGTGGAACCGTCTCTTTTATCTCGTCTCCCTCATCACAATACCCGCTATGCCTTCAAGGGGGGAAATTGTCCGCACGGCACCCAGCTTGATCGCTTCCTTCGGCATGCCGAAAACGACGCAGGTGGCTTCATCCTGGGCGACCGTGTATGCGCCTGCCTCAAACATTTCAAGCATGCCTTTCGCGCCATCGTCACCCATTCCTGTCATGATCACGCCGACCGCATTCTTGCCGGCATACCGGGCGGCGGACCGGAAGAGCACGTCGACGGATGGCCGGTGCCGCGATACGAGGGGCCCGTCCTTTACCTCGACATAATAGCGTGCACCGCTTCTCTTGAGGAGGGTATGCTTGTTGCCCGGGGCGATGAGGACCCGCCCGGGGACGACTGTATCGTCGTTCTGCGCCTCTTTCACAGTGACACGGCATATCCCGTCGAGCCTCCGGGAAAAAGCTGCCGTAAAATTCTCGGGCATATGCTGGACAACAACAATACCGGGGGAGTTAAGGGGAAGAGATTCCAGGAACAGCTTGAGGGCCTCGGTACCGCCCGTCGAGGCGCCGACAACAACGATGCTTTCCGTGGTCTGGATCATCGCGCGGGACGTTGGTTTTTCAAGGACGGCATCGGCGGTCAGTTTCGGTTCGACCTTTATCTGGGTCGCTTTTTTCGGTCGTGCGCCGATCCGCGCCTGTGCGGCGGCTTTGACGCTGTCGCAAATAATGACCTTCGACTCCTCGAGGAACTGCTTCACACCCATACGCGGTTTTTCTATTATATCGACCGCTCCGTATTCGAGCGCCTTCATTGCTGTTTCCGAGTTCTTTTCTGTAAGGCTCGAGCACATGACGATGGGGATGGGCTTCTGCGTCATGATCTTGTGCAGGAATGTCAGGCCGTCCATCCGGGGCATCTCCACGTCGAGAGTGATCACATCCGGTACGACGCGCCTCAAAATGTCCGCCGCGACGAACGGGTCACGGGCCGACCCGACAACCTCAATGCCCGGATCGGCATCGAACATGTTTTCGAGGACCTGCCTGACCACCGCCGAGTCATCGACTATCAAAACCTTGATCTTTTCCATTATAAATCCCCGGGCAGTCTTTTGACTTTGCCCCCTCTTTCGGTCACTATTTGTATTTCCTGTAAACGGTCGGTGAAACCTGTTCGAGCGGCAGTTCCATCCCGAATAACGTCTCCGAGTGCCCCATAAAAATAAAGCCACCCTTTTTCATGCACTGGCAAAACTTATTGAGCAGTTTTTCCTGGACCATCTTGTCAAAATATATAATGACGTTCCGGCAGAAGATAACGTCTATCTGTTCCCGAAAACCGAAATCGTAATCCATGAAATTAAGCCTGCGAAAGGCCACGCAGGAGCGTATCTCCGGTGCGATCCTGACAACGCCGACTGCCGGATTTTTGCTCCTCAAGAGAAACTTCTTCTTGATGGGGTTCGGGATGGGAATGGTCTTTTCTATTTCGTACACGGCCTTGCAGCCTTTATCAAGCATCCGGCGCGAGATATCGGTCGCTATGACCTGGAATGGGCGCTCCCCGTTGTCGGCCATATGGTCTTTCACCACCATCGCGATCGTATAGGGTTCCTCACCGCTCGAACATCCTGCGCTCCAGATCGTGAGCTTGTTGGACGCCGTATATTTTTCGCTCTTGAAAAGGGCCGGCAATACGTGCGACGTCAGGAACTGGAAATGGGCCGGCTCCCGAAAGAAGTCCGTTTTGTTGGTGGTGACCTCGTCGATCATGAATGCCAGCTCGCTCGATTTCCCCTCATCACTGAACAGGTAGTCGCGATATTCCTCAAAGCTTACCATGCCGAGGCTCCGAAGCCTTTTGTGCAGCCTGCCCTCGAGCATGACCTTTTTTACGGGCGTGATATTTATCCCGACTTCATCGTAAATGAACTGGCTGAGCTCGGAAAAGAGCCTGCCCGACATCTTTATCGCGTTAAGGTCGCGGGCCTGGCCCATTGACGTATCGGTCTGTCCCATCATGAACCCTAGCCCAGAACTTTCTTAATAACGGCCAGGAGCTGGTCCGGTTTGAAAGGCTTTACTATCCAGCCTGTGGCGCCGGCGCTCTTCCCCTCCATTTTCTTGCTATCCTGCGACTCCGTGGTCAGCATGACGATGGGGATGAACTTATACTCCGGCTTTGTCCTGACCTCTTTTATCAGGCCGATGCCGTCGAGATTGGGCATGTTCAGGTCCGTGAGTATCATATTGACCCCGGAACCGCTGAGCTTTGCAAGAGCGTCTTTCCCGTCGCTTGCTTCAACTGTCTCATACCCGGCATTCTTGAGCGTGAAGCTGACCATCTGCCGGACACTCACCGAATCATCAACGGTCATTATACGTTTCGTCACACATGCCTCCTTGTTGCATATCGTCAGATTCGTGTATCAAAACAGCTCCACGTTATCGCCTAACTCCTCGGAGCCGGTTGCGTCATCAAAGATCTCCGGGGCTGCCCCCTGGTCTTTCGCCCTGGCGTCTATCGGTATTACGTTCGAGGCTATACTGTAATGTATAGCCCTTTCCCTCTGCATCGTATAATTTTCCTGGATATACTCGAACGATTGCCGCCGGGCTTCATCTATTTCGGCCGGCGTAACATTCTGCTTCGCCTGCATGATGAACTCATCAAAAACAGCGCAGGTATTCCCGATATCGGACTCAAGGTCATCGTGCACCGTAATATCGGCGATCGTCTCCCCGATAAGGCCCGACAAGCTCCGGCTGGCTGATCCAATCTCGTTGACGAGCTGCGTTACGTCATCTTTCATTCGTCTCAGGGCCTCGACAATCCCGGAAAGTTCCGCAATGGTCCCGGAGGCGTCCGTATCGGACCTTTCGGCAGCGGTCGCTGATCGCAGCCCTTCCGTTGCCGTCACGACCTTTTTGAGCAGGCCGGAGATGACCGATTTCTGCGATGTCGCGTCTAGCGAAAGATGCCATATCGCTTCAGCAATAACACCAAGCGGCGCCCCTTCTTCACCAGTCCTGGCGGCCTTGACCCGGGCATTGATCGCGATCAGCTCTATCTCTTCACCTATTTCCTCTATATCATCGACAAGGCCGGCTATGGTGGAGACAGCCGTGGAAAGTTCGATCATGGCATCATTGAACTCATCCTCCGCCCTGTTGCCGCTGTCAATCTTGTCCATGACGGCACCCGTCGCAGTTTCAATATTGGACAGGAAATTGTCGGATGAGACATCCGTGGCACCCGTCATTTTCTGAATTTCATCGATAATCCGGCCGATATTCACGGATATCCCGCGGAGATTGTGCATGATAACGCGTACGGCCTTTATGAACTTATCACGGGCATCAACGAGCTGAGCCCTCTGCAGTTCGGACACCACCAGCGCTTCGGCGAACACCATTCCATTGTGATCATCTCCCTCGATCGGGGAACTCGTCCCGTGCCTCTTTTCCAACGCCTCGAGAACCTCAACGATATGCTCGATCTGCTGGCGGGTGATGTCATGAAACTGCATGGACATGACAACTTCGCCCACCTGTTCTCTCGTTGCATGAGAGCGGCTGAGAATTGAATCCGCCGTGCCGAATGAAAGCTCGTTGCGCTCCTCGAGCACGACGATGCTCGAATTGATGTCTGCGAGGGCGGCACTTGTGAAATTCCTGCTTTTCTGGTTGATCTGGAAGATTTTCATCAGTGTACCCTGGGTCAGGGCCATGAGGCCCTCCCGGTGCTTTTCGATCGCAGCGGATTTATCACGAATCAGCTCGGACAGCTGCTCCACATCCCCGGCCAGGTTGACGAAGTCTATTTCCATTTTGTTGAGCTGTGCGCTTTCTATCTTGGTCGATATACCGAGTATTTTCAATTTTTTGACGATCTTCCGAAAATTAGCCATCGGCTCGCCGACGTCGGAGACAGCGTTGCCCACATCCTTCAGGGCCGCATAGCCCGATTCGAATCTGTGGTGAAAGCTTTCTATGTACCTTTCCAGCTGGCTCAGGACCTCGCGGAATTGCGCGATAGTGCCCTTCATCGCCGAACTGTCGAGCAGGCCGACAAGGTCGGACGCCAGCTTCGCAATGTTCTCGACATCGCTATACACCCTGTTCAGACGGGAACCGATGAGAAGGAACTGTTCCTCGGTACCCGGTACAATCCTGGCAACGCGTTTCGCTATCTCGGATATTCCGGCTATTTCATCCATTATGCTCCCATGTGAAGCATGAATTTATACTCATCTCCCTATTTATCGTTCAGAGACGGGATTTACTTAAAGCGAAATATTGCTCCACGTTCCACGCTAAAAGAATGACAAAAAAAATAATCCTGCAGAAAATGTTGGAGTTTAAAGGATGGGTCGTTTGCGTTGAACCTTGAAGTTGAACTTTGAATTATTATTTCAGGTTCTGCAAATGAAGCCTGAGATTGGCAGTTTGCCCGGTCAATCCCAGTTTTTTTCTGATATTATCGCGATGGGAATGCACGGCGCTGGGGGCGATGCCGACAATCTCCGCTATCTCTTTCGTGGTTTTACCGTCGCGTATCAGGTTGGCCACTTCGATCTCCCGCGGGGTAAAACTGAGATGCCTGATATTCCCGATAAAAGGTGAGGTCAGCTCGTCCAGATTGGCTGCAATAATGTCGACACAGGCCCGGGACTGCGGTTCGAGTTTTCGTTTTTGCATTTTTTCCACGTAGGGATGGATCATTTCTCGGACATTCGATATAAATCTCTGCTCGAGTTCTCTTCTGTCATCTTCTCTTTGTTTCAGGAGAACGCGCAGCGCGGAATTGGCATCTTCGAGGCTCTGCGATTTTGCTACCAGATCGGCCTCCCGTTCCATCAGGGCGTCGAGCATTTTCTTCTGTTCTGTTATATCCCGCGCACTGCCCCTGTACCCCATCAATTTGCCGCGTGGATCATAAAAGGGCTTGCCATTGGCCTCTACGATGATATGCCGGCCGTTTTTATGCACATGCACCGTTTGAAACGCTATGAAGCTTTCTTTCCGCGCCATGACCCCCCGGATGAGGGGCATGGCCCTTTTCTTTTCATCTTCAGGCATTATGTATGCCGGGCTTTTCCCGACAAGCTCATCGGGCATATATCCGAGGACGTCGAATATGCGCGGGCTTAAGTAGGTATGAATGAAGCGTGTATTCACTTCCCACACCCATTCAATGATCGATTCTATGAGGGAAAGATATTGTTCCTCTTTTCTCGTCCGCCGCATCACCTCCTGCCGTATCTCGGCGGTGCGCCTGGCAACAAGGGCCCCGAGATGGTCCCGGTGGGCCTTCAATTCATTTTCAAGCTCTTTTCGCCCTGTCATGTCACGGAAGTACCAGACCCGCCCGTAATATTTTCCGTCATTCCCGATAGCAGGGGCCGAGTACCTGTCAAGAACACGGCCGTCGACAAGATGGATCTCGTCGCGGCTTGTTTCCTGCACATTGTCGTAGAGCCATTTTACTTTTTCCGTAAATTTTTCCGGGTCCGTGAACCTGTCCCTGACCTCTTCGATCAACTTCTCATCTCTTCCTGTTCGGAGGACATCATGGGGGATCTTCCATATTTTAACGAATTGCCGGTTGTAAGCCAGCACTGCGCCATCGCCGTCAACCACCAGGATGCCGTCGATCGAAGTGTCCACGATCGTGGTCCTCAGGTCTCTTTCCTTGCGGAGCAGGGCAATGGCCTGCAGTTCATTTTCCTTTGTACGATCAGACTTATTTGCTGTCAAGAGCACCACCGGCTGAGATTAGCTTTGAACGTCATATTCAAGAAATTGAATTATTTATTGAAGAATAATAGATATAACACATTGTATAACGTCATTCGAGTCAATTTATTGGGGTAATAATGCGGGTATCAACCCCGCACTTTCTGACGGGCAGGTGCTCACCCGGACTCGACCCTGGGCAGTGACCGACAGGCGCTTCTATATCCTTGCATATGTCCGGATGGTCTCCACAAGTGTCGCCTTCTTTACAGGCTTCGTCAAATGCGTATCGCATCCCGCATCGAGGCTTTTCTGCATTTCTTCCTGCAGTGCGTACGCAGTGAGGGCAACGATCGGCGTCCGCTCGAACCCGCTTTGCCTTTCCCACGACCGTATCTCTTTCATCGCCGTGTAACCATCCATGACCGGCATCTGCATATCCATAAGGACTATGTTGTATTTCCCGCTTTTGAAATGCTCCACCGCTTCAAGCCCGTTGACGGCGACCTCGATCGTATAGGGGTACTGCTTGAGATACGAACTGACAAGGAGGCGGTTGTCTTCAGAATCGTCGACAAGAAGAATGTTGAGGGGCACATCTTCCCCGGCCGCGTCAATTCCTGCGGGCCCGATCTTTTTCACACCAGCCTTGTCCCGATCGAGGGCCTTCTTTATTGTCTCCTTCAGCTCCGAACGCCTAACCGGTTTCGATATACACGCGTTGATACCCCGTCCCGTGAACCTTTTGGATAGCGGGACCGCCGGGTCTGAGGTCAGCATGATGACGGGCAGCTGATCGAGTGAGGCATCATCCCTTATCTCCTGCACGACCGCGATCCCGTCCATATCCGGCATAAGGTAATCGAGAATGACGAGGTCATATGGCATCCCCGATCCCTCAGCGGCCTTCAGCATCCCTATGCCTGCCCTGCCGCCTTCGGCCTCGGACACATCAAATCCCCAGGCGGTCAGCAGTTCCCTGACTATGATCCGGTTAGTCTCGTTGTCGTCGATTACGAGGGCCCGCATAGCACGGGTATCGAGTCCCCGGCCTGCTTCCTTTTTTCCCACGGGTCTGGTTTCAACGGGAAAGGACAGGGTGAAGAAGAACTGCGCCCCTCCGCCCGGCCGGCTTTTCACAGACAGGTCCCCGCCCATCAGTTGGACAAGCTGGCGGGATATAGGCAATCCGAGACCCGTTCCGCCATATTTGCGCGTGGTGGATGAGTCGGCCTGGGAAAATTTATCAAATATTGTATCGATCTTGTCTGCAGGGATCCCTATCCCCGAATCCCGGACAGTAAACGTCAGGGCAGCCCTGCCATTTTCCTTCCGGGAAGGGTCATTCTTTATCTCCAGGACGACCTCACCCTGTTCTGTGAATTTGATCGCGTTTCCGATCAGATTGACAAGGACCTGCCTTAAACGGGCGGGGTCCCCCATAAGATCGACCGGTACACCCGGAAAAATGTGGCACATGAATTCAAGGCCTTTCTGTCCAGCCTTGAGCGCCATTACCTGGCATGTCTTTTCAACAAGGTCCTCGAGATCAAATGCCACCGACTCGACATCTATCCGGCCGGCCTCTATCTTCGACAGGTCCAGTATATCATTCAAAATGCTGAGCAGGTTCTCCCCCGCAGTCTTAAAGACTTCGACATACCTTGCCTGCTCCGGGGTAAGCGTTGTTTCCGCGAGGAGCTCCGCCATCCCGATAATGGCATTCATCGGGGTGCGGATCTCGTGGCTCATCGTCGAAAGAAAATCGCTTTTTGCCAGGTTTGCTGCTTCCGCTAATTTTTTCGCTTCCTGAAGGGCCTCTTCGGCCTGTTTCTGGACCGTCACGTCACGGATGACCCCGACTGCGTGCCACGCACCCTCTTGCCGGAGCGCCGACATCGACAAAGCGACCGGTATCTCCTGGCCATTCTTTCGCCGGGCAGAAAGGTCCCGCGTCGTACCGACCACATCACCGCGACCCGTGCGCTGAAATTCGACAAATCCCGTGCGATAGGCATCTCTGTAGCGTTCAGGCACAATAAGTTCATGCAGGTCCTGTCCGATCGCCTCATCAGCCGTGTACCCGAAGATGTTTTCCGCCGCAGGGTTCCAAAAGGAAATTGTTCCGCGGTGATCTATCATTATTATGGCATCCCGGGCCGCATCCGTAATGTTCCTGAGACGCTCTTCACCGGCACGCAATTTATCTTCGGCCATCTTACGCTCGGTAATATCGTTGAACGTGACGACGGCACCCCGTACCACACCATTTTCGATCTGCGGATACGACCAGTATTCGACCGGAAAGCTCGTCCCGTCGTACCTGAAAAAGACCTCGTCATCACAATGCACTCCTACTCCTTCACGGAAGGCCTTGAATATGTGGCATTCTTCGGCGCGCATCGGCCGCCCGTCAGGATAGGAGTGATGAATGAGGCCATGCATGTTCTTCCCCAGTAATTGGTCAATAGCCTGAAAACCAAGCATTCTCAGGCACGAAGGGTTCGCGAAGGAGCAGTTGCCATCAAGGTCGATGCCGTATATCGCTTCGGCCGTGGAATCGAGAAGAAGCTGGATCCGGGACAGTGTTTCATTCAACTCGTCTGCCGCTTTTTTGCGCTCGACCAGCAGATGCAGGATATACGTCAGGAGAATGGATACGAGAAACCCGAATACGGCAGTGAATTTCGGCAGGACACTTCTGCCCTGACTGATGAACGCGTCAGTCGGCCGGATATAAAGCGTCAGCCGGCGGTCAAAAACCAATGTTTCGACTGTCGAGCCGTATGCGGCGTTGCGGGAATCATTCCAGTTAGCCTGTTTGAAGATCGGCTGTCCGTCAAGGTGGAGGGAAATGAGGAACTTGTCGGATCTCCCTAACTCGTCAAAGCTCAAGGCGTACTTCACCCATTCGTCAACCCTGAAAACGGCAGCGACGATACCCTTAAAACGGTCATGCGCATAAACAGGAAAAAAAACCAGGAAGCCCTTCCCTCCCTGGACCAGGTCGACCGGCATGGTGGCGGCCGGGGCCTGTGTGTCCCGTGCCTTTTCCAGGGCCATCCTCCGGTTGTCTTCAAACGCAAGGTTCATGTTTTGCGCCCGTTCATTCCCTGCCACGGGGACGATCCAGCGAACGACAAAGGAACTGTCTGCCCATTCGAGCGCCTGAAAACCCGGATCGTGGGAAAGATATCCCTCGGCATCATCGGTGAATTCTTTTCTCGATACTGTATCCCGGACATCCCATTTTTTTGCCATTCTCTGCAGTACCAAGGAGCGGTTTCTCAAATCGGCTTTTATATGGCCTGCCAGGTTCTCAGCTTCCGTCCTGACCTCATTCTGCAGGCTTTCGTCCTCCTGCCTGTTCAGGTTGCTGACTATGACGCTTACAAATACACACAGGAGCGCCCCGGCCAGAAGCGGCCGCCAGGCGGTTTTGAGCCGGAACATTATGGTCTGCACGAGCTTCATTCGATTCGATTATACCGAAAAGTGAGCGACCGGGACAAGGAATTCATAGAGATAATTTTTTTCATTTTCCGTGTTGGGGAATTTTCCCGCCCTGCGAACGCATCCTTCGGGTTCGGGCCATTTCGAATATACGGTCCGTCATCAGAAATGCGTCATGTTTTTTCTCCTCTGTGAGGACAGAGTATACCTTTGTAATCGGGTATCTTCATTAATATAAGGAGGGCGAACATGAGCATACCTGTCAACAGGGTTGTCTACAAGGAAAGGTGCGGCGGATGGGTGAATAAGATCGAATATGCCGATGAACCGTCGAGCGTATATTATACGCAGCTTGCCGCGATAGTGTCGGCCAAGATGATGCTCCATAAAGAAGGCGGCGGGACGCTCATTGTCCGCGATTTCAACGGGCTCGTAAAAGACAGGATCAAGATCGACCCGCACAAGATGATATCTGTCGACAGGATCAAAGGCGGATATAGATAACCCGTACGAACTGCCCGAGAACGTATTAAGCTTACGTCAGCTTCATTGTCCCGGGTATCCTGACAGCGACGACCTCCCCCCGAGCGCACACCCTGCCATCCGCTGTGACCTCGATGCTCACGGCAACCCTGCGCTCCCCGAGGTCCCTGATCTTTCCCCTTGCTTCCAGTTCGACACCAAGAGGCGTGGGCAAAATGTATTCGACATGCAGGGATGCCGTTACAAACCGGAGGTTCGGCTCCGAATCCATTGAACGTCCCTCGCGCCGGTACGTTGCGGCTGCTGCCGTTCCCGTTCCATGGCAGTCGATAAGGGACGCCAGGGTACCGCCGTAGACAAAACCCGGTACAGCGATATGATATGGCTGCGGGGTAAACCTTGCCACGGACTCCTCTCCATCCCAGTAGCTCTTTATATGAAGCCCTTCCGGGTTCAGCCGGCCGCAGCCATAGCAATGACTGACATCGTCGGCATAGTATTCCTGAAATGCTTTTTGATCCATCGTGGTCCTCCTCCTTACGGCCCTAAAATAAAGTATCATGCCCTTATTCGCGGACCTTTGTCAATTTCGCTTTATTGCGCGGCGGGACTGTCGATGATATACTGCCTGTGTATATACCACCCCCCTGGCAAACGGAGGAATCAAACATGGAAAACCGGTCAGTTCTGTTCACACCGTTCAAACTCGGGACCCTCACGCTCTCCAACCGGATCACCATGGCGCCCACGTATCTCGGCTTCGGCAACAGCGACGGTACGGTAAGCGACCTCATGCTCGACCATTACAGGACCATGGCAAGGTCGGGAGCTGCCCTTATCGTCGTCGAGAACACCGGTATTCACCCGTCAGGCCTTGGTTCAACGTTCATGCTGAGGGCAGACGAAGACCGGTATCTCGCGGGCCTCAAAGAGCTTGCCAGGGTCATCCATGCCGAGGGTGCCCTCGCGTTTATTCAGTTCAATCACGCCGGGAGATTTGCTTATGTTCCTGAAAGGCTCGCCCCTTCACCTGTGCCTGTCGGGGATGTCACCCCCCGGGAAATGACGGTGGAAGATATCCGGGATACCATACAATGCTTCGTCCGGGCTGCCGTCCGCGGCCAAAGCGCCGGTTTCGACGGGGTCGAGCTTCATGGCGGAACAGGTTACCTCCTGTCGCAGTTTGTCTCCCCGAGGACGAACAGGCGAGCGGATATGTACGGCGGCGACCCTGAAAAACGGAGGAGATTTCCCCTTGAAGTGGCCGAGGCAGTACTGGCGGCAGTCGGCAAGGATTTTCCCGTCGGGTACAGGTTCCTGGCGAGCGAATGTCTTCCGGACGGGCTCGTGATCGACGAGGCCATCCCGTTCGCAGAGGACCTCACAAAATTGGGAATATCCTACCTCTCCGTCATGATCGGGACGCACGAATCCTTCCCGGCAGAGCCATACGTATCCCTCGAAAAGACTGAGGGTTACATGGCGCCGTACGCCGAGATCATCAAGAAGTCCCTGCCCGCCGTGCCTGTCATTACAGCGGGGCGCATCCAGAACCCGCAGACTGCGGAAAATATCCTGAAAACCGGGAAAGCCGATCTGATAGGCCTTTCCCGCGTGCTTTTTGCGGACCCTCTCTGGCCGAAAAAAGCTCAAGGGGCGGTCAAGGACCCGATTGTGCCGTGCAACCCGTCATGTTCACTCTGCATGAGGAGGGTCATGGCACGCAAACCCGCGATATGCTCCCAGTGGGAGAAATCCTTCCGTGAGGCATTCCTGAAAAACATCGGGGAAAGCGGAACAGGCGAAAACTAACTTTCAGAAGAAACGGCCTGTGTCCGGCAATTTCGGGCTTTCCGTGAGCGGCGACGAGTACAGATAAGCCGGGGCCGGTGTATATCCATCGAGACCGCGCAATTTTGTCAGCGTCCTGCGCTGGTCCCCGGTCAGGGTCCTGTTGACCTCCGCGAAGGCACGGGTATAGTAATACGACATCTCGCCGTCGAGTTCACCGTAACGGCGGCCCAGCGCAACGACCTTGCTCCTGTCCGCCTTGCCTGTGCTTAAGAACTTGCGCAACTCCGCGGCGATGGCCCGCCGCACGGTTATGGCCTCCCGAAGGACGGAGCGCTGCAGTTCTATGATATCGGTGATGTTCTTCCGTTGCCTTTCCGTGAGTGTATTGAGAAAATCCCTCCCGCTGTCGCCGGTCACTGACATGCTGATATCGTAATCCCGCTTGCCCATTGCCGGCATATCCTTCATGTAAAAGCCCCCGAAGTAGGTGCCATGTCTCTCCGGGCAGAAATATGTATCGGCCTCGACGGACCCGGAGTACCAGCTGAAGAACTCGCTGGCATACGTCATGTACGCCACGTTGACGAGTTTTTCCGTACCTCTTGGCAGCTTATATTTTTCCACGTCAACCTCGGGCCACGTGTTGAAATTACCGAACTTCATGCGGCCGAGATAACTTTTCTGTTCCCCTGTCAGCGACGACGCGATCTGCCCAAAAACCTGCGCCCGTTTATAACTTATAGCCGCATCGAAAGCGAAGATCTCCCCCGTGTACCGGATCACCTCGGCCCTGCTAAGTCCCTTGCTTCCCGATGGGATGTCGCCGGTGAGCTCCCGGTAGAACGCCTTTATAAGGGGGAAGCGCATCGTCGCGAGCGTGCGCAGGTGCGCCGCCTCCTCGCGCGCTGATTTCTCGATCAGGGCCCGCTGGGAGCTGTTCAATACAAACAATACATTACCGGCGACCCGGTTCAAAAATATCGGATTGTGCCCTTTTCCGGCAACGTCGATATCCCGCATATACTGGAAGCCAAAAAAGTCGCAAACCTTTCCCGGCGGTATAAAAGTCGCGGCCCCGAAGTTCCCCGTCATAAACGCAAGGCCGCTGAAGGCGATGGTGTGCAGCTGGGCCTGGCTGGAGACGGCCTGCTCTATGGAATACTTCTGCCCGCCCTCCCGGCTTTGAGGCCCGGGCTGTGCGGAGGGTTGCCGCTCCTTTCTTTCCTGCTGACCGCCCGACGGCCTCACCGGCCTCGCGACAAGTCCCTGGGGGGATTCTACACATGTGGCCGCAACCTTTCCCTCCCGGGTCGTGTGCTGAACCGCGTCACCGGCCCTTTTCCCTTTGCAGTCGTCGTATGCCTGGGGAGGAGGTGCCGGTCGGGACTGACCCGATTGCGAAGGTCCTTCCTGGCCCATCGCAGAACATATCAACAGACCTGATATCACTGCGGTCAATATTATCTTCGTTATCATCACGCCTCCTCATTCATATGGGTCCGGTCGGGAAGGTCACCCTGTGGAACGTCCGGCCTGTCATGCGGTTCCTCGCGGCCTTGTCTACCCCGCCGCTCCTGCTTGTTGCGGTAGGGCCTCAGCACCATTTTCCCATTGTCCTCTTCGCATGTTCCTGTGAGCACCTCGCCGCGGGGGTCGGTGAACGACGCCTCGCTCGCTGCAGCCTTCCCTTCACAGGCTTTGTACGCACCTTCCGGCGGACGCTGACGGGCGCCATCTTCCGGATGGGACGGGCCTTCATTCGACTGCCCGGCTCCCGGTTTCTCTCCGACTGCGCTTGTCATGGTCTCGTCCCTGCAGGCGCTACCTATAGCGAGAAGTATGAAACATAAAAACACGGCGGCAATTTTCATCTTTCTATCCTCCTGAGTTTTTTTCTTACCGAAGGACCAGCGGCTTTAAAGTCCCATGGTATGAAACGAGGATACCGCGCAAACATGAAAATAACCGGTTTGGGAAAATGAAAATATTGTAATCCTATGCGTCACCAGGGATGGAACTCAGCGGCAGCGAAAGGGAGAAGGAGACCGTCCCTTCCGAAGGCGGGTCGAGACATACCTCGCCGCCGTGCGCGCGAGCGATCTCCCGGGCGAGGCTCAAGCCGAGGCCCGATCCCGGGACCGATCTGCTGCGCGACCGGTCCATCCTGTAAAAACGGTCGAATATCATTTCGGCGTCATCTTCAGGAACGGGCACCCCTGAATTGACGATGGTGAAACGCGCCCGGTCGCGGTCAGGAAATACCCGGAGTCTTATGAATCCGCCTTCCCGGTTATATTTCACTGCATTCGACACAAGGTTTTGCATGGCCTGTCCTGCGAGGTCCGGGTCCGCTTTCACAATGACGCCGGGAACGATATCTTTTTCCACACGCAGATGCGGTGCCATTACGGCCGCGTCTTCTGCGGCGGACTCAGCCAGGGCGCTGAGATCAACATTCTCGACGTTAAGTTCAAGCCTGCCCGCGTCAGCCCTTGCCAGCACCAGAAGTTTCTGAACGATCGATCTCAGCCTCTGGACCTCTTCGAGAAGGCTCGAATAGCGCCGTTGTTCCACGGACCCAAGAGGAGCATGCTGGACAGCATCATCCAGTTCCCCGAGAAGAACGCTGAGCGGGGTCTGAAGCTCATGGGCCGCGTCGGCGCTGAACCGAACTGCCTGGCCGAAACTCTTTTCCAGGCGGTCAAGCATGTTGTTGATCACGACGACGAGACGCGATAATTCGCTGTCGGCGCTAACGGATGGAACCCGCTGCTCCAGGGCACGGACCGATATCATCTCGGCCGTCCGGGTAATGACAGATACAGGTCTCAAGGCGCGCCAGGCGATCAGCCACCCCCCTGCCGCGATCAGGAACAGTGCAGCCGGAACGATTGCCAGGAATGCCCTTCGATATCGCTCCACGTCCCTGTAGTGGTCCGCCATGTTCATACCCGCCGTTATGGTGACGCGGTCGCTACCCATAATGCCGGCGCGCCACACGCCGGTCGATGTCCTCAAAGTTGCGAAAACGGGGTCTTTCTTAAAACGGGGGACGGGCCGTTTCGCCTCAGGTCCCGAAGATGGGCCAGGATCCTTGGCCTGCGCGTTTCCCTGTACCGGCCCGTTTCCGCCATCCCTGTTGGCATGGGGGCGCAGGACCATTTTCCCGTTGTCCGTTTCGCATGTGCCTCTCAAGAGCACCCCCCGGGCATCGGTGAACTGTGCCGCCTCGCCGACTTTCTTTCCCTCGCATGCCCTGTATGCTTCGGGCGGCGGTCCACGGCGATCGGTCTCCGACGGTTTCGGCGGGCTCGCATCCATAGTGCGGTCGAACCCGGGAAAGGACCCCTCCGTGATCTCACCCGGCCAGCGCGCAGACCTGAAAAGCACGCTTCCCCATTCATCTTTTACCTCGACAATGAGGTTTTCCGATCTTTCACCGTAAATGAACTGCAGGGAGGACTCGAAATTGCGCCAGTAATCCTGGGGGGGACGAACCGCGAGATGGCCTTCCCCGAGGGCCAGTATCTCCCGGTCGATGCGGGACAGGCTCACCCTGTTCATGACGGTGAGGGAATAAAAACCGAGCCCCGTGATAACGAGGCCGGAGATAACAAAGGAAAGAAGAGCTATCTTGATACGGAACAAAGGCGGGTTACCCCTCAAGCCCGTTCGAGCATGCGGTAGCCGACCCCCCTGACCGTCTCGATGACAGGATGTTCGGGGCCCGTCTCCACCTTGCTTCTCAGACGGCGGATGTACACATCGACAACGTTGGTCTGAGGATCAAAATCATAGCCCCAGACATGTTCGAGGATCTGAGTTCGTGTGAAAACGCGGCCGGGGGACCGCATCAACAGTTCAAGGAGGCTGAATTCGCGGGCCGTGAGGTCGAGGATCATTTCCCCCAGCCTGACGTCACGGGTAATCAGGTTGACCTTGAGGCCGCCGGCTTCTACGACGCTTAAACCCTGGCCGGTCGAGCGCCTCACCACGGCGTGTATCCTCGCGAAGAGTTCCTCCATGAAGAAGGGTTTCGAAAGGTAGTCGTCAGCCCCAAGGTTGAGACCTTCCACACGCTCATGGATCGCGGACCGTGCCGTCAGAAGGATTACAGGTACCGTGATCTTCTTGTCCCGCAATTCCCGCAGGATGCTTAAACCGTCGCGCCCGGGAAGCATAATATCCAGGATCATCAGATCGTAGGCCTGCCCCAGCGCAAGATCATACCCTTCATCGCCATTGTCGCAGGAGTCGACCACGAACCCTTGCTCCTGCAATCCCTTCGATACGAACGATAAGATCTTCGGGTCGTCTTCTACGAGGAGTATTTTCATACACGAATGATATCAACATTTGCCGGTAATGGAAATAATATCTCGATTACAATTTTGTAATGTACGTAAAATTGGAGGATGGGTTTTCTATCTACAGACCTTTTTCAAAAGCGCGTCGCCTATCCCGCCCCGTTTGACACGGGTCCATTCGCGCTTTGGCGGGTTGTAATGATCGAGCTCCTTACCGTCTGAGTCCATCTCGCTCACCGAGAAGATAGCCTGCTGCGACCCCTGGCAATCAAGTTCGTACTGAACGATCGAGTGGCTCAATCTCTCATACCCCCCGGTTGGCAGCTCCGATCTCTTTCGTGAATTGGTCACCTCTTTTTTCCCTGCCTCGGTGTACTCATACTTTACGGTCACCCGGAACATCCTGCCGCCGATCGGCACGACATTCGCCCTGTCATAATACGCATCGAGCAACCCGCCGTCCGGCCTGCCATACATCACCCATTCTAATGACATGGCAGGAAAGGGTATACAGATGAAACAGATCATTACCAGTAATGCAGGAAGCTTCATCGTCAAATGTCCCGTGTCCTCTCTGATGTGTGTATGTTCTGGTTATTATACGTTGAGGTACGATTTGGTTCAAACAATTAAGCTGTTTTATGTGTGGATATGGGGTGAACCGAAGATACAGCTTTGCCCGGCCGAATCCGCGCAGGAAGTGCCAATATTTTGTGGAGCGCTGGATTATGAGAAGATGAGCGCCTGTTCCGTCTATCCTTTTGCTTCCATCTCTTTGCCGCAGCAGATGATATCGCATGCATCGACGCAATTGCATATTTCGTCGATCGTCACGGCGAGACCGCACACGCCGCATTGGTAACGGTCGCCCTTCTTCTTTGCTTTCTTGACCTGTTTTCCTGCTTCCTTCTTCTCAGCCATGATACCCTCCCTATTTATTCAGCTTTGCTACAAACTAACGTACGTACCGGTAAAACCATTGTCAATAACCCGTCAAAAACGCATCCTTTTTCGGCAATTGAAGACAGCTTCTTTAGTCTTTGACAAACCGCTTGATTTATCATATTAATTTCCTTTGATATCGTAAAATTACCGCCAGGCCGACAGGGGACCGTTTATGGGATCACTCGACTTTCTTACCCACGGGAAATACAAGCGGGAAGCCCGGAAAATTACCGACCGGATAGCGCTGGCGTATCCGAGGAACCTGGCGTTGCAACCTGGCGCGGAAGAACACGCCGTGAACAGGAGCATTTTTTTGGAAGAAACGGGATATCGGGCCGTCCCGGAAGGATCGAGGGAGCAGGTGGAGGCGTGCTGCAAAACGGTGAATGGCTTAAGCTACCTTTTGGCCTTACACTTTTCACCTCTGTTGAGGAGTGCGGCCAATTTCATGATCCTGCAATTTACGGATTACCTGGATAGGGAACTGGAATCACTGGGTTTCCCGCCCCAATCCCCGGAAGATAAAGAAGAGATCCTCAAGGCATTAAAATTGGTTTAGTTTCTAAAGTGCGGTCAAACAACTTCCCTTGCTGCTGCGTCTCCCGGCCGATGATCCTTCAGGCGATCCCCCTCCAACTTCCTCATTCCTGATCTTGTCCGATGTCCTCTATGCTCCGGTCACTGCGTCCGCCCGTAATCATCCTCGGACCTCTCGATATCATCCTCTCCGAAATAGTCACCCTTTTGAACCTCGATAAAGACCATGTTCTCCGTACCGGGGTTGGCGATCCTATGCCAGGAGTGGCGGGGTATATCAACGCTGTCGCCTGCCTCAAGCGAAAATTCCTCGTCGTTTCTTCGTACTAAGGCCTGTCCCCGAACGATATACCAATGCTCCGCACGATGCTGATGCCGCTGAAGGCTCAATCTCTGCCCGGGCTTCACAACGATCCTTTTGACCCTGTGATCATCCTCATCCGCCAGCACGGTATAATAACCCCACGGCCGATGATCTTCTTCCATCACTACCTCAATTGCTATTATTTGAAATATATGGCGGACCCGGATGTTACCAATTCGAACCGCATCCGAGATGCCCGCTCGTATAATCATCCGGGTAAATCAACAACAAGTATTATACAGAACATTGGCCTCCAAGGCAAACCAATTGCACGCCTTAGGCATGTCTTACAATGCGGTAGCGAAAGTCCTGAAAATCAGCCGTGAAACAGCACGAAGGGCTTGCCGGTCGGACCTTTGAGACCTTATCCCCATTGCCTCGGGAATCCGGCTACCTTCTTAGAAGCCTCCTATTATTCCGGGAGGTCTCCTTCGCTTCCTCCTTCCTTTCTCCGTTTCGCTCAACACCAGTCAGTGAAAGAACATTTTGTGGTGCCGATGCCTTTTCCTCAACGGGTTCTACATCCGTTTGTTCAACCGGTGCTGAAATCTTTCGGTCTTGTTGGACATCCCGGTCATCGTCCTGCCTTATTAAGGATTCGGCCCTCTCCTTTTCCAATATTTGTGTGCTGCGCCCTACTTCTATCATTTCCGTGTACGCCGTCGGGTATTTTACCAGCAAATCGACAATCATCTTTTTGCCATCAGGATTGGTATATGGCCCTTTCAACAATTTCATCAAATAAAGAAGCGCCTCCTTCCCTACCTTCTCGTACAATTCCACGTGCTCAATGTGTCTTCGCTCCCTCTCTAACTCCACAATCTCCCGGGCCTCCATTTTTACCCGTTCCATATGCAGATCGTATGCTTTTGCCCGTTCGACCCAGTTGTATTTCTTGCTGAGGCGGCCGAGTGGGGCGCGGCTCATCTTGTATCTTTTGGCTACCTTTTGTAGACTTCTCGTAGACCCCATGTCGCGGTAGGCGGCAAAGTGGTGATAAGCCTTGGATGTTTCATGCGACAATCTTTCGTATATTTCGTTCATCTTTTACCTCCTTTTACTTCGGGTGTCTATAGCCCACACAGCCAGGGCGTCAATCTTTATACTTCGCATGGGGTACTCGTTCTTTTCGGCCGCTAGGCTCTGTTCGGGCGAAAAAGCTTTCTGCAGGAAGCCGGGGAACTCTCCTTCGCTATGCCCCCGGATACCGGCCTTCGCAAACCCCGCTTCCATCCGCTCTTCTTCACTGAACAGCACGAATGGAAACGGGTCATTTCGCTTCGCTATACTCATATAAACCTCCTTAATATTTTTCGCCCACACTCTTGGGCACCTATTATACATAAATAGGTCGACCACGATTTTGGGGATTAAAAATCGATGTCTCCAACGGGCCGTGCAATTATTTGTCGGTGCAGTGCCTTATTCAATGTCTTTTATGGGTTCTCCTGTATAGTTCAGCGAATAGTTCTCTTACTTCAGGATCGTTTTCGATAGCTTTTTCCAATTCTTCATCTCTACCCCTTGTAACGTGCGCGTCCTCGTCAGTCGACTCGCCGAGAAGAAATAGGTGAAGCTTGATCATCTTTTCAAGATCACTCACATTTTTGATAAAGTTTGGCATGCGGATCTTTGAGTTCCGTGCCTCTTCTTGACGCTTTTTGATGTCCTTGAAAAAGTCCTTCAGTAGGCCATCAGTCCCTTCAATATAGGCTTCCCGCTCCTTTATATCCCGGGAACAAGTCTCTTCTTTCTCTTTACTTTTGTATCTGTTCATTAAAATCACCCCTTGTTTGTTTTTAATAGCTTCATGCATATATAAATATCTGTTACAGGATTTTTTGTTAAAAACCTAGGATAGCAGCACCATACGGAGGCCATGGACCGTTTGACTTCGGACGGACCTCGCTCCTAGAGACCAACTTTTTGTGGTGTCCAGTTTTTTGGGACGGGGTCCGAGGTCTTATCGGGTAACCGTTCACACGATACTTTCATGACATACCTCTTATGGTTTTTTTTAGATAAAGAAGAATTCGAATAAAACACGTGATAAACATCAGCATCGTTTGTAAAAGCCAGTGTAATCCGACAGTTATATTCAGCTTATTAGTGAATCTCAGCTTGGAACACGAGCGGAAAGGTGACAATTGGTTACAAAATGGTTACAAAATACGTATGAAACTTCGTCGTCGACAGTCACAGCGCCGGACACACGAATCCTGGAAAGGCCATGACGGGTATAAAAGGGCTGAGGCAGCTGAAGATCGCTTACGGCAAGAGCTGGGCAAAGAACCAACAAAGAGGGATTTTAGAAATGCGGGAAGGTATAACGTATGGATGGCTTTATACAGACATAGGCGAAAATTCCCTGACCAGAAAAAAATCCGGCTACAATATCAGTCCTTCCGGGAAATCCTCCTGCGGGACAACAAACTGATGGAAAAAGTATTGCGCGATGTGATCGCGACGTTGGGTCCAACAAAAGTTGAAGACATTATCGAGGATGTAAAAACAACAAGATTTCTAACTCATTGATTCACGGCCAGATTCCAACCTCTGTCCGGATCCTTATGGGTTGTATCCCATCGGTTTTTTTCCATTCCTTTTCAGATAATTTGATGACATACTCCTGTCATTATGCCATGATTTATTCTGACCGCTGACAAAAAAGAGGTGGATTATATGTCATATAAGTTCGATTCGCTGATCATCATCCTGAATAAGATCGACAGTAAGGAAAAAGTGACGGCTGACTCCCTTGGCCAAGAACTTGAGGTAAGCAAGAGAACGGTCTACAGGTATATCACTACCTTGACGACTGCCGGGTTTCCCATTGATTTTGATAAGACCAGTAAGACCTAACCTGGCGACCCGGACTTGAAGCTGTATCGTATCGGTGAAACGACCTCACAGGAAAAAGACAATGCCTGGATAATGGTCTTTTTCCCTTTCATGGCAGCCCGCGCCTTTGCTTCAGACCGAGCGGTATGCATCCTGAAGGGGTGGACCCAAACACTCCAGGGAGGAAGAGAACCAGGGTCCGGACCATCCCTTTCCGCGAACAATCAGAGGCGTAGAGTTTTTGTCGTTCTTTCCACCCGGAAGCAAAGGTATACGATCATTCGGAACCGGTCAGGCGGCTAACCCTTCAGGACATTGCGGATATATGGAAAGTGCGGCAGGAGGATATCCCGGGCACCGAACTTCAAAAGGCGGAGTTACTGGACATTGTGACGAAACTCTTGGAAGAAAGCGGCGAGGAGTATTCTCACACCACGTTGGGGACGATCGACGGCTGGCGGAATTACTGCGAAGGGAATATCCCATGTTAGGCCGTTCCCTTCATGTGACCCCCGTTGCTTATGGTACGGGGAATTTTAACTTTTGCTCGGATGCCGATCACAAAAGCAGATTTGAAAGCTGCTTATTTTTTCAGGGTTGGGTCCGGTTCGTTTTGCATCTATTGATTCACCACCCGCCAACTCGTCACCGGCACACTGGTTTTGAAGTTTGAGCCTTGCGTAAAGCGTTGATAGACGGGGCTTCATGATCAACCGGTCGGAGATCCCTCCAACGCATTTCTCAATGCTGAACGAACTTACTTTCGCTTTGGTTGCTCCACTGGAGACTGAGGGATATGCCCTTCCGGAAAACTTGATGCCCGATATTTCTACAGGCCGTATGTTCTCGAAATGGCTTCGTGATGTGAAAAAGGTTGATACCGATTCACTTCCCAGCTATATGCACAGATTTGCTGACGGAAGGATCGTGCAAGCAAGGCTTTACCCGAACTATCTGCTAGCCGATTTCCGAAGATATTTCCATCTTGAATGGTTGCCATATCATGCAGGTGAATATTTCTCAAAAAGAGATCATAAAGCTATGCAATATTTACCGAAGCTACTTCCAAATCCAAAAAAGCAATTTGGTAAATAAATTCAAGGCCCCTTCGGGGGCCTATTGATTTTACATCTTGTTCGATGAGAATAGAATACCGGTCAGCGCCTTGTCGGGCATCGCGATGCACTTGTGCGTTTCTTTCTATCGCGGCTTCGCGTCACTCACTTCTTAGCTTTTGAAGCCTCCAGGCGGTCCAGCTTGGTTTCCCTCCCGCTTTTGTGGACGCTCTGTGCCTTCTCGTAGCTCTCCATCAGTGCACGGTAAGGGGGCACGATGTGCTCGACCATGATTTGCGCGAAGTCCATCGCATCGGGCCGGTTCCAGGTGCTCATCAGTTCGGCGAGGACGGCATAGGTATCGACGGGCACCGCACCGGCCTGCGAGACGCGGGCAAGCGTCACGTCGGTGGCCATCTTGCTCCAGTTCCCCGAGGCATCGATGATACAGAACACCTTGTACCCGGCTACGAGGGCGCTGAGTGCGGGAAAGGACATGCAGACGCTCGTGAGCGTGCCGGCGATGAGTAGAGTCTTGCGTTTCGTTTTCTCGATAGCTTCGATCCATGCCGGGTTGTCCCAGGCGTTGATCTGGCCGGTCCGCGGAATGTAAACGGCTTCGGGGTTGTACTGATGGATTTCGGGAATGAGGGGACCGTTCGGTCCGTCAGGGACCGAGGCCGTTGTGAACGTAGGGATCTTAGCGAGTCGTGCCACCTTTGCGAGGGCGGTCACGTGCGAGCGCAGGGTAAGCTGGTCAATGTCCCGGACCAATTGGAACAACCCGCTTTGATGATCAATCAGTAACAGAACTGCGTCCTTGGGGTCAATCATCCACTTGTTCGTTTTCATGTCTTTCTCCTTTCATGTTTGATTTTGGTGCTCAACCAATGATTGGATGGATAGTCATAATCCCTTTCATTTAGGTTTCGCTTACATGTCAATATCCGCACAATTACCAAAAGAAATATATATCATTTGCTAAAATTTACCACTCGGGAATTTCAGGAAGGAAGTAGCTAAGAGATGGCCAGTACGCTGGCATACTTTCTTTCTAATGCCGGGAAACAGATTTTAGCGATGTATCGCGGATCTATGTTCTGTGATGGGTGAAATTCACTATGATGTACGTATAGATCGCGCCATACTGCAGGGATACTGTCATTTTGTCGCCCCTACATATTCTTATTCGGGGAATGATGGTGTTCATGTAGGAAGCATTGACATTGATCGGGATGTTTGTGGCCAAAGATAGGTCCCTGATTTCAGCTATCAACGATATGACCGAGACGGTCGTTTACGACGACAACTCGGCAAAAGAGGTAGGTACCATCTCGGATGCCGACTCCCAGATTGGCGCTCGCACACGGGAGGGCAACGCGGCTCGAATTTCTTCGCCGATAAAAAGACCGGCTATTTAAGGGACATAAGGTACGAGCGGAGATTGGCTTTCTTATTGTTGAGATTGAGCTTCCTGCGGATATTGTTCCTGTGTGAATGTATGGCGCTGGGGGCAAGGCCCATGATTTTCGCTATCTCCCGGGTCGTCTTCCCGTCCCGTATGAAAAACGCAACCTCGGTTTCCTTCAGGGTGAAATTCAGCTGACTAATGCTGTTGAGAAAGGGTGACACTATCTCATTCAGGTTGGCCGAGGCAATATCGAGACATGTCCTGTGTTTCGCCTCGAGGCCGTCCCTGGGTATCTTTCCCAGGTAGGGCAGGACCATTTTTCTCACGTTCGACACAAACCTGCCTTCGAGCTCCCTCCTGTCTTCCTCCCTTTGCTTGAGCAGCACCTTCAGGGACGTATTGACCTCCTCGAGGGTCCTCGATTTCAGCGTCAATTCGCGCTCCCTGGCAAGCAGGGCTTCCCTGGCATTCTTCCGGGCTGTGATGTCGTGGCAGCTTCCCCGGTAACCCAGAAGCCTGCCCGAATCGTCACAATAAGGCCTCCCGTTCGCTTCTATGAAGACCAGTTCGCCATTCTTGTGAATGTGCGCGGTCTCGAATTCGATGAATCTTGCCTTGTCCGCAAAATGTTTCCTGATAAAGGGCTCGGTCCGTTCTCTTTCCTCTTGAGGCATAATATCGGCGGGACTTATCCCGATCAGCTCCTCCGGATAATATCCAAGAACATCGTGGATCCGGGGGCTCACGTACGTATAAATAAAATCCGCATCCGTTTCCCAGACCCATTCGACCATTGATTCGACAAGCGACAGGTATTGTTCCTCCCTGGACTTCCTTTTCGCGACCTCTTCCTGTATCTCCGCGGTACGCTCGACCACGAGGTGCTCGAGATGATCGCGGTGCGCCTTCAGTTCCGTCTCCATCTTTTTACGTTCGGTAATGTCCGTCAGGGACGCCACGGTTTCATCTGTCCCGGGGATAATATCCGCCACCAGGTATACATCGCGGACCTCCCCGTTGCGTCTGACAACCCTGAACTCATACCACTCCAGTGCAAGGTCGCGGTCCTTGCGGCGCAGATGGTGCTGTACCAGCATCTCGTCGACATCATCATGATGGGTAAACACAGTCCAGCTCATGCTGCCCTCGATCTCGGCTTTGGAATACCCTGTCAGGCGCTCAAACTCGGAATTGCAGAGACTGATGACCGTGTCTCGGCTGATTATGGCAGTAGCTGCACCGGTGTTTTCAAACAAGGCCCTGTATCGCTCTTCCCTGTCCCTGAGAGTGTCCTCAGCGCGTTTTCGTTCGGTCACATCGAACAACACCCCGTTGAACACTATCTCGCCCTCGTGTACGACGGGCATGGCATCGCCGCTGAACCATATTGTCTCACCCGTAGGTTTTCGGAACCTCCCCTCATAGTTCCACCGGGTACGTTCAGCTATGGCCTGGCTGATAGACCGTATAAAATCCCCGGCACATTCAGGGACAACCTGTGCCTCGAACTTCTCGAGCAGATCTTCAAGCCCTGTTTCCAGGCCAAACACGCTTTTTGTCTGTACGCTCGCGTAATGAAGCCCGGTTGTCCCGTCCGGGCGGGCGTAGAATTGATAGGCAACGCCCGGGAAGGTCGAAATCAACTCATGAAGCAGCAGTTCCCTTTCCCTGGCGGTTTCTTTGAGGTCTTCGAGTACCCTGACGCAATCAACGAGGGATTTATTGGCCCTCGCGACCTCCGCCGTGCGTTCGTCGACAAGTTCCTGCAGGGCATCCTTGTGCTTTTTCAGTTGGGCTTCAGCTTCTTTTTGCACCGATATGTCTGTTATGGCCTCGACGAGATATTCCCTCCCGCCGAATTGCACTGAGGTCACGGTCTTGAGGACCGGGCATGCCTGCCCGTTTACCCGGACAAGCGTCCGTTCGGAGTTGTCCACCGTGTGCCCGAGATCAGTAATGGGACATCTGCCTGCTTCTGCGGGGCATATGTACGTATGGCATACCGAGCCGATCACATTTTCCCGCACGTCGCCGAACATGGCACACGCGGCCGGATTGATGTCCACGATCGTATGTTCCCGCGCATCGATGATCATGATCCCGGAAAGCACCGAATCGAAGATGGTCCGGTTATCGGCAATACGACGGTGCAATTCGCTGGTATTGTCGGTAGGGCGGCCTGGGATGTTGTCCCCCCTTGTGTTGGATTTAAAGGCATCGTACCACGGTGCCTGCAAAATTAATAGTAATTTATTGATTGTATATCTCCGTAATCCACTCCGACGATTTTTCGGTCTACCAGAGAAAGATAAAGCGGGTCGTTATGCCCGACCTGGCGGCGCGTGAAGAACAATAACGTCAGCGCACGTCTAATCGTGTGGATCTTCCAAATAATCTTTACTCGTTCGCTGCTTTAACCGGGGATTGGGCGTCTGCCATATCTACGATCCCGGAGAGTTCCTCAGAAGAGAATACCCGCTCTATGTCGAGTATGATGACAAAGCGGTCATCCTTTTTGCCCATTCCTTTAATGAAGCCGTTCCTGAGCTGGATCCCTATACGGGGAGCGGGCTCGATCGAATCGGGGTCGAGCTCGAAGACCTCCTGAACAGAATCGACGAGAGCGCCTATAATAACGTTCTCATCTTCCATAACCACTTCAACGACGACAACACACGTGTTGATCGTCTTTTCCGTGATGGACATGCCGAACTTAAGCCGCATGTCGAGAACGGGGACGACGCTTCCCCTCAGGTTTATGACGCCACGCATGTAATCGGGGGTCTGCGGTACCTTTGTCACCGTACTAAATTCCAGTATCTCACGGACATTGACGACATCGATCGCGAAGATCTCTTCACCAAGCTGGAACGTCAGGTATTGTCTCGTGTTCGTGCTCATCTTTACGTTCTCCTTCTCAAGTCATTCGTGCATATCATGCGGGGGCTTTTTAAGGCCCCCGCAGACTGTGGGGGTTATTATTTAATTCGTGGCTTAGAACCTCTCGAATCCAGAGTCCAACCGGTCATGGTCAAGCTTCATGTCGAGGTTTACGCCCGATGTGTTATCTGACGTTTTCCTGTCGTTCGACCCGTCATTGTGTGTCCCGACCTGGGGAAGCTTCTTAGCGTTTTTCTGTGCGACAGTGCCGGCAGCCACCTTTTTCTTCTGTATCCTGTGGTGGTCGCCGTGATCGGTACCTACCTTGAAGAAACCGATGATATCCTGGAGATGTTCGGCCTGAGACGAAAGTTCTTCGGCGGTCGATGCCATCTCCTCGGTTGCCGAGGCATTCTCCTGGATGACATGGTCGAGTTGCTGGATGGCTTTATTGATCTGTTCCGCCCCGGCGTTCTGCTCGTTGCTTGCCGCGCTTATCTCCTGGACAAGTTCAGCCGTCTTCTGGATGTCCGGCACAATCCTCGTCAGCATGTCACCAGCCTTCTCGGCAATCTCCACCGATGATGCGGAGAGCTTCGAGATCTCGGCGGCAGCTGTCTGGCTTCGTTCTGCCAGTTTGCGGACCTCGGTCGCCACGACGGCGAACCCCTTTCCGTGTTCTCCCGCCCGTGCCGCCTCTATCGCTGCATTCAGCGCGAGGAGATTCGTCTGGCGCGCTATCTCCTCGATGATCGATATCTTTATTGCGATGTCCTTCATCGCTGACACGGTCTCCGTAACGGCATGGCCACCTTCTTTTGCCTCAGTAGCCGCTTTCAGGGCTATCTTTTCAGTCTGGTTGGCGTTGTCCGCATTCTGCTTGATGTTCGATGTCATTTGCTCCATGGAAGAGGAGACCTCTTCGGCCGATGCTGCCTGAACGGTAGCCCCTTCGGACACCTGCTGCGAGCCGGAGCTCATTTGTTGGCTTGCAGCAGCAACGTTGTCCGATGCTGTGGATACACCTTCGACTACTTCCCTGAGTTTTTCTACCATGTTTCTCATGGCGGCGAGCAGCCTGCCTGTCTCATCCTCGCTTCTCGCGATGACATCAAGTGTCAGGTTTCCATTAGCGAGGTGGTTGGCGACACCTACAGCCTCATTTAGGGCAAGTTTTATTTTACGCGAGACCCAGAAGGCGATGCACAGAATGATAATGGCGCACGCAACAGTCCCGAGAATGATCTGCCATTGCATCTTGTTCATTTCAGCATGTACGGTATCTACGTATATTCCCGTGCCCACCATCCAGCCCCAGGGGGCGAACATCTTGACGAAACCCAGCTTGGGAGCGGGCTGCGACTGGCCGGGTCTCGGATATTGATAATCTATATATCCTTCTCCCTTAGTCTTTGCGATCGTCACCATTTCTTTCACGAAATACTTTCCCGTAGCATCCTTGAAAATATCTTCACCCATGTCTTTGCCGACCAATTCCTGCTTCACGCCATGCACTACCATCTTCCCGGCGGTATTGAGAACCCAGAAATATTCACTGCCGTCGTAGCGCATAGCCTTGATGTTCGCGGTCATTCTCTTCTGGGCTTCTTCAAGGGTAAATTCTCCCGCCTTGACCCGCGCGTCATATGACGCCATCTGGCTTTCGGCAAGCTCTGTCACGTGTTTTATGGCCAGTTGTTTTTCGTCCATCAGCTTTCCCTTAACGAGCGGAAGATAGTAAAAGAACATACCGCATACCATGATTACTATGGTCAACACCGATATACTCATGACTTTTGTGGAAATTGACCAATTGCCGAACCGTTTCATTTAAAGCCTCCCCGGCCCCTTCTGGGCCTTAAATTAAGAATTCTCGCGTGGCGCAGGCAGACTTGATTCCTCCCGCGAATCACACTGCGGTGTTTAACTTGCCTTGGCGTAGCTATCGTTGACCAGCGGTACGACATCCATGATCAGGGCTACCGTCCCGTCTCCCAGGATGGTTGCTCCCGATATGCCATGGACATTTCTGTAGACTTTGCCCAACGATTTAATTACAGTTTGGTGTTCTCCAATGACATGGTCAACGACGAGACCGATTCTCTCCCGATCTATCTCGGTTATGACGATCTGCTCGATATCGGGCCGCGAGCCCCGCATGCCAAAAGAATCACGAAGCCGGATATAGGGGACCATCTCCCCCCGGATATTGGCGATATTTTTCCCATTCGATCTTTCGACGTCACGGCGTGTAAGCTCTACGCATTCGTGGACCATGGGAAGAGGGAGAATAAAGAATTGTTCTTCTATTTCAACAAGGAGTCCCTCGATGATCGCAAGCGTCAACGGCAGCTTCAGGGTTACGGTAGTGCCTACACCTTTTTCACTATTAACTTCGACAGACCCTCTCAGGTTGTCTATTGTTCTTTTCACGACATCCATGCCTACGCCTCGGCCCGATACGTTGGTGACGGTCGCAGCCGTGGAAAAGCCGGGGGCGAAGATAAGTGAGAATATCTCCTTATCCTGAAGTTCTGAGTCAGGGCTGATAATCCCTTTTTCAAGTGCCTTCTGGCGCACGACATCCTTGTCGATACCGGCCCCGTCGTCCGTGATCTCAATAAGGACGTAGGCCCCCGAATGTCGGGCGGTAATATTTAACATGCCGGCGGCCGGTTTGCCGAGACCCTGGCGAACTTCCGGGCCCTCGATGCCATGGTCGATGGAATTCCTGATGAGGTGGACCAACGGGTCGTTCAGGCGCTCGATAACGGTCTTGTCGAGCTCTGTTTCCGCCCCCTCGGTTGTCATTTCAACCTCTCGCCCGAGTTCCCGCGAAAGGTCGCGGACAAGTCTCTTGAACCGCCCAAAAGTTGTCCCAATCGGGAGCATCCTTATATTGAGGGTGTTGTCCCTGAGGTCGCTCGTGAGCGATTCAACCTCTTCAGCTATCGAGACCAGGTCAGGGATTCCGAGGTAGGACGCAAGCTGGGTCAGGCGGGCCTGTACGGTAACCAGCTCGCCGACGAGATTTACGAGGGTATCGAGTTTTTCAGCTGGTACCCGGATACTTGATGCTGCCTCCTGTTCGTTCTTGATGGCCCGTCGTGCCTTGCTTATCTGTTCCTGTTCGATAAGCGCGGATTCTACCTTTTCGCGTGATACGAGACCTTTATCGATGAGTATCTCACCAATCATCTTCTTTTCGGCGAGGGCCGCGGCAAGGTCTGAGCTTTCGATATCTTTCCTTTCAACAAGAATCTCGCCGAGCTTTTTAGGCCCGACTCCTTCAACTGTCGCATCCCCGTCATCGACGGAGGCAATGTCGATTACGTTATCGTCATCGATGAAGATGAAGACGTCTTTTATCGCATCTATCCCCCTGTCGGTGGTCAGGATAATATCCCAGATTATGTAGCATGACTCCGGCTCGATGGAATCGAGCGAGGGTATTTCGTTCAATTCTGCAAATACACCGCATTCGCCTAGTAAACGCAGTTCATTGAGAAGGAGGATTGGGTTGGTCCCGGTCAGAAATATCCCGCGGGATGGCCGAAAACGGATTCGGTACGTGCTTTCCATCTCCGTAATGGGTGATTGCGCGCGCCCACTTCCCGCCCCGGACTGCCCCATGGCCGCATCGCGCGCACCCGCACCGCCCCGGGCTATTGCCTGGATTCCGTCCAGTATGGATTGACCCTTTCCCGATAATGACACATCGTCCTGGGATTCGATCATTGCGCGTATCAGGTCTTTGGCCTGAAGAGTCAGGCTGATAAGTTCCCGGCTTACCGGCAGCTTTCCCTCCCGGACATCGTCAAATGTCGTCTCTACGGTATGTGTAAAGTTGGCTATGTTATCAAAACCAAACATAGAGCCGGAGCCTTTGATCGTGTGCAGAGACCGGAACACCTGTCCGATCAATTCGGAATTGTCAGGGTTTTCTTCCAGTTCAAGGAGGGAAATCTCCAGGTTTGCTAATAAGTCAAAGGCCTCTTCGATAAAAGCCTTAACATGAATGTCCGTTGTCATAACGGCGTCCCACCTTTGTTTTGCCGCTGCCAGAGGCAATTTTCGTTCCTATTCTCGATGCAGCCTGAATCGCGGAGGATCCCAGCCGATCTCATGGTCTCATACACTTCGTCGGAGTATTTGCCTGGTATCATTGAACCCGACGTCCTGAGCAATTGCCTGTGGCTTGCGCACAGCAGCTGGAATAAAGAAAGATCGCATTCGTCAATGCCGGTCAAGTCGATCGTAACGTTGCTGCCCGACGGCACCTCCCGCATCATCATCTGTTTGAACTCATTGGCATCCGCGATCGTTACCCTGCCGGAGATCTTAAGGACAATACCGTCCCCGGTACGTTCTGTCACGTTTTCCATCTCTTTTTAACCTTTTGCACAGCTATATTTTTTTCCGGAGTATCATCGCTCTACATAGTGATATCGGAATAAATGGATTTTCCTTAATGTCTGCTGCTACATTTTTTTGGATATGCGGGCGTCCGGTTTATACGGGGGCTACTACAAGAGTATAAATCAGGAATTGAAGGAATTGTATGGATATTGAACGCCCTCGTTGCCTTTTCGTTCTGGAACGGGTCATAAACCCTTAATAGTCAAAGGTCAAAGGCGGTTCAAACCCCCTGGGGACATTAAGATGCTAATCCTTAACAGAAGAAGTAATGTGCTATGATGGCCACCAGTAATTCGGTTTGGACGGTTGTCCGTTGCAAAGGAGTGCTCGGGAAATCGACGTCGGTACATCTTAATCCCTTTCTACAGTCAATGAGGTGATAAAATTCAAGACATCTTGGATTTCAACCGATAATCAAAAGATCTTCTTTGCAGACTATTTGGAATTATAGGATAATGGGAGAAATGTGGCGAGTGGGGAATAGCTCTTCTAAAGGAATGTTTGTTTAATTTTTCAAGGACATCGGTTACCAGGTGAAACAAGAACACCCTTCCTTTGACATTTCATTGAATCTTTTTAAGGCAGTCTTCGAGAATGCGCCCGATATTGCCGTCAATATACTCAATAAAGACTACACCGTTCTCTGGGCCAACAGGACGATGGCCGGAGCAGTCGACACGCCGCTCGCCGAGATGATCGGGAAGCCCTGTTATGAGGTATGGCGCAGAAGGGCGACGCCATGTCCGTTTTGCATGCTTGAGATCGTCTGCGACACGAAGGAGGCCTGCATCATGGAGAGGTGGCTTGACCTTCCGAACAAGGAACGCCGGTATGCCGAGGTGAAGGCGTACCCAATATTTGATGAGAACGGTTCCGTAAAACACATCTTCGAGATACTGATAATCATCACAGATAGAAAAAAGGAAGACCGTCGGCGCAGACAGTATATCCAGTCATTGGAAGAGACGTTGAAGCAGCTGTACGCGACGGAAGGCAAGGGTGGGCAGAATGTCACGGATAGTGATCAGCAGAAATCCCTGACGCGCCGGGAAACGGAGGTTCTAAAGCTTATCGCGCGGGGCTTTTCCAACCAGCAGATCGCCGATATCCTCCGGATAAGCATCGATACTGTGAAGACGCACCTAAAGAACCTATTCGCAAAACTCACCGTGAGCGACCGGACACAGGCGGCCGTATGGGCCGCGACCCATGACGTAAAGTGAAGTCCAGCTATTCCCAGATCTTCCCGGGATTCATAATATTGTTCGGATCAAAAATGGCCTTGATGTTCTTCATCATGTTAATGGCAGCTGGCTCGATGCCCCTTTTCAAGTATCTCTGTTTTTCAAGGCCGATCCCGTGCTCACCGGAGATAACTCCGCCCAACCGTATGGCGCTTGAAAATATTTCATCCATGGCCCTTTCTGCCAGCTCATAATGCTCGTGGTCATCGGAATCCGTCAGGATAGCGGGGTGGAGGTTCCCATCCCCAGCGTGACCAAGGATAACGATCTCGACCTTATATTTCCTCCCTATTTCTTTGCAGTCCCGTATCAGGTCAGGTATATTCCCGCGCGGCACCGTCACATCCTCTGCCATGACGGTCTTTGCGGCACCGAACACTGCGGCAAAACCGGCACGCCTGCCCATCCAGTATCTGTTCGCTTCGTCTGCATCCTTCGCAATCCGGACATCCTGGGCCCCGTATGTTCTGGCGATCTCCTCTATCCTCATCGCCTCGGTTTCCACGACGTCCTGCATGCCATCCACTTCGAAGAGGAGCACCGCATCGGCCTGACGCGGAAGCCCGATATGCATCATGTCCTCGAACTTGTTGATGACCCAATTGTCTATCAGTTCGATTTTGCCGGGTATGATGCCGTTCTCAAGGATCCTGTACACATTCTCCCCAGCCAGGGCGACATCGTCATATATGCCAAGAATAGTTTCTCTGGCTTCGGGGACGGGGAGGATCTTTAAGTGCGCTTCCGTCACTATTCCGAGGGTTCCTTCGGAGCCAATGATGAGATCCGCAAGATTGTAACCGGGTGTTCCATAATGGTTTTTGCCAAGATGGACAATTTCTCCGGTCGGCAGGACGACCTCAAGGCCAAGGATATACTGCCGGGTCACCCCATACTTGAGGCATGCTGGCCCACCGGCGTTTTCGGCGATCATACCTGCTATTGTGGCGCTCAAGAAGCTTTGAGGATCGGGAGGAAAGAAAAACCCGTCCCTGCCAAGCGCATTGTTCAGATTCATCAGTACGACGCCCGGTTCCACGGCGGCTGTCCGGTTCTCTATATCGATTTTAAGAATATTGTTCATGTTTACCGTACAGAGAACGATTCCGTTATGTATCGGGACAGGGCCGCCGCTCAAACAGGTCCCCGCTCCCCTTGGGGTCACGGGTATTCTTTCTGCGTTGGCGATTGTCAGAACCGTGGATATCTCGTCCGCGGTTGATGGGAAAACAACGACATCGGGTTCCGAAATCCAGTTCGTCGTCCCATCATATGAATATGCTTTCCGGACTTCACGCGTCGTATCGACCTTTTCCTGGCCCAGTACCGACGAAAGCTTTGAAATGACGGAACTCTTTACCATTCGACCCCCCCCTGATAGAATTTGCTGCAGCATGTTAAGCTCATTTTATGATTGGATAACTGAGTCGACAATCACCCGAACGGGTGAGACACGAGGCTGCTTTTTTCATACACAACTTTAGGTGTAGCAACAGGCGATAATTACCTCCAAAATAGCTGAAAAATCGAGACTGAAAATAGAGGGCAGATAAACATATCGATAATCCTTTTCATGCCGGCCTATCAATTACTCTACAAAATGGGGTGGAATCAGGATATAACTCGCTCGTGCACTTCCCCCCCATTTATTTCTGGAGCTGTTAAAAAGCATACATAAATTTAAACCAGAACTGTTCGCCCTCCGGCCTGTTCTTTACCAGTGTTTCCCACTGGTATTTCAATGTGACGGCCATATTGTTGAAGGAATATTTGAACTGCGGGCCGACGGCAAATGCCTGGCCTTTGTTCTGAATACTAGCCCCGTTGAGTTTATCGTCGGTAATTTGTTTATAAAAATATCCCCCAAGACCGATGTTCATATTTTCTACACGTTTGCCCAGCGTGTAATCGAAATGAAATTCCTGACCCGATTCATAATTCGTTGCAGTGTTTTTCGTATTAAAATCATACATGAACTTGGCTGATACCTCATATCCATACCGATTCATATAGGTCACGGCAAGAATAGGTTCGAATGTCCAATAATTCCTACCCGTGTTCACGAGGTCATGTTTGCTATATGACCCGACCGGTACGACGGTATCTATGCCTGCGGCGATATGCCAGTCCGTAAAATGCCATCCAAGCAAGAAGGGATTGATGACTATGTCGCCCAGCCCTGCCTTTGAATCTGTACCGGCCGGCGTGCTGGCATGAACCTTGAGAAATGGCACGAGAATGTGCATACCCCAATTAGCCCCGAAAACATTCTTTTGCGTCATGTGGAGGATACGGACCGAATCCGCGAATATCTCGACATCGAGGTCGACAGGGGCTGACTCTCCCCTGTTATCCTTGAGCTTCTTGGCATGATAGTAATTAAAGTAATTCAGGATATACGTCCCGGGCGGCGGAAGGGCGCCCGTCATGAAATCCTCTGCCCCGTTCGGATAGGCACCACCGCCACCCTCGGTTGCAGATAAAGGCGATATATTTCCGAGAAAAAGTAAAATGAACAAGAATAGAGAAATCCTGACACAGAATCCGGCTCCGCACATAACTCAACTCCAGAATGAATTGTATTTACCGACGAATACCAGCGGATACTGGCGAAGAAGAATTATAGCAATATGAGGCGGCAAAATCTATTATTTTTTCCATTGCCAATGTTATCTTTGGCCCTCGCATTTGTGTTCTGACGCATCTTGGGATACCCGGCAGGGTAGGTGGTGGCGCCCCCCCTATGGAAAGATGCAACAGGGGGAATAGAAGGGAGAATCAATAGCGGAATTATCGGCGTCTATAAATGGCCGGGTGATGATGACGCGCTGCCACGACGATGACATTAATTATACCCACCTTCAAATGCCAATTACGGGCCTTGCCGGTTGGTTATGGCGGGACGGTCAGCTGTCGACGCGGTCCATATCCAAGTCAATTTCAGAAATTCCGGGTTGTTTGGATGCGTAGTCGTTGGCCTCGAAATTGGTTCTGTTCAAGCATTTTGCAAAGGCTTCCATGTATAACCCTTGGCGGATGTGATTCAACAACGCATACATATCGGGCGCGGCGGCTATGAGGGAAGAATTAGCCTTATAGATTCGTATTTTTCCCTTCGTTATTGTCCTGCATTTCCGAAGTGATAGGGATTGACTAACAAATATAATGCTTTCCCGACGATTTACTGCATATCTGTAATCGCGACGTGTCATCAATTTTGCATTCCATTGCCTGTTACTTCCAATGGCCCCGGCGTGAATTTACTGTGACACCCCTCGATAATCGTTTGGAGACGGTCACACGGCCTCCATTTGCAGGGACGGGCGACGGGGTGGTATATGTGCCTGACCTGCCCGGCCTTATCCTGGAATAGGCGAAGGACCTCTATGATGAAACATATCTCTATGCCAACTGGGATCTCTCATCGTGGAATCGTTAAGAAAGAGAATCTACTTCATTTTGTGCATTCAAATAGATTCTATTGTATAATTCCAATTATAAGTGTTTGTTGTAATTGTGGATAATCTTACGATATGCATGATCCGACAATGGAGTTCGATTGATGGCCGGCCGTAAATCCGATAATGTAAATATGCACAAATCCTTGATCTTAGATCTATTACTCGGAAACACTTCGGCTGGTTTTGCGAGCTTAGATCGAAATTTGAATTATATCTTGATCAACGAAGAGCTGGCCAAGTTCGATGGAAGGCCCGTTGCTGACCATATAGGTAAACATGTTAGCAAGTTTGTACCGGACTTATTCCCTGCAATAGAGAAGATTGTTGGACAGATTATTAAAACGGGGAAGCCTGTTCGCCATCAATTCAATGGCCATTATGCGGTAGATCCTAAAATCAAACGATACTGGGATATGTACTGGTATCCAGTGCAAAGTGATAAAGCAATCACAGGGTTCGTTCTCACCGTGCATGAAATCACGCGTCGTGTACGCGCCGAAAGAAGTCTCAGGCGCAGCACAAAGAAATACCGCGAATTGGTAGAAAATGTTAATAGCGTTATTGTCCGCTGGAAAGCTGATGGCAAGATCAGTTTCATGAATCGCTACGGCCTTATGTTCTTTGGATATAAGCCACGAGAATTGATCGGCAAGAGTGTGAGTATCTTGGTGCCGGACCGGGATTCTCTCGGAAATGATTTGTCCCGCTTGGTTCAGGATATTACTGAATATCCGGAACAGTATCTCAACAATATTAATGAAAATATATGTAAGGATGGAAACCGCGCGTGGATATCCTGGACGAATAACCCGGTATTTGATGACAAGGGTAAATTAGTAGAGGTCCTTGCCATCGGAAACGATATTACAGACCTCAAGAATACCCAGGAAGCTCTTCGAGCAAGTGAAAGTCGGAATTTACGCCTTGCCTCATTCCCTAAATTCAATCCGAATCCTGTGATAGAAATAGCGTCATCTGGTAAAGTTATGTTTTGTAATCTCGGGGCGCAAAAAACTCTCGAAAGCAATGGAATGGATCGAGATGATTGCTCGCCTTTTCTCCCCGAGGATATACATCATCTCCTTCAGCGATTGAAGAAAGGCGAATCAGGCACCTTTTATCGCCAAATTTCTATTAATGACAAGGTCTATACGGAAACTGTGCAGCTTATTTCGGAATTTGAGTCAATTCGTATATACGCAAATGATGTAACTGAGCGCGCCAAAATGGAGGAGGCCCTATTAAAGAGTGAGCATGTTCTTGAAGAACGTGTTAAGGAACGAACAGCTGAGCTTGAAGAACGAACCATGCTGCTTGATGCGGAGGTCAAAGATTTCAATCTTCTTCACGGATTAAGCAGAAAGTATCTCGCAGGGGAGGTTACCGAGTCTCTCTTCCAGGAAATAGTGGATGCGGCCATAGCGATCACGAATTCTGATAAAGGGAACATGCAACTTCTCGATCCTTCCTCGAAAGAGCTTAAGATAGTGGCCCACAGGTACTTTAGCCAACGTTTTCTGACATTTTTCGATTCTGTTGAAGGTGGAGAGGCTGCATGCGGTACGGCGCTAGGGCGCATGGAACGGGTAATCATAGAAGATGTCTCAAAAAGCAATATCTTCAGCAATACCGCTCTGGAGGTATTGTTGAAAGAAGGAATACACGCGGTTCAGTCAACCCCGTTGGTCACACGACGGGGCAATGTTGTGGGCATGTTATCCACACATTTCCAAAAGGTGCATACTCCTTCTTCCCGTGAAATGCGGGTTATTGACATCCTAGCCCGACTGGCCGCGGACATCATCGACCGAAAGATGGCAGAAGACGAACAACATCGTCTTGAAGAGAATCTCCGTCAGTCCCAGAAGATGGAAGCCATAGGCACTCTCGCCGGGGGCATTGCCCACGATTTCAACAATATCCTAGCTGCCATCATCGGCTTTACCGAGATGTCTATAGAGGATGTGTCCGACCGACCGTTGGTTAAGAAAAACCTTCAGCGCGTCATAGTATCAGCCATACGGGCACGGGAACTAGTGAAGCAGATCCTTGCTTTCTCGAGGAAGGCAAGCTATGAAAGAACACATATTGCAATCTGGCCCATCGTTGAGGAAACAGTAAAGCTTATCAGAGCCTCTATCCCCGCCTCGATCGAGATAACATTGAAGACTACGGCAGAATCCGATGTGGTGCGTGCGGCCCCAACAGAAATACAACAAATAGTAATGAATTTGGCGACAAATGCTTCTCTCGCGATGTCAGAAAAGGGGGGTGTCCTGGAGATCCATCTGACTGATGCCGGACTGATGTCCGATGCATCCGTCGTTGACAAAACTGTGCCTGCAGAATATATCCAGCTTATGGTGAAGGACACAGGAATAGGGATGAGCTCCGAAGTGATGAGGCGTGTCTTTGAACCATTCTTTACCACGCGAGAACAGGGTGAAGGAACAGGCATGGGATTAGCCGTCGTATATGGAATCGTAAGCGATCTCCAGGGGGAGATAACGATAGAGAGTAAGCTTGGAGGCGGTTCGACGTTTCGGGTTTTTCTTCCCAAGGCAAAGGAGAAAGCAGCAAAAGATGGAGTACCTGGCCAGATAATGACAGGCACCGAAAAAATCCTCTTTATCGATGATGAGGATATGCTTGTGCAATGGGCTCAGATTACGCTCGAAAAGATAGGATATCATGTTACTGCGATAAATGACCCTAATGAAGCGATAATGATGTTTTCGTCCAACCCTCTTCACTTTGATCTCGTTATCACGGATCAGGCTATGCCCACAATGTCGGGAATGCAACTCGCAAAAAAATGTCTCGAAATTAGGCCGGATATCCCCATAATACTCTGCACCGGACACAGCCCGATCGTCTCTCCCGAGGTTGTCAAAAAAGCCGGTATAAAGCAATTTCTCACGAAGCCCCTAACCCGACACGAACTTTCTGTTGCCATCCGCGATGTCCTGGAAGGATAAGTTACCGTATCATTCTTTAAATGGTTTCACCCGTGTTGTCATGGTATGATCGATCCTGGAAAGCGGGTCTCATCTGGCTGACGCGGGCATTTTATATCTACCTCACCGAAGAGGAGGTTCTTCTATGCACAACTTCATATGTCCCGATTGCGGGAGGGAAGTCCCGCTTAAGAAGTGCGAACACGGTTATATGGCGTCGTGCTGTAATTGCGTGTTATATTTTAGATCCGAGATGAGAGAACCGCCAGCGGAAGTCGAGAATCAGGCAGAAGAGTCCGACTAATTTCTGAGTTCCTGTCATTTTACAAAACATATGAAACATAATAACCGGAAAATATGTATTTTTTCGCAATAAAAGCAGCGATGTCGATCAGATTATATATGTCCCATGATTTTATCAACCCCCGGGCAATGGTATACTTTTTTCTAGATCAGGGGGTTATGATGTGGGACTGCAGACAAAAAGAACAAGAAAAAGGCGTCATTACCTGTCAGTTGTGTAACCGTGATATCACGATCGTCCCATTCGGGGGTAGGTTTGTAGGGGTTTGTTATATAAGGGCATAATCCCACGGGGAAACCGTCTGTCAATGACAGGGACTATCCCGAATAATTAATCGATGTCATGTTGAATCAGCCGTGATCGGGGGGCGGAGTAATTTTTTGATCCTATTGTCGGGCGTGCATGGAACTGCAGGATATATATCATACCATTTTTCAATGGATAGGGGACGTTGGGCGAATCGTAATCTTCGCGATCAAATTAATAGCCTATCGTTGTCTTTCTGACTTTTTGTGATAGACTGGGAAAATGGCAACTATTAAATGTCCGAAATGTGGCAGGATGGCGCCGGTCATCCCATTTGGCAAGGGCTATGTTGCCACGTGTTGCCGAAGAATTCTCTACTGGGGCAATAAGTTGCCAGAGAAGGAAGAAAGCGATCCTTATCCGGAGAAGGGACCAGGCGATAATTGACAATGAGGGAATCATGTATATATCCTGGCTGTAGAGAAAAGCAGCACAAGGCGCACGGATTATTCTCTGGGATGCAATTTGCAGTTTGCACGTGCTGTCGGATTGGAGAATCCCGAGAAGATCGTCAGAAAGACAGACTTCGACCTTCTTGGCCAAGAGAGGAAGCTGAGGTATGCCGTAATGATGACTGCCTGGTCATGGACGACAATCTGATCAAGCCCCATATCATTGAACCGCTGCAGCATACCGACAGCACCCGGCTTTGAATCGACACGACAAAAATGTCTCTGGTCGACGGACAGGGCGCCGGACGAGAACGGTAAGATTAACGGCGCTCAGTATAATCTTTCTAAGAGGATCTGTCCATGTATTTTACTGGGACACTTTCAAAAGATTTATTGTCAGTACAGACTTATTTTAAGGAGCGTTGAGATAAATTATTCTTGGATGAGCCCTCAGCAGAAATACACAAATGATACACATTTTGGAGAGTCATTATGCTTGACATTGTTGGGGGAATATGGCGGAGGAAGTAGGACGCTCCGAATAGCATCCCGCCAGACCGCTAACCACCTTGATAGTGTCAAGAATCTTTCGCACTTTCCATAGCAACCCCACTAATCCGGTTATGCCTTAATGCTCTCGATGATCTCCTGCTCAAGCCGGTCCATTTTCAGGTACTGGCTCATTCCCCATTTGGTTCCCGCTATGTGCCTTAGCCGGGCAGCCACGAGCATGAGTGCCGACCTGCCGTCAGGGAACGACCCGACGACCCGTGTGCGCCGTCTGATCTCCTTCATGATCCGCTCCAGGGGGTTGTTGGTCCTGATCCTCCTCCAGTGCTCGCGGGGGAACCCGTAATAGCCGAGCGTCTCGTGGATCCCCTCGTTCAGCATGTCCGCGGCCCTGCCGAGTTTCATCTCCTTGAGCTTCTTCACCACCGCCTCCGCTTTCTTCTGCGCTTCTTTCCTGTCCTCCTGGGCATGGATCGCCGTGAGCATGGCGACGACCTCCTTGATCTTCCCCCTGGGCACGACGGTGAACACGTTCCGGTAGAAGTGGACAACGCACCTCTGCCATGAGGCGTCGGGGTAGAACAGGGCGAGACTCTCGACGAGGCCCAGGCACTTGTCGGATATGAAGAGCTCCACACCCTTGAGCCCGCGCTCTTTGAGGTAGCGCAGGAAGGATGTCCAGCTGTCCTTGTCCTCCCGCGCACCCTCGGCCACACCCAGGATCTCCCGGTAGCCTTCGCGGTTCACCCCTATCGCTACAAGGACCGATACGCTCCTGACCTCCCCGCCCCAGGTCCTCTTGAGCGCTATCCCGTCGAGGTAGACGTAGGGATGCTCACCTTCGATGGGGCTTAATCTCCACTGCTCGATCGTGGTGTATATCTTTGCGTTGAGGTTCGAGACGGTGCCGGGGCTCACCTTCGTGCCCCAGAGGGCCTCCGTGATGTCCTCGACCCTCCTTACCGACACCCCGGCCAGGTACATCTCGACGAGGGCCTCTTCCACGGATGATTCCCTTCTTTTGTACCGTTCGATGATCGCGGTCTCGAAGGGAAGCGACCTCAGCTTGGGCATCTTGATGTCCACCTCCCCCGCCTTCGTCTGGAGGGTTCGGGTATAATGGCCCGCCCGTGTGTCCCTGCGTTCCTCCGTGCGCTCGTACCTCTGTGCGTTGCACAGGCGGGACGCCTCTTCATCGAGAAGTGCATTGAGCGTCTCCTGCACCGTTCCCCTTACGATCTCTCCCAGGTGGTCCTTTATCTGCGCCTCATTAATCTGGATTATCGTGCCGCCTTCTGTGGTAGACTCTTTCTGGGCCATGGTTCTTCCTCCCTCTGGTTTTTGTTTTGTGTGGTGCTTAACACTACCAGATTCGAGGTTGCCATGGCTCTTAAATGTGCGAAAAATATTTTACGTTATCACCACCTTAACTTATTAAGCTTTTCAAAACATCACGTTTGACAGTCAGTCTCACACCCGCTATCGTGTGTACTAAAATGCGTACTTATTATTCCATGTAACTATTCGTTAAATGCCTGTAAGGTGAATTGCGATAAACTTTGAGACTACGAGCCATTGCCCCATTCAGCTCGTTCTCTGGAGCTCGCAAAGGCAAATTTACTGTATTCTTTCCTATGGGCCATAGATATTAATAATGAATCCTCCATATTTTTCAAAAGCGAATACTTCTCGATTAACGGCTTAAAACTGTCTCTTCCGAATTTGCTAAGACCATTGTAGAAAAGCAACACCAATTCATTACTTGATAATAATGCCCTTAATAGACGTGAGTAAAGGAATCTTTCTTCGTTATCTATATCTTTCGAATCGTCTATAAACCTAACTACGTGATACAGGTTCCTGAAATAGTGCCCTAAATCCTGTTGCCTTTTCCAGTAGAATTCTAAATATGCCCCTAATACACTCTCGATGTCACTTGTTGGGCCTGTTCTGCTGAGGAATTCGGAATAGAATGTCTTGAAACAATCAGAACCTGCTGATATGACTTCAGTCTTACGCCTGATGTCCATGCTGTTAACGATATCTCGGTGATTACGGAGTAACTGAAAAAAAGTATTTTCAAATCTTTGTCGATTCATGGTCAGATTTTGATTTTGGAGCTGTTCCTTTTGACCTTTCAGTTCATCTCTTGTTTGTTCAAGTTCCTCGCGCTGCAACTTGAGTTCCTTATTCTGCAGAAGAATACTAATGATAATTCCAGCGAAGGCAAGACCAGAAAAAAGAGCGTTAACTGCCCCAAACATATCTCCGAAAGCGCCTCGTTCATTGTGCTCTTTGAATATCGGAATAAGCAATAAAGATGCTGCCCAGAGAAGAGTTACGCATGAAAACGACACGTATATCCACCTCTTGTCGACCGTCTTAACGGTATCCGCATCATTTCGTGTAGACTTCATAATTTCCTTATCCCTTCATCAAGATTATTGTTCCGAACGTTAACCATCGGTGGATTGCCGTAGTCCTAACTTTCTGGTGTCCTTGGCTAAGGTCATACCCTCCAATCTTTAACGAACAGTACGTTATCATTGTCCAGTTCAATAACACTTTTTCGTTTCAGATAATCAGAAATAATCTGACCGTATTTGCCAATTTCATCTATCGCAATGAATGACTGTCTCTGTTCGTCTCCATACCTTAGAACGATATTGCTTACTGCATTGTTTTCGATATTTTTGAATAGAAGCGAATCGTGAATGAGGAAAGGCAACTCGGTCATCTCCAATACCGCTAAATCGAGAATAACCAAGTTAGAATAGGCCTTTCCAGTACCCGTATCTTCATACACTTCAAATGCATAATTGTCGTCTGACAACTTGAGAACAGGACTTTTTCGTTTCTCTGAATAAACCAACGACGTAATATCTCGCATTCTGCTATTCAGTCGTTCACTGATGGATGAGACAATTTCTGTTCTTTCTCCTTTTAACCGAGAGCGTAATTCATCTGCTTGTTCATGTGCTTTTTCGCGTTCAATAAAATGACCATTCTCGTTCTCAGCTCTCCTTATCAGGCTTGTGAGATGATAGACCCTATCAATGATAGCGTTTGGATTGTCTATCGATGATAGCACGGTCGCCATTTCTTTATCTATCCCGTCAAGGGCAGTATTTAGGTCTTCAAGCTGATGGGCAAGATTCTTTTCTGAAATTCGCAATTCGTCCCTCAATATTTTACTAAGCCCCGCATGAAATTCTTCAATCTCTGAGAGTCTTTTAATATTGATGTTTGGAAAGAATTCCATTAATCTGTACAGCTGTTTGCTTTTGAGATATTTTCCCTCGTCTAGATTGTTTTTAATTCGTTTCAGTCTGTTTTCCAGCTTTAGCTTTATGGGCAACAAATCGTCTTTCTTTTGTTTCAAATCCACAAGTTCTCTATTTGAAATCTCCTTAATATTCGTAGCGAATCTAGCCAAATTATCCCGAATCTCCGACAACTCATTGTTGCATCTATTAATAAGTTCAACGTTGTCGTTATACTGTCGACTTGATATCCTGGGTAAATATGAACGTTTAAGAGCTTTCTTAAGCACCGACAATGACTCATCCGCATCCTTGGCATCTATGGTTAATTTCTCTATTGACGAATACTCGTTGAACAATTTTATTAGATTGTTTACGGCATCAAGGCTCCTTTGAGCCGCAATTGCATGCAACGGTCTAGTTACGTTTATATTACCCTTACCCCAGATTCTAGAAAACAGACTCACCGCCGCTCTGAATGACAGGTAAGGCAGGGAAATTCCGTACATTGTTTTTAGTAACGCAGTATAATCGTCCAATCTGATAGAGTCTACTGGAGTATAGTCTTCGTCACACTGGTAAACCAAGTCTCCATCCTGAGTACTCCGCTTAAACTTACGCACTGTTTCTCCAAATGTGAAAGCAAAACAATACTCATGATGACCTAGTTCATTAATGATATCAATATTGTACGTTAGCAGAGTCTTACCACCAAAAACGAAATCAATAATCATGAGTAGGGTTGACTTGCCAATCGAATTAGTTGCTCGTTCGTCCCCAAGAATCACATTGAGGCTGTCGTGAAATGTAATCTTCTTGGTTCTGAACTTATCACATATTATCTCTGTGAGCATACCTCAACACTCCTCTGGCAAAATCAACATCGGCATAACCTAGAATATACAGAATATCAATTGAGTATATGAATTCGTCTATGCCAGTAAATTTCTTTTCAACCTTCCGATACAATTCAACGATTTTCATCTCCTTACCGTGAAATTCAGGTTCCAATAGATAAATCATTTTGAAAATTACGGATTTTTCTAAGGGAGTGAACTTACTTGGGGTTATCATCAAATACCTCGCAATTCTGTATAAAGAACGAGACAATGATTTCGCACGCGTCGGAAGACCGATGTTTTGTCTTAGCATCAATCCATTTTACGCAATTATCATATATTTCTTGTTGGCTAAATTTTTTCTGCTTTTGTTTTAAATAATATATCTTAACTTGAGATGCGATGATATTAGCAGTATTTAGCTTCTCTGAATCTACGGCAGCAAACGTTTTCCTTACCTCATTAAAATAATAACGAACATTGGTTTTGATTTTTTGTTTAGTGAGGTTGGAAAGTGAAGCATCTGTTTTTTGGTCAACTTTCCTGACATCATATGAAAATTGAGATTTACATTCATCATCTGTTTCTTCAAGATTACTCAATGTTTCAATAATCTGACGAATATCGCTTTCAAGATTGTATTCATACCACAATTCCCTTTCTTCTGCCTGCTTCTGCAGTGTTTTCTTTACAGACACTAGCTCTCTGTATTCAGGCACTGTGCGTGGTTTGTCAAACCTTCCATGGCAAACAAGGCACAACGGGACTAAGTTGGCCTCATGATTGACATCTAAACTTAATCGTTCTTCATCCTTGAGGAGCTCCTCTTCTGCCTTCGTTGGACTATTAGGATATATATGCGCTGCTTGAAAACCTTTGTGCTTGCGGCCACTTTTTTCATACATCAAAGGTCGACCGCATATCGGACAAACACCATTCGATTGATTATACAAGACAAGTGACGTGTTACCGCTGGGGCTTTTTCTATTGTCGTTCATTCGAAAAACCAAAGATTAAAGAATCACTGAGGAGCCACAAAATCGATGACACCTATGATACCCTCCAAACCACATTGTGCCCTAATAACACTTCCCAAATCTTTATTGTGTAACATGATGATACGAGTGCAGTGCAAGTATTGTCAAGAGTATTACAAAAAAACAGATGCCTGCTCCCACACGAAAGAAGGAAAGCTCCTATTTTACTCCTCCACTCTCTTCAACACGTTTTTGACCGTTGTCGGTGTCCATTTGCAATCCTTCCCTCTTGGGGTCAGTTCGCCTTCCTCTGTGAGTTTCCGCGCAACAGCACGTAGCGACAGGCCTTCACTCTGATACCCTTTGATAATCCCATGTATCCTTTCAGCGTGCTCGTTTGCCTTGGCTATCCTAACCTCCCGAGACTTCCGCACACCGTTCTTTATAGCCTCCTCAGACAACCCTACAGGGCTTCCAAGCTTAACGCCCCTTGCCTTTGCTGCCTGCAACGCTTCCTTCGTTCTTTTGCTTATCATCTCACGCTCATGTTGCGCCACTGCTGCCAATATATGGACGGTTAGCTTATTAGCATGGGGAAAATCACAGGCTACGAATTCAATGTCGGAATCCATAAGGGATGAGATGAAGGTGACATTCCTTGAGAGTCGGTCAAGCTTGGCTATCAAGAGAGTTGCCTTAGTCCTCTTGCAAGCCTGCAATGCCTCATTAAGTTTTGGTCTGTTGTCATCACGTTTGCCTGATTCAATCTCGACAAACTCCCTCAGGAGGTTCCACTTCCCCCCATTGAGGTAATCGGTCATTGCTTTACGTTGTGCTTCAATACCAAGCCCTGAATCTCCCTGCTTTGTCGTGGATACCCTGAGATAGCCTATGAACTTGCCTTCCATGATGTCTCCTCTGACCATGTCTTGATAAACGATACGATGGGTTTATTAAAGATATCCAAAGCAAATCTTTATAGACTCATGTCGGCTGGCGAAATCAAACACGTCAAGCTCGGGGGCCGTACGCTATTTAAAGAGTCGGAGATCGAGAGATTCATCAACGACCTGGAACCCCAAGAAGACTAAGCGCTATGGCTGGCCCAACATATCTTGTTCACCGCCAAGGGTGTAACTTGAAGTTATACCCTTTTCGTCATCATCAAATTTATTTACCGCATTTACCCTTTGTTTTCGCCCTATTGAGTCTATGACCTCGACAGTATCGAGGTCATCCTGGTCAGGTCTTTTGGCAACATCAGAGGGATTTCCTATCTCCAGTATCGCACAGAGATCCGCAAGGACAAACCACGTTCCAGAGCAATGGAAGGGGGTCAAACCGATTGACACCCTTGATACTATTTCATGGCTCGATACCGACGAAAAAAATACTATCGTTTTAAACGATGGAAAAGGGGAAACCCCCAATGCCCCGTTCTCCTGATCTGAGGCAAAACCTCATGAAAAACCCACCGTTGAAATTCAAGAGCCTCTTTTTTCCGACTCCGCATGATAAGGCGATAAAGGCCAGGCTCGTTGATGATAAGGGTTTCTTGCCTCCTTCCTATAGAGTCTATGAGGTAAGTTAAAGTTACCTCATCTTTATCGAGGGCGGTGACGGCTTTTTTGTGGTTCTTTAGCTCAAGAACCTCACACACATCCTTCGCTACCCACCAAGGTTCGCCTTGATCGTCGATAATAACCCCGATATCGGTAACGGTATCGTTTGAAGCGATGCCACCAACAACAGGGTGGGTAGACTTTAACCCCAGTCATGCTGTCCGTATCCATCAAAACAAAAACCCATCCATCCAAAAGAATTCTTTTATACCGACCCCCCCCTACACCCCTGAAAACCAAATGGAACCCCACGGGGGACCGTTTATCCCAACCGTATTCACATAAACGAAAATTATCTGCCGTCGATACCGTCACCCCCGATATGATCCCTTCATGGCAAAAAAAGGAATCCTTACTCCGGACCCCCCTATACCCCTTTTCAAAGAACTGTGTCCGTAAAAACAAAAGTGTCAACAATTTTTGGTCTTTCAATAGAAAATTGTCCGGCAGTTGGCTCTTAACCAATTGGTCCAAGGTTCACGTTAGAAAGCATTTTTTCCCGGTGAGGCCTCTGGTGCCACCCTATTTCCAGCCGGGGCTCTTTCCCCCGGTTTCCGTCTCCTTCCCGTACAAAAATGCTTCTCAAAAAAGTGGGCGGAATTTTCAGAAATCTCCCCCGATATAACCAGCTTGTGCAAAAAGCAATGAAAGGGTATATACTTTCCATCATATAGCCGATAAATATATGAGACTGTTCATATGAACAATAAGAATGAAACCGAAAGTCGGCCCATCGGCGAACCCGAGGTCACGCGAAACGGGCCCGCTAACGTTGAGGCGCTGCAAGCCGAGATTAATGGTCTGAAAGAAACAATTCGAAAACAGGAACATGATCTCCGTGAGCGTGCAAAGGAACTTAGTTGTCTTTACGGGATAGCAAGCATTGTTAATGAACCTCGCATTACCCTGGATGAGGTCCTTCAAGGTATCGTAAATCTCCTGCCCCGGGGCCCGGCAGCATTCCGACGTTGCCTGCAGCCGTATCATCTACGGAATCCAGGAATTCAGGACAGACAACTTCAAGGAAACCTCCTCCAAACTTGCCGCCAGTATCATATCCCGGGAAAAGCTTATCGGCGCCGTTGAAACATTCTATCTTGAGGATATGCTTACATGCGCCGAGGACCCATTTCTGAAAGAAGAAAGAAACCTCATTGACGCCATAGCGCGAAGGCTGGGCAAGCTTATTGAGCAGAAAACCACGGAAGCGGATATCAGGAGCAGTGAAGAGAAATACCGTTTGCTCGTCGAGAACAGCCACGATGTCCGCTATACCCTTACCCCCGAAGGAATCTTCACTTTTGTCTCACCAAGCTTTGATCTGCTCATCGGATACCCTGCACGTGAGGCTGCCGGAAAGTCCTTCCATCAGTTCGTCCATCCAGAAGATGTTGAAAAGTATGAAGCTTTCCTGAAGACGACGATTGAAACGGGCGAGCGGCAAACGGGTATCGAATACCGTGTTCTGCCATGCTGACGGCTCATGCCGCTGGCATGTTACGAACGCTGTGCCCTTGACGGATGACGCCGGCAAGATCATCGGGTTCCAGGGTTGCGCGAGCGACATTACGGAACGCAAGAGAGCTGAGATGCGGCTTCGCGCTTCCGAAGAGATGCTGAACACTGTTTTTGACCAGACTTTTCAGTTCATGGGGCTTCTGGACACTGAAGGCAGGGTCGTGATCGCGAACAAGGTAGCCCTTGATTTTGTCGGGCAAACCGAATCCGACGTGATCGGAAAAACCGTTCTGGGAAACGCCCTGGTGGTCTCATTCACGAAGGGAGCAGGACAGAGTGAGAGATGCCATAATAAAGGTATCCAAGGGCAAGTCTGTAGGATTCGAAACAACCCATGTCAGTGGAGACGGCGTTATCCGTCAGATTGATTTTTCCCCTCAGACCGTCAAGGAACGAAACAGGGGAGATCGTCTACCTGAGTGCGGAAGGACATGATATCACAGATATAAAGGAAAAAGAGGCCGCACTGGTTAAGAGCGAGCAAAAATACAGGAATATCTTTGAGAATGCCGTAGAAGGCATTTTCCAGTCAGCGCCGGAAGGGCGGTTCATCGACGTCAATCCTACGATGGCAAAGATGTGCGGCTATGAATCCCCCGAAGAGATGATCTCAAGTATCACCGATATCAAACAACAGCATTACGTGGACCCCGAGGAACGGGAACGATTTACAGAAACAATAGGGAAACAAGGGACAGCAGTTGATTTTGAGACCCAGATATACCGTAAGGACCATACGAAATTCTGGGTCTCAGTCAATTCACGGGCCGCCTTCGATTCATCCGGGAAAGTCCTCTATTACGAAGGTATCTGTGTGGACATTACCGAGCGCAGACTGGCCCAGGAAGAGATCGCCAGAGAGAGGGAGAGGCTGCGGACCCTTTCTGACAGTGCCCCCTTCGGGATGGTTCTTGTCAATGACGAGGGGAAGATTACCTATATCAATGACAAGTTCACCGAACTTTTCGGCTATTATCTGTCCGATGTCCCCGATAACGAGACGTGGTTCAGCAAAGCATTTCCGAACGAGTCCTACAGGAGAAATGTCATGTCGGTCTGGGCGGAAGACGTGGAAAACATCAAGCCCGGAACGCAGAACAAGAGGATATTCACCATCACCTGCAAGGATGGAACGCAGAAGATTGTTAGTTTTAGCAGTTCTCTAATTGCTTCCCGTGATTATCTGGTAACCTGCGAGGACATTACCCAATTGAGGCATCTTGAGTCAAGTCTCCGCCACGCCCAGAAGATGGAGTCTGTGGGGACTCTGGCTGGCGGCATAGCACATGACTTCAATAATATCCTCACCGCTCTCATGGGATACGCCACCCTCGTACAGATGAAAGCGAAGAGCGACAGTTCCCTGAAACCATATGTAGACCAGATCATCCTCGCTTCCCAGAAAGCGGCTGACCTTACCCAGAACCTGCTGACGTTCAGCAGGAAGCAGCCCGTTGACCTTGTCTCTCTTAACATAAACGAGACGATAGAGGCGACGCAGAAACTGCTCAAGAGGCTGCTGACGGAAGACATCGAACTGTGCATGAACCTTACCCGGGAAGATACCATTGTCATGGCAGACAGGTCACAGATCGACCAGGTCCTCTTCAATCTTGCGGCCAATGCGCGGGACGCCATGCCGAAAGGCGGGATGATCGTTATCGAAACGTCCATCGCCAATATCGACTCAGGATTCGTTGATGCGCACGGATACGGAGATCCGGGGAGGTACGTGCTGATAAGTATCTCAGATACGGGCGTCGGGATGAACGAAACTATTCTTGAGAAGATTTTCGATCCTTTCTTTACCACCAAAGAAACTGGAAAAGGTACGGGCCTCGGTCTTGCCACCGTCTACGGTATAGTCAAACAGCACAACGGATTTGTCAACGTCTACAGCGAGCCAGGACGTGGAACCACCTTCCGCATCTATCTTCCTTCGGTCAATGCAGCGGTAGATCAAAAAGAAGATGAATCGGTTGCAGTTGTAACGGGAAATGAGATAATCCTTATTGCTGAAGACGATGAACCTGTGAGGACTCTTATTCGGGATATGCTTGACAGATACGGCTACAAGACTATTGAATCGGTTGATGGTGAAGACGCAATAGAGAAGTTCAGACAGCACCCGGGTATAGATCTCGTCATCCTTGATTCCGTAATGCCCAGAAAGAACGGGCGTGAGACTTATGAAGAGATGCATGGAATGAACCCTCGCATCAAGGTGATCTTTACCAGCGGATACACCCGAGACATAGTCCTTGATAAAGGGATTGAAGACGGAAGTTTCGATTTCATATCCAAACCACTTTCAGTCAACGAGTTGCTTCTGAGGGTTCGGAAGGTGCTTGACGCGTAGTTGCTCTGCCTGACGCTTTCATCTGTGTATATTCAAAGTCTTCAACAACTGCGCTAGAGCCCCATTTAATTGGACCATTTTTTTGGAAATCACTTCCATCTTCCCACCCTCTTAAGGACAATAGCATCCAGGAGAATCGGGACGTATTCTCGGCATCAGCGGATACTCAGTTTGTGTATGCCCGTTTACTTCCCTTTGCAGTACTCCTCAATACGTGCCGTAACGTTCCCAGTAGAATCTGTTGTCGCGGACCTATACGAATGACCGTTGAAAGAAAAATTCTTTTCTTCCAGACACCCTCCATACCTCTGAATACGAAAAGGAACTCCCCGTGGGGCCCGCATACCCCGACCATGTTCACATAAATGATAATATTTCGTCTTAGGAATGGGTACAGTATCCAAAATAGGCATGTCCGCAAATTGCAGACAAGTTATCCACAACGCCGTATCTTTCATGCATCTCAGAAGGGAGGGGATCCCTAAACGATACCTAGACAATCAAAAAAGAATCTTCCCCTGGACACCCTCCTACCCCTTTATTCACGGAAAGCCAGCCCTACGCAAAAACGAACCTCCATATAATTTTTGCTCCATCCTTGAAATCAGCGACCAATTTACTCTTAATCAATTGGTCGAAGATTGGAAGATCGCTGTTACCCTCCCCCTCGGTGCTGTTTCGACCGCCTTTTGGTAGATCTCTTTTTGTTCTTCGGGGTCTTTGATTTTGGTTAAGGGTCGGATAACACGTTCAGGAACCGAAACCGGAACCGTGGTTCCACTTTGTAGGCTTTCTACCCACAAGACTCTCAGCACCCTCTGGCATACCGCCTGTAAGGCCGTAGGCGAGGATATAAACCTTTACCATGGGACAAAACATTCTACCGCCTCTCAGCTAATCAACGAAGAGGGATATAGCATATATGATCTTCAAATGGCCGGCGATTGGGCGCGACTGGACAGCGTGAAGCCTTATGGGAAGATAGAGGCATCCGCGAGAAGGGCCATCCTCGAAAGAACCCCCAAAGTGGTTTCCCTTAAATCTCAGCGTGAATTAGCGGGAAAACACAAGAACAAATCCTAATGATTTCAACAATAAATGGCGGAAGTGCATGGGAATCGAACCCAGCTTTATAGGCTGTAAACCATTGACTATCAAAGGGTTCAAGAAGCTATCGGCACTATTTCGCACTATTGTATTTGGATAGGCCCCCTTTCTAACAGTTTGAATAGGATTTATGGAAGCGGTTGCGCTAAATAGGACAAACCTAAGTCCCTATAAGCATCGTTTCCAGACTGGAAATTACAGTGGCAACCAAAGGTGTGTTATCGATATAGGGCATGCTTGGCCATGACTCTCCAGCCATTCGAACTCTCTTTTGTGGTTTGAAAGGTAAACGGCGTGTTGCGATGGCTACTTGTCCTCAATAATACACTTTTTTGTCTATCATCAAGGATAGATGTGAGCTTTTCAAATGAATAATCCTCCGTAACATAGCCAACCATCATAGCATCCTGCATGGCCCAGGCGTAGTCGCCTTTGACAAACCGTACCAATCCCTTTTGGCAATAACAAGATAGAATCGGGTGTCCATTATCAACGGGCTTGCATTCCACAAAAAGTCCATCTTGATCACTGAGGACTGCATATTGATCCCTTTTTAGATCGAAAAATATGTCGGGCATCTTATCGGGATGTTTCTTGTCAAAGTTTGTAATCTTAGGTTCGCGGCTCACCCTACCAAACCGTCCACAGTCAAATCCATCAACTTCACCGTGTCTTCGCAGGCGGTTTTCAATGATTTCCACCATCACTTGGGTAATTCTATCTTCATCTGCCGACTGTAAAACAAAATCGTCGGGAGGATTCTCTTTAAGAAGCTGCCATGCCTTGTGGATTACTTTACAGAGAAGCAGGATGGTACGTGGTGGGATTTGTGGGTGAGGTAATGTGAATTCTATGCCCTGGGTGAAGAAACCTACAGCCATCAGTTGCTCCTAATGGGGAACGCATCAAGGTGATGGCGGAGAATGTCTATGACAAACAGACGAGCGCGGCTTGGTGTCCAATAACGATATTGGCCAATGATCCCCACAAGGAGAAATCCCTTGCCGTGGATGGCAACTCTGCTGCAACCTGTTTTGTTGGCTTGTTCGATAATTCGAGAAAATGCATTGTTGTGCGCCGTTTTCGTCAGTCTCAGGGACGTGGAACGTGAAGCGATAGTAAAGAAATACCAAGGAGACAAAATGTCTAGTTTCGAAATCTCAACCTCATCGATTGACACTGTTTCATCGGTGATATCAAAGGACGGGGCGAGCAATCGCTGAAGTTCCCCATAAAAAGCGTTACGATCCTCTTTTGCCGGAACACTATTGGCCCGTTCCCGCGCCTCCTTGAACGGTGCGGCTACCCTAGGCCTATCTTTGACAACCTGACGGTCATAGCTATCTAAGCCGTACAGATCAAAAATGAAATCGTTGATTGTATTCCATGGTTTGTGGCCGGCTTCGAGTTGGCCAGACAGTTCTAGAGCGTATCGTCGTTGCCTTGCCGACAGTATACTCGTAGGAGGGAACGGGAAATTCTCAAGATTCTCTTTTAAGAAGGTTCTTCGCTCTGCACCCATTCTCGAACTTGTTAATAAAACGTGATAACTGAATAGATCTGCATGAGTAATCAGATGAAGAAGTGCTATTATTAAATCTCCCTCCTCGCTGCCATGTGTGGAAAAACCGTAATAGCTTTTTCTGAAGACCGTCGATTGTTTCCGCACTATCAATGACTTGGGAGAAAATCGGGAACCACCGGGGGATTCCGGTATGATGAGCAGCGGCGGTGTATACAATTCCTCACATCTTGGCTTATGCGCTGTTTTATGATCGAACCTGGGCAGCAATGATACATCAACTGCAAACCCACCACCATCAGGTGGCGGCCTGAAATCGGGCAGATTGCACATGAAAGTTGCGTCATGCTGAGGCTGTTTTGGGGAAAGATCATATCCCCGTCCAGAGTATAGCGTATTGCTTTTCCAATACGACTCGACTGTGGGCCACCCCAGTTCATCAAGTTTGTGAACCACTTCTAGATCAAGAGTAGTCCCAATAGCCAATGTTTTCAGTAGCCTAGAGTCTTCAACGACTTCGTAAACGGCCACCGGCTGGGCGGATTGATAATCAATACGTATGTGTCCTTTTTCGTTCAGACGTTTTTCAAAGTAGGGAGTGACAAAATGAAAACGGTGGTTGTCGTCAGGTACACGACGTGATCTCCGCCTTTCTGCTTTGACACCAGGCTTCAGAAATATTAAGCCTGGTTACTTATTTTTCGGTTTTTCAGAGTTGTCATTTTGTCAATCTGTCCAAACCATGGCGGCGCGCATAAAGGCCCTCTAGAATGCCCGAGAATCGACGGAACGACCCGACCCGATACTTGCCCTACCCCCTTCCCCCCACCGAAAAAAGTCACCAGCGCGAATTTCTACTTTCAAATTCCCAATATTCAGGTGCTAAATTATGGTAAAAATTCGCGATGGATGTAAATAAATGGAAAACAGGGACTAGAAAGCTCAAACAAGAAGCACATGCGCTTTACTTATGCTCACGACACCGAGGACACCGTGGTACGCTAAACTGGTTGCATTGATAATAGTGGGGTACGCTTTAAGCCCCATGGACAACGCCAAACAAAGACAAGACATTCAAGCTGGTCCTTGAAGGCTCGCGGTTCCAGTTGAGGGGCGACAATGTCGGCGATGACTTTGTGACCATCAAATCGTTAGGAAGCACCCATTCCGGTGCAATGACTGACGTGCCGCTCATCTTCGTTGGCATGCTCACTTCAAACCGGATCTCGGGACAGTACGTGGTTCCCGCCGGCAGATATTCGGGGTACTGCGATCTGCCCGAACGCACGGGAAGTTTTGAAGGCACCATCGATGTTTCGGCGGACCGTATCCGCATCACGTGCAATAGGACACTATTCGAGTACGAGATGAAATTTCAATCGATGTTTTCGGACGTGCTCATCTGCAGCCGGACAGGTCAAAAACAAATCTCAGGGTATGAATTGGAGCTCGTCCGTCAGCCCTGATGAGGCAAGCCCTTGACGGATGTGAACGGACTAAAGGTGCGTTCGCGGCAGAATCACGGTGAAACGCGAACCGTGGCCGGGCGAGCTCTCAGCTGTAACGGACCCTCCGTGAACGAGAGTAAAGACCTGAACAAGGCTTAAACCAAGCCCGTTGCCCGGTGTTGACCGGCTTTTCTCCCCCCTGAAGAAACGGTCAAAGATATGGGGCAGGTCTTCGTCGGGTATGCCGGCGCCCGTGTCCTCGACAGTGACCGTCACATCTTTATCGGTATGAACGGTCGAGATCGTCACACACCCCCCGTGAGGGGTGTATTTGAGCGCGTTGTCGAGGATGTTAGCAAAAACCCGCTGGAGTTTGCGGCGGTCGCAGAAGATAAGGACCGGTTGGTCCGCCCCGTTCGTCTCAAACTCTATATCTTTTTCCTCAGCGGAAGGCAGAAAAAGCTCACGAAGTTCGGCAACGAGCCCGGCAACGTCTGTCTTTTCCATGTCGAGCTTTATAAGCCCCGCCTCGGCCTCAGAAATATCGAGCATGGTGTTGATAAGGTCAAGGAGACGGTCACATTCCTCAATTATAAGGCCGGCCATGGAAACGGTCTCTTCATCCATCCGCTTGCCGGCCAATGCCATTTCTGCGAGGCCCCTCATCCGTGCGATCGGGCCCCTGAGATCATGGGCGATGTTTTCGGTAATTTCCTTCATTTGTTCCATGAGGGCCTGGGTGTGCCCCACCATCGCGTTGAAGGTGATCGCTAGACGATCTATCTCGTCGTTGCGCCCTGTCACAGGAACTCTTCTGTCGAGATTGCCGTTGGAAATGTCCACGGCGGCGCGGGTCATTTCTTCAACTCCTGACAGGGCACGTCTTGCCATGAACCAGCCGATAGCGCCTGACAGGACTATGATGATTGCGAGGGGAACTCCAAAATAATGCCGGAAAGCTTCCCTGATCTCCGAAAGGGCATGGTAGCTGATACCGTGCGTACCATAGAGAACAATGAAATAAAAGACGGCAAGGGTTACAAGGAGGCAGACGGTGAACACCCCGGCGTACCAAAGGGTAAGACGGAAGACTACCGAGTGGCGTTGTTCATAGAGTTTCTTTAAGTACGTAGCCGGCCCCCCGGATCGTGTGGATGAGTTTTTTATCATGACCATGGTCGATCTTGTCGCGCAACTTGCTCATCCGTGCTTCGACAATGTTCGTGCGCGGGTCGAAATTCAGGTCCCAGACGTGCTCCATGATCATTGTCTTTGAGACGACCCTGCCAGCATTGCGCATGAGGTATTCGAGAAGGAGAAATTCCCTGGGCTGAAGTTCGATCTTTTCATCCGAACGGGTGACCTCCCGCGACAGGAGGTCCATGACAAGGTCGGCTATCTGCAGTCGTGTTGCGTCGGGCACACCGGTCGCCCTGCGGATCAGGGCCTGAACGCGTGCCAGGAGTTCGGAAAAGGCGAAGGGCTTTGTCAGGTAGTCGTCGCTTCCCGTTTGCAGGCCCTTCACGCGGTCGTCGACCGAGCGTTTCGCGCTGAGGATCATTATGGGGATGTTTGGTTTTGTCTCCCTCAAGGTGGTGATAAGCGAGAGCCCGTCCAGTTTCGGCAGCATGAGATCGACAATGACCGCGTCATACGGCTCGACGAGCGCCAGGTGGAGCCCATCCTCTCCGTTCGAGGCGCTGTCAACGGCAAAACCGGCCTCCTTAAGGCCCTTCACGACAAAAGAAGAAATCACCGGGTCGTCTTCGACCAATAAGAGTCGCATAACTTAATTCCTCTATAAATCTTGTCTTGTATCGATCGTAATTCTATCATAACGGACTATTTCATTCACCTGCCGTTACCCTACTCACCCGCCGGGTCGACGTTTGTGGCCTTTAAAATAGCGAGAGAACGGTCGGTGTCCATAGACTGCTTGAAAAGGACATGCACCTTGCCGGTTGACAGGAGTTTTTGCTCCGTCACCCCCTTTTTGTCCCGTATAATGATGAAAAGGTTCTTTTCGGTGTGAAGGCCGTTTTCCAATTGAGACACAGAATCTAGGTCCTTCAGGAACCGTCCCGTATAAAAAGGGACGGCGCCCTTGAGCGTCTCATCGGGTTGCCAGGCATACAGCGGGGCCGATGAAGGCACTGCGGCCTGTACCTCCTCGCAGAACGGCACGAAGCTTTTAAAATGATCGAGGACGGGTATGGCGGCAGTCAGCCCCAGGAAAAGCAATGACAGGACCGAGGCCGATGAGAACATCCAGAATCTCGGCATTTCCTTCCCCGGCTTCCATAGGGCCACTGCCGAAAAGATCACTGCCGCTGCGGAAAAGAATATCGTCAGGACAAGTTCCTTTGCGGGTAGATCGAAGCCGAGCTTTCTCGATACGACGGCAAGAGCGGGGACTGCGGCGATGCCGGCCAGCAGGGGGAAGAGACCGAAGATGTGTATGAACGTCTTTTCCCACGTCTTCACGGCAAGCCCCGTCATGGTGGCATCGATATACGCGGCGGTCAGCAAAGAGGCCGGCGCGAAAAGAGGCATCAGGTAAAGGGCGCGCTTTGTCGACGCAACACTGAGAAATATAAAACCGGCGGCGAACCAACACAGCATCAGGAGAGTACCTTTCCCGGCCCTGCCTTGCGTGTCGTTCTGCCGGCAAAGGCTCCGGAAAAAAACGGGCACAGTGAGGATACCCCAGGGCAGAAAGGCAGTCGGGAACTGAACAAGGTAGTAATAGACAGGCTGGCTGTGGCCTGTAGAGCCGCCCGCGAACCTCTCGAGATGATTGTGGACGAAAAAGACCTTGAGGTATTCGTTGCCGCCCTGGTGCCACAGGGAGAGAAACCACGGCAGGGTCATGGCGAGAAAGATAAGGACACCGAGCCACAGGTGCATCCTGAGTACCTCCCGGAGGTTCCTGTCGAACGCGAGGAAGGTCAGTACAGCGAGGCCCGGTATGACAACCCCGATGAATCCCTTGACGTAAAAGGCAAGGGTGCAGGAAACGTAGCACAGGCCGTAAAGAATGGACCTCTTCGGTCGTCCGTTGGAAAGATAGGCCATTATGAAAAAAACGAGGGCAAGGATCACAAAACAGGTCAGGGCACTGTCGACGATGACCCAGTGGGCCACCCGGAAGTACTCGCCGCAGGTCGCCATGACGACAGAGGCAATGAATCCCGTTCTCGGCCCAAGAAGAAGGCTGCCGAGAAAGTAAAGCGCGATAATGCCCACGAAAGAAAACACTGCCGAAGGTATCCTTGCAACCACATCCGATGGTCCGAAGGCTCTGAACGCAGCGGCCAGCGACGCATAATACAGAGGGGGTTCCTCAAGGAACGGTTCTTGATTGAGTGTCGGTACCGCCCAATTGCCGCTAAGTGCCATCTCTCTCCCGATCTCCGCCACCCTTGGTTCATCGGCCGTCCAGAGTCCGTGGTTCGACAGGCCGAAAGAGAAAAGAGGGATCACGGTGATAAGCAGAAGAGCTAAATAGAAAACTGATTTTTGCCTGCCGGACATAGAATTTCCTTTCATTGTTGCCATGATGTCTGCAGCATTTTAGAACAACAGGTTTCACTGGAAGCTTACAGAAAGATTACTAATTGGTAATGTTCATGGTGTCTCAGGAATGCATTGGTCCCTGCTTCAATCAAGGCCGATTACGTTCCGAAAATTGGTTTAGCCAAGCCACGCAATCCTCATAAAAACCATTATATCTAACAATGAGCTCCGAGAATGAAACATCATGGAACGTCGGGGAAGACGATAAATTGTTATACTTCAACGCTAATGCATTGATACGAGGTTCTTCGATCCCTACCAAAGTGAGTTCGGAATTGACAAATGAATGTTTGTAGGCATTAGCGATTTCGTTGAGTAATTGCATGAAATCCAGATGATTGCCGTATATGTGATCCTGGTCCTCATCTTTCCGGTTAAGCACCGCCCCGATACAATCAATTTTCATTTTTTCGGGATATTTGGAGTTCTTTTCATATTCCGACAAACACGATATCAGCGAAACAAGTTCATCTGCTGCCTTTCGCATCATATAAATGGCCTGTTCATTTGCTAATGTGTGGCATTCGACGGCTCCAGGTGGTAAGAATCCCGGCGTTTTGCAACTCTGCCAAAAATCATAACTCTCTATTATTCTACGGTTAGCCTCATCCAGCCTTTGAATAATTTTGAAAAATTTGAGTTGAAAATTGCCGTAAGGTGAGTCAGGTGGAAGCCAAAAACCGAGAGATGCATTCAGAGTATCATCAGGATATTTCCCATTATTAATCAAAAAGAATTCCATGGTTACCTCTCGCTAATGTCAAATGACCGGCTACAATCTCCCGTTATCTTTTCCCGTTCCATAATTGTTCACGTCCCGTTGTATCGGATGAACTATCTTTACCACCGGGCGATACAAAGCTGATCAACCTATATTCATTTCCCTGCAAATATGATATCGAAACATTTTTTTAAAGGACTCATTCCCGCGCGACAAATACACATTCTTTATTCGGTTTTAAGAATATAGATGCCAGTATATTAGGAATCGATACATTGCATAGCCGGAAAGGATCCAGATAAAAATAATCAAGGACATTCCCAGCAAGCTATTTATCTTTAATTTCAGTATATTATCTCGGGCTTTTCCTCTACATTCTCTAAGCACATCATTCGGTATAATGCATACAAGAAGGGCAAGCCCTGCCGGGATCAGTATAAGATCGTCGAGGTACCCAAAAACTGGAATAAAATCGGGAATCAGGTCAACCGGACTCAAGGCATAACTTACGATGAGAATAGCTAGTGCTTTGGCATAAAATGGTGTCTTCGGATGCCGGGAGCATAAATATAGTGCATATACCTCGCTTTTTGCTTTTTTTATCCTGACTTTTAAGCTCATAGGACGATTTTGGTAGGAATTATACCTTTTTACCATTGTTAATCAAGATAAAAACCAGATAAGGGGGCCTAAAAGAAGATTCTTAATCCAAACTTAACACTCCCATTTTAAAATATGCAAAAAAACAAAGTTAAGGTAATGTTTTTATTATGACTCGGGCGCCTTCATTAATAGCTGTTATAGATGACGAACCGGATATATTGGAATTGGTATCTATACATCTGAAAAGATCGAATTTCAGGGTAAAAGAATTTGCGGAAGCGGAATCTTTCTACCGTTTCCTCGCGAAAGAATTCCCTGATCTCGTTATACTCGATCTTATGCTTCCCGATGTTGACGGTCTCCAGGTTTGCAGGTATCTGCGGGGAAACGAAAGATTATCGTCCATACCCATCATCATGCTGACAGCAAAGACCGAGGAAATGGACAAAATTGTGGGCCTGGAGTTGGGAGCTGACGATTATGTGACAAAACCATTCTCGCCGCTGGAATTGGTTGCCCGTGTACGTGCCGTGCTGCGCCGTCATACTGCACATGACACTGAGGAGCGATTAATAATTATGGGTGATCTCCTTATGGACATTGACAAGCACGAGGTAAGAATAAAAGGGGAAATTATCGAACTCACTCCATCGGAGTTTAAAATCCTGCACCTGCTCGCGATGAAGCGGGGTCGGGTACAGACGCGTGACCAGATATTGAATTTTCTGTGGGGAGACGAGAAGTATGTTATAGACCGGACGGTGGATGTTCATATCAGGCACCTGCGTGAAAAACTGGGTGCGGCATCATATATGATCAGGAATGTACGTGGAACGGGCTACAGGATGGACGAGTGAAACGGTCGATATTCCTTAAAATATTCGGAAGCTATTTTATTTTGATCGTTATTCTTTCAGGGCTGCTAGTTCTTTTTTCATCTTATCTTGTTCGGCATTATCAGCTGGAGCGCACCGATCAGGAATTAACGGAGACTGCCCTGATCGTCAAAGGCCTTTTGAACGAGGCATCTTCGCTGCGGACGCTAGATAGCACAATTAAGGATCTCGACAAGCAGATACATACACGGATCACGATTGTAGACCCCGAAGGAAAGGTGATTGCAGATTCACAGGAAAATCCCGGCAAAATGGAAAATCATCGGACGAGAACGGAGATTGCCCAGGCATTAGAGGGGAATACCGGGAAATATCTCCGTCTGAGTGATACGTTGGGCCGTGAAATGCTGTATATCGCTATACCGGTGTATAAGGGCGGCACGATCACGTATGTTATCCGGACCAGCAAATTCCTGAAAGATATTAAAGTCGTCTCCGGAAGGCTCAATAGACAGGTCGCAGAAACCGCCGGTATTGTTCTTATTGTGGCCCTTATTGCAGCCTATATATTTGCCCGGACAATATCCCGTCCCATCGGCGAATTGACAGATGCCATCCGTCGCGTTGCCGGACATGATTTCAGTACGCGCGTGTTGTTAAAAAACACAGACGAACTCAAGATTGTTGCTGACAGTTTCAACGCCATGACGGACGAGATGCAAGACCTTTTCGCCGAACTTACGCGACAGACGGAAGAACTGAACAGTATAATCACATCGCTGCAGGAAGGGCTCCTGGTCCTCGACAATGAAGAAAGGATAGCCCTTACGAACAGTAGCCTGGCGAATGTCATGGGCCGGGGGTTGACCAAGGGAAGAATATTCTGGGAAGAGATCCGGGAACCCTCGGTTAATGATCTTATTAAAATGGTTCGGACTAAACAAAGTAATGTCATCCAGGAGGTTATAATACGCGACAGGGTATTTCTCTGCAGCGCCGCTTTCCTGACGAAAGGCGGGATTGTTGCTATTTTTCATGATATTACTGAAATAAAGCGGCTTGAAAAGATTAAGAGCGATTTTGTCCTCAATGTTTCCCATGAGCTTCGCACTCCCCTGACATCCATAAAAGGATATGCTGAAACGATAGATGAAAGCGCGATATCAGACGAAAACAGGCAATACCTGTCAATTATAAGACGCAATACGGACCGGCTCATCCATATTGTCGGTGATCTTCAAACCCTGGCCAAACTCGAGGAAAAAGAATTTCCTCTCCCCCGGGAACCCGTCGATATACCACAACTTCTCGAGAGAGTACTCAAGATCTTTGATAACCAGGTCCGGGAAAAGGGCTTCTCAATCAAGACTATGATCGGGATCGATCTGCCCCCGGTTATGGGCGATGCTTTCAAGCTTGAACAGGTCTTCATTAATCTTCTCGATAACGCTATTAAATACACGGACGCCGGGGAAATCAGGATCGAAGTAACTGCGGCAAATGGCAACCTAACTGTAAAAGTTTCCGATACCGGTCCGGGGATCCCTTCCGAGCATATACGTCGTATTTTTGAACGTTTCTATGTTGTCGATAAATCACGGTCAAAAAAGCTGGGCGGTACAGGGCTTGGACTGTCGATCGTAAAACATATCGTACTTCTTCATGGGGGAACGATTCATGTCGAGAGCACTGTCGGTGAGGGTTCCATGTTTATAGTTTCTTTGCCGGTTCGATAATTCCCGATTATCATTCTTAACCATTTCTTAACCGGATAATCCTTCAAAATTAACAGTCAGGAGTTACATTATCTATGCTGTAAATCCTTATAGGAGGATATTATGAGTTTCAGAGTTTTACGTATTTCTTCGTTGGTATTAACCATCTGTACCGTTATCTTTGTTATTATCGGGCATATTCAGGCCGCTGACATGGAGCTTCTCGGTGCGGGTGCCACATTTCCCCAACCCCTTTATTCCAAGATGTTCGATGCGTATAACCAACAGTATAAAGTAAAGATTAATTACCAGGGGATTGGTTCGGGGGGTGGCATTAATCAGCTAATTAAGAAAACCGTCGATTTTGGAGGCACGGATGCATTCATGACGGAAACCGAACTCAAATCGGCCGGTGCGCCGGTCCTGCACATACCTACGTGCCTCGGGGCCGTCGTCCTTGCGTACAACCTGCCGGGGAATCCCAAGCTTAACCTTACGTCTGACATAATAGCGAGCATATTCCTTGGCACCATAACGAAATGGAACGATCCGACAATTTCTGCAATGAATCCCGGTATTACGCTTCCCGGTCTTGCTATTACTCCCGTACATCGGGCTGATTCGAGCGGTACGACCTTCATATTTACGGAATACCTGTCAAAAACAAATGATGCATGGAAGGGAAAGATCGGCCCCGGCAAATCAGTCCAGTGGCCCGCCGGATCGATAGGCCAGAAGGGAAATCCGGGTGTGGCCGGATATGTGAAGCAAACGCCGGGCGCAATCGGCTATGTCGAGCTGCTTTATGCGATCCAGAATAAAATGGCATATGGGAATGTAAAGAATAAAGCTGGAAAATTTATCGAACCGACCTTGAAATCTGTCACGTCGGCAGCCAATGTCAAGATACCCGATGATACAAATATATCCTTAACCAGCACGAACGCCGTCGAGGGATACCCCATCAGCAGCTTTACCTGGCTTATCTTCTACAAAGAACAAAATTACGGAGGCAAGACAAAAGAACGTGCCGAGGCTCTGGCCAAGATGCTCATCTGGATAGTAGGGAACGGTCAGAGATATGTAGAGCCGCTCCAATATTCCCCGCTATCAAAAGAAGCGGCTGCAAAGTCTGTGAAAATAATAAAGTCTATGACTTACAACGGAACACCGTTACTGAAATAAGGATTTATTTGGAAATAGCGGACGGGAAATGACCAGGCATACAAGGCGATTAATACGACATATAGACCGCTCGGAATGGTTATTCAGCGTTATCCTTGCGACAAGCGGTATATTTATCATCCTCCTCTTTCTCGGGATCCTGGTTACCCTTGGTTTTAGTTCCCTGCCGGCCATTCAGCGCTTCGGCGTTCTCTTTTTTGCTGCAAAAACCTGGGACGCAGCGTCGGAGACGTTCGGGGCCCTGTCTTTTCTGGTGGGGACGCTTGTAACATCATTTCTGGCCCTTCTGATATCACTTCCCTTCTCCGTCGCCATCTCCCTTTTCCTCGGTGAATATTACAGGGAAGGGGCTATTTCCGCCTTTCTTCGCAGCGCCGTTGAGGTTCTTGCAGGTATACCGTCAGTTATATATGGATTATGGGGGCTGTTTCTCCTCATGCCGATTGTCAGGTTGATCGAGATGAAGATCGGTGTTGCTCCGCAGGGCGTAGGCATCCTGACTTCTTCCGTTATTCTCGCCGTGATGATAATTCCGTTTTCGGCATCAATTGGAAGGGAAGTGATAGCTCTTGTACCGGGGGATCTCAAAGAAGCCGCCTATTCACTTGGAGCTACCCGTTTTGAAGTGGTCAAGAATATTGTGCTTCCCTATGCCCGTTCAGGCGTTGCGGCCGGAATACTCCTCGCTTTGGGACGCGCCATTGGTGAGACAATGGCTGTAACGATGCTCATCGGGAACAGTAATTTTCTCCCGGCGAGCATATTCAGCCCCGCAAATACCATGGCAAGCGTTATAGCCAATGAATTTGCCGAGGCGACGGGGATAACGGCGGCCTCTTTGATATATCTGGCCCTTGTCCTGTTCTTTGTTACAATGGTCGTCAATATAATCGGAACATACGTCATTCAAAAGCTCAGTATTGAATCAGCGCGTGAGGTCACATGATGAATGAAGTGAAGTCACGCATAGTAAAAGATATCCTGTTCAAAGGCATAATTATTCTCTTCGCCCTGATGTCTCTCTTGCCGCTCTTTTTGATCCTCTACTATATAGCAAAAAACGGAATAACAGTCATTAACTGGGATTTTCTGTCGAGCTTGCCCAGGCCGATCGGCGAGACGGGGGGCGGCGTATTTAACGCCATTGTAGGGACTTTGATCCTTATCGGAATATCGGGCCTGTTATCAATACCGTGTGGTATCCTGGCAGGGATCTATCTGGTCGAAAGACGCTCGGGAAAGCTTGCCTACTTTATTCGACTATGTGTCATTGTCCTGCAGGGCACGCCCTCCATTGTCATAGGAATCATCGCCTACCTGTGGATAGTGGGGCCTTCAGGGGGATTCTCGGCTTTTTCAGGAGGAGTCGCCCCTCGCTATTATGATGCTTCCCGTTATTATCAAAACAACGGAAGAAACACTGAAGCTTGTTCCCTATAACCTGAGAGAGGCCTCATTGGCGCTCGGCGTGCCGTATTACCGGACTATGCTCAAAGTAGTCCTTCCCTCCGGGATGAATGGTATCCTGACGGGAGTATTACTTAGCATGGCCAGGATAACCGGGGAAACTGCTCCGCTTTTATTCACGGCATTTGGCAACCAGTTCATGAATATCAACATATTTAAGCCAATAGACTCATTACCGTACAGGATATTTTATTACGCGATGAGTCCTTACCCCGAATGGCATTCGTTCGCCTGGGGGGCGTCATTCATTCTCGTTCTCCTGACGCTTTCGTTAAATCTGGTTGCGAGAGGTATATCTGCAAGATGGAAAATACAGTTCTGACAATCAAGGATTTTAGCGCGTGTTTTGGAGATAACGAAATTCTCCACACCGTAAGCCTCAATGTCGAGAAGAACAAAGTTGCCGCGCTTATGGGCCCATCTGGGTGCGGAAAGACAACGTTGATACGCTGCGTGAACAGAATGCACGAACTCATTCCTGGTGCGACCGTATCGGGCAAAATGTATCTCCTGAACGAAGATATTTATGCAATGCAGCCGATAATTCTCAGGCGAAAAATTGGCATGGTATTCCAGAAGCCCAACCCCTTTCCGACAATGAGCATCTATGACAACGTCGTGGCAGGCTATAAACTCAATGGCATCAGGATGACCAAATCGGAAATGGACGGCATTGTTGAGCGGTCGTTGAAAAGCGCGGCGCTTTGGAATGAAGTCAAAGATAACCTCCATCGCAAAGGGACCTTTCTTTCGGGGGGCCAGCAGCAGCGCCTGTGTATCGCGCGGGCTCTGGCCATGAATCCGGAGATAATCCTCTTTGACGAGCCCACGTCGGCCCTTGACCCGAAATCAACTGCCCAGATCGAAGATCTCTTTGTAGAGCTCAAGAAGAACGTTACCATGATCCTCGTCACCCATAATATTGGCCAGGCAGCACGAGTATCGGATATGACCGCCTTCATATACCTGGGGGAACTTGTTGAATTCGGGCCAACAGAAAAAATGTTCACGGTACCTAAGGATAAACGGACGGAAGAATACCTGACAGGCAAATTTGGATAGGAGGAAGAATGCTGCAGGACAGAATAAAAGAGCTCAAAAAAGAGATCGTGGAATACGGTGCGCTGATCGAAGAAATGATCATGAAGGACATTGCGGGACTATGGGCAAGGGATCAAACGCCGTTAATGGAGGTCATGAATGTCTTGGAACCTGCCACGAACGACCGGGAGATCATCCTTGATGAACTGTGCACTACGACAATAGCGCAATACGAACCGAGAGCACGGGACTTGCGGGTCGTCCTCATGATATTCAAGATGAACAGCGATCTCGAGCGGATGGGAGATCATGCGGCCAATATCGCAGAAAGCGGGCTTTATCTTATCTCGCACGAGCCGGTAAAACCGCTTGTGGATATTCCCCGCATGGCAACAGAAACTATCAGGAGTGTCGGTGATGCAATAACTTCCTTCATTGATGAGGATGCACGCCTGGCTGAGGAAGTGTGCCAGAAGGACAATATTATCGATACGCTCCAGGACCAGATATTCCGGGAATTGATCACATTTATGGCATCAGATGAAAAAACTATTGAGCGTTCATTGCATCTTATCCGGATAGCCAACAATTTGGAGCGAATTGCTGACCTTGCGACAAATATATGTGAAGATGTTGTATTCATGGTTGACGGAAGGGTGATCAAGCACCACTTTGGAGAACGGGATGAGCCCACCTGAACCGCACATTGATAAAATAAAAGTATTATTCGTATGCGTCCACAACAGTGCCAGGAGTCAGATGGCAGAGGCGTTCCTTAATGACCTTGCCGGCGACCGTTTTGATGCCGAAAGCGCCGGGATGGAGCCCGGGACCCTTAATCCTCTTGCCGTCGAGGCGATGGAAGAGATCGGTATAGACATATCCCGGAACACGACGAAGAGCGTTTTTGAGAAGTATAAACGGGGAGAGCTTTTTGTTTATGTCATAACTGTCTGCAGCGAAGCACGGATCTGTCCCGTCTTTCCGGACCTCCGCACGGAAACCATCCGCTGGGACCTCGAAGACCCCGAAGCATTTACCGGCAGTCACGAGGAGAAAATGGAAAAGGTCCGCCGCCTCCGCGACGCCATACGATAACGTAAAATATTTTTCGCACATTTAAGAGCCATGGCAACCTCGAATCTGGTAGTGTTAAGCACCACACAAAACAAAAACCAGAGGGAGGAAGAACCATGGCCCAGAAAGAGTCTACCACAGAAGGCGGCACGATAATCCAGATTAATGAGGCGCAGATAAAGGACCACCTGGGAGAGATCGTAAGGGGAACGGTGCAGGAGACGCTCAATGCACTTCTCGATGAAGAGGCGTCCCGCCTGTGCAACGCACAGAGGTACGAGCGCACGGAGGAACGCAGGGACACACGGGCGGGCCATTATACCCGAACCCTCCAGACGAAGGCGGGGGAGGTGGACATCAAGATGCCCAAGCTGAGGTCGCTTCCCTTCGAGACCGCGATCATCGAACGGTACAAAAGAAGGGAATCATCCGTGGAAGAGGCCCTCGTCGAGATGTACCTGGCCGGGGTGTCGGTAAGGAGGGTCGAGGACATCACGGAGGCCCTCTGGGGCACGAAGGTGAGCCCCGGCACCGTCTCGAACCTCAACGCAAAGATATACACCACGATCGAGCAGTGGAGATTAAGCCCCATCGAAGGTGAGCATCCCTACGTCTACCTCGACGGGATAGCGCTCAAGAGGACCTGGGGCGGGGAGGTCAGGAGCGTATCGGTCCTTGTAGCGATAGGGGTGAACCGCGAAGGCTACCGGGAGATCCTGGGTGTGGCCGAGGGTGCGCGGGAGGACAAGGACAGCTGGACATCCTTCCTGCGCTACCTCAAAGAGCGCGGGCTCAAGGGTGTGGAGCTCTTCATATCCGACAAGTGCCTGGGCCTCGTCGAGAGTCTCGCCCTGTTCTACCCCGACGCCTCATGGCAGAGGTGCGTTGTCCACTTCTACCGGAACGTGTTCACCGTCGTGCCCAGGGGGAAGATCAAGGAGGTCGTCGCCATGCTCACGGCGATCCATGCCCAGGAGGACAGGAAAGAAGCGCAGAAGAAAGCGGAGGCGGTGGTGAAGAAGCTCAAGGAGATGAAACTCGGCAGGGCCGCGGACATGCTGAACGAGGGGATCCACGAGACGCTCGGCTATTACGGGTTCCCCCGCGAGCACTGGAGGAGGATCAGGACCAACAACCCCCTGGAGCGGATCATGAAGGAGATCAGACGGCGCACACGGGTCGTCGGGTCGTTCCCTGACGGCAGGTCGGCACTCATGCTCGTGGCTGCCCGGCTAAGGCACATAGCGGGAACCAAATGGGGAATGAGCCAGTACCTGAAAATGGACCGGCTTGAGCAGGAGATCATCGAGAGCATTAAGGCATAACCGGATTAGTGGGGTTGCTATGGAAAGTGCGAAAGATTCTTGACACTATCCGCCATACAGGCGAAGGTGAAGCTCTTCATACAAGAGGTCATGCCGGCTGCGTCGAAAAAATAGTTGTTGAGATTTCTTGAATGCGAGAGATGGGACTCGAATCCCTATAATTTAACCCGCTGGTCCTAAGTTATACTGGTTTATTGAAAGCCACGTTCTATCAATATATTAGGAACAATATCAAAAAGTTGCCGGGTATCGAGATGCTTGGATTATGTTTCATTCTGAGAGGTGTCTGAAAGGTCGTTAGATACAAAATAGTTACAATATCTGCGTCGACGGCCGATATGTGGTTTTTATCGGGCCTCTATGGATCGGGACCATGTTTCAGGACCCATTATTATAACTATCTCGTAAGAACTCCGCGGCATAATACCCGTGAAAAGACCTGCGGGATGCTATCTTTTTAGCCTAAAATGCATCATTCGGTACAAGCCAGGATTCATCAGGTTTGTATCCCCGGCCAATCGCCTGATCATGCGGAACCGCAAATCCATTTACCGCCTCTTCAAGGGCAAGGGCGATATTGTTATAGAACACGGTGCCCGGCATATTGGGTTCGTTATCAAGGGGTGTTAGGATATAGTGGCTTTGTTCGAATTCAATGTCGCCGGTGTTTAACCTCCGGTAAAACCTGATCGAAATGGTGACGTGTATCGTCTTCAGCTGAAAACGATACTCAGCCAAAAACTCCCGGGCGCTTACTATCTGAGGTTTTAAAAGCGAACGTTCGTCGCTGAGCATATTGTCTCCTTACGGTTTCCCGTTATTATCTTTCTCTGTGGGCATCTACCTGTACAAACCTGAAAAGCAGCGGCATGACAAGAAGGATTATTGCCGTACCTATCAACATCCCACCCACGACCACGATCGCGAGCGGTTTCTGCACCTGGCTGCCTACTCCCTGGGAAAGCGAAGCGGGAAGAAGGCCGAGAGAAGCAACGAGACCGACCATAAGCACCGGCCTGAATTTATCACGGATTGTCTGGTACACTGCTTTCACCTTATCCTTCGTCTCTTCGTACACTTCTATGTAATGAGTGATGAGGATGCACGTGTGAAATGTCGAGATCCCGACTACCGAGACGAACCCGACGACTGCGGAGATGCTTAATGGCTGATTGGTGATCAGCAGGCTCACCAATCCCCCGAAGACAGTGCACATGGGCGCAACGATCGTGAGAAGGACATTGCGGACATTGCCATAAAAGATATACAGGAGCATGAAGATCAGGAGAATTGAGAATGGTATGGATATGTAGAACCGGCGGAAGGCCTCGAGCATCTCGTTGAATATCCCGCTCCATTCCATGTAATACCCTTCGGGTATCTTGATCTTTTCCGTTGCCCGTTGCGCCTTCTCAACCGTTCCTCCGAGGTCCTTGCCGGACACGGAGAATTTCACCGGGATGTACCGCCTGAGATTTTCGCGATAAATAAAGGAAGCCCCGGTATCATAATGAACGTCGGCCACGCGGCTGAGCGGCACGACCCCCCCCCCCGGAGGGGAGGACAATAGGGATACTCTCTATTTTGTCGGGATGTGTCCGTAAGTCCGGAGGGAAACTCACATACAGGCCAAACAACCTCTCTCCCTCGACGATCTGGCTTACAACCTTGCCCCCCAGCGCCGCGGATATCATGTCCAGCACGTCCTGGACTGAAAGGCCCAAGGCCGCGACAACTGCCCTGTCCACCGTGATCAGGAGATTAGGCTGACCGAGTTCCCTGTACACGGCTATATCCGTTATGCCCTTGACCTTTTCCATTTTATTGCTTATTTCTCTCGCGGTCTTGTCGAGTTCCTGGAGGTCGTCCCCGAAAATTTTCACCGCGTTTTCACCCTTCACCCCGGTCGTCATCTCTTCCAGGTTATCCTGCATATACTGAGACACGCTGACATTGGTGTTGGGAAAGGCGAGCGACACCCGTGCCCGTACCTCTTCCTGCAATTGCTCCTTGGTAATGCCCCTCTTCCACTTGCCATAGGGTTTGAGATTGCAGTTATATTCGCTGTTGAACGGCCCGGTAGCATCGGTGCCGTCCTCAGGCCTGCCGACCCGCACGGCAACCGATTTTATCTCCGGAAGTGACAGGAGTATATTGCGGACCTGTTTGGCATACTCGTGGGTCGAGGATAGTGAGATGGAATAAGGAAAGGTCACCCTCATGTAGATATTGCCTTCATCCAGCTTCGGCAGGAATTGGGTCCCAATGAAGAGGAAACCGGCGATGAAACCGGCAAGCATCGTTGCGCCGGTGATGAGGAGAACCTTCCGTTGGTACGTGAAGAAATAATCGAGCATTGACGTATAGTGGCGCTGTATGGTTTCGAAGAATTTGAATTCGTGGCCTTCATGGCCCCCGAGGAACATGTGGATACCCCCGGTAAGGAAGGTGAACGTGAGAATGAGGCCGATCGTAAGGGCGTAGGAATATGTGCGGGCCATCGGTGAAAAGAGCTGCTTTTCCGCCCCTTTCATTGTGAAGACCGGGAGAAGGGCCAGTATGATGATCACAACCAGAAGGATAATGGGACGTCCCACCTCCCCAGAAGCTTTGACGAGGATCCTGTCCGTCATTGTCTTGACCGGGAGCCCTGTCGATACCCGTGTCTTGCGTGCGATCCTCACGTAATTCTCGCTAAGAACGAGGCTTATGTCTGCGATTATGCCGAAATCAATTGCGCCTATAGACAGTATATTGGCCGAGTCGCCGCTCAGGTAGATGACGGCCAGTGTCATGGCAAGCGACATCGGGACCGTGAGAGCCGTGAGAACCGCCGTTCGCCAGCTCCCCAGGAAAACATAGAGGCACAGACCCACGAGGAGCATCCCGATCAGGGTGTTTTCGGCAACCTTGTAGATGACCATTTTTATGAGGTCCCATCGTTCATAAAAGGGAACGACCTTGACGCCCTTGGGCAATATCCGGGTGTTCAGGTCTTTCACCTTTTCCATGATGGATTTGATAGACGGTATGCTCTTTTCACCCCTCCTCAAAATCACGTTGCCCATCACGACATCGTCTTTTTCATTGAAAAGCACGATCCCGGTCCTCGGGATGTTCCCGAAGGCTACCTCCGCAATATTGCCGATCAGGACCGCCTTGCCGTTCTTATAGCTGACGACGTTATTGGTGATATCATCCAGGTTCCGTATGAGCCCTATCCCCCGGACCATGTAATATTGGTTCCCCAGTTCGATCGTCCGGCCCCCGACATTGATGTTCGATTTCGACAGGGCTTCCAGGACCTGGGAAAAGGTGATGCCGTACTTGATGAGGTTCTCCGGCTGGACCTTTACCGCATAGGTTTTGATAAATCCCCCGTAGCTCGCGACATCTTCGACTCCTTTGGCCGATTTTATATACCGCCCGACCGTCCAGTCCTGCAAGGACCGCAACTCCATGAGATTGTTCGATCCCTGGAGGGTATATTGCATGACCTCCCCCATCGGGCTCGGAATGATCGAGGGTTGTATATTTTCCGGCAGAGTAAGACTGTTCAGGCGGTTGATCACCTCCTGGCGCGCCTGCATGTACGGGATGTCGTATGAAAACTTGCACTTTATGTCGGAGAGACCATAGAGCGAGGCAGAATTGATCCTCTCAAGCCCGCGCATTGACGCCAGGGCCACCTCAATTGGGATCGTGATCCGCTTCTCGACCTCTTCGGCCGAACGCCCGTCATATATTGTGACGACTTCGACCATCGGAGGTGAGGGGTCGGGAAAGGCCTCTACGTTCAAATCCTTGATAAGGTAAACAGACACGACGACAGCTATCACTCCCAGGATCAGGAACACGACGCTGTGCCTGCTTACAAATACCATCCATTGTCTCATGGTCCACCCTTGTCCTTGCAGGCGCTGAACGCCAAACGAGCGTTAATTGCAACGCTGCTCTATGAAAAATATTCGTAGGTATTAGTGCTTCGGACTACAGGGTGTTGAGGGGGGGCCGCGAAAATAATGAAAGAATATGAGCCGCTTGCTTACGGGTTCGGTTGCGGGTAAAGCGGCCACTAATTTGGGAGCTATGCTGAGTATGATGTCGGGAATAGCATCACAGGAGGGATTGATAATCTCCGTCCCGGTTTCCAGGAACGTGAGAATGTAGGTATTCGCGCGGCCGGTATGATCTCGCTCACGTTCGACTGTTAAGGCCGAAACGAGAAAGACTGCGGCGATACAAAAAATAACGCATGTATAGAGGAGAGAATTATAATGCTTCTTGCCGATCAGTCGCCTGGTCATAATTCACTGCCAAAAAGTTAGAGTTCAATAAGCCTGAAGAGGAAGGACATGTCGATGTTACGTAAAACGACCTGTCATTTTTCTAATTAAAAGCAGAATTCCCGCTCGGCGTCAACAGGAAAACGAACCGGCGCAGAAAAGGCGGAATTTCAAGAATTGACGGGCAGCACCTTCCGGATTTTTTCGCCATTTTATAAAGGTGATATATCAGAGGACACAGAAGGTCTGCCCCGCACCCATCGTTCCAAAAGAAGATGGCAGGATATTTTTGGTAAATGATGAAGAAATGATCGTTGAATCCATGAAACAAATTCTTATGAGACAGGGGTATGACGTAACAGGCTTTTAGATCCGGTCGAAGCACTGGGTTCTTCGCAAAGAACCCACAAAAGTATAGGCTGATGATTACCGATCATTCCATGCCGGGAATATCCGGCCTTGAATTTACCCGAGGGCTGAGCGGGATCAGATCCGACATCCCGGTGATACTTGGGTTTTAGCGAAGCGATAAATGACGAGACGATAGCTGATGCCGGGGTGGCGCGAAACGGCTTCATTATCGTGGCCAGAAAGACTCCTAGCCTATGAGAGAACCAGACAAACTCAAAATTTACAACAGAATATCAATAATATGGTGATATCCCAATGAAATTCTGGGTCATCGGCAAGGATCTCGGCTGAGAAGCCCAGAAGGCGACATTATGGCTCGCGGTGTTTCCGATGAAGAAGTCTTGCGCGTTTTGTCCCGGCATCCAGAATGTTATCTCCTGTCAAAAGACAGCGATTTTCATAGGAAGCCTCCTGTGAAGGCCGCTCTCGTCAGACATGGCGTGGGGGCTTTCATCATAACGTCTCATAAAGGTAAAAATGCTGAGGATCTTGTTACAATGATTACTAGCGCCTGGAAACGTATGCAGAAATTTATCAAAAATCATGATCGCCCCTTCGTCGCTAAAATTCTTTCCAATGGACGTGTTGAGGAAACATGAGGAATAGAGGGCTTTTCGCCGTATTTCGGAGCATTTTTCGGCAAATAATCCATGAAAATGGACTCTTAAAGTTTCGCCAGCATCTTCCGGAATACCTGAAAGGTGACATCGACGTCCCAGTTGCTCTCGTGCGGCGTATGATCATCTAGAGTAATCACGTAATGCGGTGCCGTATTTAGATAACGGGACATTTTGCTCCGATCCGGCCGATCAGTCCTTCACTTGTAAGATGTATTTCTTTAGTCTAACTGGATTCTCGAGCTGAAGGTGTCCCTGCGGCTTCCCCGGATCTCGCCAAAGGGACCTGGGCGCTGACAAAGGCAATTCTATTACAGCAAACCCCGATAAATCTGTTGCCAAACGGAATTACACGTACATCCCGTTTACAAAACGGGCAGGTAATGGCAGTATCGTTTTCTTGTTTATGATTGGACATTAAAGCCCCCCTTGTCAGGAAAAATTATATCATTGCCCGACATTCTTACAAAATCACTGGTAGATAAACTATGGTAGAAAGAGGCTGTTTTTATTGATGAAACAAATATTTTTCTATTGCGATTATTAATGTACTTTGTCAAAATATAATTAAATCAACAAAAAACTGAATTTTGACGGTTTAATTATGTCGGCTAAAGTAACGATTTTGATCATTGCGGCCATAATTTGTGCGATTCTGTGCGGCGCGATATGCACCAGGTGAAATACCCAATCAGGACGCAGCTGCGGAGTCGCCCCCGGGAGACCTGGGGCATTTTATTGTCCCGATTGTAGGGGATAGTGTAGGGGAAGCAAAACCTGAAAACCCGTAAAACTAAGCGCGCCCGAGAGGGATCGAACCTCTAACCTTTGGATTCGATATCCAATGTGCGGTTGTGCTTCTCTGCTGATAATGACTTACCGATATTGTAACCTTAATTGCAACCAATATTTGCCTTTTCCTGACGAGAATTAATATCCCTTGCAATTGATAATTGCACACATTTTGAAAACAAGGATTGAATTATTATGGTCCACTTAATCATCCAGAAAATAGCTTGCCGGTTTTCCAAGGGTGTTTGAGATCTTCATTAATGTTACAAGTGATGGCAACGAAGCACCTGATTCATAACGTGATATACTTTTCTGCGTGGCACCAATTTTTTCTGCCAATTGAGTCTGATTTAGATCGCACTCGATCCGCGCTAGTCTAATCTTCTTTCCCAATTTCTTCTTATCCACTAGTTTTCCCTTAGCACAACAAAAACTTGACAATATACCCAATTGGTAATATAATATACCTTATAATATATAATTACATTATACCTCTTGAAGGTACTATATACCCTTGCTGGCATAAGGGCAAGGACTAATGACACTACCAACCACTATAAAGACGAACGAAGAAAATACGGAACGTGATTGCTCATGGTCTGACAATGCCTCCGTTCAGAAGCTTCTTGATGTCATAGTCCTCATCCTGATGAACGATTACATAAAGACCGTGAGAACTCACCCTACGCTCTTCTATGACAAGGAAGATTCTCGATGAGAGCAGCTATATATGCTAGATATTCTTCCGAAAATCAAAGCGAAAAAAGTATAGATGACCAGGTCCGCGTTTGTAAAAAGTACATTTATGAACACGATATGTCTTTGGAAGAAGCGAATATATTTATCGATGAGGCGATCTCTGGATCGGTCATCAACCGTCCCGGGCTACAGGCACTGCAAAAAGCAGTGGAAAACAAAGAGATAGATGCTGTCATCGTAGACGATCTATCAAGACTTTCGAGGAACAACCATCAGATGCTTACGATGGTCCTTAGTTTCAGTTACCATCAGGTCACAATCGTATCTGTTTCAGATGGAATCGTTACTGACGATGATAATTCGAAACTAAGTATTCATATAAGAGGTTTTATCAACGAACTTTACCTTGACGACCTCAAGAAAAGAACAATGCGCGGCCTCGAAGGGCAAAAGATCCGTGGTTTTAGTGCCGGGGAGACGGTATATGGCTATCACACACAACCTGTTGGCGAAGTAAAACTCAACAAAAGAGGAAAGCCAAAATACGAAGGCATGGTACACAAAATACATCCTGAAGAAGCAGATATCGTTGAGCGCATTTATCAGGACTTTATACGTGGCAAAAGTTTAGCCAGGATAGCCGAGTCACTCAACAAGGACAAGATCCCAACGAAACGACGCCTTTTTGGTGGATGGAACGTTTCGACCCTGAGCAGAATATTGAAGAATGACAAATATATAGGGGAATGGGTATGGCGAAAGGGGAAGATTGTTCGTGACCCTGTAACCGGACAGATAAGAAGGGTACCTCGACCAGAAAACGAACAAATGAAGACCTACAGGGACGACCTCGTGATCATCGATAATGAAACATGGAAAAAGGCGCAGGAAAGATGGAAGGCTATCGACAAAACCTGGCCCGTCCGAAAACACGAAAAGGGGCGCCTTCCCCAGAGGAGCTATATCCATGCGACTCCAACGTATTTATTCTCAGGACTCATGAGATGCTCTCTGTGCGAAGGGCCCATAGTACTCCTAAGCGGTAAAGGAAGCGGGTATTACGGCTGTTATAACGCAAAACGTAAAATGTGTGCCAATCACCTCCTCGTTCCACGAAAACGTTTGGAAGAAACGATCATAACAGAGCTGCAGGAACGAATACTTACCGCAGAAAACCTTGAATACATTTACAACAATATAGAAAAGGTTGCCATGAAGGAACTAAATAATGTCCCTGATTTGATAAAAAAGAAGAAACTACAGTACGATAAACTCGTATCCGAAATCCAGAATTACCTCAACTATATCAAAGCAGGTAACTTCTCAAAAGCCGTTTCTGAGGCATTGAAGCAGGCAGAAGTACGGTCCGATATACTACAAGAAGAGATCTGTTCAATGGAATACCAGAAAACTAACACCTTTACGGCGCCCCCACGAGAGTGGATTGATCACAGATTGAATAACCTCAGGGAAACCCTGAACCAAAATACTCCGTTATCCGCGGAGGCACTCAGAGAGTTGCTGGGAACTATCCACCTGGAACCTAAAGTCGATAAAGAACAGAACATTCCCTACATTTCCGAATTCAAGCCTCACTACGTGGCTCATACAAAAATAAAAACCCTTGCACTCCTCGATGATGAGCACAAGGGTTCGAATTGGTCGTACTGGCGGAGGGAGTAGGATTCGAACCCACGGGGCACTTGCATGCCCAACGGTTTTCAAGACCGCCGCTTTCGGCCGCTCAGCCATCCCTCCGGGATTGATTATTCTAAATATTTTTATTTCAAATGTAAACCGTTACCAGCGCAGGAGGCTCGAGCCCCAGGTAAGCCCTCCGCCGAACGCGGTGAGCAGTACCAGCGAGCCCTTTTTGATAGAGCCGTCACGGACGGCTTCGTCAAGGGCTATCGGAACGGTTGCTGATGAGATGTTTCCGTATTTCTGGATCGTCATGTAGATCTTTTCCATCGGGACGGCGAGCTTCTTTGCGACTCCCTGGAGTATCCTCAGGTTCGCCTGGTGAGGGATGATAAGGTCGACGTCTTCGATCGTGTAGCCATTGGCTGCAGCGGCTTCCTCGCTTGCCTCAGCGAAGCGTGTAACGGCAACCTTGAATGATTTATTGGCCTCTATCATCTTGAGGAAATGAAGGCCCTTGTCGACGCTCTCATAGGAGATCGGCGTTGTTTTCGACCCGCCGCCGGGCATGAGGAGCGTATCGCCGGCCGGCCCGTCTGTGTGGATATGCGTCGACATGATCCGGGCACCGTTATCCGACTCTGTAACGACGGCCGCACCGGCGCCATCGCCCCACAGGATACAGCTTTCCCGCTCTTTCCAGTTTACCACCCGGCTCATGATCTCGCCGGCGACGACAAGCGCTCTCTTGTTGGCACCTGACTTTATCATGTTGTCCGCAACATGGAGTGCAAAAAGAAAACCGGAGCATGCCGCGGTCACGTCAAAGGACACGGCGTTGGTGCATCCCAGTTTCGCCTCGAGCCAGTTGGAACCTGCCGGGCAATGCGTGTCGGGGGTGATCGTCGCCAGGATAAGGAGGTCGATATCCTCCGCCTTCATGCCTGCGGTCTCGAGGGCCCGCTCGGATGCCACCTTGCAAAGGTCGGACGTGGCCTCGTCCTTATCTGCGATCCTTCGCTCTTTGATGCCTGTCCGGGTGAATATCCACTCGTCTGTCGTGTCGAGGAATTTCTCAATATCGAAATTTGTCATGATATGTTCAGGCACGAAAGAACCCGTCCCGACAATTGCAGTTTTTTTCATCGAAAGCTCCGTGTTGATCTTGATTTTGCTGTTAAATAGAAACAAATATCCTATCTGATTGTCAAGGAAAACCCTCTGTCAATGCCATTCCAGGCCTTATATATCAAGGAGTTAATTTGCTTGACATAATTCGGTTATCCTTATAAAACATGGGTCATTATTATAATGAAAACCGACCATATCGATATAAAGGGATTTATAGCCATTCTGGTTATCACCCTCCTGTGGGGATCGAATTACTCCGCCATCAAGATCACGAACGCGGGATTTTCCCCTATATTCACGTCCTTTGTCCGGTCCATCATAGCCTCCCTTCTGGGTATCGGGTACTGCCTCGTGATACGGCAGAGCCTGTACCATCGCGGCATGCTCCTCGTCCACGGACTCGTCGTCGGGATACTGTTCGGCCTCGAGTTCGCGTTCCTGTACCTTGGCATGCTCTTCACCGATGCCGCACGGGCGGTGATCTTCGTCTATCTCTCACCTTTTGTCGTTGCTGCAGGCGCCCATTTATTTCTCGGCGAACGTTTGAATCTCCTCAAATGGGCGGGCCTGGTACTCGCATTCGGCGGACTCGTAAGCGTCTTCTACGGGAAACCACCGCATTACAACCGTGCCATGTTGACCGGGGACCTGCTCGAGATCGCTGCGGCTTTTATCTGGGGCGCAACGACCCTTTACATAAAAAAATATCTTGCCGTGAAGATGCATCCGATCAATACATTCCTTTACCAGCTTGTTTTCTCGGTACCCGTCCTCTTCCTGTGCTCCTATTTCCTGGAATCCCAATGGATCAAGGCGCCCGGAGCGCCCGAAATAGGCTCTCTCGTTTTCCAGTCGGTGATCATCGCCTTTATTTCGTATTTTGCATGGTTTAAACTGATCCACGATTATCCCGTTGCGAGACTGTCGGCTTTTACTTTTTTGACCCCCGTTTTCGGCGTGCTGTTTGCCGTCCTTATACAACATGAGCAGGTCACGCTCGGCCTTATAGCAGGACTCGCTATGGTATGCGGCGGAATTTACATAACCAATTATACAAAATGAAAAAGCACAGACTTTTTACAATTGCCGGATTCATTATCAGCATCATTCTTCTGTATCTTTCGCTGCGGGGTATCGACTACCGTCAGTTTGCCGAAACGATAAAGCGGGCCGATATAGCGTACGCCTTCCTTCCCCTTGTCTTCATCATGACCTCCATTTCATTGTGTACCTTGAGATGGATGCGGGTGGTCGGCTACAACACACGCTTCCCGGACGCGTTCATGGCCCTTCTCATCGGCCTTTTCATCAACAACGTACTGCCGGCCCGCATCGGCGAGGTGGCACGGGGGTATGCCCTGTCGAAGCGCATAGGCGTCCCCTTCACATACGCCGTATCTACGGTTTTCATCGACCGGGTGTTCGACCTTCTGGGGCTCCTCCTGATCACGTTTATTTTCTTTCCCGGCCAGGCCCTTCCCGCTTTCGTATCAAAGGCTTTGTACGCCCTGGTCGTCATCTTTTCCATCTGCGTCCTGATGCTTTTCGCGATAAGCCAGGAGAAAGTCGCCGAAACGATCACCGGCTACCTGCACCGCCACCCGAAGCCGCTACTCAATAAACTGGCGAAACGGATCTCGGAGATACACGAAAACCTGCGCCGCATCCGAACGCCGGGCAGGCTTTCCCTTTTCGTCGTCCTCACCCTTGCCAACTGGTTCTCCATGGCAATGGCCCTTTATTTCTCACTGAAGACTTTCGGGGTGTCACTGCCCTTCGCCTACGTGCCCTTCGTGTGCGCCATCCTCCAAATGGGCCTCGCCGTCCCGTCGTCACCCGGGTATATCGGCGTGTACGAGTTTCTCCTGGTCACGCTGCTCGGCATTTTCGGGGTGCCGAAGTACGAAGCCTTCGCAGTCGCGATCTTCTTTCACGCGTCATGGTACATCCCGTACAACATCCTCGGTTTCATATTCATCATAAAGCAGCATTTGCACATCAAAGACATACGGAAAATGGAAGAGGAAGAAGGATAAAAACAGTTCAAGGTTCAAAGTTCAAGGTTCAAGGTAAAAGAATCCCTCCTGAAAATTAAAACGTGTTTTCTCCTAAAGTAGGAAATTCCAGATTTATTGGGAGGTTTTTTAACTTTGAACCTTGAACTTTGAACCTTGAACTATTTTTTTACGGATACTGCGGAACGGCGGAAAGTCCCATCGTCTCATCCATCCCCAGTGCCGCGTTCATGTTCTGGAGGGCCTGGCCGGAGGCGCCCTTAACAAGGTTATCTATCGTGGAGATGATGATCACCCTGCCGTCGCCAAGTACCTTGAGGCCGATATCGCAGTAGTTGGAGAACCTGACGAACCGGGTGTCGGGGTATATGTTCTCGTCCATGATCCGGACGAAATGATCGTTCTTATACGTGTCACGGTAGAGGGCGATCACATCCGCGGTCTTTGCCCCGCAGGAAAGCCTCCCGTAGACGGTCGTGAGAATGCCGCGGGACATCGGTACGAGATGCGGGACGAACGAGATCCTCTGCGGGACGTACTTGTTCACTTCCTTCTGGATCTCCGGCTCATGCCTGTGCACGCCCACATTGTATGCGCGGAACCCTTCGGAGACCTCACAGAACAGGCTCCCTATTTTCCCTTCCCTGCCCGCGCCGCTCACGCCCGATTTCGAATCGATGAATATGTCGCCCGTGAGCATTGCATTCTTGATCAAAGGATAGAGCGCGAGAATTGCCGAGGTCGGGTAGCATCCCGGGTTGCCGATCAATTTCTTTCCCGCGATAGATGCCCTGTATAATTCGGGAAGCCCGAAGACTGCCTCGGCTATCAATTCCGGTGCGGTGTGGGGCACATAGGCGCCTTCGTACATCGCCCTGTCCTCGAAACGGAAATCTGCGCTGAGGTCCACGATCACGGCCTTGCCGTCATATAGTTCGCGGGCCTTCTGCATAGATGTGCCGTGAGGCAGGCACAGGAAATAGACGTCGCATGCGCCTTTGTGATCATCGTCAGTTGGTTTGAGCACTTCCTCGAACCGGCCTTTGAACAAAGGAAAAATATCGGAGATCTTGCGGCCCCGGTAGGTGTTGGACGTGATGAGGGTTATCTTTGCATCGGGATGAGTGAGGAGCAAGGACATCAGGACAACGCCTGTATAGCCCGTTGCTCCCACAATTCCGACAGTGTACATGATTTTATCTCTTGGAGAACTGGAAGCTGGCGCGTGCGCCTTTCTTTCCGTATTTCTTCCGTTCCTTGGACCTCGGGTCCCTCGTGATGAGGCCCTGTTTCTTCAAGGTCGTTCTGAGACCGGCGTTGACCTCGAGGAGCGCCTTCGCGATGCCGTGACCGAGCGCCCATGCCTGTGCGGGAATTCCGCCGCCATATATGTTCGCGACAACATCGAACTTGCCAACATTGCCTGTCAGCAAGAAAGGTTTATTGACCTGAAGCCTGAGCTCTTCAAGAGGGAAATAATTTTCGAACGGCCTGCCGTTGATCAAGAATTCCCCGGAACCCTGCTTTATCCACACCCGCGCCACGGCGGTCTTTCTTTTCCCTGTTGCGTAGTACCTCTTTTCAGGCACCTTGTACCTCCTTCAATGTTATCTCCCTGGGCATCTGGGCTTTGTGCGGATGCTCGCTGCCCCGATAGACCTTCAATTTCTTCAGGATCTTCCTGCCAAGCGTGTTCTTGGGAAGCATGCCTTTCACTGCCTGGTATATGACCTCTTCCGGCTTCTTTTCGAGCATTGTTTTAGCGTTCGTAACCCTCAGCCCGCCGGGAAAGCCGCTGTGCTTCTGATAGGTCTTGCTGAGAAGCTTGGAGCCTGTAAGCTTCACTTTGTCAGCATTGACGATAATGACAAAATCGCCGGTGTCTGCATGCGGTGTGAAAACAGGTTTCGTCTTGCCCCTGAGGATCATTGCGACCCTGGCGGCCAACCGTCCCAGCACGACGCCCTCTGCGTTCATTACATACCAGTCATTCGAAACTTCGCCTTCTTTTGGAAAATACGTTTTCATAACCATTTTCACCCTTAAAAAAATTTGTTTAACTTAATATATCTGTTGGTCTAAGTCAAGTAAAACTTTGAGATTTACGCTTGTTGGAAGGCCTTCTACGACCCCTTACCTGCCCGCAAAAGAACGAGTCCCTCCCGGTCCGTCTTTTTTCCTTCCCCGGGCTGGGCCAGCACCCGCACCATGCTCCCGGGACCGCATTTATGCACAGTCCCGTCAACCAGGGATTCCTCTGTCAAAAGGTATCTACGCGGCATGCTCAAGTATGTACAGACCGTCGCCTCGTCATTGATCGTTTCTATCGGTCCCGGCATGGCGAGGTAAAAGATCAGGGATGAATTTCCCACGCCGTACAATGCGAAGCTGGTACCATCGGCCCGTTCAAGACAACTTTTTACTTGCGCGGCGAAAGGCTTGAGCGTTCTCGCCCTGTCCCCGATCACGCCGCCCGCCGTATAACCCCACGAAAGAACCGAGAAGAAAACGAGGAACGTGACAATGATGCCCGGAATAAATCTCCGTCTCCACAGGAGAAACATTGCCAGGGCAGCCGCGGCCATAATGAACGGGCCCAGAATGACCTCGGAGATATGGCGATACTGCGCACCACGGAAATAGGCGCCGATCATTGCGACACCGGCGAGAAACGCCAGGAGGCCCGTTATAATAACGGCCCACTTCATAACAATGGCGTCCCTCTCGTGATTCCCGTACAGGAACCGGGCGAGCGCCCGTCCCGTGATAAGGGCAAATGCCGGGACTATCGGCAGTATATAATAGCTCCTGCGGGAGCCTGAAAGGGTAAAGAACATGAAGATCGCGATCGTAACGCAAAGGAGCCATCGCCGCGACCGGCCCGCCTCCCATTTACCCATCGAGATAATCGACGCCGCGGCAACGAGCGACCACGGAAGCAGGAATACCGGGATGTGCCTGAAGTAGGTATAAAAAGGTTCCACGTGATCGAAAGGCCTGACGAAACGCGTTACATTCTCACGCCACATCAATTCCACGGCATCACGGGAACCTGTAACGATAACAGGCAAAAAGAGGAGAAGACCAAAAACGATGAGACCGCATAATGCCGCGAAAAACCCCTTCAGAGAAAGTATCCAGTGAAAATGCCGGGTAAATGACGTGCGGATACCTGCCGTACCGTCGCGTCGTACGTCTGTGACAGTCTCCGTAAGAGAAAGCACCGTGACCGTCGCGAGTGCGACGGCGGGAGCCACCGGCCCTTTGCAGAAAGATGACACCGCGGCAATGCAATAAAAAGCCAGGTACCTGCCGAAAGACCCTTTCCTTTCGGCGGCGAAGAGCCACAGCATAAGCCAGATCGCGAGCACATTGAGCAATTCCGCTGAAGCTGTCCGGGACCAGAACCCGAACATGACCGTGGTGAGGAGAATAAAACCGGCAAGAAAGCCGGTCTCCCGGTTAAAGAGCCTCCTGCCGAGGGCGTACACCAGGCCCACGGTGGCAATGCCGGCCAACGCCCCGGGAAGCCGCGCCGTGGCTTCCGTAACCCCTGTGGACAGAGAAAACGGGATGATCGCCCAGTAGCTCAGGAGGGGCTTGTCAAAATAGACCTGTCCGTTGATGGTGGGAAGAAAATAGTTCCCGGACTGTATCATCTCCCGGGCAACCACCGCCCAGCGTCCTTCGGACCCCCACAATGACCTCAGCGAAATGCCCGGCAGAAACAACGCTGATGCGGCGGCAAGGAGAATTGCCAGGCCCGCGTAATCTGCCAGCGTCCACTTGCCTCTCGGCTCACAAAAACAGGCTGTACTCATTATATCTATTTGGCACTGAGAATAAGAGGGTCGATCACGATCGGGTCGAGGGCAAACGATATTGCTTTGTTCTTTCTCAGAATTTCGGGCTCAGGTGTCACGTTATCTTTGGCACTCTGGTTCTTTTGCACAAGTCAAGGTCCTGTTGCTTTTTCTGGGTACGGGTGGTATCTTTTACTGTCGTTACCTATAACATGAGCTTAATAATATTACAAGAAATAATACCTTAGGCGGACTTCAATGGAAAAATTCAAGATTCTGGTTACTGACCACCTCGCCGAAGAAGGGCTCAAAATACTCGCGGCTGACAGTGAGGTCAAGATCGACATACAGGCGGGCATCAAGATCGATGAGCTCAAAAAGATCATCGGCAATTATGACGCCATCATAACCCGAAGCGGTACGACGATAAAAGAAGACCTCATAGCAAATCCCGGCCGTCTGAAGATCATCGGCCGCGCCGGTGTCGGGGTGGACAATATCGATATCGAAGCTGCAAGCAAGAAGGGGCTCATCGTCCTCAACGCCCCGACCGGGAACACGCTTGCCGCGACCGAACTCACCATGGGGCAGATACTCGCGGCCGCCCGGAAGATACCTCTCGCAAACAATTCCCTGAAAGACGGGAAATGGGATAGAAAAAAATTCATGGGGATCGAGCTTTATAACAAGACGCTCGGCATCATAGGCTTGGGGCGCATCGGAAGCAATGTCGCGATCCGTGCCCGGGCTTTCGGGATGAAGGTTATCGCGTATGACCCCTACATTAAGCAAAGTAAAGCAGAATCCTTGAGTGTGACGCTCTACGATAATCTCGACGACCTCTTGAAAACGGCTGACGTGATCACTATCCATACGCCGCTGACCTCAATAACAAAGAATATGATCACCGCGGACAAGCTTGCGCTCATGAAGGACAGTGTCATCCTCGTCAATTGCGCCCGGGGCGGGATCGTCAACGAAGATGACCTGTACACCTGCATGGCGTCAGGCAAGATATTTGCCGCAGGCGTTGATGTGTTCGTCGATGAACCGCCGACAAATGCGAAATTCCTCGAACTTGAGAACGTTTTTGTCACCCCGCACATAGGGGCGAACACCGCCGAGGGCCAGAAGGCCGTGTCGGCGATCATCGCTGAGCAGGTCCTGAACGCACTCCACGGGAGGCCGTATCAGCACGGCGTCAACATACCGTTCATGACGTCCCTGCTCCCCGATCACCTCCGGTTGTATTTCCAGGTTGCCGAAAAGATCGGAAAACTGGCGGCACAGATAACCAAGGGCCGCCCGGAAAAGATAAATGTCATCATGGTCGGGAAGAACTTCGAAGATGACCTCACTGAGCGTAAATTTGACGTTCCGTTCAGCTACCAGCCATTTACGATCGCCGGTATCCAGGGTTTTCTCAAGGTATGCCTGCAGGGCTCGGTAACGTACATCAATGCCCCCTACCTTGCCAAGGACCGGAACATCGTGGTCGAAGAGTCGAAAACCGACGCCTTCGATAAATTTAACGACCTCATCATCTTCAAACTGAAAACGGATGCCCAGGAGATCACGATAGCCGGCACTGTCTTCCCTGACAAGCTCGGGCGGATCGTACTTCTTGACCGGTTTCACCTCGACATGGTGCCCGAAGGCACGTTCCTCGCGTTCAGGATAATCGACAGGCCGGGGGTCATCGGTACGGTCGGCACCATCCTCGGCGATCACGGGATAAATATCGCAAGCTTCAGCCTGTCCCGCATAGTCAGCGGGGAAGAGGTCGCCTTTATCTCCGTCGACTCCCCCATAGGACCGGACGTGCTCAAGCACATCCGCGCCATAGACGGGATGATAGAGGCGACGGAAATACAGCTATAGTTAAAAAATCGGCTAACGGCGTACGGCTAACGGCTAACGGGGAATGTTTTCGGGAAATATATCTGGTATCGGGAAGAAAAAACGGCTAACGGCGTACGGCTAACGGCTAACGGGGAATGTTTTCGGGAAATATATCTGGTATCGGGAAGTTTTTAGCTGCGGCCTACGATTTTTTTAAAAATTCTTGACAGGTGAAGCGAAGCCTTACGCCTTACGCCTTTTCGTCCAGGACCCCCCGTATCTTCCGTGCCAGCGCTACCATAGTGAAGGGTTTACGGATGGCGTTTATGCCCTTGCCGGTCGTCGCCTTGAGATTGACGGCCTCGAGGTTGTATCCTGTCATGAATATAACGGGAACGTCAGGCACGAGTTCCCTGACCCCGTGGTAAACATCAAACCCTCCCATACCCGGCATCGCGATATCCAAAAGGACGATGTCTATCTCATCGGACCTCGCCCGAAACGCGTTAAGGGCCTCCCGTCCGTCCTCGGCCACGATAACGCGGTACCCGAGCAGGCCAAGGTACTCCGACATGATCTGCCTCAACGCCTCTTCATCCTCGCCGATCAGGATGGTCTCCGCGCCGCCGGTGCCCTGCTCGTCCAGGAATCTCTGCTCTTTCGCTATTTCAGACGATACGGGCACATAGACCTTGAAGGTGGCCCCCGCGCCTTCTTCACTCTCGCACAGGACAAACCCGCCATGCTGCTTGACAATCCCCAGCACGACGCTTAACCCCAGGCCTTTTCGCTCACCCGAGACGTCGGTGGTAAAGAACGGCTCGAAGATCTTATCAAGGAGAGGAGCGGGTATCCCGCGTCCCGTATCTCCCACGGATATCACGGCATACGTGCCCGGGTTTATCTGCCCTTCGAGAGTGGTCGTCAGGTCTGTTATCTGCTCGCTGTAGACACGGACCGTCAAAGTGCCCTTCCCGCCCATGGCCTCGCGGGCATTGACAATGATATTGAGCACGGCCTGCCCTATCCTCGCGATATCGATCCTGACCGGGATCTCACCGGGAGGCAGGGCCGACAGAAGGACGATGTCTTCCCCGATGACATTCCGGACAAGTTTTTCAAGGTCCGCGACAATATCGACGATGTTCACCGTGCGCATGTCCATCGGGTGCCTGCTTCCCGATGCAAGCAATCCGTCAACCATGTCTGCGGCCCTGAAGGCCTCGTCCTCTATGGTGGACAGGTATGATGCTATCTGGTCACTGCACTCGGGGGATATCTTCGCAAGCTGGGCATTTCCTACAATGATGTTGAGGATGTTATTGAAATGATGGGCTATGTCGCCTATCAGGCCCCGGACGGCATCCATTTTCTGGAAGGACTCGACCTGGCGTTCCAGTCGCCTGATCCCGGTGATGTCGCGCATTATGCCATGAAAAACGACCACCTCACCCACTTCATCATAAACCGCATTGATGGTTGCCGATACCGTTATGACTGTGCCGTCCCTGCGCCGCAAAAGAAGGTCGTGCATGCTTGCACTGCCGTAACGTTCCACACCTGCCCTGAAATTTGCCCGGTCCTCCGGATTGCAGTAGAGATCATGGGCCGCGTCGAGCTTCATCATCTCTTCCTTGTTCCTGTAACCGAACATCTCGACGCCCGCCCTGTTTATATCGATGATCTTCCCGTCCGGTGTCGTCATGAGGATCGCATCTCGTGTATCCTCAAAAAGCTTCCGGTATTTTCTTTCAGATTTTTGCAGGGCTTCCCGGGCTTTTATCTTATCGGTCACATCCTGGAAGAAAAGCATGACATACCACCGGTCCAGAAATTTTTCAGACGCAAGCGATAATTCCAGACTGATCTCTTTACCTTTTTTGCCGGCGATCGACAGTTCCAGAACATTATCAGGCCGGACGGCCTTCCCCGAGGCGACCGGCATTGCCTCGGTTATGGCCATGTCGAGGCGTTGTTCATCGGCATAATTGAGAGGCTTTAAAAACGTGAGGACCGGGCTTCCCACCGCCTGCTTTTCACTCCGGCCGGTGATCTTGCACGCGGCCGAACTGGCATAGACAATCTTCCCCTTGTCGTCGAGAAGCAGGATCCCTTCGTGGCTTGCGTGACTGACGAGCGTGAACAACTGGCTGCCGGACAACTGCCCAAATGACGGGTCATCATTCGCCATGCATTTCCCTCCGGCTTCGTTCTCGTCCTGTTTTATCGGAGTCTACAACGCAATTATAGCACCGTCTCCGGTTTTGTAAACCGTAAGAAAGTAAGGAGTGAGGAGTAAGGAGTAAGGAGTAAGGAGAGCCAAAGACGGCAGAATTCAGCGCGGTCACGCCGGGAATCGGGCCGGAATAGCGTTGCCTCCATACGCCGTACCACTTGGCTGTCTCTCCTTACTCCTCACTCCTTACTCCTTACGAAACATGCTTTTAATGACCATGGTTTTCTGTTATGCTTTACTATGCCAAAAGATACGTCAAAACCAAAAAAAAACGTTAAAAAACGCAAGGATATTATCCTTGAGATCAAGAATGGCAACAAGGATAAAGAGAAGAAGACGAAAAGCTTCACCTTCCTCTATTTTATCATTGCGATAGTCGGCATTTTCGTCATCCATAGTTTTCTCTCCTTCCGGTCCGAGATCAAGACCATACCGTACAGTGAGTTCAAGACCCTTATCGGCCAGAACAAGATATCCGATCTGCTTATCGACAACGAAAAGATCCAGGGAAACCTTGCGAAGGAGGACGGCAAGCCGGTCAAGTTCGTTACCAGCCGCGTCGAAGATCCCGACCTCGTGAAAGACCTCCAGAAGGCCAACATAAAATTTTCCGGGTCCTTCGAGAACAAGCTTCTCAGGATCATTATCGAGTGGGTCCTTCCCTTTGCCATCATCATCCTGATCTGGAACCTCCTGATGCGCAGGATGGGGGGCGCACCGTCAAGCGTGCTCAATTTCGGCAAGAGCCGGGGAAAGATCTACGGCGAAGATGAGATAAAGATAACCTTCGACGATGTTGCAGGGGTTGACGAAGCGAAAGAAGAATTGCAGGAGATCATAGAATATCTCAGGTTCCCCCAAAAGTTCCTCGACCTCGGGGGAAAGATACCGAAAGGGATCCTTCTCGTCGGCCCTCCCGGCACGGGCAAAACGCTCCTTGCCAAGGCAGTGGCCGGTGAGGCGAAGGTCCCTTTTTTCAGCATGAGCGGTTCGGATTTTGTCGAAATGTTCGTCGGGGTAGGCGCATCACGGGTGCGGGACCTTTTCTCACAGGCCCAGCAGAAATCCCCCTGCATTATTTTCATAGATGAACTCGATGCGCTGGGAAAGGCACGCGGAATGAATCCCCTGTCGTCCCACGACGAACGTGAGCAGACGCTGAACCAGCTTCTTGCCGAGATGGACGGGTTTGACACGAAGACCGGCGTCATCATTGTCGGTGCCACGAACAGACCCGAGATCCTGGACCCGGCGCTCCTTCGGCCCGGCAGGTTCGACCGCCACGTCCTGGTCGACAGGCCCGATATTAAAGGGCGTGAAGAGATCCTTAAAGTTCATGTCAGGAATGTCAAACTCGCGAAACACATCGACCTTTCCGTCATTGCCGCCCGGACCCCCGGTTTTGTAGGGGCCGACCTTGCCAACCTCATTAACGAAGCGGCCCTGCTTGCCGCCCGGAAGGGCAAAAGTTCCGTTACCATGGAGGAGTTCGAGGAAGCGATCGACCGCGTCGTGGCGGGCCTCGAAAAGAGGAAGAAAGTGATGAGCAAGAAGGAAAAAGAGATCGTGGCGTACCATGAGACCGGCCACGCCCTGATGGCCGAATCCCTTGAAACGGCCGATCCGGTCCACAAGATATCGATAATCCCGCGCGGGATCTCCGCTCTCGGGTACACGATGCAGCTTCCCACCGAAGACAGGTACCTCATGACCCGTACCGAGCTCATTGACCGCATGTGCGTCCTTTTAGGGGGCAGGGTCGCCGAAGAAATAATCTTTAACGAGATATCCACAGGCGCCCAGAATGACCTCGCACGGGCGACAGACATAGCGAAATCAATGGTCAAGCAATACGGCATGAGCGAAAAGCTCGGGCATATGACATTCGAACACGAGCGTAAACCCCTCTTTCTCGACCTGCCGGGAAACGGCTCCCGGGAGTACAGCGAGGACACAGCGCGGGAGATAGACAACGAGGTGCGGTCAATTATCGAACGCGTGTATACCAAAGTAAAAGATACGCTGAGCAGCAAAAACGATCTTCTCGTTTTCGTAGCCAAAACTCTCCTTGAAAAAGAATCGATAGACGGGGAAGACCTGAGGAAAATGCTGAAGGAATACGAGGAGGGCCGTCATGGTAACGAATCTTGACAAGAAACAGATAGACCTGATCAGGGAATCTTTATGTGTATATGAGAAGGCACGGGAGTGCAAGGCCCTGCTGCGTCAGCAAAAGCTGTTCTTTGAGAACATCCAGGATTTTGTCGACGACCGCGGCAGGAGCTGTTTATTCAGGCTCAAGGAAATGTGCCATGACCTCTACCGCAATTCGATCGAGGCAAGCTACAAGGAAAAACTGTTCGACATAACGGTGGGCTATACGTTCCACGGGGCAATGAAGCTCCGGGAGAACCTTTACCTGCTGCGGTACTATCAGCCCCAGTCGGAAATAGCCCTGCAGGATTTGAGCCCGCAGGAGCGCAAAATAGTCAACGAGATCGGCATCCTCGTACGCAAGGCGCAGGCGCGCCTGAAGGAAGAGTTCAAAGAGGTGGCGATCTTAAGCAATGAGCTCGTTGAACAACTGAAAGACCTTATCGTACTTTACAAGGACAATTATCTTCTCCCCCGTTTCTTATACGAGAACGAAAAGCTCCTGTTGAAAACGTATGGAAGGAAAGGATTTCACGACATACTGTCAATGATATATGCGGACGGGAGAAAGCGCCTGATGCACAAAACCGCCGCCAGTTATCTCGACAGCGAATACTTCGAGAATGCCAGGACGCTTTTCAAGCGGATCATCCGGACGGATAATGCGGATGTGAACGCCCAGTTCCTGTACCTGTTTGCCTCGGCAAATTATTTTTATTTCAAGAATATGTTCACCCGTGCCCTTTCCTTTGCCGAACGCGCCGGGACCATGGAGGTTGACGACAATGTCAGGGGGCGGTATAGCGAGTCATTGAGCCGGCTGATCACGGACCTCACGGGCGAGATCAAGAAGAAGCGGTAGCAGGAGGTTTCCATGCCTATATACGAATATACGTGCCGGAAATGCGGCTGCGAATTCGAGGTTATAATCTTTGGCGACGATACACCGGAATGCCCGGAATGCGGCGACAGGGAACCGCAGAAAAATATGTCATCTTTCGGGTTCTCCTCGGGATCGAAGTTCAGATCATCGGCAGGCCCGCAGGGCGGGTGCAGCGGTTGTTCATCGCCGAACTGCGCGAGCTGCTCATGACGACTTTCCTCAACATCACAAAGAAACCGTGTTGAATCCCTCTCAAGACCTTGTCCGCAGAACACTGAAACTCATCCGCGAACGGGGAATCACCGGCGGGGACGACCGCATCCTCGTCGCATGCTCCGGGGGCGTCGACTCTGCGACGCTGCTCTTCGTTCTCAACGAGGCGAGAAAAGAGGTCCACTTTGGCCTGGGTGCGGCCCACGTGAACCATCTCCTGCGCGGCAGCGAGTCGGAGCGGGACGAGGCCTTTGTCCGGGACACGGCAGCCGGGTACGGAATCCCTTTTTTTCTCGAAAGGGCGAATGTCAGGGAATACGCGGCGTCTCATGGCCTGTCCCTCCAGCACGCGGGCCGGGACATCCGCTACCGGTTCCTCGATGATATCGCGGACCGCGAGGGATTCACGCGCATAGCCACGGCACATAACCTCGACGATCAGATCGAGACCTTCGTTCTCCGTCTTGTCAAAGGCTCCGGACTTCGCGGCCTCGCGTCCATTCCCCCCGCACGTGACAGGATAATCAGGCCGTTCCTTGAGGTCTATCGTTCCGAGATAGCCTCGTTCGCAGCGCAGCACGCCATAGCGTTCGTCGAAGATTCATCCAATGAAAAGATCGTTTATGAGCGCAATTACATCCGCCACAGGATCGTACCCCTGTGCGATGAGCTCAACCCTGCCTTCCGGGGAAAGATCGCGTCCCTCCTTGCGGATATTCAGGCTGTCAACGCGACGCTCGACCGGCAGAAAGATGCTTTTATGAAGCGTGTCCGGGGAGGCCGGAAGGAGCTTACCGTCCCGCTCGGGTATTTCACGAAGCTCGACCATGAGCTCCGATACCGGGTAACGGCCGATATATTCGCCCGGCTTACCCCGTCGTTCGTACCGTTAAGGGAACACATCCATCTCATCGAAAAGATCGTCTCCTCAAAGCGTCCCAATCTGCACCTCGATCTGCCCTCCGGCCTTAAGGTCAATAAAGTCTATGACAGATTGATTTTTACCACGCAGCCGGTGCCCGAAAATATGCGGGAGGCGATGGAACTCCATATGGGAACAAATCGGATCCCCCGGCTTGATGTAGAAATACGCTTGAGCACTTTAAAGAATATTCCTGCCGCTTTTCCGAAAAGCTCTTTTACCGCATACCTTGATGCCGACAAATGCGGTGACCTGGCAGTCCGCACGTTCAGCCCCGGTGACAGGTTTCAGCCCCTGGGGCTCGCCCGGGCGGTCAAAGTGAAAGACTTTTTTATCTCCCGCAAGATACCGCTCAAGGAACGCAGACAGGTCCCTATGATCCTCTCCGGCAGCGACATCATATGGATCGTCGGGCACAGGATCGATGACAGGTACAAGCTCACCGAAGACACCCGCAGGGTTCTAAAAGTCACCGTGAAAAAAACCTGTCAACCACATTCAAATTATAATTGACAGGTTATTCCCCTATAAGGTAAATACATATCCGCCCTATAGCCTGAATCGGGCATATCACTACGTAAAGGAGTACCCCATGCTATCCAGAAGAGCCGCCTCACTGAAACCCTCACCGACGCTTGCAATCTCAGCCAAAGAAAAAGCGCTTAAGGCCCAGGGCATAGATATAGCCGGGTTCGGCGCGGGCGAGCCGGATTTTAACACTCCTGACCACATTAAAGAAGCAGCCATCAAGGCCATCAACGACAATTTCACCCGGTACACCCCGGTTGCAGGCATCGACCCTCTCAAGGATGCGGTCATAGACAAGTTCAATCGCGACAACGGCCTTTCCTACAAGCGGGAGGAGATCATCATTTCGTGCGGCGGAAAGCACAGCCTCTACAACCTCTTCCAGGTCCTCTTCCAGGAAGGCGACGAGGTCATCGTCCCGGCCCCCTTCTGGGTGTCCTATCCCCCCATGATCGAGCTTGCAGGCGGCACACCCGTCATCATGGAGACAAAAGAGGAAGATGATTACCAGGTCACGGCTGAGCTGCTCAAAAAATACCTGACGCCGAAAACAAAGGCGATCGTTCTTAATTACCCCTCAAATCCTGTCGGGTCGGTCTTTTACCGCGAAAATCTCGAGGCAATCGGCAAGCTGGCCGTCGAACGCAATTTCTTCCTCATCTCCGACGAGATCTATGAAAAACTCGTCTATGACTATGAGCACGTCAGCATCGCCGCACTCGATCCGGCGTTCAAGGAACGGACCATTATATGTCATGGCGTCGGAAAGACCTATGCAATGACCGGGTGGAGGATAGGCTACACCGCGGGCCCGGCAGACATAGTCAAGGCAATGGGCAACATTCAGAGCCAGAGCACCTCCAACCCGACGTCGATCGCGCAGATGGCTGCCGTCGCCGCCTTAAACGGGGATCAGAGCTGCATCGGCACCATGGTCGCGGAATTCAAGAAAAGAAAGGATTTCCTTGTAAAAGGGCTGCGCGACATACCGGGCGTCACCTGTTATGACCCGCGCGGGGCATTCTACGTATTCCCCAATTTCAACTGCGTTCTCGGGAAGAAGTACAATGGCCGGGTCATCGAGAACTCAACGGTGTGGACCGAAGTCCTTCTCGATGAGTTCCACACAGCTGTCGTCCCCGGGGTCGAGTTCGGCAAAGAAGGATATTTGAGGCTTTCGTTCGCCACCTCGATGGAGGTCATTCAGAAAGGCCTCGACAGGATCGTGAAGGCCGCGGCTTCATTAAAATAATACACCGCCATTTTAAGCCAATCAGCCGCAGATGACTCATTTTCAAACGTCTGCGGCTGATCGGTCATTTCAATCGCTACACTTCCTATGCAAAACATATCTTCTTGTGCTAATATGAAAAGTACTAAAAAGGAGGGTATGATGGCAGACAAAGAAACCAAAAAGCGGATAACATTTAAATTTAGCGATTCCGGCGCCAAATCAGTCTATATAGCCGGTTCATTTAATTCATGGGACCCCTCGGTCCGTCCTCTCAAGAAAGATACGAAAGGGGTCTGGAAAACAACGATCACCCTTCCCCAGGGGGCATATCAATACCGGTTTATCGTCGACGGGCAGTGGATCGAGGACCCGGCATCCCCGCACAAGGAAATGAACGAGTTCGGCAGCTACAATTCGGTGGTGGTGGTATAAAAAGCGGCTAACGGCGTACGGCTAACGGCTAACGGCAAAGGCTCTACCAGTTCTCGTCATCCCGGTGCTTGACACCGGGATCCAAGGTTTTCCTTTTTTCTCATCCTGCCTGTAAGAAATAAAGAACAAAGACGCTGGATCCCGGTGTCAAGCACCGGGATGACGGCAGAGGGGGGCCTTTCGCCGTTAGCCGTTAGCCGTTAGCCGTTGGCCATACCCCGTTTTCCGTTGTAATCACTACCAAAACCTACTATACTCTTGCCATTCAGAGCAGGAGGCACACGATGCTTGAAGGGCATATTTACAAGACATTCGATCTTGAATTGAAGGAGCTCAAGGAAAAACTTCTTTATGAAGGCGGACTCGTTGAAAAGGCTATCAACAATGCTATCAAGGCGCTCCTCGAACGCAATTCGGAACTGGCCGACAGGGTCATAGAAGACGACCCGATCGTCAATGCGCTGGAAGTCGAGATAGACGAGTTCTGTTTGAAGCTCCTCGCCCTGCGGCAGCCGGCGGCGCGCGACCTGCGCTTCATCACGACGGCGATAAAAATAAACTACGATCTCGAACGCATCGGCGACATGGCGGTGAACATCTGCGAACGGGTCCAGGAATTGAACCAGGAACCGATATTGAAGCCCTATATCGATCTCCCGATGATGGCGGAGACAGTACAGACAATGCTCAAGGAAAGCCTGGAAGCGTTCGTCAATGAGGACGTCGCGACCGCGCGCAAGGTCATGAAGGACGATCAAATGGTCGACCAGCTTCTCGACCAGATCTTCCGCGAGCTCCTGACATACATGATGCAGGACATGAAAACGATATCGCGGGCAACCCGGGTCCTTTTCATATCGAAATACCTGGAGCGCATGGCCGATCATGCGGTGAATATAGCGGAACTTGTCGTCTTTCTCGTCGAGGGAAAGATCATCCGGCATATTAAGGAGCCCCAGGAATAAACCGTATGCTGATATGCCTGAGATGGTTTGTCCTGCTCACGCTGGTCCCGGTACTTTTCATTTCCTGCGGCGAAAACAGCAGGAACACCGGGAAACAGACGATCACCATTGCCGGGTCGACATCCGTCATGCCCTTTACGGAAAAATTGGCAGAGCATTTCATGATAGACCATAAGGATATCATTATCGATGTTCAGGGTGGAGGGTCTACCGCAGGGATACAGGCAACGATCAACAGGACAGTCGATATCGGGATGTCATCCCGCGAATTGAAAGATGACGAAAAAACGCTGAACAGGATCATTATCTGTCACGATGGCATTGCTGTCGTCGTCCACAAAGACAACCCGGTCACAGCATTGACGCTGGACCAGGTCCGCGGCATCTTCAGCGGGACCATCTCGAACTGGCATCAGCTGGGATGGGTCAACAGGAAGATCGACGCGGTCTCGCGCGAGGAAGGATCGGGGACCCGGGGAGCCTTTGAGGAACTGGTCATGAAAAATAAGGAGATCAATGATTCCACGATGGTCCAGGACTCCAACGGTTCCGTGAAAGAAGTGGTCGCAACAGACCCGTATGCGATCGGGTATATTTCCATGGGACTTGTCGACAAAAAAGTAAAACCCGTATCGATAAACGGGATACATCCGTCCATAAAGACGATACGGGCCGGAAAATACAAGATCGTACGGCCCTTCCTTTATCTTACGAACGGCGAGCCTAATGCGAAGGCCCGGAGGTTCATCAATTACGTGCTCTCCCGGGACGGCCAGCGGATATTGAAGAATGAAGGCCTGGTGGGTGTCAATGATTGACAGGACGGTACTGAAGGAACATTTCGTCAAATGGGTCCTTGTCGCATTTGCGCTGTCATCGCTCCTTTTCCTCTTCCTGATTTTTGCATTTATCCTTGGTGAGGGGTTGCCGCTTTTCCTGAAGGTCGGCGTAAAGAAGATCATACTTGGCATGAAATGGGCGCCGACCAAAGGGTATTTCGGCATATTCCCTATGATAATCTCGTCATTTCTCGTTACAATCGGCGCTCTCGTCATAGGTGCCCCGCTGGGGCTTTCCTGCGCAATCTACCTGTCCGAATATTCCGGCAAACGCATGAAGATGCTCCTCAAGCCGGCGATCGAACTCCTGGCGGGCATCCCGTCCGTCGTCTTCGGTTTTCTCGGCGTCATATACATCGTGCCCCTCGTGCGAAATTACCTGGGGGGATCGGGATTTTCCCTTATATCTACCTCGCTCGTTCTTGGCATCATGATACTGCCGACCATAATCAGCATCACGTTCGATTCGCTCGTCAGTGTCCCAAAAACGTATCGGGAGGCTTCGGCAGCCATGGGTGCAACAAAATGGCAAACCATCTATAAGGTAATACTGCCTTCGGCAAAATCGGGCATACTCGCGAGTTTCATCCTCGGCATGGGCCGGGCCATTGGCGAGACAATGGCGGTCATCATGATCGCGGGGAACGCGTTGAAAATACCGACGAGCCTTCTCGATCCTTTGAGGACGCTGACCGGGAATATTGCACTGGAGCTCGCCTATGCGACAGGTGACCACCGGCTGGCCCTCTTTTCGACAGGCATTGTCCTGATGATCATCATCATGGCGCTGAATTACATTGCAAACTTCGGGATAAAAAGGAAGATCGCGAAATGAGGATCAATCCCAGGATAATCAACACCGTTGTCCGATGGGGGCTTGTTGGCCAGGCATATTTCACCGTGGCTATACTGGTCGTCATCATCGGGATAATCTTCTTCAAGGGTTTCCCCCAGGTCGATTTCGGTTTTATCCTTTCGTTCCCGCAGGACATGGGAAGGCACGGCGGCATATTCCCTGCGATAGTGGGCACGATACAACTCGCCCTCCTTTCCATACTCCTTGCAACTCCGCTCGGCGTGGGAACGGCGATCTTCCTCACGGAATACACCCGCGAATCGGCGTTTACCAAACTGATACGCTTCGGCGTCGAATCCCTTGCCGGCATCCCTTCGATCCTGTACGGCCTTTTCGGGTTCATCTTCTTCGTCATCAAGCTCAGGATGGGCTGGTCCCTGCTTGCAGGCGTCCTGACACTCACGATCATGATCCTGCCTACGATCATCAGGACATCCGAGGAGGCGATCCGTTCGGTCCCGCGCCAACTCAGAATAGTCAGTTATTCATTGAGCGCAAGCAAATGGGAGACTATTAAAAAGGTTGTCCTCCCCGCCGCTATGCCGGGCATATTGACAGGGATCATGCTGAGCATCGGCAGGGCTGTCGGGGAAACGGCCGCTATCATCTTCACGATGGGAAGCTCACTGCGCCTGCCGCTCTCGCTCATGGAATCCGGAAGGACGATGGCCGTTCACTTCTACATTTTGGCTCGGGAAGGCATATCAATGGAGAAGGCATACGGGACAGCGGTCGTGCTGGTCCTGAGCATTCTATTTATTAACATTATCGCGTACTACATTATGAACAAAACGATCGCGAGATATTCATAGGCAGTGATGGAAACCAAGATAGCGATAGAAAAATTGAGGGTATCTTTCGGCACGGCACTGGTGCTGAAAGATGTTACCATCAAGGTGCAGAAGAATACGATCACCGGGTTCATGGGCCCCTCCGGCAGCGGTAAATCGACCCTCATCTCCGTCATCAACCGGATGATAGATTTCGAGAACAACGTGAAGATCGAGGGTGATGCGAAAATCGATGACACAAGCATCCTGGACGGCAGCATCAACCCGATCGAACTGAGGCGCCGCGTCGGGACCGTCTTTGCCGTGCCGATCCCCCTTCCCCGCTCCATTTTTGAAAATATTGCGTACGGCCCCAGATTGAAAGGAATCTCAGACAGGACCACCCTGTACCGTATCGCCGAGGATTGCCTCAAGAAGGCCTTTCTCTGGGACGAGGTCAAGGACAGGCTCGGCACATCGGCGCTGAAATTATCGGGCGGCCAGCAGCAGCGGTTGTGCCTTGCGCGGACCCTTGCCCTGAAACCGGAGATCATCCTTCTCGACGAACCCTGTTCCGGGCTCGACCCGATATCGACGGCAAAGATAGAGGATGCGTTGAGCGAGCTGAAATCGGACTATACGATCATTCTCGTATCCAACAACACGAAGCAAATAGCACGGATCAGCGATTTCTCGGCGTTCTTTTATCTCGGGGAATTGATCGAATACGATACGACCGACAAGGTTTTCATGGCACCCGCCGAGAGGCAGACCGAAGACTACATCCAGGGGAAATTTGGATAATGGACAGATTTGCCCTGCGGACTGATAAGCTCAACCTTTATTACGGGGATTTTCACGCCCTCAAGGATGTCGGTTTCCATGTGTATTCCCGGGCGATCACCGCACTTATCGGGCCGTCCGGCTGTGGAAAATCTACCCTGCTTCGCTGCTTCAACCGCATGAACGACCTCCAGGAAGACGTCCGCATCGAGGGCGAGATCTACGTACATGATGAACGGTTGCGGGACATCGACATAATCAACCTCCGGAAAAAAGTAGGCATGGTCTTTCAGAGGCCGAACCCTTTTCCCTTCACGATATACGAGAATATGGTATACGGCCTTAAGGTCCACGGCATGGCTAACCGGCGGACCATGCGGGAAATAGTCGACCGCTGCCTTCACTCGGTAGGGCTTCTCGAAGAGCTCAAAGACAAGCTTCATGCGCCGGCGCTCGATCTCTCGGAAGAAATGAAGCAGCGCCTGTGCATTGCACGCCTCCTCACCGTGGAACCCGAGATCATCCTTCTCGACGAGCCCTGCTCCGCTCTCGACCCCATAGCGACGATGCGCATAGAGGAGCTCATGATAGAGCTCAAGGAACGGTACACCATCCTTATCGTGACCCACAATATGCAGCAGGCCGCGCGGTGTCTCGGATTATACCGGCTTCATGCTCCTCGGAGACCTCGTGGAATTCGGGGAGACATCGCAGATATTCACCTCGCCGAAGGATGAGAGGACGGAGGGGTATATAACGGGAAGATACGGGTAAAAGCGGTTCAAGGTTCAATGTTCAAGGTTTTTCATCTGCGAAGTAACTGCTCCACAATTAACCCAACCACCGTCATTCCGCCGGCTTTTGCGGCGGAATCCAGCGTCTTGTAATGTTTTCACCGCAGGCTTGACAATTAAAAAGGGACAAATGGCATTTGAACTATTTTGAGGACAGGCCAAACAAAGACACTGGATTCCGGCAAGCCGGAATGACGGGGGAAAAAGGGTATCCAGACATTTTCAGATACCCTATGTAAACAAATCAATTATTAACGTTAAAAGAATTGAAAAATTTCCGATTAACTCGTAAAAGATATAGTGAATCTTGTCTTTTTTTACGTTGAACTTTGATCTTTGAACTTTGAACCAGAGTCCGGGAGGTCGTTTTTATGGGTAATTTTATTGAGATCATCGAATGGTTTGACGATACCGGCAAAGAGATAGCCCACAGGATACCGCAGGAAGGGTCCGGGGATATCAAGTACGGTGCCCAGCTTACCGTGCGCGAGAGCCAGGCCGCGATATTCTTCTACGAAGGGAAAGCCTACGATGCTGTGGGCGCGGGACGCTATACCCTGACCACGCTTAACATCCCCATTATCACAAAACTCTTAAGCCTGCCGTGGGGATTCACGAGCCCGCTGCGCGCCGAGGTGTATTTTATCAATACGAAGGTCTTTGCGAACCTCGCGTGGGGGACGAGAGATCCTGTCGCTTTCAAGGATTCGACACTCGGGCTCATAAGACTGAGGGCCTTCGGGATGTTTAACATCAGGGTCATTCAGCCTTCACTTTTTATCAACACCCTGGTCGGGACAAAATCTTCCTACACAGTGGATGATATCGGGGAATACCTCGGCAAGATCGTATTATCGCGCTTCAACGACTACCTGGGAGACAACCTTGATTCCCTTCTCAATCTTCCGGGCCGGTATGATGAGATATCCTCGGGCTTAAGCAGCCTCGTTGCAAAGGATTTCCTGCATTTCGGGATCGAGCTCTCAAGTCTTTTCATCAACTCGATAACGCCGCCCCAGGAGGTACAGCAGGCGATCGATGACAAGAGCAGGCTCGCGATGTTTGACGATCTCAATAAGCTTCTCAAGATGAAAACCGCGATGGCCATGGAAACCGCTTCCAAAAATCCGTCCCAGGCGGGTGCCGGGCTCGGCATGGGCCTCGGCTTCATGATGCCCGCCATGTATGCCGAGAGCATGAGAGGGGTTTCTGAAACCTCCGAAGCAATGAAATGCCCTGAATGCGGAAATCCCGTTGCCGCAAACGCACAGTTCTGCCAGGCGTGCGGCCATCACCTGCTTGTTGTCGCCCAATGCCCCGACTGTCACAAGAACGTTCCCCCCAATGCCCGGTTCTGCCCGTCCTGCGGGTGCGAGGTGTCAAAAAAACATGACCCGGTCACCTGCCCTAAGTGCGGGTATGAAAACCTCCACGGGTCGAAATTCTGTAATAACTGCGGGGAAAAGATAACGTAAGCGATGCAGATAGAACATGAATGCCCGCAATGCGGCGCCCCCGTTGTCCTCGATGAGGCCGATACGCTTCTTTCCTGCACTTTCTGCAAGACAAGATTGTTCATGCAGCCCGGGGACTATTTCCGCTACACGATACTGCCACGCGACCCATTTCTCGAAGATGTGTATTATGTCCCTTACTGGCGGTTCAAGGGAATGCATTTCCTCTGTAAAACGAGCGGGGTTGAAAGCGGACTCGTGGACAGGACCATCCTGGCGGTTGACAGCCCCGGCCTTCCGCAATCGCTGGGCCTTCGCGTCCAGTCTTTAAAACTTAAATTTGCCAAACCCGGGGAAAGCACGCACTTTCTCAAGCCAACCGCCGCTTTTGACCCGTCGCAGACACTGGCTAAGAATACGGTAGAATACAGCCTCGTGAAGACTACGGAAGCGCGCATTATCAGGACCTCCGAAGAGGATTGGGATATCGTGCCGGACGAACGGCTTGAAATGCACGAAGAACGCATCTACCATGAAGTATTTATAGCTGACACATTGAGCCTTATCTATGCGCCTTTTTACGTGCGTGACAACAAGGTGCACGATGGGGTAACGGATGATGTGCTCGGCGCGACGGCCGCCACCTTCACCGGCGCCGATACCGTTGATGGAGACTGGCCTGTCAATTTCCTTCCGACACTGTGCCCTAACTGCGGCTGGGACACTATTTCCGGACGGGACAGCCGCATCGTCTTCTGTACGAAATGCGACAGGTCATGGCACGTGACAGAAAACGGCCTCATCTCTTTCGGTTTTTCGCGGATGGCATCGGGCACTAAAGACAGCACATCGACAACATACGTGCCCTTCTGGAAGATCTCGGTCACGATGACCGGAACACGGCTTGATTCCTACGCGGATTTTATCAGATTTACGAACATCCCCCGCGCTCTGCTGCCCGCCTTTGAAGACAAGCCATTCTTTTTCTGGCTCCCTGCTTTCAAAACGAACCCTCCGGCCTTCTTACGCATAGCCAGGCAGTTCACGATAGCAAGCCCCGAAGGTGCAGATACCGTACTGCCTCACACCGATATCGTTCCCGTGAATGTGCCTCTCGACGATGCCTTCAGCGGGTCGAAGACCCTCGCCGCAGACCTGACACTGCGAAAGAAGCTCTTCCTGCCCACACTTCCGGATGTATCGATACGTATTAAGGAGGCGTCCCTGGTGCTTGTCCCTTTCATCGGAAACAACCAGGAACTGACCCAGCCCGATACCAATTTCAGCCTTTTCAAGAATGCGATAAGGCTGGGGCAGAACATATAAACGAAAAGACGGTTCCACGTTCCACGTTCCACGTTAAAGAAACTACCACGTACCGTCAACCCGGTCCGCGAGACGGTGCTCAGAACGACGAGTGGAAGGGTCAAACCCGGAACGAGAATGTATTTGTTTTTAACGTGGAACGTGGAACGTGGAACGTGGAACCGTCTTTTCTTCTTTAACGGTTTTTATCAGACATTGAACCTAATATGGAGTATGTCGCCATCCTGAACAACGTATTCTTTCCCTTCGAGCCTGAGCAGTCCCTTTTCCCGCGCCGCGTGCTCGCTTCCGCATGCGATGAATTCATCGATATTGATGACCTCGGCCCGTATGAACCCTTTCTCCATATCGGTGTGTATCTTTCCGGCCGCCTTTACACAGGGAGTTCCTCTTGGTATTGTCCAGGCGCGCATCACCTTTCCCACTATCGTATAGAATGTTATGAGGTTCAAGATACGGTAGCCTACGTGAATTATTTTTTCGATGGAGAATTCTTCCATCCCGTATAATTCCATGAAAGATGTTCTCTCTTCCTCGGGAAGGACGCTCAGGTCCTGCTCCAGTTTACCGCAGATATAGACGACCTCTCTGCCGCGCGCTTTCGCGGCCTCTTCGATGTTCGCTATGGGGACGCTGACGAAGGCATCCTCATCGACATTGGCGATATAGAACAAAGGTTTCGTCGTTATCAGGTCAAACCCGCGAATGATCCCGCTTTCGGTTTCGTCGAAGTCCTCCATGCGAACAAAACGCCCGGAATCGAGATACCTCTTGACCCTGAGGAGAAGCTCCATTTCCACCTCTCCCTTGTCCTTTGATATCTTTGCAAGGCGCTCGATCTTCTTGATCCGGTCCTCGACGATCTCCAGGTCCGAGATGATTATCTCGGTCTCGACGATGTCCATGTCCCTCGCAGGGTCTATGTCCTCATAGACATGGGGCACCTGGCCTGCCGTGAATGCCCGGATGACATGTGCTGTCGCATCGACGTTGCGGATATGCGCAAGGAACCTGTTGCCGAGGCCCTCTCCCTTGTGGGCATCTTTGATGAGGCCGGCAATATCGACAAATTGTATCGTGGTTTCGACAACCTTTTCCGGCTTGAGGAGTTCCGCGAGGCTGAGCAGCCTGCGGTCAGGGACCGGGACAACCCCCACGTTCGGATCGATCGTGCAGAAAGGATAGGGCTGGCACGGTACGGCGAGCGATGTCAATGCATTGAAGATGGTCGATTTTCCTGAATTGGGAAGGCCGATAAACCCGCATGAGAAACTCATGGCTTGCCCCTCACTCCGGACCGCGTTTGTTGTAAATGCTCATCGCTTTCGAGCCGCCCTCGGTCACGAAGACATCGAGGGCCTCGCATGCCACGTCGATGATCTCCGCGAGCTCCTTCTGTCTTTCATATTCGAAGCGTGACAGGACATATTCTTCGGCCGGCATCGCAGGGTTCCTACCGATGCCTATCTTGAGACGGTAAAAATCCTGCGTCTGCAGGCTTTCTATGATAGAGCGAACGCCCTTGTGCCCACCATCCCGGCCTCCCAGGCGTATCTTCATTCTGCCGAAATCCATGTCCAGGTCGTCGTGAACTATGATGATGGCTTCCGGCGGAACGGCAAATTTCCTGGCAAGTTTGGCAACCGGGCTGCCGGAAAGGTTCATATACGTATCGGGTTTTGCCAGGATCAGGTCATCCTTTGACCCGATCCTGCAACCCGAATCTTTCTTCTTGAGCGGAATTTTGAAGCGTTCGGAAAAACGGTCTATCACGAGATAGCCGACATTGTGACGCGTGAATGTATACTCCGAGCCTTTATTGCCAAGCCCGCATAAAAGATGCAATGAGCCGTTACTCCTCTTTCGCTTCTGCGGCGGCTTCCGGTGCCTCTGCAGCTCCCCTCTTCTCTTCGACCGTCGGCGGTATGATGCTGAGGATGGCTATTTCCCCATGCTCGACCAGTTTGACACCCGGTAAACTGATGTCGCTGACATGGATGGAATCACCGATATCGAGCTCCGAAATATCGACCGTGATCTCTTCCGGGATCTGGTTGGGGAGACACTCGACGCGTATCTGTCTCAAATGAACATCGACAACTCCGCCAAGGACCTCTCCTTTGGATTTTCCGGCGAGATGAATGGGGACCTCGACTTCGACGGTCTTTTCCATGGAAACCTGGAAGAAATCAATATGCATGATATTGATCCCCAGGCCGTCACGCTGGATCTCCTTCACCATGACCGGTCTCTTATCCACCGCAGGGCCATCATGGATCTCCATGTCAAAAATGACATTCCGTTTCAAGTGACGGGTGACGGTTTCCCATTCACGTGCCCCGATGGTTATCGCTACCGGCTCAACATTGGTCCCGTAAAGAACGGCCGGTATCCGCCCTGCACTTCTGAATTTTCGTGCAACGCCCTTGCCTGTCGCACTTCTTTTGTCTGCATTGATCAAAACCTGTTCCATACTGTCCTCCCAGCTATATGAACAACGAACTTACGGATGCATCGAGATGTATTCTCTTGATCGCCTCACCGAGAATAGGTGATACATCCAGAACTTTTATCTTTTTCGATCTCCTGCCCTCTTCGGAGAGAGGGATCGTATTGGTTGCTATCAATTCTTTGAGCGGTGAAGCATTTATACGCTCGATGGCCTGTCCTGAAAGCACGGGATGCGAGCAGCACGCGTAGACCGTTTTGGCCCCGTTGTCTATGAGGGCCTGCGCCGCCTGAACGATCGTCCCGCCCGTATCGATCATGTCGTCGATGAGTATGGCCGTCCTGCCTCTGACATCGCCGATAACATGCATCACTTTCGATTCATTTGCTTTTTCCCGTCTTTTGTCGATTATCGCGATGGTGGCGTTGATCCGCTTCCCCAGTTCCCTGGCGCGCTCGACGCCGCCCGCATCGGGGGAAACGACAACGATATCACCTTTGATCTTTTTTATGTAATCGAACTGAACGGGAAGAGCGTAGAGGTGGTCCACCGGTATATCGAAGAAGCCCTGTATCTGGCCGGCGTGAAGGTCCATTGCCAGTATCCTCGATGCGCCTGCGACGGTCACGAGGTTGGCGACGAGCCGTGCCGAGATCGATGTCCGCGGAATGACCTTGCGGTCCTGCCGGGCATAGCCGTAGTACGGCATGACAACGGTTATGCGCCCCGCCGAGGCCCTCTTCAGGGCATCGACCATGATAAGCAGCTCCATCAGGTTATGATTGACGGGCGGACACGTCGACTGTACGATGAAGGTGTCCATTCCCCGGACGCTTTCATCGATAGAGACCTGGATCTCCCCGTCGCTGAACTGGTTGACCCTTGCCTTCGCAAGCTTGATCCCGAGATATTCGCAGATCTTGTATGCCAGTTCCGGATTCGCATTGCCCGTTAATATTCTGAGCTTATCCAATGAGATCCCTCCTGAGGATATATGCTGGGGCGGGAGGATTCGAACCTCCGAATGCAGGCTCCAAAGGCCTGTGTCTTACCGCTTGACGACACCCCAATCTTTATGTCTGCAAAGCGCCTGTTTCCAGCCTGTAAGCCCCGAGCACACTCTCTTCTATCATCTGCCGCGTCACGGTGTTCAGAGGGTGGACCATATCCCGGAAAGAGCCGTCCTTCATTTTCTTGCTCGGCATGGCAACGAAGAACTTGTTGTCTCCCTGGATCACCTTGACATCGCGCACGATAAAACAGTCATCAAAAACGATCGAGGCGTACGCCTTTACCCGTTTCTCGTCAACGGGGAAGATCTTGACATCCGTGATCAGCATTAGTGTACCCCTCCCTGTACGCTATGTGCAATAAAAACAGTCCCCATCTCGTTTATTGCCGACAATGACGCCAGACGCGCTTCTTCTTCTTTATCGAAGAGAGCGAACACCGATGAACCGCTTCCGCTCATGAGCGAACCGAGGGCTTTGGTACCTTTCAGGACATCCTTGATGCTCCCGATCTGCGGGCACATTCTTACAGCGACCTCTTCAAGATCGTTCTTGAGAATGCCCGCAATTTCGCAAGGATTGCTGAAATTCCCCATCAATTTAATATCATTGTGCTCCTTTGTCAACACGATTCTCAGGCCCTCATAGACCGCCTTTGTCGATATGCTGACATTAGGATAAACAATTACATACCACATCTGCGGCAAGCTGACGGGAGTGACTATATCGCCTATCCCCTCCATGATGCACGGCCCACCGCCAAGAAACAAAGGAACATCGGCCCCTATCCGGCTTCCGATCGCATTGAGCTCCTCAAAGGGAATGCCGAGCCCCCAGCGCACATTCAATTCCTTCAACACGGAGGCCGCATTGCTGCTCGGCCCGCCGAGGCCGCTCCCGATGGGGATCTTCTTCTCGATGAATATACGGACGCCGCGCCTGACACCGTACGTCTCCTTCAGCATCCGGACGGCGCGGAAAACGGTGTTTCCCTCCCCCCGGGGAAGGACGTTCCTGTCGTCGCCGAGAATGATCTCGTCTTGCGGGATGTCCTCGATGTGAATAATGTCCGCCAGCGAGATAATATCGACCAGGCTCTGCAGATTGTGGTAGCCGTCCGGACGGCGCGACAGGACCTTTAAATAAAGATTCACCTTGGCAGGAGACAGGACCGGCGTGTTCATGATCCTTACAGTATTCCTTCTATCTGAAACTTGTCGATCGCAAAGTTCGGGTTGGCGATGAGGTTGATCTTTGTTCCGTACGTCGATTCGATCTGTTCGAGGGAGGTCTTTTCTTCTTCGTACAGCAGGTTGGCCACGTCCGGTGAGAGATAGATATTGAAGATCCTGCCCTCACCCTTTCTGCACGAGCTTCTCAGTTCCCTGAGCACCTCGTAGCAGACAGTAAAACGGGATTTTATATAACCGGAACCTTCGCAGTTCGGACAGGTCTCCGTGAGAAGGTTCACCACATTGTGGCGGGTCCTTTTCCGGGTAAGCTGAACGAGCCCCAGTTCGCTGATCGGGTAGGCGAACGTCTTGATCCTGTCTTTTTTCAGCGTATCCATCAGGGACTGGAAGACGGTTTCACGGGATTCCTTGCGCTCCATATCGATAAAATCGACGATAATGATCCCGCCGATATTGCGCAGGCGTATCTGGTAGGCGATCTCTTTTACGGCTTCGAGGTTCGTCCTCAGGATGGTGTCCTCGAGGTCCTTCTTTCCGAGGTACCTTCCCGTGTTGACGTCTATGACCGTCAATGCCTCGGTATAATCGAGGACGATATAACCCCCGGATTTGAGCCAGATCTTTCTCTGGAGCAGCTTCGCCACTTCCATCTCGATACCGTAGACCTCGAATATCGGGTCTCTCTCGTCAAAATAGGTGACCTCGCACCCCTCTTCGGGCAGGTACTCTTTCAGGAACTGTTCGAGTCTTTTGTAGACGAACTCGTCGTCGACGATCACCTTCTTGAGGTTATGCGAATGGAGGTCACGGATGACACGGAAGATTATTCCGAGTTCCTGGTGCAGGATGGCGGGGGCCCGGGAGCCTTTCGCCTTTTCCTGTATGCTTTCCCATATGCGCCGCAGGAAATTGAGATCGGTTTCAAGCTCGTCGGCGCTCTTCCCTTCCGATGCGGTCCTGCCGATGAGCCCGTATCCTTTGGGGCATATGTCTTTCATCACCGAGGCAAGCCGTTTGCGTTCCTCTTCATCCTCGATCTTCCGGGACACTCCGATGTGGTCCGTACCTGGCATAAGGACGAGAAGCCGTCCCGGCAGCGTGATCTTTGACGTGACCCGTGTGCCCTTTTGCCCGATGGGCTCCCGCGACACCTGGACGATGAGTTCCTGGCCGTCCTCGAGAACGCCTTCTATGCGTTCGCCGGCCTCAAAATGGAACTCCGAACTGTCGAACTCCTCGTACATCATGCCGTCGAGGATAATGTCCCCCACATAAAGGAATGCCGATTTTTCGAGCCCGATATCGATGAACGCGGCATCCATCCCGGGGACTATCCGCACGACCTTTCCCTTGTAGATGCTCCCGACCATGCTCCTGTCATTCTTCTTCTCGATAAAGAACTCGACGAGGGTGCCATTCTCGAGGAAAGCTATCCGCGTTTCACTGTACGTAACATTTATAACAAGCTCAGATGCCATAATTGTCTCTCGATCCTATCTTGATGATCCGGGAAAAGGTCTCTCGGTTCCAGAGTTGTTTAGCACTCTTGCCGCGCCACACATAAAAATACCTGCCCTGCGTTTTCTTCCACAGGGTGATATCACCCTCCTGCATGGTCTCCGCAATAAGAATGAACAGATAATCTTTTACCACATCTTTCAAAGAACCTTCAATAAATTCGTATATTTTTATGCCCGGCATCAATCGCGAGTTGATGTTGTTCATGATTACATTATCGATCTTTGTGTCCGCTTCGGTCTCTATCTCGATGAATTCATAAAAACTCTCGATACCGACAGGAAGGGCGTCCGTCAGGGCTATCTTCGGTAAAGGATGGTATTTCCCTTTTGTCCTGATCGGTATTCCGGAACCCTTGATGGCCCGCACCAGGATGCTCATCGTGTCGAGGTGTCCGACATATCGTGCATCGCCGTATTTGCCGTAACGAAACGTTACCTTCTTCGGCGCGGGACCGGCTAGGACCAGGGGGGGCCTCTCACCGTCGGTTGCTGATCCGGTTCTTTCTTTTCCGGAGGCGGACCCGTGGCTGCGATCACATTCGAGGCCGCACGCGGCGCATCCGTTCAGGCAGTTTTCCGTCATCTCAGCGCATTCGGCCTTCCTGAGCTCGTCACTCAGGAACTGCGTATCAAAACCCATATCGACCACATCCCAGGCAAGGGGATCATCCGGGCCCAAACGTCCGGTATACTTCGCGATGTCGAGGGAATTCTCCTCGAACCATTGCCGGTACGGCTCGAACGAGAAGAATTCACGCCACGCCTCGAGCCGGACACCGCGCTCATGAAGGTACGAGAAAAGAGGTGACAGGCCTTCATCCGCCCGCGCGACGATGCCCTCGATAATGCTCACAGATGTATCCCGGTACCGCACCCGGACACCCGTCTTTTTCAGGGAATCCTTTATCAACAGTATTTTTTCGTTAAGTACCGCCTCGTCATCCATCGGCAGCCATTGGAACGGGGTGTGCGGCTTCGGCGTGAACGGGGATACCGACAGGTTGATGTCGAAACCGGCAGCCCTGAACGGCGAGATGACATCGCGGATCGAGCGCAGGTCCTCTTCCGTCTCCCACGGAAAGCCCACCATGACATACAACTTCAACCGGCGCCAGCCGAGATCTCTGAGCTGCGGCAGTTGCGCTACGAGGTCATCGACATTTATATCCTTGTTCAGCCGCTGCCTTAAATGCGCCGCCGGGGCTTCCAGCGCAAACGTAAAGCCCGTGCGCGCCATTTCTCCCATTGCCGCTATCTCGTCCTTCCCTATGCTGCCAATTTTAAGGGATGGCAAACTGACAGACAACCCGTTATATTTCCTTCGCGCATAGTCAATAACATCGAAAAGATGCCCGTAATCTCCTGAGCTTAACGAAAGCAACGATATCTCTTCATACCCGGTATTGTGAAGGCCCTCGTCTATGGCCGCCTTCACCGCTTCGAACGAACGTTCACGGTACGGTCTGTACCCGAATCCGGCGAGGCAAAACCGGCACCCATTGCCGCACCCGCGCGATATTTCAATGTTGAGGCGATTATGGACGCTGTCGACGGCCGGTATCGGAGGCCGGACAGGATGAAACGCCCGGTCGAGGTCTTTGACAAAAAGCCTTTTTACTTTCGTTGCCTCGGCCGTATAAACCCCGTCGACCTTTGACAGTTCGGCTATGATCCTGTCCCGTCTTTCACCGGCCATGTCCCGGGCAATTGTGAGCAGCGAAACGATTGCCTCATCCCCCTCGCCGGCGACAATGACGTCAAAAAAACGCCGGTACGGCCCGGGGTTCAGCATTAACGGGCCGCCCCCAATGACGATAGGATCTTTTTCCCGCCGTGCATCCGAGTGTATGTTCACCCCGCCGAGGGAGAGCATATTCAGGACATTCGTGACATTGAGCTCATACGTCAGCGAAAAACCTATCAGGTCCATTGAAGAAAGGGGCGTCTTCGATTCGAGGGTCGTGAGAGGTTTACCCGTTGACCTCAGATGCTCTTCCCTGTCCGCCCAGGGAGCGAAACACCGTTCGCACCACACCCCTTCCATCCGGTTCGCGATCTCATAGAGAAGGAACAGACCATAGTACGACATCCCGATCTCGTAGATATCCGGATAGCAGAGCGCAAAACGCACTCTCACATCCTTCAGGTCCTTCCGGACATGGTTCGGTTCGCACCCGATGTAGCGGGCCGGGCGCAGAATATGGCGGGGAATGTCTAACATAATTAATGGTTCAAGGTTCAAAGTTCAAGGTTCAAGGTAAAAGACTATTCATCAAAATTTAATCCGAGGTTCAATTAATTTTTCACCGTTCTAATTTACGGTTCCGGGCACCTTCTTTAACCTTGAACTTTGAACCTTGAACCTAGAACTTCTTTTTTATTTTCTCCACATCTTCCATCACCATACTCTGTATCCTCTCCAGCGCCTCAGGTGTGTCGGCTTCGAAGCGCAGGACGAGAATTGGCTGGGTATTGGAAGAACGAACGAGCCCCCATCCGCCGTCGAAGGTTGCACGGACGCCGTCGGTGTCGATGATCGGGTATTTCGCGCGGTAAAGCTCGGTCAGTTCGCGAACTACGGCGAATTTCACGTTATCCGGGCAGTCGACACGGATCTCGGGGGTCGAGTATGTTTTTGGGAGATCGCTTAAGAACTCGGAGACGGGGCGGCCGTCGCGCTCCATTATTTCGAGGAAACGCAACGATGCGTATATTGCATCGTCATATCCGAAAAAGCGGTCTGCGAAGAAGATGTGGCCGCTCATTTCGCCGCCCATCAGGGCGTGCGTCTCCTTCATTTTCTGCTTGATGAGGGAGTGGCCGGCCTTCCACATGACCGGGACGCCGCCGCGTTTCGCTATGTCATCGAAGAGGTTCCGGGAACATTTCACCTCGGAGATGAAGGTGCCTCCCGCGTGCTCTTTGAGGATCTCCCGCGCAAAGATCAGCATGAGGTAATCACCCCAGATGATACCGCCTTTTTCATCAACCACCCCGATCCTGTCCGCATCGCCGTCATACCCGATGCCGACGTCGGCCTTCTCCTTGAGGATAGTGTTCTTGAGGGTTACGAGATTCTGCTCGACCGTGGGGTCGGGGAAATGGTTGGGGAAATGACCGTCCATATCGCAAAAGAGCTCAGTCACGTTCTGGCCGAATTCCCGCATTATGGGGGCGGCTATGACTCCCCCCGTTCCGTTCCCGGCGTCAATGACGACCTTGAAGTCCTTTCCGATGCTGATATGAGAGCGCAGGTATGCGTAGTAATCTTTCACGATATCCGTGTACTGGCGGTACGAACCCGTTCCCGATACGAATCTTCCCTCTTCGATCGTCCTTCGTATGTCCTGTATCTGTTCACCGTAAATGGTGGCCCTGTCGACAGCGATCTTAAATCCGTTCATGGTCGGCGGGTTATGACTGCCCGTCACCATAATGCCCCCTTCGACAGCGAGATTGAACAGCGAGAAATAGAAGAGCGGCGTCGGGGCAAGTCCGATATCGGTGACATCGAGGCCCGACCCGGTCATAGTCTCTACCAGAAGGTCCCTGTAGTGTTCAGAGCTCAGGCGGCAATCACGGCAGACCGATACCTTCTTTTTTCCGAGCGACACCATACGCGAGGCGAATGCCCTGCCTATGTCGCGCACGACATCGTCCGCCAGGTCGCGCTCAACGTCTCCCCTGATATCATATTCCCTGAATATTTCCGTATTCATTGAGTTCCCCTTTAGAAACCTGCGATGTCACACGCCCCGACGATCACGGTCATCGGGCAGACGATGAAGTAATCCTTTCGACGCAATTAATTGTGAGGAGCGGCCTTGAACGCCGGATCAAATACCGGCCTCTCTTTCAGAAGCTCTATCAGCATGAGGGCATTTGTGGCCGCTTTCCCTGAATGGCAGTTATTGAAGAAGACAAAGGTCGGGCCATCAGCCCGCGACGCGATGTCGACGATGGGTTCCACAAATCCTCTCAATTCCTTTTCTGAATATAAATAATCGTACCGCACGTCGACGGGCTCCCTGAACCAGGACCGGTTCCTTCCATGAAACCGGAAATAACCGGTTGTCGAGGTAAGAACGGGCGTGAAAGGCATGAGCCCCTTGAGCTTCGGTTCGTCGACAACACAGAACCCCAGCGAAAGCTTCTTCAAGAGTTCGAAATATTTTTCATTGAACCACTGCGCGTTCCGGAATTCTATAATCGATTCGTATCCCTGGAACTCGTCTTTCAGCTGCCGGATATACCCGATGTTTTCTTCGGTCGGCTGGAACATGTACGGGAACTGAAAGAGAAGCGCCTTAAGGTTCGGGCCAAGAGGTTCAACACCCTCTTTAAAAAAGCGGCACGTGTCCCGGATGTCGCTTTTTACCGAATGGGTCATATCCTTGTACGCCTTCACGACGAAAGCGAAATCCTCCGGTGTGCGGCGTGCGAACGACTCCATCGTTTTGCGTGACGGCATGGAATAATACGTATAATTAACTTCGAGGGTCTTGAACCCGAGGTTGCGGCAATAATACGGGAGCATGTCCTGTTTCTTTGTCCGGGGCGGATAGATCGCACCTATCCAGTCATCAAAAGAAAAGCCGCTCGTCCCGATCAATATTTCGCCCATTCGTTTTAATTTGACAAGTAATTTCTATCTAAATAATATATGTCAGCGCCCAAAATCTCAAGGCAAAAGGGGAACTCATGGAAAAACAGTATGTTATAGATGATATAAGCCTCAAGGAATCGTGGCGGCTTTTTCATATCATGGCAGAATTCGTCGAGGGCTTTGAGGGCTTGAGCGAAATAAGTCCGGCCGTTACCATTTTCGGCAGTGCTCGCACCCAGAAGGGCGAAATGCTCTATGAGAAGACATACGATATCGCGAAACTCTTTGCCAAGAATTGTTTCAATGTGATCACGGGCGGCGGCGGCGGCGTTATGGAAGCAGCAAACAAGGGCGCCAGGGACGGCGGTTCCAAGTCGGTCGGTATAAACATCGAACTGCCGTTCGAGCAAAAACCTAATCCATTTGCCAATGTCCGGCTGAGCTACCGCTACTTTTTCGTGCGGAAGGTGATGTTTCTCAAGTATGCCGTCGCCTACATCGTCATGCCCGGGGGTTTCGGCACGCTCGACGAGTTTTTCGAGGCGATCACCCTTATCCAGACAAAAAAGATGAAGCCTTTTCCCGTCATTCTCTACCACGGCGAATACTGGCAGGGGCTGATCGACTGGATGAAAGAGCAGATGTTGACCCACAGCAGGATAACAAAAGAGGACCTCGACATCTTCAAGATCATGGACGATCCCCAGGAGATCGTCGATTATGTGAAGAAGTTTGTGATCCTATAGCTCTCGCACCCGTCGTCATCCCGGGCTTGACCCGGGACAATGGTTCCCGCACTCGCCGTCATCCCGGCGCGCGGCACCGAATCTCACTCGTGCCGTCATCCCGGTGCGCGGCACCGAATCTCACTCGTGCCGTCATCCCGGTGCTTGACACCGGGATCCAGGGTTTTGCTTTTGGGTTTTTCGTTGAAACAAAATGGATTCGCTTTCGCAGAAATGACGGAAAAGTTTAAGTCCGTCGTCATCCCGACGAAGGCCGGGATCCAGGGTTTTATCTTATTAAATATTTCAGGTGATCGATGGTAAAAGTGATAGAAGACGGGCAGCTCATATTGATAATCTGGCGCGGCAGGCGGTATCTCAAGCGGATCGCACCCGATCAGTCCTTTCACGGAAAGGGCGGGATGCTGAAGTACGGCGACCTTATCGGGAAACCTTACGGAATCAGGATCGGCGATTACGATATATTCGAGCCGACGATCGAGGATATCGTCATGTACGGCCTCAAGCGCGAGACACAGATCGTCTTCCCCAAGGAAAGCTTTTATATAGCGTTCCGGCTGAGCCTGAAAAAAGGCTCGCGCATTCTTGAAGTGGGCACGGGAAGCGGGGCAAACACGTTCATCCTTTCTCATGCCGTCGGACCGGACGGACAAGTAGTTTCATTCGAACAGGAAGAACGTCATTTCCGGAACGCGAAAAGAAACATCGATAGGTTTTGCGACTGGGATAACGTGGAACTCCACAACGAGGAATTCACCGGTTACGAGGGGGAAGCCTTCGATGCGGCGTTCATCGATGTCAGGGAGCCCCCGGCAGTGCTTGAAAAGGTGCGGGATGCCGTGAAGATGAGCGCCCCGATCGGCATGATATTACCCACCGCCAACCAGGTATCGGACGTCCTCAAGGCGCTCGAAGAGGGATATGGAGATACCGAGGTCCTCGAGATCCTCATACGAAAATATAAAACAGTCGCCGAGCGCGTCCGCCCCAACGACCGGATGATCGCGCATACGGGGTACCTGGTGTTTACGAGGAAATTGGAAATTCTGGGCGATGGGCAGTAGGCGATGGGCAGTAAATCCTGCCCTATTGCCTCTCGCCTATTGCCTCTCGCCAATCATCTTAACTTATATTCCACCGGCAATAAAACGTATAATTTGACAGGCACTTTTTTCCTGAAACTTGTCCGGACTATCGTTTCGCGGGCGTTCTCGTCGAGTACCGGAAAGCCGGAACTGGTGACGACCTTCACGTCATCGATAGACCCGTTTTCCCGCACAATGAACGAGAGCAGGACTTTCCCCTGCCAGCCCATTCTTCGCGCGCGCTCCGGATATGTGATCCCCTGCATTATCGTATCGCGTATAAAGGAAAAATGACGCTCGTCCGCTCCGCCGGGCCCGGAATAATTGAGTTTTTTAACGTCCCCCGAACCCGTTCCCGTCGATGCAGAAGATACGCCCCCATGCGTGACAGAATCCCCCGAATGTCCCTTGGGCCCGGCCGAACCGCTATCAACGGGGCCGGCCTCATTTTTTCTTGCAATCTCCTGGCGGCTGCTTGGTTCATTACTCCGGACGCTGTCCCGCGCCCCGGCCTGTGAAGCATTTTCTTTATTTATCAGCCTTTCCCGGCTTTTCGGACGGGAGCCGATACCTGCCTGATCGGTCCCGGTCGGCTTGATAAAGCTTAAGCTTAAGATCATCGGGGATTCTTTTCCGGTATCGAACAAAGGTGTGATCAAGAGCGCTGCCAGTATTATGCCATGCAGCAAAAAAGAGAATAAAAGTGCGGTACAGCGGCCCTCGGTCATTTCCTGCCTCAATTACGAATAACCCCTTGTTTTCGTAATTTATTATAAATACCGGATGTTGTCAAAAGTTCCCCACCTGTGGTAAATAAAAGGAGCGTGGTATCGCAATCATGACCGCAACGAAAAACCTTATCGGGTGTATAACCCCCCAGGACCAGAAAGAGCCTCGATGTACAGGGATGCGTTCCATTGACGGTATATCCATTGAGGGCGAGGTCTTCCTCCCCTCGCTCATGCCCTGCTGCGGCCTTCTCGCACTCCCTTTCTGGGCCAAGGTCTCCGGCTGGCTTACCAACGAAAGGCTCGAAGAAGCGCTTATCACCATCACCGTGACATTGTTTGATGCAAAGGACGCGGTGCTGGCAGACTACTCGGATGTCATTGCCTTAGAGGCCGGCCAAAAAGGCGCATTTGACGTAAAGCTCCTCGATTTTCAGGAGATCGCCGAAACGTATTCGATCGCGGTCAGCGATATGGAAGCTTAAGTACCTGTCAGGCAGTATTCCATGGATGGAAACGATTCGATAAACAGACCCTTCGCCGGCCTGTCAGCCTTTCTGAAAGAAAAACACATCGAACTCGATAAAGAAACGCCGGCCCATAAACCCGATCCGGTACCGGACGATGACGATCATCTTTTCAGCGAGGCGATGGAAGGTGTTCGCACGATCTCAAGACGCGGCAATCGCGTCCGGAGCAAGACCCTGCCGGAAATCGTTTCGCATCCCGGCAAAGAAACCGAAGAAGACAGGCTTCTTCAGAACATCCTCGCCGACGGGAACCTTATAAACGTCACCAATCTCCCGGAATACATGGAAGGCTACGCAGAAGGTGTCAGCCCCCTTGTCATGGAAAAACTCCGCAACGGCGAGTTCTCGGTCCAACAGGTCGTCGATCTTCACGGGCTCTCGATCGAAAGCGCCCGGGAGACCTTTGAATTCTTCCTGAGCGAGGCAATAAGGAAGAACCTCAAATGTATCAAGGTCATTCACGGCCGGGGGCTTAAATCGAAGCGTGAGCCGATAATAAAGGACTACCTCAAGACCTGGATCGTCCGGGCCATGCACCGCAAATGGATCACCGCCTTTTCAAACGCAGTAATGCCCGACGGCGGCCCCGGCGCAACGTACATTCTGCTGAGGAATAAGCCGGAGAAGAAGAAGATAAAGATAATTGGGTAAGCAATGAGGAGTAAGGTATAGGTAGATAGAAATCGTGGTTCAATTACACCATCTATCATCCTGACAACCCAAACTTACACCTCCGAATATCCCCACTCGTCATTCCGCCGGCTTTTGCGGCGGAATCCAGCGTCTTTGGTTTTTTATTTCGAATACTTCGAATTATCCTGCATTGAAAAAACTAAAAAAGCAAAGACACTGGATTCCCGCTTTCGCGGGAATGACGGTTGGTGGTATGGATTCCCGTTTCGTCTGAATGACGGTTGGTGGTCTGGATTAACGTTTCGCCTGAATGACGAACAGGGGGATAGAAGCCGTTAGCCGTTAGCCGCCCTATATCTTCTTCCGCCACGCATACACGATCGGGCTGGCTACGAAGATCGAGGAATAGGTCCCGACGATAAGGCCGAGAAATAAGGCAAATGCAAAATCGAAGAGCACTTCGCCGCCGAAGATCATTATCGCGGCTAGACTGATCAGTGTCGTGATACCGGTGACGATGGTCCGGCTCAACACCTCATTGATGCTGTTATTAATGACATTACCGAAATCATCGCGCGACTTCATTTTCGCCGAATTTTCACGTATGCGGTCGAAGACAACGACCGTGTCCTGCAGGGAATACCCGGCGATGGTAAGAAGTGCCGTAATAATGAGAAGGTTGAACTCCTTGCCAAGGAAATAGAAGACCCCGCAGATAGCAAGCACATCGTGAAACGTTGCTATCGTTGCAGCGATACCCGACGCAAAGGTGAATCTCCAGGCGATATAAATAATAATCCCGAGCAGCGCGAGTATGATCGCGATGATAGCGTACTTCTTGAGCGACTTTCCAACGCCCGGCCCGACCATGTTGCTTCCGAGCACCTCAAATTTCGTGCCCGAGAGCTTCGTGGAAAGAATGGTCGTTATCTTCGTGGAGACTGCTTCCTTCTCAGTATCCGAGACCTTCGTCTTGATAAAGAAGTCCCGCGTTCCGCTGACCTCCTGGATCTGAACATCGCTTATCCCGCCGGACTCCAGCGCATGCCTCAAGTCCCCGATATTGACCTTATCGGCAAACCGGACCTGTACGTTCGTGCCCCCGGTGAAATCTATGCTCAGGTTTGCCTTTCCGAGGGATATCATTATGAAAGAGATAAGCCCTATCGCTATGAGGACCCCGGAGATAATGAATGCCGTCTTCCGAAGGCCGATAAAATCTATTTTCGTATCTTTAATGAGCTCCATCATGGGCGCCGCCTTATATACTCAATGTCCTGGGTTTGTATTTCGTAAGTATCCAGTCGAAGATCGTCTTCGATCCGAACACCGCGGTAAACAGATTTATGATCATTCCAAAGATCAGGGTTATCGCAAAACCCTTGATCGGCCCTGTTCCAAATATAAAGAGAACGGCGGCCGTGATCAGCGTGGTGATATGCGAGTCGAATATGGCCACCCAGGCCTTGGCATATCCCCCATCCACTGCCGCGCGCACCGTCTTTCCCAGGCGCAGCTCGTCCCGGATCCTTTCGAAGATAAGTACATTGGAATCAACGCCCATGCCTATTGTCAACGCGATGCCCGCGATGCCGGGCAGCGTCATCGTCGCCTTGAACGCGCTGAAGACGCCGAGGAGGTAGATCAGGTTAAGGGCGAGCGCCACGTTGGCTATAACGCCGGAGTACCGGTAGTACACGACCATGAAAATGATGACGAGTATACCGGCCAGAAATGTTGCCAGGACGCCTTTGTGGATCGAATCCTGACCGAGGGTCGGGCCGATCGTAATATTCTGGACAACCTTCACCGGGGCCGGAAGTGCACCGGCGCGAAGGACGATCGCGAGGTCTTTCGCCTCGTCGACGGTAAAACCGCCCGTAATGGACGCCTTTCCGCCCGAGATCCTTTCACGTATCTGCGGCGCGGAGTAGACCGTGTTGTCGAGAACAATGGCGAGCCGTCTGCCGACATTCTCCCCGGTCACCTTGTCGAAGATCCGCGCGCCTTCCGAGTTGAACTCGAGGCCCACCGATATTTCGCTGCCGATATCCCTGCCGCCCATGTGCACCCTGGCGTCCGTGAGCAACTCCCCTGTGAGAAGCGGCTGCTTCTTGAGGACGATGGGTGCGGTGGTCTCTACCCCGGTCTCCCTGTTCTTTGACCGTATCTTCAGGACCTCCTCGTCGGCCGGAATGGGACCGGTGCCGCCGCTGGCTGTCGCCGCGTCATCGACAAGCTTGAATTCGAGCTGAGCGGTCTTGCCGATAAGTTCGAGGGCCCTTTGCGGGTCCTTGATGCCCGGAAGCTGGACCAGTATCTGGTTTTCACCCTGTTTGATAATGACGGGCTCGGAGACGCCAAACTGGTCTATCCTGTTCCGTATCGTCTCGAGGGCCTGGTTCACGGCATTATCTTTGATCGAGGCAAGGTCTTTGTCAGGAATAAGGAAATCGATGTGCATCAGGTCCCCTTCAGTCCTCGGGGTGCCCGCCTTGAGATCGGCAAATTTCGTACCCACCACATTGAACAGCTTCTCTTTCTGGTCCGGCCGTATCGTGACGAGAATGCTGCTTCCTTTCCTGTCGATGCCGAGGAACCTGACGCCGTCGGATATCATCGCATCCTTAAGGCTGTTCGTCTTCCGCTCCACGATATTGTCCATGAGCTTGGCCGTATCGAGTTCGAGAAGCAGGTGCATGCCGCCTTTTAAGTCCAACCCAAGATGGATCTTGTCGCTCGGAAGGTATTTTTTCCAGATCCCTTCTAAATCAACGATGTTAGGCAGGCAAAAGACTATCGATACAACGAGAAATACAAGAATGAGAATAAATCTCAATTTTAGTGATTTGATCACGTATTAACCTCATTCGGGTGGATTCGATAAACTAAATGCTCAAAAAGTACAACCAAATTATAATCATACGCCTTGTTTGTCAAGACAATTTTGCCTCGAGCCCGGTCTGGCAACGCGCTATCGCACGGTCATTTCTTCCGGCTGCCCTGCCGCTTGCCCGGGCGGTCAGTCTTGCGGGACATCGTCAAGGACGGACCTGATCCTGCCGAGCAGTTCCTTGATGACGACGGGTTTGGAAATAAAGTTTATCCCTTCTTCTTTCAGGCCTTTCTTGTGAATGATATCGGCCGTATAACCGCTCATAAAGATCGTCCTGACACCGGGCCTCAATTTCCGCGCATTGTCATAGACCACCTTTCCGTTCATCCTCGGCATGACGACGTCGAGGAGCAACAGGTCGATATCATCCTTGCGTGTCTCAAATATTTTCAAGGCATCTTCGCCGTCCGGCGCCTCTATGACGATATAGCCGAATTCACTCAGGACGGTCGTCATGTATTTCCTGACCGTTTCGTCGTCCTCGGCAATGAGGATTGTCTCCCGTCCCCGGCCAACCTCCGTCGGAGGCTCGGCTTTTTCATCCACCACGTCGAGCGGACCGGGATCGATAAGGGGAAAATAGATCGAAAAGACAGTCCCTTTACCGGGTTCGCTTTGAACATGTATGTGCCCGGAGTGCTGGCTCACGATGCCGTACACGATCGAAAGACCGAGTCCCGTACTCTTGCCCATCCCCTTCGTGGTAAAAAAGGGCTCGAAGATGCGTTCGGCAACCTCCTTCGTCATCCCCTGCCCTACATCGCTCACTTTGAGGAGGGCATAAGGACCCGGTGCCATCCCCGGTTCGGTCCCCCGGTCTTTCTCAACCATAATAGTAGATGTGCTCATAGTCAGCACACCCCCGTGCGGCATGGCGTCCCGGGCATTTGTCCCGAGGTTCATGACCACCTGGCCTATCTGGCCGGAGTCGGCAAGCACAGGTATGTCATGGTCCGCGTACATGCACCTCAGGTCAATATCCTCCCCGATCATTCTGCGAAGAAGGCCTTCCATGCTCCTGATCGACACATTGAGGTCGATATTCTTCGGGGCAATGACCTGCTTCCTGCCATATGCAAGAAGTCCCTGGGTGAGTGAAGCAGCCCGCTCGGCGGCGCCGAGGATGGAATCGGCATACGTCCGCTCCGGTGTGTCCTGGCCGAACCGGAGCTGAAGCAGGTTTCCGTAGCCAATGATGGCGGTCAGGATATTATTGAAATCGTGCGCCACCCCCGCAGCGAGCTGGCCGACCGCTTCCATTTTTTGAGACTGCAGGAGCTGCTCCTCGAGCGCCTTCGATTCGGTGAGGTCGACTATAGATGCAATGCTCCTGAGTGACCCGGGCAGAATCCCAACGGTGACATGGACATCCAGGACCCTGCCCGATTTGTGCAGGAGCCTGAAGGCATACTTCGAAGGCACTTCGCGGCCCATCCTTCTCAATGCGTGGTATTCAACCATGCGGTCGACGTGGTCCGGGTGGGTGAATGCGGTCCACGGCAGCTTGCCAACAACCGCGTCCAGTTCATATCCGGTGAGTCTGGAGAATTCTTCGTTGGCAAGCGATATTATCCCGTTCTCTTCGATGATCACGCTCGCGTTGCCCGTATTCTGGAAAATTGCACGGTATCTCTCCTCCGATTCCTGGAGTGCCCTTTCGAATTTCCTGCGTTCTTCCAGTTCGTGGGTAAGGTCCTCGTTGACCCTGATCAGTTCCCCCGTCCTTTTTCTCACGATCTCTTCGAGGTGCTGCCGATGCCCGATCAGCTCCGCGTCACGCTCCTCGATCTTTTCAAGCATCTCGTTGAAACCGTGCGCCAGTTCCCCGATCTCATCCTTTCCCGTAATGTCGGCCCTCAGGCCGTATCTTTTCTCTGCTGTGACCGTCCTCATCGTACCAAGGAGCTCGGTTATCGGGTCTCTGATCACGCGCTGAAAATATATGGAAAGCAGGTACCCGATGATCAGGGAGGCAAATATAGCGAACATGACGATGCCGACGTTCTTATAGAGACTACTGTAGAATCTCGTCAGGTCGCGGACAAGATAGATCTTCCCGACCTGTTCATTGTCGAGGAGGATGGCCTGAGCAAACTGCGCCTCGGAGGTGGAGAAAGTGTGGCCGGTTTTCGGCCGGCGGTCCGCCGGCGGTCCAGTGTACGCATCGTCGCGATTATATTCGGCATAAAAGCCGCCGTCCATACTGGTGACCGACGCGTGCTTCACATCGGGAAAAACACGCAGCACCCTGATCGTGTCCTCGGCGTCTTTCCTGTTTTGAAACATCAGGGCCGCGGCACTGTTCGTTCCAACAGTCCGCATGATGCCCTCGGAATCTGAAATGAATATTTTCCGGGCGGAATAGATCTCGTTTATGGTGATGATCGTCCCCATCATCCCGAGGATCACCATGATCGAGATGACGAAAATGATGATGAGCTTCCCTTTCAGCGAAAGATCGCGGAAAATATCCTTCGGTGCTGCAATGGTCCGTCTTCTACTCATGCTCGACCATCCTTCCGAGCTTTAGCAGCTGGGAACTCACATATATCCTGGACCTCTTTATCGATGCGAGATTGATCTCAAACTTTACCTTGCTCGCCTCGATATAAAAATTGAACATCACGCCCTGCTTGGCGTACCCTTCCGTGTCGCCGACAGTGACAACATCGAGGTCCCGGACCGCGTCAAGAACCGAGCTGACCCGCCGTCTCTCAGACGATGATATGAAGAGTACGCTGCACTCGTTGACTGCCTTCAGCGCACTGAGCCTTTTCACCTGGACGGGTTTTCCCCGTATCTTTGTTGTCTCTATGTTTTCGGTATATTGGCCGAAAGGATCGGACCCGTAGATACAGATCCGGTAATTGCTGCCCTCGCGGTCTTTCTTCGGCCAATCGATGAATTTCAGGAAATTACCGAGAAAGGCGGCTTTGACCTCGTACTCGTCAAACTCTTTCGGTTCTCCATACATCGGCAGATGGAGGATGAAACCCGCTATCATGAGAGTAATGACGAATATCTTCATTCTCAGAACCGGTATGTGGCTTTGAGCCTGAACGTCCTGCCGTCCTGGCCAATGTCGCTCTGCAGGTGTTCGCGGGAACCCGGATTGCTGTATGACTTGTCGAGAATGTTATAAATGCTGAAAGACAGGTCCAGGTGACCAAAGATCTTTTCACTCAGAAACGTCACGTTTATCGTTGTGTATCCCCCGTCCCAGGTGGAATTGAGATTCTGCTGGGGACTTGCATACAGGAATTCCAGGCCCGTGCTGAGCCAGTCCTTGATCAGGGGGCCGAACATATTCAACTTGGCCAGGTGCCGGGGATAATTTCTGAAATTTACAGATGCGTCGCTGCTGGACACATCCTGGTAGGAATAGGAAAATCTGCCCCCGATCCCCACAGGCCATTTTTTCTCGATCTCGAAACGGGCGCCTTTTCCTTCGGCCCGTGACGTGTTGCGGAACACCAGGAGACCATCGCTGTCCGTCTGGAGACTGATAAGGTTATCGACGTCATAGTAGAATCCCGTCATTGCAAGGCGATAATCCTTTATATACTTCTCGACGACCAACTGGTATGTCCGGATCGTCTCGGGATCGAGTGCCGGGTTCGCTTTCTGGGTGATATTCCCGTCTGTGTAATAAAGCTCGTACATGTTCGGTACGCGGTACGCTTCACCGTAGATGAGCTTGATAGTTGTTTTTTCAAAAGGGGTGTAGATAAGGGCAAGCCTGGGGCTCAGATTGCCATTGAAATTTTTGTAATAATCATACCGGAGACCGGCATTGAAAAGCAGCGTATCGCCGAGGACGAATTCGCCCTGGGCATACGTGCCGATACTGTACGATGACCCTTTTTCGTCAAGATAGAGACCGTACGGGCTTTCATCATAATTTTTCTGATGCTGGAGAAAATTGTCGCGGTACTCTACGCCGCCTATCACCGTGTGCTTTCCGGCTATACGTGCCGTGTAATGCCCTTCGGCGCCCCACCATTTTCCCACCGCCAGGTCCTTGTTCATGGTGACCGGAGGATAATCGAAAAGATATTTTCCATCATAGCGGTAGTAATCGTAAAAAACCCGCATTGTCAGCTCATGCGCATTTTCGAATTTCTTCTGGTACTTCAGATCGATATAGCCCTGCGCGTCGGTCGTTTCCGTGCGGTCGTCGTTAAACACGGTCCCCCACGCGCCCGTGGGGACCGTTTTGCTCCGGCTGCCGTATGCGCCCTGCATGCTGAATCCCGCGTATTTTATGTTGGCAAAGAAGGAAGAATATTTCTCGAGATCATTATTTTCTGAACGGCCCGCATTCGTCTCCGGCTGATTGAATTCCTTGTAATAGAAATTCTGCCCCTTGCTGCGGTACCGGGTACCGGAAAGGAGCATTTCCAGCCCGTTCCCGAATTTATGGCCAAAACTTATTCTTTCTTTGTCCGTATCGAAACTTGCGACCTCACCGGATATTTCCAGCCCCTTGATATGTGATGCTGTCTTCGTTATCACGTTGATGACGCCGAAGAAGGCGTTGCTTCCATAGACTGACGATCCCGGGCCGTGGATTATCTCGACCCGCTCCACGAGGTCGAGGTCTATGATGAATTCCCGCCCGATAGTGGCCGTGTCATAAATGTTGTTGTTCATCCTGTGACCGTCGACAAGCAGCAGCATCCTCGTGTTGTAGTCACCCTGCCGCAGAAATCCGCCCGACCCGAGATAGTTGTAATTTCTGTCATATGTCACGTACAGGCCGGGCACGCTGTTCAGCAAGTCCGCCATGGTGCGGTATCCGTACCTCTTGATATCGTCTGACGTTACTATATTGATAGGTGCCGGTGCGTCTGATATGCGCTGCTCGTACCGCGACGCGCCGAGGACTGTAGACACGTCGATCCCCATCAACTCCTCGATAGGGAGTCCGGCGAGGCTGTCCGGTTTCCCGGACTTAGGATCTTCCGCGGAATAAGCCGAAAATGCCAGAATGAAAGTCAAAAAAAGGCAGGATAGTACCTTGAAGTAAAAACCACGCAAACAGCCCATGTCCATCCGTTCATCGTTCATCGCCCAGATCTCTTGCCCCGCGCACTTGCCTGTAACTGTTATCGGCAAAGGGCGGGAATGCTTTATATATTCGTACGGTAAAACCGGGCATAGTTCAGCTCTGTGAGATAGTGGGGTAAATTATCGTTAATAAACTGATATCAAACCATGTTAAAATAAAAAAACTTTCAAACATGGCAGGCAAGGCGATGAATAAAGAAGAGATACACAAAGAGATAGACAAGCTCCGGAAAGACCTTGAATACCACAATTACCGGTACTACGTGCTCGATGACCCTGTCATTACCGACCAGGAATATGACCGGCTCTTGCGCGAACTGGCGCGCCTTGAAACAGAGAACCCGGAGTTTGCTGATGCCAACTCGCCGACCCAGAGGGTGGGCGCCCGACCGCTCGATGTGTTCACGACGGTACAGCACACCACCCCGATGCTCAGCCTTCAGAATGCAATGACCGGGGATGAGGTCAGGGACTTCCATAAAAGGGTCGTAAAGATCCTTGGGACCTCCGATGTCGAATATGTCATGGAGGTAAAGATCGACGGGCTCGCAGTTGAGCTCGTCTATACCGACGGGATATTTACCCTCGGCTCCACGCGCGGCGACGGCTATGTGGGGGAAGATATTACGCAAAACTTAAGGACGATACGGTCGATACCCATGCGCCTGCGGTCGGATGAGATACCCGTTCCCGAGCGGCTCGAGGTCCGGGGAGAGGTCTACATGGGAAAGAAGGAATTTCTTGCCCTGAATGCAGAGCGTGAGTTGACGGGCGAACCACTTTTCGCCAATCCAAGGAATGCCGCGGCCGGGTCGATACGCCAGCTTGATCCCCGGATCACCGCCCGGAGAAAGCTGAATGTTTTCTGTTACGGGATGGGCCGTATCACGGGCCGTGAATTCCCTGACCATATGACCTTTCTCTCCCATTTACAGAAGTGGGGGTTCAGGGTCAACCCGTATATCACGTTGTGCCGCTCCATTGACGAGGTGCTCGCACAATATGGCTACATCCGGTCCTTAAGGGAAACCATGCCCTATGAGATCGATGGTACCGTTATAAAAGTAAACCGGACAGACTATCAATTCGACCTCGGCACCGTGTCCCGTTCCCCCCGCTGGGCCATAGCGTATAAATTCGAGGCGCATGAGGCGACAAGCACCGTCGAAGATATAGCCGTCAGCGTGGGGCGTACCGGGGCGCTCACGCCGGTGGCCTCCTTAAAGCCCGTCATGGTTGGCGGCGTCGAGGTGTCCCGGGCGACCCTGCACAATGAAGATGAGATAGGACGCAAGGACGTCCGGGTCGGGGACACCGTTATCGTCACCCGAGCCGGCGATGTCATCCCCGAGGTCGTACGGGTCATAGACCCGGACAGGCCGGGACGCAGCGAGCCCTTCGTTATGCCCCGTGTATGTCCCGTTTGCGGGGAACCCGTGGTACGGCCGCCCGGAGAGGCGATACGGCGATGCGTCAACATCAGCTGCCCGGCCCAGATCAAGGGCACGATCGAGCATTTTGCATCGAAGCGTGCCATGGACATCGACGGCCTTGGGACCAAACTGGTTGAGCAGCTAGTCGACCGCGGGATGGTGCGCGATGTCTCGGACCTCTACTTCATCGGTAAGGATACCCTGGCAGGGATGGAAAGAATGGCCGACAAGTCGGCCCAAAATATCATTGATGCCATTGAGGCGTCTAAAAGGCGCCCCTTTGCCCGGTTCATTTACGCCCTCGGGATCCGCCAGGTCGGCGAACATATTTCAGGGCTCCTCGCTGAACGTTTCGGTTCGATCGAAGAGCTCATGCGAGCGGATATCGACACCCTCATTGCGATACCCGAGATCGGCCCTGAAGCCGCAAACAGCATCACGGCATTTTTTGGCGACCCGAAGAACCGCGCGACCATCGAACGCATCCTGTCCGCGGGATTGCTCCTCGAATACGAACAACACGGCAGCAAGAAGCTCGGCGGCCTGACATTCGTCTTTACCGGCTCCCTCTCCTCGATGTCCCGTGACCAGGCGCGGATCAGGGTCGAAGACCTGGGCGCAAAGACCGCCCCCTCGGTGAGCAAAAAAGTGAATTACGTTGTCGCCGGTGAAGAGGCCGGCTCCAAGCTCGACAAAGCCCGCCAGTTGGGAATAAAGATCCTGACGGAAGAGGAATTTCTGGAAATGCTCGAAAAGCCGGAATGACGGTTTTTTTATCAGATATCGGCAAATATCCAGCCCGGCCGACCATATCCTTTAGAATTTCCCGAAACAACCATCCGCTCGCCGTTAGCCGTTAGCCGTTAGCCGTACGCCGTTCTGTTTTCTATTGACTCATCCCCCCATTCCCTGTACAAACATTAAATTATGATCGCAATCATTGGCGGCACCTCCCTTCTCAACACCGCAAACTTTAACGAATGGCGCGATGTCACGGTGTCTACGCGGTTCGGTACCGTTGCATTGAAAAGATCTGACAATGCGGTGTTCCTGCAGCGGCATGGCAATCCCTGCCTGCCTCCGCACAGGATCAATCACAAGGCCAACGTTACAGCCCTCAACGACCTCGGGGTGCAGAAAATTCTGGCAATCAATTCCGTGGGCAGCCTGAAAGAAGAGATCAGTCCGGGCACCCTCGTAGTCCCTGATGACTTCGTCTGCCCGTGGCACGTCGAAACATTTTTCGATGACGAGGCCCGTTTCATGGTCCCGGCGATGGACGAGGCGTTTGCCCGGGATGTTCATGGCATATGCGCGATACATACGAACTCTGTCAGGATGGGCGGTATCTATGTCCAGACCATCGGGCCGCGGCTGGAAACGCGGGCCGAGATAAAAATACTGAAAAACTTTGGTGATATTGTCGGCATGACCCTCGCCTCGGAGGCGACGCTTGCGATGGAACGGGAACTGCCCTATGCCAGCATATGCTCGGTCGACAATTATTGCCACGGGATACATAACGTACCGCTTACAATGGACGAAATAATGGCCAATGTCCGGAACAACACCCGGACGATCGAAAGTATACTTGACACATTCATAGGCAGGATGGCCGCGTGAACATCCTTATAAAAGATGTCCTCCTTGACGGGTCCATTACCGATATATTCATAGAGAACGGTACGATACGGGAAATAACGCCTGCATCCTCACGGCGTGCCGACAAGATCATAAACGGCAGCAACAAGGCTGCCCTGCCCTCCCTTATCAACGGGCACACGCACGCGGCAATGACGCTTTTCCGGGGATTCGCCGATGATATGCCGCTCAAGGCCTGGCTCGAGGAAAAAATATGGGTGCTGGAAGCGAAGCTGACGGCCGAGGATGTATACTGGGGGGCGCGTCTTGCCTGTCTCGAGATGATCAAGAACGGGGTCACCGTTTTCAATGATATGTACTGGCACTGGGAAGCCACCGCGCGGGCGGTCAGGGACGCGAAAGTGCGGGGATTTATCAGCGCGGTCTTCATCGATATGTTCGACAACGCCAAAGGCGCCGAACAGATCGCCATCAATCGCGATCTTCACGCCGTGTCGGGTGAATACGCTCCCTACGCGACATTCACGTTCGGGCCGCATGCAATATACACTGTCTCCCGTCAAAGCCTTGAGTGGATGCGCGATTTTTCAGCCGAAAATGATATCCTTATTCATATGCATCTCGCCGAGACCGAGAACGAGTCCGTTTTTAGCCGCAAAACATACGGCGTTTCGCCGACGGCGTTCCTCGATTCTCTGGGCATCCTGTCCGGGCGCTTCATAGGGTGCCACGGCTGCATGCTCGACGAGAACGACACAGCTGTCCTGGGGAGGCGGGGCGCCAGGCTCGTCCATGTTCCCGTTTCGAACCTGAAGCTTGCCGTCGAAAAGATATTCCCGCACCGCCTCGTCCAGAAGGCCGGGATCCCGTACTGTTTCGGAACAGACGGGTGCGCGTCGAACAATCACCTGGATATCCTCGAGACAATGAAATTCGCATCATTGCTCGCCAAATTCTCCTCGTCCGACCCGACGATGCTGCCCGCCCGGCAAACTTTCGGGATGGCGACACAAACGGCTGCAGACATTTTCCGCCTGGGCAGATGGTCCATCGAAGAGGGTTCCAGCCCCGACATTATACTTATCGACCTCGACAGGCCCGAGTTCGTTCCCAATTTCGAACTCTACTCCGACATGGTGTACGCAACGAACGGCTCAGCTGTGGATACCGTCATTTGCAACGGTGAGGTTGTCATGGAGAACCGCATCGTTCCCGGTGAAGACGAGATCATGGCAAAGGCCGGCGAAATTGCGCGCGATCTCGTAAAAAGATGATATTTATATGTGACGTAATGCTCGGCAAACTGGCCCGCTACCTGCGGATGCTCGGGCTTGACGCCCCTTACATACGGCAGGGTGAAGATGCGGTACAGGTTGCCGGAAGCGGGGAATCCACCATTTTCACGAAGAAAACTTCACATACAGGCCGCCCCGGGGTCGTCCTGATCCACAGCAACGACCCTCACGAACAGATCATGGAGATAAGAGATCATATTCAACCATATGTAAACATTAGGGAATTAATGACACGATGCATCGAATGCAACGTTTGCCTGGTCACCGCGACGAAAGACGAGATAGAGCCTCTCGTTCCAGAGTATATTTATCATCATCACGACGCCTTCAAGGTTTGCCCGTCCTGCCGGAGGGTATACTGGGAAGGCTCCCATGCGGATGAGATGAAGATGTGGATAAAGGAAGTAATGGGTATGGGTAATAAGCCATGAAATCAAATTTTTCCTTCCATAAAATGATGACAATACTGACGGAGTTGTTTCCTGAGGAGGCAGCCCCGGTTATTACGCGGCTTTCCCGCGATACAAAAAGAGATCCTTTTGTGATCCTTGTGGGTACGCTCCTTAGCCTGAGAACAAAGGACGAGACTACCGAGAAGGTGATGACCGCCCTCATGCCGCGCATTAAAAGTCCGCAGGACCTCATCGACATGCCGGTCGCGGAACTGGAAAAACTCATCTACCCGGTTGGTTTTTACAGGAACAAGGCGAAGGGCCTCAAAGAGGTCGCAGCTGAAATAATTAATTCATACGGCGGCATCGTCCCTGACACGATAGAGGAGTTGATCAAGATCAGGGGAGTGGGGCGAAAAACGGCCAACCTCGTGGTCACCGAAGGGTACGGAAAACCCGGCATCTGCGTCGACACGCATGTCCACAGGATCTCAAACCGGCTCGGCGTCGTATCGACAAAGAACCCTCACCAGACCGAAGAGGAATTGCGAAAAAAATTGCCCCGGAAGTACTGGATAATATACAATGCTCTCCTTGTCACGTTTGGTAAAAGGATTTGCACCCCCCTGTCCCCGAAATGCAGCATCTGCCCGCTTGAAGGTATGTGCGAAAAAAGAGGGGTGGAGCGGTCAAGATAAAAAAACGTTCTGCGTTCTACGTTCTGCGTTCCAGGTTAAAAAATTGTGAATCTTGTACCATAGAAAACAATTTATGTATCGGAAACGTAGAACGTAGAACGCAGAACGCAGAACGATCAGTTCCGGATTTCCTTCCTCAAAAAGACCAATACCGCCACGGTGAGGGCTGAGCAGAGCACCATCGAAGCCGGGTTGGCGGCAAATATACTGGCGGTGGCAAAGGTCATTCCAAACAGCAACAAAGCGAAGACCCGGTGAAGTCCGGTCTCCCGGTAATTCGCGGCTAGCCAGCCGATAAACCCCGCTGCGGCCGCAGACAGGCAAAAGGCGGCAGCGCACGTGACAAGTTCTATCCGGAACACCAGGAGGTCCCGGAAATACCCGACACTCCGGGGTTGGCTGAAAAACAGGAAAGGAAACAAGGTCATTACGGAGCTCAACGCGGCCAAAAAAGAAATAATCCACAGAGTTGCCCGTCCCGCCTTCAGCGCTCCCGCAGTCAGGACAAGCACTGCGCCGGCAAAAAGGATCCATGCAGGGAAAAGGAACATAATTTCGCTGAAATTACCATATTCCCCGTGGCCAATTCCAGCCTGTAGCATTTATTAATTTTTTACCTTTACAAAACAGGCGTTTATTTGGTAATTTTGCAATCATATGGGAAAATTGAAGAGCCTCATCATATTGCTGTTGATTTTGTGCCTTCCTGCCATAATTGTCGCCCAGGAATCTGAACGGGTCGCCAAGGTCGAAGTTACGGGCAATGAGCGCGTCGATACCGCTGTCATTACAAATAATATCAAGACGAAAGAAGGCGACGCGTACAACCTTGACAAAATCCGTGAGGACATGAAGAGTATTTACAGGACCGGCTTTTTCAGCGATGTCCAGATCGACATCAAGGACTCCGACAAAGGAAAGATTATAACGTTTGTCGTTATCGAGAGGCCTCCCGTAAAGTCCATCCTGGTGTCCGGGAATAAAAAGATCAAAACGGACGATGTTATCGACAAGGTAAAAATAAAGACCGGGACCGTTCTCAACATCGAGAAGGTCAAGGAAAGCATGGATGAGATCAGGAAGTTGTATTCCAGCAAGGGATACTATGCTGCCAGGATCACGTACAATATCGACTACGGCGAGAAGTATGATGCGACCGTAACTTTCGTTATAGATGAACCGCAACAGTCCTACGTCAGGAAGATCACTTTTACCGGAAATGAGCATTTTAAAGACAGCACGTTAAGAGGCTTTATGCAGACCAAGGAAAAAGGGTGGCTTTCCTGGTTTACAGGTTCCGGCATACTGGATGAAGACACACTGAATTCCGACCGCAGAAATATTGAGGCATTTTATCATGACAAGGGATATACCAAGGTCAAGGTGGGCGTACCCGAAGTTGCGCTATCCAAGGACGGCAAAAGCATAACTATTACAACCGCAATTGAAGAAGGCGTCATTCATAAAGTAGGTACGATCGAATTTGCCGGCGACATCATAATCCCCCAGGAAGAATTGCTCAAGCGGATAAAAACAAAGCCGGGCGACACGTTCAGAAGCACGATTTTTTATGAAGATGTCCTGACAATCACGGATATGTACCAGGATAAGGGGTACGCATTTGCCGAAGTTTCCCCGATGACAATGATCGACGACCAGAACCATATCGTCAATGCCACGTTCAACGTAACGAAAAACCAGGAAGTCTACTTTAACCGCATCAATATTGTCGGGAACAAGCGGACCCGTGACAAGGTCATCAGGCGTGAACTGAAATTTGCGGAAGGAGACCGGTTCTCTATCACCGGTATCAAAGACAGCAAGAAAAAGTTAAAAAATACAACATTTTTCAAAGATACCGATTTCAAGATCGTTAAGACCGACGACCCGCAAAAAGTGAATGTAGACCTGAACGTCGAGGAAAAGCCAACCGGAACCTTCAGTGTCGGCGCAGGTTACAGTACGGTGGACAAGGTGATCGTCTCAGGTTCCATATCGGAAGATAATTTCTTCGGGACCGGCAGGAAAGTTTCGCTCTATGCAGGTTTGAGCGGTTACACCAATGAGTTCAGATTGACGTATCTGGAACCATACATATTTGACAAAAAGATGGACATGGGGACAAGCCTTTATAATTTCAAGCGGTATATGGATACGTACGATTATATGAGGACCGGCGGCAATATTTCCCTTATCAAGCCGCTGACCGATACCGTCAGGACCAGCGTCAGGTACCGCCTCGAAAATGTGGATGTAGAAAACATAAGTCCTGATGCAAGCACATATATCAAGGCGCAGGAAGGTACCACCCTTACGAGCAGTTTAACGTTCGCCCTTAATCAAAACACCATCGATAATATCCAGGATCCGTCAAAAGGGTTTAATACTGGTATAAGCGTGGAAACTGCCGGTGGCATATTGGGCGGTGATGCCTATTTTGTCAGCAGTACGGCCTATTATGGAAGATATTTTCCTATCAAATTCATGGACAGCGCGTTCTTTGCCAAGGGAACTCTTGGTAGTATTACGGCATATAGTGGCCGCGAGGTTCCTATTACTGAGAAATTTTATGTCGGCGGCATTAACTCTATCCGCGGCTTCCGTTATGGTGAAGCCGGCCCGACAGATGAAAATGGCGAGCCCATCGGCGCGAAGAATCAAATGTTCTTTAATTTCGAATGGATCTTTCCCATCTATAAACCAGCGAGCGTCAAAGGTGTCATCTTCTTTGATACAGGTGCCGGCTTTGACAGTTGGAACAGCCTCAGGATGAGGACCACCGGCGGTATTGGCCTGCGCTGGTTCTCTCCCATGGGCCCCATCCGCCTGGAATACGGCTGGAACCTCAATCCCCAGGAAGGGGAGAGGAAAAGTCTTTTCGATTTTACGATCGGCACCCAATATTAGTAAGGAGGCTTTATGAAACATTGTTTTACAATCTTTTTTGTCGTGATGATCCTGCTCACACCGCTTGCAGCGAAAAGCCAATCAGCGATCGGTATCGCCTATATAGACCTGCAAAAAGTAATGCTTGAATCGGAACCCGGTAAACAGATCCGCGGCTCATTGACAAAGGAAGCTGAAAGGCTGAAAGGCTCACTCGACAGTAAACAGGCGGAACTCCAGAGATTGAAAGATGCTGTTGAAAAACAGGGCGCCACAATAACACCGGAGGCGCGGGCCCAGAAAGAAAAAGACTACCAGGCAAAGCTCAAGGATTATCAAAGGCTTTACAATGATTACCAGGCCGAGCTGCAGCAAAAAGACATGGAATTCACTCAGAAGGTCTTGAAACAGGTCGAAGAGGTTGTGAAGGCCCTGGGCGAAAAAGAGAAATACACGCTGATCCTTGAGAAAAGCCAGGCAGGCATCCTTTTCGCTACCCCATCGATCGATATTACGAACAGGGTTATCACTCTTTTTAACGAGTCTGCGAAAAAGAAACCCATCAGATAATGATCACGCTTAAGGATATCGCTGCCTCGGTCAAGGGGGATCTGATCGGTGACGGAGATATCCCGATCGGCGGGATCGCGGGTATTCAGAGCGCGGTTGAGGGAGAGATTACCTTCCTCACGCATGCCAGCTACATAAAGTCTATCCCCGAATGCAAGGCTTCCGCCCTTATCATCGGCAAGAAAACTCCTCTTGCCGATGTCGGGGCGGTCAAAAACATTGTCATCGTTGACAATCCCGAACTGGCATATATCTCTGTTGCAGGTATGTTTGAGCAAAGTTCCCCTGTTAAACCGGGGATACATCCCCTCGCCTCGGTCAGCAAAGGGGCCGTCATTGCCCCGAGCGCTTCAGTGGGGGCGTTTGCGTTCATAGAGGACAAGGTTCGGATCGATGACGACGCCACTATCTACCCTTTCGTTTATATCGGCCCGAACGTTACTATAGGACAAGGCAGCATTATTTACCCGCATGTCACCATATACCGTGATACGACGATCGGTCGAAATGTCATAATCCACGCAAATACGGTCATAGCCGGAGACGGGTTCGGCTATACCTGGGACGGGGCGAAGCACGCCAAGATACCCCAGCTCGGCTCGGTTATTATCGAGGACGATGTGGAGATAGGCGCAAACACGGCGATAGATCGGGCCTCACTGGAAAAGACCGTTATTGGCAAGGGGACGAAGATCGACAATCTGGTCCAGATCGCCCACAATGTGACCATTGGCCAGAATTCGATAATCGTTTCACAGGTCGGGATCGCCGGCAGTTCACGCATAGGGAACAACGTGGTCCTCGCCGGACAGGCAGGGGTACGGGACCATGTCACGATCGGGGATGGCGTCATGGCGGGGGGTGGAACAGGTATAACGAAAGATGTCCCGGCCGGTTCCATCATCTGGGGCACACCCCACATGCCCCACAAAGAATGGATGAAGCTTCAGATCTATATCAAGAGACTTCCCGACCTGTTTGAGAGGATCAAAGAGATCGAGAAAAAACTGCCTGCGGAGGACACCGATGATTGACATAAACGAGATCCTGGACCTGCTGCCTCATAAATATCCATTCCTTCTGGTCGACAGAGTGCTCGAACTCGAAGAGGCGAAAAGGATCGTAGCAATAAAGAATGTCACCCTGAATGAGCCTTTTTTTCAAGGCCATTTCCCCGGCAGGCCCATCATGCCCGGCGTCCTTATCCTGGAGGCCATGGCGCAGGCGGGTGGTGTACTGGCTTTCAAATCGTTCCCCGGTATGAAAGGTTCGGTCTTTTTCACAGGAATAGACGGAGCACGCTTTCGCAAACCCGTGATCCCCGGTGACCAGCTGAGATTCGTCGTCGAGGTGGTGAAGCACAGGCGGGAGATCTGGGTATTCGACGCAAAGGCCTACGTGGAGAAAGATGTCGTGGCAGAGGCACGTATAATGGCCATGCTGAAACAGGAATAAAGGAGCTTAGAAACGTGATACATTCAACAGCTATTATCGATAAGAATACTGAGATAGCGCCAGATGTTGAGGTAGGTCCCTATAGCGTCATCGAGGCGGGCGCCCGCATAAGCAAGGGATGCCGGATCGGAAGCCATGTCGTGATACAGGGGAACACCACGATCGGGGAGAATTGCACCATAAGTCCCTTTGCATCGATAGGCGGACCACCCCAGGATATCGGGTACAAATTCGAACCGACGCAGGTCGTTATCGGCAACAACAATACGATCAAGGAATACGTGACAGTCAACCGCGGTACCACAAAAGGGGGCGGGATAACAAGGGTCGGCGATAATAACTTCATTATGGCCTATGCGCATATTGCCCATGACTGCCAGGTCGGCTCGAACATTATCATGGCAAACGGGGCAACGCTTGCCGGTCACGTCGAGGTCGCAGATTTCGTCATCTTCAGCGGCTTATGTGCCGTGCACCAATTCTGCCGGGTCGGTAAATATGCATTCATCAGCGGCCTGACGGGGATCCCCAAAGATGTCCCTCCCTTTGTAATAGCAGCGGGTGACAGGGCGAAACTATATGGCCTTAACCTCGTCGGATTGGAGAGGCGTAATTTTTCGAAGGAAGAGATAACCAAGCTGAAAAGGGCGTACAGAATACTCTTCAGGTCCGCCCTGCCCCTGAAGACCTCTCTCAAGATTATCCGTGATGAACTCGACGGCGACAATATAGGCTATCTTTTAGATTTTATCGAAACGTCGACGAGGGGAATATGCCGGTAAGTGTAGCAGTGATAGGCCTCGGTCACATGGGCCGGATACATTTGAACAAACTCTGTACATTCGACGGGATCACCGTTACCGGGATCTGCGATATCGATGAAGCGCGGGCACGGGAATACGGCACGCAATACGACGTTCCGGTGTTTCCCGATCATGCCGACGTTATCAACGGGGCTTCGTGTGCCGTCATTGCTACACCGACCGAATCCCATTATAGCATTGCGCGCCAATGCCTTGAACGCGGCGTACATGTATTTCTCGAAAAGCCGATAACCGTGTCCCCCGAAGAGGCCCGCGACCTTGTCGACCTGGCACGAAAGAAAGGTCTCGTGCTCCAGGTGGGCCATCTTGAACGATTGAATCCCGCCCTTACCCGCGCCCTTCCTCATGTTTCAAAACCGGTCCTTATCGAGGCACGGAGGATCAGCCCTTTTACAGGCCGTTCCACGGATGTCGATGTCGTTCTCGATCTTATGATACACGATCTCGACCTTGTGCTGTCTCTGGTCCATGCAGAGGTAAAAAATGTGTCTGCACAGGGGATCTGTTTTGTCTCAGAGCTCTACGACACGGTAAACGCACGCGTTGAATTCTCCGACGGATGCGTCGCCAGTCTCATGGCAAGCCGCGCAGCCGCCCACCGTGAGAGATCGATAACAATTTACGAAGAAAAACAGACATTTTTCGTCGACCTGATGCAGGGCAAACTCGTCACGGTGACAAACAGCGGGGATGCTCAACTTACCATTGATGAGTACACCTGCGACCAGATGGACCCCGTGAAGGATGAACTCCTCCAGTTCGTGACGGCTGCTGGCGGCACCGGTACGCCGAGCGTCAGCGGTAAGGACGGCCTCAACGCGCTTGAACTTGCTATGCGTATCCGAAACTATATTGCCGAAAAACAGGGTGCCGCACATCACTAAAAAGATCTTTATATCAACCGGGGAATTATCCGGCGAAATCCACGCCTGCCATCTCACAGAATCTCTTAGAAAATCCAATAATTTCACCCTATCTGCCATGGGTTCCGAGCGGCTCGACGCCCTTGGCGTCCGTATCGTCCACGATTACCGGGACATTTCGGTCACGGGCTTGAGCGAGGTCCTGTCCCATATGGGCCACATACGGCACGCATTCGACGAAGTGAAAAAGCACCTGCGAACAGATCGGCCGGATGTTGTTGTCCTCGTGGATTTTCCGGGGTTCAACATGAGGATCGCCCGCTTTGCCCGGTCGCTCGGCATACCGGTCATCTACTTCATACCCCCCCAGGTTTGGGCCTGGAAAAAGGGCCGCCTCAAACAGATCAAAGAATACGTCAATAAAGTGATCTGCATCCTTCCTTTTGAACAGAAACTCTACGACAGGGAAGGCATTTCAGCAACGTACATCGGGCACCCTTTTGCACATACTGTGATGCCGTCCCTGTCAAAAGAAGAATTCCTGGAAACCATCAAGGCCGCGCCCGGCGTCCCCGTTCTCACAATCATGCCCGGAAGCAGGCGAAATGAGATACGACGGCATATTCCCGTCCTCTCGGAGGTGGCTTCCAGGATACGGCGCACGCGGCCGGACATCACGATCGTCATGCCGGTTGCCGACAGTGTTCATGAATCGGAATTTGCATCGCTTCTCCATGAAAATCCCGGGATAGTGCCGATCAGGGGAGGAGCATACAATGCACTGGCATACTGTGACGCCGCTATCATAGCTTCGGGCAGTGCCACGCTGGAAGCGGCCCTGTTGAAAGCGCCGACGATCATCATCTACCGGATATCCTGGTTATCGTATCTCATTGCCCGCGTGATAGTCAGCGTGGACCATATAGGCCTGCCCAACATCATCGCCGGAGAGGAGGTTTTCCCGGAGTTCATTCAGCGTCTGAACGCCGAATCCGTTGCAAATACAGCGCTTTCTATGATAGATAAAGGAAGACACGACATTGCCGGGAAACTTGGTCCTATTATTGACATGCTGAAGGTGCCTGATTCCTACGGGCTGGCCGCGGGATGCGTGATCTCATTTCTTGAGAAAGAACAGGGTAATGAACCTTTATCTCAGACTTCTTAGATTTTCATACCCCTATAAAGCCAAACTGGTCCTTGCAATGATCTTTATGGCCCTGTGTTCAGGGTCGAAAAGCTTAAGCGCCTATCTTGTGAAGCCCGTCCTTGACAGCATCTTTTTCGAAAAAGATATGACGAAGCTCTATATCATGCCGGCGATCGTTATCCTTCTCTTTCTCACCAAGGGTATTTTCGAATACCTCCAGGCTTATTTCATCGGGTACGTCGGGCAAAGGGTCGTGACCGATATCCGGAACCTCGTTTTTTTTAACATGCAGAAACAGCCGCTTTCATACTTTGATAAAACCCCGACGGGCTCGAACATCAGCCGCGTTATCAACGACGTAGCGCTGGTGCAGAGTACCGTCTCAGATTCCGTGGCTGCGGTCCTGAATGACATATTCACGATAATCGGCCTTATCATCGTCGCCTTCAGGATGGAATGGAAATTGACGCTTATCGCGTTTATAATCCTTCCGTTTTCTATATACCCCATCGTAAGCTTCGGAAAGAGGCTGAGAAAGATAGGCCTGAACATCCAGCAGTACCTTGCCCGCCTGACCAGTTTCCTCCATGAGACGATAACCGGACAGAGGATAGTCAAGGCGTTCTCGATGGAAAAATATGAAAATAACAGGTTTGCCGGGGTAAATGAAGGCCTTTTCAGAATCATGATGAAGCGCATAAGGGTCCGGGCACTCTCACACCCGGTCATGGAGCTCATCGGCGGTATAGCCATTGCGGTCATTATCTGGTATGGCGGCTACCAGGTCATGATCGGTAAATCGACGCCCGGCACGCTGTTTTCGTTCATGGCTGCCCTCATCATGCTTTATGAGCCAATCAAAAAACTCAACAAGGAAAACCACAATGTCCAGCAGGGCCTTGCGGCAGCTCAGAGGGTTTTCGAGGTGATCGACCGGCAGCCTGAGGTCCAGGAAAAATCCGAGGCCGGCGAACTGGGCGCGGTAGAGGGAAGAATAACGTTCGAGGATGTCTCTTTCAGATACGACGACAAAATGGTCCTCAACAATGTCAATCTCAGCATCGGAAAGAATGATGTCATTGCCGTTGTCGGGAAAAGCGGTGCCGGCAAGACCACACTGGTAAACCTTATCCCCCGTTTCTATGACGCCACGAAAGGCCGGATAACGGTGGACGGCATCGATATCCGCGACGTCACCCTCGACTCCTTGCGAACAAGCGTTGCGCTCGTGACCCAGGATGTTATCCTTTTCAATGACACGATCCGCAGCAACATAGCGTACGGCGTCGAGCCCGTTGAGGACAGGTTGCTCGAAGCGGCCCGCATGGCGTTTGCCCACGATTTTATCATGAAGATGCCGAAGGGTTACGATACGATCGTCGGAGAAAAAGGGACGCGCCTCTCGGGGGGGCAGAAACAGCGTATTGCGATTGCCCGCGCACTATACAAGAACGCACCGATCTTGATCCTCGATGAGGCGACAAGTTCCCTTGATGCCCAATCCGAGATCGAGGTACAGAAAGCCCTTGAGAACCTGATGAAAGGCAGGACCACGATCATCATTGCTCACAGGCTTTCGACGATCATTAACGCGCACCGTATAATTGTCATCGACAAAGGCGGTATTGTACAGGAAGGCAACCACTCGGAACTGATCGATCAGGACGGGCCGTACAAAAGACTTTACGAGCTCCAGTTCAAGGAGGGTGCCCGCAAGAAGGTCATTCCCCTGGGGAAAAAGCGCGTATGAAGAAAAAGATAAAATCTTTTTTGCTGGTCTCTATAGTTCCTCCCCTCGTTTTCAGTTTCTTGTCAGTGCTCAGGCTGACCCTGCGCATTACGCATATCAACCGGCCTCCTGACGACAGATGGGGTAACCGGTTCAACTACATCGTCTGTTTTTGGCACAGCAGGCTCCTCATGATGCCTTTCGCGAAAAAGGGCGGAGGCGGCAAAGTCCTCATAAGCCGCCATCGTGACGGGGAACTTATCGCCCGGGTGGTTGGGTTCTTCGGGATCGGCACCGTGAGAGGCTCATACAGAAAAGGCAGCGTCTCATCACTGAGGGAGATCCTCCACGATCTTCGTGACAACATAGATGTCGCAATAACCCCGGACGGTCCGAAAGGACCCCGGTTCGAGGTGAAAAAAGGCATCGTGGAACTTGCGCGACTCTCCCGCAAACGCCTCCTCCCCGTAAGCTACGGGGCATCTAAAAAAAAACTTTTCAATCCTGGGACCGTTTTATATTCCCCTATCCCTTTTCGCGGGTTGTCTTTGTCTGGGGCGACCCTATAGAGATCAGCCCGGGATTACCCTCCGATGAAATAGAGAATAAACGGATCGAACTCGAGAAAACCCTGATCAATTTAACCGAGAAGGCGGAAAAGATCGCATGTGGAAATTGATCTACAACATCTTTACCCTGTGCGCCCTGCCCTTTCTCGTTCTCGTCGGACTCACGAATGCCAAGATGAAGCCCAACTTCCGGCGCAGACTTATGCCCCGGGGCGACAATATCCCCGCCGGGTCCGTCATGATCCATGGTGCGTCGATCGGCGAGGCTGTGATCGCCCGCAATCTCGCGGACTACCTGTCATCGGCCGGAGGTCTGTCCCGTTTCCTTATTACCACCAATACATACTATGCCGAGGAAATGTTGAAGAAAAAAACGGCACAGGGTTATGAGCTCATGTGCGAGACCCTTCCTTTCGACCTTCATTTCTCGGTTTGCCGGTTCCTCGATCGTTGTAAGCCTTCCTCGATCATTGTCGTGGAGACCGAGATCTGGCCCAACCTCGTGTGGGAGGCCCGAAAGAGAAGTATCCCTTTTATCATGGTAAACGGGCGAATATCCGACAGGACCCTGAAGACATATCAGAGGTTATCTCTTTTTATGAGGTCGGTATTTGCCTCGATGGACAGTGTGATAGCCCAGTCGAAAGAGCACCGGGACAGGTTCATATCGATCGGTATGGCCCCCCGTAACATCTTTGTTACCGGAAACGTCAAGTATTACCGGCCTGCCGTCGAAGGCCTTCACGATAAGGCGGACAACGAAACGATCATCACGTTCGGAAGCGTTAAGGAAAAGGAGCTTGAAGAGGTTTATTCCGCCATAGATCTCTTAAAAAAGACTTTTCCGTCATCCAGGTATTACATAGCTCCCCGCGAGCTTCACCTCGCGGAAGACATTGAGACAGACCTGTCAAAAAAATACAGCACCGCCCGGTACTCCCGGATAAAGGGTGGCACCGGCAGCGGTGCTGAGATCGTTATCGTGGATACTGTCGGCGACCTCCAGGGGATTTATGGCCACAGTTCCGTGGCCTTCGTTGGCGGGTCGCTCGCACCGTACGGCGGCCAGAATATGCTCGAACCCCTCTTTGTCGGCACGCCCGTCCTGTTCGGCCCTTTTACGGACACCTTCCGTGATATCGCTGAGGCAATCCTCGACAAGAAAGCCGGTTTCCTCGTACGGTCGGGCCGTGAAATACACAACGTCATAGTCAGCCTGCTCGGGGATAAAGGCTTTTATAGCTCCACCCAGACCGCCGGCAGGGAAATAGTTTCTCAACAAACACACGTCATGGAAGAGACCGCAGACATCATAATGAACAGGATCGATGCCGCCCGTTCAAGCGGGGGCAGGTAAATGGAAGCCTTCGATAAGCTCGTCAAACTCATGGAAACCCTGCGCAGTGACAAGGGGTGCCCGTGGGACCGCAAGCAAAAGATAGCGGCTTTCAAGACGTTCATGCTTGAAGAGGTGTACGAGATAATAGAGGCTATTGAAAAAGAAGACCTGCCGGAACTCAAGGAGGAACTGGGGGACCTTCTCTTCCATATCGTGTTCATTGCGCAGATATGCCAGGAACGGAACGCCTTCGACATCAAAGACATCATAGAGAACGTCTACCGCAAAATGTACCACCGGCATCCCCATGTTTTTGAGAACAAAGACCTCGGCGGGCCGATCGAGGAAAAATGGGAGGAACTGAAACAAAAGGAGAAGGACGAAAAATACACCCTTCTCTCTCATATTCCCCCGACCATGCCGGCACTCTTGAGAGCATACGTGATAACGAAGAGGGCCGCGAAGGTCGGTTTCGACTGGCAAAAAATCGATGATGTCTACGAAAAGATGGAGGAGGAGATCGCCGAATTACGCGGTGCCGAAGCCTCAGGCAATCAGGAACATGTTCGCGAGGAAATAGGTGACCTGCTCTTTACAATTGTCAATATTGCGCGCTTTTTCTCCGTGGACCCCGAAGATGCGCTCAGGGCAACCACGAACAAGTTCATTAAGCGCTTCAGTTATATCGAGGAAAATACAGACATTCGCTCAGCCACTCTTGAGGAAATGGACAAGTTGTGGGATGAAGCGAAGAGCAAAGACCGTAAAACGCAAGACGCAAGAAGTAAAGGATCGAGGGGACGTCCTTAAGAAAGTAAGAAAAGTCAAAATATTAGAGTCGGTCGTAGGGCAATTATCACAGAATTGATTATCCGGTAGCTGGGCAAGAAGTTTAAATTGATCGAGGGATAAGGTTACTTACTTTCTTAAGGACGTCCCCTTACTCGTTAAGGACGTCCCCTTACTCGGATTGGGGTAATTGCGACATTGTCTCTTCGCGGGATTTACGAACTGAGGCGGACCTGATTTAGGGTCGGGAATGACGACAGACATCTAACATCTTACTTCTTGCGTCTTGCGTTTTACGGTCTTCTATTCCGCTTTTACTACATTGGCTGCCTGGGGGCCCTTCGGTCCCTTTACTATCTCAAATTCGACTTTTTCCCCCGTTTTCAATGATTTGAACCCATCCTGCTGTACAGCCGAGAAATGAACAAAAACGTCTTCGCCACCTTCCTGCTCGATAAAACCATACCCCTTTGAATCGTTGAACCATTTGACTTTTCCCTGCGGCATACTGCGTAACCCCCTTATTTTTTTGATAAAATGAGTTACCTTTACAGCAATCTTATTCCCATACAAAAAACGTGTCAAGCGAAATTTATCGGGACATCCTGAAATAAAAGGGGAAACAGGTCAGGCTGCTTTTTTACCGGACCACGAAACCAACCGAATCCATCACTTTTCCGTTCTGGTCGACAATGGTCGCGGTGTATGAACCGGGCTTCGGCTCCCAAAGGAAAACGGGGGCATCAGCTCCTGCGTCGCTGCCGTTGATCATCCACCTGAACCTCCTGCCGCCCGGCTCGAAGCGCATACCGACGCGCTGAAGTGACGCGGGAATATCGGGGTCGATCGTTATAAGGGTACCTTCCTGCGGATAGACAATGCGTGCCCGGCCATAGGCCGTATCTGCCTTCACCCTGGAGGACGGCTCTGTCCCGGCAAGAAACAGCTCTTCACGGGGCATCTCTACATTCTTCTCAAAATCTATGCGCGCCCTGACGACCCCGGAAGGGGCCTTTGGTGCACGGGATGGCTTCGAAGCGTGAAGGAAATTCATTATCTCGAGCCATATCGGGGCTGCCCCGCTTATCCCGCTCACATCCCGCATCGGTTCCCCGGAAAAGTTACCGACCCAGACACCGACGGTGTACCGCGCCGAAAAACCAATACACCAGTTGTCGCGCATATCCTTGCTCGTACCGGTTTTTACAGCCGTCCAGAAACGCGTCGACAGGGGGTTCTCGAGGCCGAACGTCATTGCCCGTGATTCCCTGTCCGAGAGTATCTGCGCGACGATGAACGATGCCTTGTCATCCATGATGCGCTCCCCCGTGCGAGGCTTGCCCTCGAAGGTCAGTCTGAGCGCCGAGCTCAGGCCTCCCCGTGCCAGGCACCGGTAGGCATTCACAAGTTCGTAGAGCTCGACATCCGCGGAGCCGAGCGCGAGAGAATACCCGTAAAATTCTGGCTCCTCGCTAATACTGTGGAACCCGATGCTTCTTAACCTTTCGACAAACGGCGAAAGGCCGGCAACAAGGAGGGCCTTGACCGCAGGCACGTTCAGGGAAGAAGCGAGCGCGGTACGTGCGCTGACGGTGCCCCGGAACTGATTGTCATAATTTTGCGGTACGTAAAGGCCCGTTGGCGTGGCGATGGCAACCGGGGTATCCTCAAGCAGTGATGCGGCGGTCAGGTATTTTTTTTCGATGGCGAGCTCGTACAGGAATGGTTTCAGCGTCGAACCGGCCTGCCGCCGGGCTTTCACCCCGTCGATCCACACCGCGCTCGATGTACCGGCGCCATTTCCCACGTATGCCAGGACCTCACCCGTCGCATTGTCAACCACGAGGACGGCCCCATCCGATACATGCCTTTCCTTCAACGCAGCGAGGTTGCTTTTCAGGCTTTCGAGGGCAAACCTCTGGACCCTGCCGTCAATCGTCGAAATGACCTTGTCGCGTCCCGGCGTAAGGAGCATCCTGGCGACGTGCGGCGCGAGCGAGACATCGGTCCCTATGCGATAGGCGGATGCCAGGGTTTCCCGGCTTTTACGATAAATATCTTCCCGGTCGCTATCGATGCCCACGACCCGACTGAGCCTCAGTGACCTTTCTGCCACCTTTTCGTACGGGGCATTTGGCGACGCAATGAGGGAGGCAAGGATCAGCGATTCCGACTGCGTTATCCCCGATGGTTCCTTGCCAAATAAGCCCCTCGACGCGGCCCTGACGCCCTGGAGTTCACCCCGGTAATACACCAGATTGATATATGCCTCGAGTATCTCCGCTTTTGTCCAGGCCTTTTCAAGGGCGATCGCGGCCAGCACCTGGCGCCACTTTTGACTGACGTTCCGGCGGCCTTTGGCCGGTTTTAAGTTCGTGTCGAGGATCGATGCGACCTGCATCGAGATGGTGCTCGCCCCGCGGGGTCTTCCCGGAAAGGCGTTGCGGTAGAGCGCTGCGATAAAAGCCCCCGGATCGATGCCGTGATGGCTGTAGAACCGCCGGTCCTCGCCCAGGATGACGGTCTTGAGAAAGGAGGCTGAGACATCGGTAAGGCCGGCCCAGTCAAGCCTCCTGCCCGAGTTGTCCGTTCTCAGTGTGTGTATTATCTCTTTATTCCTGTCGAACAACACGACGTCGGAGGCTTTATACGACCCCCTGACATCACGAAACGGCGGGACCGTTATCCCTTTCACCGACCGTGAAACAACGATAACGCCCCCCGCGAACGCGGCACATGCTGCGAAAAATATGATGACTGAACAAATAATTACATGAGACTTCTTCGGGTGTCTCAAAAAAACCGGTCCTATTTTTTTATCTCGACCGTTCTGTTCGGGACCTCGCCAAACATTTCCGGCGCGTAGAGCGCTTCAACGCGGGTCTCGGGCATGTTGAAGACCCCGTCATTATTGAGTCGGATGGAGTATTCGACCGTCCAGGTCCCCTTGGGCACAAATTCGTAATAGACCCTCAATGCCTCGAAAGACCTTTCCCGGTACGCCTCCCACGCCCAGCCTCTCTGATTTCCCTGTTTTGACAGAAGCCTGGAATCCTGGCCAAGCCCTGTTCCCAGGATCGCCGAACCTGCCGGGATCGGGTCGCTGACGACAACCCACGTCATGTCGGATTGGGCGTTAATTTCGAGCCTGACCCGCATCACATCTCCCCGTGTCCAGGCGTCGGGTGACTTTCTTTCAACCGCCGTCACCGTCTTCTTTATCGTGTAGCCGGATGAGAGAGGCGTCTTAAGCGGTATAGCAGCGATGCTCTGAACGGTTACCCACGGCCTGCCCTTGCCCCGATGGTCGACCTTCAGCGTACTTTTCCCGTCCGGCCACGGGAGCATGACGCTGCCTCCCTTTCCTTTGTCACCCCACGCTATCGTCTCCTGTTTTTTCGCCAGTGATACGGAGGACGTACCCGAAACCGGCACTGCCTCATATTTCCTGGAGAACTTATCCATAGCGATCGTCCCCCACGCATTTGCCGTCGTCGTATCCCAGTGGCCCCTCTTCATTCTTCCCGCCAGGCCGCGGGCGATGCGGGGGACATCCTCCCGCCATGTATCGAAATCCATGGAGGCCGTCAATATCCTTGCCGCGTTGAGGTCCGTCGACACCATGAGCCAGTAGAGCAGGTCCGTTGATTCCGTCGAAATAGTCATCGTTGTTCCCTGGAGGTTAAGCCGGCTCCGTAGAATGTTGGAAGCAGCTTTCAGCTTGTTGTCCCGGTCGGGAATGCCCTGCGTATGCCGCAGAACCTCGATCCAGTCCAGGACCGCCGATGTCGGCCAGAGGTTTGGCTGAACGTCAATCGTCGTCAGCAGTTCTTTCGTGCTCTCTTTGTAGTGCGCAAGGGCGGCAAGCGCCGCGATCTTCCGAATCGACAGGTCTGCTGTCTTGAGCGATGAATACCTGACAACCTTCCCTTCGACAAAACCTTTCAATCCCTTTATCATTTTGCCGCGTATATCATCGGGCAGATCATACCCTGCCTCTTTGCTTATAAAAAGGAGATATGTGGTCAGGGTATCGCTTCCCCGCAGCATGAGCGGGAAATATTTTGCGAGCCCGTCATGATCGAGGTACGCCGGCATTGTCGCCATGATCTCCTTCCACATCTCGCGGTCCTTCAGGGCAACGGCCTTCGACGTCTTCTGTTCGAGACAGACGTAGGGATAACGCCGCATATAATCCACAACACCCTGCAGCCCCTCCGATATCTTGCCCTGCATCCCGACGGATATCCCGCCGCGGCCCGGGACGGCGTCCTTCGGCCTCTCGACCTCCATCTTCAGGGTATCGGCGATCTGCGCCAGGGTTGCCTGGAACACTCTCAAGGGTACCGCCGGCACGACCTTCTGGGACACCTTGATCGTATCGCGGGCGTTTGCCTGATCTTGCACCGATACCTCGTACCCGATCTTTGTTATCCCGGTGGGCACGGTCACCTGCCACAGGGCATCCTTTGCCTGTCCCGCCGGAATAGCGAGAGATACAGTCTGAAAAGGTGTTCCCGCCATGCCGTCGGTGGTCTTCAGCGCGGCCACGACATTCATATCATGGTCGGACGTGTTGCGTACCGTGAAACCTGCGGCAAACCTGTCACCCTCCCGGACGACCGGCGGCAGGCCCGAGATCAGCATGAGGTCCTGAGTTGTCCTGATGCTTTCCTCGCCGGTACCGAACAATTCCGCTCCCGATGCCGCGATCGCCACAACGCGAAAAGAGGTCAGCGAGTCGTTCAAATTGAATGTCACGTCCGCTTCGCCGTCATCATTGAGAGGAACGGTGCTCTTCCAGTATATCAGGGTATCGAAGAGTTCCCGGGTAAGCTGTTTTCCGCCTCCGCCGCCATGCGGCAGGGCCTTGCGCCCGAAATGCCGCTTGCCGACCACCATCATCTGCGACGTCGCCGTTGAGATCTCGTACGGCTTCTCGCGCATCATGGCCTCGAGGAGGGCCCAGCTTGTATTCGGCTTGAGCTCGAGCAGTCCCTCGTCGACGACGGCGACTGTCACCTCGGAGCCCTTCCCCGGAGCACCTCCATCGTGCTTTCGTACCGCGATGTGGGCCTTGACCGGCTGCCTGACGGCATACACCTTTTTATCCGTCGTGACCTTTACCTTCATGGCGTGAGGCTTCCAGCCCACCTTCACCTCGGTGATCCCCAGCTTGTAGGCAGGCTTCCCCGGGTCGAACATGGCTGTTGGTTTGGAACCTGCCACCCTGCCCCGTACAACGAGGGCGGAGACAAAGACGTTCGGAACGTAATTGTTTTTTACGGGGACCTCGACCACGGGGTTCTCCCGCGTGACCGTCTTGACATATGCGTCCATGATCCCCTCGCGCTCTATGGTGATGAGGGCCGTGGCCTCCCTGAACGGCATTTTGACCTGGAAGCTCATCGTCTCACCCGGTTCGACAGAACGGCGTACAGGTATGAGATCCATGCGGTCATCGTTGCGGGCCTCGAACCAGTCTTCTTTGCCGTAGATGGTGATATTCCGTTTCGCAAAAGCGATATTCCCGGATGGATCAGCTGCCTGCGCCTCTATGATGATCTCCCCTGTTTCCGGGGCCTTCCCTTCGCAATACAGTATTCCGTTTTCGGTGGTTCTGCCCGTGCAGTGCTGCCCGATCTCCTTCCTCTCGGTCACATGCTCGAAGGCATAGAACCCGCCTGTTATCCTGCGCCTGTGGGAATATGTCGCGCGTTTGAAAAGTTTCGTTTTCACTGCGGCATTGGGGACCGGTCTTCCCTGCAGATCGACCACTGCTACCTGGTATTTCAGATTGTCCTTCGTATGTTCATGGCTCGAAGAAATTCCGACATGAACGGCCGAAGTATAAAGCGGAATTCGCGTGGACGATGTCTGGATTTCGCCATTCGGGTCCCTGAATTCCAGTTCAGTGAAGATATCCCTCGGCGTGTCGCCCTTCGGCAGGTCCCGGAAGGCCGCCCGCGCCGCCCCCTGCCTGTCGAGGTTCATCTCGATGGTCTTGAGCCGTACGGCCCCGTCGCGCCTGCCCCGACGCGCCGGCACATCCTCTCCGGTATCCTCGTCCTCGTCGTATCGTTCCTCTGCCTCGGCCTCGATGCCCGGCTTTACGGACCCGGTAGAAAAATAAAAGTTGTCCCAGGCGGGGAATGATATTTCCTTCGGTTCGATCTCGGCACGGACCTTCACCGCGTGGTCGGCGGCACCGCCCCCCGAGAGGTATCTCAGATCTATGTCAAAATTGATCGAGCCGGGATTGATGGCCGGTTCCTTCGGCCCCCGGATAAAGCCCCGCATGAGGGGAACCCTGAATTCCTCGACCCGGAACGACCCGGCTCTCTGCCGCTGCTCGTACCCGTCGGATTTCGGGCCCTGGCGGAAATAGACCTCGTATGTCCCGAGCTTTGCCGTCTCGGGTATCTTCCAGCTGTTCTCGGCAGTGCCGTTTGGTTTCCACGTTATCGGCAGGGCATATTTCTCGTTGCTGCCCACGTGTGCGATCACCACTTCTTTAAAATTGGCCTGGTTTGCCGGGAATGAAAGTCCCGCCATAGTGCGGACCCGGGTAAAATGTTTCATATGAACGGTTTCGCCCGCGCGGAGCAGCGTCCTGTCAAACACTGTGTGCGCCATGACAGGGTCTGTACGTTCGCCATAATTCTCCGGCAGGTTGAAACGCCATGATTCGATCCCGTCGTTCCAGTTCGAATGCGTGAAGGTCATATCGCTGCCCTTGCGCGCGAAAACAAAGAGACCGTTCCTTATGTCCGAGAGGATTCGCGAAGAATCATAATACAGGCCTTCTTCCTGCTTCGGATGCTTGCATTCCGGCAGGTCTTTCGGCAAGGTCTTGTTAATATGGGCGATGCCGTCCCGATCGGTGCTCCCCTGCCAGATAGTCCCGCCCCGGCAGTCCCTTAAAGTGACCGCTGCATCGGGCACCGGCGAACCGGTATCGAGGGCCGTGACAAACACAAGCGACGATGCCCTGCCCCACTTGAGATGGGCAGCCATATTTGTCACAAGCGCTCCCGTCGGAACGTAGACCGGTGCCGGGTTTTTCAAAAGCCGCGTTCCCAGCATGAGGCTCTCGATCTCGACAACATAGAAACCGGGCTCATGAAGGGGTATCCCGATCACCTCGAATTCTTTGGAACCTCCCGGTTTGGGAAGTGAAAAACCCCTGGCGCTCTTCGCCCCTTTCAGCACCGACCGTTCCCGCGGGGTATTGTCAAGCTTGAAGAGCCATTCTATGACGGCCTGTTCACTGCCCGCCGCTGTCTTGAAAATATTACCCTGTGCCGCCTGGGGCGCATCCGCCGCCGGTCTGCCGGCAGCGGATTTATTATCGCCGGTTTTCGGCGCAGGCGCCGCTTGCTCGCGCCCCGGCGTGTCCTGATCAGTCCTGTCGAGCCAGGTCTTTATCTCCTCCTCGATATTGCGGACCGTAACCGGCAGCAGGGCACCTTCCTTCGATTCTATAACCCCGAATTTTTCGGGAAATTTCGCAAGGGCCGGATACCTGTCCGTTTTCACGGCGAGCGGAAATTTACTTGCATTGGAAAGGGTGCGCCCCGAAAAATCTTTCATATCCGCCGGGATGTTTATAGTGAGTGTGCTCCTTTCCGGGAACGGACCGTCGAAGACGAGGTATTCCACCTCGGTCTCGCCGCGCGTATATGCCTTAGCCTTCCATGTCCTGTTTCCTGCAGTAACTGTGATCCTTTCGGCAGCTTTCTTCAATACGGGTGAGGAAAAGGCGAGCCGGATCGGGCTTAAAGGAATGCACCCGCCTGTCGGCTTTTCCTTCATACAATAAAATCGCGCGGTGAAAGGCCCGCGCGCCTTGAATTCCAGGACCTGGGGCTCCGTGGTGACCATTCCGCTTTTCGCCATGACCCCCTTGCCCCATACGATCTTGACCTTTGCCTTGGGGGGAAATGCCTGCCGGCACTGGAAGACAACGGAATTTTCCTGTTCCTTCTTCGAAAGCCGCGCGGCTTTCAACACATCAGACCGCTCGGCCCCTGTAAAGAGCCTGATACCGACGCGTTCGCGCACACCTTCGATCGAGCACGAAACATTCTTGATCACGGAGGCATCCGTCGCCGGGGCGTCCAACCGGAACAGGAACGCCTGGTTTTCCTCTACCTGGTCGCCTTCATAGGGCTCCGTCATGCGGACGTGCGGACCACCGGTATTGAAGGAAAACGCCCGTTTGCCCTTGAGAGGGGCCCCGGAGAGGGACTTTATGCCCGGTTTCAAGGAAAAAGCACACGAGACACCCGCCGGCAGGTTGCTTTCAAAATCATACGACCAGTTCCTGCCGTCGATCCAGCGCCCACTGCCTTTCACGGGGCACTGAATATCGAAAGGGTCAGCCGGGCGCGGGTCTCCGAACGCCACCATCTGGTCGCTGAAACGCGCGGTGACCTGGCGTACATCCTTGACCGTGCCTTCCGGCGAAAAAAGCTCGACCGAGGCGGCACCGGCGTTCCCCGCAAGAATAAGCCATGAAGCGGCCATCCAAAAAAGTACAAAAAGTTTCCTGGGCATCCCTTCCTCCCGTTGTGATATCCACATATCGATCAGGCGCCGGGTCCGTCATGAAGCGTTACGAACGCGGCGTGCCCGGCGGTACACCTGTTTATCCCCGGGGCTCTTTATGCTACGGCCAAGGCATGATACCGAGCAACACTATAAATGTACATGCATGATAGCAGTTTCGACCCCTTATATCTTAAGGTTGCTCCCGTCGGAATATGTCTCAATACTATAAAACTGGAAACCTCTTTTCAAGGAAGAAAAAAGCCCGCTTCTTTTCATTTATCCTTTGAACTTGCCGGCCCACGGACCGTATAATAGTGCATGGGAAAAGTTTATCTGGTAGGCGCCGGGCCGGGCGATATGAAACTGATCACGGTAAAAGGCCTCGAGCTCATCCGCCGGGGGTGACGTGATAATTTACGACAACCTCGTCAATAAAGGGTTGCTGGAGTTTGTACGGGCCGGTGCCGAGGTCATATATGCCGGAAAAAAGGCGTCACGGCATGAATTGCCGCAGCGGGAGATAAATTCGCTCCTCGCTGAAAAGGCGTCCGGCAATACCACCGTCGTCCGACTCAAGGGCGGAGACCCGTTCATCTTCGGCCGTGGAGGAGAAGAGGCCCAGTATCTTGCAAAAAAAGGTATTCCCTTCGAGATAGTCCCCGGCATCACGTCGGCGATATCGGTCCCTGCGTACGCCGGGATCCCCCTTACCCATCGCGACCATGCGTCAACCGTCGCATTCATAACAGGTCACGAGGATGAAAAGAAAGAGTCGTCGACCATTCGCTGGCACGAGCTGGCGCAGGGACCCGATACCCTGGTATTCCTCATGGGTATGAAAAATCTTGCCAAGATCGCCAAGAGGCTCATCGACGAAGGTAAAGACCCTGATACCCCGGCCTGTGTGATTCGTTCGGGGACCCTTGCCAATCAGAGGGTCGTGACCGCCACACTCTCGACGCTGCCGGAAAAGGTCCGTGCATCGAAGATCACCCCTCCCGGCATTATTGTCGTGGGCGATGTCATCGCGCTCCGCGATGAGCTCAGCTGGTTTGAGCGAAAGACGCTTTTTGGAAAGAAGATCGCCGTCACCCGCTCCCGGCACCAGTCGCAGAGATTCGGCGAACTGCTCCTCGACAGGGGAGCGGAACCCGTCTTCATCCCGACGATCGACATCGAGCCCATCGTGCCCAACACGCGGCTGCGCACCGCCGTCGACAAACTGCGGTCCTACAATGCGCTTATCTTCACCAGCGTCAATGCCGTCTCTATCTTCTTCGCCCACATGCGCGGGTCGGGGAAAGATGCGCGCATCTTGAGCGGCATCACGGTCATCGCCATAGGTTCCGCGACAGCCGCCCACCTTAACGTGTACGGCATCAACGCCGACATTGTCCCGCAGGAATTTACCTCTGAAGGCATTGTCGCCGCCCTCGAGAAGTTCGGCGTCGCAGACAAAACTTTTCTTGTACCCCGGGCCGAGCAGGCCCGCGACGTGATCGTAGATTACATAAGAAAAAACGGCGGCACGTGCACCGTCATCCCTATCTACCGTGCCGAGATCCCCGCATTAGTCGAACCCCCTCCATCCGATATCGACATATTCACCTTCACAAGCTCTTCGACCGCAAACAATTTCATCATGCTGTACGGAAAGGACATATTAAAGCACGGCATCGTCGCATCGATAGGCCCCGTAACCACCGAAACCCTGGTGAAGGCCGGGATCAAGGTCGACATTGAAGCCAAGAGGTCGGATATTCCGGGGCTGGTAAATTCCATAGAAGCGTACTATGAGGATGGCAAAAAGTGAGATGCCTGCCCGCTCCGTGATTCCAGCTTGCCGGAATCCGATGTTTGTCCTTTCTTTGTGTTAGCACACATTTACCGGCCGTTTACTAAAAACCTTAAAGACACTGGATTCCGCCGCAAAAGCCGGCGGAATGACGGTGGTAGGAATGGTTCAACCTTCAACGCTTTGGGAAAATACTTTCCATGGATACACCAGTCGTCATTCCCGAATCCAGTGTCTTTTGTTCTTTCTTAGTGATAGCAAATATCTACCGGCCATCAGTCGTCATTCCGGCTTGCCGGAATCCAGTGTCTTTTGTTCTTTCTTTGTGCTAACACGTCTTTACCGACCGGTTACTAAAAACCTTAAAGACACTGGATTCCGCCGCAAAAGCCGGCGGAATGACGGCGGTAGGAAGGGTTCAACTTTCAACACTTTGGGAAAATACTTTCCACGAATACACCAATCGTCATTCCGGCTTGCCGGAATCCAGTGTCTTTTGTTCTTTCTTTCATAATAAATTAACACTCAAACTTCAGATGATACCCAAATAGAGATCATTCCAGTATGGATTGAATGCCTCTATCAGGTCTATTTTCATTTGCCGTCCCGAGTTCTTGATTCCTTTTTCCTTGGTAATCGCCGATTCCATTGTCTCGTGGATCTCGTACCATACCAGGATATGGACCTTATATTTCCTGGTAAATCCTTCGATCTGATCATTCTTATGTTCCCATATACGCTTTCTTAGATTAGAGGTTACTCCGGTATAAAGGGTTCCATTTCTCTTACTGGCGAGGATATAGACACAGGGTTGCTTCGCCATTTCGGTGTCTCCGTAATGTCGGTTTTAAAAGAAAAGACACTGGATTCCGGCAAGCCGGAATGACGAATTTATTGATCTTTAGATGTAGTTCTCGAGCAGCAGCGAGATCGTCTTCTCCACGCTTCCCGGCTCCTTCTCTTCCATTTCCCGTATTGATTTCTTTATGCGGAAGGATGTAAGGTCGTCGTTCAGTTCATCGAGCTTACGGTAGATACCGGACCGCCTGCCGAACCTGAATATGAGCCTTTGCTCCTCGGACAGGCTGAAATAGCGGTCTATGGTGGCGAGAAACCTCTGTTTGTCGGAAGGCAGCCTGCCGTCGATCTCCTCGAGCAGGTTGAGTATGTGATCGCTTTTTACGTAGCTTGTTATATCGGTGAGGTTTTCAATGAGGAGGCGTTCCTCCCTGAGAATGTCCTCTTCGTCGGGGAGAAGAAAATCCTTGTCTTCCAGTTTTTGATAGAGCGGCATGGTCCTGAGCACCTTGAGCGTCCGGAACCGTATGAAATCGGGGTCGATCGTGTTGAGAAGGCCCGCGGTGTCGAGCGCGTGCTGTTTCCACCATTTTCTTCCACCCAGACCGAGAACGACGTATTCCGATAATTCAATGCCAGCTTCCTTGACCTTTTTGCCGCAGAGTACGTGATCGTCCCGTGTCGCACCCTTGTTCATATACTGTAAGAGTTCCTCGTTTCCCGATTCAAGGCCGACGTGAAGCCGGGTGAGACCGGCCTCCTTCATTTTTTTCAGGTTTTCCGGGGAGACGCTCCGGGCTATGGTGCGCGCCCTGGCATAACTCGTGACGCGATCGATCGTGGGGAAAGCCTCTTTGAGATATTTCAACGATTCGATAAAGACATCGGGCTTCATTGCGAGGGAATTTGCATCCTGGATGAAAACATTCCTGCACCCGAAATACATCCACACAGCCACGGACTTATAGCCTTCGTTAATGATGTGGCTGTCGAACACGCCTTCGACCAGGGCGTCCGTGATCTTTCCGCCGAAGCCTTTTTTCCAGGACAGCTGCTTGATGTCGTCCTGGATCGCCTTGATCGTATCTATATCAGATTTGATCTCTGGCAGGGACCGTTTCTCGAAACGCTTCCCTTTATAGGTCTGGCAAAAAAGACATTTATTCCATGTACAGTTTCTCGTGAACCTGACGAGAAGGCTGTACGCTTCGTTCGGCGGCCGTATCGGCCCTATCTCGTATCTCAGGGGGCGTTCACTCATTCCTTATCGACGTGTACGGGAAATGCCGGGGTGGAGGCCTTCGACTGCACCTTCTTTCTCCTGGGGTTCTGGGCAGCTTTCTTTCTCTTTCTCTTCAATTCGGTTTTCTTGGACAGAGACGGCATAAAGGTCCTCCTGTTTATTTTTCCGTCAACATACCATATAATGTCCCGTAATTTCAAGGTAACCTGCTCTATGCGGTCCACCGATAATTTCATGGCTGAATCAACAGATAAATAGTGCTATAGTAGTGATATAAGTATTTTATGACCGAGAACGATCCCATAAAAGAAGACCGCTATCGCACGATCTTCGAAAATATCCCCGTTGGGATATGCATTACCACCCTCGATGGCACGATCATCGCATACAACTCGATGCTTCAACGGATTACCGGCTATACGCGGAAAGAAATGGCGACGCTCAATGTCGAGGCGTTCTATGCAACCCCCGGGGACAGGAAGCTCATGCTCGAGCATGTCAGGAACAAGGACGCGCTCAGGGATTACATGGTCGATCTGAAACGCAAGGACGGCCGCGTTTTTCACGCGGTCATCAGCATTATAAAGCATTCCTACGGCGGGGAAAGAAACATCCTGACGGTGATACAGGACATCACGGAGCAGAAAAAGATCAAGGACGCTCTGGTCGATTCGGAACGCCGCCTCATGGACATCATCAACTTCCTTCCCGATGCAACTTTCGCGATCGATACGGAGGGCCGGGTCATTGCATGGAACAAGGCCATGGAGGAATTAACCGGCATAAAAGCGGTCAAAATACTCGGCAAGGCCGACCGGGAATACTCGATACCGTTCTACGGCCGGCGGCAGCCGCTGCTCGCTGACTTTGTCCTGCGGCCCGACAGGGACGCCGAGAAAAGATATTCCTTTATCACCAAGGAAATGGACCGGCTGGTCGCCGAACCCATAGAGCCCCTGACGATCCGGGGGAAACTCACGTATATCTGGGCCAAGGCAAGCCCGATATACGATATCGACGGCAGGATGACAGGGGTCATTCAATCGGTCAGGGACGTCACCGAGCAAAAAGAGGCCGAGGAAAAGCTCAGGGAATCCGAAGAAAGGTACCGGACCGCGATCGAGAATTCGAACGACGGGGTCGCCATAGTGCGGGGAAATGTCCATCTGTACGTCAACCAGCGCTTCTGCCAGATCTTTGGATACGATTCGCCGGATGAGATCACAGGCAAAACGCACCAGGTAACGATCCATCCCGACGATTTCGAGAGGGTCCGGCTGATAAATCAAAAAAGACAAAACGGGGAGGATGTCCCCGATAAATACGAGGCAAAGGGCATACGCAAGGACGGCAGTGTCGTCTACATTGAGGTTTCCGCCACAGGCATAACTTTCCGCGGTGAACAGCTGACCCTGGCGTATATCCGGGACATCACGGACCGCCGCCTGGCGGGTGACGCGCTCAGAGACAGCGAGATGAGGTTCCATGCGATCTTTGACAACGCCATTGACGCAATCTTCCTCGTGGACGGCTATTCGTTCATAGACTGCAACCGAAGGGCGCTCGAGATGTTCGGTGGCACGAAAGAAGAGATACTCGGAAAATCACCTTTTGAGCTCTCTCCGCCGCTCCAGCCCGACGGCACCGACTCCCGCGAGAAGGCGCTGAAGCTCATGAACAACGCACTCGACGGCGCAGGCCGGTTCTTCCGCTGGACGCACAGACGCCTCGACGGGACCGACTTCGACACTGAGATCAGTCTGAACTCCCTTGAACTCGCCGGCAAGAAATACCTCCAGGCCATCGTCCGCGACATAGCACCGTACTGCGATAGTCCGTAAAAGGCAAGACGCAAGACGGGAAACGGGAAAAGACGTTCTACGTTCTACGTTAACGACAAGTAACAGGGCGGCAAACTCAGGTCGACTATGAAAAATCTATATCGGGATGACGGAATTTGACTTGCCACATACCAGTCTCCATAGCTATACAAGTATCTATTTTTACCGTAGAACGTAGAACGTAGAACGTAGAACGACAATGCCCTTTTCTGCCTATTTTTTATTGAAACATCTGTAATTATATGATATTTTAGAAACTCATTAAATTCGCACGCCTTTCAATTATTGCCGGGGTGCAGGAAACTGCCTGGCTGTAAAGTGCGAAAGGCGGAGGATAAAAACCAGGAGGATACATGTCTAATCTCACCATCAAACAATTGCTGGAAGCTGGCGTTCACTTCGGTCACCAGACCAAGAGATGGAACCCGAAGATGAAACCCTACATTTTCGGCGCCCGCAACGGCATCTACATCATCGACCTTCAGAAGACGCTCAAGATGTTCAAGGAAGCGTACAATTTCGTGAAGGAAGTGGCATCCCGCAATGAGTACATCCTGTTCGTCGGGACCAAGAAACAGGCGCAGGAAGCCATCCGTGAAGAGGCGGGCCGCTGCGGGGCCTTTTACGTCAACAACAGGTGGCTCGGCGGGACGATGACAAACTTCCAGACCATCGAAAAGAGCATCGATCGCCTGCGGAAGTACGAAGAATTGAAGCAAGGCGACATTTATAAAGTGCTCCCGAAAAAAGAAGCGATCGGCATCGAAAAAGAGATCGAGAAACTCGAGAAGAACATCGGCGGCATCAAGGGTATGGAAAGGCTCCCCGGAGCGATCTATGTCGTTGATCCCAAGAAAGAATACATCGCCGTCAACGAGGCGAAGAAGCTCGGCATTCCCACGATCGGCATCGTCGATACGAACTGTGACCCCGATGACATTGACCTTGTCATCCCGGGTAATGACGACGCCATCCGTGCGATCAAGCTCATCACGGCCAGGATCGCAGATGCGGTCATGGAAGGAAAAGCCCTGTATGTCGAGGAATTTCAGGCCAAGGACGAAGGGCCGGCTGAAGATCTGAAGCCCTTTGTCGATGAAAGCGTACTGGAAGAAGAAAAATACGACGAGTACGAAGCATAACAGCTACAGGAGGAATTATCATGGATATCACTGCTGATACGGTAAAAAAATTACGTGAAAAGACCGGCGTCGGCCTCATGGATTGTAAAGAGGCCTTGAAACATACGAACGGGGATATGGAAAAGGCAGTCGACTTCCTTCGCGAGAAGGGCCTTGCCAAGATGGCGAAAAGAATGGGCCGCGTGGCGTCGGAAGGGTCGATTTCGGCATACATACACACGGGCGGCAAGGTCGGCGCAATGGTCGAGATCAACTGCGAGACCGATTTCGTCGCGAAAACGGACGGGTTTCAGAACTTCGTAAAAGACGTCGCTATGCAGATAACGGCGGCGAACCCGCTGTATGTCAAGCGCGAAGACATACCCGCGGAACATATCGAAAGGGAAAAGGCCATTTACAGGAACCAGGCCCTTGAATCCGGCAAGCCGGAAAAGATCATCGAGAAGATCGCGGAAGGCAAACTGGAAAAATTCTACCAGGAAGTATGCCTCGTCGAGCAGACCTTCATCAAGAATCCCGATCTTACCGTCAAGGACCTTCTTGAAGAGCTCCTCGTGAAGACGGGCGAGAAGATAGTCATCAACCGTTTCGTAAGGTTCCAGCTGGGCGAGACGCTTCAGGACTAGGATGAAATACAAGAGGATTCTCCTCAAATTGAGTGGCGAGGTCCTCCAGGGCAGCGCCGGGCACGGTATCGACCATGCCACCGTTTACGAGATCGCACAGGAGATCCGCGGGATCCGCAACCTTGGTGTCGAGGTCGGTATCGTCCTCGGCGGCGGCAATATATACCGGGGGAAAAAGGGCGAAAAAGAAGGCGTCGACAGGGTGACCGGCGATTATATCGGTATGGTCGCCACCGTGATAAACGCGCTCGTTCTTGCGGACACGCTGAACAAGATCGGGGCGCCTGCCGTTGTACAGACGTCGCTTAACCTGGAAAAGATCGCCGAACCGTACAATCATGCAAAGGCGATCGGTCATTTAAGCGGCGGCACGATAGTCATCTTCGCGTGCGGCACGGGAAACCCGTATTTTACGACGGACACGGCCGCGGCACTCAGGGCCGTCGAAACGAAGGCGGACATCGTCATGAAGGCGACCAAGGTCGACGGTGTGTATGACAAAGACCCCGAGGTCCACAATGACGCCATTTTCTACCCGGAGATCACCTACGGCGAAGTGATAGCCAGAGACCTCCAGGTTATGGACCTTACTGCCATTACTCTCTGTAAAGAGAACAACATCCCGATCGCCGTATTCAATATTCGCGTACGGGAAAATCTTAAAAAAGCAGTCCTCGGTGAGACCATAGGTACAATAGTGAGGAGGTAGCCGTATGAGCACCGATGTTATGAACGAACTCGAAGATAAACTGAAGAAATCCCTTTCCGCTCTGAAAAAGGATTTCTCCAAGCTCCGCACCGGTGTTGCGTCGGTCTCCCTGCTCGAAGATATCAAGATAGATTATTACAAACAACCTACCCCCTTGAACCAGGTGGCCACCATCGGCGCCCCGGATTCACGGACGCTCACGATACAGCCGTGGGACAACACCGTGATCGGCGAGATCGAGAAGGCCATTCAGAAATCGGACCTCGGCGTGAACCCCATGAACGACGGGAAACAGATACGCCTTTCCTTTCCCAAGCTTACCGAAGAGAGACGCAAGGAACTGACGAAACTCGGGAGCAAGATGCTCGAGGGCACCCGTGTTGCCATGAGAAACGTCAGGCGGGACATTAACGAAAAGCTGAAAAAACTGGAAAAAGACAAGGCCATCTCCCAGGACGACCTCAAGAAGAAACAGGATGATGTCCAGAAAATGACCGATAAGTATATAGAGATGGCAGAAAAATCTTTTTCCGAAAAAGAAAAAGAGATCCTTTCTATATAAGCGGCAATTGATGAAAAAAACTGTTCCCGACAGACTGCCCACCCATGTCGCCATCATTATGGATGGAAACGGGAGGTGGGCGAAAAAACAGAAACTCAAAAGGGCTGAAGGTCACAGGGTAGGGATCGATTCCGTACGGGACATCACCGAAGCGTGCGCCGAATTCGGCATCCCTTACCTCACCCTGTATGCATTCTCCAAGGAAAACTGGTCCCGCCCGAAAGAAGAGGTCAAGACCCTCATGTACCTCCTCGGCCTCTATCTCGAGAACGAACTCCCTTTTATGATGAAAAACGGGGTCCGTTTCAACATCATCGGGGAAAAGAAAGATTTCTCGAAGGCTTTGCAGGCCCAGTTTGATCATGTTATCAAGGAAACGTCGCGCAACAACAACGTGGTCCTGACCATCGCACTGAGCTACAGCGGCCGCAAGGAGATCGTCCACGCCGTACAGTTGATATCGGAAGACGTAAAGAACGGGCGCATCAAACGCATAGATGAACGGACTTTGCAGAAATATCTTTACGCCCCGGACATACCCGATCCCGATCTTCTCATACGCACGAGCGGCGAGATGCGGGTATCCAATTTCCTCCTCTGGCAGATCGCGTATACAGAGATCTACGTCACGGACATTCTCTGGCCGGACTTTCGTAAAGAGGCATTCCTCGATGCCTTGAAAGAATTTGCAAAGCGCGAGCGAAGGTTCGGAAATATAAAGGAATTTTAATTGGGAGAACTGAAGAAACGGGTCATTACGGGCATGTGCCTGGCTCCGGTCGTTGCCCTTCTCTTTTACTTCCTGCCGGCTGACTGGCTTCTCATTCTCCTTCTCATAGTCGGCATCATTGCCGTCAACGAAGCGGCTGCCCTGGCGGATGTACCGATGAAGGTCCTCGTGGCAGTCCTCGTCATTGCCGGGGCCATCCCTCTTTATAAGGGGCACTACCAGTACTATCCCCTCTGGGCCATGGCCTCCATCGTTGTGATGATCCTTATAAAAACCTTCGACAGGAAAACCCCTGTCGACGCGGCCAATCGCGAGATAACGCTGCAGGCGGCAGTCATACTTTTCGGCAATATGTTCGTTCTCGTCCCGTTCTTTTACCTGTACCTGCTCAAGAAGGAGAACACCCTCTTCCCGTTCATACTTCTCCTTTCTATATGGGCAAGCGACACCTTTGCCTATTTCATCGGGAAAACTTTCGGGAAACACCGGCTCGCCCCCCAGATAAGCCCCAAAAAAACGGTCGAGGGCCTCGCCGGCTCCGCTCTTGGCTCCGTTGTTATTATTGGGGCGTTCCACACATGGCTCGGCTTCGACCTGGGTGCCGCGATTGGCATCGGGATAGCGGCCGGCATCCTGGGCCAGGCGGGAGACCTCATGGAGTCCGCCTGCAAACGGGTTTTCAAGATAAAGGACTCGTCCGGCCTCATCCCCGGACACGGCGGCATGCTGGACCGTATCGACAGCTTCATCTTTACGGCCCCGTTTCTCTATTCCTGCATTTTATGGACGCGATGACACGATGAAAAAGAAGGTCCTCATACTCGGCTCAACAGGCTCCATCGGCACATCGACGCTCAGCGTCATCGCCAACGACCCTGCATCCTTTGAAGTTCATGGCCTCGCCTGCGCGAGCAATATAGATCTTCTCAATGAACAGGTACACCTTTTCGGGCCGAAAAATGTCTGCCTTTTTGACGGTGCGCTCAGCGGCAGGGCGGATCTCAAGGGCGCCCGGCTTTTCACGGGCATCGAAGGCATGAAGGAGATGATCCGGAGTGATGTTGACATCGTTGTCAACGCCCTGCCCGGCTCCATTGGCCTCGAGCCGACGATCGAAGCGCTTAATTCGGGAAAAACGCTTGCCCTTGCCAACAAGGAAAGCCTTGTCATGGGCGGACGGATGATCAGGAGGATAATCGCACAAACCGGCAGCGAACTCATCCCGGTCGACAGCGAACATTCAGCAGTATACCAACTTTTGAAAGGTATCGATCACGGCGAGGTGAGGTCCATCATACTGACCGCGTCCGGGGGTCCCTTCAGGAAGCATACGAAAAAAGCACTGGAGAACGTCGAGGTGTCCGATGCCATGAACCATCCCACCTGGAAGATGGGACGGAAGATAACGCTCGACTCCGCGACGCTCATGAACAAAGGTCTCGAGATCATAGAGGCACGATGGCTCTTTGACCTCGAACCGGCAAAGATCAAAACCCTGGTTCACCCGGAAAGCATCGTTCACGGCATCGTCGAATTCACGGATAATTCGTTTTTCGCGTACATGGCGAGCCCGGACATGAAGATCCCGATCGCGTACGCGCTCTACGGTGAACAGCGCGCTCTACTGCCCTTTTCGCCCCTCAAGCTTGACGGGGTCCTGAAGCTGACATTCCATCCGCCCGACCTTAAGCGGTTTCCCTCGATACGGCTTGCGTATGAGGCCCTCGAGGCAGGTGACGGCGCCATGATCGCGTTCAATGTCTCGAATGAGGTCGCCGCTCAGGCTTTTATCGAAGGCAGGATCAAGTTCACGGATATCCCCCGTGTCGTCGGGGAAACGCTGGCGGACGGCCCCGGCCATCCGATAGTCGACAACCTCGAAACGATTCGTGGTATCATATCGTGGACACGCAGCACGGCAATGACTAAAATAACTGGAACAGGACGAAAAAAATTATGATCTCTTTTTTGTATTTCCTGATCGCACTTGCGCTTTTGATACTGGTGCATGAGTTCGGGCATTTCATGGTGGCAAGGATCTTCAATATCAAGGTCCTCACATTTTCGATAGGGTTCGGCAAAAAGCTCGTGAAGTGGGTGAAGGGCGAAACGGAATACGCCATCTCCATCGTCCCTATGGGCGGTTACGTCAAGCTGCTCGGCGAATCACCGGATGAGGAAGTGGCTCAAGAAGACAAAGCGCGCTCCTTCTCTCATAAGCCGCCGTACGTCAGGATACTTGTCGCAGTGGCCGGCCCGCTCTTTAACGTCCTGCTGGCCCTCGTCGTATTCTATTTCGTCTCGATCATAGGCTATAACGTGCCGTCCGCACGCGTCGGGAAGGTTGCCCCGAACATGCCCGCACAGGCCGCAGGCATCCAGAAAGACGACGTGATAACCAAGATAGACGGCAAGGACGTCGGGGAATTCCTCGATATCGCATCCAGCCTCGAAAAAATACAGGCGGACACGGTAAAGGTAACCGTCGACCGCAATGGCGCACCGATGGAATTTACCGTCAAACCGACAGTAATACAGGAAAAGGATATCTTTGGCGAACCGTTCACCCGCAGAGTGCTCGGCATAGAACGGTCTGACGAAGTGATCAAGAAACGACAGTCGCCGATCAAGGCCGTCCCCCTGTCATTGTACATGACCTGGGAATACTCGCGCATCACCGTCGTCGGGGTGATAAAGATCATCCAGGGCAGCATATCACCGAAGAACATCGGCGGCCCCGTCCTGATCTTCCAGGAGGCGAGCAAGCGGGCAAAGAAAGGATTCGGGGATTTCGTCCTCTTCTTTGCGCTCATCAGCATCAACCTCGGCGTGATCAACCTCCTACCCATCCCGGTTCTCGACGGCGGGCATATTCTTTTCAACGCGATCGAGATCATAATACGTCGGAGGATACCGCAGAAGACCCAGGAGATCGCCCAGACAGTGGGGCTCGTCATCCTGCTCCTCATCATGGTCTTTGCCTTTTACAACGATTTCGACCGGATATTCGATTTCAGCAAGTATTTCCATGGCAAATAGGCACATACTCGCCATCGACAATTCGATGGATCTCCTGAACATCGCCCTCGCAGGCCCGGACGGGCCCGCAGATGAGAGGCGTATAAAGGAATTGCGCTCACCCTCCCAGATATTGCCGGAAAATATCGAAGGAATTCTCGCTGCCAACGGAACAACCCTCAAGGACATAACCGAGCTCCGGGTCACCCTCGGCCCGGGGTCATTCACCGGGATACGCGTCGGCCTTTCATTCTGCAAGGGGATCCGCGCCGCGATCGGGACCCCGATACGCGGCATCCCTACCCTCGACGCCCTCGCCTTCCCCCTGATCGACCGGGAAGGGTCGTACCTGTGCCCCCTCATTGACGCCAAGAAATCGGAGGTATTCCTTGCCCTCTACCACGTATCCGGGGGAAAGCTCCTGCGGGAAACTGACTACATGGCCGTAAAACCGGATCAGATCCCCGCCATCATCAAAACCCCCTGCGTCTGTTTCGGTACAGGCCTGCGCATCGCGGAAAAGTACCTCGCAGATTTAGCCGGCGTGACCATCATCCACGATAAATACGACCACATCGAGCCCGCATCCCTCGTCGACGAACGGATCGATATCATCCTGGATCAAAACCAACCTTTGAACCCCATATACAGCCGCCGCTCCGAGGCGGAGATAAAGTTTAACGTGACAATCGACTAAAGACCGTAAAACGCAAGACGCAAGAAGTGAAAGACTCCTTTCCTGTGTCGCGATTACTCCTATCCGACTCAGAACCGGGAACTATCCTTAACATCTCACGTCTTGCGTCTTGCGTTTTACGATTTATCATTATCCAAGTTAATTTTTTTTCGCCGCGTTTTAGTGTATACTATCGCACCGTAATTAGTCTTAAAAGCCATCCGGAGGAAAAGTTGAAGACTATCGCTGAGATCAATGAGAAGATTAAGAAGGGCAAGGTTGTTGTCGTCACAGCTGAAGAGATGATCGATGTCGTGAAGAAGAACGGGACGAAGAAGGCGGCCCAGCAGATCGACGTCGTGACGACAGGGACGTTCGGGCCCATGTGCTCAAGCGGTATGTTCATGAACTTAGGCCACTCCAAACCGAGGATCAAGATCGGGGGCGGCAGGTGCTATCTCAATGATGTCCCTGCATATACCGGCGTCGCAGCCGTCGATATCTACATAGGCGCGACGGCAATGCCGGACACCGACCCGCGGAACACGGTCTATCCCGGTACCTTCAAGTACGGCGGAGGACACGTCATCGAGGAATTTGTCAGCGGCAAGGCCATAAGGCTCGAAGCGACCGCGTACGGGACGGACTGCTACCCGCGGAAGAAGATAGAGACGTACATCAACAAGGAAACGGTCAACGAGGCATATATATACAGCCCCCGGAACAGCTACCAGAACTACAATGTCGGGGTGAACGTTTCCAACCGTGTCATTCATACATACATGGGCGTGATCAAGCCAAACCTGGGAAGCGCGAACTACTCGAGCGCGGGACAGTTGTCGCCGCTCCTTAAAGACCCCAAGTACCGGACGATCGGGATCGGCACGCGGATATTCCTGGGAGGCGGCATCGGGTATGTGGCCTGGCAGGGAACGCAGCACAGCCCGTGCGGCCCGCGCACTCCCGAAGGGCTGCCGAAGGGCGGCGCCGGGACCCTGGCCGTTATCGGAGACGCCAAGAAGATGTCCGGGGACTACCTGCGGGGAGCCAGCTTCCTCGGGTACGGTGCGACCATGTTCGTCGGTCTCGGCATCCCCATTCCCATCCTCGACGAAGAGATGGCATTTTTCACCTCCCGGGCGGATGAAGATTTTTACGCCCAGGTGGTTGATTATTCCCACGATTATCCCCAGCGCATACCGGGCAGCCTGTGTGAGGTCACGTATGCGCAATTGAAGTCAGGCAAGATAACCGTCAAAGGCAAGGAAGTACCTACCTTCCCCATCTCGAGTTATGCGAAGGCCCGCGAGATCGCCTCCGCCCTGAAGGGCTGGATAGAGAGCGGAAGCTTCACGCTCACCAGTCCCGTTGAACCCCTGCCCGGCCCTGACTCAGGGATCAGTCTCGTAACGCTTGACGAGAGAACACCGGAGGAGATGCAGTAAAGACAGTAAGGAGTAAGGAGTAAGGAGTTTGAAGAAATAATGAGGATTAGAGCATAGGAACAACTCACCCCGTCATTCCGGCGGCTTTTGCGCCGGAATCCAGCGTCTTTACTTTATTTCCTATGTTGAAAGTGAAAAGAAAAGACACTGGATCCCGGTAAACCGGGATGACGACCTATCGTTGGTCTTTTTCTCCTTACTCCTTACTCCTCACTCCTTACTGATTTAAAATGAACAAGAAAGCTATCTCCCTCATTTCCGGCGGACTCGATTCCGCGGTTGCTACGAAATTGATCCTCGAACAGGGGATCGAGGTTATCGGGCTTCATTTTTCGTCTATGTTTGCGAGCAAACGGGACAAACTGCGCGGCCACAGGGCTGTACAGACGGCGAAAGAACTCGGTATCGAGATGATCTCCCGGGACAAGGGGGAGGATTACATCGAGATCGTGAAGAATCCCCGGTACGGGTATGGAAAAAACATGAACCCGTGCATCGACTGCAGGATATATATGCTGAACCTGACACGGGAGATGATGCCGGATGTCGGCGCGTCCTTCGTGGTCACGGGCGAGGTTTTGGGGCAAAGACCGATGTCCCAGCGGCGCAATACGATCGAACTGATCGAGAAGCGCAGCGAATTGAAGGGCTTGATCGTCCGGCCGCTCTCGGCGAAGCTTTTCCCGCCGAGTATACCCGAACAGGAAGGGATCCTGGACCGGGAGAAGCTGCTTAACCACGCGGGACGGGGACGGCACGTGCAATATGAACTCGTTGAGAAATATAAGCTCAAGGAGTTCGAACTGCCGGGGGGCGGCTGCCTTCTCACGGACCCCATTTTCTCGATAAAACTGAAGAACCTTATGGCGACCGACCCTGACTATACGACGAAAGACATCGAACTTCTGACCATCGGGCGCCATTTCAGGGTATCGCCGACCGCGAAACTGATCGTCGCGCGCAACGAGCGCGAAAATGAACAGCTCGCCGCATTTGCCGGCAACCCCTACATCCGCCTCGAACCGGTAAGCTTCCGGGGACCGCTCGGCGTTTTGAAAGCCTTAACGCCCGACGAGGGAACATTCCTGACATCGGCCCTGATACTCGCCCGTTACGGAAAGGATGTACCGCCCAGCGCAACGATCGGCATCCATGACGGGGCCGACAGGAGCTTTTCGTTCGACATGCGGGAGATTGACAGCGATGCCCTGCTCATTCAACAGGAGGCACAATGAAAGTCCTTGATAATATTTATCTTTACCCGTGGACATCGTATGAGGCCAACAACTGCAACACAGTATTCATAGACGGGCCGGTACCGACCCTCATCGACCCGGGCCACAAGAATTTCCTGGGCAATGTCATGAACGGCATGGCCCGTGACGGCAAGAATATCGAGTTGGTGAAGCTCGTCATCGGCACCCATTCCCATCCCGACCACATCGAGGCGGCCGAGGCATTCGATGAACAAACGATGCGGGCGATCGGCAGGACGGAATACGACTTCTGCAACAACGGGGGCAAGGAACTGTACCTCATGACCGGGTGCGCACTGCCCCGGAAGCCCTATTCTTTTTACCTCACCGAGGGCGACCTGGCGATTGGCGATACCCGGTTCAAGGTCATCGAGACGCCCGGTCATTCCCCGGGGTCGCTGTGCCTTTACTGCGAAGAAAAGAAGCTCCTCATATCGGGTGACACCCTCTTCTACATGGGGGTCGGCAGGACCGACCTGCCGGGCGGCAATATCGAACAACTCGCCCGCAGCATCGCCAAGCTCGCGGCCCTCGACATTGAGTACCTTCTCCCGGGACACGGCGACGCGATACGCGGCCGGGACGTGATCCAGAAAAACTTCCAGATGATCATCAACGAATTCTTTTGACCGGCCCAAGATTGTCATTGAGAAATTTCCCCTATAAGTATATTATGTGGGTGTAGCATAGGAGGCAACATTGAGAATACCTGACGAATATATCTGTAAATTGTGCGGATACTCCTTTCTGGACGGCGAAGTGCCTGAACTGTTCTGCCCGAACTGCGGCTCGAGCCAGGTTATAAAGGAATTGAGCTATGATGAGTTCCTCGACGACGAAGAGGCCTTCATCATGATGCTGAGGTACGATGAATACAAGAATAAGGGTGCGTAAAAGCGCCCTTATCTTGACGGCTTAAAGAAGTTTTAGCTTTTTAGAATTAAATATTGACTTTTATTTGGATTGGTTGTTTTATATTAGCCGGATGCCGCTTGGATCCAAACTGGACCGAGACGGAAGGCTCGAAGTGACAATCGCTAGCTTTCTGGACATGGTCTGGAAAGCTTTTTTATTTTAGAGGTTGTACATATGAGTAAAGTCACCGTACCGATACTCAGGGGCATGAAAGGTCAGAGGAAGATCGCCATGCTCACTGCGTACGATCATCCGACGGCCAAAATAATGGATGATGCGGGGATCGATACGGTCCTCGTCGGGGATTCCTTGGGCCCGGTCGTTCTGGGATATCAGAACACGATCCCGGTCACGGTCGATGAAATGATCCACCACACACGGGCAGTCGCACGCGGCGTTAAAAAAGCCCTCGTGATCATAGATATGCCCTTCATGTCCTACCAGGAAAGCATTGAACAGGCAAAACGCAATGCCGGCAGGATGTTCAAAGAAAGCGGCGCCGAGGCTGTCAAGCTCGAAGGCGGCGTCAACATGCACGATACGATAAAAGCAATAGTTGATATAGACATCCCCGTGTGCGCCCACATCGGCCTCACACCGCAGTCCATTCACCGTATGGGCGGGTACAAGGTCCAGGGTAAGGGAAAAGATGTCGAGAAGCTCATCGCGGACGCACGGGCCATCGAGGCGGCCGGGGCATTCATGGTCGTTCTCGAATGCGTGCCAAGACAACTCGCCAAAGAGATAACCGAGATGCTCACCATCCCGACGATAGGCATCGGGGCGGGGCCCGACTGCGACGGGCAGGTCCTTGTCATACACGACGTCCTCGGCCTTCTCGGGAGCTTCCGCCCGAAGTTCGTCAAACAGTACAGGAACCTTACTGAAGATATAACCAACGCGGTCAAGGAGTACATAAGCGACGTCGCATCGGGGGATTTCCCGGACGACAGCCAGTCATTTCATTAATATGAAGATCATACGAACCGTCTCCGAAATGCAGCGCACCGCCGACGAGCTCAGAAAGAGCAAAACGATAGGCTTCGTCCCGACGATGGGCTACCTTCACGAAGGACATCTGGCGCTCGTCAGGGCCGCGAGGAAGATCTCGGACGTGGTCGTCGTCAGCATCTTCGTCAACCCGATACAGTTCGGCCCCAGCGAGGACCTCTCCCGCTATCCCCGCGATTTTGAACGCGATTCCCAGCTCCTTGAGCAGGAAAATACGGACATCATCTTCTACCCCGATGACGGGCAGATGTACGAAAAAGACTTCTCCACGTACGTCGAGGTCAAAAAGCTTGAAGACCACCTCTGCGGCAAGACCCGGGCCGGCCATTTCACCGGGGTCGCGACGGTCGTCACGAAGCTCTTCAATATAGTCAAGCCGCACTACGCAGTATTCGGACAGAAAGATTACCAGCAGCTCACCGTCATTGAACGCATGGTCCGGGACCTCAACCAGGACGTGAAAATAGTTCCCCACCCGACCATCCGCGAAGCCGACGGCCTTGCGATGAGTTCGCGGAACACCTACCTCAGCGCCGAGGAAAGAAGAAAAGCCCTGGCCATCAGCGCATCGCTAAAAAAAGCCGAGGAAATGTTCAAGGCCGGAGAGCACGACACCGGGGCGATCAAAAAGACGGTCAATGACATGCTTCAGAAGGAAGATGGCATTAACGTCGAATATATAGACATATGTGACGCTACGACGCTCGAGGATATCTCGCGAGTTGGCAAAAAAGCCGTCATTGCGATAGCGTGCCGCATAGGGAAAACAAGACTCATAGATAACACAATCTTAACGGAGGCATGACAATGAGAAGGACCATGATGAAGGGCAAGATCCACAGAGCCACGGTAACCGACAGCAACCTTGACTACGAGGGAAGCATTACCATAGACTCAAATCTCATGGACAACGCGAACATCATCCCATATGAGCAGGTTGACATTTACAACGTCACATCCGGTGAGCGCTTCACCACATACGCGATAAAAGGGGACAAAGGATCCGGCGTGATATGTATAAACGGCGCCGCCGCGCACAAAGCACGCAAGGGTGACATAATCATAATAGCTACTTACGCAACATTTGATGAGAAAGAGCTTGAAAAATTCAAACCCGCCAAGGTGTACGTGGACGGGGCGAACAGGATCAAGACGCAGCTGCTGCAGGCGGTGAATTAAAAAAACGTTCTAGGTTCTACGTTCTAGGTTCTACGTTGAAAAAACTCTAAAACCGGAGATATTGCATTGTCTCCGGTTTATTTATTCCATTATTAGCCACCCTACAATTGACCCCCCCTCGTCATCCCGGTGCTTGACACCGGGATCCAGGTTCTGCCTTTTCCCCGGCATTCCAACTTCATCCTTTGCCCATCATTCCCGCCCTATCTATCTGCCATCTTTTTCTTTATCCGTCATCCCAGCCAACCTGCCCGTCATCCCATAACTCTCGCCGCCATCCCATCCAACCCGTTATCATCGCTTCACTCTCCCCGCCATCCTTCACTCTCCCCGCCATCCTTCACTCTCCCCGCCATCCTTCACTCTCCCCGCCATCCTTCACTCTCCCCGCCATCCTTCGCCCTCCCCGTCATCCTTCGCTCTCCCCGTCATCCTTCGCCCTCGCCGTCATCCTTCGCCCTCGCCGTCATCCTTCGCCCTCGCCGTCATCCTTCGCCCTCGCCGTCATCCTTCGCTCTCGCCGTCATCCTTCGCCCTCGCCGTCATCCTTCGCCCTCGCCGTCATCCTTCGCCCTCGCCGTCATCCTTCGCCCTCGCCGTCATCCCGGGCTTGACCCGGGACCCAAGGTTTTGCTTTTTTTCATTTTTTTGATTCTGTAACCAACTCATCATATAGATCATGCCAATAGGGATTCAACTTGTTAACCAGTTCCAACTTCCAGTTCCTGCGCCATCTTTTAATCCTTTTCTCTCTTAGGATTGCCGATTCCATTGCATCGTGCACTTCAAACCAGACCAGCATGTCAAGAGCGTAATCTTTGGTGAAACCATCGATTAAACGGTTTTTATGCTGCCATATACGTTTAGCCAGGTTCGAGGTTACACCAACGTACAAGGTGCCGTTCTTCTTATTGGTCAAAATATAAACGCATGGGTGCTTATCCATGATTTTTTTCTCAAGCTATTTTATTAGTGGATTTGAAATAACTAGGTGATCTGATCACACGGGTGCGCGAGATGCCGTGTTTGGTGCGTAAAATTATATTAAAACCTTGGGTCCCGGGTCAAGCCCGGGATGACGGCGAGAGCTATGGGATGACGGCGAGAGTTATGGGATGACGAGTGATGTGGGGAGTTCCGCTACTTCTTGCGCCACTTCTTACATCTTGCGTTTTACGTTTTACGAAAAGAACTACCCAAAAATCCTCTTGAAAGGCTCCTGCCACGCCTTCTTGAGATAATTGATATCGGTATCAATAATCACATCTCCCCGCAGTCCAACGATCCTCAGGGCTTTTTCGGAACGCACTTTTCCAATTACCCCAAACGGCACTGACTTAAAGATCTTTTCAAAAACTGCCAGATCCCCTTCCCGTACCGTAGCCACGAACCTGCTCGCCGACTCCGAGAATAGCAGCATATCATCCCTGAAAACCCCTTCACTCGGTACCGCATTGAGATCCACCTCCACCCCCACATCCCCCGCAAATGCGCTTTCCGCGAGGCAGCAGCCGAGGCCGCCGTCGGAGATGTCGTGACAGGATCTTATGATGCCGGACCGTATGGCTTTTTCCATAGCTTGAAACGTCTTTTTAGCAATATTTCCGTGTACTTGCGGTGCAATGTTGCCAAATCGCTTGAACTCTGCGAAGTACTCGCTGCCGCCCAGTTCGGCGTATGTTTTGCCGACAACGACGATCAGGTCCCCGTCTTCCTTCATGTCCATTGTCACGGTATTATGTACGTCATCTATCACCGAAATACACGACACGAGTACCGTCTGGGGGACGGATATCTTGATCTCGTTGTGCATATAGTCGTTCTTCATGCTGTCTTTACCGGAGATACACGGGGTCCCGAAGAGGGTCGTGTAATCGTAAAGCGCCCTGTTCGCGCGGACGAGCTGCGCGAGCTTGTAGGCGCCTTCCGGGTTGCGCTCGGATTCGATGGGGTCGGACCAGCAGAAGTTGTCGAGAAGGGCCATTCTTTTCAGGGAACCGCCTGTCGCGATGTTATTGCGGACGGCCTCGTCTATGGCGCATGCGACCATGTTGTAGGTGTCGAAACGGCTGTACTTGGGGCAAATCCCGTGGCTGACAACCACCCCCGTGTTACTTCCCAGGTCGGGGGCAACGACGCCTGCGTCTGTCGGGCCGTCATTGTATTTGCCGGTGAGCGGTTTGATCACGCTCGAGCCCTGGACTTCGTGGTCGTACTGGCGAACGACGTATTCCTTGCTGCAGACGTTCCAGCGGCCAAGGACAGATGTCAGGGCCGCGGCGTAATCCTTCGGTTCCGGCAGGGGCTCTTCGTCCACGATCCTGCGCTCCCAGCGTGCCTTGAGGTTCATTCTCGGCAGGCCGTTATGGAGGAATTCCATGTCGAGGTACCCCACGGTCTTGCCGTTGTAGAGCACATGGAAACGCCCGGAATCGGTAAATTCACCGAGGACGGTCGACAGGACGTTCATTTTGTGTGATAACCGCATGAATTCCTGCAGTTTTTCTGGCGGCACGGCCACGGTCATGCGCTCCTGCGCCTCGGACAGGAGTATCTCCCAGGGGGAGAGCCCGTGATATTTGAGGGGTGCCCTTTCGAGGTTCATGACGCACCCGTTCGTGTCTTCAGCCATCTCACCGACCGATGAGGAAAGCCCTCCGGCGCCGTTGTCGGTTATGGAACTGTATAATCCTTTATCCCTGGCGATGAGCAGGAAATCCGTCATACGCTTCTGGGTGATGGGGTCACCTATCTGGACCGCGCTCGTAGGGGAAACCTCGGAAAGCTCCTCGGACGAAAAAGTGGCGCCATGGATGCCGTCCTTCCCTATCCTGCCGCCGACCATGACGATATGGTCCCCGACATTCGCTTGCTTGAGATACGACGCCTCGCCCCGTATCGTGACCGGCATGATGCCGCAGGTGCCGCAGAAAACGAGCGGCTTCCCGAGATAATTCTCGTCGAAGACAAGGGAACCGTTGATCGTCGGTATGCCGCTCTTGTTCCCGCCGTGTTCGACACCCTCGCGGACCCCCTCCAGCACCCTCTTGGGGTGGAGAAGCCGCGGCGGTATCGTCCCTTTATGGTCGGGCGCCGCAAAGCAGAAAATGTCCATGTTGAAGGACAGTTTGGCGCCCTTGCCCGTCCCGAACGGGTCCCGGTTGACGCCGACAATGCCCGTCAACGCCCCGCCGTACGGGTCGAGTGCGGACGGAGTATTATGCGTTTCCATCTTGAAGGCCAGGTTGTTGCGGCGGTTGAACTTGATCACCCCGGCGTTGTCCTTGAACACGGACAGGCAGAAATCCTGTTTTCCCTTCTTCCGGCGGATCTCGTCGGTCGAACCCTTCACATACGTCTGGAAGACGCTGTCGACGATCTCCGTGTTCCCGTCCTCTTCATATTCGATGAGGGCGTTGAATATCTTGTGCTTGCAATGCTCCGACCAGGTCTGGGCGAGGGCTTCGATCTCCACATCCGTCGGCCGGCCGTCGAGCCCGACAGTCTGCCTCGCGGCAACGACCGCGGGATCGGCGTAATAACCCTGTATAACGAGCAGTTCGTCCCGGGACAGGGCCCACGTCCTCTCCCGGTTCATAAGCATTAATTCATCGATGGTCATCGACCCGATATCGATCCGCTCCACAACCGGTTCGGCGGTAATGGCAACCTTGGGCACGAAGACACCCATCCCGCCGTCCGCCTTGTACTGCACAATGGATTTCATGGCGTAGCGGTTGATCAGGACGTTTGCAAGGATATCGACGGCAATGTTATGCACGTCATCTTCGGTGATCGCGCCTTTCAGGAAGTACATCCGCGAGTTATAGACCGCCTCGTCCTCCGTGAATTCCCGGCCCGCCATCGCCTCGACGACTTCCTTCGCGGTACGGCCGACGTTGTCCGTAACACCCGGCTTATAGCCAACCTCGACAACCCAATCCCCTTCCCCATCCGTCGCCTGGTTGAGAAGCCCCTTCTGAATGACCGGGTCCACGAACGCCTCATTGCTCAAAACGCTCAAGGTCTCGTCGCTGAGGTCCGCGTCGATCGTGTACACCTCGACAACATGAACTTTTTCCACCTGAAGGCCCAGGTCCGATTTGATCCGGCGTTTCAGTTTCTCCCCCGGGACGTCCAGGAGACCTTCCTTGTACGATATCTCTATCCTGTGAGCCATCTTAAGCCACGTACTCCTTTAGGTTTTTTACCGCCAGCGCCGCATCGGCCTCATCATGGACCTCGGCCGTCACTATAAGGCTTTCCCGATGCGCCTTCAGAAATGTCTTCAATTCCCTGAACGGAAACGACCCCTGCCCGATCGGCATATGATCGTCCCGCGTCCCGTAATTATCGTGAAGATGCATCTCTCGTATTTTATTTCCCAGCATTGACATCCATTTCTCAAGTGATACTTTAGTAAATAAATTAAAATGACCGGAATCAAAGCAGAAATACATATTTTTACCGTCAAAATGACGTAAAAGCTCGTACAGAGTGTCCGGTTCTTCCTCGAATATGTTTTCCACCATGATCGGAAGCCTCTCCCCCGCGACAGCAAGGACCTCGTTCCATGTCTCGATACTCCCCTTGAGCCACAGGTCGACATTCTCCCCGAACCGCCACCTGTCATACCCCGGATGGCACACCACGCCCAGCGCACCGAGCCGGTTGGCGAACGTCACGGCCCTTTTCAGCTTATCCGTGGTTATTCTCCTCACATCCTTATCGATACCCCCGGGGCTCAGATCCATGAACGGCGCATGCAGCGTGCAAGCGATTCCCTCGCCCCGCAGCACCTTCCCCGTCTCCTCCACGTCCCGTTCGCTCACCTCGCCGATCTCGTTATGGAAATAGATCTCCACCCCGACATCAAGCTTCTTGATCAGCTGAATCCGCTCACGGACCATATGGTACGGCCCATTCACATTGATGGTCCAGGGCATATTGTTCTTCATTATTTTCATCGTGCGGATCATTTAGGATAAACCAGAATCCAAATGATTTCCACATAAACTGCGGCTTTTGGGTCCTGGGACCCGGGTTGAGAAGCCGTAAAACGTAAAACGCGAAACGCAAAAAGTGAAAAAGAAAAGCGGTACACCCTCACTCTCACCGTCTTCCCGGGCTTGACCCGGGACCCAAGGTTTTTCTTCTTGAACCTTTTCAAAACTTCGACACCACAAATAGTAATAAAAACAAAACCTTGGGTCCCGGCTCGGAGGCCGGGATGACGGCAAGTGCGCGAAGGGAAGACGATTAAACTGAGTTCAATACAACGCCGGCCCAACAGAATGTGGCGCTGGTCACCTCATTTAATTTTCTCAATGTGTCCTGTCAGATGAAAATCTTCGCGTCGGTTTTTTTAACCTGGAACTTGGAACGTGGAACCTGGAACCATTTGGATTACGGATTTCTCAACAGATCATGCGTGCCAACTTTTCTTAAAACGTAGATATCTTCTGCAATGTGAAGCGTGATACGGTACGAAGCGTTGACCCTGCATTCCCAGATATCTCTCGGGTCTTGCATTTTTTTAAAATTTAAAGACGGATGCCTCGGATCAGACAGTAAAAGTTCTAATTGCTTATCCGTCTGTTCTTGGGTATCCCGGGGCAATTTCCGGTAATCCCGGACAAAAGTCCTGGTAAAGGCCAGTTTCATACCTTGTCGGTCTTAAGGGCCTTTAAGGCGTCCTTGATGTTGTCAAAGGGACCAATTACGCTGCCCGTGGTAATATCCTTGTCTGCCTCTGCTTCACCAGCCTGCCATTCTCTCGTATGGAAATAGGCGTCATCCGTATGAATTACCTTCACCGGCCTTAATATTAATTCGTTGTTGTGCTCTTCGATCTCCAAGTAATCACCTTCCACGATTTTAAACTTTTTCCTGATGTCGTTCGGAAGCGTTATTTGTGCATGTCTTTTTACTTTAACTAAAGACACCTTTTACCTCCTGCAAAATACTGTATTAATTTATGACTTTCATAATTTAAGAATATCATAAACGACAGAAATGTCAAATGCAACCCGACCGGATGGAAACAAAAATATGCAGCCAATACATGGCGGCGACACCTTTTGTGCGAGTCCTTTTCAGAAGTCCTTGTTTATTAATTTATATCCCGAATTTTTCCAGGCCTTAACACCGCCCTTCAGGGCCTTGACATTGGTATATCCCATTTTTGTGTATTTGACTGCCTGACCGGCAGAAGTCGCTTCATTTGGTCACCCGCAATAAAAAATGATCGGCTGGTCTTTCTTGAGCTCAGGCAGTTTTTCTTCAAAAGCTTTGAGAGTGATCGCCCCATCGAGCATAATGTCCTTGCATGCTTGTTCTTCTTCGTAGGCGCATATCAGAATGGCTTTACCCGATTTAACCTGCTGATAAGCTTCCTGCACCGAAATCCTTTCAGCCAGATCCTCTTCGGTACTTGCGGTTAATGCTTGTCCCGGGCACAAGAGGATCATTCCCGCAATCACCAACATTACTGCAAATAAATTACCGATCTGGAGTTTCATCTCGCACCTCCTTGGTAAGGTGAATCTACGACCGCAGCACAACAAAATCAATCCGGCCCTTCGGACAAAATAGAGGGCTATCTTCAAACCAACGACATCCTTTGCAACTTTCCGCTACATCAGTTTCAACGGTCGAGCGACAGAATCCAAACGCCGCATCGATTACCATTTCTTCAGGGGATTGGATCCGATTGCTGAGGAATTGTTGGTGAAACTGCGCATTCTTATTCTATTCAGTCCTGATCGCCCCCTGGGAGGTTGCGTGCCATCACAGGATTTGGCTGCGTTTATGCGCCAAAGCGAGACTTAGGACAAAGTACTCCATATAAACATGAGAATGCAGGCCCGCAAATGCCAAATATTCGAGGTACAATCCTGGTCAGAGTTAGGGCATTACAGATAGTTATTCAATTTTTGTAATGTGACAAACGCAGCCGACATGCCAAGGACATGTTGTCAAATGTTTTAGAAATGTGTAGCCAAACAAATATGGAGCATGGTATTGAATACCATATTTAGAAAACGGAATCTTACTGCAACAATGAACATTGGGTAATCCCGTATCCGGCAAACCAAAAATACAATAATACATTAGAAATTATGCTATTAACTTGTTTGGCGGGCATTTACGGGTGGCGAGGTAGCGCCGGGGGATGCAATCCAAATATAATTATAAAGACGGTCCCACGTTCAAAGTTCAACGTTCACCGGGAAAAACGCGAAAACGGAACGGTAAATGGCTAATAGTGAAAAATAAAGAATGTATGGTTAAGGTTATCGCTTGCTGGTTGCTGATATTTATGCTGGCGCCGCTTTGCCTTTCGGCGCAGAGGGATCAGCCGGTGCGCGTGCATATCGAGGGGGTAAGCGGACGGGAATTGGATAATGTGAGAATTGCGCTGGCGCTCCCGGAGGGGCTTGTTTCGGGGGGTGTGGTCAATGAGAAATGGCTGGAGCATTTTGAGAAACAGGTGCCGGGCAAGGCGGCGATGGCGCTGGAGCCGTTTGGGTATTATGGCGCGAAGGTTTCGGTCTCGTCAGGGATTGCCGGTGACGGGACGTATGAGCTTAATGTTGTGATAGATCCCGGGGAGCCGGTCAGGGTTGCTGAGGTTGCGGTCGGGATACAGGGAGCCGGGAAGAATGAGTCGAAACTCGAGGCGTTGGTGCGGGCGTTTCCCGTGACGAAGGGGGCACGGCTCGATGAGGACGTTTACGAGAAAGCGAAGAATGCGCTGCGGGCGAAGGCTGTGGAACTGGGGTATCTCGATGCGGATTATGTGAAACACGAGATACGGATCGTTAAAGAAGAACACTCGGCGAGGGTCCGGTTGGTGCTGGAGACGGGGGAGAAATACTATTTCGGGCCAATCACTTTTTCGGGTGCACTAAACTATGGCCCGGCTTTCCTGGGGCGATTTATCGATTTCAAGCCGGGGGATGTGTTTTCGGACCAGAAGATCGGGGAGAGCCAGAAAAACCTTAACAATGCGGACCGCTTTCGCTCAGTGATGATCTATGCCGACAAGGATAAGGCGGTTGATCATGCGGTGCCGGTCGAGGTCCGGCTCGAGGAGTCAAAGCCGAAGCGGCTCAGGATGGGCGTCGGGTTCGAGACTGACACGGGGCCGAGGGGGACGTTCAAATACGAGGATGTCAACTTCATGAAGACGTCGCACAAGTTCGAGTCGCAGTTCGATATCAGTACTCCGCTTCTGTTTGCGGGGGCGCGGTACACGATGCCCCACCCTAAGGACATACGGAGTTTTTCGGCAATAAGCGTCAACCTGAAAAGGGAGGATTACCGGAATACCCCGAATTATTACGGAAACGGGATCCCGAACTATTTCAGCGAGACGGCACAAGCGGAATACGAGAGGGCGCGGTCTTACGGCAAGTTCGGGACCGGGTCGATCTTTCTTCAGCTGCTCAGGGAGAATTCGGATGTCGGAGACGACCATACGAACAGTTTCTCCGTCATGCCCGGTATCCGGCTCACGGCAATACATTACGATAACATGGTCCGTCCCCGGCAAGGTTACCGTTACCTTCTGGAAATAAAGGGAACGCACCAGGCCCTGGGATCGACGACGGGTTTTCTCCAGGTGATCTGTGACGGCGGGGTCGTAATTCCCCTGCCCGCGGGATTATCGTTGCTGACACGGGCAAAGATCGGTGCGACGGCACAGAATGAGAAGGACACCGAACTGCCGATAGCACTGCGTTTCTTTGCGGGCGGAGACAAAAGCGTCCGCGGGTATGCATACAGGTCGCTCGGGCCGACCGACAGTGAGGGGAATGTGATCGGCGGCAAGAACATGTTTGCCGGCAGCATCGAACTTGAAAAGGCAATCGGCAAGGATTGGGGACTTGCCGTGTTCTATGACGCAGGCAACGCGTTCAACGACTTCAGTCAGGTAGAACTCGCACAGGGGGCCGGGATCGGCGGGCGGTATTACAGCCCGATCGGGCCCATCAGGCTCGACATTGCCCGGCAGATAGACCAACCAAGACCCGATTTCAGGGTCCACATTTCCATCGGGTTTGGTCTATGAGACACCGTATCGTCCTGTATACAGCATTGTCCGTCTTCCTGGCGGCGCTCTCTTCGCTCGTATTCGCCCTGTATACGGAAACCGGGACATCCCTCGTCGTCAGGATGATTCACAGAGCCGCTCCCGGTGCATTTACCTACAAAAACCTGGCCGGGCGGATCGGTTACCGCATCCACATTGAAGGATTGCAGCTAAGTGCGGCCGGAAACACGGTGACTGCCGAATCGGCCGACCTGAAATGGCATCCTGTCTTGATGATCGTTGGAAGACTGTCCGTAGACAGCCTTGAACTCACCGGGGTACAAGTAACCGGCACGAAAAAAGAGCGGAAGCCGGTCGACCTCAGTCTTCCGCGGCTGCCGCGATGGATCTCGATCTTTCAGGCTTCGATAAGCAGGATGACGATAAAGAACCTGGCATATACGTCTGCCGATGGCTCCGCTACTTCGGTGGACGCGGTCGGGGCCGGTTTTGTCTTCATAGGGGGAATGCTTTATTGTGATCAACTGAACGTAAAAAGCCCTCAGGCAGACATAAGCGGCGTCTTTATTCTCGACCTCATAAGCCCGCGGCTTCACGGCAAGCTTCATGCCGCACTCCCTAAGAAAACGGCCGGATTCGACAATATCGCCGTTAGTGTGAACCTGCCTTCATCGCGCGGAAAAGAACAGGTGGCCGGGCCCGTCACCATCGCGGCATTTGCCGGAAAGAAGGAACGGATCAGATTTGATTGCCGGCTCGGCCTCGAACGCCAGGCTGTACGTATCACAAAAGCGCGTCTCATCAAGGCGGACAAACGGGGGACCATCGACGCACAGGCAATGATCGACCTCACCGGCAGCGAGCCGGCATTCGACATATCGGGCATAATGACGAAACTTAACCTCGCACCGGAGATTCCGCAGAATACCTCCCTGTCGGGGGATTTCAAGGTCGCCGGGACTGTAAGTGAATTCCGGGGAGGTTTTTCCCTTACTGACGGGTCGTCCGACGGGAAGGGTATGGCCGCTCGCGGGAACATTATCGGGACGAAAGAGATCATTGAGCTCAAAGACCTCGGAGCGAAGATAGCGGGAGGCGCCCTGAGCGGCCTTGCTCGCTTTGAACGCGCTCCCGGTATACTGTCGGCCGAGGTTGCCGGCAGTGGCCTTGACCCGGCACGAATACGGCCGGGCCTCTCCGGAAATATCAATTTTCGCCTAAGCGGCAGGTATGTGATGCCCGGCAAAGGACCGGGTGAAGGGTCCGTAAAGGCCACTGTATATAACAGCACCTTTCAAAAAAGACCGCTTACCGCCGACATCGATGCAAATTTCGCGGGTGAATCGATAAGGATCAACACATTTTCCGCGAGGGGTAATGGATTCACCCTCAATGCGCACGGCACTGTGCAGGAACGCGTGACATGGCTGGTGAGGATAGATGATGTATCAAAGTTCGTCCCCAAAACCACAGGCAGCGTCTTAGCGCAAGGGTGGGTCCGATGGCGCGACAATGAAGCCGCAGGCGAGATGACCGCCCGGGGATCGAGAATGGCGTGGAACGCCTTTCGGATCGGATCGATCGACGGGAGGTTAACCTGGGATAAGACAGGGTTCAATGCAGCCCTGAGCATCGACCCCGGGAATGGAGGCCGGTTCACCGCTTCCGCCGTGTCGAAAGAGCCTGTCCGGTTCGAAATGCCCCGCCGGGGCACGTTCCGTGCCGAATGGTCGAGGCTCGACCTTGCGACGTTTGGGCCGAAATCGGGTACTACCGCTGCAGGCCTTAAAGGTTTTCTTTCCGGCAGTATCGATGGCATGTTTCTGCCGGAGGAACGGTTCAAGCTCACCGGTAGTACAAGCCTGGCGGACGGATCTTTTTCGTGGCGCTCCAGCAAGGGTGAGGTTACTGCGCCGGTCAGAGAGGCAAATCTTTCCATAAGCTGGGAGAATTCTTCGCTCACCGGCAGCACCAGGATTGCCCTCGGACAATTCGGCTCAGCCCGCGCCGACGTCAAACTGCCCCTGCCCGCCCGCGTGCCGCTGGTCATGGATAAAGCAGGTCCGATCCTTGTCAACGCGCATGGCGAGGTCAATGAGCGGGGCCTCATCACCGCCTTCTTCCCCGGGATGGCGCAGGAAACGAGAGGACAGCTCGGATTCGATATAACCGCGACGGGCACCGCGGGCGACCCGCGGCTTAACGGCAAGCTGAACCTGAGACGCGCGAGCGCGTATCTGCCGGCCGCCGGCATGGACCTCAAGGATGTCAATGCCGATATCGCGTTCAATAACAACCTGATCACCATCACGTCGCTCACCGCGCGGTCCGGGCAGGGACAGGTCACGATCACGGGTGATGCCCGCCATTCCCGCGGCGAGATCGAATCATTTGAGGCGACAGTAAAAGGCGACCGATTCCAGGCGATCAACCTTCCGGAGTTGAACACACTTGTCAGCCCCGATATCACCGTAAGGGGGAATACAAAAAAAGTTACGGTGAGAGGCTCTGTGCTCATACCTGAGGCATTGGTCAAGGAGGAGCGTAAGGAAAATATGATCAAGCCGAGCCGTGATGTCGTCATCGTAGGAGAGGAGGAGAGACGGCGGTCCGGTTTTCCCTTCGCGCTCGATCTTCTTGTCGCGGTCAGGATGGGAGAGAAGGTGGCAGTAAAGGCATACGGCATCGACACGCGCCTCGGGGGTACGGTGGACATTTCAATGTCCGGCCCCGAGGATATCAGGGCGCGCGGAACGATCACCACGGTAGAGGGCAAGTACGACGCCTATGGCGCGAAGCTCAATATCCAGAGGGGCGCCATTTCCTTTAACGGCCCGGTGAAGGATGCCAACCTCAACATCCTGGCGGTCAGATGGGTCCGCGACCCCGAGAAAGGCAACGTCGCCGCCGGGGTGCTCGTCACGGGAAACGCGGAAAAACCTAACATAAGCCTCTATTCACGCCCCTCCATGACGGACATGGACACATTGAGTTTCATCGTCCTCGGGAGGCCGGGCGGTCAGGGCGGTCAAGCGGACACGGCCCTTCTCGCCAAGGCCGCGAGCGGCCTTCTCACCGGCGGCAAGGCGACAGAGATTCAAAGGGCCCTTGGGTTCGACGTGGACGTCGCCAGTACCCGGCAGCAGACCACCGGCGCAGCCGACTCCATCGTCAAGATCGGCAGGTATATTTCGCCAAAACTGTACGTTAGTATCGGGCGTTCCATATCGGGCGGAGAGAACGTGTTCTCCTTGCGGTACAGGCTGACAAAGAGGCTTGATGTTGAGAGTACGGTGGGGAATCAGACGGGCGGGGCGATATATTATCGTATTGAATTCGATTAAGACGGGAAAAAGGTTCAAAGTTCAAAGTTCAAAGTTCAAAGAAAAGACGGTTCCACGTTCCACGAAAAAAATAACAGCCATCGTCCCGGGCTTTAAACGTAAGTCGTAAAAAACCTTCATCGTAAGTATTCTCTCCTATCGTCATTCCCGCGAAAGCGGGAATCCAGCGTCTTTGCGTCCAACCGCACCCGACTCAGTGGTCCTCCCATCGTCACCCCCGGTGTCAAGCACCGGGATGACGAAATGTTTGTTTTTTAGCGTGGAACCTGGAACGTGGAACCGTCTTTTCTTTGAACTTTGAACTTTGAACTTTGAACTATTTTTTTAGAACAACCCCTTCACCTTCCCGGTTTCTACATCCACATCTATCCTTCTGAACGCCGGATCTGAACTGGTACCCGGCATGAGGGAGATTGCGCCGGTGACGGGACAGAGGAATTTGGCGCCGGTGAAAACGAGGACGTCGCGGACGGGCAGTCGCCATCCTTTAGGGACGCCTTTCAGCTCGGGCTTGTGGGAGAGACTCAGGTGAGTTTTGACCATCATGGTGAAGTAGTCGCTTTTGGCCGGGTCGTTCTCGAGGCGGCGGGCTTTTTCTTCCGCTTCGGGGATCCACAGGACGCTATCGGCGCCGTAGACGTTCTTGGCTATGACGTCGACCCTCTGCATGAGGGGCATCTCCAGGGGGTAGAGATAGTTGAACTCAACATTTTCGCTGCATGCGTCAATCACGGCATCGGCGAGTTCCAATGCCCCTTCCCCGCCTTTGAGCCATTGCTCGGAGACGGCGACACGGGCCCCTTCGCTTTCAGCGAACCGGCGAACGAGGGCGATCTCGTCTTTCGTGTCCGTCGTGAACTTGTTTATGCAAACGACGGGCTTCATGCCGGACATCTTGACGATGCGGATGTGGTGGAGGAGATTGGGAATGCCTTTTTCGAGGAGGTTCAGGTCCTCGTTCGTATATTCCCTGGGAAGCGGGATGCCGGGCGCGACGCGGGGGCCGCCGCCGTGCATCTTGAGAGCGCGTATCGTCGCCGTTATCACGGAAACGTTGGGCTTGAGGCCGCTTAAGCGGCATTTGACGTTCCAGAACTTCTCGAAACCGATGTCTGCACCGAAACCGCTCTCCGTGACATGGTAATCGAAGAGCTTGAGCCCCAGGAGGTCTGCGATTATGGACGACTGACCTATCGCTATATTTGCAAAAGGCCCCGCGTGTACCATCATCGGCTGGCCTTCGACCGTCTGCATGAGCGTCGGGTTGATCGTGTCCTTCATGATCGCGCACATCGCCCCGGCAACCTCGAGGTCCTCCGCCGTTACCGGCTCGCCGTTCTTGCGGTACGCAACGGTGATCTCGCCGATGCGCTTGCGAAGGTCTTTGAGGTCCCGCACGATGGACAGGATCGCCATGAGCTCGGAGCTCACCCCGATATCGAAATGGGACTGCATCGTGAAACCATCCATCCTTCCGCCCATGCCGACAACGATGTTGCGCAGTGCCTGGGCGCAGAAATCGATGACCCAGCCCATCTGGATGTTCGTGGGGTCGACGTCGAGGCGCTTGAGCCCCCTCTTTTCCAACTCCCTGTCACCATAGTTGCGCTCGTGCTGCATCCGCGCCGTAAGCGCTACCATTGCGATATTGTGCGCGTTCATGATGCGGTCGATGTCCCCGGTCAAGCCAAGGGAAAATTCCGTCAGGGGAACGACCTGAGCATTTCCCCCGCCGCCGGCGCTGCCTTTCACGTTCATCGTCGGCCCGGTCGACGGCTGGCGTATCGCGCCGCCCACAAGCTGGCCTCTTTTCCCCAGGCCTTCGAGAAGGCCAATCGTCGTCGTTGTCTTGCCCTCGCCGAGCGGCGTCGGCGTTATCGCCGTCACATCGATATATTTTCCGTTCGGCCGCGAATTAAGCCGGCCCATGATAGCGGCGTAGTTGAGGCGGCCCATTTTCCCATAGGGGATCACCTCGTCTCCCTGAAGCCCCATCTCGTCGCGCAGCTGCCAGATGGTCTTCATCTTCTCTTCGGCGGCTTCCGATATCTCCCAGTCCGCCATCTTCGTCGCATCATACGGCATGTGAAGGCTCCTTTAAAACAGGGGTTTTTGCGTATCGAAAATATACAGGGGTTGGCGCTATTAATCAAGCAATTGACGGAAAAGACAGGTTCAACCGTTCAACAGTCCAACCGTTCAACGCGAAAGACAAAACCTTCCTTTCCTGGTCATTCCCAATTCTCTCCGCCCGTCACCCCGGTGCTTGACACCGGGGTCCAAGGTTTGTAAGCCTGTCGTCATCCCACTTTCTCTACCGTCATCCCACTTTTTGTTTATCCGTCACTCCGACCCTCCTTCTCCGTCTTCCCACCTCCTTCTCCCTCGTCTCACCTCCTCCTCCGTCTTCTCACCTCCTCCTCCGTCTTCTCACCTCCTCCTCCGTCTTCCCGGGCTTGACCCGGGACCCAAGGTTTTTTTCATTTTGTTGATTTTACCAATTCATCGTACAGGTCGCTCCAGTAGGGATTCAGCTTATTAACCAGCTCCAACTTCCATTGCCTCCTCCATCTCTTGATGCTCTTCTCTCGTATAATAGCCGATTCCATCGTTTCGTGAATCTCAAACCAGACCAAAATATGCAGATCATAATCCTTGGTAAAACCGGCGATGAACCTATTCTTATGTTGCCATACACGTTTAAGGATATCCGATGTAAACTCCAACATACAGGGTGCCATTCTTTTTGTTCGTCAGTATATAGACGCACGGCTGCTTGTTCATGGTTCTCCTTTCGTTTATGCGATTGCGGTAATCTTGAAATTACTGCTTAAGGCTGCACAGGTGCACGATATAGTGTGGCTCGGTGCGTAAAAATATTCAAAACCTTGGGTCCCGGGTCAAGCCCGGGAAGACGGAAAAGGAGGATCGGGGAGACGGAAAAAAAATAATGGCTGGGGGAAATGAAAAAAAATTATTACCGTGAAAAAACGGTGCGAGAAGTGCCTTGTGTGTCTGGATAGTTTTACCGAGATGTCCCGAATAAGTCAATATCAGATAGCGAAAGGCAAACCTTGGGTCCCGGGTCAAGCCCGGGAAGACGGGGAGGGAGAGGGAAGACGGGGAGGGAGAGGGAAGACGGGGAGGGAGAGGGAAGACGGGGGGAACGGGGAATGTGCGCTATTTATGGTTGAATTAACGTGTCGCTTTTGGTAGCTTTTTAAGCAATCCAGACGAATAAGGAGTGGAAATAAAGATCATGGGCCTTTTCAATGCAGGCGATCTCAAGGGAATTATGGATGTCCTCGGATACATGGAGATGACCGAGACGGTCGTTGCCGGGTATTACCATGCGTGCGGCGAAGTCTTTACCCACCAGCAGGCTTTCTGGTTCGGCATCGCGGACCAGGAAAGTAAGCACGCAGTCAACATCCAGAAAATGAAGGCCATCATAGAGAAGAAACCGGAGAATTTCGAGAAAGGGAGACCGTTCAATATCATGGCGGCGCAGACCCTGATAAAGGGGCTCGAGGCGAGTACTGTGAAAATGCTTGCCGGACAGGTTCCCCTGATCAATGCCCTTGCCATTGCCCGGGACAACGAACAGGCATTTATGGAGGCCAAGTACAACGAGGTCGTGAAGACGGATGATATAGAATGCCAGACGCTGGTGAATGAGATCATTTCGGACACGGTCGCCCACAAAGGGCATATAGATAAAATGTTTGCAGAACTCAGGAAGTAGCGCAATCCGCAGCGGCGTACGAAGCGGCGAGCGCGAGGTAATGCTCCGCTTCCTCTTTCTTTCCCCGTTTTAAGGCCCCTCCCGCATAGATGCGGCATTTTTTCGTGAGCTCGCCCACCGCTTTTTCCGCGTAGACAGGATCAAGCACCCCGCTGCCCAGTATCCGCGCGATGCTTTCGATCCTGAAACGGTCCATGCCGTCGTATGCCCGCGACAACTGGTCAGCGTGGCCGCCCTGCTTTACGATGAGAGGCTTTTCAACGAAGAGGACGGGGTAGCGGGATGTTATGCGGAGCCACATATCGTAATCCTCGCACACGGGCATGGATTCATCGAATGTTCCGACCGTATCGAAAATGCTCCGGTGGATGAGCGCCGAGGATGGACTGATTATACACAGCGGGAGGCACTGCTCGAATATCATCCCCGAGTACTTGCGGTGCCTTAATTTCTGGTTGAGCCTCTTGCCGTTGCGGAACCATATCTCATCTGTATAGGACAGGAGCATGCCGGTTCTTTCCATGGCATCGAGCTGCGTGGAGAGCTTCTTTTTCTTCCAGCGGTCATCGACGTCGAGAAACGCGATGTACTCCCCGCCGGCGATGGCGAGCCCGGCGTTGCGCGCGCTGCTTATCCCGCCATTTTCTTTCCATATGTAGCGTGCCGGCAACTGCGCCGCATCGTCACATGTGTTATCTGTCGATCCGTCATCGACGATGATTATCTCGCGGTCGCGGTAATCCTGCGCTGCGACCGACCGAAAGGCGTCGTGCAGGAAATGGCGCCGGTTAAAGGTCGTAACAATAACGGAAACCTTCGGCATCGGCCCTAAGATCCTCTATTACGGGCGGTTGATCGGATCAGGCCTTCCCGGCCTTGTCGAGACGCAATGTTATGCGTATATTCCTCGTGCCTTCAGCCAGGTGGACCTGCCATACGGGCATGACCATCGTGCTCTGGTAGTTGCGCTCGAAACCATTTTCGGACAGGGACACGACTTCGACGGGGAACGTCCAGATCTCAGCAGGCTCGCTGAACTCGAGGAATATGTCAATGTCCTGGTAGGGATCGTGCAATTTAACGCTTGAGGATGCCTCGAGGACCCCGTGCTGGGTCAGGCCGTAAATGGCGGTGCCCGTCTGCATATAGCGGTCGCCGCCGCTTCCGAGCAAACCGAAATTGAACTCCACCCCGACAAGGAACGGGACTTCGACCCCGCCCGTTATGCGGTAGTCAACGGTCAGTGCCGCACCTTTCTTCACGATCCCGACCTTTTTCTCTATCGCGAGCGGGAATGTGGCGCCGTCCCACCAGAAGTGGCCCTCCCTCCTGAGAACGAGATCGATCGCCCCGCTCTTCTTTACGAGCTCGGCCCGGTAAGGCTCGCGGACAAAATCGGTCGGTTCTACGTATTCACACCGGTAGAATGCGTCAAGGGCAGCCCCGGTACCCAGAACGTGATCGACAAGGGAGGCCCGCCTGTACCAGTCATAGTGCAGGTATTTCTCGAGCCCCTCTTCCTTCGCCATGACCATGTCGTGAATGGTCTTTGTACCGTCTGCGGACGCATCCCCAACCGCCTCTCTTATCTTCTCGTGGTATCCCTCGTACCGCCTTTTGAGCGTCGCCATGATATTGACCGAGGACGGCTTGAAATCGAGCCCGTAGAGGGAGCCGCCCTCTTTCAGGCGGAACGTCGCCTCGATCGCGTTGTTCCGTATGACGGCTTCATCGTGGCCGTCGAGGTTTATGTCCTCTATGAACCCCTCGACAAAGGGTTTCTTCGGGTCGAGGATCTTTTCTGCCTCGATCAGGTGGTGCCACACGGAACCCCTTAAGTGCGGAAGGTAGAGGCCTCCGAAGACCCCGTGCCAGTAGCTGTCGTTGGCCTGCGCCATGTAGATGTGCTCTTTTGCCGCGGGATTGCCCTCGGCCAGTTGTGACAGGCGCATCATCTTCTTGTGCATGTCGTTGCTTTCACTGTACTTGACCAGAAAATGCCGGTAATACCCACCCTTGAAAAAATCCCTGTACGGGAGGTTGTCCTCATGGAGAAGGTTGTCGTATTCCCGCGCGCGCTCCGGCGGCAGGCACCACTCCTCCATCTCCCTGTATGACTGGCAGGCAAGGTATATCCGTCCCTTTGGCGGCGTGGTGGCTATATAGTAGGAAAAATGCACGGTTTCGAGCCATGACGAATTGTCCGTCAGGTAGCGGAAGAACGATTCGAGCCAGTGTTCTTTGTCATAGACATAGTCGTACGTTCCCGGCCACAGGCCGAATTTCTCTCCGTCGTCGCCGAATATCGCAACGTCCGCCCCGGCATTTTTCAGCCCCTTGAGACATTCATCGACCTTCTCTATGCTCTTGAACGGTATAGCGTACCGGAGCACCTCGAGCCCCGGGAAGATAAATATCTTCTCGCCCTGGAAGTCACTTACGAAATAGCCGTACAGCTCTTCTTCTTTCAGGCCGATCGATGTGAAATGATTGTCGTCGATGATCGTGTACTCGATGCCCGCCTTCGCCATGACCTTCGGCAGGTGCGGCTCATAGACCCGCTCCGCAAGCCACATGCCCTTCGGCCGGACCCCGAACGTCTCCTCCATCATGTCGCGGTGGAGCTTGATCTGCATGAGCGCGTCCTCTAAAGGCAGCAGCGCGAGGATCGGTTCGTACACACCCCCCGAGACGATCTCGAGCTGTCCCCTGGCATGCATTTCCTTCAGGAGATCGATATAGTCCGGCTTGTTCCTCTTAAGCCAGTCGAAAAGAAACCCTGTAAAGTGGATATTCACCTTAACGGAGGGAAAGTTGTTCAAGACCTTGAAAAACGGCATATACGAACGCGTATAGGCCTCTTCCAGGATATGGTCCATGTTGCCGACCGGCTGATGGTTATGGATACAGATGATGAGTTTCATAAATGGCGACGCACCTCAACTTGGAATGATTTAACTGCGGGCATTGTTTAGTTTACCCTGTATCCGTATCTTTATTCAATACGGCGTCGAAACCGCACCCCAACTGCCTCTTTCGTCACCCCGGCGAAGGCCGGGGTCCAGTGCTTAAAACACGGGTTTCAAATTTCAGGCAGAATCATTTCCCCAAAGAAAGAAAAAAAACCTGGATTCCGGCCTTCGCCGGAATGACGGAAAGAAGGATGAGTTGATTGCAACAAAAAACCCGGGGGGGAACCCGGGCTTCTTTATCGTTATTTTAATGGCGGGGTCGACGAGAATTGAACTCGCGGCCTCCGGCGTGACAGGCCGGCGTTATAACCAGGCTTAACTACGACCCCGCTTTTTTACTCTAAATGGTAGGCGGAACAGGTTTTGAACCTGCGACCCTCGGCTTGTAAGGCCGATGCTCTCCCGCTGAGCTACCCGCCCAGTGGGGTTCAATATAGCAGGTTCACCGTGAAATGTCAACCTTTCACGCGCTCTCGGCTTCTTCTTCGTATATCAGGATGGGTCTCTCGTGGTTCACGATGACCTCTTCACTGATAACACATTCCTTTACGTTCGACAGGGACGGTATCTCGTACATGACGTCGAGCATGACCTTCTCCATGATGGAGCGAAGGCCCCGGGCGCCCGTCTTCTTCTTCATCGCCTCTTTGGCTATGCCGCGGAGCGAACCTTCCGTGAAGGTCAGCTTCACGTTCTCGAGATCGAACAGTTTCTTGTACTGTTTGACGATCGCGTTCCTCGGCCGTTTCAGGATCTCGACGAGGTTTTCCTCCGTGAGCTCCTCGAGCGTTGCCGTGATCGGCAGACGGCCGATGAATTCCGGGATGAGACCGTACTTCAACAGGTCTTCCGGCTGGATGTCGCGAAGCAGTTCGGAGTACATCTTGTCCCGCCCGCCTTCGACGTCGACGCCGAAGCCGATGCTCTTCTTCCCTATCCTGCTCGCGATCAGGCTTTCGATGCCGTGGAAGGCGCCGCCGCAGATGAAAAGGATGTTCGACGTGTCGACCTTTATATAATCCTGCTGGGGATGCTTCCTGCCGCCTTTTGGCGGTACATTGGCGACCGTCCCCTCGATGATCTTGAGAAGCGCCTGCTGCACGCCTTCGCCCGATACGTCCCGGGTGATGGACGGGCTGTCTGTCTTGCGGGAGATCTTGTCGATCTCGTCGATATAGACGATGCCGCGCTCCGCCCGCTCGACGTTGTAATCCGCCGACTGGAGGAGGTACAGGATGATGTTCTCGACATCCTCGCCGACGTAGCCTGCCTCGGTAAGGGTCGTCGCGTCCGCGATCGTGAACGGCACATGCAGGATCTTCGCAAGTGTCTGCGCGAGAAGCGTCTTGCCCGAGCCCGTGGGGCCGATGAGGAGAATGTTGCTTTTCTGGATCTCGACGTCGTCGAACTGAGTCTTCGACTCGATCCGCTTGTAATGATTGTAAACTGCTACGGAGAGAACTTTCTTTGCGTGCTCCTGCCCGATGACGAAATCATCGAGGAGCTTGCTTATCTCATGGGGCTTGGGGATGGCTGTCTTGATATAATCAAAACGCTCCTTTTTCGCCTCTTCCTGAATAATCTCATTGCACAGCTCGATGCATTCGTCGCATATGTAAACCATTGGCCCGGCTATCAGCTTCTTGACCTCGTCCTGGCTCTTCCCGCAGAAAGAGCAGTTCAGCTTGATTGTCCTGCCGTTTGTTTTTTTGATCATTTTCTACAACCTCTTCTCAAGGATCTGGTCAACAATACCATATTCGATGGCCTGCTGGGCATCCATGAAGTAATCGCGTTCCGTGTCCTTCGCAACCTTCTCGAGAGACTGCCCGGTGTGCTTGACAAGGATACTGTTGATAGATTCCCGCATTCTTAAGATCTCTCGTGCCTGGATGTCAATGTCGCTTGCCTGTCCCTGGGCTCCTCCCAACGGCTGGTGGATAAGGATGCGTGAATGGGGCAGCGCAAAACGTTTTCCCTTCTCGCCCCCTGCCAACAGTACCGCGCCCATGCTTGCAGCCTGGCCGATGCAGGTCGTTACGACCGGCGCCTTAATATATTGCATCGTGTCATAGATAGCAAGCCCGCTCGTTATGATACCTCCGGGACTGTTGATGTAGAGATAGATATCTTTTGACGGGTCCTCCGATTCGAGAAAAAGAAGCTGGGCGATGATGATGTTGGCGATCATGTCGTCAACGCCGGTACCCAGAAAGACTATGCGTTCTTTGAGGAGGCGCGAGTATATGTCATATGCCCTTTCGCCCCTTCCATCTTTTTCAATGACTATTGGTACTAAACTCATTCCTTCTCCTTGACCTCTTCCTTCTCCTTCACCGGTGCTTTTACCACGGCATTCTCAAGAACGAGGTCCACGGCCTTCTCTTCCAGTATCTGGTCTTTGACGCCCGCCATGAGACCGTACTGTTCATAAATGCCCTTAACTTCATTGTATGTTTTATTGGCGTCCTGTGCAATTGTTTTCAGGCGCTCTTCGACTTCGCTGTCCTCTACCTTGAGGCCTTCCTTCTCCGCGATCCGCGCGAGGATGATCTCGACCTTTATCCGTTCCGCGGCCCTCTTCCCGAAGGTCTCGTGCATATTCTCCGTGATCGACCTCATCTCTTCTTCCGAGAAATTCGACTGCTGATACCGGGACTGCGCCTCTTCGATCATGCCCTGCACGCGCTTGTCCAGGAAACGCTTCGGTACCGGGATGTCGCGGTCTTTGATAAGCGCTTCCATCGCCAGGTTCGTCAGTTCGCGCTTGCGGAAGCCCTCCTTTTCCTTGATCAGTTCTTCCCGCGCACCCACCTTCATAACGTCGAGGTTCTCATAGCTCATGTCCCGCGCAAACTCATCATTCAGCTCGGGGAGGACCTTCCGCTTTATTTCCTTGACTGTGACCTTGAAGGATATTTTCTTTCCCGCGATCTCCTTGTCGGGATAATCATCCGGGAACGGCACCTCGATGTCCCTCTCCTCGTTGGCCTTCATTCCGATCACCGAGTTCTCGAATTCCGGCATCAGCATAGCGTTGCCGAGTTCGAGCGGATAGCTCTCCGCAGCGATCTGTTTCACAGGTTCGCCGTTGAGGTAACCCTGGTACTTGATAACGACGAAATCGCCCTTTTCGGCGATCGCCTCACCCTCTTTCGCCTCGAAGCTCGCATGAAAGGCGCGCATGTTCTCGATCCGCGAATCGACATCGGCATCCGTCACGACGACAGGGTCCGCCTCGATCTCGATGCCTTTGTATTCGGGAAGCTCGATCTCGGGGAGGATCTCGCATTCAAGGGTATAACCTTTATCGCCCTCGAGGAAGTCCGCCACAGGCTCGATGATCGGGTCGACCTTCGCCTCTCTCAGCGCCTCCCACATGGTATCCTGGAGCATCCGCTTGCGCGTTTCCTCTTCGATGTATTCCTTGTAATACTGGGTTATAATAGCTTTCGGGACCTTGCCCGGCCTGAAGCCCTTGATCTTCGCATTTTTCCTGACTTCATCGTAGATTGATTCCCTGATCGAGGCGATCACCTCTTCGGGGATAAGAACTTCGACTTTCTTCGTTACGCCGTCAAGCGCTTCAACTTGGACTTTCATACGACCTCCGACATGAAAAAGGGACTGAAACGTCCCGTAAAAACTGCCTTATTTTATATGAACTTTACGAAATTAGCAAATAAATCGACCGACTCAGTTTCAGGTTCCACGTTCCACGTTCCACGTTAAAAGACGGGAATCGTGAAATGCAGGACGCAAAACGGAAGAAGTAAAAGGCAAAGGCAGTTTCACGTCTAAATGAAACACCCTGGATATCGGTGCCAAGTATCGAAATGACGCTGTTCGTGCATGAGGCTTTCGATATTGTCGGCTGTCATGGATTCCCCCAGGGTTTCGGGATTGGCTGCGTCTAGGCCGGACCATGCCGCATTTCGGGGCGGCCCGGCCAGAAATTTCCGGTCAATGGCGGCATAAAATCCATAAACCGTTCGGGCGGCGACACAAAGGCCGTTCACCGAGACAACAGCGCCGTTCGTCGAAAACCTGCCATCCCGCGCTACCAGCGCCGGCCCAGGGCCGCCCGCCAGGGCGCGGCGACCAGTCCGGCATAGCCCTCCCCGACCCGTTCCACGGGCAGGCGTTGTCCGCCCAGAACCACATCGCGCATGTACAACAGATGCAGCGGCTTGCCGCCGGCATCCGGTCCGGCGTCACCGGCAAAGGCGTTTTCCGGGGCCAGGCGCACGAGGCCTTGGCCCTCCCGGTCCGAGGCCCAGACCGCCTCGGGCAGAAACCGCGTCCCGGCCAGGGCCGCCGGGCCAAGGGCCGCGAAGAGGGTCCGGCTGATGACCGGGAACGGCTCCTTGTACAGACGCCGGCCGGCCGAGGGCAACGTCTCGTTGGCCCAGGCAGTCCACCGCCCTCCCCGCCCCAGTCCCCGATAGGATTGCGGACGGGCGGCGTCGGCCAGGACCACCCGGCCCACGCCCAGGCGCGACAGGATCTGGTCGGCCCGGGGCCGCCACCTGGGGCACCCGTTCGAGCCCGGTCAAGTCCCACGAACGCCAGCCCCCGCGCCGGGCCAGCAGGTACTGGCCCAGGAGCAGGATGCCCCGTGCCCGTGCCGCAGTCGAGGCCGACAAATGGCCGGTTGACGGGCGGTGGCGGCGCGGCCGCGAGGCTTGCCAGCAGATGGGCGGTCTTGGCCAGATCGAAAAGCATCTGCAAGGCAAAGCCGTGGTGGAGCAAAAACAGGCGCAACGCCTCCCGGCCGTCCAGCAGCGGCGTGCCGTGCCGGCGCGACACGAACCGTCCGGCGAGCACGGTCGCGTCCTCCAGGGACACGACCATCGCCCAGGGCCTCGGGATGGACGTAGGCATGGGCATACAGCAGGCACAGGCTGACCAGGGCCGGGCCGTCCAGGGGCACGGGCCGGATCGGCGAGTCGCTCGATCAGGCCGGGCAGGCTGTTGGGTTGGAAAACACCGCCGCCCAGCAGCGCTCCGCGGCGGCGACGGCCGATACAGGAGCCGCAAGGCCTCGGTTTTCAGCCGCTCCTGGTGCGGATCGGGCATGGCCGTCAAACTGGTAGAGCGCGTCGTAGCAGGTATAGATGTCGGTATACACGTTCTGGTAGCAGATCTGGGGCCGCGTCGTCGATGTAGCGCACCTCGTCGATGGAGATGACCTTGCGCAGGCCGTTGACCTTCATGTGGTAGGTCCCGGACTGCTTATCGAGGACGAGCGGCGGGTCGACGTAGAAGGAATTGCCGTTGGTCAGCTCCACGTAGTAGGTGTGTCTGGCGCAACCGGATACCGCGAGCAGTCCCAGGGCCAACAGCACGGCAAGACACGTCAGGCGCATGCGATCCTCCCGCGCCCCCGCCGGGGCGCCGCCGCGTCAGCGGTAACGCAGCTTCATGTAGAGCATGATCCCCACCAGCACCAGGGTCACGCCGTTGGCGACCACGACCGGCCCGGAGCCGATCTGGAATCCGTGCACCAGCCAAAGCCCGATGCCAAACGTCATCAGCAGGTACATGCCCAGGGAAATGTCCTTGGTCGAGCGGGTCCGCAGGGTCTTGACCACCTGGGGCGCGAACGAAGCCGTGGTGATGATGCCGGCGGCATAGCCCACCAGATCGGACCAGGCCAGGTTCATGGCGTCTTCCTAACCGGCTGCCGCGTCTCGCCGCCCGGTGCCGCGGCCGGGGCGAACAGCATGGCCGCCTTGCGGAAATAGGCCGCCGCCGCCTCGATGTCCCTGGCCGCCTGGGATAGTTCCACAGACACCGGCAGATCGGCCACGTTTTTTTCCACCAGCCGCATCCACTGCAATTCCTTGTCCAGTTTGCCGGCGATGACGCCCAGGCCGTTTTGCAGCAAGTCCGCCGACCTGGCCTCACGGTCTCGGCGCAGGCCGGATCGAGCAGGTCATAGACATAGACCATGTCCCCGGCATTGAGAAACAGCTCCCAACAGGCTGACAACGAAGCCCGCAAGGCCAGCACGTCCTTGACGCGGTCGGCGTTGCCCTCCTTGACCAGGGTGGCGTAATAATCCGTGACCTTGAGCAGATGGTCGTAGATCTTGCCGCTTTGTCCGGCGAAATAGCTGTTGAAGGACCGGGTGTCGGCCTTGACGGCCTGGGCCACGCCCCGCCGCAACCAGGACAGGGTCCACAGCACCATGAGCTCCGAGCACCGGGCCCCCAGCCGGATCCAGCCGGGAACACGAAGCCGGGTCATGACCATGCGCTCACCTCAGGAACCGGCCGACGGCATCCCGGGGCGCCTGGGTGGTCATGGCCTGGAGGCGGTTGATCTGGGCCTGGGTAAGATGCTTGGCGCTGGCATCGCGGATCTTGACGGCCCGATCCCGGTACTTTTCGAGCATGGTCGCGGAAGCCCACGGCCAACGAGGCATAGTAGTACGCCTTTTCGTCGTTGACCGGCACGCCGGCATAGCCACGGCTGTAGACGTCGGCCAGCACGAAGCGGGCGTAGCCATAACCGGCATCGGCGGAACGCATGAGCCAAGCCAGGCCTTTTTGAAAATCCTGGGCGATCTGGTTGCCGTTAAGGTAGGCCACACCGATCTGGCATTGGGCCTCGGGATCGCCGGCCTCGGCCAAGGGCAGCCAGGTATCGAAGGTCATGGACTGGGCCCTGAGGCCTCCCCGACCGGTCCGGGGGCACAGATCGTCGCGACCATCAGCGCGAACAGGCAGAAGCGTGAGCAACAACAGCAGGATCGGGCCAAGACAGGCGGCGCGCGTATCCGAACGAATGCGGCCATGGCGGTTCTCCCAGGCGGCCGCGCCAAAATGGACGCGGCCGCCGTGACAGGACTACTTTTTGAGCCAGCTCATCATGTCGCGCAGCTTGGCGCCGACCTTCTCGATGGTGATGCTCGGCGTTGATGCGGCGCTTGGACAGGAAATGGGCCCGGCCGGACATGTTTTCCAGGATGAATTCCTTGGCGAAGGTGCCTTCCTGGATTTCCTTGAGGATGCTGCTTCATTTCCTTGCGGGTTTCGTCGGTGACCACGCGGGGACCGCGGGTGTAGTCACCGTACTCGGCCGTGTCGCTGATGGAATAGCGCATGCGCGACAGGCCGCCCTCGTAGATGAGGTCGACGATGAGCTTCATCTCGTGCATGCACTCGAAGTAGGCGCTCTCGGGCTGGTAGCCGGCCTCGACCAGGGTTTCAAACCCGGCCTTCATGAGTTCGGCCACGCCGCCGCACAGCACGGCCTGCTCGCCGAACAGATCGGTTTCGGTCTCTTCCTTAAACGTGGTGGCCAGCACGCCGCTGCGGGTGCCGCCGATGCCCTTGGCATAGGCCAGGGCGAATTCCAGGGCCTTGCCGGTGGCGTTTTGGTGCACGGCGACCAGGTTGGGCACGCCGCCGCCCTCGGTGTAGACCCGGCGCACCAGGTGGCCCGGTCCCTTGGGCGCGATCATGGTCACGTCCACGTCGGCCGGGGGCACGATCTGCTGGTAGTGGATGTTGAAGCCGTGGGCGAACATGAGCATCTTGCCCGCCTTGAGGTTGGGCAGGACGTCCTTTTCGTACAGGGCCTTCTGGGTCTGATCCGGGACCAGGATCATGATGATGTCGGCGGCGGCCGCGGCCTCGGCGGCGCTGACGGGGGTAAAGCCGTTGTCCTTGGCCAGCTGCCAGTTAGGGTCCGCCAGGACGCTGGCCGATGACCACCTTGACGCCCGAGTCGCGCAGGTTCTGGGCGTGGGCATGGCCCTGGCTGCCGTAGCCGATGATGGCCACGGTCTTGTCGGCCAAAAGGGAAAGATCGGCGTCCTGGTCGTAATAGATTTTCATCACAGCTCCTTTCTCGTGCCCTCGGGCACGCGTCGATTCCCCCGGTATCGGGGTTGGCGGAAGGGCCCCGGGCGCGGGTTCCGCCGAGCGGAACCGGGCCACCCAGGGCGACGTCCGGCCGTTATTCCTGCATGCCGCGCCGCATGGCCACCGCGCCGGTGCGGGCGATTTCCTTGATGCCGAACCGCTGCAACAGGCTGATCAGGGCATTCAGCTTGTCCTGGGTGCCCGTGACCTCGAGGATGAGCTCGCTTAAGCTCACGTCCACCACCTTGCACCGGAAAATATCCACGATACGCAGCACTTCGGCCCGCTTGTTGCCCTCGGCGTCCACCCGCAGGAGCATCATCTCGCGCTCCACGGACTTGACCCCGGTCAGGTCGACGACCTTGAGGGTGGTGACGAGCTTGCGCAGCTGCTTGACGATCTGCTCGATGATGGCCTCGTCGCCCTCGGTGGTGATGGTCATCATGGACAGGCCATCGGTGAGGGTCGGGGCGACGTTTAAGGTTTCGATGTTGTAGCCCCGGCCGCTGAAAAGGCCGGCCACCCTGGAGAGCACCCCGGGTTCGTCTTCGACCAGTATGGAGAGGATGTGTCGCATGGGGCGGCTCCTACACGAGAATCATCTCGGTTAAGGATTTGCCGGCCGGAACCATGGGCGCGACGTTTTCCTCGCGGTCCACCACCACGTCCACGATGACGGTCTTTCGCAGGGCAAAGGCCTCGGCCAGCACGGATTCCACCTTGGCCGGGTCGGTAACCCGGTAGCCGACGGCGCCGTAGGCCTCGGCCAGCTTCACGAAATCCGGAGCCACGTCGAGGCAGGTCGCACAGTAATTCTTGGCATAGAACAGTTCCTGCCACTGCCGGACCATGCCAAGGTAGCCGTTGTTCAAGATCACGATCTTGACCGGCAGGTCGTAGCACACGGCCGTGGCCAGCTCCTGGATGCACATCTGGATGGAGCCGTCCCCGGCGATGTCGATGACCAGCCGGTCGGGAAAGGCCATCTGGGCGCCGATGGCGGCCGGAAACCCGAAGCCCATGGTGCCCAGGCCCCCGGAACTGATGAAGGAACGCGGCTTGCGGAAGGTGTAGAACTGGGCCGCCCACATCTGGTGCTGGCCCACCTCGGTGGTGATGATGGCCTCGCCCTGGGTGAGCCTGGAGATGACCTCCACCACGTACTGGGGTTTGATCTTTTCCGCGTCCGCCGCATAGGTCAGGGGGGTTTCCCTGTTCCAGTTGGCGATGCGTTCGATCCAGGGGGCACGGAGCGTGGCCGCGGCCGCCGCATCCAGGGTCGGCTCCAGGATCTGGCGCAGGGCGGTAAGGAAGCTCTGGCAGTCGGCCACCACCGGGATGTGCACGGGCACGTTCTTCTGGATCGAGGTCGGATCGATGTCGATGTGCACGATCTTGGCGTTTTTCGCGAACTCGCTGATCTTGCCCGTGACCCGGTCGTCGAAGCGGCTGCCGATGGCCAGGATCAGGTCGGCCTGGCTCACGGCCATGTTGGCGGCGAACGTGCCGTGCATGCCGAGCATGCCCACCCACAGCGGATCGTCGGCCGGGAAGCAGCCCAAGGGCCATGAGCGTGGCCGTGACCGGGATGCGCAGCGACCGTGCCAGCCAGGTGAGTTCCTCGCTGGCGCCCGAGGCGATGACCCCGCCGCCGGCGTAGATGATGGGTTTTTTGGCCCGTTTGACCACCTCCGCCACCTTGGCCACCTGCTTGGGGTTGGGCGTGTAGGTGGGGTTGTAGCTGCGCATCTTGATGGTTTCCGGGTAGTGGTACTCCGCGACGGCCTTCTGCACGTCCTTGGGCAGGTCGATGAGCACCGGCCCGGGCCGCCCCGTGGCGGCCAGATAGAAGGCTTCCTTGATGACCCGGGCCAGGTCCCGCACGTCCTTGACCAGATAATTGTGCTTGGTGCAGGAACGGGTGATGCCCACGATGTCCACTTCCTGGAAGGCGTCGTTGCCGATCAGGGGGGTCGGGACCTGCCCGGTGATGATGACGACCGGCACGGAATCCATGTACGCGGTGGCGATGCCGGTCACGGCATTGGTGGCTCCGGGGCCCGAGGTTACCAGGCATACGCCGACCTTGCCCGTGGCCCGGGCATACCCGTCCGCGGCATGGATGGCACCCTGCTCGTGGCGTGCCAGGATATGGCGCAGGGGGTAGCTCGGCAACTGATCGTAGATGTCGATGACCGCTCCTCCCGGAAAGCCGAACACGACTTCCACGCCTTCACGGCGCAGGGATTCCAGGAGGATCTGGGCCCCGGTAAGTTCCATGCTATTTTTCCTCCGCCTTGCGGTATTTCATCAGCAACGTCTCGATGCGGGTCTTGCCGGCCAGCTTCTTTTTCTTGATTTCCCTGAGTTCCGTTTCTTCCGAGGGAGTACGGAAGGGTTTTCCTTCCATCTTCTCCAGGATCTTCTCGAACGCGACGTGCTCCTCATAAAGACTTTTGAGTTCCGGGTCCGCCTCACCGTACTTGGCAATGAGATCCAGATCGCGTTGTTCCATGGCAAAGGCTCCTTGTTGGCGGTTCTCGTCACATTCCCGTTCCGGCCACGGCGGACCAGTCAGGTTCGGACTCCGTTTCGATGCGGATGGTCTTTTTCCGGGACCGCTCCCCGGAAACGATGGCCACCTGCCGGGGCCGCAGCCCCAGCACGCCGGCCAGAAATACCGTCAACGCCGCGTTGGCCGCGCCTTCCAAGGCCTTGGCCCGCAGCCTGATCCGCAACCGGTCCGCGGCCAGTCCGGCCAGAACATCCTTCGATCCCCCGGGGGTGACCACCACCCGCAGCGTCCAGGCCCCGGGGCCGGCCATGGCGGCGAACACCGGCCGGTTCACGGCCGCGCCTCCCCGACCAGGGCTTCCCGGCTGTCTTCCGGGTCGGGGTCGGGGTCCCGGCTCGCCGCCGGCGGGTCGTCGGTCTCCCCGGGTTCGTCCGCTGCCGCCAGGCGGCCTTGGGCCGGGGCCGTCCAGGGGGCCAGGGCCGGGCCGTCCGCGGCCGCATCGCCATCCAGGATGTCCAGGGTGGCCAGGAGCAGGTCGCGAAACCGGGCCGTCAGGGCGGTCTTGCGCTGGGTGAGGGCGTCGATCTCGGCCCGCAACGCGCCCCGCCCGGTCCTCGGCCTCCCGGATCAGGGCGGCGGCCCGGTCCCTGGCCTCGTCGAGCAGGGCCTCGGCCTGGCGCTTGGCCTTGGCCTTGACGTCCTCGACAATGGTCTGGGTGGTGAGCATCGTGTCGCGCAGGGTCGTTTCCCGGGACTGGTACCCGGCCACTTCCCGGCGCAATTCCTCGACGGTCCGGGCCAACGCCATCTTTTCCTCGGCCAGACGGCCGATGGACTCGGCCGCCTCGGCCACCAGGCGGTCCACATCGCTGCGGCTGTAGCCGAGCAGGCTTTTGGCGAATTTCCGGTCGATCAGGTCGATCTTGTCGAGGGTCACGGCTATCGCGCCTGGCCTGGGAACGCCGCGTCACGCGACTGTTCCGTTCGCACCATTTCCGATCCGCCCATGACGCACTCCGTCCTCAAGGCTCGGCCCTACATGCGTATGGGAGCGCCGAAACCGTACAGGGTCGGCACCAGGAACATACGCAGGAATTCGACGGCCAAAAGGACCACGATGGGCGCGAGATCGATCCCGCCGATGACGAGGAACGGCAGCAGCCGGCGTACCCGGTAAAAAACCGGCTCGGTCGCGGCGCGCAGAAACCGGACGATGGGATTATACGGATCGGGCCTGACCCAGGTCAGCAAGGCCGCGATGATGATCACCCAAAAATAGAGTTTGAGGACCGTGTTGACCAAAAAGGCCACCGCGGTAAAAAAATTTCCAATGATTTCCATAGCACTCCCTTTCACCACCAAACCATGAGACGCCAACGCGCCTTAGCCGAAAACTGGCACAGCGCCTGGCATTAATCAAGAAATTTCCGAACGCGGCCTCCTTCCGGCTACAGCCCCTCCCCGGGCAGGGCCCGGGCCAGACAGGCGCGCAGGCTGTCGAAATCCTGGACATGCATGTGGGCCATGAGCTTGGGGTTCTTGTAGGCCCAGAACTGGACGTCGGCCGCCCGGGCCGTGCGCTCGTCCAGGGCCGAGTCGCCGATGTAGGCCACATCTTCGCGCGGCATGCCCCAGGTGGCCAGGATGCGGTGCACGCCCTCGGGATTGGGCTTGGGATGGGACAGCCCCCCGGCGCTGATCACGGGCATGAAAAAACGCAGGATGCCGAAATGGGCCAGCAGGCGCTCGGTGGTGGTGGTGCGGTTGGTGTTGACGGCCATGCGGATGCCGCGCCGGGTGAGGAATTCGAGCAGGGTCACCAGCCCGTCCTCCAGGAAGATGGACGGGAAGATCTCGCCGTAGTCGAGTTCGCGCCGGGCCGCCTCGGCCTCGTCCATCCGCCCGGCCGGGATGATGCGGGCCAGGCATTCGCACACGGAATGGGCGTGCACGTACTCCTCGTCCTCGGCCGAGATGGGGGGCAGGCCCAGCTTGCCGCGGATGAGGTTGTAGAACATGCGGTTGGAGTCCCGCGAGTCCACGAGCACGCCGTCGCAGTCGAAAATGATGCCCCGCACCCGGCGCGCGAACCGGGGCGGAGAAAGCGGGCTGCACACGTACAAAGCATGCCTCCTAGGCCCGGGGGACGACCACCAGCCGGGGCACGTCGAGCCAGGGCGCCTCGGAATTGGGCCGGGTCTTGCCCAAAAGCCGCCAGCCCGTCTCCCGGACCGCCAGCACCGCATCGCTGTCCAGGCCCGGGACGTCGGCCCCCAGCTGGTCCAGGGGCGCCAGACCAATCCCGGCCTCCTGCCAACCGGCGGCAATGGCGATATCGGACACGTACAGCCCGACCGCGGCCGGCACCACGGCCCACAGCGGCGACAGCAGACGCTGCCAGGGCACGCCGAACTCCTCGGCCAGGGGCCGCCCCGGCCGGCAGGCTCACCCCCGGTCAGCACGTCCGCCAGTTCGGCCGCGTCCTCGGCGTCGTCCGCGTCCTGGTCCAGGCCGAGGCTCTCGGCCATGGCGGAACGGAACCGGGTTTCGAGCACGGCCGAAGCCGCCAGTTCGAGCAGGCTCTCCTCCACCATCCAGGCCAGGCACAGGGTGAGCTGGGCGGCGGTCCGGCGGCGCTTGGCCACGCGCTCGGGATGGAGCTGGTCCTCGAGTTCCTCGCGCACGGCAAAGGAGGTGGCGGCAAAAAAATGGCCGTTGGACGCGTTGGCGAGCAAGGCCAGGTCCTTGGGATTTTTCACCTCGGCCTTGAGCCGCTCGAACTCCCGCGAAAACCCGGCCAAGGCCTCGTCCCCCAAGGGCAACCCGGCCGGTCGCCACAGGGACGGATCGTCGGCTGCGCCCAGGCCCGGATCGAGGAATCGGACCGCATCCGGGATCTCGGCCGGAGCCAGGGCCGGATGCAGGGAGGGAAAATGGACCAGCCCAGGGCTGGATACGGTGCTCGTCATGGCGAAAAACCGTCCTTGGCTCGGGTGATGCGGCCTATGGCCGCCCAAAGCGGGCACAACGCCCGGCACAGGCGGGAAAGGCCAGCAGGCACAGATCGCCGTCGGCATGGCGGCAATCCGGAAAGGACTGGGTATCACCAGGGAGGTAATCCCGACAATCCCCCTCCCTGGCCAGGGTGGCCTGGAGCCGGGCCTCCCAGAGCCTGGCCGCCCGGTCCCTCGGTCAGGGACAGGTTCTCGGCCCGCAGCAGGAAATCATCAAACGCCCGGCCGAGCCGTTCGAGCACCAGGCAACGGTTGGACGCGGCCAGCCCCGGATTGCGGTGCTCCTCGATCAGGCAGCGCCCGCGCCGATAATGCCGGCAGCCCAGCCCCGGCAAGGGCGTCACCCGGGCCGGCATGACGCTTTTTCCACCCTGGCCTCCCTTCCTTGACCTGCCCCCAGACGGCGTGTATAGCCTCGACCAACCCATCCGTGGAGGCATGACATGTTTGGAATCGGTTTTCCGGAGCTTATCATTATCTTGGTCATCGTGCTCATCATTTTCGGAGCCAACAAGCTTCCCGAGATCGGTGCCGGCATGGGCAAGGCCATCAAGAACTTCAAGAAGGCCACCAACGAGCCCGACGAGATCGACGTCACGCCCGGCAAGACCAAGGACGAGTCCCCGGACAAGAAATAGTCCCCGCAAGCCTGCTGTTCAAGCGCCCCGCCGGTCCGGCCGTCGGGGCGTTTTTCATGGGGCCGCCCGGTCCGTCCCGGGCCCGATGGCGGCCAGCACGGCCTTGGCCAGGGCGGCCGCCAGGGCCTGGCGGGCCTCGGCCCCGCCCAGGATCGCCGCGTCGCCCGGGTTGGAGAGAAACCCCCGTCTCCACCAGCACGGCCGGGGCATCGGCCTCGGCCAGCAGCCGCAGGGGCGCCACGCCCACGGTCCGCACGGCCAGGGGCGCCCCTGCCCCGGACAGCGCCTTGGCCAGGCTCCCGGCCAGCTCCCCCCCCCGACGCAACAGTCCCGTGGCCGCCGCCTGGTGCACCGCCCGGGTGAAGAACGCCTGTTCCGCTCCCGGCCCGGCCGGCGGCAGCGGGCCGTGGGCGGCGTTTTCCACCCGGGCCACGGCCGCGGCCACCGGATTGGAGGCCTCCCGGCCAGCCGCCAGCACCGCAATGCCGGACACGCCGGGATCGGCCAGACGCGTGGCATGCAGGGAGAGCAGCAGATCCGCGCCATACCAGGCGGCCAGACCGGCCCGGGCCCACCCCGGCAGTCCGGCGTCGGCCACCCGGGTCAGGGACACGTCCAGCCGTTCCCGCGCCGTACCGGCCAGCAGCCGCGCCAGGCGCAGGGACACGTCCAGGGTCACGTCGGCTTCCCGCAGTCCCGGACCGGCCGCGCCGGAATCCGAACCGCCGTGGCCGGGATCGAGGAGCAACCGGAAGGGGCCGGCCGGCCGGGGCGCCGCGCTGCCGGCCAGCAGCCGTTCGCGTTCGGCCCCGGCCTCGCGTTCCAGGACCGAAGGCCGTCCCGGAGGGCGTTGCCGGGCCTGCTTCCCGCCGGCCGGCAGGGGAAACTGGCTGATGGTCTCGACCATGATCCGGGACTGGGTGTCCTCGGGATTGAACCGCACCGCCAGGCGGAATTCCTCCAGCGCCCGCACCGGATCGCCCTTCTGGAAGTACGCCCGACCAAGCAGGGCCCGGACGCGGTCATCGCGGGGATCGAGGCGCCTGGCCTCGGCCAGGATCTCCAGGGCCTCGTCCAGGCGGCCGGCCCTGCAAACCGGTCCAGGGCCTGGCCGGCCAGTTCGTGGGCCGACTTGGCCGCCCCACACCCGCCCCGGACACACGGCCACGACCGCGCCGACGCCGGCCAGCAAGCCCATAAAACGGCGCCGGTTCACGGACGTCCTCCCCCGAGCCAGTCTTCGACGGCGGCGATCATGGCCTGGTGCTGGCCGGGCGCGAACCAGCGCACGTCGGGTTCCTTGCGAAACCAGGTCATCTGGCGCTTGGCATAGGCCCGGGTATTGGCGAGCCAGCAGGCCGCGGCCGCGTCGCGGTCCAGCCGGCCGGCCAGATAGGCGACGAGTTCCGGGCCGCCGATGCCGGACAGGCCGGGAGCGTCCTCGGGACAGGTCAACAGGGCCCGGCGCACCTCCTGCACCGCCCCCGCCGGCCAGCATGGCCTCGATGCGCGCGGCCAGGCGCGGGGTCAGGGGCGTCCAAGGGCAGGGCCACCCCCAGGCTCAGGGTCGCGTAATCGGGGGCCTCGGGATCGGGCAGGGCGTGCCACTGGCCAAACGGCCGGCCCGTGGCGGCCTGGACCTCCAGGGCCCGGGTCACGCGCTGGCGGTCGGCCGGGGCGATCCGGGCCGCGTAGGCCGGATCCACGGCCGCGAGCCGGGCGTGCATGGCCTCGGGGCCCAGGGCGTCCCACTGGCGGCGGACCTCCTGGCGCACGGCCGCGGGCACAGGCGGAATCGGGGCCAGACCGCCGGCAATGGCCCGGAAATAGAGCCCGGTGCCGCCGACCAGCAGGGGGCAGATGCCCCCTGGCCGCGAAATCCGCCACCGCCGCCCGGGCCCGGCGGGCGAAATCCCCGGCCGCCACGGGCACGGTCAGGGGCGTGTCGCCATAGAGGGCATGGGGACAGCGGGCCTGCTCGTCCGGGGTGGGCTGGGCCGTGAGCACGGCCAGGCCGGCATAGACCTGCCGCGAATCGACATTGACCACCGCCCCGCCAAAGGCCTCGGCCAGGGCCAGGGCGGCGGCGGTCTTGCCCGTGCCCGTGGCGCCCAGGAGGCGGACCACCCGGATCGGGCTCACGACGGGACGTCCTGCCCGGTCGCGGGAAGTCCGTAGCGCTCGGCCACGCGCTCGCGCACGAGTTCCGGGACCAGGCCCCGGATGTCGCCGCCGTTGCGGGCCACTTCCTTGACGATGGTGGAGCTGATGTAGAGCCACTTGTAATCGGTCATGATGAAGACGGTCTCGACGGTGCGGTCGAGCTTGCGGTTCATGAGCGCCATCTGGAACTCGAACTCGAAGTCGGACACCGCCCGCATGCCGCGCAAAATGACGTTGGCGTGGCGCGACTTGACGTAATTGACCAGGAGCCCCTGGAAACCCCTCGACCATGATGCGTTCGTCATCGGCGAACACCGCCCTCGGCGATGCCCACCCGCTCCTCCAGGGAAAAAAGCGGCGTCTTGTGGGAGTCGCCGGCCACGGCCACGATGATCGTGCTGAAGATCTTGGCCGCCCGACGCACCAGGGAGACATGGCCGTTGGTCAGGGGGTCGAAGGTTCCGGGATAGACGGCGAGGCAGTGGTTTCCAGGCGCCATAGCATGATCCTCGTTTGACCGTAGGTCCGGTTGGCAAGAAGGGACAGGGCGGGCGGAGCGGTGGCGGTCAGGTCGAGGGAGGCCTCGACCTCGGCCACCACGAGCCCCTCCGGGGCCACCAGGCCGTGGCCACGAGCCCCGCCAGGGTCGGCCCGGCCAGGCCCTGGCCATAGGGCGGGTCGATGGCCGTCAGGTCGAAGGTCTGCACCGGCCAGGCGCGGCAGCACCTTGGCCACCTCGCCCTGCGACGACCCGGCCCACACTCGGGCGCAATGCCGAGGGAGGCCAGGTTTTCCCGCACCAGCCGGGCCACGGCGGGCCTGACGTTCGACGAACACGGCCAGGGCGGCGCCCCGGGACAGGGCCTCGATGCCCACCCCGCCCGATCCGGCGAACAGATCGAGCACCCGGGCGCCGGCAAAGACCAAGCCCCCGGGCTTCGAGCATGGAAAAAAGCGCCTCGCGCACCCGGCCCGTGGCCGGCCGCAAGCCGACCGCCTCCATGACCTTGATGTGGCGCCCGCCGTATCGGCCGCCGATGATCCGCATTCCTCGCCCCCTACCCTGCCTCGGGACGTCAGGTCCAGAGGCTGAGCGGACCGGCAATCGCCGTGACGCCAACGACCGCAAAGCCATAAAAAAACGACGTGTCATACCGGTTGGTTGGCAGGAAAAGGACAAGACCTCGCCGCCCCGGGCCATCCCTTTCGGGATCGCAACGGGCCGAGGCCCTTGGCTGCGGAGGCCTCTGGCCGTCCCTCTCCCTCCCCGCATCCCGCGACCGCCTAGGCGCCCCGCTTGGCGGCGAGCCTGGCCCGCAGCCAGTCGTACCAGGCGGGGGAGGCCCTCGCCGGTGCGGGCCGCGACCGGGAAGATGCTGAGGGTGTCGTTGAGGGCCTTGGCATGGCGGCTGGCCTGGGCCAGGTCGAAGTCCACGTAGGGCAGCAGATCGACCTTGTTAAGCAGCATGGCGGCGGAAATATGGAACATGAGCGGATATTTCTCGGGCTTGTCGTCGCCCTCGGTGACGCTGAGCAGCGTGACTTGCGATCCTCGCCCACGTCGAACTCGGCCGGGCAGACCAGATTGCCCACGTTCTCGATAAAAAGGATGTCGAGGCCGGCGAGGTCGAGGCTTTTGAGCGCCTCCTGGACCTGGGAACTGGTCAGGTGGCAGCCGCCCTCGGTGTTGATCTGCACGGCCTGGGCGCCGGTGGCGGCCACGCGGCGGGCGTCGTTGTCGGTTTGCAGGTCGCCTTCGATGACGGCCATGCGCAGTTCGGGTCCGAGATCGGTCAGGGTGCGCTCGAGCAGGCTGGTCTTGCCCGCGCCGGGCGAGCTCATGAGATTGAGGACCAGGATGCCGCGCTCGGCGAAAAAAGCCTTGAGATCTGCGGCGATACGGGCATTGGCTTCCAGGATGTTGCGCACCACGGGAATCTGCATGGTCGGCTCCCCCGCTATTCCAGTTCGAGATATTCGATATAGAGTTCGCGGCCGGACAGGACCGTGTGGCCGAGTTCCTCGCCGCAGGACGGACAGGGCGCGAAAGGAACCGCGCGGTGCTGCGGGGTGAACTCCCCGCCGCAGGCCCGGCAGCGCAGCCGCACCGGGATCTCCTCCAGGTCGAGCCGCGCTCCGGCCAGACGCGAGTCCATGGTCAGGACCTCGAAGGCCATGGCCAGGGCTTCGGGCACGATGGCGGACAGTCGGCCGTGCTTGACCTTGACCGCGATGAGGGTCTGCTTGCCGTGCTTGGCCATCTCGTCCTCGATGACGGCCAACAGGCTTTGGACAATGGAGAGTTCGTGCATGGCCGGGCCGGTATACGGCAAATCCCCCGGGGCGTAAAGAAATGCCGCGGCGCCGGCCGATCAGCCGGCGAAGTACGGCGCCAGGACCACGGCCACGACAATGGCCGGCAGCAGGTTCGAGACCTTGATGCGCAGCAGGCCGAGCATGTTGATGCCGATGGCCAGGATCAGCAGGCCGCCCACGGCCGTTGAGCTGGGTGAGCCGGTCCGGGGTGAAATAGGCCTGGCTGCCGGCGGCGCCGAAGGTGAGCAGGCCCTGGTAGAGCACCACCGGCACGAAGGACAGGATCACGCCGGCCCCGTGGGTGCTGGCCAGGATCAGGCTCACCGACCCGTCGAGCATGGCCTTGGTGAAAAGCAGGGTGCGATCGCCGCGCAGGGCCTCGTCAAAGGGGCCGAGAATGGCCATGGTGCCGGTGCAGAACACCACCGAAGCCGTGACCAGGCCGTCGGTGAACAAGACGCTCTTCGAATGGAACAGGGCCTTCAACCGGTCGCCGGCCAGGGACATGCGGCGTTCGAAATCGCAGGCCTCGCCGCACACGGCGCCGGCCAGCATGCTGACCACGACCAGGATGGGCGAGGTCATGGTCAGGGCCATCTTGAGGCCGATGAGCATGATGGACAGGCCCAGGGCCTGGAACATGGTGACGCGCACCCGGTCGGGAAACCGGCCGTGCAGCGTCAGGCCAATCAGGGCGCCGACGACGATGGCCGCGCCATTGACCAGGGAACCCAAGGGAAGCATGCGCAAGGCTCCTTTGCCACGAAAAAGGGAGGCCGACGCGGGAACGTCAGTCCAGGGGCGTCCGGGCCGAGGGATCGATGCGCCGTATGCGCTGGAAATCCTCCCGGGCCAGATCGGATTCGCCCAGGGCATCGTAGATCCTTGCCCCGGTTGAGCAGGATGTCGGTATCGTCCGGGGCGAGCTGGGCGGCCTGGGTGTAATTGGCCAGGGCGCTTTGCAGGTTGCCCTGGCGGAACCAGGCGGCGCCCCGGTTGTTGAGGGCCCGGACATCGTCGGCCTGAAGTTCCAGGACCTTGGAATAGTCGCCGATGGCCAGGTCGAACCGGCCCAGGGCATAATGGGCGTTGCCCGGTTGAACAGGGCCGGGGCATAGTCGGGCCGGACGGCCAGGGCGGCATCGTAGTCCTCGATGGCGTCCTTGCGGTCGCCGGCCCCGGCCCGGGCATAGCCGCGGGCGGCCAGGAACAGATAGGCCTCGGATTCGGGCAGCTCGTCGGAATCGATGGCCTGGGTCAGCAGGGTGACGGCCCGGTCGTATTCGCCGGCGGCCAGGGCGGCCAGGCCCAGGGAGGCCTGTTCCAGGCCGGCGGCCAGCACCGGGCCGGGCCGGACCAGCCCCAGGCCGGCGGTCAGTATCAGGGCCGCAAGCGTGGCGCGTCTCAATCCTTTTCTCCGTCTTCGGGCAGCTCGAAGGCCGGCACCTGCAGTTCCTTGTCGATCTTGTCGGCATCCTGGGAGGAGTAGCGCACCATGTTGCGCAGGTGGAAAAAGGCGCTTTCGTCCATGCTCTCGAAATCCACGGCCAGGCCCTCGTCGCTGGAACGCACGATGCGGGCTTTGAGGCGCACCTTGATATCCTTGGCCAGGGCAAAGACCAGGGTGCAGTCCTGGCCGGTGGCCAGACGCGGCTCCGGACAGAACAACGCCCCCTTCATGCTGATGTTCTGGGTGCTGACCGGGATCTTTTCCCCGTCGGCGTAGACATAGGCCTCGAACTGGGCGCAAACCCGACTGCGGCGGCGTTTTTCCTCACCCATGAAAGCACTCCCCTTGTCTTGGCGGACACCGTCGCGAACGGCCCCGTGGCGCGCGCGTTTCCGGATGCAGCCATGCGTGGCCGAGGCATCATAGCCGTTCGCGGCGGATTGATAAAGCCTGAAATCGGTCGGCAGGTCCGGCAGGGACGGGATCGCCCGGGGGCGGAAGACCGGACGGGCCGGCGGCCGTCGACGGCCCGGGGAAGGGATCGCGGCCTCCGGGGACAAAAACAACGTGCCCGGCCGCCAAGGAGCACGACCGGGCACCGGGACGGAGGATGCGGACGATCAATCCACGGCGATCATCACGCTGGAGGCTTTGATCATGGCGTTGATGCTGTCGCCTTCCTTGAGGCCCATGGCCTCGACGGAGTGCTTGGTAATAACGGAGACGATCTCCACACCGGGCGCGAACTCAATGACAACCTCACTGCTGACCATACCATTGGTAATGGACTTGACCTTTCCGGGAATGAGATTGCGGGCACTGACTTTCATGCACGACTCCGTGTTATGGGTTCAAGGCTTTTGTGTTATAGCCGTTTGATCATTTTTTGGTCAACACTATCAGCAAAAAAAATCAGCTGTCACGTTTTATCATAAAAGCATGCCGCATTGCCGTCGCCCGCCGTCTCGCTGCGCCGTCGGACGCCCGGAAACCGTGCCGACCCGTCCGAGGCAACGGCTCACCGGATGGTTGCAAGCCGCCCGGCTAACCCGTCGTGATCAGGATCTGGGCCCGGTCCACCTGATTGGGCGAAAGATCCGGCGGCACCTTTTCCCGGCCCAGGGCCACGAGCACCATATGCCGGGCGCACCGGCTGTTGTCGCCCTGGCACAACCGCTTTTTGAGCAGATTGGCGGCGGCGGGCATATTGTGCATCTTGTCGTTGAAAAAAAGACACTTGGGCAGGCACTCGCAATCGGCCATGGCACGTCCTCCTTGGGTATTCTTGACGGGCGGAGTCAAAATAAATCGAATAATCCCAAGCATAGCGCAAAAAAAAGGCCGAAGCAACCGCGACGCGATCCCGCAACAAGGGCACGTCGCCAGGCTTCGGCCCACGGAGGGCGCGTTGGCCGGCCGAGCCGGCGCCGGTCATTTGTCCTGGCGGTGGATCACGGCCATGACTCCCTGGTTGTAGAGGTTGCGGGCGAAGCACTCGCAGGCGATGTCGCAGCCGGTGGTCACGTGCATGAACATGCTGCGGTTGCCCACGGCAATGCTTCGGCCGGGATAGTCGTGGCCGATGGTGCCGGTGGGCAGTTCGGTGAAATAGCCGGAGAAGGGATAGGGTTTGTGCTCGCTGTCGTCGAGAAAGTAGCGGTAGCCGCCGTTGTGCTCGAACACGGCGTGGCGTCCGGTGGTGATGGCCAGATACTGGCCGTCCACGGGTTCGTAGCAGAACCAGTCCTTGCCGTTTTCACAGGTGGTGTGCGGGAGGGTGAAGTCCTCCTCCCCCACGCCCTCCAGGAGCACGATGGCCACCTTGCGTCCGGCCAGATCGGCCAGCACCCGGGCCTTGATGTCCGTGAGGGAAGCCACGGGGCCGAGATTGGCCGAGACCGGAATGCGGGTGTTACGCGCCGGGATCATGAGCATCCGGCGCAGCGAGGTGTTTTTAAAGAAGTTGCCCTCCCTGGCCACGACCATGACGTCGGGCAGCCGGGTGCCGTCGTCCGCACCGCCGTCGAAGAGCTCCAGGATCTCCTGCCGGCTGGCCAGGCGTTCCAGTCCGGGATGGGCGGCCAGGCGGGCTAGGTCCCGGGCCGAAGGCTCGTAGAGGCCGGCATAGCGGGCGGACCAGTTGCTGGCCACGGCCAGTCCGTCCAGGTCGCTCAAGTCGATGGACTGCTTGGCCGCGGTCAGGCCGCCGGTGCCGATGACCACCGTGAAAAAACCCGACTCCCGGGCGAACCGGTCGGCCTGGGCCAGGGCATCGGCCACCATGGCCTCGCGCTCGCCGGCCTCCAGGAGGGAATAGCGGGCCGAATAGTACTGCCGGGCCATGGTCAGAAAGGCAAAGCCCGGGTCATAGGCCGCCACGAGGTCCAGGGCCGTGTCCACGACCCAGGCGTTGCCGGCCGGGTCGCGGTCGCCGGGGAAGGGATGACGGGCGAGCAGTCCCCGGGCCATGTCCAGGGCCGGCCCCTCGGCCTCGATCTTGCGGCCGGTGCGCAGGTCCACGGTCTGCTGCCATTGGCGGGCATCGAGAATGGCCAGGCTCATGACGCCATCTCCTCGCGGGCACTCCAGCCCACCTTGGTTCCGAGCAGGTTGAGCCGCCGGCCGCACTGCGGGCATTTGTCGTCGTGGCAGAAGAACTGGTCGAGCTTGTCGCCGCCGCAGCCCAGGCTGTGGCGGGTGATGGCCACGGCCCCGCAGGCCGGGCAGCGGGTGTCGACCCATTCGGAACCGATGAAGTTGTGGAAATAGATGTGGGGCAGCTTTTCCCGCAGTCCCTCGAGCTTGGCGTTCAAGGCCTCGATGCTCGGATATTCCTCCTTGCTCATCTTGTAGGTCGGCAGGAGGCGGAACACGTGCCAGGGGATCTCCGGATTGATGTCGGCCAGGAAATCGGCCATGGCCCCGAGTTCCTGGTCGTTTTCCGACTCGATCACGGGCGTGGTCACCTCCACGTGGCCATGGGCGGCAAACTGGCGGATGGACCGCAGGACCGGCTCGCAGTCGGGGATGCCGAGAAAGCGGCGGCAGAATTCCGGGGACAGGCCCTTGAGGCTCACGTTGACGAAGGAGAAGATGTCGCCGAGCAACTCGACCGCCTCGGGCGTGCCGTAGCCGTTGGTCAGGCAGCCCATTTCCAGGCCGGCGTCCCGGGCCGCCACGGAAAGCTCCATGAGCGAGGGCAGCGATACCGTGGGCTCGTTGATGGAAAACACAATGGAATGGCAGCCGTGCTTGCGGGCCAGCCCGACCAGGCGGGCCGGCGGAATGTCGATCATGATATCCTGGAGCAGGGCCGGGTCTTCCTTGGCCACGTAGCTGTTGGAACAATAGCGGCAATCGATGTTGCAGCCGGCCGTGCCGATGACCAGGCACCGGCTGCCCGGGTAGGCGTGGTAGAAGGGTATCGCCTCGACACGCGACACGGCATAGGCGCACCAGCGGTGGGGAAAGCGTTCGCGCACCACCCCGTCCACGGCCTGATACATGCGGCACGCGCCGTAGGAATCCGCTTCCAGGCGGCACCGTCTCTCGCAATAGGGACACTGCATGGGTATTGCTTCCTTGTTTTCGTGCTTCGCCGTCATCCAACCAGCTCAGCCCAGCTGATCGGTCCGACCCAGACCAGCACGGCGGCCGCCACGAACACGATATCCCCGGCCCCCAGGGAAAGCTGGCCTCCCCGTTGCATCGTGTCACCACTGACACCGCGCAGTTCCAGGGACAGGGCCAGATCGGCCGAACGGCGCATCTGGGCCAGGAAAACGGGAATGAACAGTGGCAGGAAACTGCTTGGACGCAGCATCTTGCGGGTCTCGAACCCGCGGCAGCGCTGGACCTCGACGACGCGCAGGGCCATGGCCAGGATGTTGGGCAGCATGCTGACCAGGGCCGACACGAACAGTACCACCACGCCCGGCAGCCGCAGCCCGCGCAACGACAGGATCATGTTGGAAAAACTCGTGAGCTTGACCACGAGCAGGTCGGCCAGGACCATGATCCACAGCCGCAGATAGAACACGCCCATCCAGCCGAGCCCCAGCCAGACGCCCTCCTGCCAGGTGGCCGCCTTCTCCACCCCGCCCAGGATGAACAGGACCGTCAGCATGGGCAGACCGGCCAGGCACACGCCGAAAAGCAACAGCGCCAACCGGTCGAACTCCCCCGTGAAGTACAGCAGGGCCACCAGGGCCACCAGGAAGGCGACCAGCACCCGCCAGTCCGGACAGACAAAGGCATAGGCACACAGGGAGATGGCGAACAGGCCTTTGGAGGCCGCGTTGGCCCGACGCAACAGTTCGGTCATGCCGCAACCTCCCTCGCCGGCCGGTCCGAGACAATGCGGCCCGCCTCCAGGCGCACGATCCGGGTGGCGGTCATGGACACGAAGGCCGCTTCGTGGCTGGCCACGAGCACGGCCTTGCCGGCGGCGGCCTGGCGGCGGATCATGGCCGCCATGTCCGCCATGTTGGCGTCGTCGAGGCCGGTGGTCGGCTCGTCCAGGCACAGCACCAGCGGATCGGCCACCAGGATGGCGGCCAGGCACAGCCGCCGTTTCTCGCCGAAACTCAAGGAAAACGGGGAGCGCCCGAGCATGTGCCCCAGGCCCACGGCGTCGAGGATGGCCTGAACCCGGGCCTCGCGCTCCTCGCGCGCCACGCCCAGGTTCTCGAGCCAATAGCCGCATTCGGCCTTCACGGTATGGGCGAAAATCTGTTCCTCGGGATTTTGCAGCATCAGCCCCACATCCCGGGCATTGCTCAGGCCCCGGCCCAGGCATAGCTGACCGGCGGCCGGCTTGGCCAGACCCTTGGCCAGCCGCAGCACGGTCGATTTCCCGGACCCGTTGGCGCCGACCAGGGCCACGACCTCGCCAGCCTGCAGGCTCAAGTCGAGGTCCGCAATCACGGTCGGTCCCTTGCCGTAGCCGAAACGGACGCCTTCCAGGCGCAGCAGCGGCTCGCCGTCTACCCGGCCGGTAAAGCGTACCGGCGGTGCCGGCTCCACGGGACGCGAAAACGGGGCCGGGGCCGGTCCCAGGGGGCCATCGTTCACCAGCCGGCCGGCGGCAACGGTCAGGAAACGGTCGGCGAACCCGGCCAGGCGTTCCCGGTCGTGTTCGATGACGCACACGATCCAGCCGTGCTGGCGGCTGAGGCTGTCGAGATGGGTAAACAGCCGGTCCGCCTTGTCGGCATCGAGATAGCTCGTAGGTTCGTCGAGCAGCAGGATCTTGGGCTCGATGGCCAGCATGGACAGGATGGCGGTGAGCTGTTTCTGCCCCAGGGACAGGTTGGTGACGACCTCCTCGGCCCGGTGTCCCAGGCCATGGCGGTCGAGGAGTTCCCGGGCCCTGGCCTGGGAGGAAGCGGCCTCCCGGCCGCGCATGCGCGGGCCGAGCAGCAATTCCTCGAGCACGGTGCGACAAAACAGCTGGGCCTCGGGGTTTTGCCCGACCAGGCCGGCGAAACCGGCCGGGCCACCGGCCAGGGCATCCCGGCCGTCCAGGGTCAGCCGCCCGCTGGTCGTGCCGGCCAGGGCCAGGCGATGCACCCCGCACAGATGGTAGCCCAGGGTGGACTTGCCGGAGCCGGACGGCCCGACGATACCCACCCGCTCGCCGCGCCCGATGGACAGGGTCACGTCGTGCAGGATGGGCCGATCCGAGCCGGCCGGCGTGAAGGAGACGGATTGGAGTTCGATCATGACAGGCGCAGCATGGCCACGAGTTCCAGGGAACTGATGCGTTTCCAGACCACAAGCCCCAGGTAGACCCCGAACCCGTTGATCAGCAGGGAGGTGAGCAGGGAGATGCCGAACAGGGTCTGGGTGGCGGTGGCCCAGGGCAGGCCCATGGCCACCCGGACGAAGACGGCCATGGACGGACCGAGGATACCGCCGACCAGGATGGCCACGTAGGCCCGGCCCAGGGGCATGGATCGACGCAGCAGGGAAAACAGGACGTCGAACACGATGCCCTGGGTCAGGGCCGGGACGAGTTTGACGAAGCCGGGCTGGCCCCCGGCCGCCGGCATGAGCACGGCGGCCAGGAGTCCCCAGGCCAGTTCGAACAGGATGAGGGTGCCGAACCGGTCCAGCATGAAGCGGACGATGACCATGAGCATGACCGGCACGAGCATTTCCAGCCGGGCCACCTCGTGGATGGCCGTCAGCTGGAGGGCGGTCTTGAAGACCAGCCCCCAGCCGAAGTCCAGGGCCACGACCGAGGCGAAAAAGACCACCTGGGCCGTGGACAGTTCACGCAATCTTAGAACTTGCACGAGAGCTCCAGATACATGGTGCGACCGTCGTTTATGTTCTGGTTCGAGGAGAGGACACCATTGCTTATGCTGTTGCTGCGGACGGTATAATAGCGGTCGTCGAAGAGGTTCTCGACGCTGAATGCGATATTGAAGTTCTCGCCATACTTGCCGAGAAAATCAAAGTTACGCCATATCTTCGCATTGACTACGGCATGTCCCTGGATGGTGTTGTAGCCATAGTTCATATCGTCATAAGAATCGCCGAAATACTGGACGGCAACCCGGTTGTTCAGGTAGCGGTTGAGCCAGGTATAGCCGACGTTGAAGGTGTTCTGCGGCGTATTCGAGAGCAGATGGCCTTCCAGAGCCTTGTTTTGCGAGCACCGGACAATCCGGGAATTATTGTAGGTATAGTTGGCGAACAGGCTGAACTTCTTGAACAGATCGTAATTCGTGAACTTGAACGGCTCGTACTCGGCATTGAGTTCCACGCCGAAGATGTCGACCTCGCTGATGTTCTTCCACTGTTTGACGCTCGGCGCCGTCGTGACCGAATACAGGAAATCACTGCCGATGGAGTAGTACACCGAACCGGTCAGCTTGAGGTTTTCCACGGGGCTGTAATCCGTACCGAACTCGAAGCTGTCGATGGTTTCCGGGTCCAGATCGGGGTTGGCCAACTGGGTGATGTTGTTCTTGGTGCCGCCGGTCCGGTACATGTAGTCAAGGGTCGGCGCCCGGAAGGCGCGTCCATAAGAAAGATAGGCGCTGAGGTTATCCATGAAGAAGTACTTCAAGGAAGCGCGCGGGCTCCAGGAATCCCAGTTCTTGTTGGGGAAATGGCGGTTCATGCCCGGCATGTTCGGATCGTTGGTGTCGAACTTGCCGTTGTAGGCCGTCGCGTTGTCGTAACGGATACCGAGCAGGAAGATCAACTTGTCATCGAGAAGCCGGATCTGATCCTGGGCGAACCCGCCGAAGCTGCACATGCGGCCGAGGTCGACCCAGTACGGATAGGTCGGCGTCCGGTAATAATCCACGCCGTCCATGGTCCCTTCGGCATAGTCGAATCCGACCGTAAAGAGGTTGGCGCCCCAGGTCCGGGAGACGTTGGTCATGATGCCGTAATTTTGACGATCGACGTGCGTATCGATGGTGCTGTAGTTCACACCCTTCAATTTTTCCGAAACACGCCCGTAATTCGTGTCCGTGAAATAGCCGTTGAGCATGCCGGACCAGCCTTCATGGCTGAAATTGAACCGGCCCTGCCAGGCATCCGTCATGTAGCTGCGCTGCTGTCCGTTGTGGACATAATACTCGGTGCCTTCGCCGACCAACTGTGCGTCATGGGTGTACTTGAATTCGATGTTGTTGGTTTCCGTGAAGTCGTAACCCATCTTCACGCCGATGGTCTGCTGATCGAGGAAGGTCTTTCTGGTGTACCAGCGCTCGTCGCTGGGCAACACGTCGTAATAGCCGCCGTTGTTGTGGTAGCGTCCCGAAACCCGGGCATAGAACCCCCGAGGTTCTTCGAAGGCCCGGCCGGCGGCCACGGCACGCAGATCCCAGTCCTCGTTGGTGCCGTAACTGGCACTGGCGCTGCCCTGGAAACGCCGGGTCGGCTTTTCGGTGATGATGTTGATGACGCCGCCCATGGCGTTGCTGCCGTAGACCGCGGCGGCCGGCCCCTTGAGGATCTCGATGCGCTTAATGTCCTCGAGGTTGATCATGTTCCAGTTGACGCTGCCCATGTCGGCCGAGTTCTGGGGCACGCCGTCCACCAACACGAGGGTCCGGCCCTGCTGGGAGCCGACGCCGCGCAGGCTTACCGTGGTGGAGTGGCTGGTGAGGCCGTAGGAGCGCTGCACGTTGACGCCGGAAATATAGGACAGGGCCTGGTCCACGGTCTGGACAGGCATTTCCTTGAGATCTTCCTTGGTGATGACCTCGACGCGGCCGGGAACGTCCTTGAGCGGCTCCGCGGTACGCGTGGCGGTGACCACCATGTCGTCCATCTCGGTGGCCGGGGTTTCCTCGGCTTGTGCGTCGTGGGCGGCCACGACCTGAAGCGGCAGGCACATGACCAAGGCAAGCAGGGTAATCGCCAGATGTTTCATAGTCCCCCCTCACATTCCTGTTGCGATCCATTATCCGATTCCATCGACTCCCCCACGAAATCGACGGCCACCAGCCACAGGCAGGATTATGCCCATACTGTCCAGATCGTGGCACATATACGACTGTACAATGACTGATTTACGACTAACTTTCCCCACATCTGTGAAAACTATTGCCGTACATCCACCTCCATTTGTTTATTTTATTGGAATAAAATCTTTTTATGACGCTATTTGTCCGCAATGATTATTATACACCTTTCTGAAACAGAAGATTTATCATTTTCCTGCGAAAAACTCCTGCAAATCGACTGTCACGTAAAAAACTTTATTCGTGTGACCAAAAACTGTCACGAAATACAACCAGACTGTCACGATATTTTCTTATCCCGTGTTTCAATTTATTTTATTTATTAGATTTTTTTTCGTCAATATGAAATTATTAAAAAAATGCATTTTGAGACACTGCCCGGATGGAATTGACATCATTCTCTCTTTCACGTATTGATTACATACTGGCGGCCTTGTTTTTTCCAATTCTTCCAGGCCGCCGCTTGGGAGCCCTCATGCCGCGCCTTAGCCAAGACGACCTGCTGGCGGCCGTTGTCCAGGACGTACGCAGTCAGCCCGATCACCCGGTCACCCGCGCCGTCCTGGGCCAAAGCCTTGTCGGCCTGCAGGCGGCCCGGGTCGGCCTTGCCTCCCTGCCCCTGGGCGACCCCGGCGACTCGCCGCTGATCCTGCCCGTGGCCGGCGATTCGGCCCGGAATCTGGCCCTCCGCCTGCTCGAACCCGGCAGCCAGAACACCGGGCTGGCCTCCCTGGCCATGGCCGCGGCCAACGCCCTGCTCCCGCCGCCCGCCCACTGCACGCCGCACTTCGGCCAGGAGGTCATGGCCGCGCGCGGCCGGGACAAGGCCGTGGCCGTCATCGGCCACTTTCCCTTCGTGGACGCGGCCCGGTCCGCCTACTCCCGGCTCTGGGTCCTGGAAAAACAACCCCAACCCGGCGATTGCGACGCCTCCCAGGCCGCCGTCATCCTGCCCCGGGCCGACGTGGTGGCCATCACCGCCACCACCCTGCTCAACGGCAGCCTGGCCGGACTGCTCGACCTGTGCCGGCCACAGGCCCTGGTCATCCTGCTCGGACCGACCACGCCCTTTGCCCCGAGCCTGTTCGACTGCGGCATCGACGTCCTGGCCGGCTGCGACTGTAGCGATGGATCGTCCGCCCTGGCCGGGGTCGCGGCGGGCCGCACCTTCCGCAACCTGCCCGCCGCCCGCCAACTGGCCTGGGAAGCTCCCCGGCCATCCTGAGTCCACCCGCCGCCGCGCCTGGCCCGATCAGCCCGTGAGCCTGCCCCGTTGCCGCATCGACAGATCGCGGCCCGCGGCGCGGACCCGGTCGAACGTCGGGGCCCGGCTGTTGCACAACAGTCACACGACTTTTTTATAATACATGACAGTCGTTCGGCAGCATGTGACACATGCGGTGGGTCAATACGCGAAAGCAGAACAACGCATTCCGGCCGCATTGCACTTGACACCCGGCATTCAATAGACAATACTGAAGTCAATTACAATAAATCACGGAAGATTTTTATGCGTGATCCGTGATTACTTGTGACACAGTAGTCGCGGAAAATACATTTTTCGTGACCGTAAATGAGGCCATGAACGCACATCCTCAAGGTCGGCCCGGCGGCGAAATCCACGTCACTTCCTTTCCCGGTCTGTTGTCGGGCAAAGCCATGTCGTCCCGCAGGCCGGTCGCCCCGCCCCAGGAATCCATCCGCTCCCTGGGCGACCCGGCCGCCCTGTTCCCGGACGCACCCGATTGCCTGCGGCTCGCCCTGACCCGGCGCTGGTGGATCTGGCCCCTGGTGTCGGCCTCGTTTCACGGACTGATCCTGGCCCTGGCCCTGCTCGGCGGAATGTTCGCCGTCAGCCAGGTCGAAACGCCTCTCGCCGTCATGGGCGAAATTTCCCTGGACGGCCTGGCCGGCCCGGGCGGTGATGGAGGGGACGGCCGGGAGAGCGGCGGCAGCCCGGCCGTCGTGTCCGAGCCCCTGTCCGGGCCGTCCGGGGATCTCGCCCAAATGGCCCCAAACGAGCCCGTCGCGCCGGAAAAGGCCCTGGTCGAACCCGAACCGGAACCCCCTGTCCAGGAATCCACGCCGGTGCTCGACACCAGCTTGCCGGAACCGGAAAAGATCGTGCCCCCCGAACCCAAGCCGGAACCCAAACCCAAGCCCAAACCCAAGCCCAAACCCGTGGCCGCGCGTCCGGCCGCGCCGGACCACTCCGTGGACCAGGCCCGCGAACACACCCCGGTCGTAGCCACGGGCGAGGGAACCGGACTGGGTATCGGGGGGGAAGGACCGGGCAAGGGTCTCGGACACGGCGAGGGCGCGCCCGGAATCGGCGGCGGACCCGGCGGCGGCGGGGGCGGGAGTGCCGTTGGCCAGTTCGGCAAGGGTGACGGGCCGCGATTTCGCCACCGCAGCACCCCCCGCTACCCCGACGGCGCCAAACGGGCCAATACCGAAGGCCGGGTCTGTCTGTGCCTGAGCATCGACGCCGAAGGCATCCTGCGCGACGTCAATGTCGTCAGCCATACCGGCCTGGAGTTCGTGGAGGAGGCCCTGCGCGCCATCCGCGCCTCCACCTTCTTTCCCGCCACCTTCAAGGGCCAGCCCATTTCCAGCCGGGCCATGCTCACCATCCACTTCAAGCTCGGCTGACCCCGGTCCGAGGCCCAACCGCCGGAAACGGACCCCAAAACCGTTGCGCGGGCACCCAACCGCCGCACGACCGCCCTTGCTCCAGCTCGCCCTTGACGAAACGCATCAGCCAGACCACACTGCTTCCCCACCGGCCGCTTGCAACAGGAGAAACACATGAACCTGCGCGTGCTCGGCTGTTCCGGCTCGGACCTCCCCGGACACCACCTCACCGCGTTTCTGGTGGATTCGAACGTCCTTCTCGATGCCGGATCGGTCACCTCGAGCCTCGATTTGGCCGAACAGGCCAACATCGAGCATATTTTCGTCACCCACCCCCATCTCGACCACATCAAGGACATCCTGTTTTTGGCCGACAACCTCATCGAGTTTTTCGCCGCCAGTTCCAGGCCGCCCTTGCAGATCCACGGTCTGCCCCAGGTCCTCGACGCCATCGCCACCCACCTGCTCAACGACACCATATGGCCCGACTTCACCGTCATCCCGGCCAATTCCCCGGTCCTGACCTACGCGCCCATGACCCCGGGCGTGCCGGTCACCATCGGCGACCTTTCCATCGCCGCCTGGCCGGTCAATCACGCCCGGGCCGCCTCGGGCTTCGTGCTGTGGCGCGACGACGGCGCGACGAGCCTGGCCTACACCGGCGACACCGGCGCCTGCGACGACTGGTGGCGCTACTGCGACAGCCTGCCCTTTCCGCTCAAGCATCTCATCACCGAGGCATCCTTCCCCTCGGACATGGAAGAACTGGCCATCGTCTCCAAGCATCTGACACCCAAACTGCTGCGGGCCGAACTGGACAAGCTGCAGGCCAAGCCCGAAATCTTCATCTACCACCTGAAGGCTCCGTTCGCGCTCCAGATCCAAAAAGAACTTGAAAGCGAACTGGCCGGCTACCGCTACCGCCTGCTGCGTGAAAAGGACTCCCTTGTTTTCTGAACTTCCCGATTACCCGGCCTTCGCGGCCTATCTGGACAGCCTCGGCCTGTTTCATATGGAGCTTGGCCCCCAGCGCATGCGCACGGCCCTGGACGGCCTGTCCCTGGCCACCCTGCCCCATCTGGCCGTCCAGGTGGTCGGCACCAACGGCAAGGGCTCGACCGGCGCCTTTCTGGCCGCCCTGCTCGCCGCCCACGGCCTGCCGACCGGGCTTTATCTCTCGCCGCATTTTCTTTCCGTGCGCGAGCGCCTTCTCATGGCCGGCAAACCGTTGTCCGAAGCCGACTGGCTGGCGGCGGCCAACGCGGTCCTGGCCGCCACCGCCCCGGGCGGTGAGGCCGGGCGCCTCACCTATTTCGAGCTGCTCACGGTCATGGCCGCCTGGCTCTTCACCAGTCAGAGCGCCGAGGCCGCCGTGTACGAGGCCGGACTCGGCGGGGCCGGCGACGCCACCACGGCGCTGACCCGCGATCTGGTCCTGTTCACGCCCATCGGCCTGGATCACGCGGCGGTCATCGGCCCGCAGCTTGCCGACATCGCCCGGGACAAGGGGCTGGCCATGGTCCCCGGCGGCGTGGCCGTGACCGGACCCCAGTCGCCCGAGGTCATGGCGGTGCTGCGCCGGGAGGCCGATCGCCTGGGGACGCCGCTGCGCGAGGCCGCCAAACTGGCCGGCTACGATCCGGTCAGCCGCAAGGCGGTGCTGCGCGGCGAGAAGCATCTGGAGATCCCGGGGGTGAAACTGCGCCTGGCCGGGCCGCACCAGACGCAAAACGCCAGCCTGGCCCTGGCCGGCTTTTCCCTGGCCGCGCAGGCCCTGGGGATCACCCCGGACCCGGACGCCATCCGCCGGGCCCTGGCCGAGACGTTCATCCCGGGCCGGCTGCACCTGCTGCGCCTGCCGGACATGACTCCGGGGCTTTTGCTCGACTGCGCCCACAATCCGCCGGCATTGGTCGCCCTGGGCAAGGCCCTGGCCAGTCTCGCCGTCAAGCCGGCGGCCATGATCTTTACCTGCCTGGCCGACAAGGACCTGGCCGCCATGGCGCCCCTGGCCAAAAACCTCACCACCGGGCGCATCTACGTGCCCGAGCTGCCGGGTGTTTCCCGGGCCCGACCGGCGGCCGAGGTGGCCGAGGCTCTCGGCGCCCAGGGGCGGGTGGTGGCCTCTCCGGCCGCCGCCTTGGACGCCGTACGGGAGCTTCCCGGCACGGTCCTGGCCTGCGGCTCCATGTACCTGCTGGCGGCGCTTTTCCCGCAACCCTGACCCGACGGCCGCGACGCCGCGCCGACTGCCAACCACAGGATCACGCCGTGCAACACCTCTTCCGACTGCTCCCGGCCATGGACGCGGTGCTGGCCGACCTGGCCGGCCGGCCGGAACTGGCGACCCTGCCCCGAGCCCTCGTGCGCCAGGCCGTCACCGACTTCCTCGACGGCCTGCGCGCCGACATCCGCGAAGGACGCCTGACCGATCCGGCCCAGCTCGCCCCGGACCACCTCCAACCCCTGATCGCCCGGTTCGTCACCGCCGCCACCCGGCCCCACTTCCGCCGCATCGTCAACGCCACCGGCGTGGTCGTGCACACCAACCTCGGCCGCTCGCTCCTCGCCCCCGAGGCAACCGCCGCCGTGGTGACGGCCTGCGACCGCTATTCCAACCTCGAATTCGACCTGGCCACGGGCGAGCGGGGCAGCCGCTACAGCCACGTGGTCGATATTTTAAAGACCCTGACCGGCGCCGAGGCGGCCCTGGTCGTCAACAACAACGCCGCCGCCGTGCTCATCACCCTCGAAACCCTGGCCAAGGGCCGCGAGGTCGTGGTCTCGCGCGGCCAGCTCGTGGAGATCGGCGGCTCGTTTCGCATCCCCGAGGTCATGGCCAAGTCCGGCGCCATCCTGCGCGAAGTCGGCGCCACCAACCGCACCCATCCCCGCGACTACGCAAACGCCATCAACGAACAGACCGCCGCCCTGCTCAAGGTCCACACCTCCAACTACCGCATTGTCGGCTTCACGAGCGAAGTCTCCCTGGCCGAATTGGTGACCATCGGCCGGGCCCACGACCTGCCCGTGATCGAGGACCTGGGCAGCGGCAACCTGACCGACTTTTCCGCCCTGGGCCTGCCCGGCGAACCCACCGTGCAGCAGGCCGTGGCCGACGGGGCCGACATCGTGACCTTAAGCGGCGACAAGGTTCTCGGCGGCCCCCAGGCCGGCATCATCGTCGGCCGGGCCCCCTACATCGAGGCCATCCGCCAAAACCCGCTCAACCGGGCCGTGCGCATCGACAAGATGACCTTGGCCGCCCTGGAGGCGACCCTGCGCTGCTACCTCGACCCGGCCAAGGCCCGCACGCGCATCCCCACCCTGGCCATGATCACGGCCGCCCCGGAGGCCCTGCGCCAAAAGGCCCGGCGACTGCGCAAAGTCCTGGCCAAGGCCCTGGGCGAGCGCTACGCCGTGGCCGTCATCCCCGGCGCCTCCCGGGTCGGCGGCGGCGCCTTTCCCGAACACGACCTGCCGACCACCCTGGTCGCCCTGACCCCGGCTGCCGGGGCGCCGTCCCCGGAAACCCTGCGCGCCCGGCTGCTGGCCACCGATCCGCCCCTGGTCGGCCGCATCGAGGCCGGCGCCTTCCTGCTCGACCCGCGCACCCTGGCCGATGACGAGTTCACGCTGGTGGCCCGGGTGCTGCGCGAGGCACTGGAGTTGGAGGGCTAACCCCGACTCGGGACCATCGCCGCGGCGCAACGCGACAATGTCTTCCTGACCCGCCGCAGGGGGGTTCCCTCCACCGGCCGGGACGCTTATAGTGGATGTCCGTGCCAATGCACGCAAGGAGCCCTGCGTATCATGACCGAAGAGACCGAAACGGCGGCCGGGAAGACCCCGTCCCTGGCCATCGAGACCAAAAGCTGTTGGGAGACCTACGCCTGCGAGTCCGAACGCGCGGCCATGCGCGAGCTAGCCGACCGCTACGTCGCTTTTCTCACCGCCTGCAAGACCGAACGCGAAACCGTGGACTACGTCCGCGCCGCCCTGACCGAAGCCGGCTTCACCGAATGCCCGGAAGGCGATTTCACGGCCCAGGCCGTGTTCCGGGTCATGAAGGGCAAGACCGTGTTCGTGGCCCGCCAGGGCAAAAAACCCCTGCGCGAGGGTTTCCGCCTGGTCGGGGCCCATTGCGACACCCCGCGCATCGACCTCAAGCAGCGCCCGCTCTACCAGGACTGCGCCGTGGCCCAGCTCAAGACCCACTATTACGGCGGCATCCGCAAGCACCAGTGGCTGGCCAGGGCCCTGGCCCTGCACGGCGTGGTGGCGAAAAAGGACGGCACGGTGGTGCCCGTGACCATCGGCGAGGATCCGGCCGATCCGGTGTTCGCCATCCCGGACCTGCTGCCACACCTGGCCTACCGGCAGGTGGAGAAAAAGCTCTCCGAGGCCTTCGAGGCCGAAAAGCTCAACATCCTCATCGGCCACAGCCCGGCCGATCCGCCGGCCGCGGCCGACGAGGCGGCACCGGAAAAAAACGACAAGAAAAACGGCAACGAGGCCATCAAGGCCAAGGTGCTTTCGCTGCTCAATGCCCGCTACGGCATCGAGGAAGCCGACCTTTACAGCGCCGAACTCCAGGCCGTGCCGGCCGGTCCGGCCCGGCTCGTCGGGCTGGACGAGGCCCTCGTCGGCGGCTACGGCCAGGACGACCGGGTGTGCGTGTTTTCCGCCCTTTGCGCCCTGCTGGCCGCGCCCGAGCCCGAGCACACCCAGATCGTGCTTTTTTGGGACAAGGAGGAGATCGGCTCCGAGGGCTCGACCGGCGCCAAGTCGCGCTTTTTCGAGTACTGCCTGGAGGACCTGATCGAGGCCTGGGACCCGGGCGCCCGCATAAGCCGGGTGTTCGCGGCCGGCAAGGCCATGTCCGCCGACGTGCACGCCGCCCTGGACCCGGATTACCAGGACCTGCACGAAAAGCTCAATTCCGCCCTGCTCGGCTACGGCCCGGTCTTTTGCAAGTTCACCGGCCACCGGGGCAAGGTCGGGGCCAACGACGCCCATCCCGAGTACGTGGCCTGGCTGCGCAACCTCCTCGACGGGGCGGGCATTCCCTGGCAGATGGCGGAACTGGGCCGGGTGGATCTCGGCGGCGGCGGCACCGTGGCCAAGTTCCTGGCCGTCTACGGCATGGACATCATCGATTTCGGCCCGGCCGTGCTCAGCATGCACAGCCCCTTCGAGATCACGAGCGTGGCCGACGTCTACGCCTCCATGCTGGCCTACAAGGCCTTTCTCGGCAGTTGAGCGTCCCGTGCCCGGGCCAAGGCCGGCACGGCAACCGAACCCCGGGACGGGGTGGTCCAGGAGGGGGATGATCCCCCTCCTGGCCGCCGGAGGCATTCCTCCCACCCGCCAAAAGGAATCACCATGCCAGTCATCATGGGGACGGCCGGGCACATCGACCACGGCAAGACCACGCTGATCAAGGCCCTGACCGGCATCGACTGCGACCGGCTGGCCGAGGAGAAAAAGCGCGGCATCACCATCGAGCTCGGCTTCGCCTTCATGGACCTGCCGGGCGGCGCGCGCCTGGGCGTCATCGACGTGCCCGGCCACGAGCGGTTCGTCAAAAACATGGTGGCCGGCGCGGCCGGCATCGATTTCGTGACCCTGGTCATCGCCGCCGACGAAGGCGTCATGCCGCAAACCCGCGAGCACCTCGACATCTGTTCCCTGCTCGGGGTGACCACGGGCGTGGTCGCCCTGACCAAGACCGACATGGTGGAGGCGGACTGGCTGGCCATGGTCAGCGAGGACGTGAAAAACGAGCTGGCCGGCACCTTCCTGGCCGAGGCCCCGATTTTTCCGGTCTCGGCCCACACCGGCGCGGGCCTGCCCGAGTTGCGCGCCGCCCTGGCCGGCCTGGCCGAATCCTTCGCGCCCAGGCGCCGTTCGGACCTGGCGCGGTTGCCCATCGACCGGGTGTTTACCTTGAAGGGCCACGGCACCGTGGTCACGGGAACGCTCATTGCCGGCAGCTTCAAGCTCGGCGACGAGGTGCGGCTCTATCCCTCGGACAAGCGCTCGAAAATCCGAAGCCTCCAGTCCCACGGCGAGGCGGTGGAGGAATCCCCGGCCGGCCGGCGCACGGCCGTGAACCTGGCCAGCCTCGAAGTGGACGACATCGAGCGCGGCGAGGTCCTGGCCCGGCCGGGCACGCTTTTCCCGGACCTGTCCTGGGAGGTGGAGCTGAGCTGCCTCAAAAGCGCCTCCCGGGCCCTCAAGCACCGCACCGAGGTGCACTTCCACCACGGCACCCGCGAGATCCTGGCCCGGATCCACCTGCTCGACCGCGACAAGCTCGAACCCGGACAGACCGCCGTGTGCCAGATCCGCTTTCCCGAGCCCCTGGCCGGGGTGCACGGCGACCGGCTGGTGGTGCGCTCCGGGGCACCGCTTCGCACCGTGGCCGGCGGCCGGCTGGTTTCGCCCATGGCCCGCAAGGTCAAACGCTTCGACGCCCCGGCCCTGGCCGAACTGGCCGGCCTGGCCGACGCCACCGGCCCGGCCCTGGTCGCCGCCCACCTGTCCCGGGCCGGGGCCGAGGGACTCGGCTTTGCCCGGCTCATGACCCTGACCGACCTGGAGTCCAAGGCCCTGGACAAGGCGCTCGCCGCCCTGTGCGACAAGGGCGAGGCGGCGCTGACCGACCGGGAAGGCCGGGAGGGGCGCCATTTCGTGTCCGGGGCCACCATTGCGGCCCTGTCCGCCGGGCTGCTGGCGGCCGTGGCCGACTACCACAGGCGCGAACCCCTCAAGCTCGGCCTGTCGCGCGGCGAACTGGCCTCGACCTGGGGCAAGACGCTCGCACCCAAGCTCTTTCATTTCGTGGTCGAACGGCAGTTGCGCGCCGGCAGCCTGGCCACGGACCAGGACGTGCTGCGCCTGTCCACCCACAAGGTGTCGCTCGCCTCGGACCAGGCCAAGCTGCGGGCCACTCTGCTCGCCGCCTACCAGGCCGGGGGACTGACCCCGCCCAACGTCAAGGACATCCTGGAGCCGCTGGGGCTCACCTTCAAGGAGGCCCAGCCGGTCTACAAGGTGCTCATGGACGAAGGACTCCTCGTCAAGGCCCAGGAGAACATGTATTTCTGCGCCGCGGCCATCGCCGCCCTCACCCAGAAGGTGCGGGCCTATTTCGCGGCCGGGGCCACGGACATGGGACCCACGGAATTCCGCGAACTGACCGGACTGTCGCGCAAGTTCCTGATCGCCCTGCTCGAATACCTCGACAAGGAAAAGATCACCGTGCGGGTCGGCGACAAGCGGCAATTGCGCGGGCGCTAGGCAGGCGGACCGCAGGCGCGCCTGCGGCGGCTGGAAGGATAATCCCCCCGCCCCCCTCCCGGGGAAACGGGCGGGGCCAGACAACGGAAAAGGCGGCGGACAGCCCGGGCCATCCGCCGCGTCGGAAACGAGGAAGGCCCGGTGCTACCAGTCCTGGTCCTCGGGCTTGGCGAGTTGCTGATATTTGACGACGAGCAGGGCGACGAACACCCCGAGGAACCCGAACAGCACGATGAGCCCGGAAAAATCGAATTTCACGGCTGACCTCCCCCTGGAGACGAATTTCGTGAAAAAAATCCTTAATCCCCTTTGGTCATGATGTCCAGACACTCCCGCATTTTCCGACACTGGTCCGGCCGGGCCGGTTGGCTCATCGCGCCGCTGCTGGCCGCCGCGCTGCTGGTCCCGCCCGCCGCCACGGCCGGCGTCATCGCCGTGGACCGCGACACCTACCGCCTCGACGGCGGCAAGCCCGTCACCGGGATGTGGGAAATCGCCGAGCGGATCGCCTACGCCAAGGACGCGGCCATCGTGGTCATGGAGCCCAAATCCTCGGCCACCCTGGTCCAGAACCTGCTCCAGCTGCTCGAAGGGCTCAAGGTTCCCACCCTCCTGCTCAAGCGGGCCGACTACCAGGCCCTGGTCGATCGCGGCGTCCTGAGGCCCACCACCACGCCTTGACAGCCGAAGCGGCCCCGGCTTACTGGCCGGACACGACCTGGGTGCCCTCGCGGGCTTGAAAGGGAATCCCGTGTGAATCGGGAGCGGTCCCGCCGCCGTCAGTCCCCACCAAACCGACCCCCTCGCGCGCCACTGGGCCTCGTCCCGGGAAGGCCGGGGCCGGTGGGACGAGCCGGAAGACCTGCCCGGGTCCTGGCGCGACCCGCCGGCAACGAGGGCTTTTGCCGGCCGGGCCTCGGAAACGGGAACGCCTCGCCGTCGCCGGTCGCGCGGCGGGGACGCCTGCGTTTCCACCCCCTCACAAGCCCTCCATGCCCATGGAGGAAACATGTCCCGTCCGATCCGGACCCTGCTGCCCCTGTGTCTGGCCGTTTTGCTGGCCGTGCCGGCCCTGGCCGGCCATGACGCGCCCAAACAACCCAAGCGGGCCATTGTCGTGGCCGCCTTCGGCACCACCGTGCCCGAGGCCGCCCCGGCCATCGCCAAAATGGTCGAACGCGTGAAGGCCGCCTATCCCGGACACGCCCGGTGACCCTGTGCTACACCGCCGCCATGATCCGGGCCAAGCTGGCCAAGGACGGCCAGCGCGTGCCCTCCCCGGCCGAGGCCCTGGCCGCCCTGCCCGACCAGGGCGTCACCGACGTGGCCGTGCTGTCCCTGCAGACCATCCCCGGCCGCGAGTACAACGACCTGGTGCAAGCCTGGCCCAGGCCTTTTCGGGCCTGCCCAAGGGCCTGCGCACGGTGGAAGGTGAGCGCGCCCCTGCTGTTTCGCCCAGGAGGACTTCCCCAAGGTGAGCCAAGGCCCTGCTCGACTCCCTGCCCAAGGAGCGCACCCCCGGCGAGGCCGTCATCTTCGTCGGCCACGGCACCGACCATCCGGCCAACATGGCCTATCCGGCCCTGCAGTACAGCCTGTGGCGCGAGGACGCCAAACGCCTTCGTGGCCACGGTCGAGGGCACGCCGCGCTTTGACGACGTGGTGGACACCCTTAAAAAGCGCAAGCGTCAAAAAAGCCTGGCTGGTGCCGCTTTTTGCCGTGGCCGGGGACCATGCCCCGCAACGACATGGCCGGCAAGGACAAGGACTCCCTGGCCTCGGCCCTGGACGCGGCCGGCATCGCCGCGACGCCCGGTGCTCTCCGGCAACGGCGACCGCGAGGCCGTGGCCGCCGTCTGGATGGAACACTTGAAAGACCGTGTACGACGGACTGGCCCAAGCGCAATGACGCCTTCCGCGCCGGCCGAGGTGCTTCACTCGCGAGCCGCCGCGCCCCTGGTCCTGGCCGGGCTGGCCGCCCTGGCTGGTCTCCTGCCTGGCCGGGGCCTATCCCAGTCGCCCCGGCCGCGGTGGCCCGGGTGCTCGGCCGGCTGCCTCGGCCTGCCCCTGGCCGATCGCCGGACGACCCCGGCCTGGCCGCCGTGGTCGTTGGACCTGCGCCTGTGGCGGGCGGTGCTGGCTTATGGCGTGGGCGCGGCCCTGGCCGTGGCCGGCGGGGTGTTCCAAGGCGTGCTGCGCAACCCCCTGGCCGATCCCTTCACGCTTGGCGTCTCGGGCGGGGCGGCCTTCGGCGCGGCGCTCTCCCTGATCCCTTGGGCCTGGCCGAGGCCACCGGGCGGTCTTGATCGCCACGCCGGCATGCGCCCTGGCCGGGGCCGGGGCAGCCCTTGGCGCGGTGCTCGCCCTGTCGCGCCTGGGCGGCGGGCTGCGCCGGGAGACCGTGGTCCTGGCCGGCATCGTCACCGCGACCTTCCTTTCCGCCCTGCTCTCCCTGGTCAAGGCGCTCAACGAGGAATCCGTGGCCGGCATCGTGTTTTGGATCATGGGCGGCTTCCAGGGCCGGGGGAGGGCCGAACTGGCCCTGTTCCTGCCCTGTTTCGTGGCCGGCCTCGTGCTGGTGCGCCTGTTTACGCGCGAGCTCGACATCCTGCACCTGGGCACGAGCCAGGCCCGTCAGCTCGGGGTGGCGGCCGGCCGGGCCCGGCTGTGCCTGCTCATCGGTGCGAGCCTGCTCACGGCCGGGGCCGTGGCCGTGTCCGGGGTCATCGGTTTCGTCGGGCTGCTCGCGCCCCATGCCTGTCGCCGGCTCTACGGCGCCGAGCACGGCCGGCTGCTTTCCCGGTCGGCCTTGTGCGGCGGGGCACTGCTCGTGCTGTCCGACCTGGTCGCCCGGACCGTGCTGCCGGGCGGGGCCGAACTGCCGGTGGGCGTGGTCACGGCGCTTTTGGGCGGACCGTTTTTCTGCTTCCTGCTCCTGGCCCGGCCGGAAAGGTCGAACCCGTGATCGTGTGCCAGGGACTGCGGGCCGGCTACGGCCGCCGCGAAGTGCTTTCTGGTCTGGACCTGCACGTGGCTCCGGGGGAAATGGTCGGCCTGCTTGGCCCCAACGGGGCCGGCAAGACCACGCTGCTCCTCACCCTGACCGGCGCCCTGCCGCTCCGGGGCGGCCGGGTGCGCCTGGCCGGCCGCGACCTGGCGACCCTTTCCCCCCGGCAGCGGGCCCGGCTGGTGGCCGCCGTGCCCCAGCGCCTGGACGCCGTGCCGGAACTGACCGCCCGGGCGCTGGTGCTCATGGGCCGCTATCCCTATCTGGGCCTGCTTGGCGGCTACGGCCCCGAGGACGAAACGATCGCCTTCGAGGCCATGGTCGCAACCGGCGTCGCGGCCCTGGCCGACCGGCCCTGCGCGGCCCTGTCCGGGGGCGAGTTCCAACGGGTGCTGGTGGCCCGGGCCCTGGCCCAGGCCACGGACCTGCTCATTCTGGACGAGGCCTCGGCCAACCTGGACATGGCCCGCAAGGTGGAACTCCACGACCTGCTCGCGGCCCGAAACGCCGCCGGAGCCACGGTCGTGGCCGCCCTGCACGACATCAACCTGGCCGCCCTCTACTGCCGGCGGCTGGTCTTTGTTAAAGACGGACGTATCGTGGCCGACGGCCCGGTGGCGGACGTCTTCACGCAATCAACGCTTTCGAGGATCTATGAAACCGATATCATCGTGCTCCCCCATCCGCGTACCGGCGCACCCCAGGCCTTGGTGGTGCCTGGCTCTGGCGGCGCTGCTGCTGTGCAGCCTGGCCGGTAAGTCCCTGGCCGGGGAGATCCGGGTCACCGACGACCTGGGCCGCGTCGTGGTCCTGCCCGCGCCGGCAGCGCGGATCGTGGCCCTGTACGGGGCCTTCAACGAGATTTTGGCCGGCATGGGCCAGACCGACCGGCTGGTCGCCCGCACCGAGGCCGACCACGAGCCGCCGGCCATCGAGGCCCTGCCCGTCATCGGCACCCACATGCGGCCCAACCTGGAACGGGTGCTGGCCGTGCGACCGGACCTGGTGCTCCAGATGGCCGGACGCGGCGAGGCCTTGGAAACGGCCGAGGCGCTCGCCGCCCTGGGCGTGCCGGTGGCGGTGTTTGCGGTCAACGACTTTCCGGGACTTTTTTCGGCCATCGCCCGCATCGGGATCCTGACCGGCCAGGAGGCGGCGGCCGCCACGGTGACGCAGGGGCTCAAGGCCCGTCTCGACCGGGTGGCGGCGGCCCAGCGGGATGGCGAACGGCCCCGGGTGTTTTTCGAGGCCCGCTCGGGCAACCTGCTCGCCGCCGGCAAGGGCTCCATGGTCGATGCCGTGATCGAGGCCGCCGGCGGGATCAACGCCGTGACCCAGGACAAGCGGCTGACGCGCCTGGCCGACGAGGAACTGCTGCGCCTGGCCCCGGCCGTGTGTCTCACCCAGCGCGGGCCCATGAATCCCGAGGCCCGGCCCATGGCCGACCGGCCGGAATACGCAAAGCTCCCCTGCGTGGCCGGTGGCCGGGCCTATGTGGTGGACGAGGCGCGCTATTCCCGACCCGGGCCGCGCAGTGTGGAGGCCGTGGAAGAATTGGCCGGCCTGCTCGCCGGCACGGCCTCTCCGGAGGCGGCCCGATGAGCGCCCTGGGACGGCTCTACGGCATCGGCGTCGGCCCGGGCGATCCCGAACTGCTCACCCTCAAGGCGGCCCGGATCCTCGGCCAGGTGGCGGCGGTTTTCGCCGCTTCCTCAAGCGGGAACGACCATTCCATCGCCCAATCCATCGTGGCCCCGCACCTGGCCCCGGAGGTGCCCGTGATCCGGCTCGCCTTTCCCATGACCCGGGACACGGTGGCCCTGGAAGCGGCCTGGCGGGCCAACGCCGCGGCCATGGCCGGCGTGCTCGTGTCCGGGCGCGACGCGGCCTTCATCACCCTGGGCGATCCCCTGCTCTACAGCACCTTCGGCTACGTGCTGCCGCTGGTGACGGAACTGCTGCCGGGCCTTGAAACCATGGTGGTGCCGGGTGTGACCTCGTTTCAGGCCGCGGCCGCGGCAACGGGCACGGTGCTGGCGGCCTCGGGCGAGAACCTGCTCGTGGCCTCGGGCGTGGATGCCCCGGACCGGCTGCGCCAGGCCCTGGCCACGGCGGACAATGCCGTGATCCTCAAGGCCTACCGCCAGTTTCCGCGTCTGCGCCGGATGCTCACGGACATGGGACTGGCCGGGGGCACCACCTTCGTAACCCGGCTCGGCCACGACGGCGAGGCCGTGGAACGCGACCTGGCCAAGGCGCCCGAGGCGCCCCACTACCTGTCTCTGTGCCTGGTCAAGCGGCTCAGGCGCTAGGGTCGGGGTCCGGCTCGGCGGGTGGGGGCCCGGCATCCCGGGGGGAGGTTTTCTTTTCGGCCTCGGCCAGCTTCTGGCAGCGCAGATTGCGCAGCTTGGCCCCGGACTCCGGGCCGCGCATGCGCTGGCGGCCGGGCAGGTGCACGGACAGCATGAGCTTGAGGTCCCGCTTGACCATGGGGGACACGTCCTGGCCGCTGTCGGCGTGCACGACCGCGAAAAGGGCCTCCACGAGCTCGTGCTTGTGCAGCCAGGTCAGCATGTCCACCCGGGTTCCGGCCCGCAGCTCGCCGTAACGGGCGGCCTTCATGTGCCACTGGGCCGCCGCCACCCCGGCCTCGCGCACCCGGTTGGGGAGCTTGAGGCGCCGGCCGAGTTCCTCGGCCACCACGGCGCCCACGTTGTCGTGGTCGATGTGGCGCGGCCACTGGCACTCGGGGGTACGGACCTTGCCGAGATCGTGACACACCCCCATCCAGCCGGCCAGGGGCTCTCCGGCCAGGGCATCGACCATGTCGAGCAGGTGGTCGAACACGCTGCCCTTGTGGTAGCGCTCGGGTCCGGCCGGCACGTGCAGGGCGGCCTCGATCTCGGGCAGCCAGGGCAGCAGGCAGCCGGTGTCGGCCAAAAGCCGGAAAAACCGCGACGGCTTGGCCGCGTCCAGGGCCTTTCTGACCTCCTGGGCCACGCGCTCGGCGAAGATGTCGGACAGGACCCCGGCCACGGCCACGGCCCGCATCTGGGCCAGGAGTTCGGGATGGGGCGTGAAATCCGGCAGCACGGCCGCGAACCGGGCCGCCCGGTAGACCCGCAACGGATCGTCGAACAGGCTCGTCTCGCCGCAGGGGCGCAGGATGCGGGCCTTGAGATCGGGCAGGGCCAGGGGATGGAAATGCAGCCGGCCCGCGATCTGGCGCGAGTCGCCCATGGCCATGGCATTGATCGTCAGATCCCGGGCCAGCAGGTCCTCGGCCACGCAGTCCCCGCGCGGCCAGGCGTACTGGGCCTGGCCCAGCATGAAAACCGGAAAGGTCTTGCCGACCTGCCGGGCTCTCCGGTATCTTCGCACGAACGCTTCCGGCGTCGCATCGACGATGAGATAATCCTGATCCACAACCGGGCGGCCCAACAGCAGATCGCGGACCGCGCCGCCAACGAGATAACGTTTCATGTATGGCTCCGGGGCGGACATTGGCCCAAACGCCTTGAAAAATCCAGGGGAAACGCGTCCCGTCCTCGCCCCGTGGGCCAACGGGGGCATCTGGTTGCGCGGCGACGGGCCATCCGGCTTGGCCGCGCCTCTGTCCGTGGCCGATCTGGCCGCCGCCCATCCGCTTTGGGCCGCCGATGTGGCCCGGCTGGCCCCGTGGCGGGAAGTGGTCGTTGCCGACGCGGCCGACCCGGCCGCCGGGACCTGGTTTGCGGCCTGCGGCGACGCCGGCCAGGTCAGCACGCCGGTAGTCGTGGTCGGGGCCTGCGATTCGAGCCTGGACGTGGGCTGGGCCCTGAGCGCGGCCGGATGCCTGCCCCCCTTCGCCTCGGTCCTGGCCGTGACCCAGCGCCAGGGCCGGGGACAGTTGCGGCGCGGCTGGGAATCGCCCCCCGGCAATCTGTACGCCGCCCTTGCCTGGCCGGCCGATCCCGGGAATCTCGGGGCCATGGCGCCGGTGCTGGCCGGCTACGGCCTGGCCGAGGCGCTGACGGCCCGGGGCTTTCCGGCCCTGGTCAAATGGCCCAACGACGTGTTGCTCGACGACCGCAAGGTTGGCGGCATCCTCGTCGAGGACCGGGACGGCCGGGCCCTGGCCGGCATCGGCCTCAACTGCGCCAGCGCTCCGGATGCGGCCCGACTGCGCCGGGACCACGCGGCCGAGGCCGGGGCCCTGGCCATGTTTGGCGAGCTTCCGGGCCTTGTTACGCTGTGGGCCGGCCTTGTGCAGTCCGTGCAAACCTGCTATCGGCAGTGCGTTACGGCATCGGGCTGCGGAGAATGCTCCCGGCTGGTCGCGCCCCGGGTGGCCTGGCTTGGCCGGGAAGTGGTTGTCCGAGAAAGCGGTTGCGATGCATTCCAGGCGCGGATCGTGGGGCTAGCCGAGGACGGGGGGCTTCGGCTGCGTCGTGTTGGCCGCGGCCCTGGACCGGAATTGACGCTGCATTGCGGGAGCATATCCCTCCTTTGATGCCGGCCCCCGCCGGGATGTCACACGAACAGAGATCGGTCGCCCCCTGGGTTTAGAGGACAGCATGATTGCCAAGACGTTTCTCGAGGTGCTTTCCGAGGTCGAAGGAAAGAAGATTCTCGTCGCCAACCGCGGCATATCGGCCCGGCGTGTCCTGCGCTCCATCCGCGAACGCCTGCGCGCCATCCCCGTGCTCACCGTCACCGATGTGGACATGACCTCTCCGGCCACGGCCGGAGCCAACGAGCTCATCACCCTGGGCCCCGACCCCCGGGCCTATCTCGATATCGACACCATCATCAAGAAAGCCAAGGCCCATGGCGTGGTGGCCATCCACCCCGGCTGGGGCTTTGCCTCGGAAGATTCCGAATTTCCGCGCAAATGCGCCGAGGCCGGCATCATCTTCATCGGCTCCTCGGCCGAGGCCATGCAGAGCCTGGGCAACAAGGTCGAGGTGCGCCGCCTGGCCCAGGGCCTGGGCGTGCCGGTGGTGCCCGGTTCCGAGGGCTCGGTGTCCATTCCCGAGGCCCGGCAGATCGCGGCCAGGATCGGCTTTCCCATCATGCTCAAGGCCGAAGGCGGCGGCGGCGGCCGGGGCATCTACGAAATCTATTCCGAGGCCCAGCTCGAATCCGCCTTTTCCAAGGCCTCGGCCATGGCCCAGGCCTCGTTCGGCAACCCCAGGCTTTTCGTCGAAAAGCTCCTGACCTCGGTGCGCCACATCGAGATCCAGGTGGCGGCCGACAAGCACGGCAACGTGTTCGCCTTCGACGAACGCGACTGCTCCGTCCAGCGCAACCACCAGAAACTCGTCGAGATCACGCCCTCGCCCTGGACCGGCATGACCGAGGAGCTGCGCCAAACCCTCAAGGACTACGCCGAGCGCCTGGTCCGGGAAACCGGCTACTATTCCCTGGCCACGGTGGAATTCCTGGTCGACGACAAGGGCCAGCCCTACCTGATCGAGGTCAACACCCGGCTGCAGGTCGAGCACGGCATCACCGAATGCCGCTACGGCGTGGACCTGGTCGAGGAGCAGATCAACATCGCCTTCGGCGGCAAGCTGCGGTTCAACTGCGGCGACACGCGGCCCTTTCTTTCCGCCATGCAGCTGCGCATCAACTGCGAGGACCCCAAGCAGAACTTCGCGCCCAACGCCGGCCTCATCACCCGCTACCTGTCCCCGGGCGGCCAGGGCATCCGGCTCGATTCCTGCCTCACGGCCGGCTACGAATATCCCACCCAGTACGACTCGGCCGGGGCGCTGCTGATTTCCTACGGCCGCACCTGGTCCAAGGTGGTGGCGGTCATGGAGCGGGCCCTGCGCGAATACATCATCGGCGGCCTCAAGACGACCATCCCCTTCCACCGCCAGATCCTGCGCCACCCCGACTTCATCAAGGGCGAGTTCAACACCCGGTTCATCGGCCAGAATCCGTACCTGCTCAACTATCTCGACGAGGAGCCCGAGGCGCTGCGCCTGTCCTGGCTCGTGGCCGACATCTCGGCCCGGGGCTACAACCCCCACGTCCAGCTCGGCAAGTACCGGGGCCGCGAGGACTACCGCCTGGGCCGGTTCAAGCCCCACATGCCCGACGTCAACCTGCGCGACCACGTCAGCCCCTATCCGCGCGGCGACCGCCAGGCCATCCTCGACATGGTGCGCGACTCGGGCAAGGTCCACTTCGTGGACACCACCACCCGCGACATCACCCAGTCCAACAGCGGCAACCGCTTCCGCCTGGCCGAGGACGCCCTCATCGGCCCCTATCTGGACAGCTGCGGCTTTTTTTCCCTGGAAAACGGCGGCGGCGCCCACTTCCACGTGGCCATGATGGCCAACATGACCTACCCGTTCTCCGAGGCGGCGGCCTGGAACCGGTTCGCGCCCAAGACCCTCAAGCAGCTGCTCATCCGCTCCACCAACGTGCTCGGCTACAAGCCCCAGCCGCGCAATCTCATGCGCTTGACCGGCGAGATGATCTGCGAGCACTACGACGTCATCCGCTGCTTCGACTTTTTAAACCACATCGACAACATGTATCCCTTCGCCGAAGTGGCCCTGAACACCCCCGGCATCATCTTCGAGCCGGCCATCTCCCTGTCCTACGCCAAGGGCTTCGACGTGCCCCATTACCTGGGCGTGCTGGAGGCCATCCTCGACCAGACCGCCAAGGCCGGCGGCATGACCCGCAAGGAAGCCGAGAAGAGCATCATCCTGGCCCTCAAGGACATGGCCGGCATGTGCCCGCCCCGGTTCGTCAAGGCGCTCGTGACCGCCATCCGCGCGGCCTATCCCGACCTGGTGCTCGACTACCACCGCCACTATACCGACGGCCTGTTCGTGCCGGCGGTGGGGGCGGCGGCCCAGGCCGGCTGCCACATCGTGGACGTGGCCCTGGGGGCCTGCGTGCGCTGGTACGGCCAGGGCGAGGTGCTCAGTACGGCCGCCTACATCGAGGAAGACCTCGGCGTGCCGGTGTCCCTGACCAGGGCCGACAAGGAGATGATCCGCTCCACCAACTTCGTGCTCAAGCAGATCATGCCCTATTACGACCGCTACACCGCGCCGTACTTCCAGGGCATCGACTACGACGTCGTGGAGCACGCCATGCCCGGCGGAGCCACCTCCTCGTCCCAGGAAGGGGCCATGAAGCAGGGCTACATCCACCTGCTGCCCTACATGCTCAAATTCCTGGCCGGCACCCGCAAGATCGTGCGCTACCACGACGTGACCCCGGGTTCCCAGATCACCTGGAACACCTCGTTTCTGGCCGTGACCGCCGCCTACAAGGCCGGCGGCGAACGGGCGGTCAGGGACATGCTCGAGGTGCTCGAGGCCGTGGCCGACCACCCCGACGAGTGCCTGACCCAGGCGGCCAAGCACGACCGGCTCCTGCTCTACGCCAATTGCAACGACGCCTTCCGCAACCTGCTTTTGGGCAAGTTCGGCCGGCTGCCCCTGGGATTCCCGCCGGACTGGGTCTACGAGAGCGCCTTTGGCGCCGAATGGAAGCAGGCCATTGCCTGCCGCACCGAGGACTCGCCCCTGGACGCCCTGGGCGAGGTGGACTTCGAGGCCGAAATGGCCTCCCTGACCAAGCAGATCGGCCGCGAGCCCACCAACGAGGAGTTCGTGCTGTACCTGAACCACCCGGGCGATGCGCTCAAGACCATCGAATTCCGAAAAAAGTTCGGCGATCCCAACCGGTTGCCCCTGGATGTCTGGTTCGAGGGCCTGGAGCCGGGCGAGGAACTCATGTTCACCGACAGCCTGGGCAAGCCCCACCACCTGTCGATCCTGGACATCGCCCGCCCCGATACCTCGGGCGCCTCCACCGTGCGCTACGCCCTGGACTCGGAAATCCTCAGCCACCAGATCCAGGTGGCCGCGCCCCAGGGCGGCACCGCGCCCAAGGTGGAAATGGCCGATCCGAACAACCCCTACCATGTGGGCGCCCCGGTCTCGGGCGACATGTGGATCATGCAGGTCAGCCCCAACGACTTCGTCAAAACGGGCGAGGAGCTGTTCAACATCTCGGTCATGAAGCAGGAAAAATCCGTGGCCGCGCCCATGGATGCCGTGGTCAAGCGGGTGCTCAAGAGCGCCGACTACGCCAACGACCGCAAGATGACCCCGGTCAAGGAAGGCGAGCTGCTGGTCGAGCTGGGTCCCGTCACCCGGGACTGCCCGGTGTGCAGGCAGCCACTCTCCGAGGATCATTATAAATATTGTCCCCATTGCGGACAGGCCGTGTAAAATTTATCACGAACGTGTTACGGCTGGCCGACACGTCGGCCCGGCCATCGAGACCGGAAGAGCCAAGGAGGGGAGAATGACCAAGAGCCAGTCCAGCGACAAGCCACGCCAGGACGACGCTTCGTCGGCCAAGGCCACGGCGGCCGCAGACAATATGACCGCCAAACTCATTCTGACCGGAGCCGACATCGTCGCCATCGGCGAGGAAGCGGAAATCCTCGTGGGCGGCAAGAATTACAATACGGCGCTGATCAGCCAGATCCAGGGCATCCGGGCTCCCCAGTTCAGGGCCGTATCCTCCGCGGCCTTCCACCGGGTCCTCGATGAGACCAAGGTCAATGCCTCCCTGATCCGGGAAGTCGTCAACGACGGCTACCGCCGGGTCAACTGGACCGACGAGGAAGTCAACTGCGACCCGGAATTTTTAAAAAACCTCGTGCGCAAGCTGGCCGACGAGGCCCGGACCCGGATCGCCGACACCGCCGGCACCACCATCAAGCTGCGCACCTTCATCAACAACGTGGTCGAGGGCTTCGCCACCTCCCCCGAAGGCATCGACCAGTTGCGCAAACGTTCGGTCCTGGTCCAGGTCGGCATCCTGTCCGTGGACATGCCGGCCGGGGTCCGCGAGGCCGTGTCCAACGCCTACAACGACATCTGCCGCGAAGCGGGCCTGGAAGACGTGCCCGTGGCCGTGCGCTCCTCGGCCGCCGGCGAGGACAGCCGCAAAAAGGCCTTTGCCGGCCTCCAGGACACCTATCTCAACATCGTGGGTGCCAGCCAGGCCGTGCGTGCCTACCAGTGGGACTGCGCCTCGGCCTACAACCTGCGTTCCATGACCTATCGCCGCGAGGCCATCCTCGACGCCGTGGCCGCCGCCGAACGTACCGGCGACAACGCCATTGCCGAGACGGCCAAGAAGGAATGGGCCATCGAGAACACGTCGCTGTCCGTGTGCATCATGCGCATGATCAACCCGGTGATCTCCGGCACCGCGTTTGCCGCCGACACCGCCACCGGCTGCCGGGGCACCATCCGCAACGACCTCGTGTCCATCGACGCCAGCTATGGCCTGGGCGAGGCCGTGGTCGGCGGCATGGTCACCCCGGACAAGCTCTATGTCTTCCAGCGCGACGACGGCATCGAGGTCGTCATCCGCAACATGGGCTACAAGGACAAGAAGATCGTCTACGACGACAAGGAAGGCGGCACCAAGCTCGTCAAGGTGCCCGACGAGCAGGCCTACCGCTGGGCCTTGTCCATGGCCCAGGCCGAGGAAGTCGCCCGGGGCGTGCGCGCCATCAGCGTGGCCTACGGCGGCATGATCATGGACACCGAATTCTGCATCGACCAGTCCGACCGGCTGTGGTTCGTCCAGGCCCGGCCGGAAACCCGCTGGAACGAGGAATTCGAGCGCCATCCCGACACCATCTTCATGCGCCGCATGGAGGTGGACAAGCGGGCCCTGAACGGAGCCGAGGTCATCCTGGAGGGCAACGGCGCCTCCCGGGGCGCCGGCCAGGGCATGGTGCGCTTTCTGCGCTCGGCCCTGGAACTCAACAAGATCCAGAAGGGCGACATCCTGGCCGCCGAGCGCACCGATCCGGACATGGTGCCCGGCATGCGCATCGCCTCGGCCATTTTGGCCGACGCCGGCGGCGACACCAGCCATGCCGCCATCACCTCCCGGGAACTGGGCATCCCGGCCGTCATCGGCATCCAGCGCGCCGAGACCCTGCGCTCCCTGGACGGCCAGATGATCACCGTGGACGGCTCCCGGGGCCGGGTCTACCGGGGAATCCTGCCCCTGGTCGAGATGGGCGGCGAGATGGATCTCGCCAAGCTTCCCGCCACCAAGACCAAGGTCGGCCTGATCCTGGCCGACGTGGGCCAGGCGTTGTTCCTGTCGCGGCTGCGCACGGTGTCGGATTTCGAGGTGGGCCTTTTGCGGGCCGAGTTCATGCTCGGCAACATCGGCGTCCATCCCCAGGCCCTGGAGGCCTACGACAACGGCACCTTGCCCAAGCTCGTCGAGAGCAAGGTCAAGGAACTCGACGCCAAGCTCGACAAGATCGTGCGCGAGCAGCTGGCCGCCGGCTTCATCAACGTCCAGATCAAGCTGCGCAACTACGTCGGGCTGATCACCGGCCTGACCGCCGAGCTCGACACCCTGGCCGACCATGCCGGCGCCCGGGGCACCGACGAGGTCATGGCCGTGCACCGCCGCATCCGCGACCTCGACAAGAAGCTCGACCACCACCTGGAACTGGCCACCCGACGCCTGGACATGCTCAAGACCTCGCCCGACCTGGAAACCCACGTAGCCATCGTGCTCGGCTTCTGGGACGAGCTGCAAACCCGGCCCGTCGATCCCGACGCCGTCAAGCGCCACTACGAGATCAAGGCCCGCATCGAGGAACGGGTGGCGACCGTGGCCGAGGAGCCGGTCATCAAGGAAACCCTGGCCAAGATCACGTCCATGCGCCAGGAAGTGGCCCGCCAGGTCGGCATCAAGAACCAGATCGAGGACTTGAGCGCCCTGACCGGCAAGATCCGCAGGCAACTCTTCTCGCGCGGCTTCCGCAGCGGCAAGGAACTCTACGTCCAGACCCTGTCCCAGGGCCTGGGGCTTTTCGCCATGGCCTTCCACGGCAAGCCCATCCTCTACCGGACCACGGATTTCAAGTCCAACGAGTACCGCAACCTGCTGGGCGGCAACCTGTTCGAGGCCCTCGAGGACAACCCCATGCTCGGCTTCCGGGGCGTGTCCCGCAACATCCACGACTGGGAGATCGAGTCGTTCAAGCTGGCCCGGGGCATCTTCGGCGGAAAAAACCTCCACATCATGCTGCCGTTCGTGCGCACGGTGGAAGAGGCCACGGCCATGAAGCGCTACCTGGAGCGCGTGCACAAGCTCCAGTCCGGCGACGAAGGCCTCAAGATGTTCATCATGTCGGAGATCCCGAGCAACGCCATCCTGGCCAAGCAGTTCATCCAGGAGTTCGACGGCTTCTCCATCGGCTCCAACGACATGACCCAGATGGTGCTCGGCACGGACCGCGACAATCCCGCCCTGCGCCACATCTACGACGAGGAGGATCCGGCCGTGGTCTGGGCCCTGCTCGTCACCATCTTTGCCGGCCAGAAATACGGCAAGAAGGTGGGTTTTTGCGGTCAGGGCGTGTCCAACAGCCTGATCCTGCGCGGCCTGGTCGCCATTGCCGGCATTGTGTGCGCCTCGGTGGTGCCCGACACCTACTACCGGACCAAGTTCGACATGGCCCATGTGGAGTCCGAGCACATCCCGGTCTCCGGTCTCGGCGCCTGGCTCGGCTCCCAGCACCTGGAGCGGCTCAAGGGCGTGCTCATGGCCAACAAGTACGAGCACATCGCCAAGAAGTACGACACCGCCGCCGACATCAAGGACTGGTACGACGGGGAACTGTCCCGGCTCGCCGAGCAGCTCCGGGAAAATCTGGAGACCCCCAAGGCCAACTTCTATCGCCAGGAGATGGAGACCTTCCGCCGACTGCTGCACAAGCTCGTGCTGTACGCCTCCTGGGACTGGCCCGGCACGGTTTTCGACGCCCTGCGCCAGGCCGGTTTCGACAGCTACGGCGAGCAGGAGCAGGCCCTGGCCACCCAGCGCGCCAAGAAATGGTAACCCGCCGATAAGGGTGGAGAACGCCTCCGACGTCCAGGAGGGGGGTGGCCCCCCTCCTGGACCACCCCATTTTCACAAAAATCCGCACCTTCGATCGGCCTGCAGGCAACGCGAAAGACCCGGCCCCCCGTTGCGAGGGGTCCGGGGGCAATGTCCCCGGCCTGTCCCCCCGCCCTACTTCTCCTTGCCGCCGTCCCGGCGGCGCAGCAGGAACATGCCGTAGGTGGCGAGCAGGTTGGGGAAAAAGCGCACCACCGTGCCTTTTTCGTGATGATGCGGGGTACGCACGGCCGTCTCGTGCTCGATGGCAAAGCCTTCCTTGCGGCAGAAACGGCGGAAGTCGCGGATGGTGATGACCCGGATGTTGGGTGTGTCGTACCACTCGTAGGGCAGTTCCCGGGACACCGGGGCCCGGCCCCGCAGCAGCAGCTGGCCCCGGATGCGGTAGAAGGCGAAGTTGGGAAAGCTCACGATGCCCCGCCGGCCAACGCGCAGCATCTCCCGGATGAGGCTGGCCGGATCGTAGACCTGCTGCAAGGTCTGGGACAGGATCACATAGTCGAAATGGCCGTCGGGATAGTCCCGGACCTCCTCGTTGATATCGCCGTGCAGGATCGACAGGCCCTTCTCGATCCCGCGCGTCACCTTGTCCTCCTCGCGCTCGATGCCCGTGCCCCGCACCTGCTTGTCCCGGGTCAGGCGGCACAACAGATCGCCCGAGCCGCAGCCCAGGTCGAGCACCGTGGCCCCGGGCTCGATCCAGGAAGCGATGAGGGACAGGTCATAGCGCATGGGCGGCCTCCTTGCGGGCGTCGGTGGCCGCCCGGTCGAGAAAGCGGGCGATCAGGCCCGACAGGTTGGCGTTGGGGAGCAGGAAGGCATCGTGCCCCCACTTGGCGTCGATCTCCACGAAGCTCACGTCCAGGCCGTTTTTCTTCATGGCCTGGACCATGGCCCGGGACTGGTAGGTCGGATACAGCCAGTCCGAGGTGAACGAAGCCACCAGGTAGCGACAGCGGGCCCTGGCGAAGGCGGCCACGGCCGAACCCGCGCCGTAGGCCGTCTCCAGGTTGAAATAGTCGGCCGCCTTGGTCACGTAGAGAAAGGAGTTGGCGTCGAAGCGGTCCACGAACTTCTGGCCCTGGTAACGCAGATAGGACTCCACCTGGAAATCGGCCTCGTCGAAGCCGAACGAGATCTCGCGGCGGTCCTGGAGCCGACGGTCGAACTTCTGGCGCATGGCCTCGTCGGACAGGTAGGTGATGTGCCCGATCATGCGGGCCACGGCCAGGCCGTGACCGGGCTTGTCGGCCTCGGCGTAGTCGCCCCCGTTCCATTTGGGATCGGCCATGATGGCCTGGCGGGCCACCTCGTTGAACGCGATGGCCAGGGCCGAATGCTTGGTGGTGGTGGCCAACGGCACGGCCGCGCGCACCATGTCCGGATAGCGCACCGACCATTCGAGCACCTGCATGCCGCCCATGGAGCCGCCGATGGCGCACAGGAGCTTTTTCACGCCCAGGTGCTCCACCAGCCGTTTCTGGGCCTGGACCATGTCGCCGATGGTGATGACCGGGAAACTGAGGCCATAGGGCCGTCCCGTGGCCGGATCGCTGGAGGCGGGACCGGTCGAGCCCATGCAGCCGCCGATGACGTTGGAGCTGATGACGTAATACCGGTCGGTGTCGATGGGCTTGCCCGGCCCGATCATGATGTCCCACCAGCCGGGTTTGGGATCGTTTTGGTCGTAGTAGCCGGCGGCGTGGGAATCGCCGGTCAGGGCGTGCAGCACGAGCACGGCGTTGCCCGCTTCGGCGTCGAGGCGGCCATAGGTTTCGTAGGCCAGGGTCACCGGCCACAGGCTGCGGCCCGACTCCACGAGCAGCGGCCTATCGGCGTCGGCCGCGTTGAAATACCGCTTTTCCACCTGCCCCACCGAGGCCCCGCCCGCTGCGTGTTCGACGTATTCACTCATAGGCGCCTCCCCGGCTTTCTCCTACCGCAAAGGGAGACAAAGCGCCAGACCGGAGCCTTTGACAAGACCGGACGCCAACGGCACAGTGGCCCGTCCGGGAGGGGACATGGACGTCTTGGAACGCCGCGCCGAAAAACGGATCCGTCCACCACACGACGTGGTGGAGGACTTCGCCTTGTGGCCGGCCCCCCCCTGTCCGCCCCCCCGGCTGCCCCTGTCCGTGCTCGGTCCCCCCCCGAGCCAGCCGCGCAACGGGTGACCGGCTGGTCCTGGCCGACATCACGCCCATCGGCCTGGGGCTGCACATCGCGGCCAAGGGCGGCGGCGACCGCTGTCTGGCCGAGGCCCAGGCCCTGTACATCCACCTCAAGCTGCGCGACTACCGGCCCCAGGCCTCCAACGGCGTCCTTTCCCTGTTCCTTCATGCCCGGGTGGTCCGGGCCGTGACGTTGCCGGCCGAACTGGCCTTGGGGCTGCAGCTCACGCACCAGGGCCGGGGCTCGTCCTTCGAAAAAGCCCTGGAGCTGCTCGATGTCAGCCGTTTCGGCGTCCCCGAACTGGTCGCCTGGATCGACGCCCTGGTCCGCGACGACCGGCATGACCGGAAAACCCCGGGCCCGGGCCTGGACCTCGACCATCTGCTCGAAGAGCCGGAATGCGCTCCGGCGTCGACAGGCGGACAAAGGAACGCACCATGATCCCTCTGGCCGGCATGCTGGTCGTCCTCGCCTCGGTGGCCCTCGGCTATGTGATGGAAGGCGGCGTTTTCGGCGTGCTGCTCCAGCCGGCCGAATGGATCATCATCGGCGGCGCGGCCCTGGGGTCCATGCTCATCGCCTCGACCCGCCATTCCCTGGGGCTGCTGGTGTCCGGCCTGCCAAGGGCCGTGGTTCCCGCGCGCCTGGGCCGGGAAGACTACCTGGAGGCGTTGGTCGTCCTGGCTCGCCTGCTCGGCAAGGCCCCGGCGCGAGGGCCTCATGAGCGTGGAGCCCGACATCGAGCGGCCCGAGTCGAGCGCCATTTTCTCCCCGGCCCGGCGCCTGACCCGGGACAAGGCGGCCCTGGCCTTCATCTGCGACACCTTCCGGGTCTATCTCGTCACCGGCGACGCCCAGGAAATCGAACTGCTCATGGATCTCGACATGCAGGCCATGCACCAGCAGGCGGCCAGCCCCGGGCACAACCTGGGCAAGGTGGCGGAATCCCTGCCCGGACTGGGCATCGTGGCCGCCGTGCTCGGGGTGGTCCTGACCATGGGCAAGATCAGCCAGCCGCCCGAGGTGCTGGGGCACAGCATCGGCGCGGCCCTGGTCGGCACCTTCCTCGGCGTGCTGCTGTGCTACGGCTTTGTCGGTCCCCTGGCCACCAACCTCGAGAACCAGGCCCTGGAGCGCCAGGCCTTTTTCGCGGTCATCCGGGCGGTCATCGCCGGCGCGGCGCGCGGGGCCACGCCCCTGATCGCGGTGGAATACGGCCGCCGGGCCGTGCCCGAGGCCATGCGCCCCACCTTCGAGGACCTCGAATCCCTGCTGCGCGGCTAGGTCGGCTTGGCCATGTTGACCGAAAAAAAATCACGACCTGCCGGCAAGCTGCCGCAGTTGCCGGGATTTTCCGGCAGCCACGGATCGAGCTGGAAGGTGGCCTACGCCGATTTCGTCACGGCCATGATGGCCTTTTTCCTGCTCATGTGGATTCTCAACATGGTGCCGCCGAGCACCCGCAAGCAGCTCGAACAGTATTTCAAGGACGCCCCGCCGGCCAGCCAGGCCGGACAGGTCGCCCCCGGCAAGGACGCCGCCGCGACCCCCTCCGTGGACGAGGCCATGCGCTACGCCATCGCGCTGCGTTTCAAAAAGATCATCACCGAGGACCCCTACCTCAAAAGCACCAGCGGTCTGAGCGCCGACGACGTGGGCGTGCTGCTGCGCATCCAAAACGCCCTGCTCTTCCGACCCGGTTCGGCCGAGTTGACCCCTGCGGCCAGGCGGCTGCTGGCCGACGTCGTGGACGTGCTGCGCACCTACAACGTCTATCTGGTCATCCGGGGCCATGCCGCCGCGGACGAGGCCGCAGGCGGGCAATTCGCCTCCAACTGGGAGCTGTCCGGCGCCCGGGCCGCGGCCGCGGCCCGCTGGATCATCGGCGAGGGCGCCATCGCCCCCTCGCGTATCCGGGCCGTGGCTACGGCGACTCCAGACCGTTGTTGCCGGAACTCACTCCCGACGCCGCGGCCGGCAACCGTCGGGTCGAATTCTACTTTCACCGCCCCGAGGCAGCCGCTTCCAACCCTCTGTACTGACCGGCCCATCCGGCGTATCATGACCCATTCCTTCTGGAGGCCAACCCGTCCATGCCGAGCCGATTTTTTGCCGTCCTGTGTGCCCCGCTCCTGGCCACCTGTGCCCTGTCCCTGGCCCTGGCCGCCGATCCGGCGAAAAAACCGGACGATTTCCGTGGCGTTGCCTGGGGCGCGCCGGCCTCGGCCACCCGGGGCTGACGACCGTCGATCGCGACGGCGACATCGTCCA